>CAJXSZ010000004.1 GCA_913060815.1 uncultured Sulfitobacter sp. | reverse complement strand
CGATGGACCAACGGCCAATCATGCACTAACTTTTAACATGGACCACTCAAGTGGGGCTGCTCATCCCCAAAAAAGAGAGTAACTTTTTGAGGAAAAGAACAATTGGAGAGGTGCTGTCAGATTTTGACGACGGTATTCCGAAGCTCGGAATTAGGGACGCAAAAATCTTCAAAAGCGAGTTGGGCCTTCTGAGGAAAGCGGATAATGACGAAATTTTCCAAATGAAGGCAGTCCGCAACACGAAGGCCAGGCAGTTCTTCCAGCCTTTCACCTTAGACGGTGATCCGTCGATTGTCGAAGGTAAGGTGGTGATTCTCGTTGATGATCTTGTGGCCACTGGTTCTTCCATTGTATCAGTTGCAGACTGCCTGCGAAGTCATGGTGCAACCGTTCGCAATGGTATCTCCTTGTTAAGTACGCTTGATGCATACCTCCCTCGTGAGCAGAGTTGACAAACACTCAACACTGATCTATCTAAGAACCAAGTTGGCGAAAGCCTGACCGTGTGTATGCCTCACGGTCACAAAACATAGAGCACGGAAACGTGCAGGTCCGAGCGGCGCCCGAGGTGGCCACCTGGTAAGCAGGAAAAGTCCTCAAGATCAGGCATCGGCTGATCAAGTTCACAAGGAGAGCTTTCGAGCTCTCCTTTTCTTTTTGATCATAAGATTATCGCTCACTCCAGCCGCGGACGCCATTCCAGTATCTCCGCACTCTCAATCATCGTGCAACATCCCATAAATTGAGGCGTCGCGCCGTGTCAACCGGTGCCTGGATGATTGCCATAAAGACAGTCTCTATGGCCGCCTCTGACAGTTAAAACGTAAAAGCACTATTTTGGCAAACTCCAGCAGCTGCAAAGTCGGCACATCTGGAGTTTCAATCACCTGACATCGGTTCCTCACCGGCTCGAATAGGTTCTTTCCGTTATTCGATGTCAGTACACATAGTCTCAGACGCTGCCCGGTATCCCCCTCCACCGGGCAGTCATATTTGACCTACACCTGACCCGCCTCGATCCGGTTGGGAAGACTGTGACTTGAATCCGGGATTTCAATTTATGCATAGAATAACTCTCACTCCTCATGTGGCGACACTTGGATGAGCACATCACAACCTATTAATATCAATGAAAAATTTTCATTGTTGAATTTGCGCCTGGTCAGCAAAACGTCTTTCGCACGGCCATCGCGCACGAGGCCGTAGCGGCAAACAGCGTACGTTTTGCAGCATCTTGTTAACCAAATGGCTTGGTTCCCAAGATGCGGTTTGCGAAAAGCATTACCCTACTTTTCTTCTCGATTTGTCTTAGGTTGAACTGCGCACATAAAAGAAACAAACTTCACGCATAGGTGGTTTTTCCATCGAGATGACTGAAGCTCCGCCGTCCGCATTGCGAATCATGCAGGCCTTGTTCGTCTGATTTTGGAGCTCGAAACACACCTCCCTGATATAGGTGTGATTTGAGACACAAGCTTGGTGAGAGACCAGCAGGCACCATTGCGTAATCTACACCAAGGGCGGATTCCGGTCATTCGCTGCGGTTTGCGTGGAGGTCTGATAGGCGGGACAAACCCGACTTGTGCAACTGCGGCTATTGCTGACGCAGCATTCTCTCGCACCTGCAGCGGCGAATTTTCGGCAATGCAGTGGATTTCACCGAAGCGGCCATTTGGCTGGGCGATTTTACGCAGAATCTTAACCGCGCCTTCGCTGCAACCAGCCCCGATTTGTAGGTGCAACGAGTAACTTAAACTACGCGGAAACCTGTCCAAATATTGGGGAGTAGCTCAAAGGACTTCACATTGGCGCCTCAACTTGTTAGACGTCAGTCGTATTTCCAAACGTTCGTGCCTTATGCTATGGTGAGCAAAAAACTGAAGGACGTGGGAGGCGGATATCATGTTGGAGAACGCCTTACTAATGGACTCGAACGGGAAACCGCTTCGGCATGAGGGGCCCACTCAATCAACCGACTGGGACGAAGTCCAAGAGTTTTGCCGTACCACATACATGCCGTATCGGGTGCAGCCCTTGGACCCACTATCGCGCCCTAAGTCCACTATGCTGTCGGCCAATGCCGGGCGAATTACAGCGTCACGATTTTCCTACGGAACCGGAATCTATCTGGATAAATTCGACCCTGATGCAGGCAATATCCTTGTCCTGAACACCCTGTGTGGCAAGCTCAATCACATGTTCGAACAAGAACCAGCGTCGACTGGAGCAGGCGAGAGTTTTGTTGTTGATTGTTCTCGCACAGATTACTGGCTAGAAGGCGATCCAGACCATATGCAATTCAACCTAACGATACCTCATCATGTGATGGAGGAAACTGCGGAAAAGTGGTTCGGATTTATTCCTGACAATGCACTCTGGACGCGAAGGGTGAAGTTTGGTGGACCGAATTCGCGCTGGATGGCACTTCTCGAATATGTGTCCCGCACCTTAAGTGCTGACTTGCCCCTTATGAAGAACGGCTCCATGAGCCGCCATCTTGAGGAAATGGTTTGCCTTGAGCTGTTGCAAGAATGGGCTGCTAGTGCAGGGATTGAATTGCGCAAAGGCGCTAGGACCGCTGCGCCTTACTACGTGCGCCAAGCCGAAGAAATTATGGCCTCCGAGGCGCGTGAAGCGCCAACGATTGGTGATATCGCCAATCGGGTTGGGGTGACTGCGCGCACGCTGTCAGAGGGGTTCCGTCACTTTCGCGGCATCCAGCCACGCGCATTCCTGTCTGCGCGGCGTCTCGAAGGGCTGCGCCACGATCTCGAGGCCGCCACCTCTGACAGTACGGTAACCGAAATCGCTGTCGCGTGGGGGTATGTGAACATGGGTGCGCTTGCGGGCAGCTATCGCACGCGGTTCGGCGAATTGCCTTCCAGCACCCTGAAGCGCAAGCCTTCTCTAAAGTAAGAAGCTATCAATGTGCTTTACTTCCGAAACAGGACAGCCCTGTCCGATATCTGACAGACACTATGATTTGGTCTCCCTAACCTCATCTACTAGATTGGTAAGGGAGGAAACCATGACTAACATGAAATCATCGTGCGACGCAGTATTATCCGGCGTCATAAACAACGATCCTCGCGTTCCCGGTGTGGTCGCAATGGTCACAGACCGGGACAGAGACATCTATTCCGGTGCAACCGGCGAACGAGTTCTGGACGGTGCCGCAATGACCAAAGACACGGTCTTTGCGATTTTTTCGACAACCAAGGCGATTGCCGGAACCACAGCACTGCAATGCGTTGAAGAAGGCTTGCTGGATCTTGATGCGCCTGCAAAAGACTACGCACCTGCCATCGGCAAACTACAGGTCATCGAAGGCTTTGATGATGCGGGCCAGCCGAAACTGCGGGCACCGAAATCTGACGTGACCACCCGCCAGCTGATGCTACATACCGGCGGTTTCGGCTATGACTTTTTCGATGAAAACTACAAACGGATGGCTGAAGAACACGGTCAGCCTTCTGTTGTCTCGGGCACCCGCGCGGCCATCGAAACACCGCTGCTTTTCGATCCGGGCGAGCGTTGGCAGTATGGCTCCAACATTGACTGGGTCGGTCAGGTTGTCGAGGGTATCCGCGGCAAACGTCTGGGCGAGGTCATGCGGGAACGTGTGTTCGATCAACTCGGCATGGCAGACATCGCATTTACCCGAACAGATGAAATGAAAGCCCGCTCCGCAACGATTCATGCCCGCGGCGAGGACGGCAGCTTGACGCCGATGACCGACTTTGCGCTACCCGACAATCCGGAGGTGGATATGGGGGGCCACGGGCTTTACGGTACCGTGCCGGAGTACATGAAGTTCATCCGGATGTGGCTGAATGACGGCGCTGGCCCGAATGGGCGTGTCCTGAAACCCGAAACGGTGGAATGGGCCGTGAAAGGCGCGTTGGTGCCGCCTCAGAAGGTGACAATGTTGCCGGGTGTGATCCCCAGCCTGTCCAATGACGCAGAGTTCTTTCCCGGTCAGAAGAAGGATTGGTCCTACACCTTTATGGTCAATTCCGAACAGGCACCGACAGGTCGTCCCGCAGGGTCGATTGGCTGGGCGGGACTGGCCAATAGTTTCTTCTGGATCGACAGGCAGAACGGGATCGGCGGCTATTGGGCGACGCAAATCCTGCCCTTCGGTGATCCGCAGTCCTTTGTCGGCTACCTCGACTTCGAAACCGCTGTCTATCAGTCGATCGCCGCCGCAAAAGCGGCCTGATCTACCGTTCACGTTTCGCGATGAATGCGGGTGCGGGAACTTGTTTTTCGCACCCGCTTTGGTTTGGGAGGACCGAAAATGACTGATTTTATTTCATGGCAAGACTTGCCGAAATGGGTGCCTGGAAAGACCCTTCTGGCCAGCGATGATCTTGGGTGGAAGAATGTCGGGCTACGCTCTTATCACTACGCAGGACAGGATGTGATTGTTCCGGCTATGAAGGACTTCATGCTTGTCGGGTATCGCGCAGGCGTCACTCCGATGCAGCGCCGATTTGACGGGCGCTGGACAAAGGAAACCCTCAGCCCCGGTGCGGCTTCGTTTTTGACGCGGGCACAAAGCGCGCATTGGACGTGGGATGAACCCGTTGACGTAATCCACATATATATCTCGAGCGCGCTAATGAACGAAGTTGCCAGCGAAATGTTCGACAGTGTCGTCTCCAATGTCGCGTTGGAAGATGTGCTGCGCACCACTGACCCCTTTATTACAAATGTCATGAATGCGTTTGCACAAGAGGCGCAGGAGGCCGGCTTGGGCGGCCCTCTCTATGTCGAGTCAATGACCCGCGCCCTGATCGTGCACCTGTTGCGCCGCTACGCAATGGTTCGAACCCGCGTCGAATGCACCGCCGGGGAATTGTCGCCCGTGCAAAAGCGAACCGTCGCAGAATTTGTTGAAACCAACTTGTCAGAAACGCTCGATCTGTCGGCAATGGCCCAAGAACTGGGCATGACACCTTGTCTGTTTGCACGTCACTTCAAAGCGGCTTTTGGCACCCCGCCATATGCCTATGTCATTGCGCGTCGACTTGAACGCGCCCGGCGTCTGCTGTCCAAAAGCGATCTGGCGATTAAAGCAATCTCCGCCGATTGCGGGTTCTCGGATCAGGCGCACATGACACGGCTTTTCCATCGCGCGCATGGGGCACCACCTGCCGAGTTTCGAAAAGGTTTTCAATAAAAGAGGCCGCGACGTGAAATGCCGCAGCCTCCGGTTTCATAACTGACATCAGATCAAGCGATCTCGAAGCCCTCGTAGCCGCTCTCTGCAACCTCTTTGCACTTTTGGCGGTATGTTCCGGTACCACCCGTGTAGGACATAAAGCGACCGGGTTTTCCATCGATGTTCGCACCATTGTACCAGCTATCGGTCTTTGAAAACAGCGTGGCATTGACGGTATCATCGTGGTGCTGAACCCAGGCATCCTCGAATGCCGCAGTAGGTTCGATCACCGATTTACCACTCTCGCGCATATGCTTGATGCAGTCACTGATCCATTCTGTCTGTTGTTGCAAACATGTGGTCATGTTGCAGAGTGCCGCTGAAGGTGCCAACGGAACACCGGTCATAAACAAGTTAGGGAACCCGTATTTTTGCAGTCCCATTGAGGTGCGGGTGTCCTTGTTCCACTCATCACGCAGATTATACCCTTTGCGCCCGTTGATATTGATCCGCGACATGCCCCCGGTTCCAGCATCAAAACCAACCGCCATGATGATAATGTCCACCTCATACACTGAGCCGTCCGCGAGCTTGATGCCTTCAGGAACAATCTCGGAAATGGCATTTTCGCGCACGCTGATCGCCTCAACATGGGGTAAAAGGTAGGTTTCGAGGTAGTTGGTTTCGAGTGGAACTCGATGGGTTCCGAAACCATATGTGCCCTTTTGCGGGACCAGAATGTCGATCAGTTTTGGGTCTTTCAGCCGTTCGCTCATCTTATCACGGACAAACTGCGATACCTCTTCGCTGACATCTTCCTCAAAGAACATTTCGACAAACGAAGCGAGCCACAGTTTAAGGGATCCGTCGGCATGAATTTCCTCTAACCGCTCGCGGCGCTCGTCAGGCGTCAGCTCCGCCCATGTCACGCCGAAATCATATTCAAATCCAGTGAACGTGTCCGGTAGTGTGGATTTCAGTTCATCAAACCGGCTCTTGTACCATGCTGCTTCCTTGGGGCCGTATTTCGGGTTTTTCATGGGCAGAACATACTGTGGTTTGCGCACAAACACCTTCAACTCATCCACCTGTGGTGCGATTGTCTGGATGACTTGAATGCCTGTTGCGCCAACGCCGATTACGCCGACTTTCTTGCCTTCGAAATCAATGCCCTCTTTCGGGTAGAGACCAGTATGTACGATGGTCCCTTTGAAACTGGCCTGACCAGAGAAACGGTCCGCCAATGGCGCTGAGAGCATTCCGGTACAGCCGATAACGTATTGCGCATCAAAGCTGTCGCCCTGATCGGTCTCGACCGTCCAACGGCCGGTTTCCTCGTTGAAATCGGCCTTTGTAACGCGGCTGGAGAATTTGATATCCTTTCGCAGATCCAGCCGGTCGGTAATGTAATGCAACCAACGCTCAATCTCGGGCTGCGCCGGGAAACGTTCGCTCCACGTCCAGTCTTTGTAGAGGTCTTCGTCGAACAGATATTGGTATATGTAGGATTCAGAGTCGAACCGCGCACCGGGGTAGCGGTTCCAATACCAAGTTCCGCCAACATCCGTTCCGGCCTCAAGGCCTTGGACATTCAAGCCCTGTTGCTTGAGTTGGTGAATTTGATATAGACCTGATACTCCGGCCCCAATGACGATTGCGTCGACTTTCTTATTCATGTTTAACCTCCCATGGTTTTTCCGCGAGAAGCCACCCGATTGCCAAAGTCTTGAATTGATGCTCGGAGAGCCTCCGCCGTCAGAATAGGTTAGGAAAGAGGGCTATGGCGGTCTTGAACGAAACGTCAGGGTTTCTTGAACGAAACCGGCGTGCGAGGAAGTAGTTTAACGAAGCTTGTCGAAAATCACCTAATGGCGTTTTGATCGTTGCCTTCGGGAAGTTGGTTGGCAGTTAAAAAACCTCAACGAAGTTGCCTCTGGACGAATACTGGGGCTGGTTTGCATTTATGAACTTGAGGACCTCGACGAGTCGAGTTTTTACCGTGCGAACTAGGCCGTTGCCTTTGCGATGATATTGCGCTCCACCCGCAGCTGGCAGTGCTACTGGCGCAAACGGATCAGTCCCAAGCGCTTGACGCTGGTTGCGCTGTCAACTCTGACGCCGCCGTCTATCCCGGCTTGCTTGATCCAGCCCGCGCGCTAGTCGGAGCGCAGGGTACAAATTCCCGTGTAAAGCTATCAACGCCGCATCCAGCGCGCGCCAATGCGATGATCTGATCTTTGAAGTCCGCAGGATACGGGTTCCTTATACAATGCACGAATGACCAGTCTCCTCGCTGCACTGCGCCACGAAGTAGTGCCGCAACGCCGCAGTATTCTCCCGACGATCGCGCGCAGCGAGAATCCACCACTTCTGCTTTGGGCTCAGAGCCGCCGTTAGCCGCAACAGGCGCGAAGGACCGCTATGGGCCGATCACTTCACACGACCGAACTTCTTACAGCACGGATCTGAACCTCGGCCTTGCCACCCCGCACGCGAAAATGTGCATAGGCCAGTTGAGGTCGATATGCTGCACCGATATCGAGCGCGACCGTTCTATATTCATCAATCCCATCACAAACTTCCAGATCTCCTGCTTCTGCCAGATCCTGCCGCAACGCAGGCGTGTGCCCATGCACAACAACCGTCGGGTTGAGTTCGCGGCGTTTCAGATCAGCGTCATTTTGGTCCCAACCACCGCGGTGGGTCAAAAAGGTATGCCGGATGTTCGCCCAGTGATCCTCCATTTTGATAAAGCGACGCGACAGTCCGAGGAAGTCGGCACGGTTCTGAAAGGGATGGATACCTGCATGCACAAACAGCAGGTCTCCGAGATAGAGATGGGTCGGCCCAGAGCCCATCGCGTTCAAATAGTCAGAATGCAGGTGCTTTTTCAACTTTTCGGTGAGCTCTTGCCAGCTGTTCGTCTCTACCGACATATCAAGCTCGGCCAGAACTTTATCACCGCCCAGCCTCATCCAGAAATCCAGATACTTAGGCCCCTCCAGCGCGAACATTAAAACGATGTCATGATTTCCTGGCAGCACATGCAATTCATCTGCATCTGCAAGTCGCTCCGCGTTCATCGCCAGATCGACAGCGCGCATGGACGCAGGACCCCGATCAGTGAGGTCACCCAAAAATACGATATGCCGCTTGGACGCTTCACTCGCGGTGTTCTTGATTTCGCGGAGAACCTGTTCGAGTAGGTCCGCTTGCCCATGCACGTCACCGATGGCGAAGATGTCGATATCGTCAGGCATGGAACCCGGAAGATCTCTCCATGGCAGACAGAAGGAATTGTGGGCTTTCGGCTGGTCAGGCATGTTATTCCTATCGGTCATCGTTGAATGTACGTTGCATTGTCACTCGCTCGAAAACTGAGGGTTTGCGGTGTTGATAGCAGCAGAAGGCTAAGGATGTGCATCTATAAGCCTCTATTGCAAACGTGGCCGCCCTTCGAGCATTTCCGCCCGCTCGAGCATCCGCACGATGTCTCTCAGGCTCTGACGCCGCCCAGTGACATCCGACGCCTGAGCAATGGCGACAAAAACCGCGTCGATAGCAGCTTCGGACAATCCGAACGCCTCACCCTTCCTGAGAGCAAACTCCTGCAGCTGCTCCATCGTTACATCCGGAATTTCAACCACTTGGCACCGGCTACGCACCGGCTCCGACACATTCTCTACGTTGTTCGACGTAAGCACCCACGAGATGTGCGACATATCAAAGCGAACCCTGAAGTAGGGGCAGTCCCAGGCCTTTGCCGTCGCAGGCTCCAGCAACGACAACAAGGCATCCCCAAAGGAGTAGCTGGTGCCCTTGTTTGATGTAACCGACTTTGCCTTGCAGATCTCGTCGACCACGATCAGAGGGTTGGCCAGTCTCTTAGCCAGCATGACTTCCAAGGGGCGTCCTGCCTGAGCTGTTCCCCAGCCGCGCTCAACGCCAACCAGCGCCATACCTGCGCCTCCCTTCGTTGCATCAACGTCGGCATAGGGGATCTCCAGCGCAGCCGCCAGTGAGCGCGCCCAAACGCTCTTGCCGATGCCGGGCGGCCCGTTCAGGATCACAGGACGGATCCGGACAGGCTCTCCCCGCTGAGCTGAGCGGCGCAGCGCATGCCATGCGTATTCTGTCGCGCGCGCCATCCACGGCATATCAGCATGAAGCTTTGCCGCCAGTTCATCGGCCCAGTTCTGATCCTGGGCCATGATGACTTGCATACCAGCAAGAGAGGGCTCCAGCCGATCATACTCCTCGCGTTTGAGGTGAGAGACGCCGGCCGCTGCGACGCGGTTCTTCGCCAGCTTGTTCGCACGCTCGGTGATACGCCAGGTGTCCCTGTATGTGAGCTCTACGCCATCGGACAGTTCTTCGCCAAAGATCTCAATATCGCTGACGTTGAATTCAGCTGACCGCTCATCATCACCGATCAGATCGAGTGCGACCTTCTTCTTCCGAAGGTCCTCGAGAAATTTACTGAGCTGTTTAACGATCACTTTTGGATCGGTTTCATAGTGAGGGACGTCGATAATTTTGATACGCTTCATGGTCTGTTTCCATATCCGGCAAAAAAGGGTGGGAAACGGCGGCACGCGGAGAGGGGCAGGTAAAATGAAATCGCATGTCTTTGGAGCCGCTCCCGGTGGGGAGGCAGATCAGGAAACTCGTATGAGTTGGATATGGCGATGCGTTTTCATACCCCGACCAAACACCGTTTTTGAAGGTGGGGTCAAGGGTGCCTCGCGGCTCGCACAGGTCAAAAAGAAACCGCCGGCCCTCTCGGACCGGCGGTTTTCGCATCAAGCGTTATCAATAACTTAGCACCCAGTGGAAGAAATAGACCTGATTAGTGGAAGACAATTTGGCCAAAGTGGCTCTCAATTGCCTGTCCTTTCACACATCTACACACTTACCGCGCTAGCCGCACTTGCTATGACCGCAGCTGCCGCAAGTCATGCATCCCTCGACCATGCGCAAATCGTATTGCCCACAACTTGCACAGGCTTTGCCACGCGGCTTTTCCAGCCCAACAACTTTGGCCTTCGGATCACTTTTCAATCCCAGGCCTTCGCCTGCGATAAAGCCTGTGGTGATCAGATGCTGTTCGATCACGCCACCGATCGCCGCCAGAATGGAGGGGATGTACTTGCCGCCCATCCACGCACCGCCGCGCGGATCGAAAACGGCCTTGAGTTCTTCCACCACAAAGGACACATCGCCACCGCGACGGAACACCGCCGAAATCATCCGCGTAAGCGCCACGGTCCATGCAAAATTCTCCATGTTCTTGGAGTTGATGAACACCTCGAAGGGGCGGCGGTGCCCGCCAACGACCAGATCATTTACGGTGATGTAGAGGGCATGCTCGCTGTCGGGCCATTTGATCTTGTAGGTGGAGCCTTCAAGCTCTTCAGGACGGTCCAGCGGTTCGGACATATAGATGACGTCGCCATGGGCGGTCATCGGCTCTTCGCCGTCGTGGCTGACGACTTCGGGCGCTGCCTTCTTGTCCTCGGAGACACTCAGGACCGAGCCTGTGACATCATTGGGACGGTAGGTGGTGCAGCCCTTACAGCCTGTGTCCCACGCTTCCATATAGACGTCCTTGAAGCTCTCGAAGGAGATGTCCTCTGGGCAGTTAATCGTCTTTGAGATAGAGCTGTCGACCCATTTCTGCGCTGCCGCCTGCATCTTGACGTGATCCAGCGGGGCAAGCGTCTGCGCGTTGACGAAATAATCGGGCAGCTCTGTATCGCCAAACTTGTCGCGCCACATCTGCACGGCGTAGTCCACAACTTCTTCTTCGGTACGGCTGCCGTCTTTTTGCAAAACCTTGCGCGTGTAGGCATAGGCAAACACCGGCTCGATCCCGGAAGAGACATTGCCCGCATAAAGGCTGATCGTGCCTGTGGGCGCAATCGAGGTGAGCAATGCGTTGCGTATGCCGTGAGTGCGGATCGCCTCGCGCACGTCCTCGTCCATCGCGCGCATCGTGCCAGAGGCCAGATATTCGTCGGCGTCAAACAGCGGAAACGCGCCTTTCTCCTTGGCCAGCTCCACCGAGGCCAGATATGCGGCGCGAGCGATCGCGTGCAGCCATGCTTCGGTCTGGGCGGCGGCCTCATCCGAGCCATAGCGCAGCCCCAGCATCAACAGCGCATCGGCCAGACCCGTTACACCCAAGCCGATGCGGCGCTTGTTCTGGGCTTCCAACTGCTGCGCCTCGAGCGGGAATTGCGACACATCCACAACATTGTCCATCATCCGCACCGAGGTCGCGACCAGCGCATTGAGGCGCTCAACATCAAGCTCGGCTGCCTCCTCGAAGGGCGCTGTCACAAGACGCGCAAGGTTGATCGAGCCAAGCAAACAGGCGCCATAAGGCGGAAGCGGCTGCTCGCCGCAGGGGTTGGTCGCGGCAATCGTCTCGCAATAGTTCAGGTTGTTGGCTTCGTTGATGCGGTCGATGAAAATCACGCCAGGCTCGGCGTAATCATAGGTTGCCTGCATGATGGCGTTCCACAGGTCCAGCGCCTGCACGGTCTTATACACCTTGCCGTCAAACTTGAGGTCCCAAGTCCCATTGGCCTTTACCGCCTCCATGAACGGATCGGTAATCAGCACGGACATGTTGAACATGCGCAGGCGCGCGGCGTCGGATTTGGCGGTAATAAACGCCTCCACATCAGGGTGGTCACAGCGCATGGTGGCCATCATCGCGCCACGGCGCGAGCCTGCGGACATGATCGTGCGGCACATCGCATCCCAGACGTCCATGAACGACAGCGGACCAGAGGCATCTGCGCTCACGCCCAATACATCGGCTCCCTTGGGGCGGATCGTGCTGAAATCATAGCCGATCCCACCGCCCTGCTGCATCGTCAGCGCAGCCTCCTTGAGCATGTCAAAAATGCCGCCCATGCTGTCTGGCACAGTGCCCATGACAAAACAGTTGAACAACGTCACCCGCCGCGCCGTACCCGCACCCGCCGTGATGCGACCCGCGGGGAGGTATTTGAAATCCTCCAGCGCATCGAAAAATGTCTCTTCCCAGCCGTCTTTGTCATCCTCGACCTGCGCCAGATCCTTGGCGATACGGCGCCACGTGTCCTCAACCGTCACGTCATGCGGCGTGCCATCTGCCGCCTTGAAACGGTATTTCATGTCCCAGATTTGTTCGGCGATCGGGGCAGCAAAGCGGGTCATGGCGATTCCTCGGTTTGGGTAATTTGGAAGGTCTCTTCTATCCTAACACATTTAAAACGCCACTCCCCAATTTCGCAATTTTGCGGCGACAAACCACCACAGTTTGCATCTGTGACACTTTGGCCTACCCTATGCTGTGGCTCAGGGGTGAGTCTGTGGATAACATGGTGGGTAAGCCTGTGAGCAATAAAACAGTGAATCTTATGAAGCTTTCTGTGGGCACCGAAAGCATCGAACAACTTGTCGCGTGGCAGAAAAAGCGCGCCGCTCTTTCACCCGGCGGCCAGTACTACCACCAGACACGCATGTGGCCCAAGCGTGAGGCCGAAGTCATCAATGGCGGCTCGATCTATTGGGTGATCAAGGGCGAAATACTGGCGCGCCAGCACATCATCCGTTTCGATGAGAAGATCGGAAATGACGGTATTCGACGCTGCGGCATCGTGCTCGACCACGAGGTTGTGCCGACGGTCAGCACCCTGCGCCGCCCGTTTCAGGGCTGGCGCTATCTGAGCGTCGAGGACGCACCTGCTGATCTGAGCCGCCACGGCGCGCAAGACGATGCATTGCCTGTCGAGCTCAACCGCGCCCTCGCCGAGATCGGCGTTTTATAGACGCGCCAGCAGGCCTTCGAGGCTTGCACGCTCATTGCTGTCCAGCTCGGTGTTGCGCGATTTCCAAAGCGTCGCTTGCGAACGCAACATCACCCCATCGCGAAGGATTTTAAGGTGGTTGGCGCGCAGCGTATCCCCCGTCGAGGTGATATCAGCGATTGCCTCTGCCGTTTTATTCGCAACGGTGCCTTCTGTGGCACCCTGACTGTCGACCAGAGCATAATCGGCCACACCTGCACCCCGCAGAAATTCACGGACCAAACGGTGGTACTTCGTGGCGATGCGCAGACGGTGGCCGTGCACTTCGCGAAACGCCGCCGCTGCAGCGTCCAGATCGTGCAGCGTGTCCACGTCCGTCCACCCCTGTGGCACCGCCACGATCAGGTCGGCATGGCCGAATCCCATCTCGTGTAACGGGGTCACGGCTTGGTCCCAAAGGGCCAGCTTTTCATGCACCAGGTCGGTGCCTGTCACCCCCAAATGGATACGCCCTGCAGCCAGTTCGCGGGGGATTTCACCCGCTGACAACAGCACCAACGCAACGCCCTCTATCCCTTCGACGACACCAGCATACTCGCGATCCGATCCGCTGCGCGCCAAAGTGATGCCGCGTGCTCCGAACCATTCAAACGTCTTTTCCATCAGCCGCCCCTTGGACGGCACGCCGAGCTTGAGCGTCATTGCGCACCCCCCAGTTCCAGCATCACACCGGGGCGGATCACACCGCCCACGGCGGGGATTTCAACGCCCGCGCCCAAACGCCGTGTCAGCGCGTCATAGCGCCCGCCCGTGGCGAGCGGCGGCAGGTCCGCGCGACCCGTGGCGCGAAAGCCAAAGACGAACCCGTCATAGTATTCCATCGACGTCCGGCCATAGCTCGCTTCGAACATCAACGCGGTTACGTCAACGCCGCGGTTGGCCAAGGCCTCTTGGCGCGCGGCGACCCGCGCCACCGCAGGCACAATCGCAGGCAGATCAACGCAGAGATCCTCCAACAGCCCCAGCGCCTCTGGCATAGGGGCGGAGATGTCCAAAAGTGCGTCGATCAAATCCACATCCCGTGCAGCGATCGGCAGCACTTCAGCATCGGCCCTGAGCGCCGCGATCCGTGCGTCAATCTCATGCTGACGCCGCGCACCTACCAGAGTTGTGCCTTTCACATCCGCAATCTGGACTTCACGTTTGGTCGCGAACCGCTCCAGCAATTCGCGAAAACGGCGCGGCCGCCAGATGTGGCGCATCAGTGCATTCTTGCGCAGCACGGAGGTGTCCAACCCGTCCACCAAAGCCATCAGCACGCCGATATCACCCGTCACGGCGCGCACGGGCAACCCTGCCAGCGCGCCTTGGATCAGCGCGAATACTTCCGCGTCCGAGGCCGCAGGATCGTTGCGCTCGAATACTTCATAGCCGACCTGCACATATTCATTGGCGCGGCCGGGATCGCGCTCCTGACGACGAAACACCTCGCCCGCGTAGGTATAGCGTGCAGGCTCAGCGCCTTCGGCCATGTGCATCTGTACCACTGGCACGGTGAAATCAGGGCGCAACATCTGTTCGCCGCGCAGCGCATCCGAGGTCACATAGGCGCGCGCGCGAATGTCCTCACCGTAGAGGTCCAGCAGCGTCTCGGCGGGTTGCAGGATCGGCGGCTCCACGGAGACAGCTCCCGCCGCCTCGAACCCTGCAACCAGCTTTGCGGCCAGCGCGTTGGTCTGCAAGCGCGTCACGTTCACTGATACAACTCCAGTATCTCGCGCACCCGTGCCACCAGATCGGCGCGCGGCACCTCATACTGGCTCGGGCGATCACGCCACTCCTCCAGCGTCGCATTCTCGGCGATTTTGGCGCCAAGGATCAGGTCCTTGATCTGGACCATGCCGTTCTCATGCTCGGCATCGCCTTCGATAATGGCCACAGGGCTGCCGCGCTTGTCAGCGTATTTGAGCTGGTTACCGAAGTTTTTTGGGTTGCCGAGATAGACTTCCGCCCTGATCCCCGCCTGCCGCAACTCCGCGACCATGGCCTGATAATCCGCCATCCGCGCCTTATCCATCACGGTCACGACGACAGGCCCCTGTGCGGCGGTGTCCAAACGCCCCTTGGCCTGCAACGCGGCCAGCAGACGATCAACGCCGATGGAGACGCCCGTTGCAGGCACTTCCTGCCCTGTGAAGCGTTTAACCAGATCGTCATAGCGCCCGCCGCCAGCGACAGAGCCGAAATTGCGCGCACGGCCCTTCTCATCCTTGATCTCGAAGGTGAGCTCGGCCTCGTAAACGGGACCGGTGTAGTAACCGAGGCCACGTACGACGGAGGGGTCAATCTCTATCCGGTCGGCATTGTATCCACCCGCGGCCATCAATTCGGCGATGGTCTCAAGCTCGACCACCCCTTCGAGGCCAATAACGCTTTCGCCGACCAACTCACGCAGTCGCGCGCATGTATCAGCACCTGTATCGCGCTTGGCCTGCATGAAGCCCATGACAACATCGGCGCTGGCCTCATCCAGCCCCGCACCTTCCGTAAAATCCCCACTCTCGTCCTTGCGCCCCTCACCAAGCAACGCCCGCACGCCGTCCACGCCCAAACGGTCCAGCTTGTCTATCGCGCGCAAAACAATCCCGCGCTCGGCCTCTTTGTCGTCGCCAGACAGGCCCGCAACTTCGAGTACGCCGTTGAGCACCTTGCGGTTGTTGACCCGCACGATGTAGTCGCCGCGCTCGATCCCTACCTCTTCGAGACAATCGGCCAGCATGGCACAAATCTCGGCGTCCGCCGCGACGGAGCCTGCCCCAACCGTGTCCGCATCACACTGGTAGAACTGGCGATACCGCCCGGGACCGGGCTTTTCGTTGCGCCAGACAGGCCCCATCGCATAGCGGCGGTAAGGCGTCGGCAAGTCATTGCGGTGCTGCGCATAGACGCGTGCCAAAGGTGCTGTCAGATCATAGCGGAGCGCCAGCCAGTCACCAGGTTTGTCGCTCTCGGCGTCCTCCTGCCATGCAAACACCCCTTCATTCGGGCGGTCCACATCGGGCAGGAACTTGCCCAGCGCCTCGACCTTCTCGACCCCCGCGCTCTCCAGCGCGTCAAAGCCGTAGCGATGATAAACCCCTGCAATCTTTGCCAGCATCTCGGCGCGCTGTGTCACCTCGGCACCGAAATAATCGCGAAAGCCCCGTGGCGTTTCTGCCTTGGGGCGCGGGGTCTTTTTAGGCTTGGCCATGATGGTCCTCTGCGCGGGTTGCTTTGTTGCGCAGGGCTTAGCGGATGCAGGCACGCGGGGCAAGCAACAGGCCATTGCAACGCCGCTCAATCGCGCCTAGATCGGCCTTATGGAAAAACTCGAAGAACAAATGGCCCATCTGTTGCGCAGCGTTGATGACCTGTCGGACATCGTGGCCGCCCAACAAACCGAGATTGACCGCCTCAACCAGCGCGTCGAAATGCTCATGCGGCGCGAGGGTGAGCGGGAGGCTTCAGGTTCGGGCGGTGTGATCGTCGGCGACGAGCGGCCGCCGCATTACTAGCCGTCAGTAGGACTTGACCGCGCCCGCCAGCACTTCGCCATCGTGGATCAGGAATTCTTTCCACTTGCTGTTGATCTCGCCGAATTCATAGGCGCTGACAAAGGCGGTGCTCTGGTCGAGCTTGCCAATCTGGTTTCCACAAGGCTTTTTCTTTCCCGCGCGGCAGACCTTCGATTTCACATTGTCATAGGCTTTATCCGTGTCCGCATGCGGCAAATGCTTGCCTGTGGGGCCGAAACGGATCGTCTCATAGAACGAAGGCGCGCCAAACAGCGCATTCGCGGCGGTGAACTGGCGCGGGCAATTATCACCAAAGCCCGTGATGTAGAATGTCCGTTTGTCCCGGATATTGGCGTTGGTGTCATAGAGCGTGAACCCCCGCCGCCCCAAGGTGTCGATCTTTTTGCCCAAGGACTTGCCCTTGGCGTCACACACGCGGGCGATCTCGCCAAAAGGGAGGACTGTGCCGAACGCCACATCGCGCGCATCGGGACCTGTACGGGGTTTGGCCGCATCACTTTTTGATAGAGTGCCAAACAGGCCGCGCCGCGGCTTTTCCGCAGGCTCTGGCGCCAAGGCGGCCAATAGCACAGGCGCTTCCGCCGCGCCCTCTTCGGCTCCCTCAACGACAGCTTCGCTATCACCATCTCCTACCGACAGGTTCTGCGCCACATCTGCGGCGATAACGTCCGCAGGATCGGCATTGGCCGCGCGATTGATCAGACCACGCAGGAAGCCCTTTGGCCGCTCGGGCTGTGTTGCGGCAACAGCGGCAGGTAGTTCACCAGTGGCCGCAGGCGTTCCAAAGAACCCCTCGCGCGCGACTTCTTCCGCATCGGGGAGGGCCGCAGCAACGGGATCGTTGACCACATCCACATCACCCAGACGACCAACACCCGCCAAAGGATCGCTACACGCGGCAAGGCACAACAAAAGACCGGCTACTGGAATAAGGCGCACAAACATCTCCCGAAAGGTTACCGGAGTCTTAACGAAGCCTATTCTCTGCGTCCAGTGACACAAACGCGCCTGTGCAAAAGACCGCTGGCAGGATCAGATCTCTTCCACCTCGAGCACGCCCCCCAACGAGCGGATCGCGCCCTTGATTTGCGGCGTGACAGGGAACTGGGTGCCAAGATCAACCTCGACCTCACCCGGCAGGGCAGGATCCATCAACGTGAGGTGGACAGGGCCCTTGCCCGCCGCACTCGCCGCCTTGCGCGCACCCGCCAGCACTTCGGAGACAGCGGCAATCGCTGCTGGCGTCTCGATAAAGATGCGCAGGCCCATGCCCCCCGCATCGGCGACGGCCGTATCAATCGGCATCACCCCGCGGCCCAGCAATTTCAACTGGTCACTCTCCAGCGTGGCTTCGACACTCACGACAACCTTGGCCCCCGTCTCCAGATGGTCGCGGCATGCGTCAAGCGTGTCGGAGAACAGCGTAACCTCATAAGCACCCGTCGTGTCGCTGAGCTGCGCAAAGGCAAAACGGTTGCCCCGTGCGCTCTTGCGCTCCTGCCGCCCCGCCACGACACCTGCGAGTTTGGCCACCAACGGACCGCCCTGCGCTTTCTCCGTCAACTCATCCAGCGTGATCACGCCCTTACGCTTGAGCGGCCCCATGTAATCATCGAGCGGATGGCCCGACAGGTAGAAGCCCACGGCCTTGAACTCTTCGGTCAACCGCTCCGCCGGGAGCCAGTCGTCACTCCCCATCAGACGCGGCTCGGGCAGGTCATCGCCAGCCTCGCCAAACAGCGATACCTGATTGGAGGCCTTCTGCTCATGGATCGCGGCAGAGTATCCGACCAACCCGTCAAGCGCCGTGAACACGCGGCGGCGGTTGGGGTCGAGCACGTCAAAAGCACCCGAACGCGCCAGCATCTCCAAGGGCCGCTTGCCCACACGCTTGAGGTCCACGCGCCGCGCGACGTCAAACAGGGTCGCAAACGGCTTGTCCCCTCTTGCCTCCACAATCAGCTTCATCGCCTCGACGCCCACATTCTTGAGCGCGCCCAGCGCATAGACCAGCGCGCCATCCACCACCTTAAATGTCGCGTCCGAGCGGTTCACGCAGGGCGGCACATAAGGCAACTCCATCCGCTTGCGCACTTCCTCGAAATACACAGCCAGCTTGTCGGTAAGATGAATATCGCAGTTCATCACCCCCGCCATGAACTCCACAGGGTGGTTCGCCTTGAGCCAAGCCGTCTGGTAGCTCACGACCGCATAGGCGGCGGCGTGGGATTTGTTGAAACCGTAGTTGGCGAATTTCTCCAGAAGGTCGAACACCTCCTTGGCTTTGGCCTTGTCGACACCATTGGCTATGGCGCCCTTCTCGAACTTGGGGCGCTCCTTGGCCATCTCCTCGGCGATCTTCTTACCCATCGCACGGCGCAACAGGTCCGCACCGCCAAGGGAGTAGCCCCCCATGACCTGCGCGATCTGCATCACCTGCTCCTGATAAACAATGATGCCCTGCGTCTCTTCCAGAATGTGGTCAATGGAGGGATGCACGGATTCGCGCTCTTTCAGCCCGTTCTTCACCTCGCAATAGGTCGGGATGTTCTCCATCGGGCCAGGACGGTACAGCGCCACAAGGGCCACAATATCCTCAATACACGTCGGCTTCATGCGCTTGAGGGCGTCCATCATGCCGCTGGATTCCACCTGAAACACCGCCACTGTCTTGGCCGCGGCATACAGCTTGTAGGACGCCTCATCATCGAGCGGGATAGTAGAAATATCGTCGATCAACCCTTCTGGCGGCTCGAATAATTCGGTCCCGTCAGAGGCGATGTGCAAATGGCGACCGCTGGCCTTGATCTGATCCACTGCGTTCTGGATCACTGTCAACGTCTTGAGACCAAGAAAGTCGAATTTGACCAGACCCGCCTGCTCCACCCATTTCATGTTGAACTGCGTGGCAGGCATGTCGGATTTCGGGTCCTGATACAGAGGCACCAGATGGTCCAAGGGGCGGTCCCCGATCACAACACCCGCCGCATGGGTAGACGCGTTGCGCAGCAATCCCTCAACCTGCTGACCATATTCCAGCAGCCGCGCCACAACCTCTTCAGATCTTGCCTCCTCACGGAGCCTAGGTTCATCCGCGAGGGCCTTCTCGATCGAGACAGGCTTCACGCCCTCGACGGGGATCATCTTGGACAGACGGTCCACCTGCCCGTAGGGCATCTGCAACACGCGCCCGATGTCGCGCACCGCGGCCTTGGACAGCAAGCCACCAAAAGTGATGATCTGGCCCACTTTATCGCGCCCGTATTTCTTCTGAACATAGCGGATCACCTCTTCACGGCGATCCATGCAAAAGTCGATGTCGAAGTCGGGCATAGAAACCCGCTCGGGGTTCAAGAACCGCTCGAACAGGAGCGAATAGCGCAGCGGATCGAGATCAGTAATCAGCAGCGCGTAAGCGACCAAGCTGCCTGCACCCGAACCGCGGCCCGGTCCTACGGGGATGCCCTGATCCTTGGACCATTTTATGAAATCGGCAACAATCAGGAAGTAGCCCGGAAACCCCATCCCCTCGATGATCCCCAGCTCGAACTCCAACCGCTCCTCATAGACCGAGACCTCGGCCGCATGCGGAATAATCGCCAGCCGCGCCTTGAGACCCTCCTGCGCCTGACGCCGCAGCTCCGCCACCTCGTCATCGGCGAATTTGGGCAGGATCGGATCACGGCGGTACGCCTGAAAAGCACATCGCCGCGCGATCTCGACCGTGTTCTCCACCGCCTCGGGCAGGTCCGCAAACAGCGTCACCATCTCGGCTTGGCTCTTGAAATAATGCTGTGGCGTCAGGCGACGGCGGCCCTCCTGCTGGTCCACATAAGCGCCCTCGGCGATACAGATCAGCGCATCATGCGCCTCGTACATCTCGCTCTTGGGGAAATAGACGTCATTGGTCGCCACCAGCGGCAGCTCCATCGCATAGGCCATCTCGACAAAGCCGCGCTCGGTGGCGCGTTCCACCTCTGGCGCACCGTCCTCACCCGGATGGCGCTGCAACTCCACATACAAACGATCCCCGAACGCATCCTTCAACGCATCCATCAACGCCTGCGCCGCAGGCCGCTGACCGTTCTGCAACAGCATCCCCAAAGGCCCCATCGGCCCGCCCGTCAGACAAATGATATCAGCGCTATGCGCTGCCAGTTCCGCCATCGTGACCTGCGGCAGCGCCCCACCCTTGTCTACATAAAGACAGGAGTTGAGCTTCATCAGGTTCTCGTAGCCGTGCTCGTTCTGCGCCAGCAGCACCACAGGCGCAGGATCGCGCGGCCGCTCGCCGGGTGCTGCGGTGACATAGGCCAGATCAATCTGACAACCGATAATCGGCTGCACCCCCGCCCCCGACATCGCAATCGAGAATTCAAGCGCGGCAAACATATTGTTGGTATCCGTCAACGCCAGCGCAGGCATGCCCGCCTGCACGCACATATCCGGCAGTTTCTTCAGCCGCAGCGCTCCCTCCAGCAAAGAGTATTCGGAATGCGTGCGCAGGTGAATGAATCGGGGGGAATTGCTCATCCGCAAATCCTATTCGTTATCCGAAAAAGCCTCTACAGGGAAAACAACATATCGGGCCTGCTGCGGCAAATACTTGCCCTCGTAAGCTCCTGTATCCGATACGCATGTCGGGTCGATAACGGTCAGTGCGGCATATTGCGCCATGGCCGCCGTCATGTCCCCCTGCCCCGCCGGATCATTGAGATATAGCGATGCGGCGCCAGTACCGCGCGCGTCCTCCACAAAGGCGAACAAGATAGTATTGATAAAATCGGGGTTACTCTTGGGGCGGTACTTCTCCATTATCTCCGAACGATATCCCGTCAGCCTCGCCTTGCTCTGAATGCCAAATGGCGTCTCAACCCGCTCGGGTCGCTCAAAATAGTCCTGAAAATTGCGGGCCATCGGGTGAACCGCACCCTCCTCCAACCAGCGCTCCCATATGCCACGAAACCCCGTTGCAACTTCCCAATTCGCTGGGCTGATCTGCAAAGTGATCCCGTTCAGGCCCACAGACAAATAATCGACATCCTCCTGACCCGCGAGGTACTGCTCTTGATCAACTGCGGCTGGGGGGCGTGAAAAGCTGCCATAGTCAAACGTCACGATATTGCAGGCGTCAACCGCAGACCCGAGACTGCAAACCACTCCCAATACCGCCCAAAATCCAGTCAATACCTTATCCGCCCGCTGCTGTGTTCAACACTTCATACCAAACCCCTTGCCAATTCCCAGCCCCGCAAAGTAGCATACCATCGTTGCCTTCTACGCCGCATCGAAGACAGCATCGACCAACACATGGTACCGCGGCGGGGTCACCCCCATGAACGTCTCATTCCTGCTCAACGGCACATCCGTCACCCTGACGGAGCCCGCTCCGACGACAACCCTCCTCGACTGGCTGCGCGAAGAACGCCACCTCACCGGCACCAAGGAAGGCTGCAACGAGGGCGATTGCGGCGCCTGCACTGTCATGGTGACAGATGCAAACGGCCATCATCCCCTCAACGCCTGCATCCTTCTACTACCCCAACTCGACGGCAAACACGTCACCACAGTCGAGGGCCTCAGCACGGCGCAAGGCACCCTCCATCCTGTCCAGTCGGAAATGGTCACACACCACGGCAGCCAATGCGGCTTTTGCACCCCCGGGTTTGTGATGAGCATGGCCACCGCCCATCTCAACGGCGATACCGATCACAATACAACACTCGCAGGCAACCTGTGCCGCTGCACCGGCTACGCCCCCATCATCCGCGCAGCCCGCGCAGCCGAAGAACAACCCGTCCCGGATCACCTGCTTCTTTTGGGCGAAAATATCCCGGGGAATCCTAGCGCCGATGGGCGCTTGGATGGGGCAGCGCCCCAGACCACCGACGCCCTCGCAAAACTCTACGCCGAGAATCCCGACGCTACGTTGATCGCAGGCGCCACAGATGTGGGCCTCTGGATCACCAAACAGCTGCGCGACATTCCTACCCCGATCTTCCTAAATCAATGCGCGGATCTTCACGGCATCACCAAAACCGACACCCATTGGCGCATCGGCGCTATGACCAGCATCGCCGAGCTTGAACGCACGCTCAGCCCCCACTTCCCCGATCTGGGAAAAATGCTGCGCCGCTACGGCTCGACACAAGTGCGTGCTGCTGCCACTTTGGGCGGCAATATTGCCAACGGCTCGCCCATCGGCGATGGCAGCCCTGCGATGATCGCGTTGGGCGCAACCCTACACCTGCGTATGGAAGATACCCGCCGCGACATACCGCTTGAGGATTTCTTCATCGCCTACGGCAAACAGGACCGCCAGCGTGGCGAATTCGTTGAGGCCATCAGCTTTCCTGTTCAGCCCGACACGCTGCACTGCACGAAAATCTCGAAACGGTTTGATCAGGACATCTCCGCCGTTTGTGCCTGCCTGAATCTACCCGTCGAGGATGGCCATTTCACCACAACCCGCCTCGCATTTGGGGGCATGGCAGGCACCCCTGCCCGCGCGCGGCAGGCAGAGGCTGCGCTGAATGGCCAGCCGGTCACGCTTGCGAGCATTCACGCGGCCATGGCCGTACTTCGCCACGACTTTACTCCGCTCTCTGACATGCGTGCATCGGCCGACTACAGAATGGAGGTGGCCCAGAACGCCCTGCTGCGCGCTTTCCACCGCAGCAACGGCACGGCCACCGACCTGCATGAGGTGACGTCATGAGCACCAGCAAACCTCTGCCCCATGATGCCGCACAGCTTCATGTCACGGGCACTGCCCGCTACGTCGACGACATCCCTACGCCAGCCGGCACGCTCCACCTCGCCTTCGGGCTCAGCGATCAGGCGCGGGGGAAAATCGCCGCGATGAACCTCGAGCAGGTCACAGCCTCCGCTGGTGTCGTCGCGGTGCTGACTGCCGATGATCTGCCCTTTAGCAATGATGTCTCCCCTTCCGCCCATGACGAGCCTCTGCTGGCCACGGGTCAGGTCCATTACCTTGGCCAACCCTTGTTTATCGTTGTCGCCACAAGCCACCTTGCCGCACGCCGCGCCGCCCGTCTGGCGCAGGTCGAGATCACGGCCGAGCCGGCGATCCTCACAATCGACGACGCGATGGCGGCAAACAGCAGGTTCGAGGACGGTCCGCGCATCTACGCCAAAGGGGATCCCGACCGCATACTCACTGCTGCTCCCAACCGCCTGCGAGGATCGCTCGAGATCGGCGGCCAAGAGCACTTCTATCTGGAGGGACAAGCCGCCCTCGCCCTACCGCTTGAGGGCGGTGACATGCTCATCCACAGCTCGACCCAGCATCCCACAGAAATCCAGCACAAGGTCGCCGAAGCCATCGGCGCACCCATGCACGCTGTGCGCGTCGAGACGCGGCGCATGGGCGGCGGCTTTGGCGGGAAAGAGAGCCAAGGCAACGCTTTAGCCGTGGCCTGCGCCATCGCAGCGCGGCACACGGGCGCGCCCTGCAAGATGCGCTATGACCGCGACGACGATATGATGATCACGGGCAAGCGCCATGATTTCCGCATCACCTACGATGCAGGCTTTGACGAAACGGGTCGCATTACCGCGCTGGACTTCACCCACTATGCGCGATGCGGCTGGGCGATGGACCTCAGCCTGCCTGTTGCGGATCGCGCCATGCTGCACGCCGACAACGCGTATCATCTGGAGCATATCCGCATCACCTCCCACCGCCTCAAGACCAACACCCAAAGCGCCACCGCCTTTCGCGGCTTTGGTGGACCACAAGGGATTGTCGGGATTGAACGGGTGATGGATCATATTGCCGCCACCCTCGGCCTTGATCCACTCGAAGTGCGGCGCGCTAATTTCTATCGTGATGGCAACATCACCCAAACCACGCCTTACCAACAGCCCGTGACCGATTGTATCATTCAGGCGCTGACGGACCGCGTGACCGCCAATGCCGGCTACGACGAACGTCGCAAAGATATCGCGTCATGGAATGCGCAGAACCCGATCCTTAAACGCGGGCTTGCGCTGACGCCGGTAAAATTCGGCATTTCCTTCACCCTTACCCATCTCAATCAGGCGGGGGCCTTGGTGCATGTGTATCATGACGGCTCCATCCACCTCAATCACGGCGGGACCGAGATGGGCCAGGGCCTGTTCCAAAAGGTCGCCCAGATCGCCGCGGCGGAATTCGGCGTGCCAATCGAGCAGGTCAAGATCACAGCGACGGATACAGCCAAAGTGCCCAACACCTCCGCCACAGCGGCAAGCTCGGGTACTGACCTCAACGGAATGGCAGTGCTGAATGCCTGCACAACCATACGTGGGCGTATGGCAGGGCACCTCGCCATGCTGCACGATTGCGACCCCGGCGCGATACGCTTTGAAAACGGCCATGTGCGTGCGGGCGACACTACGCTGACCTTTGCTCAAGCAGCCCAAGCCACTTATGAGGCGCGCATCAGCCTCTCGGCTACGGGATTCTACAAAACCCCCGACATCAAGTGGGACCGCATCAAAGGCGTGGGACAGCCGTTCTTTTATTTCGCCTATGGCGCCGCCATCACCGAAGTCGTGATCGACACGCTCACAGGAGAGAACCGCATCCTGCGCGCCGACATCCTGCATGACGCGGGGCAATCTCTGAACCCCGCGCTGGACATTGGCCAGATCGAAGGCGGCTATGTTCAAGGCGCAGGCTGGCTAACCACCGAGGAGCTGGTCTGGGACGCGCGCGGCGCGCTCAAGACCCACGCGCCTGCGACCTATAAAATCCCCGCCTGCTCGGACCGTCCTGACGTGTTCAACGTGGCGCTTTGGGATAAGCCGAACCCCGCGCAAACCATTTACCGCTCCAAGGCTGTGGGCGAGCCGCCCTTCATGCTGGGCATATCCGTTTGGTCCGCCCTTGCGGATGCGGTGGCCGCCTGCGGGCCGAACTACGCTGACCTGCAAACCCCTGCCACAGCAGAGGCTGTTCTGGCGGCAGTTAAACGGGCCAAAGGCGATGCGTGAAACGGAGAGCGCGATTTGGGTAGAGATTACCAAAACCCGTGGCTCTGCTCCGCGCGATGCGGGCACGGTGATGAAAGTCACCCCCACCGAGAGCAAAGGCACAATCGGCGGCGGCGCGTTGGAGTTTGCAGCCATCGCCAAGGCCCGAACGCTGCTTGCACAAGGTATCGTCGAACAGACCGAGACGATCCCGCTGGGACCCAATCTGGGACAGTGTTGCGGCGGCGCGGTTACCCTGCGCTACAGCTCCAAGGGGCGTCGTTCTGAGGCGCCGCAGCCCGCAACGCAGCTTCGGAACCTGCCAGATCGTCCGCTTTCCCTATGGGTTTGGGGGGCAGGTCATGTGGGACGTGCCGTTGTCGATGCGTCCCCGCCCGCAGCTTTTGATATTACTTGGATTGATGCAGCGCCCGAACGCTTCCCGCCTCATATCCCCGCCCATGTGCGCAAAACACCCGCCAGCGATATGCCGCTCTTGGCAGCGCGCGCACCCGCGAAGATCCATCACCTCATCTTCACATACAGCCACGAGATTGACCTTGGCCTCTGCGCCGCACTGCTCAAACGAGATGCGGCCAGCATCGGGCTGATCGGATCAAAGACAAAGCGCGCACGATTTTTCAAACGTCTGCGGCAAATGAACCACGATCCATCGCCCATAATATGCCCAATCGGCGATAAATCCCTTGGCAAACACCCTGATCAGATTGCACATGGGGCCTTGCACGCCCTATTGTCGGCTACGAAATCCAAGGCCCTCACATGACCACACCCCTTCTGTCCCTTTCTGCCCTGACAAAAGCCTATCCTGGCGTAGTGGCGAATGATTCCGTTTCGCTCGATATCGGCGCGGGGCAGGTGCATGCGCTTTTGGGCGAGAACGGCGCGGGCAAGTCTACTTTGGTCAAAATGATCTACGGCCTTGTGAAGCCCGATGCGGGCACGATGCAGATGAACGGCGCACCCTTCACCCCGTCCGAGCCGCGCGCGGCGCGCGCCGCTGGTGTTGGTATGGTGTTCCAGCATTTCTCGCTCTTTGACGCGATGACTGTGGCCGAGAACATCGCCCTTGGAATGGAGAACGCACCGAAACTCGGCGCGCTTTCGGCGCAGATTACTGCCGTCTCTGAAAGCTATGGCTTGCCGCTGTCGCCCGACCGTATCGTGGGTGATCTCTCCGCAGGAGAGCGGCAGCGCGTGGAGATTATTCGTTGCCTTTTGCAAGAGCCCAAGCTGCTGATCATGGATGAGCCGACCAGCGTCCTGACGCCGCAGGAGGTCGAAATTCTGTTCAAGACGCTGCGCAAGCTCAGCGCGGAGGGCACGGCGATCCTCTATATCTCGCACAAGCTTGAAGAGATCAGAACCCTCTGTGACCACGCTACGATCCTGCGGTTGGGCAAAGTCGTGGGCGAATGTACCCCGCGTGAAACAACCGCCCGCGATATGGCCGAGATGATGGTGGGCAAACTTCTGAGCACACCGACCCGCGCAGGGCAAACGGCTGGCGATGTGATGCTGACCCTCAGCGGCCTGAAGGCACCAGCCCCCAATATGTTCGGCATCTCGCTAAAGGACATCTCGATGGAGCTGCGCGCAGGCGAGATATTGGGCATTGGCGGGGTTGCGGGCAACGGACAAGATGAATTGCTGGCCGCTCTGTCGGGCGAGCGGCCTGTTGCGGCGGGCATGTTGCGCTTCAAGGATACCGACATCGGCCCGCTCGGCCCTAAAGCGCGGCGCGCAATAGGCCTGCTTGCAGCACCGGAAGAGCGCATGGGCCACGCCGCAGCGCCCGACATGTCACTGACCGAGAATGCGATGCTCACGGGCGCCACACGGATGCAATTGCAGAACTCCGGCTTTTTGAACTGGCCCGCGGCGACGCGTTTTGCCGAGCGTGTGATCGCGCAATTCGATGTCCGCACATCAGGTCCCGCTGCTGCCGCACGCTCCTTGTCGGGGGGTAACCTGCAGAAATTTGTGATTGGTCGGGAAGTGATGCAAAAGCCGGAAGTATTTGTCGTCAACCAGCCCACTTGGGGAGTTGATGCCTCTGCCGCCGCCGCGATCAGACAAGCGCTTTTGGATATGGCGTCCGAAGGTGCTGCGCTCATTGTGATCTCCCAAGATCTTGACGAGCTGATGGAGATTTCGGACCGCTTTGCCGCGCTTAATGAGGGGCGTCTTACACCACCACGCGCAGCACAAGGGATCACCGTCGAGGAAATCGGCCTGATGATGGGTGGCGCGCACGACATGGAGGTGGCGCATGCGTGAGGCGGCTGGATCTGAGTTTAAAGGAAAAGTGAAGCGGGAGGGCCGCGCATGATTGCATTGGTAAAGCGCCCCGAACCTAGCAGGGTATTCTCGCTTGCTGCACCGCTCTTGGCCGTGCTTGCCACGATGGTGTTTGGCGGGCTGTTGTTTGCAGTTCTGGGCAAAGACCCTATCGAGGCGATTGCCACGATTTTCTGGGAGCCGCTATTTGGCGAATTTGCATTCTTTTACCGCCCGCAACTGTTGATCAAAGGCGCGCCATTGGTGCTCATTGCGATTGGTCTGAGCCTCGGGTTCAAGGCGGGCATCTGGAACATCGGAGCAGAAGGCCAGTATATTATGGGCGCGCTGTTTGGCGCAGGCGCGGGGCTCGCGTTTTATCCATTGGAAAGCGCCTTTATCTTTCCATTGATGGTACTCGCAGGAGCATTCGGCGGCTGGGTCTGGGCGATGATTCCTGCCGTACTCAAGGTGAAATTCGGGACAAACGAGATTCTTGTGTCATTGATGCTGGTCTATGTGGCGGAGCAGTTTCTGGCGTCGATGTCATTGGGGCTTTTGCGCAACCCCGAAGGGATGGGCTTTCCCGGCTCACGCAATCTGCAGCAGTATTCCAGTGCGCATAACGCGGATCTGATCGCCGGTTCGGGAATGCATTGGGGCGTGGTGGTCGCGCTGATTGCTGTGATTTTTGCCTATGTCCTGCTGGCGCGGCACCGGTTGGGCTTTGCCATTCGGGTGACTGGCGAAGCCCCCCGTGCGGCGGCCTTTTCCGGCATAAACCCTGCACGGCTGGTGCTGTTCTGTCTGGGGATGTCGGGGCTGCTGGCTGGGCTTGCGGGCATGTTCGAAGTTTCTGGTCCCGCAGGTCAGGTGACGATTGATTTTAATGTAGGCTACGGATTTACGGCAATTATCGTGGCGTTTCTGGGGCGTTTGCACCCTGTGGGTATCCTGCTTGCCGGACTGCTTATGGCGCTTACGTATATTGGCGGCGACATCGCGCAATCCAAGATGGGCTTGCCTGCCGCGGCCATTCAGGTGTTTCAGGGGATGCTGCTGTTCTTTTTGCTGGCGCTCGACCTGTTCACCAACTACCGCCTGCAATTCAAACGGGCGGAGGCCGTGTAATGGATCTTTCAGCAATCAATCCGGTCCTGTTTATCGCAGGGTTTTTTGTGGCCGCCACGCCGCTGATCTTTGCCGCTATCGGAGAGCTGGTGGTCGAGAAAACGGGCGTGCTCAACCTCGGGGTTGAGGGCATGATGATCACGGGTGCGATCTGCGGTTTTGCAGTTGCAGTCGAGACGGAGTCGCCTTTGCTCGGATTTGCTGCCGCTGCGCTGGGTGGCGCGCTTTTGAGCACGCTCTTTGCCTTTCTCACTCAAGTCATGCTGGCCAATCAGGTCGCGTCCGGGCTCGCGCTGACCTTGTTCGGTTTGGGCTTTTCCGCACTCTTGGGCCAAAGCTATGCGGGGATGAAACCACCGCGGCTTGAGGATGTGGATTTCGGGCCGCTGGGAGATATCCCCGTAATCGGGCCTGTGTTCTTCAGCCACGACATCATCGTCTATCTGGGCCTTGGAATCGTAATTGCTGTCTGGGCTGTGCTCAAGTTCAGCCGTGCGGGATTAATCCTGCGCGCTGTGGGCGAGAACCACGATGCGGCCCACGCGCTAGGGTTCAAGGTCAAGCGGGTGCGCGCGCTGGCCATTATGTTTGGCGGTGCCTGTGCGGGCGTGGGCGGTGCCTACATAAGCCTCATCCGCGTGCCGCAATGGACCGAAGGGATGACGGCAGGCATTGGCTGGATCGCGCTCGCGCTGGTTGTGTTTGCCTCTTGGCGCGCCTTTCGCGTGCTGTTGGGTGCCTATCTTTTTGGCGGTTTGGTGCAATTGCAGCTGAATCTTCAGGGCGCAGGCGTTGCCATTCCTGTCGAATATCTGGCAATGTCGCCCTACGTGATTACCATCGTCGTCCTTGTGTTCCTGTCGCGCTCACGTAGCGCTGCACCAGGGTCACTGGGGCGCATTTTCCACGCCTCGTCCTGAGGCATTACACTGCTCGAATAAATATCTGGGGAGATATCTCACATGACATTCACCAAACGCGCCGCGGCGAAGCTGCTGCTGGGAACGGCTCTGGCCGCAACCATGGGCACCACTGCATTTGCAGACGGCCACGAGAAAACAAAAGTAGGCTTTGTCTATGTTGGCTCCGTCAATGACGGTGGCTGGACGACTTCCCACGACAAGGCACGCCTTGCGATGCAAGAGCACTTTGGCGACAAGGTCGAGACTGTGTTCGTCGAGAATGTGGCAGAAGGCCCCGATTCCGAGCGCGTGATGACGCAGATGGCGCTTGATGGTGCCGATCTGATCTTCACCACCTCCTTCGGCTACATGGACCCGACCAACAACGTTGCGGCCAAATTCCCCGATGTGAAGTTCGAGCACGCCACAGGCTACAAGCGTCTGCATGACAACGTGTCCACATACTCCGCACGTTTCTATGAAGGCCGCGCTATTCAAGGCCACATCGCGGGCAAAATGACCAAGTCCAACATCGTGGGCTACATCGGCTCATATCCGATCCCCGAAGTGATCCGCGGCATCAACTCGGCCTTCATTCACGCCCGTAAGGTGAACCCCGATGTTCAGTTCAAGATCATCTGGGCCTATACATGGTTTGACGCCGCCAAAGAGGCCGACGCCGCCAAGGTACTGATCGAGCAGGGCGCGGATGTGGTACTCCAGCACACCGACTCCACGGCACCTCAAGCGGCAGCGCAGGAAGCGGGCAACGTGACCACCTTCGGTCAGGCCTCGGATATGGAGCAATACGCCCCCTACCCGCGCGTCTCTTCAATCATCGACGAATGGGCGCCTTACTACATCGCGCGCACACAGGCCGTGATGGACGGCACATGGGAGCAGATCGACACATGGGACGGCATCGGCGCTGGCATGGTCGGCATCGGCGAAATCACCGAGGCGGTTCCCGCAGATGTGAAAGCCGAGGCAGAAGCCATGAAAGCCGCTATCGCGGACGGCTCCTATCATCCATTCACGGGTCCGCTGAACAAGCAGGACGGCACCGTGTTCCTTGCCGAGGGTGAAGTCGCTGATGACGGTGCGCTTGCAGGCATGAACTTTTACGTCGAAGGGCTTGATGCCGAGCTGCCGCAATAAGCGAATGTAATAAGTCTTATGAAAGGCCCTGCCCCTGCGGCGGGGCCTTTTTTCATGGTGACGGGCGTGCCGCTGCGCGCAGGGAAAAGAACATATGCGATCACGCCTCTGTGGCGAATGTGACCCGCTGTTCACGACTATGCGATCAGGATTGCCACAGGCCCGCACGAGACACACCTTAAGAGGGATACAGTCTTAGTCACAAAAGGAACACACTATGAAAACGCTCACTCTGCTTACCGTCGCTGCCCTCACCCTTGGCGCACATACCGCCACGGCCCAATCTCAGGGCTCTACTGTTCAGATCAAATCGGGTCAGGTCTGCGCTGACAACAAGTGCATGCGTTTCTCGCCTGATCTCGGATCCGTCTCCATCTACCCCCGTCGCGCTGTATCTGTGGAGGCGTATAATCTGCGCAGCGACCCCAGACTCTCTGTAGCCCAGTTTCGGGACATCTTTGCCCTCGCTCTGCGTCAGGGCACAAAAGGCCCCAGCCGCTAAGGCCCCCAGCACCTTTGGCATCACTAAATGCCAGCCCTTTTAGGATCAAACTTTGGCCGCATTGCAGGACTAGCATTGTGGCCAAAGTGAATGCTGAAGAGGGCTTACAACATGATCCGATATGCCGCTGGCGTCCTTGCAGGACTGTGTGCCGTTGTGGTTGCAGGGCTTTTTATGGCGCTGATCACCCTTGATCCCGCGCCCCAAACCCAAGCAATTCCGCCCCAGCCAGCGCCGCTTGACCCAATTGTCGTCGCCGATGCGCGCGCCGCCTTCAACGAGGACTTGTTCAAGGCCGCTGCCCCCAACCTGCCCGTTCCCGAAGTCTCTGACGAAGTGGCCGTCGCATCAGCCAGCTTTGCCGACGCCCTGCGCGCAGCCACGGGCGATATGCCCGATCCTGTGGTCGCCGCAGCACAACCATCCGCGCGTCCCGACTATTTCACCCGCTGGGACGACCTGATGGCGCGCTGCTACAGTGCCGTCGCCCTGCACCAGCCGATGGATGAGGCAGACCTGACGCCCAAAGGTACGGACCGCATCTCCTACACCACGCCAGAGACCAAGCAGACGTGGCATGCCGACAACAAGACCTTCTCGATCAAAGTTGCGGTTCGCAAAGGATACAACGGCCCCGCCACCCTGCGCAGTTGTATGTTGGAGGCCAACCGTTTTGCCCGCATACCCGAAGACGTTCTGGGCCAGCTCAAAGGCCGCTTTCACAATTGGTGGGCACGCGAGCGCTATGCTCAAGCCACAACCAATCTGGAGTACCGCTACAAGCTACATGACAAACACGCATGGTACGGCGGCATGACCACCTACGGCAGCGCCCAAGGCTGCCCGATCCGCGTGGAATTCAGCGCCATCACAATCGGCGGCGAAACACAGGTGCGCTTCTTTCTGAACGAGAGCGAGGAGGACGGTTGCACCTTGGGCAGAGGATCGGGCGCGGGCGGCAAAGTGCGCATCAACCGCCTGCCGCAGATCACCGATTAAACGGCATCAGGAGGAGGGTAGCTCCCGTCTGGCCCGTGCGTTTCGTCGCCCTGCAACGCAGGCGAGAAGACACAGATCAGATGCAGCGCCGCGCCATCTGCAGGCACACGCACCTCGTGCTGCTCATGCGCGTTGGGCGCATAAAGCACGCCTGCGTGGATCGGGTGAACAGTCCCGCTATCAAGCTCAACCACCTCGCCCGCTCCGCCGATGCAATAGCACGCCTCGATGTGGTGCTTGTACTGCAACCGCAACACGGCACCGGGCAGCACGCGTGTCTCGGTCATCGAAAACCCCATACCGTCACTGCGCACCAAGAGGCGCAAGCTCTCCCATCCTTCGCCGCGCGCATCGCGCGCCGTGCCTGCCAGCTTGGCCTTATCCGCAATAATCATCGTCGTTCTCCCGTTGCGTCACACCCTGAATGCCCTGCTTTGCAGACCTGCACAAACGACCTAAGCTCGGGGGCATGATAAAACTTCACCACCTCAACAGGTCCCGCTCGCTTCGTATCCTCTGGCTCTTGGAAGAGATCGGCCAGCCATACGACTTCATCACCCACATGCGCGACGAGAAGACCAACCTCGCGCCGCCTGAACTGCTGGAGCTGCACCCCTTGGGCAAATCCCCGATGATCGAGATGGACGGAGATGTCGTGATCGAATCCGGCGCCATCACCGAAGTGCTCTGCGCCAAATACGCGCCCGCGATGATCCCCGATGCGGGCACGCCTGCGCACATCCGCCACCTTGAGGCGATGCATTTCGCCGAAGGCTCCGCCATGACGCCCGTCCTGCTCAACCTCTATGTGGGCCGCTTGGGCGAGGCGGGTGCGCCCCTGCATCCGCGCATCACAGAGCAGCTCGACAGCCATTTTGCCTATATGGAGAGCATCATTCAACCCTCGGGCCACTTTGTCCTCGATGATCTGAGCGCCGCCGACATCATGCTGAGCTTCCCCGCGCAGATCGCCATGCGCCTACGAAGCGCCGAGACCTACCCCAAACTCGCCGCCTTCGTGAAGATGATCGAGGCGCGCCCAGCGTATCAGCGCGCGGTGGAAAAAGGCGGGGTTTAGCCGTTGCACGGGCCACGCGCCCGTGACAAAAATCTCCTCGGAACGGGGAGAGTGATATGGCAGACATCATCGTAATCGGCGGCGGTATTGCGGGGCTTTCCGCCGCTGCGCGCCTGTCGGCGGATGCCCAAGTCATCCTGCTCGAGATGGAAAGCGCCACAGGCTACCACGCCTCTGGCCGCTCTGCCGCGCTTATCGAGGAAAACTACGGTGCGCCCTCTGTCCAGGCGCTCAACCGCGCCAGCATGGACCACTTCAAGGAGGGCTGCTACCTCACCCAACGCGGCCTGTTGATCGTAGCGGAAGCGGATGACAGCGCGGCTTTCAAAGCAGACGTCGCCAACATGGGCGTGCATCCGATCACGCCATCCGAAGCGATTGAGTTCGTGCCCATCCTCGACCCCGCAAAGGTAGCACTCGCCGCTTATCACGCCCCCGCCTTCGACATCGACACCGACCGTTTGATGCAGGATTTCATCCGCACGATCCGCGCAAACGGCGGCCAGATCGTGACCGACGCCACCGTGACGGAAATCCGCCAAGACGCCCATGGCTGGCACATCCGCGCGGGCGGTGAGTACAGCGCGCCGACCCTCGTGAACGCCGCGGGCGCTTGGGCAGATCTCATTGCAGGCATCGCAGGTGTGACACCGCTGGGCATCGTGCCCCACCGCCGTTCCATGGCGCGGATCGCGGCACCGGATGGCCATGACACCTCCCGCTGGCCAATGTTCTTTGGAACAGGCGAAAGCTGGTACGCCAAGACCGACGCAGGCGCACTCATCGTCTCGCCCGCAGAAGAAGTCGCCACCCACCCCCATGATGCTTTTGCGGATGACATGACACTGGCCGAAGGGCTGGACCGCTACCAGAACATGGTCACGCCCGAGGTCACCCGCCCGCTTGCCAGGTGGGCGGGTCTGCGCAGCTTTGCGCCTGACCGCACGTTGGTGCTGGGCCGCGATCCCGAAGTGCCCGAATTTGTCTGGTGCGCGGGACAAGGCGGCTACGGCTTCCAGACCTCCCCCGCCGCCTCAGCGCTGCTGGCCGATCTGGTCACAGGGCGCACGCCCGCACTTGATCCGCAGTCCGTGTCGGAGTTACGCCCCGACAGGCTGCGCCCGTGAGCCGCCTGCCCACCAACGCCAGCATCGCCAACCCGCTTGAGGGGGACAAACTGTACGCCCCCTCCGCCGACCGCAACGCGGGCGCAATCGTGGCCCTGCTGCGAGAGGTCGCGCCGTTGAGCGGCCGCGCTTTGGAGATTGCCTCGGGCACAGGCCAGCACATCCTCGCCATGGCCCGCGCCCTGCCTGACATTGACTGGTACCCCACCGAGGTCGCGCCCGACCGGATCGCCAGCATCGACGCTTATGCAGCCGAGGCAGATTTGCCCAATCTGCACCCCGCGCAATCCCTCGACGCCGCCACCGCGGGCTGGGCGACCGGCCATAGTCCGTATGATCTGGTCTATCTGGGCAATCTGCTGCATCTCATTTCGCAAACTGCCGCCGAGACAGTCCTGACCGAGGCCGCAAAGGCGCTCGCCCCCAAAGGCATGCTCATCCTTTATGGCCCCTTCCGCCGCAATGGCGCGCTGACTTCCGAGGGCGACATTAAATTCGACGCCGACCTGCGCGCCGCCAATCCTGCCATCGGCTACAAAGACGACACATGGATCAATGAAATACTGACATCGGCGGGCCTTGCGCTTAGGCTGCATGATATGCCCGCCAACAATCTCGCTTTCATCGCCTCACGGAGCACGCCATGACCCTGCGCACCACCCTCGCCGCCCTGCTGGTTGTCACCCTCGCGGCCTGTGGCGGGGGCGGCGATCAGGCCGCTCCGTTGGGCGCACCTATCGCGCCAAATTTCAGCGATAACGATCCGGTCGACTTTGGCCGCCAGAACCCCGCCAACTACCCCGTGCATGGCATTGATGCGGCACGGTTCCAGACCAGCATCGACTGGAGCCAAGCCCGCCGCAACGGCGTGAACTTTGCCTTCATCAAAGCCACCGAAGGTGGCGATCTCCTCGATCTGGCCTTCAAGGATCATTGGCGCGGCGCAGGGCGCGCAGGTGTCGCGCGCGGCGCGTATCACTTCTATTATTTCTGCACTACGCCAGAGGTGCAGGCCCGCTGGTTTATCAAGAATGTACCGCGCAGCAAAGGCATGCTCCCTCCCGTTCTGGACATGGAGTGGAACCCGTTTTCGCCCACCTGCGCCCACCGCCGACCCGAGGCGGGCGTGGTGCAGGATGAGATGCGCCGCTGGCTCCGCATCGTGGAGGCGCACTACGGCCAGCGCCCCATCATCTACACCACGCCAAAGTTCTATAAAGAGAACAAGCTGGCGGGGTTCAAAGGCTATGAATACTGGCTTCGCACCACTGCAGAATCCCCCCGTGAGGCCTATCCCGGTCAAAGCTGGCGCTTCTGGCAGTACTCCATGACGGGGTTAATCGACGGAATCAAAGGCGAGGTGGACCTCAATGCCTTCAACGGCAACCGCGCTGATTGGAGCGCATGGCTGGCGGCACGTGGCCACCAGTAAGTGTCAAGAGATTCGCCCCAAACCCATCGGCACTATCCAGACAGGCAACCTTGCGGCCTTGATATGGCACGACGGGAAGGCTGAGCGCAGCGCTTCCAACTCATAGCTTGCGCGCTTGGCCACGCAGGCCAGATCACCGTCGAAATCGGGCAGGTGAAACACTACCACCTTACGCGTGCGCCCAAACCGCATCTGTGTGAGTGAGATCTGCGCCGCCGCGCCATAATGGCACGCATCCCAGCACAGCTCCGCCACGTCGGGCAAATGTCGCAAGCTGTCCCAACGGTTGAGCAATACGATTGTGACCGTTGCCTCTGCTCCGCCCTTCGCGCCAAGCGCCTCGCGCAGCTCATCGGCATGATCCCCGATCACTGCAACCGTGGGCGTGCGCGGCGGCGACAAGGCCACGCCCAGCGCAAACACCACCGCCAGCAACACGCCAGCGGTGGCGATCAGTCGTTTAGCCGTCCACCCGAATGGTAGTGTTTTTCGAATCATAAGGGCTGTCCTCGACAATCTCGGCATCCCACAGCTGGTCAAACATCTTGACCTTCAGCTTGGTGCCCACCACGGCGGTCTCAGGGCTAACATAGCCCATGCCGATGGATTTACCGAATGCGACAGAGTAGCCGCCCGAGGTCAGGCGCCCCACGCGGGTATCCCCGTGGTAAAGCACTTCACGCCCCCAAGGGTCCGCGTCCTCTGGCCCATCAATAAGAAGCGTCACACACTTCGCCTTGATCCCGTGATCCGCCATCGCCTGCTTGCCGTGGAAATCCTTGTTCATATCAACAAAACGCGGCAGGTCGGCCTCAAGCGGTGTCGCATCACGGCCCAGCTCGGTACCGAATGCGCGATAGGATTTCTCCTGACGCAACCAGTTTTGCGCGCGCGCTCCGACCAGCTTCATGCCGTGCTTCTCGCCTGCCTTCTCCAGCAGATCAAACAGGTGGTTCTGCATCTCGATCGGGTGGTGCAATTCCCAACCCAGCTCACCCGTGTACGCCACGCGGATGGCGCGCACAGGCACCATGCCCAGTTCGATGTTGCGCATTGTGAGCCACGGGAAGCGTTTGTTGCTGAGCACTGTGTCAGGATCACCGTCCTTGACCACCTCGCGCAAAACATCGCGCGATTTCGGCCCCGCAATGGCGAACACGCCCCATTGCGTTGTGACGTCATGACACTCGATATAGCCGAACTCGGGCGCTTTATCCTCGATCGCCTTGCGCAGATAATCGCTGTCATATGCAGTCCACGCGCCAGCACTCACCAGATAATACTCGTCCTGCGCGATGCGCACGATTGTATATTCCGTGCGCGTGGTCCCCGCCCCTGTCAGGGCATAGGTCAGGTTGATGCGGCCAACGCTCGGCAGCTTGTTACAAGTGAACCAATCCAGAAACGCCGTTGCACCGGGTCCCTTTACCACATGCTTGGTAAAGGCAGTGGCATCAATCAGGCCCACGCCCTCACGCACGGCTTTTGCCTCTTCCACAGCATACTGCCACCATCCACCACGGCGGAACGAGCGGCTCGCCGCATCGTCAAACCCTTCGGGCGCATAATAGTTGGGACGCTCCCATCCATTGACCCAGCCAAACTGCGCCCCGCGTGCCGCTTGGCGGTCATAGGCTGGCGAGGTGCGCAGAGGCCGCGCCGCAGGGCGCTCCTCATCGGGGTGGTGCAGAATGTAGACGTGCTCGTATGCTTCCTCGTTCTTGCGTGCGGCAAACTCGGTCGTCATCCAATCGCCATAGCGCTTGGGGTCGAGGCTTGCCATGTCGATCTCCGCCTCGCCATTGACCATCATCTGCGCGAGGTAATAGCCCGTACCACCTGCGGCCGTGATCCCGAAGGAAAAGCCCTCGGCCAGCCACATGTTGCGCAGACCGGGTGCTGGACCCACCAGCGGATTGCCGTCAGGCGTGTAACAGATCGGCCCGTTGAAATCATCCTTGAGCCCCGAATCCGCGCAGGATGGCACGCGCTCGGTCATGGCCATATACTGCTCCGCGATGCGGTCCAGATCGAGCGGGAAGAGATCGGCGCGGAAGCTGTCTGGCACGCCGTGCTCAAAGCGCGCTGGGGCGCCCTGCTCATAAATACCCAAGATCCAGCCGCCACGCTCTTCGCGGGCGTAGGATTCATTGTCGGCATCGCGGATGACAGGGTGTTCGGCATTGCCCTCTGCGCGCCACTTCACCAGCTCGGGGTCCTGATCCATCACGATGAAAGTATGCTCCACGGGGATCGCGGGCATCTTGATCCCCAGCATCTGCGCCGTGCGCTGCGCGTGGTTGCCTGACGCCGTCACAACATGCTCTGCGGTGATCACCATCTGCTCGTCGGAGGGGACAAGGTTGCCGCCCTTCTCGACCATCTTGGTGACCGTGACCTCCCACGCCTCACCGTTCCAATGAAACGCATCTGCCTGCCACTTACGCTCGATCACGACACCGCGCTGACGGGCTCCTTTGGCCATAGCCATCGTCACATCGGCAGGGTTAATATACCCGTCCGTCTGATGGTAAATCGCGCCTTTCAGGTCATCGGTGCGAATGAGCGGCCACTTGGCTTTGATCTCGTCTGGCGTCATCCATTCATAAGGCACGCCACAGGTCTCGGCGGTGGAGGCATAGAGCATATACTCTTCCATGCGCTCTTGGGTCTGCGCCATGCGCAAGTTGCCCACCACGGCAAATCCCGCGTTCAGGCCCGTCTCTTCTTCAAGCGTTTTGTAGAACTTGATGGAGTAGTCGTGGATATGCGTCGTCGCATAGGACATGTTGAAATACGGGAGCAGCCCCGCTGCGTGCCACGTCGAGCCTGAGGTCAGCTCGTCGCGCTCCAGCAGCACAACATCATCCCAACCCGCACGTGCCAGATGATAGGCAATCGAGGTGCCGACAGCACCACCACCAACAACCAATGCTTTGACTTGTGTTTTCATGCCACGATTCCCCTTTGCGCGCTTCAGTCCCGTTTTATAACGCCTTCGCAAAAACCAAAGCCGCCCCGCGACGCGTCAACGCGCAAATCCGACCTTGATCCGACAAGAGAGGCCAGCACACAGCAACAGCGCGCTGGCCAGTCGATACTCATTACCCGACGCAAAGCAATCTGGCAGCGGGCTCCGCCGCACCTAAGCGCTGAATCCGGACATCGGAACCGCACAGATTAATAAATTTTTAACTCAAATTTGAGCTAATTGCGGTTCCACAGAGAGAAACGCGATGTTCCAGTTCTTCAAAAACTCTACCGAAACCCACAGCGTCCCGGTTCGACACGGGATGCGTGGTCCGAAGCCCATCAACGCGATCTCGCCCATTTCGCCGCGCGGCTCAGGCAGCAGAGGAGCGACGGCCATCACGCGCCGCACCAACAGATCAATATGACGTCGTAAAAGCTCGCCTGATCGCTATTTCGTCAGGATTTTACCCGGGTTCATAATGTCGTCGGGATCAATCGCACGCTTGATCGCCCCCATCACATCCACTGCATTGCCCAACTCCTTGAGCAAGTAGGGCCGCTTGCCCTGTCCGATGCCATGCTCGCCCGTGCAGGTCCCGCCAAGGGCAATCGCACGATCATTCAGCCAGCTTACAAAATTTTCGGCCCGTGCAACCTCTTGCGCGTCCTCCATATCAATCAGGAGTGAGGCGTGGAAATTCCCGTCCCCCGCGTGGCCCACGATGGGTGCAATCAGGTCCAGCTCTTGCGCCTTGTCATTGGCCTCCCCCACCGCTTGCGCCAGTTTAGAGATCGGCACACAGACATCCGTGGCCACCGCCTTGCACCCTGGCCGCAGGGCAAGCATCGCCCAATACGCGTCATGGCGCGCCTGCCACAGCTTTGTACGCTCTTCCGCGCTTGTCGTGGCGGCATACCCCGTCCCGCCGAACTCCTCTGCCAGTGCGCCAAACGTCTCCGCCTGCTCGGCCACGCCCGCATCCGAGCCGTGGAACTCCAGCAACAACAGCGGCGTCTCAGGCAGGTTCAGCTTGGAGTAACTGTTGCACGCCTTGACCACCATCGCATCCAGAAGCTCGATCCGCGCCACAGGCAAACCGTACTGGATCACCGCCATCACCGTCTCGCAGGCCGCCTCAACGCTAGGGAACGAACAACTCGCCGCCGAAATCGCCTCGGGAATGCCTTGCAGGCGCAGCGTGACTTCTGTGATGATCCCCAGTGTACCTTCGGAGCCGACCATCAGCCGCGTCAGATCATAGCCCGCAGAGGTTTTGCGCGCGCGGCTGGCGGTGCGGATGATCTCACCGTCAGGCATCACCACCTCAAGGCTCAGCACATTGTCCTTCATCGTGCCGTATCGCACCGCATTGGTGCCCGAAGCCCGCGTGGCTGCCATCCCACCGATGCTCGCGTCCGCGCCGGGATCAATGGGAAAGAACAGACCCTGATCGCGCAAATGCGTGTTGAGCGCCATGCGCGTGACACCCGGTTGCACACGGCAATCCAGATCGCCCGCGTTGACCTCGACCACCGCATTCATCTGGCTCACGTCAATGCTGATCCCGCCTGCGGGCGCGTTCACGTGCCCCTCCAACGAGGTGCCTGTGCCGAAAGGAATGATCGGCACACGGTGCGCCGCACAGACCTTGACCACATCCGAGACATCTTGCGCCGACTGCGCAAAGACCACACCATCAGGCGGCTGGTTCACGATCCATGTGGTGGTATGCCCGTGCTGCTCGCGGATGCTTGCACCCGTCTGGAAGCGCTCTCCGAACTGCTGCTTGAGGATACCAAGCGCCGCCCCGATGCCTTCTTCGTTGCGCGGTGATGCCACTGCCTGAACCATGCTCTATTCTCCCAATGCAATGCCTTCGCGGCGCGGATCCGCCCCACCGCGTAAACTATCACCAATCGCTATCAAATGAAGCCCCGAGGTGAGCGCGCGCGTGTTTGTCTCATACCCCATCGAGGCCAACCCTTCGCCCAGCGCCTCGGCGCGCGTCCCCGCCTCCAGATCATAGGTCCCGAAGCGGTTCACCGCGTGGGGCAGGTTTGCGGCCTGTTGCGGGTCCAGCCCCCAATCAATCATCCCGATGATCGCCTGTGCCGTATAACCGATGATGCGGCTCCCGCCCGGTGATCCCGCCACAATCACAGGCGCGCCATCCTTCATCACAATTGTCGGAGACATGGAAGAACGCGGCCGCTTGCCCGGTTCCACACGGTTGGCAATCGGCACCCCGCCGCGATGACTGCGAAAGGAGAAATCCGTCAGCTCGTTGTTGAGCAAAAAGCCCCCCACCATCAGCCTGCTGCCAAACCCGTTCTCGATGGTGGTCGTCATCGCCGCCACATTGCCAAAACTGTCCACGATAGAGATATGCGAGGTAGAGGGCAGCTCGATCGCCTCCCCATCCGCCCAGTTCAATGCATGATCAAACTCGGGCTCACCTGCCGAGACCTCCGCCAAAGCAACGTCACCCCCAAGCAACGCCCCGCGCTGGGCGAGATACGCTGGCTCCATCATCCCGAACACGGGTACAGGCACAAAATCGCTATCCGCCACATACTGCCCGCGATCCGCAAAGGCGAGGCGCGAGGCATCGCCAATCAACCGCCGCACAGTCACGTCATCAGGACCTGCACTCAGATCGTACCCCTCCAGCATCCCCAAGGTCTGCCCCACCGCAATCGCCCCCGATGAGGGCGGCCCCATGCCGCAGACATCATGGCCCCGATATGCGGCACAGACCGCAGGTCGCTCTTTCACGCGGTAAATAGCAAGGTCGACCTCTGACAGAACGCCTGCATTTTCAGCCCCCTGCACCGTCGCCACAATTGTGCGCGCCAGATCGCCCGCGTAAAACGCCCCCACACCCTCCTCAGCCAGCAGGTCGAGCGTATTTGCGTAAGGCACGTTTACCCGCACATCCCCCGCCACCAACGGCACGCCCTCAGGCATAAAATACGCGGCGGTGATGTCCGAGGTGGCCAGCCGCTCCGCATCCCCCGCAATCAATTGCGCCAGCCGTGGGCTTACCTCAAAGCCCTCACGTGCCAGACCGATCGCTGGGGCCAACAGCCCCGCCCACGCTTGCGTGCCATAGCGCCTATGGACTTCCGCCAGCAGGGCAGGCGTACCCGGTGTGCCCACCGAACGTCCTCCGACAACTGCATCAAAGAACCTCAACGGCTCTCCGCTTTCATCCTGAAACAATCGCGGGGTGGCTGCCAACGGCGCCGTCTCCCGCCCGTCAAATGTAGTCAGCTCACCCGATGCCGCATCATACCAAACCAGAAATGCACCGCCTCCAAGGCCCGAGCTTTGCGGTTCTACCAACCCCAACATGACTTGCACCGCCACCATCGCATCTGCTGCCGTGCCGCCCGCCGCCAGAACATCCGCACCCGCCCGTACTGCATGCGGATTGGCCGCGACCACCATCCAGTCATTGGCCTCTACAGGCACGCCCGCCGCTTTCGCAGCCAACGCCGCGTTGACCTCTGGCGAAAGGCTCTCGAAACCGCCCGTACTCAGCCCCTCGGGCTCGACTGCATCCGCTGCCTGCTGCGCCGCTGCACCGCTCGCCGCCAAGAGAAGTCCCATCAAAATCGCACGCATCGCTCTCTCCCTAAAACTTCTTCATTTTTCCCTTTAAACTCATCCACAAACGCCACAGGCACCGCCCGTGGACATCACAGCATCGACGGCACAACCTGATCGGGCGGACGGTGGCCGTCATCAAACGTTTTGATGTTGATGATCACCTTCTCGCCCATCTCGATTCGACCCTCCAGTGTGGCCGACCCCATATGCGGCAACAGCACGACGTTATCCAACTCACGCAGGCGCGGGTTGATCTCTACCCCGTGCTCGTAGACGTCCAGCCCTGCGCCCTTGATCTCGCGAGCGCGCAGCATCCGCGTGAGCGCATTCTCGTCAATGACTTCCCCGCGCGAGGTGTTCACAATCACCGCATCAGGTTTCATTAACTTCAACCGCCGTGCATTCATCAGATGAAACGTCGAGGGCGTGTGCGGGCAGTTGATCGAGATCACGTCCATCCGCGCCACCATCTGGTCAAGGCTCTCCCAATAGGTGGCCCCAAGAGCTTGCTCCACTTCCGTGCGCAAACGGCGTCGGTTGTGATAATGCACCTGCATCCCGAAGGCCGCCGCACGTCTGGCAACCGCCTGCCCGATCTGGCCCATCCCCAGAATACCCAATCGCCGTCCCGCCACGCGCCCGCCCAAAAGCGCATTGGGTGCCCAGCCATCCCACTGGCCGGCTTGCATCTTGGCCATGCCTTCGGGCATCCGCCGCGTCACTGCCAGCAACAGCGCCATGGTCATGTCCGCCGTATCCTCGGTCAAAACGCCGGGCGTGTTGGAAACAAGCACACCCTTCTGCCGCGCCGTGGCCACGTCGATATGATCAACTCCCGCACCGTAATTCGCAATCAGCTTAAGGCGGTCACCCGCTTGTGCCAACAGGCCTGCATCAATCTGGTCGGTGATTGTGGGCACCAGCACATCACAGGTCTTGATCGCTTCGCGCAGCTCTTCACGGCTCATCGGTGCGTCTTCTTCGCGCAGCCGAACATCGAACAATTCCCCCAGCCGCTTTTCAACGACCTCAGGCAACCGTCGCGTGACTACAACACTCAGCTGCTGTTTTGACATAATTCAATCTCCGGACTTGGCGTAATGGTTTGTTTCGGGACATGGTGACCCAAGCAGCGACGAGGCACAAGAACCCCGCGCAGCTGAACGAGCAAGACCAAAACAATAAAACCAGTGCAGGCAGCACCGCATGAACATTTCCCGATTGCGCCGTTTCGGCGTAGGCCTTCTTGGCGCCTCCGCGCTATTACTCACCACCAGTTTTGCCACGCCCGTTCTGGCCGGCGAAGGCAACAGCGTGGGTAAAATAACCAAACGCCCCATTCCACGCTATGTCTCCATGAAAGCGACCACTGGCAATGTGCGCCGTGGTCCGTCGCTCTCGCACCGCATCGACTGGGTGTTCCAGCGCCGCGATATGCCGCTGCGCATCACCGCCGAACATGGTCACTGGCGCCGCGTAGAGGACCGCGACGGCATGGGCGGCTGGGTGCATTATTCGCTTCTGTCTGGCACCCGCACCGTGCTGGTGGAAAAGGACATGCTGACCCTGCATGCCCGCCCCGACCCCTCTGCCCCTGCGATGGCGGCACTCGAATTGGGCGTTGTCGCCCGTGTCAGCGAATGTAGCGACGAATGGTGCATGCTGCGCTCTGGCGGACACAAAGGCTGGGCCCCCAAATCCCGCCTCTGGGGTGTCAAAGCGCAAGAGGTCTTTGACTGATTGCACCCAAGCGCCCCTTGGATCATGGTAGGACCATCCATCAGGTCCAAAGGAACATGCCATGCGCTGCATCAGCTATAACCGTCTCGGCCCTGCCGCCGATGTCCTGACACAAACCACATACGAAACGCCCGCCCCCGCTGCGGGCGAAGTGACCGTGCGTCTGGCGCTGTCAGGCGTGAACCCGTCCGATATCAAATCGCGCAACGGCGGCATCGCAGGCGTCACAAAGCCTGCATTCGAAAATGTCATTCCCCACAGCGACGGCGCAGGCGTGACTGAAGCCGTCGGCGAAGGCGTGGACCCCGCCCGCATCGGAACCCGTGTCTGGATCTGGAACGGCCAGTGGCAACGCGCATTCGGGACCGCCTCCACCCACATCACCCTACCGTCCGAGCAGGCCGTGGACCTGCCCGAAAGCGTGAGCATGGAGACGGGTGCCATCCTCGGCATTCCGGGTCTCACCGCGGCCGAAGCTGTCTTTGGCGGCGGCGATGTGGCCGGTAAAACACTGTTGGTGTCAGGCGGCGGCGGCACCGTCGGTTATCTGGCCGTGCAACTGGCCGCTTGGGGTGGGGCGCATGTGATCGCCACCTGTAGCCCGCGCGACATGGACCGCGTCCAAGCGGCGGGTGCGCATACTGTTCTCGACTACCGCTCCGAGACACTGGCCGCCGACGTTATCGCCGCCAACAAGGGCGCGCTGGTGGAACGCATCCTCGAAGTTGAATTCGGCGCAAACGTGAACATGAACGCCGAGGTTATTGCGACCAACGGCACCATCGCCGCCTATGGTTCCCAGATCGAGATGATGCCAACCATTCCCTTCCGCCCGCTCCTGTTCAAAGCGGTCACACTCGACATTATCCTGATCTACCTTTTGCCCCTTGCCGACAGGCTTAAGCGGATCGAACGCCTCAACAAAGCCTTCGCAGAGGGCGCGTTGACCTGCCCCGTGGCGCAGGTCTTTCCGATGGAAGACTGCATCGCCGCCCATGAAGCAGTGCTTGCGGGCAACCGCGCGGGTGCCGTGCTGATCGATTGCAGCTAGAGGTACCTATGCACATGCGCCACCTCATACGATTGATCGCAATGCTGCTGTGCCTGTCGCTGCCCCTCACGGTGCTGGCACAGACCAGCGACCAGCCCTCCGGGACCATCACCGTCAGCGACAGTGCATCCCAAGATGCCGCCATCGCCAACCGTATCCGCGATATTCTGGCAGAGCTTGAGGGCTACGACGATGTTACCGTCTCAACCAGTTCAGGCATCGTGACCCTGCGCGGCAGCACCCTTGATACTGTGGCCGCGACCCGTCTGAATGATCTGGTGTCGCGTGTCGAAGGCGTCGTAGCGATCGAGAATGAGGTGATCCAGACTGTCGATGTGGGTCAGCGTCTTGACCCCGCGTTTGATCGCTTCCTTGAGCGCGGATCACGACTGCTGAGCTTTGCGCCACTTGCGCTTGTGGCTTTGACACTGTTTGTGTTGGTCATCTTGCTGGGCTTTGCCATCGCGCGGCTCAAATACCCGTGGGACAGACTCGCTCCCAACGCCTTTATCGCAAATCTCTATCGCCAGATCGTGCGCATCGCCTTTGTCATCGGCGGGCTGGTGATTGCTCTCGATGTGCTTAATGCCACCGCCCTGTTGTCTGGTATCTTGGGCGCTGCGGGGATTGTCGGCCTCGCCATCGGTTTTGCGGTGCGCGACACGGTCGAGAATTTTATCGCCTCCATCATGCTGTCCATCCGCCAGCCGTTTCGCCCCAATGACACGGTCGAGATCGAGGGCGACATAGGCAAGGTCATCCGCCTCACCTCCCGCGCGACCATCCTGCTGAGCTATGACGGCAACCACATCCGCATCCCGAACTCGACAGTGTTCAAAAGCCGCATCGTCAATTTCTCCCGCAACGCCGAACGGCGCTTCACCTTCGAGCTAGGCGTCGCCCCCGAGGCCGATCTGGCCGCAGCGCAGGCGATGGCGCTGGAGGTGCTGGAGAACCTGCCCTTCGGGCTGAACTCGCCACGGGCCTCGGTCTGGATCGAGGGGGTGGGCGACAGCTCGGTCACGATGGGGCTCGCCGCGTGGATCAACCAGAACGACACCAGCATCGTGCTGGCGCGCTCCGAAGCGATTCGTCTGGTGCAGGCTGCCTATGATAAAGCAGGCATCGGCGCGCAGGCCCCCGCCTACCGCATTCTGACCGAACCCCAACCCGACGCGGCACAGCCCAAGGCCGCCGCCCAAGAGCCGCCCTACATGGCACCCCAAGCCGTTGATGCCACAGAAGACAAGCAGCTTGAGCAAATCGTAGAGCTTGAGCGTGCGGAAGAGCATAGCGATCTGCTGCGTGAGAATGCCGATCAGGAATAACTTCCCGATTGTGCATTTTTCTATCAGATAAAGACTTGCACCCCGCGCAATCCCGCCCTATTTACAGCGCCAGTTGGGGTGTAGCCAAGTGGTAAGGCAACGCTTTTTGGTAGCGTGCACCGTAGGTTCGAATCCTACCACCCCAGCCACTTTTCCTACATTTGCAGATCGATCGTTCAATACGCGTGTATTCTCATGATGTATTTGGCATGGCGAGACGCTACCGCCCATAATGGTATTCTCCTGAGTTGAATCGGAACGCGCTCGACGGTCATCAGCATTTGGCGGACCGCACAAAGCGCGTTCTGGCATCCGTTTCCACACGTATCCTCGCTGTTCTCGTACTGTGGGGTGCACGGAAGAAAGACCTTGCCTATTGCACAGCAGCATCAGGAAAAGATGCCGTGGGCTTACTGAAGTTGACGCACCTGTCCGATCTACTGGCCAAGCTCAAAAAGAACCGTAAGGAAGGCAAACAGAACATCGTGATGACCCATGTGTATGGCGGGCGGCATGGTTCCGCGCCAGAGAACGGAAATGTCATCCGCTTCCGCACGATTCTGGGCTACACTCGCAGTACGCTGAACGCACGCTGCATTGAGACGGGCGAATACTGTGATGCCTCCCTGACCAGTGCCTATCTGTCATGGCGTGGTCGCTCTTTTATCGAGCCGGTGTCGGCCAACGCTGCGGGGCCTTGGCTTGCTGGCGGGCTCTGGACCAATTGGGCCAAAAAAAGCACAAGGCGAAGCGCTCGCGACCCCGACCGTTAAGCAAATCACGCAAAAAGAAAAATGCAGCTATCGTTTGTGGGGCTCTGCGGGCGATTGAAAGACGCCTTGATCTTGATCATGGCAACACCAGCGCTGAAAAAATGCTCGTGATAGGCCATTCCTATGGCGGCAATATGAGCGTGTTCAAAACGGCGACAAAGTAATGGTGCAATTTCGCCAGCATCTGCAACCCAGAGATACCAAATTTGGCCAATCCGTGGCCCAAGGGACCAGCCCTTTTGGGTACATGCGCGCATGGTGCACTGCCGCTTATGACCACAGTGGCTTTATCAATTACGTGACGCTATGCGGCATCAACCTGCTGTGGCTCGACGACGCGACTGCCAGTCCGAAATGACAATACCTCAGGTGACTACGCAGGCCCGGACCGCCTTAGAAGTTCGTGCGGAAGGTCAGGCCGAACTCTTGGCTTACGTCGGTTTCAACACCATCGGTGAAGGGCGCATAGTAAGCCTCGAACTTGCCGAGATCGGTGTCAAAAGACACGCCCACCCCCGCAGAGGAGCGCCATTCGATGCCGTCGTTCAACACCCCCTCGGGCGCTACATCCGTGCTGATATCCCAAGCCGAGCCCGCATCGTAAAAGACAAATGTCTCAAGCGACGGGTTGGCAGGGAAGAGCGGCACCAACAAATCGGTGCGTGCCACGAAAAAGTAGTTACCACCAAGGATCGTCGTGCGGTCCGCCCCGTCTGCCCCGCATCCTGCGCAGAAGTCTGTGGGCGCGATGGTGCCGCGCTCGAACCCGCGCAACCTTGCCCCACCCAGTGAGAACCGATCGCTCGCGCGTGGATCGTTGTTATCGCCCATGCCGACCACTGCGCCGCCTTCGATCCGCGTGCGCAAGGCGAACCCGTTTTGCCCCAAATCCTTGCGGCCTGACAGGCTCAGCTGAGAAATCGCCAGCTTTGTGTCGCCGCCCAATCCGGTGAAATCCTGATCAAACCGGAACGCCCAATCATCCAGAAAATCAGGCGTGTTGCCGATCTTTGACGCGCTGCTTCCGAAACTGATACCGATGCCAGAGCTGGTCTGGCGCCCCGCCTCGGCCGCAATAATCGGGGAAGTCGTATCCGACACGTTATAGATATCCGTCGAAGCGAGCGTATAGCGCAGCTCCACGGCTGCCTTTTCGGCAAGATCGAATGTCACATAAGGCTCGATGGAGAAATCATCGAAGTTATAGGTCACATTGTCGTATTTGAACCGCCCGAAATCTCCCCGCACACCGCCGCGCACGCCCTCGCCCCAGAAATTTCTGGAACGGGTGTCAAATTGCAGCGTCTGCTGGTCTTCGGCATAAATAAGATCACTGCGCAGTTGCAGCCCGCCCTCGGTCAGATTGCTCAGCGCCAGCCCGATGGAGGCAAAGCCGCCGCGATCCGTGTCATATCCCGCGCCGAACGTCAGGCCGCCCGAATAGTTCGGCGTCTCATCCACCACAATCGTCAGGACGTCCCCCTGTGACGTGATGACGATGTCATCGAATTCAGCCGTGTAATCCAGCGCGTCCACGGCCGCTCTAAGCTCTTGCTCCCCCAGCGGAACACCGGTCTCGAGCCCCGAAGTCGCAAGGATATCACCCTCGCTGAACCGCGAATTGCCCTGAACTTCGATTGTATTGAAAACCCGCGGCGCAATGTCTTGCGCCAAAAGCGGAGCGGAAAGCGTCGACACGAAGAACGCTACGCCAGAACATGCACCGATGTGCTTTCGACCGAACTTCATACTCTCAACTTTCACTACCCCAGTTAGTGAAGGTGAACCATTAAAGGCGTAAAACGTCAAAAAACATGTCCGCTCATATGGCGATTTTTTGCTTAAAACCGAACAAATGTTGCATTTGACCAACAACTCTAGCGCGTAAGTAAGAAACAGTAGAAAAATGTTATTTTTCCCCTACCGCCTCACACGCACGGACCATTAAACAAAATGCTAACAGGTTTGATCCGTCCGTCTTGACCGTTTGGGGATTCGTTAATGCGTAAACAACTTTGTCTTGTAACCAGTGCGCTTGTGCTTTTGACAGCATGCGCGGAGCCTTCCTTGCAGCCCGGACTTGGTGATCTTCCCTTGCCGCGCGGCTTTTCCCCTAGCGTAAAAGAACAGACAGACGCCCAAGCCGCGGGTGAGAACCTCACCGAAGAAGAAGCCCGCGCACGTGTGGACGAATTCAGGGTCACACGCGGGTCAGATGTGTCGGAATGGCCCATCGATACGATCACCTACAAAGGGTTCCGCAACTCCGGCCTGCGCGCCGTGTATCTGCGCCGTGCCCTGGGCCGCTATGCGCTGGTCGAGGCGCAAAACCGCGGCACAGGCGTCTCCCTTGGAAAAGTGCGTGCGGCCGCAAAAACACGCGCTCCGTCGAGTGCGGGCGAATGGTGGACCAATTCGATCCACAAGACCGATCTCACACCCGGCGAGCGTAACCGCGCCATGTCACTGCCGCAGATCGTGCATGACACCGTCAAACACTCCAACCAGATTGCAGCCTTTGGCGATCTGCCTGCCATCCGTGGCACCGCTATCCAAGAAGCGAAAGGCCGCTTTGTGCCCGAATTCTTCGCCGAGATCAGCACAAGCCGTGAGAATGACCGCGCGACCAGCCCCGCCATCGCTGCGGGTGCCGCGCGCGCTATCACGCGTGAGCAAGAGGCCGAATTCGGCGTGCGCTCCCGTCTGATCACAGGCGGCGAGATTGCTGTGTCCCAGCGCTTCACCACAACCGACACGAACCGCACCGCCTTTATACCCGGTGAGCAGTCAGAGGCGCGCACGACTATCTCGCTCGTTCAGCCGCTCTTGCGCGGATCTGGCACAGGGCACAACGACTCCCCGCGCCGCATCGCCAACATGGACACGCAGATTGCTGTGGAAGAGTTCCGCCGCCAAGCCGAGGCGCATCTCCTCGAGACAGAGCGCGCCTATTGGAACCTTTATGTCGCGCGCGCCGTGTTCATCCAGAAATCCCACCTTGCGGGCCACGGCAACCGCCTCTCCTCGCAAGTGCGCAGCCGTGCAGATATTGACGCCGATCCCGTGCTGATCAATCGCGCAGGCGCTCTGGCCGCACGCTGGCACGCTGATTCAGTCCGCGCCAAAGCCGCCGTCGACAATGCGGAGTTCCGTCTGGCCGCCCTCGTCAATGCGCCGGGCTTTACCCCGGGTGACATGGAATTCCTGCCCGCGTCCGCGCCAAACGGCGCGCTCAGCGTATTGTCCACCAACGACACCATTGAAGAGATTTTCGTGAACCGCCCCGAGCTTCAGCAGGCGATTTTGCAGTATGAAGCAGCGCTCCTGCGCGAGGGCATGGCCGCCAACGAAAGCTTGCCTGAGCTTGATCTGGTGCTTGAAGCCTCGCTGTCGGGCGGCTCCGACGGGACGGATCTGAGCGGCGCTTTCCGCGACAGCCGCCGCCAGTCAGGCAATCTGATGGGTCTGAAGTTTTCGGTCCCCCTCGGCTTTGACGAGCGGGACGCGCGCTACAAGCGCCGCCGCCTCGAGACAGTGCAGCAGGAGCGTCAGGTTCTGTCTGTGATCGCCACCATTCTGGCCGAAGTTGATGTGTCGGCCAACGAATACATCATCGCGACACAGGATCTTAAGGCCCAACGCAGCGCCCAGCAGGCCGCCCAGCGCGACCTCAACACCCTGCGCAACCGCTGGAACGACGGTGTGGGTCCAGATCAGGGCATCGCGGTGCTGTCCGCCCTGCTTGATTCCTACGAGCGTGTGCAGCTTAACGAACAATCCGTGGCCACGGCCCGCGCCACCCGCGAAATTGCTGCGGCCAATCTGGCCCGTGCGCGCGGCGTCTTGCTGCAACGCTGGGGCTTCAAGCCTGCGCTGACCGATGATGTGCGCGGCCAGCCGACGTATAAGCTGCAAAAACAATAAGCGCCCGGTCTGGGCGCTCATAACGAGTTGATAAAATATAACGATTGGCGAGATTTGCGTAGACGCCATTAAGGTACGGCATGACACTGATACCAAAGTTCGAACCCCTCGAAGACCGTATTGTCCTTGATGGTACCGCAACGGCCCCCGTCGCGGATGTCTCTTTTGACGGGCCCGCCGATGTGCAGTTGGGTGAACAGGATGTCGCCTACACGCTGACCTTCGACAACACGGGTGGCAGCTCAGGCTATGTCCCCTATGCCGAGCTTGTGATCCCGACATCGGGTCTGGACGGAGAGGGCGATGGCCCCACTTTCGACAGCGCCACCTTTCTCGGCACACCGTTGACGCCGACCGTCTCCACTTTCAACTCGCAGGGCGAGGTCGAGCATCCGTTTCTCACCGATGCCAGCGGCGATCCGTTGGTCGTGAATGGCAATGAAGGCGATACAATTGTGTTTTTCGAGCTGCCTTACGGCTCGTTCTCGCAGGGTAACCCGCCTGTCGAGATTGATGTGCTAATTGATTTTGACGAGAACGCCGATCTTGCACAGGTTCCCACATTCGAAACCTTGGGCGGCTTTGCATTAGGGTGTGATGCCGAAGACAACCCCGACACCGATCCCGCAATCCGCGGGACGGCGACCTCCACGACGACCACCCAATCGCTGTTTGAAGTCACCAAAGTCAACTCGGGACCCCAAGAGGAAGGGGCGACTGGCCCCAGCTATGTCTACACCTATGATATGACAGTCGACATCGCACCGGGTCAGACGCTCGACGACTTTGTGCTGACCGACAACCTTCCCCCCGAGATTGTCTATCTCGGCGTGACGAACATCTCGGGCGGTGTGAACCCGCAAATCGACAGCGAACCAACGGTTGGCGATCAGGTACAACCAGGCGAGCAGCTCATCGTGAGCTTTGATTCAGTCACAGGCACGGTCACGGTCAGCTTTGACTATTACATCAGCAATACGCCCTCTGACACGGCTGGGCCCACCAATGATCCTGTGACTGGCGCCCCTGCCGCCGTGGTTAATGCCGTGACGGGCGAAGGCGACTGGACCCCGCTCGACCCTGATGATGCGCAGCAAAGCGTAAGCGACAGCGCAACAAACACCATCACCGCCTCGACCCTTGCCGTGCAGAAATCCAATGCGCTGGTGGAGGACAACAACGCACCGGGCGCATCACCGGGGGACGTGTACGAATTCACCCTCGATATTCAGGTCTCAGACTATTTCACCTTCGGCGACATCAATATCGCGGATGAGCTGGGCGATGGCTGGCAGTATCAGGCAGGCAGTGCCGCATTCTTCGTCACCGAAGAAGCAGGCGACATCGGGACCGAGGCCGCCCCCGTGAGCCTCGCAGGCTTTGAGACAGTAACCAACAACACGCCCTCGGCAGGTGTGACCACCCTTGGCTGGGACCTGAGTGCGGCAATGGCTGCACAGGCAGGATCGGACGGGTTGCTTGTCGGTGATATCGCTGGCGACGGCACGGCAGATGGTGCGCAAACAATCGTCACAGTCACCTATCGCGCGGTTATTCGCGACGAATACGACAATCCCGGAGGCGGTCTGCCGAGCATCAACCAAGGTGACTTGCTGAGCAATCTGGCAACCGTGTCGGGCACAGTGCGCGATAACGCAGACCCCACTATCGTCAATGACATCGTCTCTAACACAGGCGATTCCAGCGTCAGAATTGCAACGGGCGAGATCGAGTCAAAAACCGTCTTTGCGCTCAATGGCGACACAACGCCCGGCTCTGATACAACGATCGCGGCAGGCGATCAGGTCACCTTCTCGATCATCTACAACGCTCCGCTTGATGCTTTCGAGGATTTCCGCATCGAAGATAACCTGCCACAGCTTGTTTTTGACGCGGGTGAAGTAATCCCCGCCACCGCATGGCAGATGAACCCCGCCGATCGAACAGCGCCTCCCGCCCCGGGAGAGGCGTACTTCGGGCCAAATACATCGACCAACCTGTTGGGTCAGGCGCCCGTTATCACAATCGACGGCCCCAACAACGGAATCACATTCGATTTCGACACATTTACCAACCCCACGCCGCAGGCTGCAAAGATTGAAATCCTGTTCACTGTCACCGTTGAGGATGCGATTTTTGCGCCCGAGCTGTTGTTGACCAACCAGGCTACTGCGTTTGAATCCAATACCTTCGGTGAAGAAATCAGCTCTATCGCGATTGCGCAGTTCAACTACGGCGAGCCGAGCCTGAACATCACCAAAGGCGTGATCGCCAATACCACTGCAGGATCGAGTGCTACTATTACCGGCCCCGTAGGGCTGCCCGGGGTGACCGACCCCGGTACCGCCGGTCCCCGCTTTAGCGGCACTGTCAGCTCTGGTGTACTGGATGGCGCTCCTTTGAATGTGGACGCAAATATCGAGGATGTAGATGCGGGCGATATTGTGACCTTCGCAGTCGTCCTCGAGAACGAGGGATCTGCCCCTAATGGCGCCTTCAACATCAGCCTAACAGATACAGTTCCCGTTGGCTTTGACATCCCTACGGGACCTGCGGGTTACAACCTTACCATTACCGACGGCACGGGGGCGGCCATCGCCTTTACCCGCCCCGACGGCAGCCCCGCCACGGCAGCGGATTATCTGGGCGGCGCGGGCATTGTCCTGGTCGATGATGGACCGCTTCAAGGCGCGGCCTCCGTCTTTAGTGAGACGAGCGGCGAGAATATCATCATCATCACTTATGATTTGTTGGTGACCGATACCACTTCACCAAGCTCTTCCATGACCAATGTGGCAAGCATTGCGGAATACAACGCCTTCGAGGGCACCCCTGCCGATCCACCCGTGAACCGCGTGGTCGGCACTCTTTCGGATGATGCGGTTGCCACGACCAAACCTATCGAAATCAACAAAATTATTGACGCCGACTCACGGCAGTTCGACGCCGAGATCGGCAATCGCGGCTTTTCTCAGGTCGCCGTGGGCGAGACGTTCGACTTTTTGATCACCGTTGATGTGCCCGAAGGCACGATGTTCAACACCGTCATCTCGGACCGTGTGACCAATGGCGGGCTAACCCTTGTGGATGCCGAAATCATCACGATGGGCACCAATCTGAACAGCTCTACTGGTGTGGTGCAAGGCGACACCGTTACCGCAGTGGGCAACGAATGGTCCTTTGATCTGGGCACGTTGTTCAATAGCGGCGATAACGACGATACCAATGACCAGATCGTGATCCGCGTTTCCGCGCTTGCGGCTGATGATGATGTCGGGTCTGCGGGCCACTTCATGCGCAACCTCGCCACCATTGAATTCCAGAACGCGACGGGCGACACGATCAGCGATAGTGACGGTGCCAACGCCCGCCTGATCGAGCCTGATCTCGACCTCACTAAAACAGCCTCCCCTGCGCTGGTCGCCGCAGGTGGCACGGTTTCCTACGAGATCGAGATCGACAACCCGGCTGCTTCACTGGGCGCACCCGCCTTCGATGTCGAGCTGAACGATGTTCTCGACGATCAGGTTAATCTGGATGTGGGCAGTGTGGTCGTGACCCGCACGATCAACGGCGTAAGCACGACACTGACTGCCCCTGCTGACTATGTGCAAACCATCACGTTAGTTCCTGGCGGGAATGACGAACTGAACATCACCCTCGCCCAGATCAACGAGCGCGAGACGATTACCGTCAGCTACACAGGGACGGTGGTTGAGGACGTTGATGCCAATACGCTGCTTGAAAACATCGTGGGTCTCACGTTCGATTCCACGCCCGAGGACGATTCCGCACTGGATAACGATGACCGCGACTATAGCCTGACAACATCCGCTGATGTGCGCACCAATTCGCCGAACATGGAGAAAGAGGTCGTTGACGGCTCCAGCAGCTACGCCGAGACGACAGGCAACGAATTGGGCATCGGCGAGACGGTGACTTATGAGTTCACCATCACGGTTCCCGATGGCGCGACCGACGCGCTGGTCCTGACCGATACATTGCCCGCAGGGATGCAATACATCAGCTCCGAGATTGTTAGCATAGGCTCTGATATTACAGTCGACAACGGCGCGGTTGGCGCGTTTGGCACCAATGGTGGCGGCGCGGCGACCGTGTTTGATTTTGGCAATGTCCTCGACGTCTTTGATACAGATGCCGATCCGGCCGACCCGAACGACCAGATTGTTGTGCGCCTCACGGCTCAGGTTGTGGCAACAGGCGCCACCCCTGCCAATGGTGATGATCTGGTCAACGTGGGCACCGTCACCTTTACCGATGGCGAAGGCGACACCCAAACCGTTGAGGATGACGCAACCGTCACCGTGGTCGAGCCTGACATGATCATCGCGAAATCTGTCACGCCCACCGATCCTGATGCAGGCGACACGGTCAGCTATGCTGTCACCGCCACGAATGACGGCGATGGCCCCGCCTATGATCTGCTCATTAGCGACAATGTCGTCGGTCCAGATGTGGTGGCCAGCTCCGCGACACTGCGCATTGAGGATGAGAACGGCGTGGTCGTGACCCCTGCGGGCGTGATCGTGCCGACATTCGACGGCGCAGGCGCGCTTACGGCCGCGATAGACGCCCTCGAGGCGGGTCATGTTGTTATCATCGAATATGATGCGGTGGTACAGGACACAGCGCTCATGTCGTCCACCCTCACCAACACGGCTGAAATCACGAGCTACGACAGCAACCCCTCCGATGTCCCCGCAGATGAGGACCGCGACTATACTGGTCCAATTGCCACTGCCGACATCACCACGCCCGATGCCAGCCTTGAGAAGAACTACCTCTCGAGCTCGGACAGCAACACCGCGGATGAGTCAGGCCCGACCAATGCCCAGCTTAACGTGGGCGAGACAGTAACCTACGAGCTGATCATCACTGTGCCCCAAGGCACCGCCGATATCACGCTGGGCGACAATCTGCCCGCAGGCCTCATTGCGCAATCGGCCGAAGTCGTCAGCATCGGCGATGCAGGCACGGATACGTCGGCCAATCTAGTCGCGGGGGAGACGGACACCACCGATCCGACCAATATCGTTATCTCTGGCACAGGCGATCAGGTCACCTTCAATTTCGGCACTGTCGTGATTCAGGGTTCCGACGATTTGGCCGCGACAGATACCCAGATCGTTGTGCGTGTCACCGCGTTGGTCGATGATGTCGCTGCTGCCACGGCAGGCGCCTCGCTCGAGAATACCGCGACCCTCACGCTCCGTGATCCCGCCAACCTCGGCACGACCTTGCAACCCCCTGTCACCGCCTCCGAGACCGTGGATATTGTCGAGCCTGATCTGGAGATCGACAAGACAGGTCCCGTTGGCGCCGATCCGGGTGAGGTGATCGAATATCAGATCGTCGTGACCAACACTGGCGACGGCCCTGCCTATGATGTGGTGATCGAGGATCCGTTTACCGATCCCAACCTGCTCTATCAGACGGGCCTCACGGTTGTTCCCGCTGGCGGCACTCTGGTTGAGTTGGGCGGCGCTACGCCCAACGGCTTCACACTCAGTGGCCTTACCCTGCTTCCGGGGGAGACGGTCACCCTTACATTCGATGTACAGATCAACCCTGCCGCCCCCGAAGCACAGACCTTCATCAACGACGCCGAAGTCACCTTCGACAGCGTCGATGGTGCGGGCGGGCGCGTTGGCACGGACAGCGACGATCACCGCATCGCCACCGTGCCCTTCATCGAGAAAACCCCGATCTCTTCCAGCTTTGCCGAGACCGACAGCACCCTTGGCAGCGACCCGTTTGATCTGAGCATCGGTGAGGAAGTCACCTACAGCTATACCATCACTCTGCCCGAGATTGGCCTCGACAGCGTGACCGTGGTCGACACGCTGCCCGCAGGAATGGAGTTCGTCTCCGCCACCTTTATCGAAGCGAATGGCACGGGCCATGACGGCACCTTCGACGTTGTGCAGGTCGGCAACGTCATCTCGATTGATTTCGGCGCGATGGTGAACCCCTCGGACGGCTCCATCGGCACCGATGACGAAATGGTTTTTGAGCTGGTAGCGCGTGTGACCGAGCTTACCAACGCAGGCGATCCGCCACTGACCAACTCCATCGACCTTGATGTAACGCCGACGCTTGGCACGCCGTTCGCCACACAGGCTGCCACTGCCGATGTGCGCGTGGTCGAGCCTGAGGTCGCGATCGACAAAACAGGCCCCGCCGCCCTCGATCCGGGCGGTCCTGCTGGCTTGTTCACGATTACAGTGACCAACGACGGCGTCACAGGTGCGGCGGGTCCTGCCTATGATATCGACATTACCGATCTGATGGACGCGGGCCTGACCCTCGATCAGACCTCGCTGGTGTTCGCCGATCAAAACGGCAACCCGTTGACCACCGATGGCGCGCCTGTCACCAGCGCCAGCGGCTTTACCGCGGAATTCTCTGTGCTCGACGTAGGCGACAGCATCGTCATCACCTACCGCGCATCGCTCGATGCAGGCTCGGCTGCGCTCACCGAATTTGGCAACGACGCCAGCGCCGATTTCCACAGCGCGCCCGAGGACCTTCTGGGCGAAGACGGCATGCCTGTTGCCCGTGACTACACACCAGTGACCGACGATCACGACCTGTGGTCGAACGCGACGCTGGACAAAACCGCACAAAGCACAGGCCTGACCGAGACGCCCGAGAACGCGGATAGCGATGGCGCTCTCGATCTCACCATTGGAGAGACTGTGACCTATGCGCTCACGATCACTCTGCCAGAGATTGCAATGGACAGCCTTGTGCTGCGGGATACGCTGCCCGCTGGTCTCAGCTTTGTCAGCGCCGAAGTCAGCGCGCTAGGAGCCGAGATTACAGTGGACGGTGGCACCGATCTGACCGCGATCAACGCCGCTGCAACGCCAGCCACCGCAGGTCAGGACATGACGATCACCCTGCTTAACGTGGTGAACGCCGATGTCGGCGGCATCACGGCCGATGATACGATCACCATTCTGGTGACTGCGCGTGTTGATGACCTTGCGGCGGTAACAGGGGCCCTCCCCGCGAACTCACAACTCACCAACGAGGCGGGGCTGACCATCACCCCTGCGGGCGCGGACGCGTTCAGCGAAATCACCGATACGGCCACTGTCGAGGTTGTCGAGCCTGCGCTCACGATCGAGAAAGAGGGCAACATCGCCGTAAACCCCGGCGATCCAGTCGACTATGTCATCACCGTCACCAATGACGGCTCTGGCCCCGCTTTTGACCTGATCGTCGAAGATACATTGGGCAACCCGTTCCTGAGCCTGCAAACAGGTACGGTGCAAATCCTGCTCGATACCGATGGCGATGGCACCGACGAAGATATTACCGGCTCCGTCGCGGTTATCGAGACGGCTACAGGCTTCCGCTTTGAGCTCGACGACACCGCGACAGGACTGCCCTTCGCGCTTGATCCCGGTGAGACGCTGACAGTGAACTACACTGCAACGCTATCGCTTGCTGCCCCCGAAGCGCAGACCTTCCTCAACACCGCAACTGTCGACTACGACAGCTTGCCGGGTGATCCCGTGGATGAAAACGGCAATCCTGTCCCCGACCGAGACTATACTGCCGATGACGGCCACTCCGTCGCCACAGTGCCGTTCCTGACGAAAACGCCCACGGCCTCCAGCTTTGGCGAAACAGACAGCATCAATGGCTCTGATCCGTTCAATCTGGCGATAGGCGAGGAAGTCACCTTCACCTATGAGCTGTTCTTGCCCGAAATCCCCATGCGCTCGGTTGTGTTTGAGGACAATCTGCCAGACGGCCTCGAATTTGTGAGCTTTACGGCGGATTACACACTGACCGATCTGACCGCACTCGACGGCTCTGCGCTTGGGCAGCCTACGTTGACCGAAGTCTCCACGACGCAGTTCCTTCTGGACTTTGGCGGCATCAATAACCCCGAAGATGCGAACCCGCCCACCATCGGTCCTGATGATGTGATCCTCGTCACCGTTGTGGCCCGCGTGGGTGATGACGGTCTGGCCTCTGCGGGGGATACACTGACCAACAACGCCGCGCTGGAGGTGACCCCCTCAACAGGTCCGCTGCTTGACCGCGCCGAGGCCTCGGCCGATGTGCGCATCGTCGAGCCCGAGCTGGATATCGCCAAGACAGGCCCCGTCGCCATCAACCCCGGCGAGCGCGGCGATTACCAGATTACGCTGGTCAATTCAGGCCCCGATGTGACGCCCTCCGCCACGGGTCCGGCTTATGACGTCGAGATCGAAGATGTTATGCCTGCGGGCCTCGCGCTGGTGCCAAGCACCCTCAACATTACCCTCAACGGTGTTGCCTATACTCCTGCGGCAGGGGAACTGGTTACTGCGGTCACCGGCTTTACGCTCAATTTCGATGTGCTATTGCCCGATGACGAGGTGGTGATCAGCTACAGCGCGGAACTTGACGCCACATCGCAGCCGTTGACACCGTTTACCAATACCGTCAGCGCCGCCTACGACAGCGCGCCGGGTGATCCACCGCTTGATGCGGATGGCAACCCGACCGAGCAGACCTATACGCCCGCTGTGGCCGAACACACGCTTGCAACGCTGCCCACGCTTGAAAAGACCACTATCGCTTCGGGGTTCAGCGAGACCGCCGAGGATGCCGACGGCGACGATATCCGTGATCTGCAAATCGGCGAAACCGTCACCTACGAGCTGGTCCTGACCCTGCCCGAAATCGCGATGGACACGGTTGCCTTCACCGACAGCCTGCCAGACGGCCTAGCCTTTGTCTCGGCGCAGATCAGCGCCATCGGCAGCACTATCGCCGTCGACGGCAGCACCGATCTGGCCGCAATTAATGCTGCCAACATGGTGAGCGTCGCAGGGCAGGATCTGTCGCTGACACTGGCTGATGTCCTCAATTCCGGCACGGATGGCACAGGTCTGCGCGCCGATGATGCCATTGTCCTCCAGATCGTCGCCCGCGTGGAAGATATTGCCAACAACGTGGACGGCGCAGAGCTTACCAACAGCGCAGGTCTGATCGTTGATCCCGCAGGACCGGACGGGCCGCTTTTCGAGGTGACGGATGAGACCACAATCGAGATTGTAGAGCCTGACCTGACCATCGAAAAGACTGGCGAAGTCGCGGGCGATGCAGGCGGCGCGCCGCTTGAGTATTCCATCGCGATCGAGAACACAGGCACAGGCACCGCCTTTGACGTCATTGTCAGCGATCCACATGAAAACCCCCACCTCACCTATGAAGACGGCTCCGTGCAGGTGTTCCTCAACGGTGTGCTGGTCGCGCCCCAACCTATCGTCTTCAGCCCCGTCCCCGATGGGACTGACGGGTTTGAAATCGTGATCGACGCCCTTGCCCCCGATGATATCCTGCGCGTCGATTACACTGCGCGCATTGATGCCGATGCCCCCGCCGCCGCGACCTTTGAGAACACCGCCAGCGTCGATTACTTCAGCACGCCCGAGCCAACGCCCGAAGAGCGCAGCTATGGTGCAGATGACACCCATACCGTCACGGGCAGCCCAGGTCTTGAGAAAACCGCCTTTACCTCCAGCTTCCCCGACACGCCCAGCGAACAGGGCGACAGCCCCTTCGAGCTTGGCATCGGCGAGACAGTGACCTACCGCTATGTGCTCACCCTGCCCGAGCTTGCTCTCGACAGTGTTGTGCTGACCGACAACCTGCCTGCGGGTCTGGAATTCATAAGCGCACAGATTGTGGATGTGAACGGAACAGGCGCGTCTGGCACGCTGAGCACATCGGTCGATGCGGGCAATGCCAACCTGCTGACGTTTGACTTTGGCGCGATGACAAATGCCAGCGACGGTAGCATCGGCGCGGATGATGATCTGATTTTCGAAGTCACCGCCCGCGTGCTCGCCGATGGAAGTGCAAACGCAGGTGACGTTCTGACAAACACGGCCTCACTCGCAGTTGATCCCGACGGTGATGATCCGTTCGAGCCGATTGAAGCTGCGGCAGATGTCTCCATCGTCGAGCCTGAACTGCAAATCGCCAAGATCGGCCCTGATGCGATTGATCCAGGCGATACAGCAAGCTACGGCATCTTCGTTGCCAATACAGGCAATCCAAACGGCGCTGGCCCCGCCTATGATGTCGCTGTCACCGACGCGCTTCCCGCTGGGATGACCCTCGATGCGGCCTCGCTCGAGTTCAATCTTGGCGGAGAGTTTGTTACCCCCACATCCCTTGTGACCACCGATAGCGGCTTTACAGCCGAATTCGGTCTGCTGCCGGCTGATGCGTTCTTGGTCATCACCTATGATGCCACGCTGAGTGCGGGCAGCGCGCCACTGACCTCGTTCATCAACACGGCTACGGCCGAATATGACGGCGCGCCTGGCGATCTTCCGGGTCGGGTCTATGATCCTGTCAGCGACACGCATGTCCTTTCCACGGGTCCAACCCTTGAGAAATCTGCCCTCTCGACGGGCTTTGACGAGACACCAGAAGACGGCGATGGCGACGGTATTCTGGGGGCAACGATTGGTGAGACGGTGACCTATTCCATCACCCTCACCCTACCCGAAATCCCGATGGACCGCGTCGTGATCAGCGATACGCTGCCCGACGGACTGACCTTTATATCGGGCGAGATCACCAGCATCGGCTCCGAGATCAGCATCAACGGCGACCTCTCCCTTGTTGATGCGGGCCAAGTGCTGACACTGACGCTCACCGATGTGATTAACGCCTATGTGGACGGAACAATCACCACGGACCAAGATGCCATCGTGATCTCGGTGACGGCCCGTGTGGACGATATCGCCACCAACACAAGCGGCGCGGAGCTCACGAATACAGCCAGCCTGTCAGTCACCCCCATCGGTGCCGACCCGCTGGACCAAGTCATCGATACAGCCACTGTTGAGGTGATCGAGCCAAATGTTTCCGTGGTTAAAACTGCCTCCGATATCTCGCCCATGCTGGGGGATACCTTTAGCTATACCTTCACCGTCACCAACGCCGCCGATGCCACATCGCCTGCGTTCAACACCGTGCTGGTCGATAACTTTCCGTTCGAGATGACGCTGACGGGTAACTTCACCCTGTCTGATCCCGCACTCGGCACCGTCTCGCCCACCTCCGTGGCGGGCGGCACCCAATTGCTGGTGACAATTCCGGTCCTGCAACCGGGTCAGAGCTTTACCATCACCGCCGAGGTCGAACTGGGCTTCTTGTCGGACGTGCTGCAAGGCCTCGAGAACACCGCCAGCGTGAGCACAAACTCTACGCCCATCGAGAACGACCCGAACGGTCGCGATTATGGGGCGCTGGATACCGCGATCATCGTAGCGCAGCCTGTGCCTACAGATGACGACGGTCCACGCACAAACGCAATCGACGGTATTGACGATGCGCGCTTCCTGCCCGTGATCCTTATCGACCCCATCTTCACCGGCACCGCCGAGCCGGGGTCGAATGTGACCATCAACCTCTACCGTCAGGATGGCTCGCTCGACTATGTGCGCAACATCGTGGCTGACATGGGCGGGCACTGGATCGCGATCTTCCCACGGGTCGAATTCACCGAGGTCTACGATGACTTTAACGAGGAATATCGCGGCTCTGTGCTGTTCGATGCCCCGATCCGGACGATAGACACAGAGCGCAACGATACCATGAACTATGAGCGGGATGCGCGCACATCGGTGATAGGCACCCAGCTCATCGACGGCGCCTATACCCTTGGCGTAAGCGCCGACAGGCCATCGACCCTGCCGCAGGACGCAGGCATGTTCAACACGCGGACTTTCTTTGCCCCCGCCCATATCGGTGAGATCTACGGCAATGACGACGTGCTGAAAGTCGACGAAATTTTCCAGAATATCGCGTTCCGCACTGTCGAGGACATGTACCAAAGCTCGGCGGATCCGCTGGGGGCCAGCCTCAACAGGTTCAACTATGAATTCCTGAGTGCGCAAACCGCTGTGCCCGGATCACAGTAAAAGAGACTACCAGACCGCCCTTGGGGTGGTCTGAAACTACAACCAGAATCGTAGCAGAACCCAGTCGCGCAGCGCAGTATAGAGCACGTTCCAAATGGCGCGATCCTGTTCTCCGACCAGCACGATACCGCGCACACCGGGGCGCAAGTCGCGCGAGGTCTCGGCCAGTGTCGCCTTGGCACGCGCCACAGGCACCACCCCCGTGAGATCAAGCGCCGGCGACAGGGTGCCGACCTCGACAGGGATGCGCAAACTGGGATCAAAATCAGGACGGAAGAAACCGCGCTCATTGGGGCTGAACTTGCCAATCTCCGCCTCGCGCACCAATAGCTCGAGATAGAGCGCATCAGGGTTTGAAATCTCCAACAGGTCCTGACCGCTGCGCACCGTTGCACCCGAACGACCATCAAGATCGCCCAGCACAACTACTCCCGAAATCGGCGCACGCAATGTGGCAAATCCAAGCTTGTATTCGGACAGCGCGATGCGAGAGCTAAGCCGCTCCACCTCCAGCTCCGCATTGCGCAGCGTGGCGGCTGAATTGGACGCACGTGCCGTCTCCTGCTCCAGCACGGCGGTTGTGCGCTCCGCCTTGAGGCCGATCAACTCCAGCTCGATATCCTGCACATCCAGCTGCACAAGCGGATCGCCTTGCGCTACAACATCGCCGTCTTCCACTTCAAGCTTTTTGAGGGTGGTGTTCAAAGGGGCGGTGATGATGCGGCGCTCCAATGGCTCCACCGTGGCCGACACTTGTGCGCCATCCGGAATGGGCACCAGACCGATGCAAATCACGATCACCGCCGCCGCTGCCCACTTGGATATGCGCTTCCAGTTCCAACGCCGCCGCTGGGAGCCATGGGCGGCTTGTCCGTAAAATGCTCCCGCCAGCTTGAGAAGATCAGTTGCGCGACGGGGCCGCTCCAGCAGCATCACCAGCCCGTTGTCCGAACGGGGCGCTGCCGCAAACAGGCGTGTGGGCAGTGTGGTCGCTTCCCGCGCTGTCCTGGTCAAGTGGTTGCGCACCTGTGCGGGTAATTGCGCGCGCTTGGCGCCCCCCGCCTGCCCCGAGATGGCGACATTGGACAACTGCCCCGCCTGCCATTCGGCGACCGCCGCGTAATCCGCATTGGCGCTACCCGCCAAAGCATCGGCCAGCGCCTGTGTGGCCTCGGGCTGCCCCCCTGCGATCTGGTCGATGGCATTGCGTATCGTGGCTTGGGCCATAACTTCGCCATTGCGAAAATGCGAAAACGACAATTGGCTCACCAGACTGAGCCGCTCATAGGCCAGCCCAAGCGCCGCGCCCCCGCCGCCAAGTGGCGCCAGCACCAGCCGCGCAATGCTGCCGTCAGGCTGCGCGATAGTAGCGATGAGATGCCCCGCCTCCATCACCGCCGCTGCGCGGTTGCCGTCCAACTTTTCTTGCGGCACGGCCAGAATGTCCTGCACCGCCTGCGGGTCCTGCGCCTTCCCTTGAGAGCCGATCATCTCGAAGGAGGCCTCTTCCGCCTCATCACGCGATACCGCCCACAGGCTCACCGAGGGAGCGTTGGTCAGCGCCAGCACCAGTTCGCACAGCCTGACCGCAAAGGATGCACCGCCAACTTCAGCAGCGAAAACCCCTTCAATTGCATCGTTGAGGTCACGTGTTGCACGCGTTTGCGCCTGAGCTTGAGGCTTGGGATCTGCCGTGTCACTCATAGGGCTTAAGGCTTGGACACTTGCAGGACAGAGCCTGCAAAGATCGCGCCATCCGCGTTGTCCACCTCCAGCGTCACGCGTACTGTCTGGCTTGCTGGATCAATCCGCGGATCGATGTTGCGCACCAGTGCCGTCACGCGGGTGTTGTTTTGGTTGGGCAGCACAGCGTCCAGCATATCGCCCTGCGCCAACCCTTCCAGCCAGTCGAGCGGCACAAACGCCGTGGCATGCAACCGCTCAAGCGCACCGATCTCGATGGCAATCGTATCCGTGGTCACGATTTCACCAGGCTCGATGAACACCTGCAAAACCGTCCCGTCAAAGGGTGCGCGCAGGTCAAATTCAGCGAGCATTGCCTGCTCCAGCTTCATCTGTGCGGCCCGCTGTCGCGTGTTTTCTTGCGCGAGCTTTGCATCGGCTTGCGCCAGCGCCAGCGCCTGTTGCGCTTGGGTGACTTCCCACGCGCGCGCAGCGCCCTTGTTCTTGGCACGCGTGATTCTGTTCACAAGGGTCTGTGCCTGCTCCACCACAATATTGGCCCGTTCCTGCGCCGCGTCGCCGTTGGCAACGATCTGGGCCACTTCGACACGGGCGTTTTGCACGTTTGGATCGACCTGCGCCAACAGGGTGTCACGGCTCACCTGCGTGCCCTCAGCCAGTACCTCCTGCCCGATGCGGCCCGGAACAGCAGGCATGATCTCGACAATCTGGGACGGCTCGAGAATGGCCGACACGCTCTGCGCCGCTGCGGGACCGACCAGCGCAATGACCGCCGCACTTGCCCATGCCCACAGACGTGTCATGCGTCCGCGCCAAAGCTGGAGAAATTGGTCAGCGACAGATGGTGCGCAGCATAGATCGTCAGCACACCGCGCCGCGCCAACCCTGCGAGTACATCATCAGGCAATGCACGCAGCTTTTCCTCCGAGATGATCTGAAAACCGGCCACTTTGTAATTCTTGCCCCCGCGCGAAATCGTCACTGTCGAGGACTGGATCAGGTCCAGCTTGACGGCCTCCTCCATGGCAAGGCGCGTGCGCTCCACCGCTTGGTCGTATTTCGTGCAGAACTCGATGATGGATTTGATGACACTGCCCGCCTCGCCTGCGTCATTGAACAAGGCGCGGTCCTCCTCTCCCTTACTCTCGAACAGGACCGAGGACAGATCGGCACACAGGATATTACGCTCGACCGTCGCGGATTCGCGCACGAGCGCAAAGGGATAACGGCGCACATAGGCGGGGATGTAATGGTTCTCCAACCACTCGCCGTCGGCGTTCACACATTGGTTCTGACCTGCCGCATATCCGACCAAAGCCACGGGCGTAGGCACCTCGCCACCCGCCAGAACAATCGGATAGTTCCGCATCGCAGGCGCGAATTCATCCAACGTTAGCGGGATCGCATTGGCCATCCCCGCATAGGCGTAATCGCGCTTTTGAGCAAAATACAAACCCGTGTGGCGCGCAGGCGTCAGCGGCACCAGCGTTTTGTAAAGCAGCGGCAGCGTGTCGGGCTGCAACTCTTTGTCTGCCTTTGAAACAGCGCGTCTTTTAACCATGATCTTTTCTCACTTTGGGTTCAGCAATAGTCTGTCTTGTAACGTGCGCTCTGCATAGAGCCAGAAGCGATCGACAAGCGATGCTTTTCCAGCGGCAAAACGCGCAACCACAGGTGCGCCGTGTTGCAATGCCTGCGGACAGGGCAGCGTATCAGTGTCGACCACTGTGCGCACCGACACCATGTCGTCTTGGGCAATGGTCGACATTTGGCGGGTGTCTACGCGGGTGTCAATAATGCACGCGGCAAACCGGGTGGCCCGCACCTCGACCGCCAAGCCGGGGCCGAATTCCAGATCACGGGTCAACAGGTTTTGCGGCAATTGCACGGTCACAAACGGTGCCACAGGGACCGACACCGCTGCCAGTATCTGGCCGAGTGCCGGATCAACCCATGATCCCTCGCGCCATTGTGCCTCGCGGATGCTCCAGACCGCATCGCTGGTCTGTGGGGTGTCGATCGTTAATTCATCCAACCGTGTGCGCATTTGACCGACGATGGTGCGGTAGCTCTCCAGCTCGGCGGCAATTCCCGCCTGACCCTCGGCGGAGGAAAAGCTGGCGCGCAACAGGTTTTCCAGTTTCGCTTGCTGAAGCGCCGTCTCCTCGGCCTGCTGCATCAGATCCGCATTCTGCAAGCTCAGCCCCGTCTCGGTGACCCCCAAAACCCCCTGCTCTGCCGCCTCGATCAGCTGCGTCTCATACAGCATGATCGCACCGCGCGCGGTGACATAGCGATCAAAAGGTACAAACAGCAGGGCCGCGCAAAACACCAGCACCGCCACGGTTGTGGCCGCCTTGGCAAAGCGCACACCTGATTTGCGCGCAAAGCGCAGCGTATTGACCAGCGGACGCACCAGCAGGGTCATCACCACGATCCCCAGCGCCACAGGCGCCAGCCGGGCATCGAACTGATAGATGAGCCAGAATATCCCCGCGAAAATCGTCCAGCGGTAGATATAGGATATGATCCAATACGCCGTCTCATGTGTGCGCGGCTTGGGCAGGTCCGCGCCCAGCATCCGTGCTGCAATTGTACGCGCCGCAGCCCCCGCGCGCGCCGCCAGATTGGGCGCGCGGAAATAGTCGGTCATCACGAAATACCCGTCGAGCTTGACCGCAGGGTTGAGATTGAAGAGCAGCGCCATCGCACCCGCCACAACCGTCACCTGCAAGATTACCGTCTGCAGCAAACCCGTCTGCGTCTGCGCCCAAAAGAGCGTCAGCAAAATCATGATCCATGTCTCGAAATACACCCCCCCAAGCCCGATCATGACCCTGCGCCAGCGGCTTTTCAACCGCCAAGCCGAGGTCACATCGGTAAAGGGAAACGGCGTAAACGCAAAGACTGCCAACCCCACGCGGATCGGTCCCTCATCCAGCCCCTCCTGCCGCGACATCTGGCGAAACGCCATGGCATGACCCATCTCATGCGCCACTTTCAGACCAAGGTAGAGGGCGACAAAAATGCCCCATTGTGCCCAACTCGCCGTGAGCGCCTGCGCCATAGTCAGGCGGATTTTGTCGACATTCGTAGCGAGCTCAAACAGCATCAAGAATAGGCCAAAGCCCCAAAGAACATATCCCAAGCGGCTATAGAGCAGCCGCCCGATCCAATTGAGCCGCCGCACAATGCCGCCGATATCAAGCATATCCCAACGCATCGAGATCAGCTTGCTCTCCAGCGGGGCGGCAGCCGCAGGCGCCGTGGCATCGGTCGCGCCATAGCGCACGAGAAATCCGGTATCCATAAGCTGTTTGACCAGCGCGCCCGCGCGGTTCGGGTCCAACCTGCTCAGCGCCAGTGCCGTCGCTATCGAGCCATGGTCGCGCAGTGCTGTGATAAAATTCGCGGTGGCCTCATTAGCCATGAAATGGCGGCCGCTGGCTTCGTTGCTGACCACAAACTCTGCGGCCTCTGCACCCTCTTGGGTCACGTCAATAATCGTGATGTAGCCGGGCACATAGGATGCGCCAGAGACGTCCAGCGTCTGGGCGGATTGCGCCTGCGCTATGCCTGCCTCCGACACTCACATTTCCCCTTGCACCAAATCGCCTACCGTAGAGGCCAACCCCTATTGCATCCTAGCACAGGCTGCCAGTTTATGATGGGGAATTTAGCAGGCCAACGTCCCACCAAGATGCGGGGAAACACCAAGCAACGCACGCTATGTTACTACGCAAAACGCTGCACAGGGGGGTGTACAAGGGTAGTACGCATGCTGCACGCAGAGTGACGGGGCCTAAACCCCATGCCCGTTGGCCTTTAACCCATGATTCGCAGTGCGGGCCCTAAACAACCTCGCCTGCATCGAGCTTTGCCAAAACCGCGTCAGCATCGGACAGCACTGTTGCGCGCCGCTCCTCGTCCATACGGTCCCACGTGCGGTACATGTTCCCCATCCGCGGATTGTTCGAGAACCGCTCGCGGTGACGGTCAAGGAAGTGCCAGTAAAGCGTATTGAACGGACAGGCCCCTTCCCCCGTTTTCTGGCTCACCTTATAGGAGCAACCTTTGCAGTAATCCGACATGCGGTTGATATAAGCCCCTGAAGAGACGTAGGGTTTTGATGCGATAACACCCCCGTCGGCAAACTGGCTCATCCCGACAACGTTGGGTGCCTCGACCCATTCAAACGCATCCGCATAGACCTCCAGATACCAGTCCGACACCTGAGAGGGATCAATCCCCGCCAGCAGGGCAAAGTTGCCCGTGACCATCAAGCGCTGGATGTGGTGGGCATATGCCTCGCGCCCCGTCTGGCCCACAGCAGCCTCCATGCAGGCCATCTTCGTCTCGCCACCCCAGTACATAGCTGGCAAATCACGGCTTTGTTTCAAGACGTTGCGCGATGCATACTCGGGCCCTTCGAGGAAATAGATGCCCCGCACATACTCCCGCCACCCGATGATCTGACGGATGAACCCTTCTACCGCGTTGATCGGTGCATCGCCGCTTTGATAGGCCTTTTCAGCCGCTTGGCAGACCTCTAGCGGCCCTAGCAAGCCGATGTTGATATAGGGCGACAGGATTGCATGAAAGAGAAAGTCTTCACCCCGCAACATCGCATCCTGATAGTCCCCGAAGGTGGGTAGCGAATGCGTAATAAAATGGTCCAGCGCTTCCAGTGCCTGCGCCCGCGTCGTCGCAAACCAGAAAGGGCGCAACTCCCCGAAATGACTACCGAACTCTGCTTCGACCAGGCCCAGAACATCTCCCGTAATGTTGTCTGACTCGAACTTTAGCGGACCTTTAGGCTCCACGCTGCCGGGTGCGGGCTTGCGGTTGTCATGGTCGAAATTCCACTGCCCGCCCGCAGGTTCTTCCCCCTCCATGAGGAGCCCCGTGCGCTTGCGCATTTCACGATAAAAATACTCCATACGCAAAGCCTTACGCCCATCGGCCCAGTCCTCGAAATCCTTGTGAGAGGCCAGAAACCGATCGTCTTGCAGGATGCGCGTCTTGATCGGTGCGTGGGTCAACTTGTTGATCAGGCGCCACTCGCCCGGCTCGGTACAGATCACCTCCTGCGCGCCCGTCTGATCGGCCCGCCGCAGCAGTTCGCCCACAATCGAGCCTGTATTCTCGGTGTCGTCCAACTGGCTGTACGAAACTGTCCAGCCATCCGCCTCCAGCGCCGCCGCAAACTTCCGCATAGCACTGAAAATAAGCGCAATTTTCTTGGGGTGATGTTTGACATAAGTGGCTTCCTCGACCACCTCTGCCATGACCACGATATCTGTCTCGCGATCCCCCTCGCGCAGCGCACTCAATCCCACAGACAGCTGGTCGCCCAGCACCAATACAAGACGGCTCACCACACGATCTCCTTACCTGCATAATCGAAATAGCCACCCGTCTGCGCAGGCTCCAACCCGTACAGAACACGCAGCAAGTTCCCCGCCGCTTCCGCCGCTGGAACCGCAGGGTGACGCCCTAGGTATTTTGCTGTGAACGGCGTCTCAACCGTGCCGGGATGAAGTGCCACACAGACCAGTTCAGGGTGCGTGCGCGCCAGCTCAATCGCCGTGGTATGCACGATCTGGTTGGCGGCCGCCTTGGCCGCACGGTAACTGGTCCAGCCGCCGATTTTATTGTCACCGATTGATCCGACCCGCGCCGTCAACACCGCACAAACGCTCTTCCCTTTGCGCGGCAGCAATCGCGCCGCATGGCGCAGCACCAGCGCAGGACCGATCGCGTTTACCGCAAACTGGTCCGCCATTGCCTGCGCATTAACCGCCTTGATGGTCTTCTCGGGCGCAGCCCCCGCGATCTCGAGCGCGCCAGACGCCACAATCAGCCCGTCAAACGGCCCTTCAACTGCGGACAATTGCCTGTCGACACAGACCTCGTCCGTAATATCAAAGCCGTCGGTAGAGCGTGAAAGCCCAACGACTTCAACTCCTTGAGTCTTCAATTCGGCCGACAGCGCTGATCCAATCCCGCCCGACGCACCAATTATCAAAACTCTTTCCATACAGGCCGAATTAGCGCTGCTTACGTCTGCTTCAACGCTCTCCTTCCTTCATTTTGGCCTTTAAACTGATCTTGATTGCATGCCGGCAATCATCCACCGCGCACTGCATTCTCCCCCTTCCCATCTGGAAAACCGCCGTTATAAACGGGTGCATGACAATGAACTCACATAGCCCCTCCACCGCGCAGACCTCTGCGCCACTGCTGCGTGACCTACTGCTGCTAGCCCGCCTCTGAGCGTGCCAAAAGGCGCGCCCGCTCAGAGGGACGTGCCGCGCGCCAAGACAAGCAACAGCAGACAAAAGAAAGCCACTGACATGACAATGAGCAAACAAGACCGCGTCTTGATCTTCGACACGACATTGCGCGACGGGGAGCAATCGCCCGGTGCCACCATGACCCACGCAGAGAAGCTCGAGATCGCAAACCTGCTCGACGAGATGGGTGTTGACGTGATCGAGGCGGGCTTCCCTATCGCCTCCGAAGGCGACTTCGCCGCAGTCTCCGAGATCGCCAAACAGGCCAAGAGCGCCCAGATTTGCGGCCTGTCCCGCGCGCAATACGCTGATATCGACCGCTGCTGGGAAGCGATCAAATACGCCAAGAACCCTCGCATCCACACGTTCATCGGCACCTCACCGCTGCACCGCGCCATCCCGAACCTGACTATGGACGAGATGGCCGTGCGCATCCACGAGACGGTCAGCCACGCGCGCAACCTGTGCGAAAATGTGCAGTGGTCTCCCATGGACGCCACACGGACCGAGGCCGACTACCTCTGCCGCACCGTCGAGATCGCGATCAAGGCAGGCGCCACCACGATCAACATTCCTGACACCGTAGGATATACCGCCCCACGAGAGAGTGCCGACCTGATCCGCATGCTGCTCGAGCGTGTGCCCGGTGCGGATGAGATCATCTTTGCCACCCATTGCCACAACGATCTGGGCATGGCGACCGCCAACTCTTTGGCAGCTGTCGAAGCAGGTGCCCGCCAGATCGAATGCACGATCAACGGCCTCGGCGAGCGGGCAGGCAACACAGCCCTCGAAGAAGTGGTCATGGCCCTCAAAGTCCGCAACGACATCATGCCCTACCAGACCGGTGTGGACAGCACCAAACTGATGAACATCTCGCGCCGTGTGGCCACAGTGTCCGGCTTTGCTGTGCAGTTCAACAAGGCCATCGTGGGTAAAAATGCTTTTGCCCATGAAAGTGGTATCCACCAAGACGGCATGCTCAAGAACGCCGAGACATTCGAGATCATGCGCCCTGAGGACGTGGGCCTGACCGAGACGAACATCGTCATGGGCAAGCACTCGGGCCGCGCGGCCCTGCGCTCCAAGTTGGAGAACCTCGGCTACGAGCTGGGTGACAACCAGCTCAAGGACGTATTTGTGCGTTTCAAAGAACTCGCCGACCGCAAGAAAGAAATCTACGACGAGGATCTGATCGCCCTGATGCGTGTCGCCTCTGACCCTGAGGCAGACCGGATCAAGCTGAAATCAATGCACGTCATATGTGGTACTGACGGTCCAAATCAGGCCAAGATGACGCTGATCATCGACGGCGCCGAGCATAGTACCGAACAGGATGGCGACGGCCCTGTGGATGCGTCTTTCAAGTGCATCAAGGCGTTGGTCGAGCATTCCGCGCGCCTCCAGCTCTATCAGGTGGCCGCCGTGACCGAGGGTACCGATGCGCAGGCGACTGTCTCTGTGCGCATGGAAGAAGACGGCCGCATCGTGACGGGCCAATCCGCCGATACCGATACGGTCGTGGCCTCTGCGCGCGCCTATATCCACGCGCTCAACCGCCTGCTGGTACGCCGCGAAAAAGGCGGCACCGACAAGCGCGAGATTTCCTACAAAGACGCTAACTAACACACAGACAGGGCTGGCTTCACGCTGGCCCTGCACCCTGCCTCAGTCGCGGTTTTCCAACCTGCGAAACAGTAGCGACAGCCCGAAACACAATACAAAATAGAACGCCGCCGTGGTGATCCACGCTTCGAATATCATGCGGGTGGAGGCGACCAGCTCAACCGTTTTATACGTGAGCTCTTGCACCGAAATAAGCGAGATGATCGAGCTGTCTTTGATCAGGCTGATGAACTGGTTTGCCATAGGCGGCACCACTTTGCTCAAGGCCTGCGGCATGATGATATAGCGCATTTCCTGAAATCCGCTCATCCCGATGGCGCGTGCTGCCTCGCGCTGGCCGCGCGGGATCGACTGGATGCCTGCGCGCACAATCTCACCCACAAAGGCCGCCTGAAACAGCCCCAGCACCAGCACGCCAGAGATCAGAGAGGGGAACCGCCGCATGTCACCAAAGAAGAACTCCCAGACGCCCGCACTGTCACTGCGCGCAATGCCGCGCGCCCATGCGTTCATGTTCAGCGCGTCGATGAGCTGTTGGGAGAGGAAAAAGAAGAAGATAAAGATGATGACAACGGGCGGGATGTTGCGCAGCAACTCAAGATAGGTGCGCGCCAACATCCGCACGGTCAGGTTCCGGGCACAGCGCGCCACGCCCAGAATAGTCCCGAATATCGCAGCGAGAATGCCCGCATAGATGCAAATGCGCAGAGTCGCAAACAGCCCTTGCAGCAGCAGATTAGCGAACCATTCCTGACGGTCCTCGCGGTAGCGCAGGATGTAGTCGGGGATGAGATGCCACCGCCATTCGTAATTTAGCGTGCCCTCCAGCCGCATGCCGACGTAAGCAGCTGCCCCCACCAGAACGGTGAGGATCAGCCAGTCAGCCCATCGTAGATGTTTCAGGAAAGAGGGCACGCGCAGCGTCCTTTACTGGTTGACCTGATCTTCCCAGTCATTGCCTTTGAACCAGTAATCATTGCGCTCCTTGAGCCAACCGCTGGCCTGTTTCACAGCAATCCAATTGTTGAAGAAGTTGAGCGCGTCGCCGTCACCCTTGCGTAGCGCAAAGCCTTCGCCCGTGGCAAGAAACGTCTGGTCAAACGGCACGACCAACTGGTCGGGATAGCGGCGCACCTCGATGGAGGGCGTAGGCTCAGCCTGCATATTTGCATGCGCATTGCCGTTGAGCACTTCTTGGGTCGCGGCACCGTCTTCGTCAAAGAGCAAAAGCTCGGCCTCGGGGAAGAGTTGTGCGATCACGGTCGCAGGCGTGCCACCACGGCGCGCGGAGAAAGTGACCTCAGGGGAGTTGTAATCCTCCAGCGTGAAGCCTTCGGTCATTTCTTTGTTGGCCAGAATGGTCAGGCCGGAATAGGCGTAAGGTTGGGTGAAGTTCACCGTCAGATTGCGTGCTGGCGTGATGGACATGCCAGAGATGATCACATCGAAATTACCAGCAACCAACTGGGGAATGATACCGTCCCATGCTGTGGGAACAAACTCGACATCGACACCCATATCCTTGGCCAGCTCGCGGCCCACGTCCAGCTCGAAGCCGATCAGCTCACCGTTCACGTCGCGCATGGACCACGGGGTAAAGATCGAGAGGCCGATGCGGATCACGCCGTCTTTCTTGATCGTCTCGATCACGGATTCGGAACTCAGCGTTTGCGTCGCGGATTGCGCCATTGCCGAGGTCGCAAGAACTGTGCTTGTCACTGCTGCAAAAGCGAGGCTAAGCGCGCCTGACATGATGGTTCTACGGGTATTTGACATGGAATGTCTCCTTGGGGTTCGGGTTCAGGTTTCGGTGGTAAACCGCCGCTCCAGCATCGAGACGCCGAAGGACAGAATGAGGGTGAGGACGAGATAGGCCAGCGCAATGGTGAACCAGATCTCGAAGCTCATGTAGGTGTCGGAAATGATGTTGCGGCCCACAGTGGTCAGCTCCGCTACGGCGATCACACTGACGATGGCGGAGGATTTGATCAGATGCACAATCTCCCCCGTCAGTGGCGGCAGCATGAAACGTATGGACTGCGGCAGGATGATATAGCGGTAGGCCTGTGCGCGGCTCATCCCGATGGAGGCCGCCGCCTCCCACTGCCCAACCGCTACCGAGTTGATGCCCGCGCGAAAAATCTCCGATATCAACGCCGAGTGGAACACGCTCAGCGTCAGCACAGCAGCGGTCCAACGATCCAGACCAAAAATCGGCCCCAGCACGTAGTAGAAGAGATACAGCAGCACCAGCAGCGGGATATTGCGCACAAATTCGAGATAGCCAATGGCCACGCCCTTGCCCACCACAAGACTCGACAGCCGCAGCAGCGCAACGCAAAGTCCCATGAGCGTAGCCAGCGCAAAACACGTGACCGACAACACAATCGTGGCCCATAACCCAGTGAGGATCTCACCCGCCTGAAAGCCGTCATCGGTGAAGGTATAGATATACTGCGGGACCTGATACCACTGCCAGTTATAGCCCATCTGCTGCGCGCCCGTGTAGGCCACCCACGCGATGCTACCCACGATCACGAAGTACAGCGTGACCGCCACAGGAGGCGTGTTGAGCATACGTTTGAGCGTCACGTCTCAGTGCTCCAGAATCTGGTCAAGAAAGACGCGGGCGCGGTCGGTTTGTGGCGCGGTAAAGAAGGTGTCGGGGGGCGAGATTTCGACGATGCGACCCGCCTCCATAAATACCATGCGGTCGGCGACTTTGCGGGCGAACCCCATCTCGTGGGTGACGACGACCATGGTCATCCCCGTCTGCGCCAGCTCTACCATGACATCCAGCACTTCGCCGATCATTTCGGGATCAAGCGCCGAGGTCGGCTCGTCAAACAGCATCACCCGCGGCTCCATACACAGCGCACGAGCAATGGCTACGCGCTGTTGCTGTCCACCCGACAGCTGCGCTGGACGTTTGTCCGCCTGTTCAGGGATGCGCACCCGTTCGAGGTATTTCCGCGCGGTAGCCTCGGCGGCGGCGCGGTCGAGCTTGCGGACTTTCAAAGGGCCGATCATCAGGTTTTCAAGGACTGTTAGGTGCGGAAACAGGTTGAACTGCTGGAACACCATACCCACGTCCTGACGAAGCTGGCGGATCTCGGGCGCGTCTTGCGACAGTGCCACGCCGTCAACGGTCAGCGTCCCTGCGTCGTGGTTTTCGAGCCCGTTGAAACAGCGGATCAGCGTGGATTTGCCCGACCCTGACGGGCCACAGACCACAACACGCTCGCTCTGATGCACGCTCAGGCTCACATCGGTGAGCGCGGCGAAATCGCCAAAAGACTTGCCGATGGCATCCGCCACGATCACAGGTGTTTGTGTCATATTCTCTTCCACCCCCAAGCAGGTGACCTAAGGGTAGGGCATCGGCCATCACAAGCAACAGCCAAGCCGATGTTATACGACACTATTTCTGGGGAGGCTCTGCCCCGTCAGTGGCTCATCAACACGGGCAGCTTGGCGCGCAGAGCGATGTCGTGGGTCACGCCGCCGATCAGCCCTTCGCGCAGCGGCGAATGCTCATACGCCCCCATGACCAGCAGGCTGGCCCCTGTCTTTTCACAATGATCCACCAGCGTGTCCGCGATGGGCTGCCGTGTGCGCGGAAGCTCGGTCAGGGTCACATTCACATCGTGACGATCAAGCACCATCCCCACATCAATTCCCGGCATCGAATCCGCCAGCGGGGAGCGCCCGACAGAGACGATTTCGACCTCGGCTTCGTTCTCGAGAATTTGCATCGCATCGGCCAACGCACGCGCCGCCGCGCGCCCTCCGTCCCACGCCACGACAGCGCGGCCGTTGAAGACTTTGCCCTCATAATTGGCAGGGAAGGTCATCACTGGCCGCCCGCTGTCAAAGGCCACGCGGTCAGGGTGGATTTCAATATGGCTCATGTTGGCATCTACGTTGGCCTCATGCATGCCGAGCACCGTCAGATCAAACAACCGCGCATAGCGCGCAACCGTCCGCTGGACCGAGCCGCCACTGTCGATCCAATGCAGCTTGTCCTGCGGGACGTCCTTACAGGCCTCATGGAATTTCTGCTGGATTTCCGCGGTGGGGCTGTCGGCGGCCTCGATGATCGCGTCCTGCACCTTGCGCGGCATCCACGCGCGGCTGATCTGGCGCGACAGGAACGGATTGCCATGTGCAAACAGGCCCGTCACATGGGCATCGAAAAACTGCTGCATCAGCACCGCCCCCGACAGGGCAGATTCCGATCCGGGCAGGCCGTTATAGGCGACGAGGATGTTCTTGATGCTCATGGCGTGGGCCTTTCTTTAGCCGCTATAGAGACCAGCGGAGCGGCCCCGCAATTTGATCAGCGCCAGCACCGTATCAATCGTTGGCGTTGGGGTATCTGTGACGCGCCCAAGTTCCTGAACCGAGCCTACGAGCGCGTCGATCTCCATGGGACGGCCCTGATCAAGGTCTTGGAGCATCGATGTGCGATGCGCGCCCACGGCGGCACCCCCGTCGATACGCCGCTCCACGTCGATAGGGAACTTCACGCCGAGCTTTTCGGCAATCGCCTGCGCCTCAAGCATCATGTTGCGCGCAACGGGGCGTGTACCTTCATCCGTACACAACACATCAAGCGTGGCATGGGTCAGCGCGGAGATCGGATTGAAAGAGAGATTACCCCAGAGCTTGACCCAGATCTCGTCGCGCAAGCGCGGGCGCACCGGGGCTTTGAGACCTGCCGCCGACAGCGCTTTGGACAGCGCCAGTGCCCGCTCGGATTTGCTCCCGTCAGGCTCACCAAGACTAAAGCGGTTGCCCTCGATATGTTTGATCACGCCGGGTTCGGGGACCTCAGCCGCCGGATAGACGACACAGCCCAAAACACGGTCGGGGCCAAAGCCGTCCCATTGCGCATTGCCCGGATCGACCGTCTCGAGGCGCGTGCCCTCTAGTTCGGTGCCGATCTTGTGGAAGTACCACCACGGCACGCCATTCACACCGCTTACAATCGTCGTGTTCTCACCAATCAGCGGCTGCATCTGCGGCACAACGGGCGGGACCGAATGCGCTTTGAGCGTGACAATCACATAGTCCTGCGGCCCCAGATCAGCGGCATTGTCGCTTGCGCGCACCTTTACCGTCTGTGGCGCGCCGTCTTCCTCGATTAGCGTCAGGCCGTTTTCCTGCATTGCCGCCAGATGCGGTCCGCGCGCCACAAGGCTCACGTCTGCACCAGCTTGCGCCAGTTTGACGCCCATGTAGCCGCCAATGGCGCCCGCACCGAATACACAAATCTTCATGGTCTATGCTCCCTCGACCAGACCGAGCTTTTCGGCCAGCCCGATGCGCTGCATCTTGCCTGTGGCCCCTTTGGGGATCTCGTCCATAATGATGACTTTGCGCGGGACCTTGAAATCGGCCATGCGCTCGGCGGCGAAGGCGCGGATGTCCTTCTCTGTCGCCGTCGATCCCTCGGTCAGCACCACGGCAGCCGCGACTTCCTCGCCCAGTTTCGGATGCGGCAGCGCGAAGGTGACGACCTGTGCGATCTCCGCGTGGTCCAGCAGCACACCATCGACCTCCAGCGGGCTGATCTTCTCGCCCCCACGGTTGATGATCTCCTTGAGGCGGCCCGTCAGGTGCAGGTAGCCCTCCTCATCAAACGCACCTTGATCGCCCGTGCGGAACCAGCGCGCGCCCTCGGCCTCAAAGAAGTTCTTGGCATTGGCGTCAGGGTTGCTCTCATAGCCCGGGGTCACGTTGGGACCAGAGATGCAGACCTCCCCCGTGCCGTCGATCAGGCGGTTCTCCGTCTCATGGGCGATGCGCATGGCGGGACCAGCGGGGATGCCGACAGCACCGGGTTTCTGGGTGCCGGATTCCAGCGGGTTACAGGCCATCTGATGCGCTGCCTCGGTCATGCCATAGGCCTCTACCACAGGCGCATTGAACGTCTCGTTCAGGGCCACCATGACTTGGGCTGGAAGGCTCGCCGAAGAGGAGCGCAAGAAGCGCAGCGGCGTGTCTTTGATGACATCAGCGTTGCGGCCTGCGCGTGACAGGATCGCTTGATGCATGGTGGGCACGGCCGTGTACCACGTGGGCTGTGCCTCTTTCATCCAGCTAAAGAACTTGAGCGCGTCAAAGCCCGGCGCGCACCAGATTGCGGCACCAGAGGACAGCGATGCCGCGACGGCGGCGATCAGACCGTGGATGTGGAAAAGCGGCATGACATTCATGCAGCGATCCGCCTCCGTCAGTTTGAGGGAGGCCTGAATATGCTGGGCCGACGCCGCAACATTGGATTGCAACAGCGGTACGATTTTTGGGCGAGATGTGGTGCCCGATGTGTGCAGGATCAAGGCAACATCATCGGCTGTGGGCGCGCGGTCTGCAGAGCCCGTCATATCAGAGGACAGCGTGAAATATCCCGCTGGCGCGCCCTCGGGCACATGCAGGCGAATGACGTTCATTCCCAACCCTTTCGCCGCAGCATAGGCAGGGCCGTCATATCCTTCGGCCACCAGAAGCGCCTTGGATTTCAGGTCTTCGAGGTAGAAGGCGTACTCCTCCTCGCGGTAGGCGGGGTTAAGCGGTGCGGTGGTCGCCGCCTGTGCCACTGTGGCAAAGGCCGCAGCCATTTCAGGACCGTTGGGAAGTACGATCGCAACGCGGTCGGCCGCATCAATGCCCATGCCATTGAGGCTTTTCGCGACTTCTGCCGCAAGGCTGCGCAGACCGTCATACGTGAGCCAGTCGCGCCCCGGTGCGCCAATCGCAGGCGCGTCCCCTGCATGGGTGGCAATGAGCGCTTTGAGTGTCGTTTCCATGACAGTAGTCCTTATTCAGTCTTAATTATTGGTAGGCGATGGCGCGCGGCCAAGCCATGCTTTGACGTGTTTTACCAGCGGCAGCAGGAAGAACACCACAGAGATTGCAATGAATGTGCCCGAAAGCGGCCGCTCAACGAATGCCATGACGTTGCCCTGCTCAGCGATCAGCGTCTGGCGAAAGCTCTTTTCCATCAGGGGCCCGAGCACCAGCGCCAGCACCAGTGGTGCCATAGGATAATCGGCTTTGCGCAATAAATAGCCGCCAACGCCGAAGCCCACGATGAGCCAGACGTCGTGCATCTTCTGGCTCGGCGCGTAGCCGCCCACAAGACACAGCACAAAAACCATGGAGCACAGCACAGTGAACGGCATCCGCAGCGCCCAGACAAACACAGGGATCAGCGCGAGGTTCACCAGAACGGCGGCAAGGTTCGCGGTGTAGAGCGACGAGATCAGGCCCCAGACAAAGTCGGGCTGTTCAATGAACAACATCGGGCCAGGTACCAGCCCCCACATCACCATACCGCCCAGCAGCAGCGCCGTTGTAGGCGAGCCGGGAATACCAAGCGTCAGCATCGGCAGCAGTGAGCCCGTGGAGGCGGCGTTATTGGCTGTTTCAGGCGCTACCACACCTTCAATCGCGCCCTTGCCGAATTTCTCGGGCTGCTTCGACATCAACTTGGCGATGCCATAGGACATCAGCGCCGCAGGGGTTGCGCCTGCGGCAGGCAACATGCCGACAAAGAACCCCATGATCGAGCCGAAGCTGAGGGTTTTCCACATCTTGTTGATTTCTTTGATGCCGTACCAAAGCTCTTTGAATGTCAATTTCGCAGGCGTGACCTGCGGCGCGGCCTTCTGCGTCTCGATGGTATAAAGGATTTCACCAATCCCGTAGACGCCAATCGCCAGCACCAGAAAGCTGATGCCGGAATAGAAGCCGGGCTGGTCAAAGAACACCAGACGCGGCTGGCCCGAGATGAGGTCAAGCCCGACAGTGGAGAGCGCAAGACCAAGGCAGATCATCATAATAGTCTTAAGGATATCATCGCCGCCCAAACCGACAAACGTGGTGAAGGCCAAAAGTACAAGCGCGAACTCTTCCGCAGGGCCAAAGGCCAGCGCCACATCCGCAAGCGGTGCGGCGAATAGCGTAAAAAGTACAACTGACACGGTGCCACCAATGAAGGACGCACAAGCCGCCGCAATAAGGGCCAGCCCTGCTTTGCCCTGTTGGGCCATCGGCCTGCCGTCAAAGGTCGTGGCCACCGCCGTCGAGGCCCCCGGTATGCCCAGCAGGATCGAGCTGATCGCGCCGCCGTACATGGCGCCGTAATATATCGCCGCCAGCAGAATGATCGCCGATGAGGGCGGCACGATAAACGTCAACGGCAGTACAATCGCCACACCGTTGACCGATCCCAGCCCCGGCATCGCACCAATAAACAGACCCGCAGTTACGCCCATCAGAACGATGAACAGGTTCAGCGGCGACAAAGACGTGGCAAAACCGTCCGCGAGATAACCGAGCAATTCCATGTGTCGGGCCCCTTAGAAAAAGCGCGCGTAAAGCGGGATGAAGAAGGGCTCTGTCATGCCCTTGGGCAACAGAATTTTCAGCGTGACCTCGAAGAAGAAGAACAAGAACACAGGCGTGCAAACCGTCAGGATCAGCGTGAGCGTCCACCCGTGTTTGCCGAACACCTTGAGGTACCAAAGCAGGAACAGCGGCAGGGCAATGTAGGCACCCACAATCGGAATGAGCGCCACGGTAATGACCAAGACCACGACAACCAGAACAACCGAGCGCAAAGTCTCGGGATCAAAGAAGGTTGGATCGTATTCGATCTGCCCACGGTAAGAGCGCACAAGGATCGCACCCGCGACAACAAACATAATCGCCGACAGCCAGAACGGGAATGCCCCGCCGCCCGGACCGCCGGTCATACCGTTCCACCCGATGGGCAGGACAGTCGCGTGCCACATGAAATAAGCCGAAAGAGCCATCAGGCCCAAAGCAATGAGACGATCCGCCAGCAACATAAAACAGTCTTCTTTCTGATGATTAAGGGCGCAGAGTATACCCCCTGCGCCCCTAAGATTGACATGAAAGCGGTGGCTTAGGAGCCTTCGCTCGCGCTCAGCAATTCGCTGTGCTTGTCACGCTCCTGGAGGAAGTAGGCTTGCAGATCATCACCTGTCAGGAAGTCGGCATTGAGCGCCTTCTCGGAGGTGTATGTCTGCCACTCGTCATTGGCGTTCAGACCCTCGAACATCCCGACGTAGTAAGCGACCGCTTCGGGGTCCATGCCCTTGGGTGCTACAAACGAACGCTGCATGGAGTAGACCAGCTCGTGGCCCAGCTCTGTCATCGTTGGCGTGTCGGGGAAGACGTTGATGCGGTCAGGGGTAAAGGCCGCGATGGGGCGCAACTTACCCGCCTGATAAAAGCCCAGCGCCTCGGACGGGTTATTCACAGAAGATTCAATGTGACCGCCGACGAGGTTTTTGGCAACGTCCCCGCCCCCTTTGAAGGGCACATATGTGATGTCGAGGCCGAACTCTGTCTCGAGCATGGAGGTCACAAGGCTGTCTTCCTGACCCGTGCCCGTGCCGCCCATCTTCCATGCGCCACCCGCCGCTTTTACCGCCGCAACGTAGTCATCAAGGTTCTGGATATCGCTATCAGCGTTGACCCACAGCACAAAGGTATCGATTGCCATGCGCGCGATGGGCGTGAAATCTTCGATATTCACACCGATGTCAGTCCGCAGTGGCGTTGTGTAATAGCTGTTCAGGGTAGCCATAATCGTATGGTTGTCACCCTCTTTGTCCTTGAGGTAGCGCAGCGCTTCTGCACCCGAACCGCCACCCTTGTTCACAGGCAGAACAGGCATGGCAGACAGCTTTTCTTTCTGGATGATCGACTGGAACAGACGTGCCAGACGGTCAGCGCCGCCGCCCTGTCCCGCCATGATTACCATTTCAACAGGCTTTTGCGGTTTCCAGTCGGCGGCTGCTGCTGGCAACGCAGCCATTAGGGCCGCTGACGCGGCAGTCGCCAATGCGATTCGACGTGTGAAGTTGTTAATCATTAGAAGTTCCTCCCGAGAACATATCATGTGCTTAAGTATCTTTTTGTCGCGTTTTTTGTCATCTTATTGCCACATCAGTTAGCAGCGCGAAATAATATTTCACGCTTAATCGCGTTTTGGTGTTATATCTTGCGCTAACAAATAAATATTTTGTAATGTTGTTAATATGGAAAAGACACTTATCGGGCCGCAGCTGCGCCAAATCAGACACTCTCACAAACATACGCAATCCGAGATGGCCCGCCGTCTGGGTGTGAGTTCGGCCTATGTGAACCTGCTTGAAAACAATCAGCGCAGCCTGTCGGTCAAGGTGCTGCTGGCGCTGAGCGATGCGTACGGCGTAGAGGCGCGCAATCTGGTTAAAGACAATTCCGCGATGCAACTGGCTGATCTGCGCGCCAGCGTACGCGATCCGATTTTCTCAGGCCAACAGCCCGACCTGACAGAATTGCGCGCAGCCCTCGACCATACGCCGAAGCTGGTCGAGTATTTTTTACAGATCCACAAGAATCACCACGCCCTTCTCGAAACGATGCGCAGCATGAGCAGCGGCGATGTTTCAGCCGAGATGCAGACCATCCGTCCTGAAACGGCGATCCACAACTTTTTCCGCGATCACGCGAACCACTTTCCACAGCTGGAAGCCGCCGCAGAGGCCGCCCGTGCCGCAGTAGGTGGCCCTGTGGAGGACCTGTTTGCAAACCTGAAACGCCACCTCAAAAATGCGTTCGGCATAGAGGTTAGCGTTGCGGAGGCTGGAGCAATGAACAACAGCCTGCGTGTTTTCGATCAAGAGCGCAGCACGGTCACACTGTCAGAGGCGTTGGACCCGATTAACCGAAACTTCCAGTTGGCGCATGTGTTGGCACTGGTCAGCTGCAGCAGTCTTCTGGACACACTGGTCAGCGATGCAGAGATCTCGAGCGAGACAGGCCGCGCGCGGTGTCGTGTGGAATTGGCCAACTATTTCGCAGCGGCTTTGCTGATGCCCTATGACGCTATCTTCGATCTGGCGGAACAGACCAAATACGACATTGATCGCATCGCCACACATTTCGCCGTCTCGTTCGAGCAGGTGAGCCACCGCCTTACCACGCTCCAGCGCAAAGGGGCACAGGGCGTGCCTTTCTTCTTTTTGCGGATCGATACTGCGGGCAATGTCACAAAGCGCTTCAATGCGACACCCTTCACACTGGCGGAGCAAGGCGGCTCTTGCCCCGTCTGGAATATCCACAGCGCCTTTGCATTGCCCGATGTGATCGTACCGCAATTCGTCGAGCTTCCCGATGCAGGCCAGTTCTTCACCATCAGCCGCACCACCAACCGGCCCGTCAACAACAGGCACACCCAAGGGCGCCGTCTTGTGGTGACCTTGGGCTGTGAGCGCGCCCATGTGCACCGTGTCGGGTACGCAGCCCCCTTCAACCTTGACGAGACCTCCGCAATCGCGCCCATCGGGATCAACTGTCACATCTGCCCGCGCCGTGATTGCGCTCAGCGCGCATACGAGCCACTGCACGTGAGCCTGCCTTTAGATGCAAACAGGCGCGGCTCGACCCGTTATCAGAGTTGATCCAGTCTGTTTTCTCTTGAAACGCCGCTGCATACGGTCATTTGTGTCGTCAACGCTACATAAAGGGAGGACAACACGATGAAATGGGCCAGAGGCAAAACAAAAGACGAAGAAGTTATCACAGGTGTGATCGCAGACGACATGTTCCATCCGCGCGAAAGCCTCGGCTCTGATACCTCAACAGGGTCTGCCGTGCCGCTGTCCGACATCACGTTGCTGGCCCCGCTCGTGCCGAACAAATTTATCGGCCTTTGGAACAACTTCAAAGCCGCTGCTGAAAAGGGCGGGATGGAGCACCCCGGGAATCCACTTTACTTCTTCAAATCCGACACAGCGCTGTCAGGCCCCGATGACGAGGTCGAGCTTCCAACCAGCGCAGGGCGCGTTGTGTTTGAAGGGGAGCTTGGCATTGTCATCGGCCAAACCTGCAAGAACGCAACAGCTGAGGAGGCCACAGATGCGATCTTTGGCTACACCTGTATCAATGACATCACCTCACTGGATGTGCTGAACGCCGATCCGTCTTTCCCCCAATGGACCCGTGCAAAAAGCTTTGACGGCTTTGGTGTTGTTGGCCCCGTGATCGAGACCGAAGCAGCCTGGGAAGACCTGACGATCAAGGTTCTGGTGAATGATCGCGAGCGGCAGTCCTATCCAGCCGCTGACATGATCCTGACCCCGCCTGAAATCGTGCGCCTTCTGTCTCAGGATATGACGCTCAATGCCGGTGATCTCATTGCCTGCGGCACTTCCATCGGGGCGCGCCCGATCAAAGCGGGCATGCGTATCGAAGTGGTGATCGAGGGCATCGGCAGTGTTGCCAGCACCATGACCGCACCCGAGGCCTGAAGGCCGCGAGGGCAGCGCGGAATGAACAAAATGCAGAACACACAGAGGGTGGAGACAGGCGGGCAGGTCATCTGGTACAACGGTGCGGTCCTGCCTGCGATTGATCCGCGCTTCTTCGAGCCCGACTGGCACGAGTCCCAAGGGCAGCTGCGCGGGATGGCCAAAGGCAGGGGAAACGCCCATTTTGTGCACGCAAACGGTTATGACCTCGTCCTGCGGCCTTTCCGCAGAGGCGGCTTGGTCGGGAAAATAAACACCGATGCGTTTCTGCGTACTGGCGCGGCGCGCAGCCGCGGGTATCTGGAATATGCGCTCCTCGAATGGATGCACGCACAGGGATTGCCTGTGCCTACGCCTGTCGCTGCCCGCTATGTGCCGCGCGGGCTGCTCTACCGCGCTGATCTGGTAACCCAACAGATTGCAGGGGCCAGCACACTTGCCGATCGGCTGGCGCAGACTGCCCTGCCCTATGACGTATGGTCGGGCATCGGCCGCGTTGTGCGGCAGATGCATGATCTGGGCGTCCACCATTCCGACCTCAACTGCCGCAACATATTGCTGGATGCGCAGGACAAGGTTTGGCTCATTGATTTCGATAAATGCTGGCGGCGCCCTCAGGGCGCGTGGCAGTTCGGCAATCTGGCGCGGCTGCAACGGTCGTTGGACAAGGAGCGCACAAAGGTGCCCGCGCTTCATTGGGCAACGGACGATTGGGCGGCATTCACCGCAGGCTACGAAGCCACACCCAGTTAGCCCTTGATACGGGCCCAGCCCTGCGCCCAAATGTCAGGATTGACGTTGGCGGGATCCGCAAACCATGTGTCGGGCGCGGCAACGACCTTATTCGCGCGCGGGTTCATCCATGCGCCCCACCACGAGAAGGACGAATTGGCAATGATGTGGTGGCGGCACGCACTCATCAGGCGGATGTCCTCATAGTTGCGCATAGCATCGTTATGACGGACGACTTTCACCTCTCCTGGCAAAGGCATGTTCGCCACTACCCACTCAGGCTCGTCCGAGAACACGTAGAGGACAGGTGTGGCCCCCATCCGTTCCGTCACGTGCTCGAGCGCGCGGGCGTAGTATTCAGGGGTACAACTGCCGTGATGGGCTGCGAATTTGAGATTGCGCACATAGTCGCCGCGTCTCACATGCAACGAGACGGCATTGCGCTCTTGTTTGATCTCGGCCAGCCAGCGGGCGTTCTCGGGGTCAGGGGGAGACGCAGGCGTCAGCTCGGCACGGATGGTGTCGGCATGATCGCTGAAGTACCGCTCCGACTGGAAGTACCCCTCGAGCCATGCTGGCCCCGTATGGCCTGCAATGTCAGGGTCAAACCCAAGGCTTTTCTCCCGTAAAAGCGGCGGAAAGCGGCCCGTTACTTTGGAAAAGGCATAAGCAACGGGGTTCTTGCGCGGGAGGGCGGGCAGATCAGCCCCCTCGAGCACAGTCGCCGCCAGATCATACTGTCCCATCGCGTAGCCGTGCTCGCGCGCACGATCATAGTGGCGTAGATCAAGGCCCAAGGGCTGGCCCGTCCTGAGCGACAGGGACCGACCCATCGCATATTGAAACATCTGGTTTCCCAGACCGCCCTTCATCCGCAGAATGATCATTGGCTCACATTTCCTTTTGTGGGTGCCTTGCCGCTTTCTTGCATCTCGCCTCAGACCTTCAGGGACCACTGCTCCCAGACGAAATCATAATTCCAGTCGCAGGTATGAGTCTGCTCCAACTGAGCGCGGATCGCGTTGCGCCGCGCGATGTCTTCCTCAGCATAAAGATGGAATTGAATCTGGAGCACCTCGATCCGCGGCATGATGCCTGCGTTTATCAGTGCAGGTAAAAGATCATACTCACCACCTTCGATATTGATCTTCATCAAAGCGATGCGAGGGATGTCGTGGCTTTGGAAAAACTCCGAAACAGGCTCTATGCGGCCCAAAACAGCGTTCTTGGCTTCCTTGAAGCTGGAGGAGGCATCGCCATCATCTGACAGAGTCAGCGTGGCAGCAGCGCTTCCCAGTCCAAAATCGTAGGGCGTGATCGCAGTGTTCCCCTTAAACCGCGCCCTGATCTGCGCGGCAAAGGCGGGATGCGGTTCGAACACATGCACATCAGCGCCGTAGCGCTCGTGAATTGCGGCGGCCCAATTGCCCTCGAACCCGCCCATGTCAAACACGACAGAGCCCGCGCCGAGATGTGTAAACGTCATGCGGGTCGGCTCCATCTTATCCGCACGCCAGCGCCGAAACGAGGTGTAGAACACTTTGGTCCAAGGTGCGCGGCGCTGCCGAAGCCAGTTCTTGAGAGAAAAGCGCATGATTGTTCTTTCGCCGTTACTGCTGCCTCTACGATGTATAGGCGGCATATGGGCGCAGGGGCAAGGCGCGCGCCCGTTGACCGCTTGACCGTGCAGCGATACGACAGAGCCAACTTGCAAGAGAGGCCGCAGCGTGACCCAAACCGTTGAGACGTTCCGCTTTAGTCCGGAAATGCTGGCCCCCGCTGCACGCAAGCCCGGCATCTCCTCATTCATGCGCATAAAAAATGGCGCTGATTTTCTGGAGGCAACGATCCGCACCCATGCGGATATGTACGACGAGATTGTCGCCGTCTATAACCAGTGCACGGATGCAACGGCGGATATTCTGGCGCGTCTGTCGCAAGAGTTGGGCCCGAAGCTGCGGGTATTTCATTACGTGCCCAACGCGCATCCCGCGGGCAGTGAGGGGCACGCCAAAACGTCTGGGGATGCACCTAATTCGCTGGTGACATACTCCAACTTTGCGCTGTGTCAGACGCGGCATCAGTGGGTGGTAAAGCTGGATGACGATCACCTCGCTATTCCGGATGCTGTCGCCGCAATCACAACGCGTTTGCGCCGTGACGACCCTGCCGATGCAAAGATCATGCATTGTTTTTCCGGCCTCAACCTGATGCGCGATGCGCAAGGCGGATGGTTCGTCCCCTCAGAAGCGCCCGTATCGGGCAAAGGCGACATCGGGTATTTCCGCGTGACGGAAGGAACGTATTTCACCCATGATCCGCGGTTCGAGCGGTTTGTGCGTGGCGATATCGAGCGGAAGTTCGCAGGCTGGTTCTATTGGCATCTCAAATACCTCAAATCAGGAGGCGGCTTTGCCAATTATGATTTGGCGGCCAATCCGGACAGCCGCTATGCCCGCCGGCATGCCCGCATGCAGGAGGCCGCCCTTTGGGATTTGGCGCAGACCAAGCGCGCCCTGCGCCCGGGACCTTTGCGGCATCTGCGCGCCCTCGTAGATAAGAAAGAGCGGCTGGTCATTGCCCGCGATACAAGCATCACGCACAGCTTTCCGCAGGCCACGCTCACAGAAGCGCTCGATGCTACTACGCCTGACTGGCGCAAATGGTTGGACACCCCACAATGAGTTGGCCTGTTTTCGTCATTAATATGGCCAAAAACACCACACGGATGGAGCATGCTTCGGAAGAGCTGGGTCAATTGGGAATTCCCTTTACTCGATTTGAAGCCGTGGACGGGCGTGCGTTGTCCCCGGAAGAAGTGGCGCGTGTGTATGATCCAATCGCCAATCTGACCCGCGCGCGCCATCCGATGGTCGGGCCAGAAATCGGCTGCTACCTTAGTCATCTGGCCATCTGGGAGAAGATCGCTGCGGGAGATGCCGAAGGGGCGATCATACTGGAGGACGATTTCACCTGTGACGATGATCTAGCCGAAGTGCTGGACGCAGTCGCGCGGGATCACGGCGATTGGGACATTCTCAAGCTGTTCTCGGCCCGAAAAGGGCAAAAGCTGTTGGATGCGCGCCCTTTCTCCTCGGGTCGCGAGGTTGCAGTGCCTTACAAAGTCCCTAACACCACCCTTGGCTATGCGATCCGCCGCGATAGTGCGGCGCGGCTCGCACGCGATGTGCTGCCTGTCTCTCGTCCTATCGACGAGGATCACAAGCATTTTTGGGAGATGGGTCTGCGCATCGCCTTGGTTAGCCCGCCGCCGTTGGCTTTTGGTGAGCAGAGTGCAGAGACAGGCACTATCACCGCTGCACGCCACCATAAATCAAAGCAACCCATAGGGGCGGCACTGCGTCACGGGTGGCGTTCGCTGCGGTTTCGCATTCGCTATCTGTGCAATCTGCATTGGCACCGTTTTGTCCGCAGGGCCCGTTGATAGAATGCCCTGACAGGGCCAAAGCGATGCTTGTAAATCAGCAGTGTTTCTTTAGAATCGCGCATAATCCAGTGAGCGGCGGATACATGGTGGTCCAAGTATAAAACGCAAGTTCAAGAGTTTAACGGCGGAGCGTTTCAATGATCAATCCTGTTCTTTTGTGCGGCGGGTCGGGCACCCGCCTTTGGCCTTTGTCGCGCCGCTCGTATCCCAAACAATTCGCCCGCATTCTGGGGGATCAAAGCCTGTTTCAAGCCTCGGCACAGCGATTATCGGGGGAAGGGTTTGCCGCGCCCCTCATCGTGACGGGCGATCCTTTCCGCTTCATCGTGACAGAGCAATTGGCCCAAACCGAGAAATCACCCCAAGGCATCCTGATCGAACCCGAGGGGCGCAATACGGCCCCGGCCGTTCTGGCCGCTGCCCTCTGGCTGGCCGAGCGTGACGCAGATGCCCTGATGCTGGTCGCCCCGTCTGATCACGTGATCCCCGATGCGGATGCATTCCGCGGGGCAGTCGAGGCTGCGGTGCCGCGCGCGCAGGCGGGTGATCTGGTGATGTTCGGCATCGCACCCACACGGCCCGAGACGGGGTTCGGTTATCTCGAACTAACTCAGGATGCGGATGCAACCGCAGATGTACCCCAAAGCCTGACGCGCTTTGTCGAAAAGCCCGATGCCACACGCGCCGAGGAGATGCTGGCGGCGGGTAACTATCTCTGGAACGCGGGTATCTTCCTCTTCACAGCCAGCACGGTCATCGACGCCTACCGCGCACATGCGCCTGCCCTTCTGGAAAGCGTTGGCGCTGCTTTGGCCGAGGGGACTAGCGACCTTGGATTTACACGGTTAGATGTCGCGGCGTGGGAGCAAGCAGAAGAAATCTCGATCGACTATGCGATCATGGAGAAAGCCAGCAATCTGGCCGTTATGCCCTACACCGCAGGGTGGTCCGACCTTGGCGGATGGGACGCGGTGTGGCTCGAGTCGCAGCCTGATAGCGAGGGAAATGTGTGCTCCGACAATGCGACGGCATTGAGTTGCAACAACACGCTTCTACGCTCGGAGACGCCTGACCTTGAGGTGGTGGGGATCGGCCTCGAAGACCTCGTCGTTATTGCCATGAGCGATGCGGTGCTGGTTGCCCATAAATCAGAGGCGCAGCGGGTCAAAGATGCCGTGAGCGCGCTCAAAGAGCGCGGTGCGCCGCAGGCCGTGCAACTGCCCCGCGATTACCGCCCGTGGGGCTGGTACGAAAGCCTCGCCATTGGCGGCCGCTTTCAGGTCAAGCGGATCGTGGTTAACCCCGGGGCGGCGCTGAGTCTGCAGAGCCATCACCACCGCTCGGAGCATTGGGTGGTTGTGGAAGGCACGGCACGCGTCACCGTAGGCGATGAGGTCAAACTGGTGAGTGAGAACGAGTCCGTCTACATTCCGCTCGGTGCTGTGCACCGCATGGAGAACCCTGGCCGCTTGCCCATGGTGCTGATCGAAGTGCAAACAGGCAGCTATCTGGGCGAAGATGATATTATCCGCTATGAGGACGTCTACGCGCGCGAATGAGCCCTACGCTCTTGGCACAAATCAGACAGACATAAGGAAGAGCAGTTTGAAGAAGGCGTTTATCACAGGGACGACAGGTCAGGACGGCTCCTACCTTGTCGAGTTGCTGCTGGAAAAGGGCTATGAGGTACACGGTCTCAAGCGGCGTGCTTCCTCGTTCAACACCCAGCGGCTTGACCATCTGTTCGAGGATGTACAAGACCAACCCCGTTTTCGCCTACATTACGGTGACCTCACGGACTCGTCCAACCTGACGCGGCTTTTGTCGGATATCCAGCCCGACGAGATCTATAACCTTGGCGCACAAAGCCATGTCGCCGTGAGTTTCGAGGCCCCCGAATACACCGCCGATGTGGACGCGATTGGCACGCTACGGCTGCTGGAAGCGATGCGGTTTCTGGGGATGGAAAAGACCTGCCGCTTTTATCAGGCCTCAACCTCCGAGCTGTATGGCCTTGTGCAAGAAACCCCGCAAAGCGAGACAACGCCCTTCCACCCCCGCTCGCCCTATGCGGTGGCCAAGCTCTATGCCTATTGGATCGCCGTGAATTACCGCGAAGCTTACGGAATGTATGCCTGCAACGGTATCCTATTTAACCACGAGAGCCCGCGGCGCGGCGAGACGTTCGTGACCCGAAAGATCACACGCGGCCTCGCCAATATCGCGCAAGGGCTTCAGGACACGCTCTATATGGGCAACATCGACAGCCTGCGCGATTGGGGCCATGCCAAGGATTACGTGCGCATGCAGTGGATGATGCTGCAACAGGACACGCCAGAGGATTTTGTGATCGCCACGGGCGTGCAGTATTCCGTACGCGAGTTCATCACATGGGCCGCCGCTGATCTGGGCGTCACGCTGGCCTTTGAGGGCAGCGGTGTGGATGAGGTGGCACGTGTTGAGAAGATCGAAGGCGAGCATGCGCCCGCGTTGACAGTTGGTCAGGTCGTTATGCGCATTGATCCGCGCTACTTCCGACCTGCAGAGGTCGAGACGCTTTTGGGTGACCCAAGCAAGGCCAAAGCCAAGTTGGGCTGGGTTCCCGAAATTACCGCCCGCGAGATGTGCGCAGAGATGGTGCAGGAGGACCTGCGCGCCGCACGCCGTCAGGCACTGCTGACCGAGCACGGCTATGACGCGCCAACGGGCCACAGCGAATGAGCGCCCGTGGCAAAATGCTGCTGACAGGCGGGCGTGGCATGGTGGGCAGCAATATCCGCGAGCATGCCGGCGCAGCGCAATGGGAGATCATTGCGCCTTCCAGCCGCGATCTGGACCTCACCGATGCCGCCGCGACCGCCAGCTTTATCAAGGCCGAGAAGCCCGACATCATCGTCCATGCGGCGGGCCGTGTGGGAGGGATTCAAGCCAACATGGCGAACCCCGTCGCCTTTCTGGATCAGAACACAAGCATGGGGCGCAATGTGATCATGGGCGCACATGCAGCGGGCGTGTCGCGGCTCATCAATTTGGCGTCTACCTGTATTTATCCGCGTGCAGCGCCCAATCCGCTGGTCGAGGAGGCCGTCCTCACTGCCCCGCTGGAGCCTACGAATGAGGGCTATGCACTGGCCAAAATCATGGCCCTACGCCTCTGCCAGTATATCCGCCACGAGACGCCAGCGATGCAGTATAAAACACTCATCCCCTGCAACCTCTATGGCCGCTACGATAGCTTTGATGCCGCCACTTCGCATATGGTGCCTGCGGTGATCGCCAAGCTGCATGCAGCGGGTGAGGCAGGGCAGCAGACCATGGACATTTGGGGCGATGGCACAGCGCGACGCGAGTTTATGTACGCAGGTGATCTGGCAGGTGCGGTGCTGCGCGCCGCCGCCGACGTCGAAGCCTTGCCCGACCTGATGAATGTGGGCGTGGGCCGCGATCATTCCATCACCGACTATTATAAAACCGCCGCCGCGGTTGTCGGATGGGATGGCACGTTCACCCATGATCTGAGCAAACCCACAGGCATGCAGCAAAAACTGTGCGACACAAGCCGCCAGCAGGATTGGGGTTGGGTGCCACAGACCGATCTGGCCGCTGGCATGGCCCTGACATATGAATTCTTCCTCGAAAGGGCTTCCACATGAGTGTTAGATTCCCCCTCGCCACCTCGACTTGGGATCAGGCGGAACATGACGCGATGCAGAGGGTCATCGCCTCTGATCGCTACACGATGGGCCCCGAAGTGGCGGAGTTCGAGCGCCGCTTTGCAGATTATTTCGGCACAAAATTTGCTGTGATGGTAAACTCCGGCTCATCCGCCAATCTGATTATGGCCGCGGCGCTGACCTACACCACCAATCCTGACTTGAAGCTGAACCCCGGTGACGAAGTGATCGTGCCCGCCGTCAGCTGGAGCACGACGTATTATCCGTTGCACCAATACGGGCTGAAGATGGTGTTTGTGGATATCGACCCCGACACGCTCAACTATGATCTGGACGCGCTGGCGGAAGCCGTGACCGAGCGGACGCGCGCGCTCATGGTGGTGAACCTTTTGGGCAACCCCAATGATTTTGACGCCATAGCCAAGATCACCGAGGGTCGCGCCATTGTCATGATCGAGGACAATTGCGAATCCATGGGAGCCACCTTGGGCGGCAAGCATTGTGGCACCTTCGGGGTGATGGGATCGTTTTCGACCTTCTTCTCGCACCATATTTCAACGATGGAAGGCGGTGTTGTCGTCACTGACGACGAGGAGCTCTACCACGTGATGCTGTCGCTGCGCGCACACGGCTGGACGCGTAACCTGCCCGACGAGAACCACGTTACTGGCACCAAGAGCGCGGACCCCTTTGACGAAAGTTTCCGCTTTGTGCTCCCTGGCTATAATCTGCGACCGCTTGAGATGTCTGGCGCGTTGGGTATCCAGCAGGTCGCCAAGCTGGATGGGCTAATCGCGGGGCGGCGGCGCAATGGTGCGGCCTTTGTCGAGGCTATGCAGGATCACGAGACGTTCCGCATCCAGCGCGAGGTCGGCCAAAGCAGCTGGTTCGGGTTTAGCCTGATCCTGCGGCCCGAGGTGACCCATAGCCGCGCTGATGTGGTGCGAGCGCTTGAGGCGGCAGGGTTTGAATGTAGGCCTATCGTAGCGGGCAATTTTGCGCGCAAAGAGATCATGAAACACTTCAACTACGAGATACACGGCGATCTGCCCCATGCCGACTATCTGGACAAACGCGGTCTGTTTGTGGGCAATCACCACTACCCCGTCGATGAAGCGATTGAGACGCTGGCCAACTTCAAAATCGGTTAAGGCAGCGCGCTATTTCCCTGCGGCACCAAAGCTTGTGTCGACCACTACGGCATCTGCGGCGGGCCGTTGGAACAAGCGGTAGCGGATGCCGTAAAAAGCGTAATGCGCAAAATACCATGCGGAAGAAATAAGCCCCATGCCTTCCTCCTCACGATATATGCGCCAGATATCGCGGGCTGCGCCAGCTTTGTTCGATGACAACGTGCCGCGTCCGATTCTGTAGATCGCGAGCGTCTCATCCAGACCGTCAGCACCGCCTGCTGCTTTCACCAGTTTGAGCCACAGGGCGTAATCCTGCTGCCGTGTTAAGTCGGGCATGGGCGTTTTGCCAAGCAGCTGTGCATCATAGATGACCGTCAGACAGCCCATGACATTGCGTTTGAGAAGCTGGGCGTAGGGCAAACGTGACTCTGCACGCACGTCTTCGGTCTGTGCACCATTCTCTGCCATTCGCAGATAGCGCGTAAAGCTGATCGCGGCCTTGCGCGTGTCCATAAACGCGAGCTGCCGAGACAGTTTTTCAGGGTGCCACAAATCATCTGCATCCAGAAATGCGATGTAGCGACCGCTGGCCTGCGCGAGCCCGTGATTGCGCGCCGCTGCTGCACCTTGGTTATGCGGCAAAGCATGGACCTTAATCCTGCTGTCCGCCTCGGCCAGTGATTGCGCCACCGCGTTCGAGCCGTCTTGTGAAGCATCATCAACGATCAACAATTCCCAATTGCCATGGGTCTGCGCAAGCACCGATGCCACGCTCTGCTCCATCGTGGTGGCGGCATTATAGACGGGCATCAGAATCGATACTTTTTGATCCTGAACGGCCATTCGTGTCACTTTCCCTTGGTACCGGCGTCAACGCGACATTAGTCGTTCACCGAAGCGCCGACGTTGTTTTCATGTTGCCGGATGGCGTCATTTATGTCGTCAAAATAGGTCAGTTTGCCACCCTCAAGGACCACCCCGGACGTGCACAACCGCCGGATCGTCGCCATGGAATGCGAGACAACGATCGCGCCGGAATTTCCGATGCGGTGCAAAAAAACATTGCTGCTTTTCACCTTGAACGCGGCGTCGCCCACGCTTGTCACTTCGTCCACCAGATAAGTGTCGAAATGGATACCCATGGAGACCGCGAAAGAGAGGCGCGATTTCATGCCCGAAGAGTAGGTCCGGATGGGCATGTGATAATGCGGTCCGAGCTCTGCAAAATCCTCGACAAATTGACTCAGCCCGTCAGTATCAACGCCGTAAATACGCGCAATAAAGCGGGTGTTCTGCAGGCCCGTCAGCTCACGGTGGAAACTACCTTTGAAGCCTACGGGCCAGGACACAGTGCCATTTGTTACGATCTCCCCGTAATCGGGGAGCATGGTGCCCGCAATCATCGACAGCAGCGTCGATTTCCCGGCCCCGTTGCGCCCAAGCAGCGCGATACTCTCGCGCGGCGGGAAGGTGAAGGTCAGATTGTCCGCCACAAGGGTCGGCACCCCGTCCAGCCAGAACTTTTTGCTCAGATTGACGAGCTGGATCATCGCTCAGCGCCTGTCTCTGATGCTGTAGTAGACCAAAATGCTAATGGCCCAGAACAAGAGCAAGAAGGCGAACACAATGCCAAGGATCAGCGGTATCTGCGGGTATTCGGAGCTTTCCGCCAGTGTCGGCTCAATGTGGGCAACGAGATACCGGCTTTGACGCGCGGCTTCCGCCTGTGCGGCGTCATGGGCCGATAAGGCAAGCTTGTAGGATTCCTCGGCAAATTCCCGGTCCACGCTCAGGCGCTCGAACTCGGCCACCAGCGTAGCATAGTCTTCGCCACCTGGCCCTTCACCGCCAACGCCGAACTTTGCACGTTCTTCAGCGATCTGCGCCTCAATCACCTGAATGCGCCGCTGCCCTTGTGCGAGACGCGGATCGTCTTCTGTAACCGAATTGCGCAACAGGCCCAAGTTGATAAGCGAGGTCGCGAGCTCTGCCTGAAGGGTGTTCATCAGGCCCATTTGTCCCTGCAAATCCGCAAATGGATCAACGATTTGAGTGCGCAAACGGAATTGCGTCAAGGCTTGGCGTGCGGAAGTGAGGCGTTCAACAGCAGTGTCCAGTTCTTCACGGGCGTATTGCATCGAATCTTCGCGCGCGACCTTTGACAGCTTATTGATCTGGTCGGCAGATTCCCGAAGGATCTCTTGAGCGATTGTCTGAGCCTGTGCTGGATCAAACGCCAACACCCTCAAGTCGATGATACCAGTGCCCCGATCATAGTGGATGCGCACGATGTTGCCCCAATAGGCGACCAGCTCTTCGATGGTCGCATCGCGTTTGAGGGAGAAAACCGGATCGCGGCTATGACCTGCTGAATAGATCTCGCGCAGATCAAACTGCTCGTCAATTTTGGAAATCAGTGCCTGACTTTGAATAAACTGGTACAGAACATCCGCATCGCTCGAACCGCCAGCACCCGAGAGTTGCGCGAGACCGCCCATCACATCAAGCGCCGATTCACTTTGCTCTTTGCGTACAGAAAAGCTCAGCTTGGATTCATACTGGTCAATCGCGCGCGTCGACAGATACCACACCGTCACCAGCATCGGGATAACTACGAACAAGAACAGGCTTACAAAGATTGACCTGTGCCGATTGCGCAGCCGTGCTGCGGGGGCTGGCGGCATAACAGGGATATCTTTGGCCTGCCGCGTCGTGAGAGGCTTCTTGGGCCGGTTCACCTTTTTCTTGGGCGCTGGTACCCGCTTTTTCGCAGGCTCCACTGCAGGCGCTTTGCCCTCAGAAGGTGGTGCTGCCTTCAAAGCCTTGGCGCGACGCGCTCTTGCACGGCGCGCTTTTCTGCGTGCTTCTTGCTCGGGGCTAAGAGGCTGTGGCTGGTCTATTTCATCCACGATGGAGCACCCTGCACTTGGGATATTGCGATCATATATGGCAATCCAAATTCCTGTTTTTACTCACTATGCCCCGTTAAAATCGTGGTCAAGTGGTCCGTCTGCTCGGCACGGTTGCTTTTCAACGGCCACTCTTACATAAACGCGGTCGATAATCCACCTTGTGGTGCCAAATGACCGATATTCCCAACGCCCAACAACCGCACCAGCGCGGGTTCAAATCGATCCGCTCAATCATTGCATTGATGCTGCGCGAGATGACGACAACGTATGGGCGCACACCGGGCGGATACCTGTGGGGGCTACTTGAGCCGATTGGCGCTATCGCCATGATTACAGTGATTTTCAGCATCGGCCTACGCATCCGTGCGCCATCGCTCGGGATTAGTTTTGCACTCTTTTACGCAACGGGCATGGTCGCGTTTTTGACCTACCAGCGGGTACAGGTCAAAGTGACCAAGGCGATCACATTTTCGCGGCCTCTCCTGTTTTATCCCTGCGTCACCTATGTCGATACGATCATTGCACGGTTCTTGCTAAATTATATTACGCAACTGGCTGTATTCTGCGTTGTAATGACAGGCATTTTAGTCGCCCTCGAGACGCGAGCGGTTCTGGACCTCATCCCCATTCTCATCGCGCTGGCGATGGCGGGAACACTTGCTTTGGGTGTCGGGACACTCAATGCATACCTGATGCCCTGTTATCCGCTTTGGCAATCTATCTGGGGGATTGTGACAGCACCATTGTTTTTCATTTCGTCCATCTTCTACACCTACGAAGACTTGCCGACGATGGGTCAGAATATTCTGTGGTATAATCCCATCGTTCATATTGTGGGCATCATGCGCGAGGGGTTCTATCCAGGATACGATCCGCTATGGGCATCGCCGCTTTATGTATTTGGTCTGTCGCTTGTACTCACATTCTTTGGCATTGTGCTTTTGGGCCGCTATCACAGAGACATCGTTAACATGGACTTTAAATAGAGCTGCCAGCAGCGACAGGGGGCGGGACAAAGCCCCTTATGCCTCACTTCAGTCAAATTTATCGTTTATGCATAGGCTGACCTGCAATTGCAGCGAAGACGAACCAGAGCAAGGGAGCAAGAACAGCATGACGGACCGCAAAGGGATCGTGTTGGCAGGCGGATCGGGCACACGCTTGTATCCCATCACCAAAGGCGTGTCGAAGCAGCTTTTGCCGATCTATGACAAACCCATGATCTATTATCCGCTGAGTGTTCTGATGCTGTCGGGGATCCGGGAGATTGCAGTGATCACGACACCGCACGACCGCGCCCAATTCGAGCGCGCCCTTGGCGATGGCAGCCAATGGGGCATATCACTAGAGTTCATCGAACAACCCTCGCCCGACGGGTTGGCACAGGCCTACCTTCTGGCAGAAGACTTCCTTGCTGGAGCGCCTTCTGCGATGGTGCTGGGCGACAATATCTTTTTTGGCCATGGTCTGCCCAAGCAGTTGCAAACGGCGAGTGATCGCGCCGAGGGCGGCTCGGTCTTTGGCTACCATGTCACAGACCCCGAGCGTTACGGAGTTGTCGATTTTGCCGAGGACGGCACGGTGCGCTCCATTGTGGAGAAGCCCGAAACGCCTGCATCTCCCTATGCGATCACAGGTCTTTATTTCCTTGATGGCTCCGCCCCTGCGCGGGCACGGAGCATCACGCCGTCCCAACGTGGCGAACTCGAAATCGTTGACCTGCTTGAGAGCTATCTGGCGGATGGCCTGCTCGACGTGAAACAAATGGGGCGCGGGTATGCGTGGCTTGATACAGGCACCCATGCCAGCCTTCTGGACGCTGGCAACTTCGTGCGCACGCTGATTGAGCGGCAAGGCATGCAAGTGGGCTGCCCCGAAGAGATTGCGTTCGATCATGGCTGGATCGACGAGGCCGCCCTCCGGGAACAGGCTGGTGATTTGACCAAGACCGCGTATGGCCAGTATTTGCTAGGCCTGATTTAGCGTGACACACCTTCTGAAAGATCGAGCCTAATATGGACATCGAGCACACAAAAATACCGGGTTGTCTGATACTCACGCCAAAACGTCATCCCGACAACCGCGGTTTTTTCAGCGAAAGCTGGAACGCCAAAACACTCGCCGCGCAGGGGATTGAGATTGATTTTGTCCAAGACAATCATTCCTTCAATACAGAGGCGGGTGTGGTGCGTGGCCTGCATTTCCAAGCGCCCCCGCATTCCCAAATCAAACTGGTGCGATGTGGTCAGGGGGCGCTCTTTGATGTTGCCGTGGATATACGCAGGGGTTCGCCCACCTACGGCGATTGGTTCGGGATCGAGCTTAGCTTTGAGAACGGGCGACAGCTGTTAGTGCCGCATGGTTGCTTGCACGGATTTATGACCCTCACCCCCAACACCGAAATCAATTACAAATGCTCGGATCACTACGCACCCGGCACAGATGGCGGCGTGCGGTTTGACGATCCCGAGATCGGCATTGATTGGCCGCTGGGTGCAATCTTGCCGATCCTGTCGGACAAGGACCGAGAAGCCCCCTTACTCAGGGACTTCAAATCACCATTCACATTCGAGGACTCCCGGGCATGAAGATTCTGGTAACAGGCGGCGCAGGCTTTATTGGCTCTGCGGTGGTGCGGCTGGCAATGGAGCGCGGGCATGAGGTGGTGAACCTCGATGCGCTGACCTATGCCGCCTGCCTTGATAACGTAGCGTCTGTGGCGGACATGCCCGGCTATGCGTTTGTGCAGGCCGATATCTGTGACGCTGCCGCGTTAGAGACTGTTTTTAAGGACCATCAGCCTGATGCGGTCATGCATCTGGCCGCGGAGAGCCATGTGGACCGCTCTATTGACGGGCCGGGAGCGTTTATCGAGACGAACGTGATGGGCACCTACACCCTGCTGCAGGCAGCGCGCAGCTATTGGGAGGGGCGCGGCAAGCCTGATACGTTCCGCTTCCACCACATATCGACCGATGAGGTCTTTGGCTCACTGGGCGACACAGGTATGTTCACCGAAGAGACGCCCTACGATCCCCGCAGCCCCTATTCCGCGTCCAAGGCATCCTCGGACCATCTAGTGCGCGCATGGGCCGAGACATACGGCCTGCCCGTGGTGCTGACCAATTGCTCGAACAATTACGGCCCCTACCACTTCCCCGAAAAGCTGGTGCCCGTTGTGATCCTGAACGCGCTGGCGGGCAAGTCTATCCCTGTCTACGGCGAGGGGCTGAACGTGCGCGACTGGCTTTATGTAGAGGACCACGCCGATGCGTTGCTGCTGGCGCTGCAAAAAGGCGAGGTCGGGCGCAGCTATAACATCGGAGGCGAGAACGAGGCGCGCAACATTGATCTGGTCGCCACGATCTGTGCGACGCTGGATCGTTTGCGCCCTGCGGATCAGCCCTATGCCGACCTGATCTCCTATGTCACCGACCGCCCCGGCCATGATCTGCGCTATGCGATTGATCCCGCGCGCATCCGCACTGAACTGGGCTGGCGGCCGTCAGTCACCCTTGAGGAAGGGATCGAGAAAACCGTGAAATGGTATCTCGATAACGAAGACTGGTGGCGCGCCCTGCAAAACCGCGATGGCGTCGGCACCCGCCTCGGCACAAAAGGCTGATCACCCGATAACATACTGACACTTCCGCCATGCAGTGATATTCCATCATGGCACGCCAGATCAGATAGAGTGAATACAATGACAAAACCTCTCCCCAAAGTCACACCAAACACTTGGGAATTTCTGCGCGACCCGATGATCGCGCCCACAGGTTTTCGCGAATACGATGCCCGCTGGCAGTATCCCGAAGCAATCAACCTGCCGGGCATCACCGCTCTTGGTATGGGGCTTGGCACTCAGATGCACCAGCGCGGGATCGAGCCTGTGATTGCCGTGGGCAATGACTACCGCGACTACTCGCTGAGCATCAAGAACGCGCTCATGCTGGGTCTGATGCAGGCAGGTATTCATGTGAAAGACATCGGCCCTGCCCTGTCGCCGATGGCTTATTTCGCGCAGTTTCATCTGGATGCACCTGCGGTTGCGATGGTCACAGCCAGCCACAATCCGAATGGCTGGACAGGTGTAAAAATGGGGTTCGAGCGTCCGCTCACCCACGGCCCTGACGAGATGAACGAGCTGCGCGATATCGTACTCGAAGGACGCGGCGAGATGCGCGAAGGCGGCAAGTATGAATTCGTTGAGGGCGTGCGCGAAGCCTACCTCGACGATCTGGTTGGCGACTTCAAAATGACGCGCAAGCTCAAGGTGGTCTGTGCCACCGGCAACGGTACTGCGGCCGCTTTTGCGCCCGAGCTGTTCCGCCGTCTTGGCGTTGAAGTTGTAGAGAGCCATAACGAGCTGGACTACACCTTTCCCCATTACAACCCGAACCCCGAAGCCATGGAGATGCTCCATGACATGAGCGACAGCGTCAAAGCATCGGGCGCTGATTTTGCGCTGGGCTTTGACGGCGATGGCGACCGCTGCGGTGTGGTCGATGACGAGGGGGAAGAGATTTTTGCGGATAAGGTCGGCGTTATCATGGCGCGTGATCTGTCCAAGATTTACCCCAACAGCACCTTTGTCGCGGATGTGAAATCTACGGGGCTCTATGCCTCGGACCCCGAATTGCGCGCCAATGGCGTCACGGCGGACTATTGGAAAACAGGCCACAGCCACATGAAGCGCCGTGTCAAAGAGCTGGGCGCGCTGGCGGGTTTCGAGAAATCAGGCCACTACTTTTTGTCAGAACCTATCGGGCGAGGATATGACTGCGGCATGCGCGTCGCTGTCGAGATTTGCAAGCTGATGGACCGCAACCCCGATATGTCCATGTCGGACCTGCGCCGCGCGCTGCCCGTGACCTATGCAACGCCCACCATGTCGCCCTATGCGGCAGACGAGGAGAAATATGACATCCTCGCCCGCATTGTGAAAAAGCTGGAACCGCTGACCGAATTAGCTGGCCGCAAGGTGGCGCAAGTTGTCACGGTGAACGGCGCACGTGTCATCATGGATAACGGCAGTTGGGGTTTGGTGCGCGCCTCGTCTAATACACCCAATTTGGTGGTTGTCTGCGAGAGTGCGGACAGCGAATACGAGTTGCGCCGCATTTTCAACGAGATCGACGCGATCATTCGGACCGAACCGGGTGTCGGTGAGTACGACCAGACATTTTGACCGTGAAAGCGGATAAGACCAAGGGAAACAGATGAGCAAGAACATCCTTGTCGTAGGTGGCGCGGGCTATATCGGCTCGCACACGACATTGGCTTTGGCGCAAGCGGGCTATCGTCCTGTGATCTACGACAACTTCTCAACGGGCCATCGTGATGCCTGTTTTGGTGACGTGCTTGTTGAGGGTGATCTGGCCGATACCGCCAAACTGGTCCAAACTTTGCAAGAGCATAGCATTGACAGCGTGATCCACTTCGCTGCGCTGATCGAAGCAGGCGCTTCGGTCCATGCTCCTGTGCCGTACTTTCAGAACAACGTTGCGGGCACGCTCTCGCTGCTTGAGGCAATGAACACCGCAGGAGTAAAGCGGCTGGTCTTTTCCTCCACGGCTGCGGTCTACGGCAATGTGGATGGGGCGGCTCTGTTGTCCGAAGACTTGCCGCGCGCACCGATCAATCCTTATGGCGACAGCAAAGCAATGGTCGAGACCATTCTGGAGCGCTGCGCCGAAGCCTACGGACTGCAAACCATCGCATTGCGTTATTTTAACGCCTCGGGCGCGGATGCACAGGGACGCACCGGTGAGCGTCATGATCCCGAGACACACCTGATCCCGTTGGTTATTCAAGCGGCACGCGGGCAGCGCGATTTGATCAAGGTAAACGGCACAGATTATGCCACGCCCGATGGCACCTGCGTGCGCGACTATATCCATGTGTCCGATCTGGCCTCTGGCCATGTGGCTGCTGTGACGTGGCTGCAAAAACATGATTGTGCTGGCAAGCAGGCAATCAACCTCGGCACGGGAACAGGCGCCAGCGTTCGTGAGGTTATTGATGCCGTGCGACGCATTTCGGGCAAGTCATTCGTGGTCGAGGAAGCACCGCGCCGTGAGGGTGATCCAGCGACGCTGGTGGCCGACGCTCAGCGTGCGCATGACATTCTGGGCTGGTCCGCGCAGCATAGTGACCTCGATACGATTATACGCGACGCATGGCGCTATGCCGAGGCACATCTATAGCTTACGGCTTGCGGCCAAGCTCTGCGAGAATATCATCAAGGCTCTCGCCCCAGTCAGGGCGCTTGATCCCGAACACCTCGGTGGTTTTGGTGCAGTCCATGCGCGAATTCAACGGCCTCGCGGCAGGGGTAGGATACTCGGATGAGGGTATGCCGTTCACTGTGCATTCAATGCCAGCTTTGTCAAAAATGGTACGCGCAAATTCAGCCCAGCTTGTGTCGGGGGCCCCGGCAAAATGGTAGATGCCAGAACGTGACGGGTCTGCCTTTAATGCTTGCGCAATCGTAATACATGCCTGTGCAATCTCGGCGGCGCCAGTGGGTCCACCAATCTGATCGTCAACAACGTTCAACTCGTCACGCTCCACCCCAAGACGCAGCATCGTTTTGACAAAGTTGTTGCCATGCGCAGAAACGACCCAAGAGGTGCGCAGAACTGCCCACGCGCCCCCTGCCGATACCACCGCCCGTTCGCCCGCCAATTTCGTCCGCCCATACGCCCCGATTGGCCCCGTCACATCCTGAGGCTGCCACGGCGCCTGTCCTGTGCCTGAAAACACGTAATCGGTCGAAATGGTCACAAGCGGGATTGCCTGTGCAGCACAGGCTAACGCCATCGCAGCGGGAGCGTCTGCGTTGATGCGCAACGCGAGCTCCTCCTCCTCCTCCGCACGGTCAACGGCTGTGTAAGCCGCAGCATTGATGACTGCATCGGGTTCATACGCGGCAATCGCCGCAGCGCAGGCCGCAGGATCGGTCAGGTCCGCATCGCTTCGACCCAATGCCGTAATCTGCGTCTGCTCATTAGACAAAGCGCGCAATTCAGTGGCGACTTGACCGTTGTATCCGAAAACAAGGATGTTCATCTGGTCAGTCTAGACCGAACAAATCGCGGGTGAAAACTTTTTCCTGCACATCATCCAGAACTTCAGCCTGACGGTTTGTCACGATCAGGTCAGAGTCCGCTTTGAAAGCTTCAAGGTCGCGGTAAACACGGGAACCGAAAAAGGGCTCATCATCCAGCAATGGTTCAAACACAATGACCTCGATGCCCTTGGCCTTGATGCGTTTCATAATTCCCTGGATCGAGCTTTGACGGTAATTGTCCGATCCGCTCTTCATCGCCAAACGATAGACGCCCACGACCTTCGGAGCCTTTGCGATGATCTGGTCGGCAAGAAAATCCTTGCGGGTGCGGTTGGCATCCACAATCGCGCGGATCAGGTTTTGTGGCACATCGTTGTAATTCGCGAGCAACTGTTTGGTATCTTTGGGCAGGCAATAGCCGCCGTAGCCAAACGATGGATTGTTATAATGCCCGCCAATACGCGGATCGAGACTGATACCGTCGATAATCTGGCGGCTGTCCATCCCGCCTGCCATGGCATAGCTGTCCAGCTCGTTAAAATAGGCAACGCGCATGGCGAGATATGTGTTGGAAAAAAGCTTGATCGCTTCAGCCTCGGAGGGGTTGGTCAGAAGGACAGGAATATCGTCTATCGCTGCACCCTGCACCATCACATCGGCAAAGGCCTGACCGCGCTCGGTCTGGTCGCCCACGACGATACGGTTGGGATACAGGTTGTCACGCAACGCCTGTCCCTCGCGCAAAAACTCGGGGCTGAAAATGATGCGATCTGTTCCCAGCTCCGCGCGCATGCGTTCGATATAGCCTACGGGGATTGTCGATTTGATGATGATTGTGCTGTCCGCGCAATGGCGCACGGCTTGGGACAGCACCATGTCAACGCTCGAGGTGTTGAAGGAGTTGGTATCGGGGTCATAGTTGGTTGGCGTGGCCACGATGACCAGTTCGGCACCGTCCAGCGCCTCTTCTGCCTGCGTAGTTGCACGCAAGTCGAGCGCCTGTTCGGTCAGGAAAGTGCTTAGCTCATCATCAATTACAGGGCTGATGCGATCGTTAACCTGCGCCACGCGGTCAGCGTCAAGGTCCACCCCTGTGACGCTATGGTTCTGGGCCAACAGGGCCGCATTGGAGATCCCCACATAGCCCAAACCGAAAACAGCAATTTTCATAGTACTACTTTTCTTTTGTTCTGCTCGGCCCTGTGTCTATCAGAGCATTCGGGGCACTGCGAAGGCAATGTCATAGCAATCGTGTGATGCGGCATGATTGCCACGCGTGTCGCCACGGCCAGATCAGAGCAGACCGTCGGGCATCTTCTGTTCTGCTGCCGTGTTGGCGCGGCGGAAATAGAGCGTGACAAGCGCCGAGACGATCACGATGAAAAGTGAATAAAGCACCGGCACCGCGTTGATCGCTTGCTGTTCCACGCCCGAGAAGGTGAAGGCAATAATCGCAATCGCGAGTGGGCCGTTTTGGATACCTGTCTCAAGCCCCACGGTGCGCGCATTGCGCGGGTGCAGCTTGAGCGCCTTGGCGAACAGATACCCCGTCGTGATACCAATGAGGCCAATGGCAATGGAAGCCACGTAGGTGGCCCAGCCCGTCTCCATCAGAAACGCAAAGTTGCGCGGAATCCATGAGACAATCAGGAAGAGGATAAAGAACACTGCCAATACGGAGCCTAAAAACTCGGTCACCGCACCCATATTGGCACTCACCTTGCGCAGCAGCATCCCGATGCCCACAGGTACCAGCAGAAGCACCAGCGTGATGATGATATTCTCGCGCGGGATGTCCACATCCAGCGCGCCTGCATAGAGCACCAGCACCAACGGGATGAGCAACACACCAAACACTGTGGACGTCACCGTCATCAACACCGACAAAGCGAGATTGCCTTTGGAGAAGTATGTGAAGATGTTCGAGGTGGTCCCACCCGGCATGCAGGACATGATCAGAATGCCGATCTTGATCGGGTCGGACACGGGCAGCACCAGTGCCAGCAGAAAGCCGATGAAGGGCATAAACCCGTATTGCGAGACGACCCCGATCATCAGCCCGTACGGCCGCTTGAGCGCCAGAATAAAGTCACGCGGTGTGAGCGACGCACCCATCCCCAGCATGATTACAAAGATCATGAGCGCGAGAAGTGCCTGTTCAAATTGTCCGACCATAGTGCGTCTCTCTTATGTGCTGGAGGCAGCGGTTTCTTCATTGCGTAGATCTTTGCGCAGGATCTTCCCCACGTTGGATTTGGGCAAATCATCGCGGAATTCGACCTGCTTGGGCACTTTATAGCCCGTCAGATGCTCCTTGCAGTAAGCGCGGATCGCATCAGTGGTCAGTGTCGTATCGCCCAGAACCACAAACGCCTTGATCGCCTCACCCGAGGCGCCATCCGGCACGCCAATCACGGCAGCCTCCAGAATTCCAGGATGGGCGGCCAGACAATCCTCGATCTCGTTGGGGTAGACGTTGAAACCCGAGACAAGGACCATATCCTTTTTGCGGTCCACGATGCTGAAATAGCCGTCCGCGTCCATGACGCCGATGTCACCTGTCAGGAGCCAGTCGCCGCTCATCGTCTTGGCCGTCTCATCAGGCTTTTGCCAATAGCCCTTCATAATCTGCGGACCGCGCGCGGCCAATTCCCCCGCCTCGCCTTGAGCCACCTCAACGCCCTCCTCATCAACACAGCGCAACTCGGTCGAGGGAACCGGAATGCCGATTGACCCTGCACGCGTCTTGCCCAGCGGGTTGAAGGTGAGGACAGGAGAGGATTCTGTCAGACCGTAGCCTTCAAGCACGGGCTTTCCCGTGACCTCCTCCCATCGCGCCGCGACGGAGCTTTGCAATGCCATGCCGCCTGCGGAGGCGAATTTGAGGTATTTGGGTGGAGAATCGAGAAACCAAATCTCATTGCTCAACCCGTTAAACAGCGTGTTTACGCCGCTCATCCATGTGATCGGATAATTCTCGAACGCACGTTTGAGATTGCTGAGCGGGCGCGGATTGGGGATCAGGATATTGCGGGCACCGAGGTAGTAGAACCCCAGCAGGTTCACCGTGAAGGCAAAGATGTGATAAAGCGGCAACGCGGTCAAAGCGACCTCTCGGCCCTTCTCCACACCTGAAATCATCTCCATGCTCTGCTCCATGTTCATCAGCAGATTCGCATGGGTCAACATCGCGCCTTTGGACACGCCTGTGGTGCCGCCTGTGTATTGCAGACAGGCAATGTCATCGGGAGCAATCTCGGCGCTGTATTGATCTGCGGTGATCCGGTCGCTCGCCTGCTTTTCGCGCCCCGCCGCAATTGCTGCGGGAAAGCGGATGTGAGGCAAGGTGACAGGCGCCAGCGTGCGATCCCAGTGTTTTTGTACCAGTCGGACAATGCCCCGCGGCAATGCAGGAAAGAACTCGGCCACTTGGGTAATGATGATATTCGGAATGGGATGCCCCTTGAGCGCCTCTTCCAGTTTATCGGCAAAGACATCGACCACGATGAGCGCTTGTGGCTCGGCATCCGCAAACTGGCGGGCCATTTCTTCGGCGGTATAGAGCGGGTTGACATTGACCAGCACGCAGCCCGCCTTGAGCACGGCAAAGGCCGCCACTGGAAACGAAAGGCCGTTGGGCACCTGTAGGGCAACGCGGTCGCCTTTGTTCAATCCCGCCGTCTCGCGTAAATAGACTGCCAACGCATCAGACATCTCATCCACTTGGGCAAAGCTGAGAGAGCCGTTCATTCCGTTGGGCAAACAGGCGGTGAAAGCAGGGTTCTTACCGTATAGATTGGCAATCGCACTAACCATATCACCTATGGTGCGGTATTGTGCTGCCTTAATCTCGGAACGGACGTTGGGGCCATAAAAGGCCGTCCATGGACGCGTGGTGTCGGTCATCATTCCTCCCGAAAGAAAACCTATTTCTGTATTTTCGGGACACTACAGGATCGGCGCATGTGATTATAAGGCCAAAACCACCTAGGCCGCCAATATTTTGGCCAATTCATTCGCTGCGGTGCAGATTGACCTGCCAAATTGTATCAGACGCTCTATCCTTGGAAGGTACGCGTTAATTTGAGAGGCTGGCCATGTCTGTGACCCTGAACGAACGATGCCGCAATATGATCCTTGGTGCATTGGTGGCCGATGCGGCTACGATGGGTCTGCATTGGATATACGATCAGGAGCGCATCCGCGAGGTAGCCCCAGAGTCCCCCGAATTCACAAAGCCCGACGCCGCGCACTACAGCGGTGTTCCAGCTTACTTCGCCCATGAGGCGCGCACCGCTGGGGATTTTTCCCAATATGGGGAGCAGGCCGCGCTCATGCTCAGCACGTTGGCGGGATCGGAGGGCGTTTTCGATCCGATTACATTTGCAGAGCACTTCCGAAGCCATTTCGGCTATGGCGGCGCATATGTCGGCTACATCGACCACGCGACCCGCGATACTCTGGACAATTTCCGCCGCTTTGAGGATGCGGTGCATGCTGCGTGCGACGAGGTGCTTTCACAGAGCGATACAAAGTTGATCAAGGCGATCGCCAATAAAGCGGTCCCCGTGCTGGTTCGCAGCGGTGGTGAAGCGCTGACTGACGCCCTTGGTGACGCCATTCGCCAAGCAACGAAAGAGCCTGAGGTTCTCACTCAAACCGACGCGTTACAGGCTGCGCTCAAGGCTATCCCAAAGCCGACTGGTGCGCATGACCTACAAATGCCAGCGACCGCAAAACTTCCTGCTTTGATCGCCGTCTTGGCCCAAAAAGGGATCACATCAGGCTCGCAATTTGACGCAACGGTAGCATCCGCCGTTCGCGTTACGAGCGACCATGCAACAGCGGACACCTATAGCAGGATATGCGCCCATATGATAGCTGCCGCACTGCTACACGGCAATGTGGATGAAGCCATCGCAGCCGCGCGGGCGGTTGCACCTGCTGAAGCTGACACGCTTTTGGAACAAGCGCTAGAGATGCGCGGGCAAGACGCGAACAGCGCGACCCAGCACTTCGGTATGGCCTGTGACCTGCCTTTTGGCGTGCCCTCAGCAGTGCAGAACATCGCCACCTCCTCATCCTACACAGAAGCAGTCAGGCGCAACATATATGCGGGCGGCGACAACTGCGGCCGTGCGATCATCGTGGGCGCCGTCATGGGTGCCGTTTACGGGATCGGAGGCGAGGCCGGAATCCCTGAGGCGTGGATAAGCCGCCTCACCGAGCATGAGTCCGTCATGCTCGGGATTTCAGAGCTTTTTTCTGCTTGAACGGCCTCCGAATATCGACAGTGTTCAAACGAAACTGAAGCGGGTGACGCGGCTACCCCGCCTTTGACCACATTGCTCCAGAAGGCGTATCCGCAGGTCTATGCTGCACCACATTGCCCGCGCAGGCCGGTACGCTGACCGAAAAGACGCATCCATGATTGGCGGCCGCACGCAGCCTGACTTCGCCCCCCCATGCCGTGACCGTCTTATGAACAAGGGCAAGGCCAAGACCCGTGCCTTCGACATTGGTCAACCGCGAGAATGGATCAAAAACCCTTTCTCTATGCTCTTGCGGAATACCGGGACCATCATCCTCAACCTCGACAATGACATTACTCTCTTCGGGATATGCCCGGATCGTTATCCGCCCCGTATCGCAATGGTGGTGTTTGACCGCGTTTGAAATGAGATTGCGCATTACCATGTCGAATGCGGTCGGCTCTACAAGAACTGCAGGCATATCAGCCATGATATCCAACTTCATTCTCGCCTTGGACATGGCCAGTTTCAAAACACTATCCAATCTTGTGTTGGGTACGAATGATTGCGGATGTTTTTCGTTTTTGTCTGCTTTTGCAAAATCCAGCAAATCCGAGACAAGCAAACTCATCCGGCTTGATAAGTCGGATAGAACCGCAAAATGCGACTTCACATCATCAGGCAGCGTGAGTTTGGCATCTTCGATATCTTCCGCAATAAACTCGACCAGTGCGCGCTGCTGTATGAGCGGTGCCTTGAGATCATGCGCAGCCATCGCCGAGAATGCGAGAAGCTGATTGTTCTTGCGGACCAATTCACGACCCTGACTGGCGATGTGTTCCTGCTGTGCATGCAGCTCGGTAATGTCCACCCAAATGGCTGCGAAATAGCGGGTCCCCAGCGGGAACAGGCTCATGTCAAAGTGATCACCAGCAGCTGTGTGAACGATGCGCTGCTCACTCTGCCCAGCGCGCAAGCGTTGGCTGCTACGCCCGGCAAAGAACTCGGATTGTCTGTCCAGTTGCGCCGCATCGTCCGAGATACTCCCGAATTGGGCGCAGACCCATTCAAGCGTGGCCGAACGCTGAACTTCCTCTACCAGATCGGCGAACTGTGCTTCGAAGCCGCTGTTCCAATGCACCGCCCTCATATCGCGGTCAAAAATCACAATTGCCGCGCGCATCTGGTCAAGCGCATCAATCAAAAGCTGGTTCGAGCTATTCTCAAGCGTCAATCGAGTGGACCTACGGCGCAGACGAACACTGTAGATGCCCAAGGATACCGTCGACAAAGCGATGCCACCCACAATCATTGCAACACGGTCAAACCACGGATGTTCGAATATGCGACGGTCCATACCGAACCAGTCATCCCGCAAACGAGCTAAAGAGGCAGGCGTCGCCGCCGAACCGATCGCTTTTTCCAGCGTGCTGTGTAGCTCCGGCATGTCCTTTCGCACGATGTAGCCATAGGGGATGACTGCAAGCGGAGGCTGCAACTTGCGAACCCGATCCGTGATATCATAGGATCTCAGGCGGGCTTCGAATGTTTCTGCTACATCGATTATCGCTTCAATCTCTCCAGAGAGAAGCGGGAGAACAAGGGCTTCGACTGTCTGGTACTGCACGATCTCGACACCCGTCAGCAACGCCGCAGCAGCCTGTGCGCTCGAGCCACTCACAACACCGACCCGCCTCCCTGCAAGCCCTTCAATCTTGATTGGGTCATGGTCATGTCGCACAAAAAGTGACAATTGGTACTGCCCCAGTTCGGAAGTCGCAAGGCCCATGGCACGCCGTTCGGGGGTCAGAGCAAGCAAGGGAGTGACATCAACCTCACCTCGCTCGATCATAGCGAAAAACTGTTTAGGGTTGTCCGCCTTGGTAAACTCGACTTCATATCCTGCATCCTGTGCAAGATGGCGCAGAAGATCAATTGAGTATCCTGCAGCATCGCCTTGATCGTTTGTGAAGTTGTAAGGGTAGAACTCACCATATACGGCACGAACAACCGTAAGCTCCGTTTCTGGTTCGGCGGATAAAACACATCCTGTGAAAGAGGCTGCGAACAGCAGCAGCGTCGCCAGAAAGCTGCGAAAAACGAGAACCATCTAATATCCTGCAAGTGGAATCACTCGCTGAATATCTAATTACTTACGATGAACCCTCAGTTAATTCGGCATTATCTGAATCTAAACCTGCCTATTGCATCGCTAAGGCAGCCCTGACTGGTTTCAGGCGCGCACGAGTGCCATTTTCGGATCATATTGGGACCGCCCGATCACCTGTGCCGTGACACGTTTTCCCAAGATATCGATCTCTAGCGCGGTTTGATCTGCAGCCGATTTGAGAAACGCATAGGCGAGGTTTTTGTCGACGCGGTGCCCGTATCCACCGGACGAAACAGTGCCCACCACCTGCGTGCCGCACATCACTGAAGCACCTGCATGCGCGGCGGCATCGCTACCAATCACTTCCAGCGTGACCAGCTCAGCGCTGCCAGTACGATTGGCCAGAGCAGCCTTCCCGATGAATTCGGCCTTATCCATATCAACAAACCGCTCGAGGCCGGTCTCGAACGGGTCAAATTCGGTCAGGATGTCTGCCTTCCAGTGAAGATATCCTTTCTCAAGCCGCATGGAATCCACTGCCAATGCTCCGAAAAGGGTCATGCCAGACGCCTTGCCCGCATCCCGCAGCGCCAGATAAGCCGCATATAGGGAGGCATTCGGCACGTGAATCTCATAGGCCAGCTCGCCCGAAAAGCTGACTGCCATGACGGTGGCGGGAGCGATCCCCACAAAGCATTCCCGCACCGACAGCCATGGGAAAGCCTCCTTGGACCAGTCGCCCCGCGCCACAGAAGACAGCACATCGCGGGCTTTCGGGCCTGCAATCACGAGAATCGTCTGGTCATTCGTGAGGGAGCGGATTTGTACATCACGGTCCCCGATATGCGATTGCAGCCAATCCATGTCGTGCAACTCGGACGCGGCGGCAGAGCCATACCAGATGCGCGCAGGACCACGGTCGGACGCAGGGAGGCGCGCAATTGTGGCTTCGCCTTTCATCATGCCGTGGTGGTTCAGCAGATACGCCAGCCCGACGCGCCCTTCTTTGCGCGGAAGGCGGCCACAGATCATATGATCAAGGAAGCTCTCTGCATCATCGCCCGTGATCTCGAAACGGTTGAAACCGTTGACCTCCGTCAGTCCGACACCGTTCTGCACAGCATCAACTTCGGCGGCGACAACGTCAAAGCTTTCGTCAAAGCGGAAGGAATGGGTGACGTGGAAATCGGACGTTGGTTTGAAGAATTCCGCACGCTCCCAACCGTTCACCACTGTGAACTCGGCCCCTTCGGCGGCCAGCACGGGCGTCAGCGGTGTCGTCTTGGCCATGCGCCCTGCGGGACGGTGCTCATTGGGGAAGTGGAAGCGGAATTCGTTTTGGTAATCCTCGATTGCCTTGAGGGCCGTCAGCTCGACATTTGTATGTCCCGCAAAGCGGCGCGGGTCGATGACCCATGTGTCATAACACGCCTCGCCATGTACGATTTGCTGCGCCAGCAGCCAGCCGTGGCCGCCCCCCTCGCCCAGCCCCGCACGCAGGCCGATGATGCAGAACGCGTTGCGCTTGTTCGGGATTGGCCCGACCAGCGGCGCGCCGTCGATGGTATAGGTGATGGGGCCGTTGACGACATTCTTGATGCCCACCTCCATCAGTGCGGGCATCCGCTCGAACGCGCCCTCAAGCACATCGGTGATACGGTCCAGATCGTCTGGGCATAGGTCGTTGGAGAAATGCGGGTCAATCCCGTCCATGCCCCATGTTTTACAATCCTGCTCGTAGAAGCCGATCAGCAGGCCGTTCTTCTCCTGACGGCAATAATAGTCACTGATAGGGCAGCGCAGCAGCGGCATGCGGTGGTCCGCTTGCGCGATGGCAGGAATGTCTTCGGTGACAAAATACTGATGCTCCATCGACACGACGGGATGGTGCACGCCCATCATCGCGCCTACCTCGTTGACGCGGTAGCCGCAGGCATTGACGACGACTTCACAGTCGATGTCGCCCTTCTCGGTATGCACGGTCCATGTGTCGTCTTTATGCTGGGTCAGACCTGTCACGCCGCAATTGCGGTAAACCTCCGCCCCCGCGAGCCGCGCACGACGTGCCAAGGCCTGACATAAGGAGGCTGGATCAATGTCACCGTCATTGCCGTCCCAGAGACCACCAATCAGGTTTTCCGTCGAAATCAGCGGATGCCGTCGCGCGCATTCGGCTGCATCCAGCACTTCAAATTCGACACCCATCCCCCGCGCCATAGAGGCAAAATGACGGTAGCCATCCATCTGCGCCTCGGTATTGGCAAGGCGGATGCCGCCGTCGCCGTGGTTGTATCCCACGGGATAATCCGGATCATCGCGCAGCTCTTGATAAAGCTTGATGGAGTGGTTCTTGAGACCCACCATCGTCTGGTTGCCGCCAAAATTCGTGACCTGTGCCGCCGAGTGCCACGTGGTGCCAGACGTCAGCTCATCCCGTTCTACCAGAACAACATCGGTCCAGCCCTCCTGCGTCAGATGATAAAGAGTAGAGCAGCCGGCAATGCCGCCGCCTATCACAACCGCGCGGGTCTGGGTTTTCATCAAGGAGATCCTATCTGGCATGGTTTCGCTGCGTAAACCGTGTGCTTTTCTGATTACTAGTGCAATCACCTTGTCAGCGAAGGATTTCCAAATATGGTCACGGTCCTGACTGAGGAGCGATTTATGACCCACTGGCCTGACGAGATTACCAATCAAATTGTGCAGGAGACCCATTTTGACGGGCGGTTCATACGCTGCTTTGACGGGCGGCCACGCGATCTGAACGCGATGTTTGACGCTGCCATCGCACGCGCGCCCGAAGGCGAAGCCCTTGTGAGCGGGGCAACCCGCCTCACCTATACCCAGTTGTCACAGCGTGTTGCACAGCTTGGCGCCGGATTGCGGGCTCATGGCATCACGCAGGGTGACCGTGTCGCGATGCTGCTGAGCAACCGTACCGAATTCTTGACCGTATTGCTGGCCAGCATACGGCTTGGTGCGATTGCGGTGCCGATCAACATCCGTGAAGGCACGCCCGAGCTTGAATACATCCTCAACCATTGCGGCGCGAAGGTGCTTATCCACGGCCCAGAGGTCGCGGACAGACTCCCCCCAGCGTCCGCCCTGCCAGCACTTGCGCACAGCATCGCAGTCGATACAGCCAATTTTGCAGCATTGTCGGATGCGGGACATGTGGATGCGGCACCGGTTGATGAAGAAGACACCGCCGTGATCCTCTATACCTCGGGCACCACGGGGCGGCCAAAGGGCGCGATGCTGACCCATCTCAACATCATCCATTCGGCAATGCATTTCGAGAAGTGCATGGAGTTGGGTGCGGACGAGCGCTCCCTTCTATCAGTGCCAGCCAGCCATGTGACAGGCCTTGTGGCGACCATTTTTACGATGCTTCAAACCGCAGGCTGCACGGTGATGATGGAGACGTTCAAAGCGGATGATTTCCTCGCCCTCGCAGCGGCCGAGAAGGTTACACAAACGCTGATGGTGCCTGCGATGTACAACCTGTTTCTGTTACGCTGCGAGGTGTCGGACTATGACCTGAGCGCATGGCGGATCGGCGGCTATGGCGGCGCGCCGATGCCGCAATCGACCATTGCACAGCTGAGCGAGAAACTGCCCGCGATGTCTTTGATGAACGCTTACGGCAGCACCGAGCTGACGTCGCCTGCGACAATCATGCCGCGCGGGTTCGGAACCACGCGCTCGGACAGTATCGGGATTGCGGTGCCCTGCGGGGAAATCCGTATTGTAGACGAGACAGGTCAGGACGTTCCCGAGGGCGCGCACGGCGAGCTTTGGATCAAGGGGCCGATGGTTGTTCCGGGTTACTGGGAGAACCCCGAAAAGACAGCCTCCGAGTTCACAGACGGATACTGGAAAAGCGGCGATGTCGGCTCCCGCGATGCTGACGGTTTCGTCAGGCTGCATGACCGCCGTAAGGATATGGTCATTAGGGGCGGCTATAACATCTATTCCGCCGAGATCGAGAATACGCTGACTGCCCATCCATCTGTTGTCGAATGCGCCGCCATCGGTCGGCCCGATCCTGTGCTGGGCGAGAAGCTGCATGTTTTTGTCCACAGCACTGATCCTGCGCTGGACGAGGGCATGGTAAAAAATTTCATCAAGGGCCATTTGGCAGATTACAAAACACCCGATTTCGTAACGTTATGCGATGCGCCGTTGCCGCGAAATGCCAACGGGAAAATCATTAAAACCGTATTGCGCAGTCAGATAGAGGAGAATTAGGCCTTCAGTCCGCGCACGATCGTACGCGCGAGGGTACGAGCGATATCCTCGCGATCCGCGTCTGTTTGTTCGGGACGGACGCGATACCAATCCACCAACCCGTTCAATGCGCCCATCATCATGCGGCCTGCAATTTCGACATTGGGGACACTGAGCGATCCCTCGCTAACACCTTTACGCAAAACATCGCGGTAGAGGTCCTCGTATTCGTTACGCTGTGCAATCAACTCCGCAAGCACCTCGCGCTCGGACTCGGTCGTGGAGCCGCGCAGATACATCTCAACGCCAAGGCGGATGCTGCGCTGGTAGGGGAGCGTGTCCATCATCACCCGCGCATGAGCGGCGGCCATCGCTTCAATTTTTTCAGTGCAAGGCATAGACTGTTCGATCACCGGCTTGACCGCTTCAAAGCAGTACTGCATCGCCTGACGGTGCACGGCAAAGTAGATCGCATTTTTGGAACGGAAGTGATGATAGACCCGCCCTTTCGTTGCATCCAGAACATCGGCGATGTCGTCGATTGTCGCCTTCTCCAGCCCCTTAAGCATGAAACACTGCGCCGCGGCATCAACTATCTGTTGGTGGCTGTCGATCTTGCGCGCAGTTGCATCTGTGGGCGATTCTACCGTTTGCGATTGCATCTTCCCGACCATCCTCTCTCAACCGTCACCGTGCGCGGTTATTGCCCCTTCCCGTGCTCTAACCACTGGCTTTCTGGACGCCCTGCACAACCTTTAATCCATGATGGAAAATTGTGCAAAGCGCAGGCCTACGTCGCCTATGTCGCCTCGTCACATTTCCAAAAGGGTGGCGGAGCTCTTGACAGTCAGCCTCACCATCCCCGATAAACATACTACCGAGAATGTTGCGCCGTCAAAACAAAACGGGCGATGTACACTCGCTGGTCGCAGGGAGCGTGCGGCGGCGTGAAAAAAATTACTTTGAACGGGTAACAACTGCCGCGTTCGAGATCAAATCTGTTTGGGAGGACGCACTATGACTTATCGAAATCAAGTTACTTTGGCCGCCACTGTTGTGGCTGCAGGCATCGCGGGACAGGCATCCGCCGAAAGCCTCAATTTCGCCTACGGCTACCCCAGCACATCCGCGATCGGATTGGCCGTTGAGGATTTTGCCGGCGCAGTCTCAGAGCGCTCTGAAGGCAACATCGACGTCACGGGTTTTGCCATGTCCTTGCTGAGCCTGCCCGAAGCGGCACCTGGCCTGCGGGACGGTCTGGCGGACGTAGCGTTTGTACTGCCGCCCTATTATCCCGCCGAATTCTCCACCAACCTTTTCCTGCACGAGCTTAACCTGCTGATCAATCTGGTTGAAGAGCCCACAGGCAAAGAGCCGCTGGCGTTTGCGGGTGCCATGATGGAGTACACATTCAACAATTGTCCCGAATGTATGGACGAGAACAAAGCGCAGAACCAAGTCTACTTGGGTGGTGGTGTGACGCCGCTGTACAATCTTCTGTGCAAGGACGTCGCCGTCACTTCGGCTGAAGACCTGAATGGTCTGCGTCTGCGTGCGGGTGGTGCAGGTTTCGTCCGCTTTGCCGAAGCGTTCGGTGCCCAAGGCGTGCGCCTGCCCGTCTCCGAAGCCTATGAGGGCCTTGATCAGGGCATCATCGACTGCGCCATGCTTTCCGCGCCCGAGTTGACGAACTACAACCTGCACGAAGTCGTTACGGACATCACGCTCGCCGTCCCGGGTGGTGCCTTTGCGGGTGTCTCCTCGGCAAACGTGAACGCGGATCGCTGGAAGGCTATGGATGACGCGAGCCGCGAAGCGCTTTTGTGGGGCGGTAGCCACATGACGGCAGACGTTACCTGGAACTTCTTCTCTGATGACGCAACCGCGCTGAAGAACGCACGTGACAAAGGCATCACGTTCAATGAGCCGGATGCAGAGCTGGTTGCTGCTGTGAAGGAGTTCTCCACTGCGGATCTTGAAACCGTAGCAGCTCTGTTCAAGGACACTTACGGTGTCGAGCGCGCCAATGAAATCGCAGCCGAGTTCGCACCGATCTTCGAGCGCTGGCAGGGTCTGGTTGTCGATATCGACAGCTCCGACGCGCTCCAGCAGCTCTACTGGAACGAGGTCTCTTCAAAGATCGATCCAGCAACATATGGAATGCAGTGAGCCGCAAGGCACTGTAGCTTGATATGAACAACAGGGCGCAGCACTCGCGGTTGCGCCCTTGCCCCCCTCTCCAGAATGGACATCCCCATGAAACATATTGCCCTTGCGATCTCATGGCTCATATCCGGAACCTCTACTGTCGCGGGCGTCATTGTCCTCATGCTGATAACGCATGTGAGCCTCGACGTTGTGATGCGCTTCTTCTTCTCGACGCCGCTTAACGCCACAATTCTATATGTCTCCGCCTTCTACATGGTCGCCATTGCCTTCCTCCCGCTTGCTGCGGTCGAGCAGCGTGACGGCCATATCGCGGTTGAGCTTCTTGTCGAGAAGTTCCCGACCAAAATACAAACATTTATCGCGGGCTTTGCCCTCTTGCTCACTATAGTTGTCACAGCCGCCGTCGCCATTCGCACGGGCGACGAGGCGCTGGCCAAGTACATGGGGGGCTCTTTCTCCATTGAGGCTGGGGGCAAGATCATCACATGGCCCACCTATCTTGCGCTTCCTGTCGGCTTTGGCCTGATGTGCATCGTAGCAAGCTGGAAATTCATTTGCCTGCTCATGGGCAAGCCACACGGCCTTGATGCCTTGCGTATCGAAGATCCCTACCTGTCAGACGGAGATGCACAATGACCGAACTCCAGATCGCAGGTCTTTTTATCGCTGCGCTGTTGTGCCTTATCCTGATGCGCATCCCGATCGGCATCTCACTGATTGCAGTCTCGTTCGTGGGCCTGTGGCAGATGTTCAACTGGAACATCGCATGGGGCAGCCTTGGAATTGTGCCTTACAACTTTGCCAATTCTTGGGTGCTCAGCTCGATCCCTGCATTCCTGTTTATGGGATTCATTTGTTACCATACGCGCCTGACCCAAGGGCTGTTTAACGCTGCACAGATTTGGCTCTCAAATCTGCCCGGCGGCCTCGCCATTGCGTCCGTCTTTGGCTGTGCAGGTTTTGCTGCGGTCACCGGCTCATCGGTTGCCTGTTCCGCTGCGATGGGCAAGATTGCTGTGCCCGAAATGGTTCGTAACCGCTACAGCGCCGAGCTTGCCACTGGCACAGTTGCCGCAGCAGGTACCATTGGCGCGCTGATCCCGCCGTCTATCCTGATGATTCTTTACGGCATTATCTCGCGACAGTCCGTCAGCTCGCTGTTCTTGGGGGGGTTGGTCATCGGCATCATGACCCTATTCGCTTATATCGCCGTGATCATCATCCGCGTGAAGCTAAACCCTGAATTGGCACCCCCTGTAACGATCGAGGCCACCCGCGCCGAGAAATTCAAGGCACTTGGCCAGACATGGCCTGTATTGCTCATCGTAGTCGGTGTGTTTGCGGGCCTCTTTGGTGGTGCGTTTACCCCGACCGAAGCAGGCGCCATCGGTGCAATGCTGTCGATGGTGGTTGCCCTCCTCTATGGCTCGCTCACGTTCAAGGCGTTGCGCATGGCGATTACGGAAACGCTTACGACCACGGCCGCCCTCTTGATCATCGCTGTGGGTGCAAGCCTGTTGACCCGCTTTCTTGCGCTGTCAGGTATCGGTGATGCGCTCTCGGACACGATCCTCGGCTTTGGCGTCTCGCCGTTGCTGATCATGATCGGGATCGTCTGTATCTATCTTGCGCTCGGCATGATGCTGGAGCCTGTGGGCGCCATGCTTTTGACCCTGCCTATCGTGCTGCCAATTGTGGAAGAGACGGGCTACAGCATGCTGTGGTTTGGCGTATTGCTGGTCAAGCTCCTCGAGATCGGAATGATCACGCCGCCAATGGGCATGAACGTGTTCGTCATTAAAGGCGTTGTGGGAAAGATCGCCACGCTCAGTCAGGTGTTTCGCGGGGTCTTCTGGTTTGTGGTAATTGATCTTGTGATCGTTGCTGTGATGATCGCCTTTCCCAATCTGGTCCTGTTCCTGCCAAATCTGGTGAACTAAGCGCCTTTGTGCTTTGCGATCCAATCGCTGGGGCTGTCGCCCGAGACGCGTAGAAATTCGCGGTTGAAATTGGATTTGGTGTTGAACCCCGCACCCAGCATTGCGCTTGTTACGCTTTCACCTTCGAGGAGCGCGCTTTGTGCCGCTGCAATGCGTGCCGCATTGATGTAGCGCGACGCATTTTCACCCGTCACTCGGTTGATCGCACCTGACAGCTGTTTGACGGGTATCCGCAATCGCCGCGACAATTGGGACATGGTCAGATCGGGATTCAGATAGGGCCGGCTCTGCACCATCATCGCCTCGAGCTGCGCCATGATCTGGGCATCAAGCGCATCTACTGCGCGCGGAGCTGCGGGGGCCGCTTCATCACGCTCGTCTCCGCTGTTTTCCAGTGCCCCCGAAAGTGTAAGCGCGCCAATGATGATCAGTGTCGTGCTGGCCGAAATACTAATGATCCACGGTTGCAAATGCGCTGCACCAAATATCTGGGCCAGCACAATCAACCCGTCGCTCAGCGCGGAGCACACCAGCGCCCAACCGATGACCTGCCAGATCAGGCCCGGCATATCGCCCGCCTCCATCCGCATCCGCGGGAGGGCATCCGCGCCTTTGCGGCACTGCCAAATAATCGCAAACCCGTAGGACAAGAAAAGGAACGGGATAATCGCATCAAGCGTCTGGGGGTTCACCACCATCGCCACCACCACGACAAGCGGTCCTGCCAAGTGCGGCACCTCATGCCAGGACATTCGGCGCACGGCCGTGCTCTGGAAAGCGACCCACGCCATGGGCGGAATGAAACTGGCCGTCACAGGCTGCGCCATGCGCGCCAACGAGAGGCCATAGTGTTGGGCAAGCGAGATAATCAGCCCCTGCGCTGCACACATCGCCAACAGCACCACAAGCGGACCATGGCGACGGTCCACCACCCATAAGCGGATAAGGAAGAACGACAGCACAAGGGCGGATATCATCGGGATCGGGAGGCTGGGCATCAGGGAATTCTCATAATTACGTGAGGCCACGATGGTCCTAAAACGCGATCTTGGCGACCTCAAACCGGATTTAGGACGCGCGGCATACCCCTTTAATCCCATCCATTGGTCATCACACCAACCAAATGGAGACTAGAATGAACATCTTTCAATCCGCTGCCCTCGCCCTCTTCCTCACAACGCCCTTTGCACAGGCAGAGCCTGCAGGCGTGAGCGACCTTAGCATTGAAGCACCGCATCACGGACGCCCCCTGACAGGCACGCTTTTCTATCCGACCAAGGGCGGCGGTAGTGAAATCCTCTATGCAGACAACCCTGTTTTCCAGGGCGTGCCTGCCCTCAAGGATGCACCTATCGCCGATGGGTCCTATCCGCTGGTTTTGATGAGCCACGGGCTGGGCGGGCATGTCCGCTCGCTCGGGTGGCTCTCCACAGCGCTGGCAGAGCGCGGTGCGATAGTTGTCGCAGTCAACCACCCCAACTCGACATGGGGAGACTTTAATCTGCGCGCAGGGATGGACCACTGGACACGGTCCCAAGACCTCAAGGCTGCGCTTGACAGCCTGTTGGCTGATCCCGAAATCGGGGACCGCATTGACCGCACGCGGATCACCGCGGCTGGTTTTTCCTATGGCGGCTGGACGGCGCTGTCGCTGGGCGGGTTGCGCGGCAATCTGGAAAGTGCGGCTGCGCATTGCGAGACCTATGGCGACGCCTCCAGCCATTGTGGAGATTTGCAACGCGGGGGTGTCAGGTGGTCCGATATGGTCGCCGCAGAATGGAACGCAGATTACAGCGATCCACGGGTCAGTGCCGTATTCGCTATCGACCCTGCGTTGACATGGGGCATGCGTCCTGAAAACGCCGAGGCTCTGGTTGACGATGTGACGCTCGTCTCGCTGGGCGAAGGGGAACACCGGTTGCTTGCCACTGACTTTGACCTTGCGGAATTGCCCGCTGCCCTCCCCGACGCGCAGATTGTGCGGATCACATCTGGCGCGCATTTCTCTGTGCTTCCCGTCTGCAAGCCGATGGGTGCGATCATTCTGGAAGAAGAGAATGATGATCCAGTCTGCACCGATCCCGCAGGCACAGACCGTGCTGCGCTTCACAGCGAGATCATTGCAGCCATGACGGACCAACTGGGCCTCTAAGCCTGACAGCCCCGAGTGGAAACGCTTGGGGCTGCTCTCAGCTTTCGGCGGCGAACGCAGGCCAGCCCAGACCTCCGATCCGCTCCCGCGCAACGCGGGTGCCGATCCACAGGGACAGCAACAGACCCGTACCCACGCCTGCGGCAATCCCGAGCCGTACGCCCGTCAGACCGCCGTCGATCACATAAACGAACAGCCAGATGAAGAATGCGATGCCGATCCACTGGCGGTAGATACCAATCCACATGGTCCACGCTGCTTTCTTGAGTGCTTGCAGCAGGGAGTTAATCGAGAAGAGCACCACATAAATCGGTAGGATCACTGCCTCGACCTTCAGGAACAGTGCCGAGATACGAATGACTTCCGGGTCGTCCGAGAACACGCTGGCCGCCAGACCTCCGCCAAACCACAAGAAGGGGAACGCCAAAGTCGTCATCACGATGCCCATCAGCCAACAGCGGTGGAAAGCCTCGCGCACGCGCGCATCGTTGCCCGCCCCGAAATTCTGCGCCGCGATTGGCACCAGCGATATGGTGATACCAAGTGCTGGCAACAGGAACAGCTGCTCGATCCGCATCGTAATACCGTAGGATGCCAGTGCCGCCTCGCCATAATCCTTGAGCGCATATTGCACAATGAAACCGCTGGAGAAGGTCACGATCAGGGCAAATCCTGCGGGGAAGGCTTGGGCGATGATCTCGTAGTATTTCGCAGGGACGGGTATAAACTCGGACCAGCGCAGGTTTTGCATCATCGTGCGGCCAAATACCCGCCAAAGGATGAACGCGGCAACCCCTGACTGGCTCAGGACCGTGGCAAGTGCGATGCCGTTGAAGCCAAGGCCCGACACCACACCCGGAATGCCGAACATCAGCAGAGGGTTGAGGCCCACATTGACAAAAAACGCCACGACCAACGCACGCTGCATGGTGCGGGTATCTCCGCGGGCTTGCAAAATGCCATTGGCTGCAGGCCCGATAATGAATCCGGGCAGCGCGAAGATGAGCCAGTAGAAATACCCCAGCCCTGCATCGCGGTACGCGCCCGGCTCCGAGACGATGGCAATAAGGGAAGGCCCCGCAAAAGCGGCAATCAACATCATCACAAGAGTGGCCATAACGCCAAGGCCAATCCCCTGCACTGCCAGATGCCTCGATTCCGCCTCGTCCTTGCGGCCTTTGGCATTGCCCACCAGCGCGCTCATTGCCGAGCTCAGGCCAAAGCCGATTGCTACAAGAATAAAGAACGCCTGAAACCCGACAGACAGCCCCGCCTGCGCCTGCGTCCCGAAGAACCCCGCATAGAACGTGTCGACGACGTTATAGAGCGTGCTGAACAGCATCCCGATAGCAGCAGGAATGGCGAGGCGACGGAAATGGCCGGCCAGCGGGCCTTGGGTCAGGTCTGTGTCAATCATTGCTCAAGCCTTGCGCGGAAATGGAAAAGGGCGCCCGAAAGGACGCCCCGTTGTATGATTATCTGGAACGCTCTAGAGGCCCCATTTCAAAGCTGTCTCTTCAAAGAAGCCTTGCGTCTTTTTCAGCTCGATCCAGCTGTTGATGTAATTGATCCAGACTTGATCTGTCTGCGGCAGTAGCATCGCGATGGGCGTAGGCGCGCGCGGTGTGGACACCTCGACCTGACGCACATTCGGGAACTTTTGCAACAGGGTCGAGCCTTCGATGTTGGAGGTCACAAAGACGTCCGCACGGCCCGACAGCACCTCTTGGAAACCACGGGCTGGCGCTTCGACGACAACGATCTCAGCAGCAGGGAACCATTCCTTCACCATCTTCTCGAATGATGTGCCCAGCGTCGTGGCAACTTTCACGCCCTCTTTGTTGATGCTGTCCCAACCGTCAAAATTGCCGACCTTGTCCTCGGTGGTGAAGGGAAACATCTCGACTGCGATATAGCTGTCGGAATAGCCTGCCGCTTTGAGGCGTGCGGGGCTGATCGAAGCGGAGCCTGTCATGTGGTAGTTCCCCGCCACAACGCCGTTCACCAGTGTTTTCCAATCAGTCGGCACCATTTCGAGTTCAACGCCCATATCGGCCGCCAGCTGGGTCATGATATCGATGTCATAGCCCTTATAAGCATTTGTCGCGGGGTCACGTACCGACATCGGGTTCCAGTCACCCGTTGTGCCAACTTTGAGCACGCCCTCGCTCAGAATCTCGTTAAGAGCCGATTGTGCCGTCACTGGCGCTGCGGCTACGCTGGCCGCAAAACCGAATGCGAGGCCGATGCTTTTGAGAAAATTCATGTGTCTTCCTTTAGTGGATGGATTAAATGCTAGCCGCTCGTGGTAACATTAACTTGTTCGGCGACTTAATGCGGGTTGCGCCAATGGCAACTGTCAACCTAAGTATACATCTCGACAAGGAGACGTCCATGCCAGATGATGCTGCGCCCGATCACGCAAACGCGATCGAGATCAAAGGCCTGAACAAATGGTATGATGAATATCATGCGCTCAAAGATGTCGATTTGACCGTACAGCATGGCGAGCGGATAGTGGTTTGCGGCCCCTCCGGATCAGGCAAATCCACGTTGATCCGTTGCGTAAACAGCCTTGAGGAACATGACGAGGGGCAGATCATTGTTGACGGCACTCTGATGGGCGATGCCGCTTCGGTGGAGGCGATCCGCGCGGAAGTGGGTATGGTGTTTCAGCAATTTAACCTCTTCCCGCATCTGACGATCATGCAAAATCTGACCCTCGGCCCGATGAAGGCACGTGGATTGAGCCGTGCCGATGCAGAGGCGCGGGCGATGAAATATCTCGAGCGCGTACAGATCCCCGAGCAGGCCGATAAGAAACCCGGCGCTTTATCAGGTGGCCAACAGCAGCGCGTGGCGATTGCGCGGTCTTTGTGTATGGAGCCAAAAATCATGCTCTTTGACGAGCCGACATCGGCGCTTGATCCTGAAATGATCTCCGAAGTGTTGGACGTCATTGTCGATCTGGCCGACAGCGGCATGACCATGATCGTGGTCACCCATGAGATGGGATTTGCCCGCCGCGCCGCAGACCGCATGGTATTCATGGACCACGGCGCCATCGTCGAGACAGGAACACCTACCGAATTCTTCGAGGCGCCCAAAACCGAGCGTTGCCGCACCTTCCTAAACCAGATCCTGAAACATTGAGCGCGCTGATGAAAAACCTTTTCGCTTTGGCTGCGCTGACGCTCCTCGCTGGTTGCGGCAGCGGCGGAAACTGGGGTTGGTATGTGATCGACCCCACGACCACTCAGGGCTGGAACAACATTACTTTCCTGCTCGACGGGTTCGGGGCGACGATCCTGCTGTCGGTGATTGCCGCCGCACTGTCGATGGTGATCGGGATGCTGGTCGCCTTGCCCGGAATGTCTACGAACCGCTGGATCAGCCTGCCCAGTCGCATCTATATCGAATTTATCCGTGCAATCCCGCTTTTGCCGATGCTGTTCTGGGTCTTCTACGGCCTCCCCGTGGTTTTGCAGTCCATGGGCATCACCGTGCGTATTGATGCGTTCTGGGGCGCGGTGATCACGCTCGCAATCTCCGACTCCGCCTTTACCGCAGAAATCTACCGCTCAGGCATACAAAGCATTGCGCGGGGCCAGACAGAGGCGGCCAAGACCATCGGGCTCACCTACGGCCAAACCATGCGCTATGTGATCCTGCCCCAAGCGATCCGCCGCATTCTGCCGCCTTTGGCCAACCAGTTTATCTATATCGTAAAGATGAGCGCCTTTGCCTCTGTCATCGGGATGCAGGAACTGACACGCCGCGCAAACGAGCTGGTCGTGACCGAATACCGCCCGCTCGAAATCTACACCCTGCTCATCCTCGAATACCTCGTGCTGGTGCTGATCATCAGTTTCTTCGTACGCTGGTTGGAACGTAAGATGGGCGCCGACGAGAGCCGCTAAAAGGAGCTGCACATGAGCTGGACCAATTTTCTGAACGAGACGATGGGCCGTATCGGCACCTTCCAAAAAGAGGCCCCTGCCACGTTCGAGGGTTTCAACACAATGGGCAAAGCGGCCAAGAAAAACGGCGCGCTCGACGAGAAGACGAAAGAATTTATCGCTCTTGGCATCGGCATCTCGACCCGCTGCGACAGCTGCATCGGCTTTCACGTCAAATCATTGGTCCGCCTTGGCACCACACGCGAAGAGCTGTGCGAGGCGCTGGAAATGGTCGCCTATATGGGGGGCGGCCCTTCGATTGCCTACAGCGCCAAAGCGCTCGAGGCCTATGATGAGTTTTCTGCCGCCTGATGTATCGACGCTATGCGATCTACGTGACGCCCGAGGGGGAGCTTGGCCGGGTCGGGTCAGCTTGGTTGGGATGGGATGTTCTGGCGGGGCAAGCTGTAGCGCATCCACTGCTTGACGGTATCGACCTGTCCCGCATCACCAAACGCCCGCGCAAATACGGACTGCACGCAACGGTAAAACCGCCAATGGTTTTGCGGGATGGCGCCACGATTGAAGCGCTGGAACTAGCGGCTGGTCAGATTACCGAAAATTTCGCGCCTGTGGAACTAAGCGGTCTGGAGGTCAGCTGGATTGGTAGTTTTCTCGCCCTGACACCACAAGGAGACACAGCAGCGCTTAACACGCTGGCAAGCACCATCGTGGCGCAGCTTGACCATTTCCGTGCGCCTCCAAGCTGCGAAGAGCTAGCGCAGCGGCGCAAACGCCCTCTTACGCCCTCACAAGAGGCGAACCTCGTGCGTTGGGGGTATCCGCATGTGATGGAAGACTTCAGGTTTCACATCACGCTGACGGGGCCGCTCAAGGATGCTGCCCGTATAAGCCCTGCGGTGGTCGCGCATTTTGCGAACGTGCTGTCAAAGCCCTTTATCATCGACCACCTGAGCATCGCAGGGGAAGAGGAGGACGGCATGTTCCACCGCATTGCACGCTTGCCGCTTGGGGGGAAGACCTAGAAGGTTGATGTCATCCCGACAGCGTCGCGGATCAGCTGACGCGCATCAGGCACCAGCGCTTCGAGCTTCGGAAGGTCATTCACACAGAGAACTTTTATGTTCGCCAACCCCTCGGCCGTCAGCAGGGCGCGGGTGTCCCTTGACGGCAGGCCAGCGCCCTGTCCGCTCGTAATATGAAGGTAATCGCCCCGTGCGCAAAACCGATAGGTCTTTGCATCAATGCAAGCCTGCGTATGCAAGCCCTGCGGTGAGAACTGGCTGAGATGGCGAAAACGGTGCCTTACGTTGTGCAGGAATTCATCAGAGTGCCTGTCGAACAAATCCGCCATCACACTGCGCCGCAAAGGATGCACCACATGCGCGCAGGCAAACAGCCGCTTCGCCCCCACCCCGCACAGGTGCGCGGCATTCATCAGCATGTAGTGGTTGAAGTAGGCGGGATTTTCACGCGTTTCACAATCCGCATCCAGCGCTGAATAATCAACCCACGCGCCGCGCAACACTGGGTGCGCACCGTCAAAAACATCGCTTGGCAACAGTGGTGCTGTTAGAAATACATCATCGTTGAAATACAAGAACCGCTCGGCCAGACCGTCAATGCGCCACATCACGCTCTCGATGGCGAGGGAATTAAAGGTGGGCAGCACATCGTTGTGGCCGTCAAAAATATCATGGTGAAACGCGATGCGGATTTTGTCGCGCAGCGTCTGGGAAAGTTGCGCCAGATCGGGTGCGTCCTCGTCCACCACGATCCAGATCGTGCGTATCCAAGGGGCATGGTGATGAATGGAGTGCAGACAATAGTATATCTCGTCGCTCTGCTCCCAGCGGTGTGGGTTGCTGGCATTCTCGTGTAGCTTCTCCACGCATCGCCCCATGTAGCGGTCGCGTTTGGCACGGTGTGCGGGGTCTTTTCCGTCGACCCAAGTAATGACCGCGTCGATCGGGTCGTCGTTCAAATCGCTGATCATGTCGCACACTTTTCACTGTTCCACTCCGCAGGACATAGCTTGCCGCAGAAGATATGGCAGCCAAAACGCTGCTGCGACTTGACGCATGCAGCCTGCGGCCAGACATTGTGCGCATCCCAATGAGAGAGCCATGATGCAGCCAACCCTAGATCCCGATGTTTTGCGCCAATGGATCGACAAAACAGAGACCATCACCGACACGCTGCATCAAGGCCCCGCCAATCTGATGGAGATGACTCTGGACCGCGCACCTGTGCTTGAAGTGGGCGATGCGCTGCCGCCCCTGTGGCACTGGCTCTATTTCCTCCAGTCCGCCCCGCTCAGCGCATTGGGGCGTGACGGGCATCCAGAACGCGGAGGGTTCCTGCCCCCTGTTGCCCTGCCGCGACGGATGTGGGCGGGGGGCAGGTTCGGCTTTGATCATGCGCTTGAAATCGGCGCGCAGGCGCAGAAGCAGTCGCGCATCACGGATGTCGCGCTCAAGACCGGCAGCACAGGTGCGCTGTGTTTTGTCACCGTGCGGCATGAAGTCGGCACCGCCGACAGCATCGCTTTTTGGGAAGAGCACGATATCGTCTACCGCGAGGACCCCACGCCCGATGCGCCACGGCGCGAAACCCCGCATGTTGGCATCGATTGGCAGCACAGCGAGACGGTAACCCCCTCTGAAGTTATGCTCTTTCGGTATTCAGCGCTCACATTCAACGGTCACCGCATCCACTATGATCGCGACTATGCCCGTGATGTGGAAGGACATGCAGGCCTCGTTGTGCACGGGCCGCTTATTGCGACGCTGTTATTGGATTTCGCCCAGCGCATCGCGCAAAATACCTCCCCGCGCAGTTTTGACTTCCGCGCCGCAAGCCCCCTGTTCGATGGTGCGGCGTTCAGCCTGCACGCACGGCAGGAGGGGAGCACAATCACCCTCGCCGCTGCCAACCCACAGGGCCGACTGGCGATGCAGGCCAAAGCAACGTTTTGAGTTTTGTGGGTTTGCCGAGAAGCTCCACGGGCTATCTCTAAGTCATGCTGATCCTGACCCATAGCACCCTGCGTAACCCTGCCATCCTTAAGGTGCGCCAGCTTCCGCGCAAGTTCTTTGGCCGTGTGGCGGTTTGGCCCCGTGGTCCGCTGGGGTTTTGGCGCTTCATGCGGCTGATCATCGAGTTTCAGGCCATCCGCTATATCCTCACGCTCAGCCCCTTTATCTTCATCGGGCTAAGCTGGAACGCGCTGGCCCTGCCTATGGCCCAAGCGCCCATTCTTATGATTTTCATGATCTGGGTTGTCGAGATGCGGATTTTACGGGTCTCCAAAGCACGCCGCCCGCGTCTGATAGAAGGCGCCGAGGCCGAGCGGGCACTTGATCTGTTGCGCGTCCAAGCCCGCGCTGCGCTGACCAAAATTGCCGCAAAGCGCGAGATGAAGCGCGGAGAGCTGCATCTGGTGGTCGAGCAGTCGGAGTTGTGGCGCATCGCCCCGCTCACCTATGTCACAGTGCAATCAGAGGACGGGCCAGAGGTGGTGCGCCTTGATGAGCTCGAGATCGAGATATTGCAAGAGATGCTGTTTCAGCCGCCGTTGACAGAGGCGCTATTGCAGCGCGTGAACCAGTCGCAGGGCACATTTCTGCGCGACATCACCTTTGACGCACGCGGCGTGTCCGCCCATGCGCGCCTCGCTGCCGCCCTAGCGTGAGAGGTCAATCAAACGCCCGAATGGCGGCTCTGTCGCACCTGCCTCGGGCAAGGCCCAGATCACGGGCAAGCCACGCGGCGGCGGACCTGCATCCCCTTCCAGATCGGTAAAGATCACCAGCGCCGAGACACCAAGCTCCTGTGCCTCACGGATGACAGGAATGAAGGCGGTGCCGCCCCCACGCGGCAATTCGGGCAAAGCCACTTGTGTCGCCGTTGGGTCAATCCGCGCGCGGTGGCGGATCGCATCATCAAACACCATCAAGTGCAATTCGGCGCGCATACGCCGCGCAATCCCCGTGACCTCGGCCCAAAACATCGACAGGCGCGCATCGTCAATACTGCTGGATGCATCCATTGCGATGGCGATGCGCGGCACATCGGTGCGCGGTTTGTATCCCGCCTCGAACCCCGGTTCTGGCGTGCTTGCGCGCATCGCCTGCGCCGTGCTCGCGATCCAGCGACGCGATGGACGGCCGGGGCTGTGTTGAGGTGCTTGCATGACCGCTTGGCTCAGCAGGCGGCGCAGCATCTGCTCCCATGGGACACGCGGCTGGGCCACATCGGCAAGGCGGTGACCGATGCGCCCGATGCCGCGCCCCGCGCTGCGCCCTGCGTCCATGGCGCGGGTCAGATGCTGGCGCCAGCGTGCAGCATCTTGCACGGCGTCGCCTTCCTCTCCCGTCCCTGTTTCCTGTTCCAGATCCGCCTCGAACTCCTTCGCTTGCGCATAGGCCTGCGTCTCTCCCTCGCGGCCCGTCCCGTCCCCCCCTTGCCCGCGCAACGCGAAGTAAAGCCGCTCGGCGTCCCAGTCGCCCAACACATCCGCACTTGTCAGATTTGGACCCAAAGCTTGGTGGATCAGCGAAGTCGCCAGAACCGCAGGGCGCGGCAAAGCATGATCCCCCGCCAGCACAGCCTCATTGATCAGCGCATCTGCGGCGAGGTTAAAGAGTGCTGCATCAAACCCCTCCCCCAATCGCGCCTCAAGTGCGGCGGCACGGGAGGAATGGCGTAGCGCCACATGCAGGACGTGATGTGCGGCCAGTCCCATTTGCTCGTGCAGGGGCAGCGCCTCGAAGGCAGGGCCATAGGTGATCGTCTCGCCCATGGTGGCCGTCTGCGGCCCGTCGCGATGCGCACACCACAGCGAGAGCGCCGCAATAGCAGGGTCAGCTTCTGCCAAAGCGCGCAGAGCAGGACTAGCCCGCGTGCTGTGGCGTTCAGCCGTCACGGGACGCAAGGTAGTCGGCGTAGGAGTGTGAGTTGCGGAAGGCCTCCTGCCACCCGTTGGCAAGCGCTTTGTCGATCAACAGCTCGAAGCCATAGGTGACCAATTCACCCAACGGCAAGCGCGCAAATTCTGGCTCGATCCTGTCCTCTGCCAAACTGGCGATGCCCGCCATGACGTCGATTGTTGCGGACAGCGTATCTTCCTCGGCCAAGGTCACCAGCGCATAGATCAGCGCGGTCAACCCATGCAGACTGCTTGGATACAGCGCCAATCGCCCACGGCCTTCTTCCTCAATCATGGCTTGCGCCTGCACGGTGGCGGCGATGTCGTTCACGATCAGGATGAACTCCGCCGCTGCAGCGTCGCCTAGAGTACCCGCGATCAGCGTATCGCGCAGATGCTTGTCCTCCACTGCGTGCAAAATGGCGCTTACCCGCGCCCAGGATCGCGGCGTGCAGGCGATCATCTGGCCGCGCCTCAGCGTCTCTTCGGTCGTGTCGAGCAGGTCGGGGCGTGTACGAATGAACGCCGTCACTGCAGGGTGCAGGTTTTGCGGCACGGCATAAGAGGAAAGCCAGTCACCCGCCTCGGCCCGTAGGCTCAGATGGATCAGACGATCCGACAGGGCAGTACCCATCTCATAGGCCACAGCTCCGTCTTCGACCATATTCCCCGCCGCAATGATAAAGGTGTTTTCGGGCAGGCTGTGCTGGCCTACGCGGCGCTCTTGCAGCAGGCCGTAAACCGTTGGCTGTAGCGAAGGAGCTGCAGCCGTCAGCTCATCAAGAAACAGTATGGTCGGGTGGCCCTCATCCCTTGGCAAGTCCTTGGGCGGATACCAGACGGTGCGTTTCTCGGCGTGGTCATAGAAGGGCAAACCGCGCAAATCCTGCGGCTCTATCGTGGTGAGGCGCAGATCGAACAGGCGGCTTTCCGTCTCATCCGCCAGCTGTTGCACGATCTCTGTCTTGCCAATGCCGGGACGTCCGTGCAGCATCCATGACGCTGTCATCTGCCCCGCTTGTTGGGCGGCAAACCCTGCACGCAATGCGCGCAAAGCGGCCCCTGCCGAGATAGGTGTGGTGTTGACAGACATAGGCGTGCGCTCCTTTGTGCAAAGGGTAGCGGGGCGACAAGCGGATGCAAGGGCGGGCAGGAGCAATGCAGACTGACAACAGACAATCGCGGATCGCGGGTTTGGCTTGGCCCCAGCGGACGCCATTGGGTGTGGCGCATCCTGCCCCCGTATCCTCGCGCGCCCTTATCCAGCCACGTGCAAGCGCCGATCAGTCGGACAAACAGTTGGCCAATCTGTCGGCGGCCTTCGACCGCTTCGATATTGGCGATGGTGCGGTGCTTTCGTTCCACCACCATTACCGCAACGGTGACCAGCTGATGAACGCTGTGCTGGAGGAGGCCGCGCGGCGCGGGTTGCGCGGGCTTACCATCGCGCCCAGCTCCCTGTTTCCCGTGCATGCTCCTTTGGCCGCGCACATCAACAGCGGCGTCATTGGCGATGTGATCACGGATTACGCAAAGGGAGCTGTCACCGACGCAATGTTATCAAGCGCGCTGCGCGGACCAGCGCTTTTGCAAAGCCACGGTGGCCGTGCGCGGGCGATCAGCACGGGTGAGCTCAAAATCGACGTCGCCTTTGTCGGCGCATCTCTGGCGCAGGCTGATGGAGCCTGCACGGGACGCGGGGGGGCATTGCCCTGCGGGCCACTTGGCTATGCGATGGTTGATACCGCTTTTGCACGCCGCACGGTTGTATGCAGCCACGAGATCACGGTAGGCACAATACCGCACACAGACATCCCCGCACAGCAGGTCGATGCGGTGATCCCATTCCCCAATCCAGGAGAGGTGAGTGGCATTGCCTCGGACACAACCCTCGCTTCGCAGACGCCACAAGCACGCCAGATTGGCGATCTGGTCGCACAGGTCATCGCTGCAACGGGCCTGATGCGCGACGGGCTTTCCTTGCAAACGGGCGCGGGTGGGTATTCGCTAAGTGCGGTCACTGTGATCGGGCACGCTATGGCACACGCGGGCGTGCGGGGCAGCTTCCTCTCGGGTGGAATCACAGGCAGCCATGTAGCGTTGCAACAGGCCGGCCTGTTCGAGCGCATCCACGACGTGCAGTGTTTCGACGGTGGGGCGGTGCAATCTTCGATCACCAATCCCGATCACTTGGCAATGAGTGCGGCGCAATACGCTAGTCCGTTGATGCCTGATGCGGTGGTGAACGGGCTTGGCGTGATGATCTTGGGCGCAGTCGAGGTCGACAGCCAGTTCAACGTTAACGTCACCATCGGCGGGGATGGGCGGCTGATCGGCGGGCCGGGCGGGCATCCTGATGCAGCACAGGGCGCGGCCCTGACGATTGTGACTACAGGACTGACGGCGGGGGGCTTTGCCAAGCTGGTCGATCACGCGCGCGGCGTTACTACGCACGGCAAAAGCGTGGATGTCATCGTAACCGATCAGGGCATCGCTGTGAATCCGCGCCGCCCTGACATCGCGAGCGACCTGCGTCGCGCTGGCATAGATGTTTCCACGTTCGCACAGCTTTCAGAGCTGGCCTTGGATGCGGCACAGCGCAGCCGATGTGAACCCGCCAAAGTCCCGCGCCTGCTTATAGAAGATCGTGCAGGAGGGCTGCTTGATTGGGCATGATGGAGGTCGGGATACTGACTGCACTCCGAGCACCCTCATGCTAAAGAAGGCAGAGACCAAACAGGAGACCGCAATGTACCTCGCCATGAACCGCTTTACCGTTACAACCGATAATGCCGAAGCCTTTGAGGCGCTCTGGCTGAACCGCGACAGCAACCTCAAACAGATGGAGGGGTTTGTCGAGTTTCACATGCTCAAGGGTCCCGTAATCGACGGCAAGATCATCTATGCCTCGCACACAGTCTGGGCATCCGAGGACGCATTCCGCGGCTGGACCAAAAGCGACGCGTTCCGCAGCTCGCATAAAGGCGCGAAAGAGACGGCAAAGCTTTATGAAGGGACACCTGTTTTCGAGAGCTTTACGGCGATCCAGCGCATCGCCTGAACGCCAGATTAATTAGTTCAAGTTTGTCTAAAAGGCGCGGCGAAAGCCGCGCATTCTGCCACATTTCCGAACCATTCCGACACTAGGCCTGCGCGCAAAGTGTATGGACTTACGGCATGAGCATCCTTTTCAGACCCCGCATTCTGGCACGGGCCTGCGCCGAGCACGATGCAGCGGCAGCCCGCCTGCACGCCTATGCCGAGCGACAAACTTCGCTGGGGGCGAGACGGCTGTTGTTTTTCGCCGTAGCATTGGTGCTTCTGGCTTTTTACGTCGGGTCGGAATACGTCGCCGTCTCAACCATCCTAATCATCATCTCCGAGGCTTTTGACGGGCGCACATCTCGGCAAGCCCGCAATTTGCGCGACGATAACCGCCCTTCGATCAGGATTGTTTTGCGCCGCATTCATATGGGGGTGCTCTACAGTTCTTTGATGATCAGCTTTTTCGCGCTGTCCATTGCATTTGCTGCATCTGGTGGAAACAGCTTTATCGCGACGCTCTATATATTGGCGGCTGCTGTGTTTACGGCCACGAATGCACATCAGCTATTGTCGGCGCTGGTGATCCAATTGTTCTTCTATGGCATGACGGCTCTGGCGATCCCTTTTGCGGATGTCCTCTCTTCAGAAGGTCTGTCTGACCAGAATGCGTGGCTCGTCTTTTTTACAAGCTTGTTTGCATTCTATTTTGTTGTCGACGCCTCCAATATGTATCGACGGTATGATCGTGATAATCGATGCCAACTGGCACAGCTGCGCTCCGAGAAAGCGCGCGCCGTCAGAGCACTGGATGACACAGCCCACGCTCTCTCGATTGTCAGAAATGAAGTCCGCGCACCGCTTACGTCCATTCGTACCTCCCTTGGTATGGCAAGCGCGTCTGGTCCGCTGCCCAAAGTTGCGATGCAGGCGCTCACAACGGCGCAGCGCAATACGGCGCGTCTCGCGACGCAAGTTGACGAGCTGCTGGACTCTCACGCATTCAAGATCGACGAGATGACATTCGACTTTCGCGACGTACAATTAGCGCGTCTAGTTGCCGCTGCTGTGACGAACGCCCGATCCTCCGCACGCGCGCACGGCAGTACGCTAAAGATGCTGCCTGTTGATACCGATATCATCGTGCGCGCTGATCCCAGGCAGCTCGAGCAGATGATTACGGAGCTTCTGTACCATGCCGTCAGCTTGTCTACTCGAGGGAGTGAGGTGAGCATGTGTGTGGCTGCAACGCCCGAGCATGTACGCATTAATATCTCGGACCAAGGGGAAGAGATGGACACCGCATACCGCACCCCCGAATTCACTATTTCAAGGCAGCTGCAAAGCGTGGCGCCCCGCCCCAAGGAGGGAAAAAGTTCAAGGCTAGCCGTCTATAAACAGATCATCGAGGCGCATGGCGGGCTCCTCGGCATGGACTATCGTAAAAGGGGCGGTATCGAATTCTACGTCCAGTTAATCCGTGTTTTGCCGTCTTCTCCAGCCCCTACTTAAAATCCCGACATCGTGCGGGGCCAGTAATCTACTGCCGCTACGGCACCCCTGATTTCATCTGTTAGCTGCGGAATTGGCCCAATTTTGCCACCTTTGAACGCAATATGGTCAAGTGTTCATTTTTTAGTAACGATTTAATTGGAGTACCCAGCGATGAGATTTCTCGCGACAGATGACATTCCGGTGGTCGCCGAAGTGCTGTCCCGGTCTCTTGTTCCTGCCTGCGTCTCTTCATGCACCAGTGCAGGGAGGGACGCATGAGCAGCGCGCTTGCACAATTGGACTCTATCCAGCAGATACCACAGCTGGTGCAGCAGCGGCTCAGCTTTGTCGCATCATTAAGCGTGCGTGCGAGCGAGGTTGCGCAACATGCGCTTTCGGCTTGGGATAGCTGGTCAGTCGAGGAAATTAACAGCAGTCTTGAGCTGGCACGCGACATCCTGAACCAGACTTCGAGGACTGCAATCTCCATCGGATATGAAGACCTTGGCGTGACCGCACACCATTGTGCGGCCCAGATCATTGCGCATCTTGAGGGTGATTATGCCGATCTGGCAGTCTGTCCGGGAGAAATCATCTGGTTCGTTGATACTTTCGTAGAAGCCTGCGACGCTATTGCCGACACTGACTGGTCGCCCCGCTAGAAAACACACGACTGGCAGAAGGATCGCGATGCCCGCCTAGACCGCGCGCAACAGAAGACCCGTCGACAAGGCGACAACAATCAGACCAACAGCGACTTCGAGCATCGGCATGAGCCAGACGAGCGATGAAGCAGAGGCCATGCTGCGCAAGATGCCACCGCGAAATCCCGTTGCTGCGACTCCGACAGCGACGGTAACGGATGCTGTCCCCAAAGCCATCGCAAACGCACCAGCAATCCCAGCCATCGGAATGCCCATTTGCCAAGTGATGATCAGTACAAACAGCGCGCCTGTACAGGGTCTCATTGCAATGCCCCCGATCAAGATTAACGCATCGCGCAGGCCGCCAGCCTGCTGCGCCTCTTCAACCGATGGGCCATGACGATGACCACAACTGCTACAAGTGTCGCCGTCGCCTTCATGCACGTGATCATGCGCCACTTGCGATCGCCGCAACCGCGCAACGCCACGCCAGACGAGCCACAGGCCAATCGCTGCGATCATGGCATAGCTCATAGGAGCCAGCCATTCTTCCGCCGCTCCCACCATCCGCTCCCGCGTCAGATCAAGAAGCCACAGACCGCCGTAGGCCAGCGCAACAGCCGTGACCGCCTGACCCAAGCTTGACAGCAGCGCGATCAGTGACAGGCGTAGCATCGGCACCGCCCGCGCCACACCGTATCCGCCCACCAACAGCTTCCCGTGCCCCGGACCAATTGCGTGGAAAAAACCATAAGCAAAGCAACTGGCCATCAGGACCGCGTAGGCACCCGCTTCCCCCCCGCGCAACGCGCGCAACGTCCGCGCGATCCCGTTTTGAAAACTACGCTGCTCGCCCGCAGCCCATGTGGCAATCTGTGCAAAGCCTCCGCTCAGCCACAGCCAGCCAACAAACACACAAGCGACAATCAGAGACAGCGCTATGACGCGGCGCATGCGATCTCGATTTCTGTAGCAAACTGAACGCCGATATTGCCGTATCCCAGCGTTTCCATGTCATACGCTTCAGGCAGCGCTGCAATCTCGGCCCGCAAGAGTGCGAGCGCGCCCTCTACGTCCGGCACCATCATATCAGTAGCGCAAGCATCGCTGCCCTGCACCTGCACCGGCAGTGTAACGTCATAAGCAGTGTAGAATGTCGCGTCATAGGGCTTGAAAACCGCCCCTTCCACCAAGGAAGGGCTTCCAACGATGCTGCGGATGTGCGTGGTGGTGATCTTGCCATCCCTGAAATCTGCGGTGGCGTTCATAGGCTGGGACAATTGCACAGCCTGCCCCGCAACCGTCCCAACAAGATCACCGTTAAAACCTTCGACCCAGTTCATGTCGAACCCCGTCAAAAGGTCAATATCTGCTGCTGTCAGCACCCCGTCATAATCGCTGTCGACACCCAAATCTTCTGTCACCAAAAGAGAATAAAGCTCGTCATACTCCCATGTCACCTGCACATGGGTCAGGCGGCTCTGGTCGTCCACAACAAACACCAGTCCTGTATTAACAAAAATATGCGGATGCGCGCCAACGGGGACGGCAAGCAAGGACAGACAAAGGGGAAGGACAGTTCTCATACGCCGCAATCTAGGCGCGGAGTGCGGCGTGTTCAATCGCCTCTAAGCCTCAAGTGCGGCGGCAATCAGCCGACCCAAACGGGCGATGCCTTCTTCGATCACCGCTTCATCCGTGCGGCTGAAACTCAGGCGCATGGTGTTGGTCCCCGATCCATCGGCGAAAAATGCATGCCCGGGCACGAATGCCACCCGCTCGGAGCGTAGAGACTGTGCCAGAAGATCAGCACTGCGCAAATGTGTGGGGAGCTCTAGCCAGATAAACATGCCGCCTTCGGGCCGTGTCCAACTGACGCCATCAGGCATATGCGTCTGCAAGGCAGCCAGCATGGCATCGCGGCGCGCGCGATAGGCGGTTTTGATCTTGGCTACATGGCTGTCAAACTGCGCCTGCGCGACCGTGGCGATTGCCATCTGGTTGATGGTCGAGCTGTGCAAATCTGCCGCCTGTTTAAGCAAGACAAGCTGGCTGATTACTTCCTGAGCGCCGCAGACCCAGCCCACGCGCAAACCCGGTGCGAGCGTTTTGGAGAAGCTGCCGCAATAAATCGTGCGGCAGGCGTTGATATCACCTTTGCGCACAATCTCTCGGGCCAGTACAGGTGACAACGCCTCTCCCTCGTATCGCAAGCTTTGGTAAGCAGCATCCTCTATCACAGCGATGTCCAATTCGTCGGCCAAATCAATCACCCGCTCGCGCATCGCGGCATCCAGCGTCTTCCCCGTCGGATTGGCAAAATCCACTGACATATAGGCGAACTTTACGCGCCCATCGCCCGCCGCCTCGGCGTAATCAGCGGCAGAGCGGTTGGTCTCTGGGTCGAGCCGGTCATAGCGCGGCTCATAGGCGTTGAACGCGCCCAGCGCGCCCAGATAGGTGGGCCATCCGACCAGCGCCGTGTCACCCGCGCTCAGCATCAGTTTGCCCAGATAATCGAGCGCTTGCTGCGAGCCTGAGGTGATGAGGATATTGTCGCGGGTACAAGGAACGCCCAACCGTCCCATTTCCCCCACAATCCAATCACGCAAGGGGCCGTATCCTTCGGAGACCGAGTATTGCAGTGCGGTTGCCTGCATTTCCGGTGTTAGGGCGGCAGAAAAGGCTTCTTGGAAGGCCTTGGCTGGAAACAGATCAGGATCGGGGATACCCCCTGCAAAGGAGATGATGTCGGGCTGCTCAAGCAGTTTGAGAAGTTCGCGGATTTCGCTGGCCTTCATGCGCTCGTTACGCGCGGCAAATATCTGCTGCCAATCCATACCGTGTTCCTCCCCGAACAGCTGTCGGGGATCACAAAGCATGGATTCGCGATTTAGGTCAATATTTATGTCCTATACGTCCGAAGCGGCCCTATCCAGCCGCCTCGCTCGACAATAGTCTGGCGCTTTGGTCAGCGCTCCTTGCCCTAGACACGCCAGCGCAACACGCGCCGTTCCAGCAGACCAATCACCCATGACAGCACCACACCAAGCACCGACAGGATGACCACGCCCGCGAATAAGCGCTCCAGATCATAAAGGCTGCCTGCCTCCAGAATATAGGCACCCACGCCGTACTCCGCGCCCAGCATCTCGGCTGCGACCAGCAGGATGATCCCGATGGTAAGCGAAATGCGTAGCCCTGACAGGATGCCCGGCATGGCACCCGGCAGAACGATCTTGCGCACAATCGACCACCACGTGAGGCCAAAGCTTTGCCCCATGCGGATCAACGTACGGTCGACGTTATCGACGGCAGCGTAGGTCGCCACCACCGTTGGCGTGAAAGTGCCAAAAGCGATGAGCGCGTATTTGGAGCCCTCATCAATCCCGAACCAGATCACAAACAAGGGCAGCAGTGCGATCTTGGGGATCGGGAAGATGGCAGCGACCAGCGGCACCAGCCCCGCACGCGCATAGGCGAACAAGCCAATGATTACGCCCACGGAAATGCCTACGATCGCCCCCATCGATGCGCCAATGAACAGGCGCGACAGTGAGGGGACCAGATGCTTGAACAACAGTCCACTCTCCCACAGCTCGACAAATGTGCCCAGCACATCCGACGGCCGCGGTAGGGTCAGCGCGGAGATAAAGCCGCTGCGCGTGCCCCATTCGACAAATGCGATCAGCACAACGAACACCGCGAGGCCAAGGCCGCGCACCTGCATGGGCGCAAAGCCACCGCCGCGGAAAGGAACCCGATCAGACATGGCCAAGCTCCGCATCGGCCGCCGCCGCCTCATCACGCATCAAACCCCAAAGGTACTTCTGCTGCGCCTCAAGTGCTGCATCGCCGTGCGCTCGGTCCTCGAGTGGGGTGTTGATCTGCACGATCTCGCGCACCTCTCCGGGTCTGCGCGACAGCACCACGATGCGGTGACCCAATCGCACGGCCTCCGCCAGATTGTGTGTCACGTAGACGGCGGTAAACGGCTCCTTCGTCCACAGCCCAACCAAGTCATCCATCAGCAATTCGCGCGTCTGACTGTCAAGCGCGCTCAGCGGCTCGTCCATGAGCATGACGGCGGGCTTAACGGCCAGTGCCCGCGCAATGGCCACGCGCTGCTTCATCCCGCCCGACAGCTGTTTGGGAAGGGCATCTGCAAAATCTGTGAGCCGCGTGCGCGCCAGCACATCTGTAATGATCGCGTCTTGATCGCTTAGTCCATGATCCTCCAGCACCAGCGCCACGTTCCCCGCCACCGTGCGCCATGGCAGCAGCGCGAAGTCCTGAAAAACATAGGTTAGCGCATTAAGGCACCCCGCAGGTGGCGCACCAAGCTGGCGGACGACGCCAGCGCTCGGCTGCTCCAATCCGCCCAAAAGACGCAAGAGGGTAGATTTGCCACAGCCCGACGGCCCCACAATGCAGGTGATCTGACCCGAAGGGACTTCGAGCGAAATGTCCCGCAGCACTTCCGTCTCGCCATATCGGTGCGTTACCGCATCCAGCTTCAAGTCCATCTTTACACCTTCAATAAAAAAGGTCGGACCCGAAGGCCCGACCCGACTGCCAAAGCAAAAGCGTTACGCGCCTGCCGTCTCGACATAAGACGTGTCAATCAGCGCATCTAGGGGGATATCCTTGCCCACCAAATCCTCTGACTGGAACCACTCAAGCTGGTCGCGCACAGAGGCTACATTCATCTTGGCCCCTTCATTGAGGCGCATGGTGCCGTTGATGATCGAGGGTGCTGCCTTTTCGCGCGGGCGGTCAGTATAGACGTATTTGTGGATCAGATCGACCATCGCATTCACACCGTCCTCACCGCCATCCTTGGCGATCATAGCGGCGTTATAGTCTGCGACACCCTTGGAATAGGCGGAAAGGTAATCAGTCGTCATCTGCTTTTCATCCGCCGCGTTCTTGGCGGAGGTGAAGACAGTCGTGACCTGATAGTCGGGCAGATAGGTCGCCACATCGCCAATGATGTGCACCGCCCCCGAGCCTGCCAGCGGCTTGGCGATGTGCGGCACGATGGACCATGCATCAATCTGGCCTGACTTAAGTGCGCCGATGATAGCCCCCACTTTTTGCAACGGTTTGAAGCTGAGGTTGATCCCCTCGGCGGCCGCCATTTTGGAGCCCATGTAATGGAAGGAGGAGCCCGCCGTTGTCATGCCGTAGGACTTGCCGTCCAACATGGAAGGCGCGGTGATACCCGCCTTGAACGCCGCATCGGAGACGAGGAACTTCTGACCATCAATGCCTGCCTCTTCCTGCAACGCGCCACCGATCACCTTGATCGCGCCTTTGTCGGCAAGCGAGACAAGACCGCCCGAAATGGCGGTAACGGCGTAATCCACATCGCCGCTGGCAATCGCCACGGCCATAGGCTGTGCTGCCTGAAAGAATTTCACCTCGACGTCCAGACCCGCCTGTTTGAAATACTCCCGCTCGAGCGCCACAAAGGTCCCCGAGTGGCTGGTAAAGCGCAGCGCACCCAGTGTGATCTTGCGGCCCGAAGCGATTGCAGGGGCGCTCAGGCCCAAAGCTGCCGCAGAGGCCGCAAGGCCGCCCAATGTCTGGCGTCTTGTGAAATGTGTCATCATGTTTCCTCCCAGAAATTCATACCCAGAGTGCCCTCGCCCGTTCACCCAAGTCAAGCCGACTGCATCACTTGATTGCCCTGCGCGCGGCGGCACGCTATGGCTTGCGCGATATTCTCAATCAAAGGCTGCCACCCTATGTCCTTCGACCGCTCCATCAAAATCGCCCCCTCTATCCTTGCATCGGACTTTGCCAATTTCGGTGCCGAGTGTGCAGCCGTCGAGGCGCAGGGTGCAGACTGGATTCATGTTGATGTAATGGACGGGCATTTCGTGCCGAATATCACGTTCGGTGCGGCAACCTGTGCCGCAATCCGCCCGCACATCAAGGGAGTGATGGATGTGCATTTGATGATCTCGCCCGTGGATGCGTATATCAAGGATTTTGCAAAGGCCGGAGCGGACATCATCACCGCCCATGTCGAGGCGACACCTCACATTCACCGCACGCTGCAAGCGATCCGCGCAAGCGGCGCAAAAGCGGGTGTTGCCCTAAATCCAGGCACGCCGGCCTCCGCTGTGGCCGAGCTGTTGGACCTCACTGATCTGGTGTGTGTGATGACCGTGAACCCCGGTTTCGGCGGCCAGAAATTCATCGACATGAGCGACAAGATAAAAACCCTGCGCGCTATGATCGGTGACCGCCCCATCCACATCGAAATCGACGGCGGCGTTGATCCTACCACTGCGCCGATTGTGGCCGGTGCAGGCGCTGATGTGCTGGTGGCAGGATCAGCTGTGTTTCGCGGCGGGTCGGTCAGTGATCCCGCACCTTATGGCACCAACATCCGCGCCATTCGCGAGGCGGCGGCAGGCGTCTACGTCTAGGCCACGTTAGGGCAGATCGCCGCCCAATACCTCGATCATCTTGTGCTTGAGCAGCTTGCCCGTCGGTGCGGCAGGTAATGATGTGGCCAACACGATATGCTTGGGGCGTTTGTAGCCAGCAAGCCGTTCTTTGACGAAAGCGCGCAAGTCGTCCACTTCGGGCCGATCGCTGTCTGCCACCTGAACGAAAGCCAGCACTTCCTCATCGCCATCTTTGGTCCGCCCGACCACAGCACATTGAATCACCTGAGGATGATCGTTCAGCGCGGCCTCCACCTCGGGCGGATAGACGTTGAAGCCCCCATGAATGATCAGTTCTTTGCTGCGGCCCAGAATGTGCAGGTTGTTGTTCTCGTCGATTTTGCCAAGATCACCCGTACGCATCCAGCCATCAGACGCCAGCGTAGCCGCCGTGGCCTCGGGGTTGCGGTAATATCCCTTCATCACGTGCGGGCCGCGGACCAGCACCTCGCCTTGATCTGCTCCATTGCCACCAGGGGCATTCACATCAATCATCGCTTCTGTGCCAGGGGTCACAGGGCCGACGGAGATATCGGGCGAACCAATGGGATTGTCCGTCGCGGATGCGCCTGACGATGTCTCGGTCATGCCAAATCCGTTTTGTAATGGCAGACCGTAGAACGCTTCCGCCTTGCGCTTCCACGCAGGGTCAAGCGGTGCGCCGCCAGAGGAGACATAGCGCAGCTTGGGCGCGCCCAGCTTCTCCATCCCCTGCTCTTTGGTATATTGCATGACCATGGCATGCATCTGCGGCACGGCAGGAATAATCGTGATCCCGTCCATCGCTGCCTTATGCAATTTCTCGGCCGAAAACCGTGCCTCGATCTGTACATGCGCACCCGTGTAGCATGCTCCCGTTAGCACCGAGATCAGACCGAACACATGGCTCATCGGCAGGACGCCATAGACGACATCCTCAGGCACCATACGGCGCAGTTTGCTCGACGCCATGCCGCCGAAGCGAACACTGGAATGTCTGAGCATCACGCCTTTGGGGTCGCCTGTGGTCCCCGTGGTGTAAAGAAGCACCGCAACATCATCGAGGTCGGCGTCGGGATCACTCGCTTGGGAGGCTAGCATCATGGTCCCGAACGCACCGCTGATTTCAACGCTGCCCAGCCGTGTGCCATGCGCTGCGGCGTCAGCCGAGATGTGTGATGTCGAAACGATCGCGGCAGGTGTCGCATGGCGAATAACCTTGGCAACCTCACCCTCTGTCTGGCGCGCGTTGAAAGGTATGATTACCGCCCCAACTTTCCATGCGGCATGAAGCGCTGCCACCGCAGCAGCGCAATTCTCCACCAACAGAAGAACACGGTCAGTAGGCTGCACACCAGCAGCGCGCAGGCGCTCTGCCAGATCATCGCTGGCACGGTCAAAATCCGCATAGCTCCACGCGACACCGCTTGAATCGCTCAGCGCAGGGCTGTCTGGCGCGACGGCCACGCGGTCCTTCAAAAAATCTACAACGCGTTCCATGTGCCGCCCCTCCCTGTTCAGCCGTAGTTCGGGCTGCGTTTTTCCAAAAATGCAGCAATGCCCTCGGCGGCCTCTGGCGCGCCTGTGGCATGGCCCATGGCGTCGCGCTCATGATCAAGCTGTTCGGCTTCTGTCGCGTCATAGGCAGCGGCAACCATCTTGCGAATGGCAGCCTGTGCATCCCGCGGCCCTGTGCCGAAACGGTCGGCATAGCTACGGGCGACGTCCATCGTGCCACCCACCTCCGTAAGTGCGCTGACAACACCCAGATCGTGCATCCGTTCGGCCAGCACGGGCTGGGCCAGCATGCACATCTCCATGCTCAGCTGTCGTGGCAATGCACGCGCCAGATGCGCTGTCAGACCCCCATCGGGGACAAGCCCTGCCTTCACATAGGCTGCCACAAACTTGGCGCCCTTCGCCGCGACGATAATGTCGCAGGCCAGCGCAAAGCTCAGCCCTGCGCCCGCAGCGCCGCCTTCAACGGCAGCGATAAACGGCACGGGACAGGCGCGCATGGCGCGGATTACATCGTGGAGCCCGTCGATGCGCGCGCTGCGCTGGTCGGCTGGCATACCTTGGCTTTTGATAAGTTGGTTGAGATCACCACCCGCGCAGAAAAACGGCCCCTCGGCGGTGAGAATGATCGAGCGGATGCGGCGATCTTGCGCCATCTCGCAGGCTTCCATGATGCAGGCATAAAGCTCGGGCGAGAGTGCGCCGCGCTTGTCTGTGTTGCCGTTCCAGATGATCAGGCGGTCGCCTGCGTCCTCGAGCCGTGCGCTCATCGTGTTTCTCCCTTAAGTCAGTTTATCCTGTGGCACGCGCTTGAACACCCCCGATGAGGTCGCCACCAATGTGCCATCCTCGTGACGTAACTCTGCGGAGATGAACAGCAGGCTGCGCCCTCCGCCTGTCACGGTGCCAGTGGCAATCATCCGCCCCGCACGGCCCGAGCCTACAAATTGCGTGTTCATTGAGACGGTCAGGAACGGTGCCTTCCCGGTTGCGTCAACCGTCAGCGATCCTGTGCTGCCAGAGGCGTTATCCAGCAGCGTCACCGCGATACCTCCGTGGAGCGCACCGTGGCGGTTCAGATGATCCTCGGTCACGTCGAGGATACAGCGCCCGTGCGCGGGATCGCGCACGTCAACAACATATCCGATCAGACGCTGGGTGCCGGTCTCACCATAGATGAAACCGGCTTCTTCTTTAGGCTGCGGAGAGGGCAATAAACCGCTCCAGATGGTGGTCCACATCGCCAAAGCGATGGTCAGCCATGATAATACGCTTTGCGATATGCGCCAGCTCGTACTCCTGCGTCATCGCGATACCGCCGTGTAGCTGGATGCTTTCCTCGCCGACCAGACGGCCCACACGGCCGATCAGGTTCTTGGTTGAAGATATGTGGCGCTCGCGCACATCACGATCCGCTTCAAGGTGTCCGGCACCAAGGATTACGGCGGAACGCGCCTGCTCCATTTCGATCAGCAGATCGGAGAAGCGATGGGCAAGGGCTTGGAATGTACCAATCGGGCGGCCAAACTGCTTGCGTGTACCAAGGTAGTCTTTGGTCAAATAGCAGGCTGTCTCCATCGCGCCCAACGTCTCGGCGGTTTGGGCCACGTTGGCGGCAGCGATGCGTGCCTCGATTGCGGGGGAGGCTTTGCCAGCAGCACCCAGACGGGCAGATGCCGGAACAGCCACATCATCAAGGGTGACTTCGGCAGCGCGGCCCCCTGCGAGCAGAGCATACCCCTGGACCGTAAGACCCTCCGCGTCCTTGGGCACAAGGAACAGCGAGATGCCATCCACATCATCCTGCGCGCCACTTTCGCGGGCAGAGACAACGAGGTGGTCGGCGGCCTCGGCGTTCACCACAACAGCCTTACGCCCATTGAGGATGATCTCATCGCCCTTCTCGGTCGCGCTTGTGCTGACGCGGGTGAGATCATAGCGGCTGGTCGGCTCACCATGCGCAAAAGCCAGTTGCAGACCCCCGCCGATGATCTCTTCAACCAACGCCTGTTGGTCGTCGTTCCCCAGATCGGCAATCAGGCCCCCCGCCAGAACGGCAGTGTCGAGGAACGGCTCTACCACGCCCGCGCGGCCCAGCTCTTCGAACACCACCGCGATGTCAAAGCCTTTGCCGCCAAAGCCGCCCTGCTCCTCGGTGAAAAGCGCGCCGATGACGCCAAGCTCTGCCAGCTCGGCCCAGATTTCAGAGGACATGCCCGTGTCGGAATTCAGGATGCCGTTGCGCGTGGCCGTGTCATAACGGTCCCGCAGAAAACGGCGTAGCGTGTCTTGCAGCATTTGCCGCTCTTCGGTCAGATCAAAATTCATCTGTTCAGCTTCCCATCGTGACTTTTGCAATGATCCCGCGCTGGATCTCATTTGATCCGCCGAAGATCGACAGTTTACGGTTGTTAAAATACTTGGCCGCAACAGGACCAGCACCCAATGGATCGGGGAGCATCTCGTTTGATCCCTCGACCGCTTCGGAGGCGAAAGGCATCGCGTAGGCACCTGCCGCGCGCCGTGCCAGATCGTTGATCTCTTGGCGGATGATCGTACCTTTGACCTTGAGCATGGAGCTTTCCACGCCAGGTGCCTGACCTGCCGCGGCCTTGGAGACGATGCGCATGTTGGTTGTGCTCATCGCCATCAGGTCAATCTCGACTTGCGCCACACGTGCCGCGAAATGCGGGTTCTGGATGAGGGGCTTGCCGCCCGCCATCTCGGATTTGGCCAAACGCTTGACGCTTGCGAGACCCGCTTGGGAAAAGCCTACGCCCGCAATGTTTGTGCGTTCGTGGGTGAGCAGGTATTTGGCGTAGGTCCAGCCTTTGTTTTCTTCACCCACAAGGTTCTCGACGGGCACTTCGACGTCCGTGAACCAGACCTCGTTGACCTCTGGCGTACCATCGAGAAGGACGATGGGGCGTACTTCGATACCGGGTGTGTCCATGTCGATGAGCAGGAAGGAAATGCCCTCTTGCTGTTTGACGTCCTTGTCGGTGCGCACGAGGCAGAAGATCATATTGGCGTGCTGTCCCAGCGTCGTCCAAGTCTTCTGGCCATTTACAACGTAGTGCGTGCCTGCCTCATTGAGGACAGCCGTGGTTTTCAGCGAGGCCAGATCGGAACCCGCACCCGGCTCGGAGTAGCCCTGACACCACCAGTCTTCGCCGCTCAGAATGCGCGGCAGCCAATAGTCGCACTGCTCTTTCGAGCCGAATTTCTGCAACACGGGCGCCAACATGCCCAGACCGAAGGGCACGATGCGCGGGGCGGAGACCATGGCGGCCTCCTCCTCGAAGATGTGCTTTTGCACGGCGTTCCACTCGGCCCCGCCAAATTTCTTGGGCCAGTTGGGCGCAAGCCAGCCCTTGGCGTTCAGGATCGCGTGCCAGTTTTCCATATCTGCCTTGGTCAGTTCACCCTTACCGCGGACTTTGTCCTGCATGTCTGGGGTGACTTTCTCAGCCAGAAAGGCGCGTACTTCGTCGCGGAATGCGACTTCTTCGGGGGAATAGCTCAGGTCCATTTTACAGTCCTCTTCCTCTATCTATCGGTTGTCCTATACGCCTATTTAGCAGACGCACGGTTCAGGTCATCAAAGCTGCGGCCTTCGGCCACAAGGGTCTTGAGCAAGGCGCTAGGCTGCCAGAACCACGCATCCTCCTGCGCAAAGCGTTCAATATCGGCCAGCACAGTGTCCAGCCCTTGCAGATCGGCCCACTTTAGCGGTCCACCCACATGGCGCGGGAAACCATAACCAAAGAGCAGCACCATATCCACGTCAGCAGGGCGGCGCGCGATGCCTTCGTCCACCACCTTGGCGGCTTCATTCACCATCGCACACATGTAGCGCCTGACAATCTCTTCATCACTGAAATCACGTGGCGTAATTTCCAAATCGCGCTGCTCGGCGGCAATAAGTTCGGGTATTTTCGGGTTCGGTACGCTGGCGCGCTGACCTGGCTCGTACAGATAGTAGCCTTCGCCCGTTTTCCGGCCGAAATGTCCCTGCTCGCAGAGTTTGTCGATATAGGTGGGCACGCGCTCCTCGGGATGGCGGTCCGGTGCCTTGCGCTTGCGCGTCATCCAACCGATATCGAGCCCCGCCAGATCGGCCACTGCAAACGGCCCCATAGCAAAACCGAAGTCGGTCAAGGCGTGGTCAATCTGATAGGGCGACGCGCCATCCAGCACCATGTGATCGGCAGCAGTGCGGTAGTGTGCCAAGATGCGGTTACCGATAAACCCGTCACAGACCCCTGCCCGCACCGAGATTTTGCCAAGGCGCTTGCCCAGCGCAAAGCCTGTTGCCACCACATCGGTGGCGGTTTTGTCCGCGACCACGACCTCCAGCAGCTTCATAATATGCGCAGGCGAGAAGAAGTGCAGGCCGATCACATCCGAGGGACGCGACGTGGCTGCCGCGATCTCGTCCACATCCAGATACGAAGTGTTAGAGGCAAGGATCGCTCCCGCTTTGCACACCGCGTCCAGCTTGCCGAAGACTTCCTTTTTGACGTCCATATTCTCGAACACCGCTTCGATCACCAGATCGACGTCGCCGAGCGTGGCATAGTCCGTAGCGACCACCAGCGCCTTCTTGGTCAGGGCATCGAATTTGTCCTGAGTGATCTTGCCGCGTTTAAGCGCGCCAGAGAGGTTGCCCTCGATCCGACCGCGCGCGGCAGCGGCTTGCTCCTGGCCCGTCTCGATCAAGACAACGTCGAGGCCCGACAACAGGGCCGCCGTGGCAATGCCCGCCCCCATCGTGCCGCCGCCAATTACGCCGATCGCGTTGAGCACACGTGGCGCCACGCCTTTAAGCTCTGGCAGGTTGCTTACGGCGCGTTCGTTAAAGAATGCGTGGATCATGCCATTGCTCTGATCAGAGGCCAGCATCTCGGCGAATAACGCGCGCTCACGCTTCATCCCTTCGGCAAATGGCAGTTCGGAGGCGGCCTGAACAGCGCGCACCCCAGCACCACCACTAATCTGCCCACGGCCTTTTTTCATCACACCTTCATACGTGGCGTCCCAATCAATCGGCTCTGCCCCAGCCAGATCGGACACTGCACGGCGCGGCGCATCTTGCGCCAGCAATTCCTGTGCAAAGGCGAGCCCGACCTCTTGGGGGTCGCCCTGCACGATCTTGTCGATAATGCCGAGGTCGAGCGCCTCATCCGCTTTGACCTGACGGCCTGTGGTGATCATGTCGACCGCTTTTTCCGCACCAGCGAGGCGAGGCAATCGCTGTGTCCCCCCTGCACCGGGCAGCAGGCCAAGATGCACCTCGGGCAAGCCCACAACTGCGTCAGGTTGCGCTATGCGGTAATGCGCGCCGAGCGCGACCTCAAGCCCGCCACCCAGCGAGACACCGTGCATGGAAGCAATAACCAGAAGCGGAGATGCCTCAATGCGGGTGCACAAATCCGGCAGGTTCGGCTCCATCGGGGGCTTGCCGAATTCGGTAATATCCGCGCCTGCGATGAACGCACGGCCATCGCCCACAATCAGCACGGCCTTGATCGCGGCGTCCGCTTCGGCACGGTCCATCCCATCGGCCAGCCCTTGCCGCACCGCTTGGGACAGCGCGTTGACAGGCGGGTTTTGGATGCGCAGAACGGCGACTGCTTCGTGGGTCGAATAGGAAACTGGATCAGCCATAGTCGATTCCTTTTTTCGGAAGAATGAGTGTTGGCGTAACACTATATTTGCACAAACAGCAGGCAAGCCCCCAGTACCCAAAGCGACGCAACGTAGAAACGCCGCCTCACGCCGGTTCGCCGCTGCCCCAGCACGCGAACAATACTGGACGCCGCAACGATAATCGGGTTCAGTCACCGCAAGGGACAAGGAAGCCGAATGCCGCTGCTAGACGTAAAATCACTTTCCATCGGGTTCGGGAAAGCGCCGCTTGTCGTGAGCGACGTCAGCTTTAGCGTGGAACGTGGCGAAACGCTCGCGCTTGTGGGCGAAAGCGGGTCTGGCAAGACCCTCACCTGCCGTTCCATTTTGCGCATTCTGCCTAGCGCCGCCCGGCTGCGCGGGGGCGAGATCAACTACAATCACGGGGGTCACACGCATTGTATGCGCACGGCTTCCCCTGCGGAGATGCGCCGTTTGCGCGGCGATCGCATCTCGATGATCTTCCAGGAGCCGATGCGCTCGCTCTCGCCGCTGCACCGTTTGGGCAATCAGGTGGCTGAGGTTCTGCATCTGCATCAAAGCATCAGCGCCGCCGAGGCAAAGGCTCGTGTGCTGGCCCAGTTCGAACGTGTTGGCTTTGTCGATCCGGAGCGGGCGTGGAACAGCTACCCGTTCGAGATGTCGGGCGGCATGCGCCAGCGCGCGATGATCGCCATGGCGATGGTGAGCAAGCCTGATCTGCTGATCGCGGACGAGCCGACGACCGCCCTTGATGTGACCACACAAGCACAGGTGTTGGGCCTCATCAAAGAGCTACAGGCCGAGACAGGCATGGCCGTGATCCTTGTCACCCATGATCTGGGTGTTGTGGCCAATATGGCCGACAAAGTGGTGGTAATGAACAAGGGCCGCGTTATGGAGGCGGGAGACGCGAAAGACGTCCTAGGCGATCCCGCACATGGCTATACCAAAAAACTCTTTGCTGCCGCGCCCGTTATTCCCGCCACTGCAGCACCTGCGCAAACGCAAGAACATGCAGACCTGATCCTAGATATCCAAAACGTAACCAAGACCTTTACCCTGAGGGCCAAAGGCTGGCGTGCACCGCAGGTGGTCACGGCCTGCCGCGATGTCGACCTGAAACTGCCACGCGGCAAAACGCTTGCCGTCGTGGGCGAAAGCGGATCGGGGAAGACGACCTGTGCACGTGTGGCTTTGGGTGCGATCACACCTGATGCAGGCGGTAAGGTTCTGTTCAGCGCGAGGGCGGGCGAAGAAGCTGTCGATGTGCATCGTCTTACCACCGCCCAGCGCACCCTCTTCCAACGCGATGCACAGATGGTGTTCCAAGACCCCTACTCATCGCTCAGCCCACGTATGCGAGTGGTCGATGCGCTGACCGAGCCTGCAGAGATTCACAACATCGGCACCCGTGCCGAGCAGCGTGAGAAAGCCGCCGATATGATCCGCATGGTGGGTCTCAGCCCCGACATGCTGCCACGCTATCCCCATGCCTTCTCCGGCGGACAGCGCCAGCGCTTGTCTATTGCGCGTGCGCTCACGCTCGATCCCACTCTGCTGGTGTGTGACGAGCCGACTTCGGCGCTTGATGTATCGGTACAAGATCAAATTCTGGGACTGCTCGAAGATATCCGCGACCAAGCGGGGCTGAGCTATCTTTTTATCAGTCACGATCTTGCCGTGGTGGCGCGCATTGCGGATGAAGTGGCCGTCATGCGCGCAGGTGTCATTGTTGAGCAAGCCTCCCCCGACACCCTGTTCTACAATCCGCAGCACCCCTATACACGCGCCCTCATCGCGGCGCAGCCAAAGCCCGACATCACGCGCCCCATCGACCTTGGTCTGGTCGCCAAGGGTGCGGGCGATCCGACGGGTTGGCCCGAGATGTTCCGCTTCGAGGGCCATTCCGCCCCTGCGCTGCGTGAATTGGAACCCGGACATATGGTACGTTGCCATGCTTAGACAGACCCTATGCGCGCTGGCGCTTCTTGCATCACCTTTGACCGCCCAACCCATCGCCGTGCAGGAAAGCACCTTCTGGGCAACCGAAGTGAACACGGGCGATATGCCTCCCGCAGCCGAGCGCATCCCCGCCCAGCCGCTGATCGTCGATCTGGAGGCCAAGGGCCGCGCGCTCGGTATTCAGGGCGGCACTCTGCGCACGCTTGTTTCGCGTAGCAAGGATATCCGCCAGATGGTCGTCTACGGCTACGCCCGACTGGTAGGATATGCCCCCGACTACAGTCTACAGCCCGACATCCTGCGTGACGTCGTGGTTGAGGAAGGTCGCCGCTTTACCCTTCATCTGCGCAAGGGGCATCGTTGGTCTGACGGTGCACCGTTCACCTCTGCCGACTTTGCTTATTGGTGGGAGCATGTGGCCAACAATGCCGAGATCACGCCATCGGGTCCACCCGAGTGGATGATCGTAAACGAGCAGATGGGCCGCGTCAGCTTTCCCGACCCTGTCACGGTTGTGTTCGAATGGGACGATCCCAACCCCAGCTTTCTGCCGCTGCTGGCACAAGCCAGCCCGCCGTTCATCTATCGCCCTGCGCATTACCTCAAGCAGTTCCACGGGGATTTTGCGGATCCCGATTTTTTGGTTCAGGCAATTCTGGCCGCGCGGGTCAAAAGCTGGGCCGCACTGCACAACAAGCGCGATAACATGTACAAGTTCGACAACCCCGAACAGCCCACTTTGCAACCATGGCTGAACGCCACCGGCAAGCCTACGTCGCGCAACATCTTTGTTCGCAACCCCTATTTTCACCGCATTGATACAGCAGGCACGCAGTTGCCCTATATCGACGTGGTCGAGATGACAGTGGTGGGCAGCGGCCTTGTTGCGGCAAAAGCAAACGCGGGCGAAGTTGATCTTCAGGCACGCGGCCTTGGCTTTCGCGATGTCGCGATCCTGAAAAAGGGCGAGGCGGAGGGCAACGGCTATCGCACGCTGTTATGGGCCAATGGTGCGGCCAGCCAGATTGCAATTTATCCAAACCTCAACTTCGCTGATCCCGTCTGGCGCGAGGTGATGCGCGATGTGCGCTTTCGCCGTGCACTCAGCCTCGGGATCGACCGCCGCATGATCAACCGCGCGCTTTACTTCGGACTGGCTGATGAGGGGGGCATGACCGCTCTACCTGACAGCCCGCTACACGCGCCCGCCGATCTGGCCGCTTGGGCGCAGATGGACCTCGAACAGGGCAACCGCCTGCTTGACGAGATGGGCCTCACAGAGCGCACGCCGAACGGACTGCGCAAGCTGCCCGACGGACGCCCGATGGAATTCGTAATCGAAACCGCAGGCGAGCGACAGGAAGAAGAAAATGCGCTCACCATCATCACCGACACATGGCGTGAGTTGGGCATCCGTCTGATCATGCGCCCACTGGACCGCGATATCCTGCGCAACCGCATCTACGCAGGCACGGGCATGGCCGCCACGTGGTTCGGCTGGGACAACGGTCTGCCAAGGGCCGAAACGTCGCCCGCTTATCTCGCGCCAACGCAGCAGGAATTCTTTGCGTGGCCCAAATGGGGGCAGTTTTACCAAACGATGGGCCAAGCGGGCGAGGCGCCTGACATGGAAGCGCCCAAACGCCTGCTGGCACTGAAATCCGAGTGGAGCCAAACGCAGGACACTGCCCGCCGCACGGAGATCTGGGAAGAGATGCTCGCCATTCACGCAGACCAGCAATTCGCCATCGGTATCCTGTCAGGCGCGCCGCAGCCGGTGGTCGTCTCGGAACGCCTGCGCAACGTGCCGCAGGAGGGCATCTGGGCCTACGATCCGGGTGCACATTTCGGCATCCACCGCATCGACGAGTTCTTTTTCGAGGATGCCTTTATGCAGGTGAGCCAATGATCCTGATCCTGCGCTATGCTCTCACCCGCTTTGCTACAATGCTGCTGACACTGTGGATCGTATCGATCCTTGTGTTCGTGATCATCAACCTGCCGCCCGGCGACTATCTCAGCAACCAGATCGCAGAGCTGCGCGCCACAGGTCAGGCCGAGGGTGTGGCCAAGGCAGAATTCCTGCGCACAGAATACGCGCTCGACCGACCGCTCTGGGAGCAATACATGATCTGGGCAGGTTTCATGCCCGGCCCGCAGGGGTTTTTTGGCCTGATCCAAGGCAACTTTGGCTGGTCGTTCGAATTCGACCGCCCTGTGAGTGAGATCGTCGGCGACGCGCTGTGGCTCACCGTATTGGTCAACCTCGCCGCGGTCCTGTTCGTCTATTGCGTGGCCTTGCCGCTCGGCGTGCTGGCCGCCGCCAAGTCCGAGACGTGGGTTGACTACACGGCAGGTTTTGTCGGCTATCTGGGCCTTGCCACGCCAAACTTCCTGCTGGCACTCATCCTGTTCTACTACGGCAACAAATACCTCGACCTGCCAATCGGCGGCTTGATGAGCCCGCAATTCGAGGGGCAGCCCATGTCGTGGGACAAGGTTAAATCCATCCTCGTGCATCTGATCGTGCCCACATTTGTGATCGGCACCTCTGGGGCCGCCGCAATGATGCAGCGTCTGCGCGCCAACATGCTTGACGAGCTGAGCAAACCCTATGTCGAAACGGCGATCGCCAAAGGCATGAAGCCCTCCAAGATGCTGCGCAAGTACCCCCTGCGCATGGCCTTCAACCCCTTTGTTGCCGACATCGGCAACCTGCTGCCCGCGATGATCTCCGGCTCGGTCTTGGTGTCGGTCGTGCTGGGACTGCAAACAATCGGCCCGTCACTGCTCACAGCGCTGAAATCCCAAGACCAGTTTCTCGCCGCCTTCATCCTGATGTTCGTAGCCTTGCTGACGCTGATTGGTACAATGATTTCGGACGTGCTTCTGATGCTGCTTGATCCGCGCATCCGCATGGGCGGGCGCCGGACATGAAGCGCTACGTCGATCCCCAACCATGGTCAGAAGAGGCCGACCTCTCCGCACCCGAGCGCGCCGAATTCGATCACCCCAGCTATGTGCTGATCTGGCGCAAATTCAAACGTCACAAGCTTGGACTGATCTCGGGCCTCTTCCTGCTCATCTGCTACCTCATCCTGCCCGTCGCAGGCTTTGTCGCGCCCTATACAGCGAACGAGCGCAGCGCCGATCACCTCTATCACCCGCCTCAGGACATCAACCTGTGGCACGAGGGCGACTTCGTCGGCCCCTACGTCTATACCACCACCGCCGTTGCCGATCTGGAAAACTACCGCTGGCGCTACGAGATCGACACAACCACACCCATGCCGCTGCAGTTCTTCTGCGAAGGCGAAGATTACCGCATCGCAGGTCTCATCCCCTCGGACACTCACCTCTTCTGCGCGCCCGAAGGGGCCACTGTCTTCCTTTGGGGCTCCGACAGGCTTGGCCGCGATGTGTTCAGCCGCATCCTTTACGGGGCACAACTCTCGCTGACCGTCGGCATCATCGGCATCACCGTCAGCTTCATCCTCGGCATCTTCTTTGGCGCCATGGCGGGCTATTTCGGCGGCAAGACCGACTGGACCATCAACCGTGCCATAGAAATCCTACGCTCCCTGCCGGAGTTGCCCCTCTGGCTGGCCCTCTCCGCCGCCGTTCCATCAAACTGGGGGCCAGTGGCGGTCTTTTTCATCATTTCAATCATCCTCGGCATCCTCGACTGGCCCGGCCTTGCGCGTGCCGTGCGCGCCAAATTCCTGAGCCTGCGTGAAGAGGAATATGTCCGCGCAGCCGAAATGATGGGTGCCAAACCCTCCCGCGTAATCCGCCGCCACCTGCTGCCCAACTTCATGAGCCACCTGATCGCATCCGCGACCCTCTCGATCCCTGCGATGATCCTCGGTGAAACAGCCCTGAGCTTCCTTGGTCTTGGCCTACGTGCCCCTGCCGTGTCATGGGGCGTGATGCTCAACGATGCCCAAAACCTCGCCAGCATCGAAATCTACCCCTGGACTGCCATCCCGATGCTGCCCATCATCGTGGTTGTGCTCGCGTTCAACTTCCTCGGCGACGGCCTACGCGCATCCCTCGACCCCTACCGCAGCTAACCTTTTCTTTTGGTCACAAATATCTCGGAGAGCGCGAGAGGCGGCGCCTCTCGCATAGACCATCCAGCCACGATAGAACCCGACGCCATTTATCGCTAACGATCATCTCCACCCGCCGGACCTTCCGGTCCCTCAACCTCTTCCTCTAAAGACGCATGGGCCGCTGCAGCCACCTTGCGCTTTTGCTCTTCGTTCAGGTCATCCACTTTGCCGTCAGCCAAGCGCACAGTAACCTCGCGATGAGCAAACTGAATGCCTTCGCGCTCGAACAAAATCCGTATTTCCTCATAGACCCGTTTGCGTACCAGCCACTGATCCCCGGGTTTGGTCATGAACTTGACGCGAATAATCATCGCGCTGTCCTGCATCTCGATCACACCCTGTGACTTGAGCGGTGCAATGAAATTCTGCCCGATCACAGGGTCATCGAGCAGTGCTATCCCGAGTTTTTTGATCAGCTTGCGCACCTTCTCGACATCTGTGTCATAGGTCACGCGCAAGGGCAGTTTCATAATCACCCAATCGCGGCTGTAGTTGGTCATGACCTGCAATTCGCCAAAGGGGATCGTGTGCAACGCCCCCAAATGGTGGCGCAGCTGGAACGAGCGGACAGAAATCTTCTCGACCGTGCCTTTGACCCCGCCCACATCCAGATACTCCCCTTTCCGAAAGGCATCATCGAACAGAAAAAACGCACCAGCGAAAATGTCCCGCACCAGCGCCTGAGACCCAAAACCTACGGCGACACCCACGATACCAGCACCTGCAAAAAGCGGCCCTACGTTTATGCCGATCTCCATCAGCACGATCAGCACAATGGTGACGACCACAACGATAAGTGTGAAATTGCGAAAGAGCGGCAGCAGGGTGGCAAGGCGCGAAGCCGAAGACGCACCCCCTTCATCACCCGGCTCTGCCTCGACCTCACCCATGGATTCTTCGGCAATCTTGGTGTCAATCCAGATGCGGAAGGCGTGATAGACAACATAACCGATAAAGACGATGACCATGATATCGAGAAGACGGTCCAGCACGGATTCCACCATGCGAGCGGAGTTGTTGTCCCAGATGTAGAAAAACGCGTAGGTTCCTGCGACAAACGCCAGAATACCTGCGACCCGCCGCGCCAACGCCTCAAAGCTATTGAGCACAGGACCTTGCTCGCCATGCGCCTCGGCATCGGCCGCTAGCTTTTCATACGTCTCATACTCTGCTTGCGTCAGATCACCCCGCGCGGATGTCTCTACTGTCTGCGCAGCCTCGACACGAGCGGCGAGCGGTCCTGCTGCACTGTCCGCCTCCAAAGCTGAATCTGGATCAGCATCCGGATCGGGGCCATCCTCGCGCAGCATCCGCAAGCCAAGGGCTTCACGCTCAAGCCGCGCTTGCTCAACCGCTTCCTGCTCTGCCTGCGTTTCACGTAGCAGGCGCAACACACGGGCGCGGGCAAAGCTGCGTTCGATGATGTAGTTCACCACACCGTAGACCACGATTATCGAGAGCAGGATACCATAGGCACCCGCGATCAGCGGGATCGAACTGGGGCGCTCAAGAACCAGATCATAGGTCAGCTCGAACCACGCAAAGATAACGTAAACGATAACAACGGGCGCCCAAAGCTTGCTCAGCATCCGCAGCAGCATCCCCGCCTCCGCAGGCTGTCGCCCCCCCAGCAAAGCATTGGAAATCGCGCGGCGGTTGACCGCAACGAGCAAAATATTCAACAGCACCAGCACGCCCGACAAAGTCGCAGAAACCAGCGCGTAGATGTCGTAATTGAGACCCAGTTCGCCTATCCAGATCCCGAACAGGATCGCGCAGATGTTTAGGCCAGCCACTATCCACAGCCAGTTGTGCAGCCGCTTTGCGTCGCGGTCCGAGAAGTGGGGAATGCGGTACTGCGCCAGAAACGGCGACAGGATCATCCGCCACAGCCCCGCCACAAAGCGGCAGCAAAAATAGCCGACATTGATGAGTGTCACCGTAAACTGGACTGCACTGTCGGTGATCGGCGGAAAGAAAATGACCCCCAGAACGTATGCGACAGCCATTGAAAACAGCATCGCGGCCAGCCCCATCACAAATCGGAACATGAGGAAAGGCATCTTCTCGGCGTATCCTACGGGATTTGCCTGAACGCGGCTGATAACCATACCGCTCACCAAGCGCTTGCCGAAAATCTCGCGCTCCGCCACGACGCCAATCGCAAACAGCAGCAAGCTCATACCGAGAACTTTTGCAAACAGCATGATTGTACCGTCAGGCGAGGCCGCACGCAGGATATAGAGAACTTCTTGCACGGCTACGGGCAATTGGGTCAGCCGTTCTATCAGCGCATCCCGCACTAGATCGGCGCTCTCTTGCGCTTTCATCAGTCCCGATGGTTCCTTGACCGGCGTTGATCCCGCAACCGTTGCAGGAGGCTCCGCCGCCGTTTGCGACAAAACGCGGCCGTCTGTATCAATCACGACAATGCCGACACCGTCGCGTGCCGCATTACGCAGTGTCTCTGCTAGTGTCTCTGTCTCGGCAACAGTCGCGTCGTCTCTGTCCAGAAGCTGTGTAATGCCTTGCGCCTGTGCACCCGCATGAAAGCCCAACACCAAACTGGCCCAAACCAGCACACCCAGCATCATGCGATAGATCATATTCGTTGTCCTTTAGCGCTTGGGGAAAGCCGCGCGTTGCTTGGGCGCTTTCACGCAGTTGTGACACTACGTGCGCATGGCGATCATTGCAATTAGCGGGCTTCTGACCACGTCTGAGCAATAGCGAGGCACCGCTCGGGTCTACAGTTGCACTACCGTGATTGTTGCCGATGCGCATCGCGGCACTGTCCCTTGGGCGACGAATGAGATAGCGGCCTTTGGCAAAGCAGCCACTGTGCTGTAGGCAAGTGACTAATACTCGGCATAATGGCCCCTACCCGAGGCTGACCACTGCTGAATGCTGATCGGAGAGAATACTTATGCCGGAACAGACCATCACCTCTGACAAAGCGAAATCTCCAGCGCGCCGCGTTATGCTCTACAGCCACGATACATTCGGTCTTGGGCATCTGCGCCGTTCCCGCGCGCTCGCCACTGCGTTGACCGCGGGTGACGAAAAGGCATCGGCCATCATCCTCACCGGATCGCCCGTTGCAGGGAGGTTCACCTTTCCCGAGCGCGTTGACCACATCCGCCTTCCCGGCGTGACCAAGTTGCCTGATGGCTCCTACGTGAGTTCGACCCTTGGCATGGATATCGACGGCACCACAAACCTGCGCGCAGGGCTGATCCAGTCAGCGGTCGAGCAATACCGCCCCGACCTGCTGATTGTCGACAAAGAGCCAACCGGCTTTCGCGGAGAGCTTTTGCCAACCCTTGAGTGGTTGCAGGAACAAGGCACCTGCCGCGTGGTGCTGGGCCTGCGCGATGTGTTGGACGAGCCGGAAGTTCTGGCCGCAGAATGGGCGCGCAAGGGGGCTGTTCAAGCCGCTGAAGCCTATTATGACGAATTCTGGGTGTACGGGGTCGAGGATATCTACGATCCGACCAAGGGCCTTCCATTCAGTGAGGCCGCGCGCGAACGAATCCATTACACTGGATATCTGCGCCGCACCCTGACCGATGCAGCCGAAGTACCTAATGAGCCCTATATTCTGATCACACCTGGTGGCGGTGGTGACGGCGCTGCGATGGTATCGCTGGTGCTGGACGCCTATGAAGCCGACCCCGATCTTGGGCCGCAGGCGATGCTTGTATACGGCCCCTTCCTTTCAGGGGAGGTACGCGACGCGATGGATGCGCGGGTCGAGGCATTGGGCGGCCGCGTCATAGCCACAGGCTTCGACAGCCGCATCGAGGCGCTTTTCGCCAAGGCCAAGGGAGTGGTGTGCATGGGCGGATATAACACCTTTTGCGAAGTGCTCAGCTTTGACAAACGTGCGGTTATTGTGCCGCGCACCGTCCCGCGCCTTGAGCAGTGGATCAGGGCCAGCCGCGCCGAGGAACTGGGCCTCGTCCGCATGCTGGATGACGGGCGCGACGGGATGACGGTCGAGGCGATGATCGCCGCAATCCGCGCGTTGCCCACCCAAAACAAGCCCTCGGCAGCGGGGGCAGATGGCCTTCTGGACGGGCTGGATGTCGTGATTGAACGCGGCCGTGCGCTGATGCGCGAAAAGGACCAATAAACATGACTGCCTCCCCGAATCTTGCTGTCGTCGTAAAGGGTTGGCCGCGCCTCTCGGAGACGTTTATCGCGCAAGAGCTGGTCGCTCTGGAAGAGGCGGGGCTGCGGTTTGATCTATGGTCTCTGCGCCACCCGACCGATACCAAGACGCACCCTTTGCACGACCGTTTGCAAGCGCAGGTGCGCTACCTTCCCGAATACCTGCACGAAGAGCCGCGCCGAGTGCATGAGGCCATGGGCGCTGTCACCGCCCTGCCCGGATTTGATGCAGCAGCCGATATCTACGCACGCGATCTGGCACGCGATGATACTGCCAACCGCCGCCGCCGTTGGGGGCAGGCCTGTGTGCTGGCCCATGAGGCTGGCGGATCGCTTGAGGCGCTTTATGCGCATTTCCTGCACACGCCGTCCTCTGTGGCGCGCTATGCCGCGATCCTGCGCGGTGTGCCTTGGTCCTTCTCGGCCCATGCAAAAGACATCTGGACCTCGCCCGAATGGGAGCTGCGTGAAAAACTTGATGCAGGTACATACGGTGCGGCCTTTGGCGCCACCTGCACGCGCTTCGGTGCGGAGCATTTGCAAGGGCTGGCCGATACGCCTTCGCGTGTTGATCTGGTTTATCACGGCCTTGATCTGGCCCGTTTTCCCGAACCGCCCGTCCGTGAACCGCGCGCGGCACATGCGCCACTGCAGATGATGTCGGTGGGGCGGCTGGTCGAGAAGAAGGGCTTTGACACGCTGATCGACGCGCTCGCGCTCTTGCCCGAGACGCTGGACTGGCACTGGACCCATATCGGCGGCGGCACACTGGACAGTGTGATGCGCGCCCGTGCCGAAGCGGCAGGTGTCGCGGACCGCATCACGTGGCGGGGCGCCTGTGACCAGCCCGATGTGATTGCGGCCATGCGTGCGGCAGATTTGTTCGTCCTGCCGTCGCGCATTGCAGCCGATGGTGACCGCGACGGCCTGCCCAATGTGCTGATGGAAGCGGCGAGCCAGCTGCTCCCGATCCTTTCCACGCCCGTTTCGGCCATCCCCGAATTTATCACGACTGGCACCCACGGATTGCTGGCCCAAGATACGCCGCGCGCCTTCGCAGATGGCATGATCCAGATCGCACAGGACCCTGCGCTGGGGCCGCGTCTGGCCAATGCTGCGCACAAACGCCTGCACGCCGAATTCACAATGGCACCGGGGATCGCGCATCTTGCAGATCGCCTTCGCGCACTGCTCAAAGGCACCTGATGCAGGTCGCTTTCTACGCGCCTCTGAAACCACCCACGCACGCAGTGCCATCAGGGGATCGCGCCATGGCCCGCTCGCTTATCGCTGCATTGCAGTACGCAGGTGCGAAAGTCGATTTGGCCGCAGACTTGCGCAGCCGTGACGGCAAGGGCTGTGCAGCAACCCAGTCAAAGATCATGTCAGAGGCCCACGCCCTTATCCCCCAGATCATCGCCACAGGCCGGCGCGCTGGCTGGCAGGCTTGGGTCACCTATCACACTTACTACAAAGCGCCCGACCTGATCGGCCCCGCCGTAGCGGAGGCCCTCGGCATCCCCTATTTGCTGATCGAGGCCACAAGGGCACGCAAACGGCTGGGGGGCCCGTGGGATGCGTTTGCAACAGCATCCGAGGCGGCCTGCGATGCTGCTGATATTATCTTCTATCTCACCCAGCACGACCACGAGGCGCTCGCCGCCTATGCGCCCGAAGGCCAGCATCTTATCCACCTGCCGCCATTTCTCGCGCGCAGCGAACTGCCCGAAGTGGCACATGGCACTCACTTGCTTGCCGTAGGCATGATGCGCGAAGCGGCCAAGCTTCCCTCCTATCAACTTATCGCGCAAACCCTTGCACAGCTACCCGACACCACGATGCTGGAGATCGCAGGCGACGGCCCTGCCCGCGCACAGGTCGAGGCCTTGATGGAGCCTTTTGGAGCGCATGTGCGTTTTCTGGGTGCGCTAGGGGCTGAGGAACTGACCCAAGCCTATCTGCGGGCGGGTGCGTTGATCTGGCCCGGTGTGGATGAGGCATTCGGCATGGTCTATCTTGAGGCGCAGGCGCACGGCCTGCCCGCGATTGCCCAAGACCGAGCGGGCGTGCGCGATGTACTTTATCCCCGCGCCTATCCGTCCGTTGCAGAGGGCGCCGCGGGTCTCGCCGCTTTGGCGCAGGCCGCGCCGCCGCCTGCCGAAGATATCCGCGCCCATATTGCGGCGCACCATCTGCTGCCCGCTGCCGCGCAAACCCTGCGTGCTGGTCTGGCACAGGCGGGTGTCGCATGATCCGCCTTGCTCTCTTGCGGCATGGGCATACCCCTTGGAACCGCGCGGGCCGCGTGCAGGGGCGCAGCGACATACCGCTTGATGCGCAGGCGGTGGAGGAACTGGGTGCCCAGCGCTTACCAGCGCCTTGGGATTCTGCCGAGCTATGGTCCAGCCCGCTGGAACGTGCGGCACATACCGCCAGCCTTGTAGGTGGCGCGCAACCGCGCACAGATACTGCGCTGATGGAGATGAACTGGGGCGATTGGGAGGGCAGGTTCGCGCAAGAGCTGCGCGATGACCCTGCCTGTGACCACCGCGATATTGAAACATGGGGCTGGCATTATACGCCACCGAATGGAGAACCGCCAGCCGACCTGCGCGCACGTCTTGTCCCTTGGGCAGAGTCGCTGCACCGCGACAGTGTCGCCGTGTGCCACATCGGCGTAATGCGCGTGCTCATGGCCCATGCGACGGGATGGAATTTCGATGGGCCTGCCCCATTCGCGGTCAAGCGTAACCGACTGTTTGTCATCGAGATCGACGGCGCGCACTGGCGGCTGCTGCCCGACCCGGTCCGTTTGGAGAAACGTTCAACATGAAGGTTATGATCGTCGTCACCCATCTTTTGGGCACGGGTCATCTGGCACGTGCCACGACACTTGCGCTGGCCTATAAGAAGGCGGGACACATCCCATGTGTTGTCTCAGGCGGGATGCCCGCCCCCGTTCTGGAAAATGCCGATGTCCCCTTGGTTCAGCTCCCGCCTGTGCGCTCAGACGGAGTTGATTTCTCACGCCTGCTTGATGCAGGCGGCCTTGCTGTCACTGATACATATATGGACAAGCGGGAGACGGATTTGCGGGCGGCCCTTGCGCAATTCGAACCGGATGTTCTTATCACCGAGCTCTTTCCATTTGGCCGCCGCATCCTGCGGGATGAATTCCACGCCCTGCTAACGGCCGCCCGTCAGATGGCACAACCGCCCTGCATTTATGCCTCCATCCGCGATATCCTCGCACCGCCATCCCAGCCGAAGAAAGCGCAGTTCGCTGACGATGTGATCGCGGAGTTCTATGACGGCGTGCTGGTGCATTCCGACCCCGCCTTGGCTCCGCTTGAGGTAAGCTGGCCTGTCTCGGACAAACTGCGTCCCAAGCTGCAATATACGGGCTTTGTCTCCCGCCCGCCCGCAGGTCCGCATCCTGATGGCACGGGGCGCGGCGAAGTCATTGTGAGTGCAGGCGGTGGGGATGTCGGCATGCCAATCTACCAAGCGGCCCTCGCAGCTGCGGCGCAGGTGGAGCGACCCTTTCGCCTGCTGGTAGGAGGGGCTGAGGCACAGATCCGCATCGACGCGCTGCGCCGTGATGCGCCCGCGAACGTCACGATCGAGGCCGCGCGACCAGACTTTCGCCAGATGCTGTTCGAAGCTGCCGCCTCGGTCTCCTTGTGCGGCTACAACACTGCCCTTGATATCCTACAGGCCAATACGCCCGCCGTTTTTGTCCCCTTCGACGAAGGCGTCGAGGTCGAGCAAGGCTTGCGCGCAAACGCGTTGGCAAAGCGCTCGGGCATCGCGGTTGTGGCACGCGCTGACCTTTCCGCCGCCCGTTTAGCCCACGCGATTGAGGAAGTGATCGCGGCCCCGTCACGCGACCAGATTTCGGACAGTTTTAATGGTGCGCAACGCAGTGTCGAGATCACCTTTGCTGACTGGAGCACACGATGAAAGTAAACTGGTCACCGCTCACCCGTGAGCTTGCAATCTGGCGCGGAGAAGGTTTGCGCCTCCCGATTTGGTGGCGGGATGACGATGCTGTATCCGGAACGCCTGCGCTTGAGCGTCTCGGTAGTTTGGCGGCTGATCTGGGCATGCCTGTCTATGTAGCCGCAGTACCCGACAACGTTGATGCCACGCTTGCCCCCGCCGTTGAGGCACAACCCAGCATTATTCCTGTCGTCCATGGTTGGCGACACCTCAGCCACGCCCCTGAGGGCGCGAAGAACGCTGAATTCGGGCACCCTCGTGAAGGAGCGGCGGAGGAGTTGGAGCAGGCTCTGCAAGGTCTCCGCGCAGTCTTTGCGGACCAGTTGGTGCCTCTCTTCGTGCCTCCGTGGAACCGCGTTGATGAAAGTTTTTTACCCGTGCTGCAGGCTGTCGGATATGGCGGATTTTCGACCTATGGCGCCCGCAAATCGACCCCTCCCACAGCAGGTTTGGTCCAGATAAACACGCATATCGACCCGATATTCTGGCGCGGTCACAGGGGGTTGGTTGAGCCCGATACCCTGATCTCTGGCCTGACCAGCACCTTACAATTCCGCAGGACTGGTGAAGTTGATCCGACAGAACCTCTCGGCCTGCTTACCCATCATCTGGTGCATACCGAGGCAGTCTGGGACTTTAGCCGCGACGTCCTGCAGGTCCTGCTGGATGGCGGGGGCATTCCTGCGGATATTGGCGCCTTGATTCAGGCGGGGCGCAAGCCAAGTATCTGACGCGCTTGGGCCGGAGTTGCGACGGGCCGCTCGTACTTGTCGCACAGCTCTGCGGCGCGTTTGATTAGGGCGGCGTTGGACGGGGCGAGCGTGTCTTTGTCGAGGCGGATGTTATCCTCCAGCCCTGCACGCGCATGGCCGCCTGCGGCGATGGCCCAGTCGTTCAGCACGATCTGGTTGGGGCCGATCCCTGCGGCGCACCACTGGGCATCAGGCAAAAGACGCTCAACAGTTTTTATATAGAAATCAAAGGTTTCTCGGTCTGCTGGCATGGCATTTTTGACGCCCATCACGAACTGGACGTAAAGCTGGCCCTTGATGCGGCCATCGCGGTTCATTTTGGCCGCTTGGTGGATATGGCTGAGGTCAAAACACTCGATTTCAGGTTTAACATCATAGACTTCCATCTCGGACGCCAACCAGTCGACCAGCTGAGGCGGGTTCTCGTAGACGCGGGTAGGGAAGTTGTTGGAGCCGACAGACAAGCTCGCCATATCGGGGCGCAGCGGGAGCATGCCGCCCCGTTCCTGCCCCGCGCCAGACCGGCCTCCGGTGGAGAACTGTATAATCATATCGGGGCAATGCGCTTTGACCCCCTCTTGCAATGCCGCGAATTTATCGGGGTCGGATGAGGGCGTGCCATCGTCGTTGCGCACGTGGGCATGGCAGATGCTGGCCCCTGCCTCATAGGCTGCGTGAGTGCTCTCGATCTGCTCAGACACAGTGATCGGGACGGCGGGATTGTCCGCTTTGGTGGGCACTGATCCAGTGATGGCGACGCAGAGGATGCAGGGGGTCATAGGGCTCTCCAACAGGGCAAAAGGGGCGTGTCACCCCTTGTACACCTGCTGTGCACCTCACGTACACCGTGCAGCGCACAAATTACGTAGAGCGGGGCGCGGTCAGATGGGTGATTTTATAGGCGACCATGAAGGAGATCGGCGCGGCCACCAGCGCGCCGACGGCGGCTGCCATCAGGATGGGCGAGAGGGTATCGTACCCCATAACGAGGACAGCAATCACGGCACTCCCCGCGAGGCTGGTCCCGATGATGGAATAGAGAACGGATGCAAGACGGATCATGGTGTGGCTCCTTTGTGCCAGTGTTCGACAAGAGCATAGGCGCAGGGTGCGGAGGCCACATTGATCTGGGTCAACTCAGCGCTTTTTGACGAACTCGGTCAGGATCACGATGCGCTGGCCCTCGACGCGGCCCTCGATATGGGCGTCATTGTCGGGAACCAGCGTGATGCGGTGAACGGCGGTGCCACGCTTGGCGGTGAAGCCCGCACCTTTGACGTTAAGATCCTTGATGAGCACCACGGTATCGCCTGCGCTTAGCGGGACGCCGTTGCTGTCTTTATGGTTTGTCGCGGCGGCGATGTTGTCGGCCCATGCTTGGGTCTCGTCGTCGAGATAGAGCTGCTCCGCCAGATCGCTGGACCAGTCGGTGTCGAGGCGTTTCAGGGTGCGCAGGGCGTAGACTTGGAGCGCGGGATCGTCGCTCCACATGGTCGAGGCGATCGCGCGGAAATGGTCGGGCGGGGTTTGCGGGTCGGTGCACGCAGCGCACAGCGGGACGGAGGCACCGTCGGGGCCGCCTGTGACGGGGGTGTCAGTGAGGGGCGCATCGGTGGTGCAGAGGGGGCAGGTCATTTTGGGGTCCAGTGGCTTAGGTGTTTTAGCGGATGTACCACCGATCCTTTTTGGCTGCATGCTTTTCATCAGGCTCGGACCAGTCCATTTGTTTGAGGACGGCGTAGGTGAGCGGAACGGCAAGGACGGCGCCTGCGATGAGGCAGGAGATCATGGAGGTCCATGAGAAATAGCCCATGACGATGACGGCCACGGAGAGGATGCCTGCGAGGGTGGTGAAGACGATTGAGTAGATGGCGAAAGCGAAGTGGAGCATGGGGGCCTCATTCGGGGTTGCTCCTAAGGTAGCCCACCTAGAGCGGTCTTCAATTCGGAGCACCGAGGGGGTGAGAGGTGGTCGGTGCATCACCCCGATCAAAAGGTCCAGTGGACCTTTTGAAGCTTTAAGCGCGCAATTCGCAAGAATTGAGCAGGGGGTGTGGATTATGCATTGTGCTTGATTATCACACCGCGCCCGAACCGAGGGGTGGGTGTGAAGCGCCCGCCCCGTGGGGGCGGTTCGGGCGCTGCCAAATTAGAAATTTGGCAATGGAACGATCTGCAAGTCGTCCATTTTAGAAATCAATAATCTACTAAATCTGATGCCTGCTCAATATAACTTACGAACTCACGAGTATCCGCAAAGTAATTGCGAAACGCACTTTCAATGGACCCAGAACTTGTTCCAGTAACGGAGCGCACCAATACAACATCATACGGGTCCTCCTTAGCGAAATTGGCATGCTCCAGTTCGCCCAGTTTTTTTACAGCATCCGAAAAACTTGAGAAACGAAGCATTTCTGTTCTCTTTTCGGGATCTGCTCGCTTATTGAAAATTAGAATAGCATTTCGATCAATGCCATAAACGCTCGGAGCAACCCGATTGTACTGGCGGAACAGATTCAAGAGACCTATTTCGCGGTCTACTTCATGAAACCTGCTCACCAATTCTCGCAAAGATACATCTGGGCGACAACTGTTCGAAGCTTCGAACGTTCTAGCAATCATCTCACTGGCTAGGCAAAAAAATTCTTCGTATTCCGCAGCCGCTCGTCCAAACTTATGCTCATTGTCAGTTAAGAGACCAGCCACCTCAACTGCAGTGGCCCAAGCATGTTGGTAAATTGTTCTATATTGCAGTTCGATTCTTAATTTGTTCCAAGGGCTTCCTGAAATACGCGAAGCTTTGTATTCGTAGACATCATGTAAGCCACGATATCCATCGCTCTTGGGTGACGTCATATAGTCAAATCGGTCATTTTGCGTCAAAAGCACGTGGTTGAATCGAGCGCTCAAATACGAGGCTCTAAAATCATATAAATCATTAGTATTCTTGAATATCAAACGACAGCCTGCGATATCCTGCATTTCCGTAAGTGAAAAATTTGGACGCCTTTTTAGCTTGTCATAGATCGTGTATTTTCTTTTCAATCGCTGAGCAACCGTAACGTCTTTGTTGCGTGCTCGGCTTCTCAGAGAGGCTTGGAATGCATTCAATATATGCGAATGGCTACGTCGAAAGTTCTCAACCACTACATGATCTTCATACGAGGACTCGTCACGTCTTATCGCACGACCAGCGTGATTTACTCGTCCCCTGCTATATTCTGGCGCAGTTGAACGAGCCATAATTTAACCATCCATCTTCAACGCAGAGATGAAAGCTTCCTGCGGGATATCCACCTTACCAAACTGCCGCATCTTCTTCTTACCTGCCTTCTGCTTATCCAGCAGCTTGCGTTTGCGCGACGCGTCCCCGCCGTAACACTTGGCCGTGACGTCTTTGCGCATCGCGGACAGGGTCTCGCGGGCAATCACCTTGCCGCCAATCGCCGCTTGGATCGGGATTTTGAACATGTGGCGGGGGATGAGGTCTTTTAATTTTTCGACCATCGCGCGGCCGCGCATTTCGGCACGGTCGCGGTGGACCATTGTGCTGAGCGCGTCGACAGGCTCGTCGTTGACGAGGATGCTCATTTTCACCAACGCGTCCTCGCGGTAGCCAATCATCTGGTAGTCGAAGCTGGCGTAGCCCTTGGTCACCGATTTGAGGCGGTCGTAGAAGTCGAAGACCACTTCGTTAAGCGGCAGGTCGTAAACCACCATCGCGCGGGAGCCTGCGTAGGTGAGGTCTTCCTGAATGCCGCGGCGGTCTTGGCACAGCTTGAGGACATCGCCCAGATATTCGTCAGGCACGAGGATGGTCGCCTTGATCCGCGGCTCTTCGAGGTGGTCGACGAATGTAAGGTCGGGCATGTCGGCGGGGTTGTGCAGCTGCGTGACTTCGCCGTCTTTCATGTGGATGTCGTAGATAACGCTGGGCGCGGTGGTGATGAGGTCGATGTCATACTCGCGCTCGATCCGGTCACGGATGACTTCGAGGTGCAGCAGTCCGAGGAAGCCGCAGCGGAAACCGAAGCCAAGTGCGGCGGAGGTCTCCATCTCGTAGCTGAAACTCGCGTCGTTCAGAGCCAGCTTTTCGATGCTGTCGCGCAGGTCTTCGAATTGCGCGGCGTCCACGGGGAAGAGGCCACAAAAGACCACAGGCTGGGACGGTTTAAAACCGTCGAGCGCCTTGGCGCAGGGCTTTTTCTCATGGGTGATCGTGTCGCCTACGCGGGTGTCACGGACCTGTTTGATCGAGGCGGTCAGGAAGCCGATCTCGCCCGGGCCGAGCACGTCGATCTCGGTCATGGCGGGGCGGAAGACGCCGATGCGGTCGACATGGTGGACCGAGCCGTTTTGCATCATCGTGATCTTGTCGCCCTTTTTGAGCTGACCGTCCATGATACGGACCAGAACGATCACGCCGAGGTAGCTGTCGTACCATGAATCCACCAGCATGGCCTTCAAGGGCGCGTCGAGCGTGCCTTTGGGCGCGGGGAGGTGTTCGACGATGGCTTCCAGCGTCTCGATGATGCCCTCGCCCGTTTTGGCGGAGACACGAATGGCGCCCGACGCGTCGATGCCGATGACATCCTCGATCTGTTCGGCCACGCGGTCACAATCGGTGGCGGGAAGGTCGATTTTGTTCAGGACAGGCACGATCTCATGGTCGGCGTCGATGGCGTGATAGACGTTTGCAAGGGTCTGGGCCTCGACCCCTTGGGTGCTGTCCACCACCAGCAGAGAGCCCTCAACCGCGCGCATGGAGCGGGAGACCTCATAGGCGAAATCCACGTGACCCGGCGTGTCGATGAGATTGAGGACGTATTCCTCGCCATTCAGCGCTTTGTAATTGATGCGCACGGTCTGGGCTTTGATGGTGATGCCCCGCTCGCGCTCGATGTCCATGTTGTCCAAAAGCTGCGCCTTCATATCGCGCGCGGCAACGGTCTGCGTCTCTTGGATGAGACGATCAGCGAGGGTGGATTTGCCATGGTCGATGTGGGCGACGATGGAGAAATTGCGGATATGTGAAAGCGGTGTCATGGTACGGATATGGTGCGGATTTGAGGGGCGGTCAATGGGGATGATGTCGCGGGGGGTGATGGTGTGAGTGGGGTTGATTTTTCGGATAAGGATGAAGCCTTATTGTGGCTTGGCACGCAAACCTCAGAAGTCAGATGCGCGATAGCAAGCCGAGCTGCGTTGAGAGATATTGGATACCTATCTACCGGCGAACAGTCTCGCCCTCCTAACCTTCTGATTTTCACACTTCGTGCAATACTCACATCGACTGTTTGCTGTTTCTTTGAAGCGAAGGATTTGGCCTCGAATGCTTCACAGCGCCTTGTCAGAATTGTGACCTCTGAAACCGCAAAGGCCGCAGTGTATGCCGCATTTTGCGCCATTGAAGATACCACTTTTAAAGCAGCAACCGCCGCTTATCAAGCTGTCGCGCTGACCGCGACCTACAATGAAGCGGAAATCGACTCACATAACGATGATATCGCGAGCCATACTGCACCTTTAACACAAGAGAACATTCTTGCCCTGCAGCACCGCGGTAATTTGCAACTAATTGCTCTTTTCGAAGCAGCCGCTAACACTTGGGCCTTTTGGCATGATTGGTATCTCGCCATGTGGGAGGGGCGGTGGACGGATTGGGATTTGGCGCATGAGGTGGCGCAGATTGACAATGATGTTTGGGAAGCTGGCGCGGATGCGGTTGCTGCGGAGATTGAGAGGATCCAAGCCCGGCGCGCTCTTGAAGTGGAGATTACGGCCCTCAAGGAGCAACTGAAGCAACCGCATGTCGTAGAGTCTGCTCAAAACCGCCTGCACAACAACCCACCCGAAGCCATTGATAGCAAGCAGCAGCTGAAAAGTGAAATTACATTGATTTGGGAATTACTCGAAGATGCTGAAAGGGAGATTGCCAAACCCTCCCCCTCGTCTTCTGCATTGCGCTCCATTGCCGATACTCTTTGGGAAAGATCTCTCCGCATCGCTAAGTATTGCGCCACTTTAGCTGACATCGCACTCAAAAAATCAGCAGAGGTCGTCGGGGAAACAGGTACAAAGGCGTTATTGCTGGGATAACTGCACAGAATGAAGGCGTAAAGGCGGTTGCGCAGGCCATTTGGGAGTTCGTGAAAACGCTACCCCCAGCGTGATGTGGGTTTCACCCACCCTACGGCTTTTTGACGGTTTATCTTCCCAACGCAAGGACAGCCCCCGACCGAGGGTGGGGTGAAGCCCCTCCCGTGGGGGCGGCGGGGGCTGTCCGTGCCAAGGGCACGGACGGGAATGTAGTGCGTGGTGGTGCTTTAACAATTGGGGTTGGTGGCTTTTGTGAGGGAGGCGCGTTTTGGGGTGCGGCATGTACGCTGCTAACGCCACTTTCCCCCTGCCCTGCAATTGTGCTATTCCTCCGCATAGGCAGATACCGCCGCGACCAAGGGGAAAACCCCACTGCGGAATGAGACAGAGGCATGGATAATGAGAACAACGGTTTTGATACTGGTGGCGGTCACGGCGCTGTCGGCTTGTGGCGCAGGGAAGTCCGTGACGCGGGCTGTGTTTGCGCCTGCGACGCTGGATGCCAACGGGCCGATCAAGCGCGCTTGTCTGGCGCAGAACCGCCGCGCAGCAACGTCGGCGCGCTGTGGCTGCATTCAGGCGGTGGCGGATCGGGAGCTCTCGAACGCGCAGCAGCGGCGCGGGGTGAAGGCGTTCAAGGACCCGCATAAGATGCAGGAATGGCGGCAGTCTGATCGCAGCTCTGACAACGCATTCTGGGATGTTTGGAAAGCTTACGGCCAGACCGCATCGCGGCTGTGTGGTGGCTAGGGTAGCCTAGACGGGCGGCTTTGTCGGCGGGCCGAAACGCTCTGCCAGACGTGTTTTGATTTGGTCACGGGCGGCGCGGAATTGCGTAAGTTTGGCCTCGCGCCCCTCCCCCAGCCCCGTGGGATCCAAAATGGGCCAGTATTCCACATCGAGGTGATAAAACCGTGTCAGCTCCAACGCGCGGCGTTGGGAGGCCGGCGACAGGGCGATCACCAGATCAAAGCTGCTCAGATCGTCGCCCCAATTCTCCATCTCGTCAAAGCTGCGCGAGCGGTGGCGCGACAGCTCCACCCCCATTTCCTGACACACGGCGATGGAGAAGCCGTCGATTTCGAGATCATTTTTGACGCCGACGGATTGGACATAGACGTCCATCCCGTACATCTGCTTCATCAGGCCTTCGGCCATGGGCGAGCGCACGGCGTTGTGGTCGCAGCAAAACAGGACCGATTGAGGAAGCGGTTGCGTCACCCCTCAGCCCCCGAAATGCAGGACGCATATGAGGGTGAAGAGGCGGCGCGCCGTGTCGATGTCAATCTCGGCCTTGCCCTCGAGGCGTTCTTGCAGCACGCGGGAGCCTTCCATGTGGATGCCCCGACGCGCCATGTCGATCGTCTCGATCTGGGCGGGAGGGAGTTTCTTGACGGCGTCGAAGTAGCTTTCGCAGATTTGAAAGTAGTCCTTAACCACTTGGCGGAACGGCCCGAGCGAGAGGTGAAACTCGGCGGCTTTCTCGTCCAGCTCGGTTGTGACGTCGAACACAAGCCGTTTGTCGCGGATCGACAGGCCGAGGTGATAGGGGCCGATGGGCGCTGCGCGATCATCACGGGCGGGCAACACGAAAGTGTTGTCCTCCAGCAGGTCGAACATGGCCACGCGGCGCTCCTGCTCGATCTCGGGCGTGGGGGGCGGCATGTTGGCGTCATCGAGGACGATATGGGTGATGCGCGACATGGCACGGCTCCGATCTGGCAGGGTTGCGCCCGTCTTAGCTCAGTGCCGCGCCCCGCGCAATTAGTCGTTGAGTTTACGCAGGCGGGCGGTCACGGACAGGCCGTGGGCCTCGAGGCTTTCCGAGCTTGCGAGGCGTTCTGCTGCGGGGCCGATAGCGCGCAGGGCGGCGGGAGTCATATGGGCAAGTGTGGTGCGCTTCATAAAGTCCAGAACCGACAGGCCCGAGGAGAAGCGCGCCGAGCGGGCGGTAGGCAGCACATGGTTGGGGCCGCCGACGTAATCGCCGATGGCTTCTGGGGTCCATTGCCCCAGAAATATTGCGCCCGCGTGGGTGATATTGGCGCTCAAGCTATGGGGGTCGGCGACGCAGAGTTCGAGGTGCTCGGGGGCGATGCGGTCGGTGAGCCTCGCGGCCACATCGAGGTCGGGGACGGTGATGATAGCGCCAAAGTCGCGCCATGCCGGCCCTGCGATATGGGCGCGCTGGAGCGTCTCGAGGCGCTGCTCAACGGCCTTCGCTACCGCGGTGCCGAAGGCCGCATCGGTTGTGATGAGAATGGATTGAGCGCTCTCGTCATGCTCGGCCTGAGACAGCAAATCGAGGGCGATCCAGTCGGGGTCATTGGTCTCATCAGCTACGATGAGGATTTCCGAGGGGCCAGCGATCATGTCGATGCCGACCTTACCAAACACGCGGCGCTTGGCAGCGGCGACAAAAGCGTTGCCCGGTCCGGTGATTTTGTCGACAGGGGCGATTGTATCCGTGCCGTAGGCGAGTGCGGCCACAGCCTGCGCACCGCCAATGCGGTAAATCTCGTCCACGCCAGAGATCTCGGCTGCGAGCAGGACGAGCGGGTTGAGAATTCCGTCAGGTGTGGGCACGACCATCGCGAGTCGGCCGACCCCCGCGACCTTGGCAGGGATAGCGTTCATCAGGACCGAGCTGGGATAGCTGGCAAGGCCTCCTGGCACGTAGAGGCCCGCAGCGGAGACGGCAGTCCAGCGCCAGCCTAGCGTCGCGCCAGTCTCATCCGTCCATTCAGCGTCTTCGGGCAGTTGGCGTTCGTGGTACGCGCGGATGCGGGCGGCGGCGAGTTCGAGGGCTGTTTTATCCTCTGCGCTGACCTCATCGCGCGCTTTCGCGATCTCCTCAGCAGTGATGCGCAGGGTGTCGGGGGTCAGGGCAATGCGGTCGAATTTCTCGGTTAGCTCGATCACAGCTGCGTCGCCACGGGTGCGCACGTCTGCGATGATGTCCGCCACGACGGCGTCGACATCAGGGCTGTCTTCCCGCTTGGCGTTGAGCAAGGTCGTAAAGGCGCTCTCGAAATCGGGGGCGGTCGCGTCGAGGAATACGGGCATAGGGGCGGCTCCTGTGGTTGGGTCAGGAGTTAGCGGGGATTGCGGCGGCTCTCAAGAGGGGTGCGGCGTTTGGGCAGTTGGCGCGGGATTTCAGTTTAAAGGCAAAATGAAGAGCATGCGGCCGAGGACAGCGTGCTATCGAGCCGCGCTCAGGCGGTGGTCAGCGTGATTTTCTGCGCAACCGCGCCCGTGGCGGTGCGTCTAAAGATCCTCACTCGGGGTGGCTGGGCCGCTTTTTCGACGGTGCGGTGTAGGGGCGGGTTACGTCCTTGAGTGTAGCGTCCAATGCCTCAACCGAGAGGCGGATGGCACCATCGCCAGCGAGGGTGAGAAGGATATGGCCTGAGGGCGCGTCTGTTTGCTCGAACGCGATTTGTAGCAGGGACAGGACCGTGTCGGAATCACCCTTTGGCACGCCTTGGGAGGCGACGGCCTGAACGGTGTTGAACACCAGAACGGATTGTACGCGCTCGGGGGCGTGACGCGCTACACCCTCATCCTCCCAACGCATGCGGTTGAGCAGGAGGGCAAAGCGCCCTGCCTTCTTGTCCCACCGCATCTCGGAAGCAGGGAATACGGCGTCTTGGGTCAGAGACGAGATGACTTGGAGGTCAGCTGCATCCATCGCGCCGAGGTTGAGGGGAATCTCACCGCCGTCTTCGAATTTGGCATCCGTGCTCATTCGTCTTTAATCCGTTCAATATTGGCGCCTACGCCAGAGAGTTTGGCCACGACATGCTCATACCCGCGATCAAGGTGGTAGACACGGCTGACTTTGGTCTCACCTTCCGCCGCCATGCCTGCGAGGATGAGCGACACAGAGGCGCGCAGATCGGTGGCCATGACGGGCGCACCTTTGAGTTTATCGACACCAGTGACCACGGCCTTACCGCCTTGTACGTCGACCTTTGCGCCCATACGAATAAGCTCTGGCGCGTGCATGAAGCGGTTCTCGAAAATTTTCTCTTCCAGCGTAGAGGTGCCTTCGGCGGTGCACAGGAGCGCCATCATTTGCGCCTGTAAATCGGTCGGGAATCCGGGGAACGGTTCGGTCGTGACATCGACAGCTTTGACACGGTCGCTGCGGCGTTTGACCTTGAGACCCTTGTCCGTCTCGGTCACGTCGATACCTGCGGCGTCGAGCTTTTCGCAGAAGGCCCCGATCAGGCTGATGCGGCCGCCCAGTAGCTCCACCTCTCCACCGCAGATAGCGGGGGCAAGCATGTAGGTGCCCAGCTCGATCCGGTCGGTGACCACGGGGTGTGTCGCCGCTCCGAGACGGTCGACGCCCTGAATGGTGATCGTTGAGCTGCCGTCACCCTCGATTTGCGCGCCCATGCGGCGCAGGCAATCGGCGAGGTCGACAATCTCAGGCTCGCGAGCGGCGTTGTTAATAACGGTGGTGCCTTTGGCCAGCGTGGCGGCCATCATGATGTTCTCGGTCGCACCCACGGAGGCGAAAGGGAAATCAATCACGGCCCCTTTGAGGCGGCCCCCTTCGGCCTTGGCGTAAAGATAGCCATCGCGCAAATCAATCTGCGCGCCCATCTTCTCCAGCCCGTCGGTGTGGATGTCCATAGGCCGCGCGCCGATGGCACAGCCGCCCGGAAGAGATACCTCGGCGTAGCCTTCGCGCGCCAAGAGCGGGCCAAGCACCAGATTGGAGGCGCGCATCTTGCGCACGATGTCGTAATCGGCGCGGGTATTGATGGCGCCGTGGCAGGACATGGAGATCACGCGGCCTTCCTGAAGCGTCGTGATTTCGGCCCCGAGCGATTGCAAGAGTTGCGTTGACGTGCGGATATCGCTCAGACGCGGCGCATTGGTGAGGGTCAACGGCTCCTCGCTCAGCAAGGTGGCGGGCATCAGCGCGAGGGCTGCATTTTTCGCGCCCGCGATCGGGATTGAGCCAGAGAGCGGACCGCCGCCCCGTACCAGAATTGCGTCCATGCCTTAGTCTTCCTTGTGTGGCGCGTTTTGCGCGGTGCCTGTTCTCGTGTCATGCCCCTCGTTTGCACGGGCGCGGGCCTGTCCTTTGCGCCTTGCCATGTTGGCTTTGAGCGCTTGGGACAGCCGTGCCTGTTTGCGCGCAGCGGCGGCGGCTTTGGCCGTTTGTGCCGGCGGGATCGGGGGCTGTTTGTCTGCCATGCCGCCTGTCTAGCGCAGGTGGCGCGCAGGGTCCAGATAGCTGCGAATTTGGCTTGCACGAAGCTTCAATTGCCGCTAGTCAGCGCCACACAGATGCTGTGGTAGCTCAGTGGTAGAGCGCGTCATTGGTAATGACGAGGTCGGGAGTTCAATCCTCCCTCACAGCACCATTAATCCGCGATAGTGTGAGTTGAGACGTTGCGGCGACAAGATGGACCGACTTTGCGCACCTGAAGGTGTCGCTGAGTGCGGGAGTTAATCCTCCCTCACAGCACTATTATTCCAAATTAGTTTTATCAGAGCGCCGTCCCGCGCGGCACGCCCGTTGGTTTACGCAACCTCTGCAGCAGCGCTGTCACCCCTGCGCGGAAGGGTTTGAGCGGACGCTCGAACATCGCAGCAAACGCAAAACAAACGGCAAGCGTGATGCCCAGCAGCCAGAGGTTATAGGCGGGCAGACTTTCGGGAAGGGTCGCGTCGAGGAGGTGCAGTGTGGGGTAGTGCACGAGGTAGAGCGAGAAGCTGCCCCCTGCGATCCAGCGGATGGATCTTGCCCCCGCCCCCTCGGGCCATTTCACGCGGTTAGCCGCAAGCCGGCGCACGCCGATCAGGTGCAAGGCCACGAGGAGCGCGAGAACAGTGTTCCACAGCACCTCGTCAGAGTAGATGAGCAAGGCGTGATGGCTCTGCGGGGCCAGTGCGTTGGCTGTGATCGCGGTAAGGAGCTGTGGCAGGCCTGCCACTTTGAGCACGACGAGAGCCGCAATGCTGCCCAGCACCATGATCCATGCCATGGCGGGGCTTTGACCGCGGTCTGCGCTGCGCCAGACCCAGACCCCCAACAGCCAAGCGGGCAGCATCACGAGGATGGGAAGGCCTACCAGAAGGGTCAGGAGCGCGAGGATGACCAATCGCATCGCGCCTTTGAGGAACAATACCGCGCCAAAGATCATGTAGAAGGCGACCTCATAGCTGAGCGACCAGATCGGGCCGTTGGTGCCAAGGCGGACCCAGTCCTGCATCCCTGTCCAAAGGTTGGTGAGTGTCAGGCCGCGCCACAGGAATTCGCCCCACGGCAATGCTTGGTAATAGGTGGCGGGATAGGCGGTCATGTCGGCGCGGGTGCCGATGGCGTCAAAGACCAGCGTGAGCAGCAGGGCGGGCACCAGAACGGTGACAATACGGGTGATGCGGTTGAAAGCGAAATTGCCCAGCGTGCGGTCGCGCCCTGCGGCATAGGCGATCACAACGCCAGAGAGGACAAAGAATACGGCGACAGCGTCGCTGGCTACGTTCCATTCGCGCAGGAAATAGTAATCGCCGCCCGTAAACCGCACATGAGCCATGTGGCCGAAGAGCACGGTGAGGGCAGCCCCTGCGCGCACGGCGTCCAGCCAAAGGGAGAATCCCTGGCTCATTACGGCGTCCGATGGCGTCACTTCACGGGTGCTTTCTGTCGAGGTCGAGAGCCTGCGGCGGATCACCTGCCAGCTTTCCGTGAACGGAGCAATCAAGGCGCGGCGCAGGGTTGGATAGGGCTGCGCCATGGGTTTGCCCGTGCCGTCCGAGCAGCCGAATGTGAGGTCCTCGACCTGCTCAGGCACATAGAGTGTGCCGAACATCCAATCCCAGATCGCAAAAATCGAGCCGTAGTTTTTGTCATGATGTTTGGTCGCGACGGAGTGGTGCACCTGATGCTGGGCGGGCGAGATCAGGATGTGCTCCATCACGCGACCATAGCTGATCCAGATGTGGCTGTGGCGGAAGTTGGCACCCAGCGCGTTGAAGGTAAAGTAGATCGCATTGGCCCCTGCAATGGTCGAGATGCTGAGCTGGCCCAGCACAGCATAAAGCACGACGCCCTGCACCAGTCCCACAATCAGCGTCATGAGCGCGTTGCGGATGAGCGGCTCTACCGGATGGACGCGCTGTACCGTGAGCGGGGTCAGCACATCGGCAGAGTGGTGCACCGCATGGAAGGGCCACAGAAATCTCCATTCGTGGTGCGCGCGGTGCGCCCAGTATTTGCAGAAGTCAGAGGCCACCACGATGATGAGCGTAGCAATGAAAATGCGGCTGCTGCTAACAGGCGGCGGCGCAAAGTCGGTGCCACCCATTTTCATCAGCAAAGTATAGGCCACGGTCGTCGGAAAGAAGACAGCGCTAAACACGCCGAACGCCATGAAGGCGCGGCTGGCGAGAAAGAGCTTGATGTCGAGGATGTTGGATTTGTGACGGTAAACAGCCGAAGGAACCAGCCATTTCAGAAACGTCTCGGGGCGGCCACGGTAGAGCCAGACGCCAAACGCAATCACGACAGAGCATAGAAGGTAGAACATGGAATAGCGCACGTTCATGTCGAAGGGTGCGGCGGTCAGGTTGTCGAAGAAGGCGCTGATCGTTTCCATGTCTGCTCTTTCGCGTATCTATTTTGGAAACAATGGCGACAGAATAGGGCGCAAATACGGCCCGCAGGGGGTAATCTGCGGGCCGATTTCAACAATTATTGCGGTATGGCGTGGCTAAAGCAGCGAAATGCTGGAGCGGGCCGATTCCGCCTCGGCCTTGAGCTTGGACGTCGCGGCGATGTGCCAGTCGAGCCCTGTTTGCCCTTCGCTTTTGGCCGCGGCGAGGTTTGCGGCGGCCTGAGCAGCGTGGGTTTCGGTCTGGGTCAGGGATTGGGCCAGCGCCTGACGCTCAATGGCGATGGCCGTGCGGCCACTCACATAGGTGTTCTGATCGATGGCACCTGTGGCGCGCTGCATCTCAAGCTGCGAGAGCATTTGCTCTTGGGCGGCAAGGCGGGCAGGCAGGGAGGTGCGCACCAACGCCATCTGTTCATTGGTTTTGCGCAAGGTGCGAACCACATTGCTGGGGGAGATCTTCTCGATCTGGCGGGCGACTTTTTGTTTGCCTTTGACGTGGCCGACAATCGCGCCTGTTGCGGCACCTGCGGCGGCGGCGGCAACACAATTGGACGCGCTTCCAGCAGAGACTACAGCAAAGCCGCACCCAACCGCCGCACCAATACCTGCCCCCCTGAGCGTGGTCTGCACGACGATACGCTTGGACAACTCCGACAGGGCCGCCGCTTGGGCGTTCATCTGCGTGGGTTGGGCGGCAAAGCTAAGGGTGGCCCCTTCAAAGCGGCTTGAATGCGTATCGGGCGACGGAGCACACGCCGAAAGCGCGATAAGTGGTGTTATAAATAGGATTGAACTGCGCATTGGCCTGCCTGCCTTTTTTTGTTTTGTCCGCAGCTAGGTCCAGACTGGGGCACAAATATGGCAGGCGCCGCAAATGTTAATAATTCGTTAACGAATACACGGATAGCACGATAATTGCTTGTTTTAGTTGTGGTTGCAGCGCCCTACGCCCTGCAACCATATCAGGGTTCTAGCGTAACATCGCCAGCAGGGATTGCGAAGGCTTGCCTGTCACGGCCAGCCCTTTGCTCGCTTGATACGCGCTGATGGCCTTTTCTGTATTGGGTCCGATCACGCCATCCGCCCCATCGGTGTCAAAACCATTGGCCGTAAGGCGCTGTTGCAGGGCGATCCGGTCGTCCTTCAACAAACCGTTTGCATCGGGCGGGAAGCTGCCGCGTAGCGGGCCTGCGCCACCGATGCGGTCAGACAGATGGCCAACGCCGATCGCATAGGAATCAGAGTTATTGTAGCGTTTGATGACGCGGAAGTTGCGCGTGACGGAGAAACGCGGGCCGCCCGCCTGTGGCTGGATCACGCTGCCTTGGGGCGCGCCATTGCCGACTTCACCGCCCCATTTGACGCCGCGCTGCCAGCCGTTCTTGGCCAGATAGGCGGCCGTAGAGGCGAGGCTGTCGGTGGGGTCATCAGACCAGATATCACGGCGGCCATCGCCTGTGAAATCCACAGCGAAGGCTTGATAAGAAGTCGGGATGAACTGGGTGTGCCCCATCGCCCCTGCCCATGATCCTGTCATGCGCGAAGCGGGGATGTCGCCGTTTTGCAGGATACGTAGGGCGGCCATGAGTTGCTTCTCGAAAAATGGACCGCGCCGCCCGTCAAAGGCCAACGTGGACGTGGCGGAGATCACAGGCACATTACCCCGACGCTCGCCAAAGAAGCTCTCGAGCCCCCAAATCGCACAAATGATCTGGGCATCCACTCCGTATTTGCCCTCAAGCGTTTGCAGCGTGCTGCGGTGGCGCGCAAAGGCGGCGCGGCCCTTGCTCACCCGCTCGTCCGAGGCGGCGATGGAGATGTAATCCTCTAGCGTGCGGCGGAATTCGACCTGATTGCGATCCCGCTTGACGCAGCCTGGCAAGTAGCCTGTCCCGCGGAAGGCCGCATTCAGGGTCGATTGGGAGATGCCGCGCGATGCTGCCCGCGTGCGAAAGCTCGCGACCCAACGGTCATAGCTGGCGTTGGGTGTGGGGCGCAGATCGGCAGGAAGGCCGCCGCTGCTGGAGGGGGATACGGAAGCGGTGCTGCCGCCACAGGCGGAAAGCGTGAGGGCACCAAGGCCCATTGCAAAGGTTCTGCGGGATATTTTCATGGTCTGCTGCCTCGTTAAGCCTGATTTTTTCATCATGCTACCCGATTGCGGGGGTGGTGCAATAGTCCCTGGTTTGCAGCGCGCAGCAGTTTGCCGATGGTGCAATCCTTTGGAAAAGATGTCGCAGGGGCAAAGGACTTGCCAGCAACGGGGCGAGAACATTATAAGAACACGATGAGTAAAATGAGTCTTAAAGAGAAGCTGGCCCTGCTCAGCGATGCCGCGAAATATGATGCCAGCTGTGCCTCGTCGGGCACGGCCAAGCGCAACAGTGCCGATGGCAGCGGGCTGGGCAGTACCGAAGGCTCGGGGATTTGTCATGCATATGCGCCTGACGGGCGGTGTATCAGCTTGCTCAAGATTCTGATGACGAATTTCTGCATCTACGACTGTGCATACTGCATCAATCGCGTGTCGTCTCAGGTGCCGCGTGCGCGGTTTTCGGTCGAGGAAGTCGTACATCTGACGACCGAATTCTACCGCCGCAATTATATCGAAGGTTTGTTCCTGTCCTCGGGCATTATCAAAAGCCCTGATGATACGATGGCGGATATGGTGCGCATCGCGCGGACCCTGCGGCACGAACACCACTTTCGCGGCTACATCCACCTCAAGACGATCCCTGATGCCTCGCCTGAGTTGATCGAGGAAGCAGGGCTGTTGGCGGATCGGCTCTCCATGAACATCGAGCTGCCGACAGATGCAGGCATCAACGCCTATGCGCCCGAGAAGAACGGCGACGAGATCCGCCGCGCTATGGGGCGGGTCGAGTTGCGCAAGCAAGCGGCGAAAGAGAAGACCCATACCGGACGACGCAGTAAGAAGTTCGCGCCTGCGGGGCAGAGCACGCAGCTTATTGTGGGCGCGGACGGGGCGAATGACGCAACGATCCTGCAAAGCTCCACGCGGCTCTACTCGTCGTATAAATTGAAGCGGGTTTATTATTCCGCCTTCTCGCCCATTCCTGACAGCACCGCCGCCCTGCCCCTGATCAAACCACCGCTGGCGCGGGAGCATCGCTTGTATCAGGCGGATTGGCTGCTGCGGTTTTATGGCTATGAGGCGGATGAGATTGCCTCTGCTGCCACCGACGGGATGCTTGATCTGGAGATTGACCCCAAGCTGAGTTGGGCCTTGGCCAACCGGCACATGTTCCCTGTGGACGTGAACCGTGCGGGCCGCGACATGTTGCTGCGCGTGCCGGGGTTCGGGACAAAATCGGTGCAGCGGATTTTGGCGGCGCGGCGGTCGGGCGCGCTGGGGTTTGGCGATCTCAAACGCATCGGCGCGCTTGTGAACAAGGCCAAGCCGTTCATCACCACCCGCGACTGGTCCCCCGGCGGGCTGACAGATGCGGCCAATCTGCGCGCACGCTTCGCGCCCCCGCCAGAGCAATTGAGCCTGCTGTGATCTATGGTCCGCGGCTGCCACGGCTGGGCACGTTTGAGGCGTGGCGTGATGCTGCGCGCGCGCTGGCCAGTAATGGTGTGGCTCCTGATGATGTGGATTGGGGAATGGAAGACGCGGATGCGGGACTGTTTGGCGCGGGTGCCCCCCTGCCCCCGCCGCGTGACATAAAAGTACCCAAAGGGTTTGTGACGCTGGCCAAACAGGTCTGCGCGCACCGCGATGCAGGCGTGCACGATCTTTTGTACCGCGTGTTGCTGCGGTGTGCGGACACGCGGGGGCTGCTCAGCAATCGCGCTGACGCGGAAGTGCAGCAGTTGGAGGCATGGGCCAAAAACATCCGCCGTGACATGCACAAGATGAAAGCCTTTGTCCGGTTTCGCGAGGTCACGCCACAGGGCGCCAACAGGCGGCAATTCATCAGTTGGTTCGAGCCCGATCACCGCATTGAAGAGCTGATCGCAAGCTTCTTCACCCGCCGGTTTGGCGATATGGACTGGGTGATTGTGACGCCCGAAGTTACCACGCGGTTCGAGGGCGGCGATCTGAGCCATGAAGCCAAGGCGAGCAGCAAACTTGATCTCAATGACGAGACAGAGGAGCTGTGGAAAACCTATTACGCCAACATCTTCAATCCTGCGCGGCTCAAGATCAAGGCGATGCAATCCGAGATGCCTAAGAAGTATTGGAAGAACCTGCCAGAAGCCGAGTTGATCCCTGATCTGATCGCTGGGGCAGAGGCACGGATGCGGGAGATGCAGGAAACGGCACCCACCTTGCCGCCGATCCGCGCAGAGCGAATTCTAGAGCGTATTCCCGAGCGGGCCGCCTTGGGGGAGTTGCACGCCTGCGCACGCTGTCCAATCGGCGCGCAAGCCACGCAAGCGGTGGGAGGTGTGGGACCGCCGAATGCTCCATTGATGATCGTAGGCGAGCAACCGGGGGACCGTGAGGATCTTGAGGGGGTGCCGTTCGTGGGACCTGCGGGGCAGCTCTTTGACCAATTGGCTACCGAGGCGAGACTAGACCGTACGCAAGCGTATGTTACCAATTCAGTCAAGCATTTCAAATTCACTCCGCGCGGCAAAAAGCGCATCCATCAAAGCCCGCACAAGACCGAAGTAGAGGCCTGTCGCGTCTGGTTGGAGCAAGAGATCGCACAGGTACAGCCTGCATTTATCTTGGCGCTGGGCGCCACGGCCGCGCAGACATTGACGGGCGATGGCAGTGCGCTGATGACGCGGCGCGGGCGGGTTGAGCGGGGGCGCGAAGGTTTGCCGGTTCTCATCACGCTGCACCCGTCGGCGGTGCAGCGTGCGAATGACGGGGGCGCGTTGCGGGAGATGCTGGTGAAGGATCTACGGTTGGGTGCGAAGATGCTAAACGACGTTAAGGCACTGTAGCGTATAATTTATTACACCCTATGCGCTAGCGGCATAGCAGCCGTGTTCCAAATTTCCTTGGCTTTACTTCCGATCTGACCCTATGTTGAGGCCAAGGCAGGGAGGTCCTGCCGAACACACCGTTGCGGAGGACGCACGCTATGACCAGACAAACGCTGGCCGTTTTTATCGGCCGCTTTCAACCTTTCCACGCCGGCCATTTGGATGTGCTCGAACAGGCCCTGAGCCGCGCCGACAGCATGTTGATGTTGGTCGGCAGCGCCTATCGCCCGCGAAGTTGGAAAAACCCCTTCACCTACTCCGAGCGACGCGCATTTATCGCGGCTGGTACCACGCACCTGAGCAAGCCCGTGGCGACGCTTCCGCTGGTGGATACACTCTATAACGACCGCGCGTGGATTTCGAATGTCCGCACGGCGGTGACCCTGCACATGCGGCGTGCGGGGATGGACCCTGCAAAGACAGATGTAATCCTGACGGGCTTCGAGAAAGACAAATCTTCGCAATACCTGCGCTGGTTTCCCACATGGGAGATGATGCAGGCCGAACCCAAAATGCACGGTGGTGTGGTTTTGAACGCAACCGATTTGCGCGAGGCACTGTTTTTCAGCGGCACAGTAGAGGCGTTTGGCGAAAACCATGTCGCGCCTGTGCGGGAGTGGATCGAGACCAACTCTGATGCGGTTAAAACCATCCGCGAAGAAGGCGCATTTGTCAGCAAATACCGCGCCAAAACGGCGGAAGCGGAGAAAGTCTTTGGCTACCCCATCCCCGTGAACACGGCCGATGCGGTCGTGATCCAGTCGGGGCATGTCTTGCTGGTGGAGCGTTTGGTGCAACCCGGCAAGGGGCTCTGGGCGCTGCCAGGTGGGCATATCGATCCGGGTGAAACCGCGCTCGATGCCGCGATCCGCGAGCTTTATGAAGAAGCGGGCTTGGACATGCCGAAAGGTGCGATGCGGGGCCGCTTGCGTGAGCGGCGGGTGTTCGACCACCCCGAGCGTTCGGAAAAGGGCTGGGTCCGCACGGAAGCATTTGTGTTTGATTTACAAGACCGCGCACAGATGGAGAAGGTCAAGGCGGGCAGTGATGCCGCCGCCGCACGTTGGGTGCCGATTACAGAGATCACGCCCGATACGCTGTTCGAGGACCATTTCGACATCATCCATGCATTGGTGCCCGAAGTACCGTTTGCCTATGCCTCAATCCTGATGGCGCAAAACTGAGAGATTCCCCGAGAGGGAATATTGCCCGCGCCGAGCATATCGGCGCACCCCTGATCTGCGGGAGGTCCGCAGGTCGCACACCGTCCACATCCGAGGAGGAACAGGACAATGACCATACAAGATCGCAGCGCGCAGGCGCTGTTCCCTAGTGCTGTAAGCATCGACAATCTCATTTTTGATACCGACAGCTACAAGCTTTCCCACTTCACCCAATACCCTGACGGCACTGAATATGTGTCCTCCTATATCGAGGCGCGCAGCCCTTGGGATGCGATTGACCACGTTATATTTTTTGGCCTGCAGATCGAGTTGACCAAGCTGCGCGGTGCGGTAGTGACCCAAGCGATGCTGGATGAAGCGACGCCGTTCTTGAAGGCCCACGGGTTCGAGATTTTCCGCGACGGATGGCAGCACATTATTGACGTGCACGGCGGACGCTTGCCCGTGCTGATAGAGGCGCTGCCCGAGGGGACAGTCGTGCCTGTACGCGTGCCGCAACTGCGGATCGAGAATACCGATCCTGCGTGTTTCTGGCTGGTCTCCTACCTTGAGACGCGGTTGTTGCGGGCGGTCTGGTATCCTTCGACGGTGTGCAGCCTGTCGTTTGCGGTCAACCGTTCGATCCGCGAGAAGATGCAGATCACCGATGGCAGCACTCAAGGGGCCGAGTTCAAACTGCATGACTTTGGCGCACGTGGAGCTGTGAGTGCGGACGCCGCGGCGATTGGTGGTGCGGCGCACTTGGTTAACTCCATGGGGACCGACACCATCGGGGCGCTTGCCGTGGCGCGTAATTTCTATGGCGCAGAGATGGCAGGGTTTTCGATCCCTGCGAGCGAGCACTCGACCATGACCGCCGCTGGCGTGGGTGGGGAACTGGACCAGATGCGGCGGATGCTGCGGGCCAACCCGACTGGCATCATTGCCTGTGTGAGCGATAGCTATGACCTGATGCGCGCAGTGCGGGACTATTGGGGTGATGCGCTGCGCGACGAGGTGTTGGCACGCGACGGTGTGCTGGTCGTGCGCCCCGACAGTGGCGACCCGGTGCAGATCGTGCCTGAGGTCATCGAGGCGTTGATGGCGCGGTTTGGCTATAGCACGACCGCGCAGGGCTACCGCCTGCTCAACGACAAGGTCCGCGTGTTACAGGGCGACGGTGTGAACAAGGACAGCATCGTGCAGATCATGGAGGCGATGATCGCGCGCGGGCTGGCCATTGGGAACATCGCCTTCGGCATGGGCGGTGGCTTGTTGCAGAAGCTGGACCGCGACAGCTTTGGCTATGCAATGAAGGCGTCGGCGATCTTTCGGGATGGCGCGTGGCATGATGTGTTCAAGGATCCGGTAACTGCGAAAGGCTCCAAGACTTCGCGGCGCGGCAAGCAAGGGGTGATGCGAAGTGACAGCTGCGCGCTGGTGGCGCGGCCTGCGGCGAACATCCCCAAAGGGGCCGATGCGCTGGTGCCTGTGTTTCGCGACGGCGAGATACTTGTGCGCCACAGCTTTGACGCGGTGCGCGCGCGGGCGTGGCCTGCGGAGTAAAAAAGGCGACGGCTGTGGGATCACAGCCGTCGTACCCAAGTGGATGCAGACAGGGAGGGTTCTGCATCCGCGTGTGTTCAATCTCTAGTCGTCATCCAGCAGGATACGCGCGGCATTCCCGGCCTCATCGTCGTATTGGTCGCTGCGGACCGTCCAGATGAAGGCGGCAAGGCCGATGCCGCCAAGGATGAGCGAGACGGGGATCAGGATGACAAGTACATTCATTTGGCAATCCTTATGCGTTGAGAATTGAGCAGCACAGTGATCGAAGAGATCGACATAGCCAAAGCGGCGGCCAGCGGCGTGGCATAGCCTGCAAGTGCGAGCGGAATCGACACGCCGTTATAGATCGCTGCGATGGTGAAGTTCTGTTCGGACAGTTTGCAGGCCATTTTCGAGATGCGCAGTAGCATAGGCAGGTCTTCAAAGCTGTCCTTGAGCACAACGATGTCAGCTGCGCTGCGCGAGGCATCCAGCGCCGATGCGGGAGCAATGGAGGCGTGGGCGGCGGCAAGTGCTGCGGTATCGTTGAGGCCATCACCGACCATAAGCACCTGCTCGCCCCGGCCTGCGAGTTCTTTAAGATAAGCGAGCTTGGCCTCGGGGCGCATGTCAGCGCGTACGCCGATGCCAAGGTCCGCCGCAAAGCGTTGCGCGGGTGCGGGTGCGTCGCCTGTGACGACCTCGGCAGGCAGGTTGAGCTGCTCCAGCGCATGGCGCACGCCTGCGCGAGGTGTCTCGGCGGCGGTCATCTGGCGCGGGGCATCGGTGCCGATGCGCAGGCCTAGATCATCAGAATCTGCACCCAGCCATGCGCCACGGCCCAAGCGGACTTCGCGGCCTTCCCAATCTGCCACAATGCCCTGCCCTGCGACTTCGGAAATCTGGCTTACCTCTGCGGCGCGATCCTCTTTTAGAATAGTCTCTAACGCGCGTGACAGCGGGTGATTGGAAGCTTGGGCCAGTGCTTTGGCCACGCTGCGCTCGGTCGGGGAGAAGGGATCAGGCAGCGTGACGGAGGGCATGCTGAGTGTGCCTGTTTTATCGAACACCACACGGGTGACTTCGGCCAGACGCTCCAGCGCTGTGGCATGTTTCACCAGATAGCCCATGGAAAACAGACGGCTGATCGCGGCGGTCGAGACGGCAGGCACAGCAAGGCCCAGCGCACAGGGGCAGGTGATGATCAGCGTGGCGATGGCCACATTCAGCGCGTGGCGCACGTCGCCATTAATGAGTATCCAGCCGATGAAAGCGCTGAGCGCAAGCAAGTGCACGGCTGGGGCGTAGAACTGTGCGGCGCGGTCGGCCATGGCGGTGTATTTGTTGCGGCTGTTTTCGGCTGTCTCGACCATCGCGGCCATGCGGCGCAGGGTGGTGTCATCGCCCACGGCGGTAGCGCGCAGGGTCAGCGGTGCCGCCACGTTAATCTCACCTGCTTGGAGGGCTGCATTCTGGGCCACGTCAATCGTCGCGCTTTCGCCAGTCAGGAAGGAGCGATCCATCAGCGCGTGATCCGACAGCAGCACACCATCAACAGGCACCCGCGCACCAGAGGGCACAGCGATAATATCGCCAATGGCGAGGGTGCTGACGCCTACGGTTTGAGCAGTACCGTCGACCATCTTCTGCGCGGTTTGCACTTCAAGCGCGGTAAGCTCTTTGGCGGCGGATCGCGCAGCACTGCGGGTGCGGTGATCCATGTAGCGGCCAATGAGCAGGAAGAACGTTAACGAGATAGCCGCGTCAAAATAGGCATGCGCGCCCCCTTGCAGGGTCTCGAACAGGGACATGCCAGCGGCCAGCAGAATCGCAAGGCTGATCGGCACATCCATGTTGAGATGCCCTGCACGGAGCGCGCTCCAGCCGTTGCGGAAAAAGGGCTGTCCTGCGTAGGCAATGACGGGAAGGGTGATCAGGGCAGAGATGAGGTGGAAGAGGTCGCGGGTGGCGTCCGTGGCCCCCGCCCAGACGGCAACAGACAACAGCATGACGTTCATCATGGCAAAGCCTGCCACAGCCATGCGCGTCATCAGGGAACGACCCACAGTGTCACGCGCCGTGTTGAGCGCGTCGAGGTCCAGTGGAAAGGCCTCGAACCCCAGATCGCGCAGGCTCCCTTCGATCTTTGCGGGATCAACTGGGCCAGTCACGGTAAGGCGTTTGAGCGAAAGGTTGACGCGCACGGCAGTCACGCCACTGACCGACGCCAAACCACGCTCGATCTTGCCGATGCAGGCGGCGCAATGAATATCGGGCAGCGAGAATTGCAAGCTGGGACCGATGTCCATGCTGTCGCTCGGCATTCCGCCGGTTGTGCAGGCTGGGCAGGCGGCTGTCATTTGAGGACGTTCACAATGATGCGCTGCTGGAACAATGTGCCATCTTCGGCACGTGCCTTGAGGCGCAGGTTCCAATTGCCCTCTCCCGCCTCGACACGTGCCACAAGCGCTTGGCCGTTGAAGGTAAATTCGGGCGTCTCGTCGAATTGCACGTTGGTGGCGCGACCAAAGGTGGCGCTCTCGATGCGCGGCGCAATGGGGGTGCCGTCCTGTTCGATCACAAGTGACAGGGTGTGATTGTCCAGCGTTGCAGAGACATCCCAGCCCAGCGCCAGTTGCGCATCACGCTCCACATCGAATTTCTGGCTAGCGACGTAGGAGTTTTTGACCTCAAGCCCTGGAAAGGTTTGCACGGCCTTGAACGCCAGCGTGAGATTGACGGCGATTATGATCCCGAATGCCCCGGCAAAGCCCATGAAGACATGCCAGCCCTTGATCTCATGTTTTGCGGTATTCATTGGGAGTTCCTTCCGTTGAAGATGGTAGTCTGGCTGGCACGAATATCGGTGCTGAGGTCTTCAACCCACAGACGCAGATCGGTGCGCGCGGTGCTCGCTGCGGGGTCTTGTGGGCGCGCAGTAATATAGACGCGTTGCAGCACGGTTGTATCTGCGGGCACAGGGAAGGAGAGCTGCCCCGCGCGGCCCTCAAGCTCGATCCGCAGAATTTCGTCGCTGGTCAGGCTGAGGTGGAACACGCGGTCATCGCCCGATTTATTCCGCAGTCGTACGTCATAGATATTGCGGATAGAACCGTCTGATTGCAGCACATAGGTCGGGTTGCGCACAGGGCTGACAGTGAGTTCGATATCGCTACGGATGAAGAGCGCGTAGACCAGCCCAAGACCGATAGAAGCCCACATGATCGTATAGAGGATCGTTCGGGGGCGCAGAATGTGGCGCCACAGCGGAACGGGTGCGGCCCCTGCCCGCTCAGCGTCCTCATCCGACAACGCCATATAATCGATCAGACCGCGCGGCTTGCCGATCTTGTCCATAACGTCATCGCAGGCATCAATGCACAGCGCGCAGGTAATACACTCCATCTGCTGTCCGTCACGGATGTCGATGCCCATGGGGCAGACGTTGACGCAGGCCATGCAGTCGATGCAATCGCCATGCTCTTCCACGGGGGCGCTGATGGTGGCGGTGCCACTGCCCAGTTTGATCGGTGCGTTGGGATATGGCGTGCCAGCGTAGCGCACGGTTTGATCGCCGCCTGCCGCTTGCGCCTGTGCCTCGGCCTTCTCCGCAGCTGCTTTGTCACGCTTGCGCACATTGCCTTTGCCGCGCGGCTCTCCACGCCAGTCGCGGTAGGCAACGGTGATGGTATCGGGGTCCATCATCGCGGCCTGAATGCGCGGCCATGGGCAGGCATAGATGCAGATCTGCTCCCGCGCAAAGCCGCCAAAGAGGAATGTTGTGGCTGTCAGGATGCCTACAGTGATGTAGGCAGCGGGATGCCCTGCCCCTGTGACCAGATCGACCAGCAAGGTCGGCGCATCAGCGAAGTAAAAGACCCATGCACCGCCTGTGGCCACGGCAATGCCCATCCAGACGATCCATTTGGTGATCCGCAGCCGCCATTTGCGGAAATCCCATTTGCTTTTCCACAGGCGCACGCGGGCGTTGCGGTCGCCCTCGATCCAGCGCTCCACCAGAATGAACAGGTCCGTCCAGACAGTTTGGGGGCAGGTATAGCCGCACCAGACTCGGCCCAGCGCCGAGGTAAAGAGGAAGAGGCCCAGCCCCGCCATGATCAGAAGCCCTGCGACGAAGTAAAACTCGTGGCTCCAGATTTCGATCCAGAAGAAATAGAAGCGACGGTTGGCCATGTCGATGAGCACCGCCTGATCAGGCAAATTCACGCCACGGTCCCAGCGGATCCACGGGGTGAGGTAATAAATGCCCAGCGTGACCGCCATGATCCACCATTTGAACGTGCGGAAGAACCCCTTCACCTTCCGCGGAAAAATAGGCTCTTGGGCTTTGTATAAAGATGGTGGTGGTGTGGTGGTCATTTGATGAGTCCCTGTTCGCATGTTCTGTCTAAGCGCAGTGGCGGGGGCGGACCTTGATCTGGGTCAAGAAAACAAGAAATCCCGAAATGGCTCGTTTTGCGAACAGGACCATTCCGGGATCAAAAGGCCACTCGTTGCAACAGGCGGCCTTTTTCAGGGGGGTGCGGCCTACTGGCCGCCACCCAATGCGTGCACATAGCTGGAGACGGCGCGCACGTCTGCATCGGTCAGACGTTGCCCCCATGCGGGCATGACACCGTAGCGCGAGTAGTAAATAGTCTCGGTCAAAGTGTCGCGGTCCCCGCCATAAAGCCAGATGACATCGGCCAGATTGGGCGCGCCTAGATCCGGATTGCCCAGTGCGTTCTCTCCGTGGCAGGCCACGCAATTGTCCGCGAAAAGCTCTGCCCCTGCGGTGGCCAGCGCCGCGTCGTGATCGGGATTGGAGAGCGAGACGACATATTCGACAGTCGCGGCGATCTCTTCATCCTCGAGGATTTCACCAAAGGCAGGCATCTCGGACCAACGGGCATCGTCATCTGTCTCGTTGCGGATGCCGTGGGCGACGGTATGCGCGATCTCGTCCACCGTGCCACCCCAGAGCCAGTCATTGTCCAGCAGGTTAGGGTAGCCTTTTGCCCCCGCCGCACCCGAGCCGTGACACTGTGAGCATTGGGCGCGAAAGACCGAGGCGCCGCGCGCAACCGCATAGCGGTGCAGATCGGCATTGGCGGGCAGTTCGGCAAGCTCGGTGTCGAGCATGGCAGTGACCAGCGTTTCGTTCTTGGCCTCGTGTGCTACGATCTCCTGAGCGACATTGCCGCGCGTGGACCAACCGAGCATCCCTTCGGTCGCCCCTGAAATCATGGGCCAAGCGGGAAAGGCGATGACATAGCCGATGCCCCAGACAATAGTGGCGTAAAGGCACCACAGCCACCAGCGGGGCAGCGGGTTGTTCAGCTCTTCAATACCGTCCCAGGAGTGGCCTGTGGTCTCGACGCCGGTTTCTTCGTCAATCTTGCGATCAGCCATTGGACAGTCCTCTCATCGCGGTAAGGTCATCGGAGCACGCACATTTGGCACATGTTCCAGAGCAGGATTTTTTTGGTTTTGGCGCAGCATCATCACGCAGGGGAATCATGCTGGCTTCCTCGCGGGCATTTGCCTGACTGGGAAGGCACGCAAAGATGCCGACACCGATGAAGAAGCAGAACATGGCCAGCAGCACCCAGCTGTCGGCGATTTCACGCAGGAGAGAATAGGTATCCATATCGTGCGCCTCCTATCGGCTTGCGTCTGGAGTGAAGGTGGAGAAATCGACCATGGTGCCCAAGACCTGAAGATAGGCGATCAACGCGTCCATCTCTGTCAGTTCGGACTGGCCATCAAAGTTGGCAATGGCCGCACCTGGATAGCGTTCGAGCATATCGTCCCAATCCCCATCGGGATCGGCCTGAACCATAAAGTCGGTCTTGGCCTGTTCGATCTGTTCGTCCGAGTAAGGCACACCGACAAAGCGGTGCGTCTCCAAGAGCGCTTCAATATGCTTTCCATCGATTTCGGCATCCGCGAGGAAGGCGTATTTGGGCATGATGCTTTCAGGCACTACGGATTGCGGATCCATCAGGTGGTCCACATGCCAAGCGTCAGAATACCTGCCGCCCACACGGGCCAGATCAGGCCCCGTCCGCTTGGAGCCCCACTGAAACGGGTGATCGTACTGCGATTCTGCCGCCAGTGAGTAATGGCCGTAGCGCTCGACTTCGTCGCGCATCGGGCGGATCATCTGGGAGTGGCACACATAGCAGCCTTCGCGGACGTAAATATCACGGCCTGCCAGCTCGAGTGGGGAGTACGGGCGTACGCCCTCTACATCCTCAATCGTGTTCTCGAGCCAGAAGAGCGGTGCGATCTCGACAATGCCGCCGATCGTCACGACCAGCAGAGAGAAGGTCAGCAGCAGTGTCGGGCTTTTCTCCAGTATCGCGTGTCTGGCAAGGATGCCTGACTGGTGCGGCAACTCGTTGGGGATTTCCTCGGGGAAGTCAGAGAGCTGACTTACCTTCGGGTCATCGGCGGGATCTGGAATTTTATCGTTAGGTGACATGATCCGCTCCTTATTCTGCAGGTGTTGCGTTGGCGGTTGCTTGGGGGACCGAAGCGGTGACGGGTTTCGCCCCGCGGATGGTCATGAACATGTTCCAGACCATCACCAGTGCTCCGCTGAGGAAGAGAACCCCACCCAGACCGCGCACCACATACATCGGGAACTTGGCTGAGACCGTGTCGGCAAAGGAGTTTACCAAGAAGCCTTGGTCATCCACCTCGCGCCACATCAGACCTTCCATGATGCCAGTGACCCACATGGACGCCGCATAGAGAACGATGCCGAGGGTCGCCAACCAGAAGTGCCAGTTGATCGCCGCCATAGAATACATCTGCTTGCGGCCCCACAGGCGTGGCGTCAGGAAGTAGATACAGGCAAAGGTGATCATGCCGTTCCAGCCAAGTGCGCCAGAGTGGACGTGACCAATGGTCCAGTCGGTATAGTGCGACAGAGAGTTCACAGCGCGGATCGACATCATCGGACCCTCGAATGTGGACATGCCGTAAAAGCCGAGTGACAGAACGAACATTCGCATGATCGGATCGGTGCGCAACTTGTCCCATGCGCCTTGCAGCGTCATCAGACCGTTGATCATACCGCCCCATGAGGGCATCCAGAGCACGATGGAGAAGACCATCCCGAGGGTCGCCGCCCAATCAGGCAAGGCAGTGTAGTGCAAGTGGTGCGGACCCGCCCAGATGTACAGAAAGATCAGCGCCCAGAAGTGAATGATCGACAGTTTATAGGAATAGACAGGGCGCCCCGCCTGCTTTGGCACGAAGTAGTACATCATGCCCAAGAAGCCTGCGGTCAGGAAGAAGCCTACGGCGTTGTGACCGTACCACCACTGGGTCATCGCGTCCTGCACACCCGAGAAGACCTGCACGGACTTGGAACCCCAGATAGAGACTGGAATGCTCAGGTTGTTGACCAAATGCAGCATCGCAACAGTGATGATGAACGCGAGGAAGAACCAGTTTGCTACATAGATGTGCTTCTCACGGCGCTTGTAGATCGTGCCGAGGAATACAGCCAGATAGGCCAGCCAGACAATCGTGAGCCAGATATCAACATACCACTCGGGCTCGGCGTATTCTTTGGATTGGGTGGCGCCCAGAAGGTAGCCCGTAGCGGCCAGCACGATAAAGAGCTGGTAGCCCCAGAAGACGAACCATGCAGTGTTGCCACCCCAGAGGCGCGCAGCACTGGTGCGCTGGACCACGTAAAGCGAGGTCGCGATCAGCGCGTTACCGCCAAATGCAAAAATTACCGCACTTGTGTGCAGTGGACGCAGACGGCCGAAGTTTGTGAAGGGCTGACCCCATTCAAAATTCAGCGCCGGAAAGGCCAGTTGGAACGCGATAAACGTCCCCACCAAAAATCCGGCGATGCCCCAGAACGCAGTGGCGATAACGCCTGCGCGGATGACACCGTCGAAATAGATCCCGTCGTGTTCCATTGTCGGCTTTGCGGGTTCATCCGTGTTTCGCAACACGTAAATAAACATAGCAAAGGCAACCACCATAATCAGCAGCGCGTGAACCTGATAGGCAAGGTCATGCGCCCAGCCGCTGGCGAGGGCAGCGATCACGGTAATCGCGCCCAAAAGGATGATTTTTACATAGTCCATAAAATGCCCCTAGAAATATCAGAGCACCAATCGACGCTCCTGTTCGCTGGGTCAGGTTTATGGGGGTGGTGTTTTGCATTCCTTGATCTGAATCAAGAAAAGACATTTTTGGAGATCAGGACAGCATCCCGCCATCGGAGTCGTCGCCTGTTGCCGTGCGAAGCGCCAAAAGATCCACAACTTCAATCTCTTTGCGGCCCGACAGGGAGATAACACCCTCTTTTTTGAGCGCGTTGAACTGGCGCGATACCGTCTCGAGCGTAAGACCAAGGTAGTTTGCGATCTGGTCGCGGGTCATGGGAAGCTCAAGCTTGAGATCATTGGCCGATCCGCTCGCCAAGCTGCGCTGTGCCAGCATGTCGATAAAGGTCGCGATCTTTTCGCGCGCGGTTTTGCGGCCCAGCAGCAGCATCCAGTCACGTGCGGCATCCAGCTCGTCCAGAGCGAGCTCCATCAGGCGCTGCGCGATATGAGGCGTCTCCACGACCAGTTTTTCGAAAGGCTTTCGCTCAAACCGGCACAGGGTTAGTTCGGTAGTGGCCACGACATCGAACTCGACCTCGGTACGACCCGGACGGCCAATAAAGTCGGACGGCAGCAAAAGCCCCACCATCTGGGTACGCCCGTCCTCCATCGTCTTGGAAAGACTGGCCACGCCGTGCACAAGCGAGGCGACATAGTCGAGCGGCTCCCCGCGCCACAGGATCGTCTCGCCCGCAGCGTACTGCTTGTACGTCTTCATGCTTTCCAGAATAGCCAATTCATCACCGTCACAGCGCGCGCAAACAGCGCGATGGCGAATGGGGCATTCCTCACAGCGCACTGCAACAAAATCGGAATTCTTCATTTTTGATCTACATCAATGTAGTTGGCTACAATCTACACTTTAACAGCCCCATGGAACAAATAGAACACCTTTCGCAGCACGGCCTGTTCGATGCTAAAGTCCCGCGCTACACCAGTTATCCGCCCGCAAATCACTTCCAGAATGCGGTCGGACAGCGGCACCAGATGGAGTGGCTGACCAGCATTGATGCGGGCGAAGATATTTCCATTTATATTCACATCCCCTTTTGCAAGCGCCTGTGCTGGTTTTGCGCCTGTCGCACCCAAGGGACGCAAACCATGCGGCCTGTAGACGCCTATATTGATGTATTGCTCAAGGAGATTGAGGCGGTTCGCAGTGTGGTCCCTGAGGGTCTGCGGATGGGGCGGCTGCATCTGGGCGGGGGCACACCTACGATTCTCCCCCCTGCAAGCATGACAAAACTCCTGCACGCGGTATTTGATGCCTTTGACCCTGCGAGCGAGTTCGAATTCTCTGTCGAGATCGACCCAACAGAGGCATCCGAGGATCTGCTCACCACATTGATTGATTTCGGGATGAACCGAGCCAGCATCGGCGTTCAGGACTTTGACCCAAAGGTACAGGCCGCGATCGGGCGGGAGCAGTCATTGGAGCAAACAGTCGATGTTGTCACGTTTTTGCGCGACCACGACATCGCCGCGATCAACCTTGATTTGCTCTACGGCTTGCCCTTCCAGACAGAGACGAGTTTTCGTGAAACGCTGGACCATGTGATCACTATGGATCCAGACCGTCTGGCGATTTACGGCTACGCCCATGTCCCCTGGATGTCCAAGCGTCAGGTCCTGATCAAAGAAGAGACCCTGCCCGATACACTGCAGCGCTACGGATTGGCAAAGGTAGCAGATGCCGTTCTTCAAGAGGCAGGCTATGCCGCGATCGGCATTGACCACTTTGCCAAGCCGACCGACAGCTTGTTCAAAGCGGATCAGCGCGGGCAGTTGCGGCGCAATTTTCGGGGCTACACCGATGACCAGAGTGCGACACTGATCGGATTCGGCGCCTCGGCCATTTCACGTTTCAAACAAGGCTACCAACAGAATGCGGCGGCGACATCGGCCTATCAGGACCGTGTTTCAGAGAGCGGATTCGCGGGCCACAAAGGCTATGAGATGCGTTACACCGATCGCATGATCGCCGCTATTATCGAAGAACTGATGTGCAGGTTCAGCTTTCCGACGACTGATCTCCAAAACCGCTTCCCCTCAAGCAAGGATGCACTACGCCAAACGGCCGTATCGCTAATGAACACCTATCCTGATGTGTTCTATTTGAACTCGGGAGGGCTGGAAATGCATCCCGAGTACCGCCCGCTGGTGCGGGTCATCGCAAGCTTTGTCGACCGCTTCACAGCCAAGGAAGCAGCACACGCCGCGGCAATCTAACACACGAACAGACCCGCTGATCCGTTGGGCGACCTCTTTAGATGAGCTGCGGCTTTTGCTTTGCAAAGAAATTTCAATCATTTCAGCATATCCACTTGCCGACTCCCGAAGCATAGATTAGAGCACCCTTATTGGCGCGGGATGGAGCAGCCCGGTAGCTCGTCAGGCTCATAACCTGAAGGTCGTAGGTTCAAATCCTACTCCCGCAACCAATAACACCGACACCCCGCCCGTAACACGGCGGGGTTCGTCGTTTCTGGGTGTTGACAGTTCTAGAACTGTCCCACCCATTCATTCAGTGATGCAATGGCATTATTATCGCGGGTGGCCGCATCTCGAGTAGCCGGATAGAGACACCGAGCTGCCAACAATATTGCAGGCTTTACAAAGAATCGTGCTGTCGCTGAGAAGGACAAAATATGCATTATTCTTGTTGCGATAGGGTGCAGCTCGCGCAAGATGTATCAGGCTCAGAGTCGGAGCCTGAAGTGCGAACAGTTTTACGTGATTATTCTTGAAAATTTGGCGCATGAAACGCGAGCCACTCTCGCCAGTCGTGAGAATGCGAGCAGACCCCCGCTGCCAGAACTGACTGACGTCAGTGCCGACGGGCCGGACTAGTCTATCTGTCAGGAGAGCCTTTTCGGCCCATTGGTAAATAGACAGTGAGAAAGAAATCGCGCTGGCAAAACACTTTTTCAGCGAAACGAACGCGAGCAGGAAGCAGGTAATTTTATCTGCAAAGACAGCGCCTATACGGGAAGTGTTAACTTCTGTCGGGTGATAAGCCCGTATGTACAACGCTTTGCTCGCAGCCCTGATTGCTATCACCCTATCCGCTCCGTCGCTGTTGCTATTGGCGGCCTCACCCTTGGCCGATGATACTCCGCGGCTCATAATCTTTCCGCCATGGAAAGACGGCGCTTCAATGGTCCGCATGTCCGGTGGCAATCCGATAGGGCCCACTTGAGTGGTCCATGTTAAAAGTTAGTGCATGATTGGCCGTTGGTCCATCG
>CAJXSZ010000003.1 GCA_913060815.1 uncultured Sulfitobacter sp. | reverse complement strand
ACACGGAGTAGATCGTCGGCAGCGTCAGATGTGTATAAGAGACAGTGCCCGCCCTGCTCGGGGCACTCTCGCTCACACTGGCCGCATGGCTTGTGCGCGGCGGCTTGCGCGCACAGGCGGAATTCGACGCGCGCAAAGTGGCACGCAAACCCGCGCTGCCACGCAAAATCCTTGGCGCTGTGTGCGGCGGCATCGGCGCGGCCTTGGCTGTTACTGCCCATCAGGACGGCTTTGCCCTGCTCTCCCCCCTCCTCTACGGCATTATCGCCACAGGGCTTTATCTCGCGGCCTTTGGCCTTGATCCGCTGCGCAGCAAGGGGATGGACGGCATCGACACCTTCCAGCAAGACCGGGTGGCGCGTGTGGTGGACGAGGCCGAAAAGCACCTCACCACCATGCACGAGACGATCCTGCGCGCAGGCGACCGTCAGGCAAAGGCGCGGTTGGAGGATTTTTCCGACACCGCCCGTGACCTCATCCGCACCGTGGAAGAAGACCCCCGCGATCTGACAGCGGCGCGCAAATACCTTGGCGTCTATCTTCAGGGCGCACGCGACGCGACGGCGAAATTCGCCGACATTTATGCGCGGACCAAAGATGCCCAAGCGCGCACCGATTATCTGGCCCTTCTCGATGACCTCGAAAAGAACTTTGCCGCCCGCAACCGCAAGTCCCTGCTCGCTGACCGCAGTGATCTGAATGTAGAAATCGACGTGCTGCGCGAGCGGCTGTCACGTGAAGGTGTGCGTCTCGACTAACGCCGCTGCCATGACTTAAAGGAGACAAACATGTCCGAAGCCACCCGCGAAAAAGCCACCCAATCCCTTGCCATGGTCGAGGAAGTCACCGCCGTGGTGCTGCCCGAGCCTGCCGACGCCAATGCCGTTGTCACGCTTGAACAGGCAGACGCACCCGTGAGCGCCGAGATCCGTTCGCGCATGGAAGAGCTGGACATGGGCGATACCCAATCCATCATCAGCTTCGGCTCCGCCGCCCAAGCCGAGCTTCAGGAAATCTCCCAAGCGATGCTGCAAGACGTGCGCAACAAGGACGTAGGCCCTGCAGGGGACAGCCTGCGCGGCATCGTCACCACCATCCGCGGCTTCTCCGTCTCCGAGCTGGACGTGCGCCGTGACCGCAGCTGGTGGGAGAAGCTTATCGGCCGCGCGGCCCCCTTCGCCAAATTCACGGCGAAATTCGAGAAGGTCCAAGGCCAGATCGACAGGATCACTGACAATCTGCTGTCCCATGAGCACACGCTTCTGAAAGACATCAAATCCCTCGACATGCTCTACGAGAAGACGCTGCAATTCTACGATGAACTGGCGCTTTATATCGCGGCGGGCGAGGCCAAGATCGCCGAGTTGGACGCGACAGTCATCCCCGCCAAAGAGGCCGAGGTGAACGCCGCGCCTGAAAACGATCAGGTTATGGTTGCCCAGGAACTCCGCGATCTACGCGCCGCGCGTGATGATCTGGAACGCCGCGTGCACGATCTGAAACTCACACGCCAAGTGACCATGCAATCGCTCCCCTCGATCCGTCTGGTACAGGAGAACGACAAATCCTTGGTGACGAAGATCAACTCCACACTCGTCAACACCGTGCCGCTCTGGGAGACACAGCTCGCCCAAGCGGTCACCATTCAGCGCAGCTTCGAGGCGGCAAAAGCCGTGCGCGAGGCCAACGATCTGACGAATGAGCTTCTGACATCCAACGCCAAGAACCTGCGCGAAAGCAACAAGGTGATCCGCGAGGAAATGGAGCGCGGTGTCTTCGACATCGAAGCCGTAAAAGCCGCAAACGCGGACCTCATCGGCACCATCGAGGAAAGCCTCCAGATCGCGGATGCTGGCAAAGCCAAGCGAGCGGCCGCGGAAATCGATCTCAAGGAGATGGAGGCCAAACTGCGCGACACATTGGCTGCCGCAAAGGCCAAAAAGACAGGCTTGGGCGAAACGGCTGGCGGCGCGGTCCCAAGCTGAGCATGACAGCACGGGGCATCATACGGGGGCTTGGTCTGGGGTTGTTTGCCTTGGGCCTTGCCGCTTGCACCCAAGGCGTGGCGCCTGTCGATCCTGTCGCCAAGCCGCAGGCGCGCCCCGAGATCGTTGCCCCCGCTCCTAAACCACCGCAGGTGGCCCAGCCCACGTCACAAGCCAGTGCCCGATTGCGCAGCTATCTCAATCAGGTGCAGAACGCGCAATTGGGCCAAGGCCTGCTGCGGCGCGATGGTGGCGGGGCCGACACTCCCTTTACCGACACGATGCTGGCACGCAATTTTGAACAGATCGCCCTCTTCAACGAATATGACGCCACTTTCGCAGGCCGCGGCGGCCCCAGCCCGCTGCGCCGTTGGACGAACCCGGTGCGCATGGACGTGATATTCGGCGCAGGTGTACCCCCGTCCCAGCGCAGCAGCGATACAGCAAAGATAAGCAGTTATGCCGCCCGTCTGGGTCGCGTTACGGGCCACCCTGTGAGCATGAACAAACGCGCCAATTTCATCGTAATTATAGCAGGCGAGGATGACCGCGCCGATGCGCTGGCCGAGGCCGCTGCCCGCTTGCCCGGCATCACCGCCTCCAGCCTTGGACCGCTCAATAATCTGCGCAGCGACACCTATTGCGTGGTTGCCGCCTATGCCTCGGGTCAAGGCGCCAACACCTACACGGCCGCGTTGGCCGTTATCCGCGCCGAGAACCCTTCCCTGCTGCGCCTGTCTTGCATCCATGAGGAGCTGGCCCAAGGCATGGGCCTTGCCAACGACAGCCCCACAGCGCGCCCCTCGATTTTCAACGATGACGACGAATTCGCGCTGCTGACCCGCCACGACGAACTTTTGCTCAAAATGCTTTATGACCAGCGTCTGCGCACAGGCATGACCGCGACCCAAGCACGCCCGACAATCCGCACCATTGCATCCGAACTTGCAGGCAGCGGACCAGTCTAGCCCCCTCTTGATACGAAACGCGGGCTCGCCTACCCTGCCGCAACTCTAATTCCCAAGGACACACCCCCATGAGCATTTTCGGCTTTCTCTCAGGTGAATTCATCGACGTCATTGAATGGACGGACGACACCCGTGACACCCTCGTCTGGCGGTTCGAGCGCGAGGACCATGAGATCAAATATGGCGCCAAGCTCACGGTGCGCGAAGGCCAAGCGGCCGTGTTTATCCATGAGGGGCAACTGGCCGATGTCTTTACGCCCGGGTTGTATATGCTCGAGACGAACAACATGCCAATCCTCACCACGCTCCAGCACTGGGATCACGGCTTTAAGTCTCCGTTCAAGTCCGAGATATATTTCGTCAACACCACGCGGTTCAACAACCTCAAATGGGGCACCAAGAACCCTGTGATCGTGCGCGATCCCGAATTCGGCCCCGTCCGCCTACGCGCGTTCGGCACCTATAGCGTGCGCGTGGTCGATCCCGCTCTCTTCATGCGCGAAATCGTCGGCACCGATGGTGAGTTCACCATGGACGAGATCAGCTACCAGATCCGCAATATCATCGTGCAGGAGTTCTCCCGCACCATTGCGCGTGCACAAATTCCCGTGCTCGACATGGCCGCCAACAGCCGCGAGTTGGGCAAGCTGATCGGTGGCGAGATTGCCGCACAGCTCGCTGAATACGGCCTCGCCCTACCCGAGCTTTATGTCGAAAACATCTCCCTGCCCCCCGCGGTTGAGGAGGTGCTGGACAAACGCTCCTCCATGGGTGTGATCGGCAATCTCAACGAATACATGCAGTACCAAGCCGCCACTGGTCTGGGTCAGGAAGGCGCAGGCGCGGCCGCGATCCAAGCGGGCCTCGGCGCGGGTCTGGGGATGCAGATCGGCGCGCAAGCGGCACAGGCTGGCCCTTGGGGCGCACGTACCGCAGCCATAGCGCCGCCGCCGCCCCCTGTGGAACACGTCTGGCACATCGCCGAAGCCGGCGAGACGAAAGGCCCCTTTTCCAAGGCAAAGCTGGGCCGCATGGCCACCGAAGGCACGCTGGGGCGGGACACCTATGTCTGGACCGCAGGGCAGGACGGCTGGATGCGCGCCGAGGATGTGATGGAGCTGGCGCAGCTCTTTACCGTACTGCCACCCCCGCCACCTGCGGGCTGAACAATGGCTTGAAAAGGCGCGGGCATGAGCCAAATAATGGATCATGCAGCGCCTCTCCCGTTACAAACCCCACCGCCGCACGGTTCTCAAATGGACCCACGGCATCATGATCCCGCTGTTTGTGTGGTTCATGCTGGTGACGCCTGACACGGTTGTGCCTCTGGGCGGACCGTGGTTTGCCATCCATTCCAATCTGGCTCTGGTGTTTGTGTCGATCTGCCTCGCATGGACGGCTGGCCTCATGCGCCGCGGCCTCGCCTCGCGTCCTGGTCCGAAATTACAAGGCTGGGCGCGCGCCATCCACCGCCCGCTGCATCTGACAATCATCTGGGGGCTGTTTCTTGTAGCGCTTGGCGGCTTTCTGCTGGGCCTTACATCGTTTGTGCAGCTCAAGGCAGGGCTGTGGCTGCCCATCGCTCCCCCCATGGGTTGGCGTGCGGCGAACGAGATTATCGGCACGCTGCACATCTACCAGTTCTACCTGCTGGGCGTGGTCATTGCAGGGCATGCTGCCTACCATATCTGGCGCCACGTGAAACTGCGCGACAACGCCTTGCGCATCATGGCCCCCAAAGCGCTGCACCGCTTTCTCTAAGCCCCCTTGACCCTGCAAGCCTCAGGCTTGAATGTCCGGTCAACCCCAACCGTAGAGGCCGCCCCCTTGCCCGACACAATTCCCGCCCCCGTCCTGCAAGAGCACCGCTTTCCCTGCGATACCTGCGGCAGCGATCTGCGCTTTGATCCTGCCAGCGGCGATCTTAGATGTGACCACTGCGGCCACGTAGAGCCTATTGGCACCGTTTGGACCCAGTCGCGCGCCATTGCCGAACTGGACCTCGCGCGTGGCATTTCCCAAACCCTCGACGGGGCCGAGATGGAGGAAACAAGGGTCAGCCAATGCCCCAATTGTGCGGCCCAAGTAGAATTCGGCGACACAGATCAGGCGAAGGAATGCCCTTTCTGCGCCACCCCTGTGGTGGTCGACACCGGCACGCATCGGCACATCAAACCCCGTGCTGTCCTGCCCTTCGCGCTGGCCGAGGAAGTGGCCCGCGATGCGATGAAAGACTGGCTCGGCAGCCTGTGGTTCGCGCCAAACGGACTGCAAGCCTACGCCCGTAAAGGCCGCCAGATGGACGGCATCTATGTCCCCTATTGGACCTATGACGCGCAAACCGACACGCGATATACGGGCGAGCGCGGTACGATCTACTACGAGAATCGTACCGTCATGCGCGACGGCAAGCGAAAGACCGTGCGCGTCGCCAAAACCCGCTGGCGGAGCACCTCTGGCCGTGTGGCGCGGTTCTTTGACGATATTCTGGTGCTCGGCTCGCGGTCCCTGCCCAAACGCTTCACCGACGCGCTTGAGCCGTGGGATCTCGCCGCACTTGAGCCTTACACCCCTGAATACCTCGCAGGTTTCCGCGCCGAAGGCTATTCCGTGCCGCTGGATGAAGGCTTTGACGAGGCGCGCGGTCGCATGGACGCGATGATCCGCCGCGACATTAAGTTCGACATAGGCGGCGACCGCCAGCGCATCCACAATATGGATGTGAACCTGTCCGACATGACCTTTAAACACATCCTGCTGCCTGTCTGGCTCGCCGCCTATAAGTACCGTGGCAAAAGCTACCGCTTTGTCGTGAATGGCCGGACGGGCCGCGTACAGGGGGAGCGTCCCTACTCCGCCGTCAAAATCACATTGGCCATTATCGCAGGGCTGCTCGTTGCAGGCGCTATCGGCTTTCTCTACGCGCAAAACAGATAGGACACAGGCCACATGACCACTATCGACACCCTCACCCAAGTTCTCGAGGCACGTTATTCCTGCCGCGCTTTCCGCCCCGATCCTGTGCCAGCCGCAGACCTTTCGCGCATTGTTGACGCGGCGCGCCACGTGCCCTCATGGTGCAATGCACAACCGTGGCAGGTGGAGATCACGCGCGGTGCCGCCACGGACCGTTTGCGCGACAAACTCACTGAGACAGCGCTGGCTGGCACGCCGCCCGCTCCTGATCTGGACTGGCCCACAAAATACACTGGCGACTACGCCGAGCGGCGGCGCACCTGCGGGTTCCAGCTCTATGACGCCGTCGGGGTTGAGAAAAAGGACCGCGCAGGCCGCGCCCAGCAGATGATGCGCAACTACGCTTTTTTTGATGCGCCCCATGTGGCCATCATCCACTCCCCTGCGGAGTTGGGCCCCTACGGTGCGATGGATACAGGCGGCTTTGTCACCGCCTTCACGCTGGCCGCCACCGCTCTGGGCATCGCGACCATCCCGCAAGCGGCAATCGCCGCCTATGCGCCTTTGCTCAAAGAACAGCTGGGCATTGCGGAGGACCGTTTAATCCTCTGCGCCATCTCGCTGGGTTATGCCGACACGGACGCCCCCGCCAACAGTTTCCGCACCACTCGCGCTGACACCAGCGACATCATCGGATGGCACGACACATGAGAGCGCTTTTGCAACGCGTTACAGACGCCAGCGTCACGGTCGAGGGCCAAGTCATCGGTGAGATCGGCGCAGGCCTGCTCATCCTCGTCTGCGCCATGCCCGAGGACACGGAGGCGGCGGCAGATGCGCTGGCCCTCAAGATATCAAAACTCAGGCTCTTCAAAGACGAAGCTGGCAAGATAAACCTCAGCCTTGCACAGACGGGCGGAAGCGCCTTGGTCGTGAGCCAGTTCACATTGGCCGCAGACACCCGCCGCGGAACAAGGCCCGGCTTTTCGTATGCCGCCAAACCGGATCAGGCCAAGGCGCTCTACCTGCATTTCACCCAAGCCCTACAAGCGCTGGATATACCTGTGCAAACAGGGGAGTTCGGGGCTGATATGTCCGTGGCGCTGACCAACGACGGCCCCGTCACAATCTGGCTCGACACCGACACATAAACGGGTCGGCGGGCGGGCGATGCACGAAGTGCGAGCGCGCGCGAAGACCTATGGCTCGCGCAGCGCCTGCTTGGACTTGTATAGAGGCTTGAGCAGATATTGCAGCACGGTCTTGGCACCAGTGTGCAGCTCCACGCTGGCCTGCATACCGGGCCTGATCTGCAATGCGGCCTGACGCTCGGTCAGGTTCTCGGTGTCTACCGCAAGCACGACTTTGTAATGTGGATCGCCATCAGGGTCGCGCGCCCGCTCATCCTTGAACGTATCAGCCGAGATGCGCTTCACCTCACCCTTGAGCGTGCCGTAAATCGTATAGTCATAGGCCGACAGCTTCACCGTCGCCTCCTGACCGGGGCGCACGCCTGCGATGTCTTCGGGCTTGACCCGCGCCTCTACGAATAATTCCTCATCCAATGGAATGATCTGCAAAATCTCCTCACCAGGGCGTACAACGCCGCCGATCGTCGTCACAGACAAGTTGTTCACAATCCCGCGCATGGGGCTGCGCAATTGAGTTCGATCCAACTGGTCCGTGCTGGCCTTGAGGTTCTGGCGCAGAGTCGCCAGTTCCTTCAACACATCGGAATATTCCTGTGCGCGTTCCAACTCGGTGCCTGTTACCACCTGATCATATTTGATCTTGGCATCGGCATAGGCTTTGCGTGCACGGGTCGCCTCGATGGTCGAGACGATCTTGTTCTTGAGCAGAGCATCCATCAGATCGCGCTCGCGCTGCGCCTCGGCCAGCACCCGCTTGGCCCCCTCCATGGAGGAGACGTAATCAGACTGGCGCGCCTGCAAAAGGGCCGCTTCACTGGCTACAATATCAGGCGTGCGCCCGCGCCATTGGTCGGGCACATTGAAGTCGAACATCCCCTCAAGCTCTGCCTCAATCCGCAAGCGGCGGATTTCAAATCCGCTGATCTGGTCTTGCAGATCATCTACCGAAGCCTGAAAGCCCGTGTTGTGCAGCTTGGCCAACACATCACCCTTCTCGACGATATCGCCTTCGCCCACTGCGAGTTCGGCCAGAATACCGCCCTCAAGGTTCTGGATGATCTGCGGCCGCGAGCTCGAGATCATCGATCCTTCGGCGCGCACAATCTCGTCCACCCATGCGAAAAACGCCCAGATGACAAAGACTACAACCGCGCCCGCACTCAGCCAGACCACCATCGAGGGGCCGCGCAACTGCTTTTCGATATGGCTATCCATTGATACGCTCATGCCGCCCCCTCCTGAATTGATTTCAGATGGGCAAAGACTTCGTCCTTGGGGCCATCAATGCTCATCCGACCATTGTTGAGGATGATCGTCCGTGTGGTCAGCGCCAAAATTGGAGCGCGGTGCGTGGCGATCACGGCAGTGCGCCCCGCCATCCATGTCTCCAGCCGCTTCACAAGCGCTGTCTCCAGCTTTTGATCAAGTGCTGCCGTCGGCTCGTCGAGCAGGCAAATCTTGGGGTCCTGCAACCATAATCGCGCCCAGCCAATCGACTGGCGCTGCCCGATGGACAATCCCGCACCTGCGTCAAGTATTTCGAGGTCCAGCCCCTTGGGGTGGTTGCGCACAAACTCGCCGAGCCCCGCAAAATCAAGCGCATCCATCAGGCGCGCATCATCGCGCTCGAGCATAGTGAGGTTGAGATTATCGCGCAGCGTGCCGGAGAACAGCCGCACGTCTTGCCCCAGATAGCCGATTAGGCGGCGCAAATCGCGCGGCTCAATCTGGGTCATCTCTGTCCCGTCAATCAGCACACGGCCCGTTGTGGGCGCATACAGCCCGCTGAGCAGTTTCAGCAATGAGGATTTACCAGAGCCATTGGCCCCCAAAATCGCCAGATGCTGGCCCTGCAATATCTTGATACCAGGCAAATCCAGCGTCGGCGCGCCGTCTTCCATATAGCGGAAGGTCACATCACGCAGCTCGAAATCACCATTGAGCTGATCGCGGCGCATATACGTCCGCCCCTCGGCAGCGTCCTGCTCCGAGCCTGCAATATGCTCCAGCCCATCGAGGGCCGATTTCACATTGCCCCAGCGCGCCATGGTGCCTGCCAGCTGTGTCAGCGGAGCCAGCGTGCGTGAGGTGAGGATGCCCACCGCGATGATGGAGCCCACGGTAAATTGCCCCGCGAACACCAGATAGGTGCCCATGATCACGGCAGCGACATAGGTGCCCTGCTGCACGCCTTGGCTCCAGAAGGTGAGGACCGAGGCCAGCTTGCGCTGCTCCGAAGACTTGACCGCCGAGAGCGTGGTCAGCTCGGTCCAGAGCCGCTGCACGCGCTCTTCGCCGCGCTGTGTCTTGACGGTGTCCAGCTCGAAAATCGCCTCATGCAACAGGCGTGAGGATTTCGCCGTGGCGCCCTGCGTCTCTGCCGTCAGGCGGATCATGCGTTTCTGCATGAAGAAGCCGGGGATCACCATCAGGATGCCGCCGATAACCAGCACCCAGACCACATTGCCCGCAATCGAGGCCACGAGGAACAGGAACACAAAGATAAACGGAATGTCCGCAATCGTGCCGATGGTCGAGGCGGTAAAGAACTCGCGCACAGACCCGAACTCGCGCATCGAGGAGAAAAGATCAGACGGCGCTTGCGGCCGCTTGTCGCTGCGCATGCCAAGGATGCGCGACATCAGCGTGTTCTGCACCGACAGCTCGATCTGGCGGCCTGCACCGTCCATGAGCTGCGCACGCGCGATCTTGATAAATGCTTCCATCAACAGAGCCAGCACAGCCCCCGCGGCCAGCACCCAAAGCGTGGCCTCGGATTGGTGCGGGATCACGCGGTCGTAGACCTGCAAGGAAAACAGCGCCACAGCCACAGCCAGAAGGTTGGCCACAAACGAGCCGAGCGCCACTTCGCCAAACTGGCGGCGGAAGTTGCCGAACTGGCCCCAGAACCAATGCTTGGGCGCTTCGGCAGTTTTGTGAACTTCCTCGACCTTCTCAATGGGCATCTGCGCATGCAGCATAAGCCCCGAGAAGAAAGGAATAAAATCGCTCGCAGGGACCAGCGTACGGTTATCGGTGCAGGTCTTGTCAAAGACCACCAGATCGTCGCCTTCATGCCCCATCACCAGCAACAGCTGGCCAGATGTCATAAAGACGAGCGCGGGAAATGCCTGCCCCTCAACATTTTGCGAGCGGACCATTTCGGCGGTCATGCCATGGCGGCGCAACAGGGTTGTGATCGTCTGCGCTTCGTCCTGTTCCGTGCTGTCGGGCGTCAACCGACGCGCCAGAGCTTCTGACAAATCCCCCTGCGAGACCTCCGCCCCCAATACGCTTGCGTATGTTGAGATCAGGGCCGCGCGCGCGCGCAGCTTGTCCTCAAAGGTCGACGTATTGTCCGCTTTGGGCGCCTGTGCCGGTTTGGCGGGTTTCAGGCGGCCCGAGGTGCCGTTGACGATGGTAAGGGTAAAAGGTTTGCTCATATCGCGGATCCATCGGCCAGAACGCCCAGAAGGTCGGCCATGGCCACCCGCAAGCGGACAGCATCATATTTCAGGGAAACTTCGTTTTCTTGCTGGCGCGCGAATGTCTCGTAGACACCGACCACATCCATCACTTGTCGCTGGCCCGCGTCATATTGGGCTTGGAACAGATCAAGGTTCTTCTTGGCTTGTGCGGTGAGGGCTGCAGCCTCGGATGCCTGTCGCTCCTTGGCGGCGATCTCACCTTCCAGCTTGCGCAGTTGTCGGTTTGCATCTTCGGTCGCTTGAGCAACACGGCGGCCTGCGGCCTCTTTGGTCGCTTCGATCGCACGCAGACGGTCGCCGGTGCCCAGCCCAAGCAGGCTGTCGGCCTTGACCGTCAGACCACCACCACTGTTTTCTCCGATGGTGCCTGTTGCACTCAAACCCGGAAGCTGGCTTGCACGGTCCACCTTGGCGGCGGCAATCGCACGGATCTTCTCCGCCTCTGTCTGTGTCACACTCAGCGGCTGGGCACTGTTTGCGTTGACGGGCAAATGCGAGAGGCCGCGCACGGCACTCAAATCGCCAATCGCCATGGCATTCAACTCTGCAATCGCGGTGGCCGCAGCCTCCGATGAGGCCGACTGGCTGGCGCGGATTTCCAATAGCTTTTGGCGCAGCACGTTCAGGTCGGAACTGTCCGAGACACCGCCCTGCACGCGCTGTTGCATGACCCATTCGAAATGGCCCACATCCTTGGCGCTTTTGCTGGCCAGTGCCAGCTTCTCGCGCGCCTCAACGGCGGTGATGTAAAGCTCCAGCCCCGTGCGCACGCGGGCATTTGTGTCGGTGGCGAGTGCCACAGCGGCGACCTCGACATCGGCCACGGCAAACTCGCGTTCACCCTTCTTGCGGCCATTGTCGAACAAGACCTGCTCAACCACCAGATTAGCCACAATCGAGCCCAATGAATTGAGGCTGATATTCGGCCCGATCTGGGGGAGCCAGTTTTTGGAAGCCGCGCGGGCGCGCAATTGTGCGGCTCGCAATTCGCTCTCGGCGCTGCGCGAATTGGCCGCCAATACGGCGGTGGCAACATGGCTGAACGGACTGCCCGCAGGCAGAACGGAACGGCGCGCGATAAGACCCTGAATGATCTCGCTTTGCGCGTTTATCTTTTCGGAATGCGTTGGCTTGGAAGGGGTTATGTTGCCCCCCGTGCTTTGCATCGCGACGACGTCCTCGCCGTTCGCATTGCCGCCTATATCCGACATACACCCTGCAAGCATGACAGCGCTTGAACACACTATCATTGCCGCTTTTACTCGAAACTGCCCCATATCCTGCCCTTAACGTGCCGATATTTATATTTATTATTATATTCTTAGCCTGTCGGGTGCGGCGATGATTTGGCCCCGCCGCATCCCGTTTTTATCGTTAGAGCGCTCAGATGGTGAGCGTGATGTTGTCGTCGGGGATATCCATATCCACCAGCAACGTACCCTCGGAGCCAACGTTGTAGACGTTGAACGTTTCGCCATCCACGGTGCGTGTGCCGTCGGCTGCCCCACCCTCGATCACCAGTTCATCCTCGGAAGAGCCGCGAATGGTCAAGGTGTTGGAGTTCGTCGACAGCGCCAGCAGGCTGGCCTCGTCAATTGTCACACTTGCCGCTTCGGCCCAGTCAAGATCGAGCGTTTCAATCTGGAACTCGCCCAGCGCCACATTGGTCAGGTCAATCGCGCTGTTCCCGTCCTCACCGTCCAGCGCCAGATAGGTGCCGGAAGTGTTGCCAGCGGTGTCGGTCGCGTTCACGATCAAATCAGAGCCATCTGGCACTTCGTTGTCAAACTCGAACAGTGTGTTCGAGCTAAGCGGCGTTGCCGTTCCGTCAACATCCGACACTTGACCGTTTGCAGCGACTTCCTGAACGCTTATCGTTTCGCCTGCATTCACGCCGCCTTCCATGGCTGTTTCAACGCGGATGCCTTCGAAACCGTCGCGGCCGTCCAGAACAAGGTTCACAATCGGGCCGTCAGGCGCATCTGTGTCGATCTGGAGCACGTCGTCAAACTCGGCGCGGTTGCCGACATGGTCTTCGGCTTCAACAGTGATCTGCGCGGGATACTTACCTTCGCGGATGTCACCCGCAGGCACGGTCAAAGACCATGTTCCTGCGTTGTCGTTTACGTCAGCTTCGTACTCAGTGCCGTCAAAAGTAACGGTGACCTTTGATCCGGCCTCCACAGCGCCACCCAGAACGATGCCGCCTGCGGCTTCGTCAAGGCTTACGACATCATCGGCACCGCCCGGATCGGTCGTCATGTTGAATGGTGTTACCTCGGTATCAACCTGAACCGTGGCACTTGCCGACTTCACGTTGCCTGCACGGTCTGTGGCCAAGACGTCGATGTCATGCGTGTCTGTCCCGCGGGGCAGTACATCTGCATCAAACACTGCACTCCAGCTGCCAGAGCTTGCACCCGTTGCGGCAACTGTGACGCCGCCCATTGTAACCATGACGGATTGTGAACCCGCCTCGGTGGTGCCTGTAACAGTGACTGTGCCGCCGTATTCGGCCGCGCTGATAATGTTGTCACCTGCAACGCTGTCGCCATCGATGCTCAGGTTATCGACACGGGTGTCAACCAGAACACTGTCTTCTGCGGTTGCTGTGTTGCCGTACTCATCAGTCGTGACCGCTGTGATCTGGGCGGTATAGACACCTGCCTCGACCTCACCTGCGGCGAAGGGCGCTTCCCAGTTGCCGTCGCTGTCAGCGCGGACATCGCGGCTTGCGCCTGCGAGGGTAACAGTGACCAATGCGTTTGGATCGGATGTGCCCGTGATGACCACGCCGTCGCTGGCTTCGTCCTTGTTGACGATATCGTCACCCTCAACAGGGGTCGTGTCGATGGTAAGCAAACCCGCTTCGGTATCGACCTGAACAGATGTGGTTGCCGTGTCAACGTTGCCCGCCAGATCGGTGGCCGTGGCTGTCATCGTCGCGGTATAGCTGCCCGCCTCGACGGAACCTGATGCGAAAGTTGCGGTCCAGCTGCCGTCCTCGGCAACGACCGCCTGAACAGTCGCATCGCCAAGCGTCACAGACACGGTCGAGCCAGGCTCGGTTGTGCCGGAAACCACCAGCGGATCGTCGATCTCGCTTGGCGTGATCACACTATCCGCACCGCCCGTGGAGGAGGTGATGGCAAAATCGCGCACCAGCGTGTCAACTTCAAAGCTGCCCGATGCCGTGCCCACATTGCCGAAAGTGTCTGTGGAGACAACAGAGATGGTGCCTGTATACTCGCCCTGTGCCAGCTGCTCGGAAGAGAATGTCGCAGTCCATCTGCCGCTGGATGTCGCAGTAACCGTTTGTGTGACCTCGCCAATGGTAACTTCGACAGAAGCGCCTGCTTCGGCGCGGCCCGTGAAGTCAACGCCATCTGCGTGCTCGACCCCGTTGATCGTGCCGTCTTCGCCGATGCTTGTGGTCGTGACAGTCACCGTTGTGACCGTGTCCACGACCAGCGTGTCGCTGAAGGATTTGGAGTTGCCAAAGCTGTCGGTCGCAACGGCTGTGATACCTGTGGTGTATTCGCCCGGCTCGAATGTACCTGCTTCCCATGTGGCCGTCCACGTACCGTCTTCGGAGACAGTGGTGGTGCGTGAAACTTCGTTGATCGTGACAACAAGCGTGGCGCCCGCCTCGCCTTCGCCGCTGATCGTGATGCCGTCCGCGAAGCTCTCACCGTTGAAGTAATCCCCGACAGATTCAGTGCCTTGGGTAAAGGTGATCTCGGGAGCAATAGTGTCGATCTCGAAGGATGGACCCTCAAGCTCTGTTTCCTCGCCACTGGGGTCCGTTACAACAACCTCGGCGTCATAAACACCATCCTCAGGAAAGTTGTCACCCTCGAACACGGCTTCGAACTTGCCATCCTCGTCAATCACAGTGTCGACGCTCTTGTCCCCAACCGTAACTGTGACATTGTCACCCGGCTCTCCGCCGCCCGTGATGACGAGCGTCTCATCGTCATCATCTGAGATTGTGACGTTGGACTCACTGTCGTCTACATAAGGGTCCGCTGTGCCAATTGTGGAGGCACTGCCGCCACCGCCGCCGCCTGCCGCTCCTGCGACTGCAAGACCCGCGCCGGTTGCGGCGATACCTGCGCCAATGCCGCCAAAGCCGCCCGCACCCAAAAGACCCGCGCCCAACATGGACACTTCTTCACCATCGGCGAGCGGCGCCGCTGCAATCTCGGAATTTCCAAGGAAGATAAGCTCGTCTGACGGGCTCCACTTGCCCCATTCAGCCGTGGGGCCATACTGGGCGTAGAGGTTGCCTTCGCCAATCTCGGCAAAGCTGACCTCGTTGAGGTAGCCATCAGCGGACAGGAACAAACGGTTCGCCGTACCACTGTCGTTAAAGAAGTTATCAATGGTGATCATGCGACCGTCGCTCAGCGTGATAACAAGGCTGTCGCCCGTGCGTATTTGGCTGGCAAAATCCGATTGCCGCGCGTTGATCGAGATTTCCTGACCGGATCCCGCAACGATAACCTGGTTCGTTGCGTCCGCAGCAACCGTGCCACGCTCTATGCCGCCCGCACTTCCTCGGACAACGAAATCAATCGTATTCATGTAACTACTCACTCTACCTCTAGCGCCCGCTTTCTTGCAGGTCGCTTGCATTATTTTTTTATTTTACTGCTACCTGATCCGTTCGAGCGGATCATGATTTCACCTTTATTACCGAACATTACGCATATGTGTTTGGGAAAATCCAGAACTTTCTCCCCTATATAATAGCGCCACCGCGACATGTGTGGGTCTAGGGCCACAGACCCCCTATATGTGGAGACTGATTGACCTTACATTCTTTCACGTAAGCTCACAGCTTCGAAAACTGCCTCATTATTGCCACAAACACATATCCATTGACTTCCATGTGGCTGAATCCGACCCTCCCGACATGAACAAAATGACAGCTGATTTGCGCCCGATCACCGAGGATGAAGACCTCGCCATTACTCTCTCTGACGGCACCCGTCTCTCGACCCGCATGTGGCGGCCAGAGGATGCCGAGGCGGACCCCGTTCCACTGATCCTCGAATTCCTGCCCTACCGCAAACGTGATGGCACCTGCGCGCGTGACGCGCTCACCCATCCCTATTTCGCCCAGCGCGGATATGCCTGTGCCCGCGTCGACATGCGCGGCAATGGCGACAGCCACGGGGTTATGACGGATGAATACACCGCTCAAGAACTGAGCGATGCTGTCGAGGTGATAGAATGGGCCGCCGCACAGCCGTGGTGCAACGGTCGCGTCGGCATGATGGGGATCAGCTGGGGCGGGTTCAACTCCCTCCAAGTGGCAGCTCTGGCCCCCGAGGCGCTGAAAGCCGTCATTACCTTATGCTCGACCGTCGATCGCTTTGCCGACGACATTCATTACAAAGGCGGCTGCTTGCTGGGCGAGAACCTCGGCTGGGGGGCGACCATGTGGAGCTATTCCTCCCGCGCGCCCGACCCTGCCCTGCGCGAGGATTGGCGCGAGATCTGGCTCCAGCGCTTGGAGAATGAGCCGTTTCTCCCCGCCACATGGCTGCGCCATCAGCGCCGCGACGCGTATTGGCGGCACGGCTCGGTCTGTGAGGATTACTCGAAGCTCAAGGCAAAAGTTCTCGCCGTCGGTGGCTGGGGCGATGCATATAAGAACGCCGTGCCGCAATTGGTCGAGAACCTCGACGGCGCAAAGGGCATTGTCGGCCCTTGGGTGCACAAGTACCCGCATTTCGCTGTGCCAGAACCGCGCATCGGCTTTCTTCAAGAGGCGTTGCGCTGGTGGGACCGTTGGCTCAAGGACGTGGACACGGGCGTCCAGGACGACCCCGATTACCGCGCTTACCTCATGGACGGTGTGCGCCCCGCCGCATGGTATACCGAGCGTGCGGGCCGCTGGATCGCTGAGGACGAGGGCGCTACCAGCCATCTGCCCGTGCAAACCCTGCATCTGGCGACGGATGGCACGCTGGCCACCACGCCCCAACCACTTGAAGCACAGGTCGCCTCCCCCGCGCACTGCGGTGCGGCGGCGGGCGAGTATTGCGCCATCTGGCTCGGCCCCGAGATGGCTGGCGACCAGCGCGGCGATGACGCGCTCAGCACGACCTTTACCTCTGCGCCGCTCGAGGCCGATATGGACATCGTAGGCAGCCCGCGCCTCTCGCTCAAACTCTCCAGCGATCAGCCGCAGGGCCAGATTGCCGTCCGCCTTAACCACATCCACCCCGACGGGTCGGCCACGCGCATTACCTATGGCGTGCTCAACCTAAGCCACCGCAATAGCTCAGAGACGCCAGAGCCACTTACACCGGATCAGAGCACCGATATTACTCTCGATCTTGACCAGATCGCCTACCGCGTGCCCGCGGGTCACCGCACCCGCATTTCTATCTCTACCGCTTATTGGCCGTTGCTGTGGCCCGCACCTGTCGCCGCCACGCTCTCCCTAAGCCACGGAAGCATCGCCCTGCCCCAGCGCCCGACCGCTGGCGGCGACGAGGTCACGTTCGAGCCGCCTGCCGCTGCGCCCCCGTGGCAGACCGAGGAAATCCGCCCCGAAAACCACATCCGCCGCCAAGAGGTGGACATGGTCACCGGCATCCACTCACTGATCATCGAAGACGACTTTGGCAAACTGCGCGATAGCGACCACGGCCTCATCCACGGCTCCATCGCGCGAGAGCGCTGGGACATCCACCCGGACGATCCGCTTAGCGCGCGCGGTGCCTGTGATTGGGAGGACGAACTGGAACGCGGCGACATACGCCTGCGGACCCGCGCCCAATGTCGCATGTGGTCAGACGCCACCACTTTCCACCTTAGCGCGAAGATTGAGGCGTGGGAAAACGACACGCTTGTCTATACCCGCGAGGAAAACGACCAAGTGCCACGTGACAACCTGTAATATAATGCAAAAACGACACGGGTATTAGCCCTTGCGACCTGTCCCTAAATGCGCAACCCTTACGCACCACTTTATCAGAGCGCGTGCAAAAGACATGCGATTCCAACTGGGAGACCACCATTATGAATACCCAACTCAAAGAGCTTAGCTCTGCCGTAAAGCAGGGTCTGCTGACCCGCCGCGAATTCGTGGCACGTGCTGCGGCCCTTGGCGTTACAGCCGCGGTTGCCAATTCCATGCTGACGAGCGCTGCTGCTGCTGACGGTCATGCCAAGCCTGTCGCAGGCGGCACATTCCGCATCGGCTCCTCCGGCGGCGAATCGACAAACACACAAGATCCTGCAAGCTGGGCTTCCGACGTGCCACTGGCCATCGGCTTCTTCTGGGGTGAACCACTGGTCGAGCTCGGCGAAGACGGCGCGCTGCGCGGTCTGGTCGCCGAAAGCTGGTCAGGTTCCGAGGACGCCTCCGAGTGGACCTTCACCGTGCGTCAGGGCTGTACCTTCTCCACAGGCGAGCAGGTCACCGCCGAGGATGTGATGAAAACGATGGAGCGTCACTCCAACGAGGAATCCAAATCAGGCGCGCTCGGCATTATGACCGGCATCAAATCCATGCGCACTGAAGGCAATGACTTCATTGTGACGCTGGAGACAGGCAACGCCGACCTGCCGTTCCTGATGGCCGACTATCACCTGATCATCCAGCCGAACGGTGGCTTTGACGATCCGACTGCTGCCATTGGCACAGGCGCTTATGTCATGTCCGAATACGAGCCCGGCGTACGCGCCGTAGCCACCCGCCGCGACGATTATTGGGGCGGCTCCCAAGAGGAAGTGGCGCATTATGACACGATCGAGATGATCGTGCTTAACGATGCCACAGCCCGTACCGCCGCACTTCAGTCCGGTCAGGTTGACGCCATCAACCGCGTCGAGCCAAAGATCGCCAAACTGCTGGACCGCGCGCCAAACCTCACAGTCAAGAACATCTCTGGTCGCGGCCACTACGTGTTCATCAACCACGTGGACACAGCACCATTTGACAACAACGACCTGCGTCTGGCGCTCAAGTATGCGATCAACCGTCAGGAAATGGTGGACAAAATCCTTCAGGGCTACGGCGGCATCGGCAACGATACCCCCATCAACGCAGCCTACCCGCTGTTCGACGACAGCCTGCCACAGCGTGAGTTCTCGCTCGAGAAGGCGGCCGAGCACTACAAGAAGTCCGGCCATGACGGCTCCCCCATCGTGCTGCGTGTAGCCGATGGCGCCTTCCCCGGTGCGGTGGATGCCGCATCGCTCTTCCAGCAGTCCTGTGAGGCCGCAGGCATTCCGCTCGAGATCAAGCGTGAGCCGAACGACGGCTACTGGTCCGAGGTCTGGAACGTGCAGCCCTTCTGCGCCTCCTACTGGGGCGGTCGTCCCGTGCAGGACCAGATGTTTGCCACGGCATACCTCTCTACCGCCGACTGGAACGACACACGCTGGAAGCGTGACGAATTCGACGCAATGTTGATGGAAGCACGCTCCGAGCTGGACGAGGGCAAGCGCAAGGAAATCTACGCTAAGATGAGCGCCATGCTCAACGAAGAAGGCGGCGTGATCCTGCCAATGTTCAACGACTTCGTCGATGCGATCTCCAACAATGTCCAAGGTTATGTCGGCAACCCGTCAGGCCCACAGATGTACTGGAAATCCTTCAAGTACACATGGAAGACGGCATAGCCCGTGCATCCCATTATTAAACTGGTTGCCCAGCGCTTAGCGCTGGGCATCCTGCTGCTTTTCGCTGCGTCCATCCTGATCTTTGTCGGCACGACCATGCTGCCAGGAGACGTCGCACAACAGATTCTGGGTCAGTCCGCCACGCCCCAAGCACTCGCCAATCTGCGCGAAGAGCTGGGCCTGAACGATCCCCCCGTTACCCGCTATTTCCAATGGCTGGGCGGCATTCTCCAAGGGGACCTCGGCACCGCACTGACCAATGGCCGTGATATCGCCGAGAGCATTGGCGGGCGGCTTAAGAACACCTTGTTCCTCGCTTTCTGGGCGGCCGTGATCTCGGTCCCGCTGGCGATTTTTCTGGGGCTGCTGGCCGTACGCTATAAGGACCGCTGGCCTGACAAGCTCATCTCGGGCATCACCCTTACCACCATTTCGATCCCCGAATTCATGATCGGCTACATCCTGATGTTCGTCCTCGCGATCCAGCTCCCGCTATGGATCGGCAGCTGGAGCTTTCTGGGACCCGACGTGCAGGGCTGGTTGCTTAGCAACTTCCGCTTTTCCTCCGTGGCGCTGATCAACGACAGTATGACACTGGTTCAGAAACTCAAATCAATCACCCTACCCGTGATCGTCCTCACCCTCGTGGTTCTCGCGCACATGATGCGCATGACCCGCGCCGCGATCCTGAACGTGATGCAATCCGCCTATATCGAGACGGCTGAGCTTAAGGGCCTGCGCATGCTGACCGTAATCCGCAAGCACGCCTTCCCCAATGCCGTAGCGCCTATTGTGAACGTGGTGATGCTCAACATGGCATACCTCGTCGTAGGTGTTGTGGTGGTAGAAGTGGTCTTCGCCTATCCAGGCATGGGCCAATACCTTGTGGACCATGTCGCCAAACGTGATGTGCCTGTGGTGCAGGCAGTGGGCCTCATCTTTGCCGCAGTCTATATCGGGCTGAACCTTGTGGCCGATATCGTGTCGATTGTTACGAACCCGCGTCTAAGGCACCCCAAATGACCCGCATCCCTTTCGCCGCAATGATCGGCCTTTTCTTCACCTCCATCTTCTTCTTCTGCGCCATCTTCGCGCCATGGATCGCCCCCTACGGCATGGCCGAAATCGTGGGCGACGTATGGGAGCCTTCCTCGGATGAATTTCTGTTGGGCACCGACAACATCGGGCGCGACCTGCTTTCGCGCCTCATCTACGGCGGGCGCACCACGATTTTCATCGCTACCGCCGCCACGATCCTGAGCTTTACCACAGGGGCCATTTTGGGCTTCTTCGCCGCCGTCTCGGGCGGCTGGGTGGATCAGGTGCTGAGCCGCTTCATCGACCTTATCATGTCGATCCCCTCGCTGATCTTTGCCCTTGTGGTTCTGTCGGTCATGCCGACCACGGTGCTCACGCTAATCGTGCTGATGGGCCTGCTGGATTCAACCCGCGTCTTCCGCCTTGCCCGCGCCGTGGCCGTAGACATCACCGTCATGGACTATGTCGAGGCCGCACGCCTGCGCGGCGAGAAAATCGGCTGGATCATCTTCCGCGAGACGCTGCCCAACGCGCTCTCCCCGCTGGTGGCGGAGATGGGCCTGCGCTTCATCTTCATGGTGCTCTTCGTCTCGACCCTGTCGTTCCTCGGCCTTGGCGTACAGCCACCACAGGCCGATTGGGGTGGCATCGTGAAAGAGAACAAGGAAGGCATCAACTACGGCATCCAAGCGGCCCTCTACCCCGCCTACGCCATCGCCATCCTGTGCATCTCGATCAACCTGATCGCCGACTGGGTCCTGTCGCGCACCACCTCACTGAAAGGGGGCCGCGGATGAGTGAGCCACTGCTGAAAGTACGCGGTCTCAAGATCGGTGCCACCATCTATCCCCCCGGTGAGAAATCACGCCACATCGACATCGTGCACGGCGTCGACTTTGATCTGGAAGCAGGCAAAGTCCTCGGCCTGATCGGGGAGAGTGGCGCTGGCAAATCCACCATCGGTCTTGCTGCCATGGCCTACGGGCGCGGCGGGGTCGAGCTGACGGGCGGTGAAGTCTGGGTCAATGGTCGCGATGTGCTGCAATCGGGCATGCCCGACAAACGCAAGCTGCGCGGCGCGGAAGTCACCTATGTGAGCCAATCCGCCGCCGCCTCCTTCAACCCTGCCAAACGCATCATGGAACAGGTGACCGAGGCCGCAATCGGCCAGGGCAAATTCACCAAAGCGCAGGCCGAAGAGCGCGCCCGTGCCCTCTTTGACAAACTCGGCCTGCCCGATCCCGACAACATCGGCGAGCGGTATCCGCACCAGGTTTCTGGCGGACAGCTTCAACGCTGTATGACGGCGCTGGCGCTTTGCCCCCAGCCCGATCTGGTGGTGTTTGACGAGCCGACGACAGCCCTTGATGTCACCACCCAGATCGACGTGCTTGTGGCGATCAAGAACGCGATCCGCGATACGGGCGTCGCCGCCCTCTATATCACCCATGACCTTGCCGTGGTGGCCCAAGTCTCCGATCACATCATGGTCCTGCAACAAGGGGCAATGGTCGAATATGGCACCACCGACCAGATCATCAACGCTCCGCGCGAAGAGTATACCAAAGCGCTCGTCTCCGTCCGCTCGATCCAGCACGAGGAAAAGACACCGACCGCCAATCCCCTGCTCACGGTCAAAGGCGTGACCGCGCGCTATAAGGGGACAAGCTTCGACGTGCTCAAGGACATCAACGTGGACATCCACGCGGGCCAGACGCTGGCCGTAGTGGGAGAAAGCGGCTCGGGCAAATCAACGCTGGCGCGCGTCATCACAGGACTGCTGCCCCCTGCGGCTGGAGAGATCAACTTCGACGGTCGCACCCTGACGCCTGACCTTGCGACCCGCCCGCTCGACGATCTGCGTGAGCTTCAGATGATCTACCAGATGGCTGACACCGCCATGAACCCGCGCCAGACCGTGGGCACTATCATCGGACGGCCCCTAGAATTCTACTTCGGCCTCAAAGGGGCTGCGAAACAAAAACGCATTCAGGAGCTCCTCGACGAGATCGAGTTGGGCGAAGGCTTCCAAGACCGCTACCCCGCCGAGCTGTCAGGCGGACAGAAGCAGCGCGTCTGCATCGCCCGTGCACTCGCGGCCAAGCCCAAGCTCATCATCTGCGACGAGGTTACCTCCGCGCTCGATCCGCTTGTTGCCGACGGTATCCTCAAGCTGCTGCTGAACCTGCAAAAGGTCGAGAACGTCGCTTACCTCTTCATCACCCACGATCTGGCCACGGTCAAAGCCATCGCCGACAGCATCGCGGTCATGTTCCAAGGCGAAGTCGTCCGCTACGGCCCCAAATCCCAAGTCCTCGCCCCGCCCTTCGACGATTACACAGACCTGCTACTCAGTTCGGTTCCAGAGATGAAGATTGGCTGGCTGGAGGAGACGGTGGCGAACAGGAAAATGGAGAGCGCGGGGAATTGAGGGGGCGGGACTGCTCATGAATGCGCCAAAGACAGTGAAAGCACTGGAAGAGCTTGGCCGCGTACGCTTGTCGAAATCCTTTTTCATGCGCGATATGCTCTACTCCGAGATATCGAACTTCCACGCCATTCCGAATATACCCGATGATCCTGAGCTGGCCATCCACGTCGCCACCAAACTTTGTGAGGATTTACTGGAGCCGATACAAGACAGGTTTGGGCGCATCAGCATCCGCTCCGCTTATCGAGCGCCCGCTGTGAATGATTTCGGCAATAAGAACAAACTGAACTGCGCCAGTAATGAGGCGAACTACGCCGCTCATATCTTTGACAGGCGCGATGCTAACGGACACTGCGGGGCAACCGTGACCGTCGTCGTCAACAGCTTCATCGACTATTTCTAAACGACAGGCGACTGGCAGGCGATGGCGTGGTGGATACATGACATGCTCCCCCCGACAAGCCTGTATTTCTTTCCTAAATTCCCAGCGTTCAACATCACTTGGCATGAAAATCCCAACAGGAAGATCAAAAGCTATATATCACCCAAAGGCACGCTTACGGCACCAGACATGGACAATTTTTCAGGGAAGCATGAACATCTCTACGCGAACTGGTTGAGGTTCTATGGCGCTCCTGCGCCCTGAGCCATTCTCGGGCGTCACACTCTGATCACCCCACCACATCGAACGACCCGTCAACCTTTATCGCCCCCTAACGCTGCAAAGGGTGGTGTGCGCATGCTGTACAGGTAATGCACCCCTCGCAAAAACTTGCGGAACAAGGCGTTAACGCCCTCCCGCAACGGCAAGCTACAAATCACACCCCTAAGTGTTGCGCGCACCTCCCCGTTGCGCTTCTAATGGTCCTGAATGCAACACCGTGAGGTCGCCATGAAATCGAAACTCCTGCTCATCATCCTAGACGGCGTTCCCTACCGCAACTGGCGCCGCCTGTTCGGCAATCTGGAGGGGTGGGTCGACAGTGGCGATGCCCACGTCTGGAAGATCCGCTCGGTGCTGCCGTCAACCTCCGCGTCATGCTATGCGTCGATCCACACGGGCGTGGCCCCGGCGGTGCATGGCTGCACGGGCAACGGTAATGTCTTCCACCTTGGCATGCCTGATGTTTTCTCGGAAACGCGTAAGGCGGGCGGCGTCACAGGGGCGGTTGCACACTCCTTTTGGTCTGAGTTCTTTAACCGCCATCCCTTTGATTTCGTGCGCGATATTGAATACGATGAGCCTGACAGCACCACCATCAATCATGGTCGTTTCCACACCATGACGGGCTACGGTCAGGCCAACCAGATGACCCCCTCGGATGTGGACCTATTCGCCACGCTGACAAATCTCTGCCTGCGCCACGGTCTGGACTATGGAATGCTGCACACCTGCACGCTCGACAGTATGGGCCACCGCTTTTTCCACGATTGCCAAGAGATGGATCACGCCTGCCACGTCATGGACGAGATGCTGGGGCCGTTCATCCCGAAGTGGCGTGCGGCGGGATATGAAGTGATCGTGACGGCTGACCATGGCCAAGACGAACGCGGTCACCACGGCGGACGCGGCGCGCTCCAGCAGGAGGCCGCGCTCTATTACTTCGGGGATGCCAAGGGGCCAGACGCGGATGTGGTGATTGACCAATTGCAACTGGCTCCCACCATCCTCACCCGCTTGGGTGCCGACATCCCTGACACGATGAAAGCAGGCAGTTTTCTGAGCTGAGGCTCAGTAGGGCCAACGCTGCTCGGACAGGGCAATCACGGCATTCGAGACACGATCAAAGAACGCAGCCCCCCGCGTGCTCATGGTGCGCGCGCGCAAGCAGCCGTGCACCAGCCCTGCCTCGTTGAACCACGCTGCTTTGCCCCCCGCAGCCGTGATTGCATCGCGGTAGGCCTCGCCATCACTGGCCAGCGGATCACACTCTGCGGTCACAATCACCGTGGGCGGCAGGCCGCCAAAATCATGGTCTTGCAAGGGCGCAAATCGTGGGTCGCCCTCAGGGGGCTGCGCGCCACCCATGCGCACCTTTTTATAGAATTCCATATCCCGCGTTGTAAGCTCTGGCGCATTCGCGTGCAGGACATAGCTGCCCTTGTCCGGATCGCCGCCCAAACCGGGGTAGATGAGGATTTGGCCCGCCACACGGTCGCGGGCCTGATGAGTGACGGCAGCGGCAAGGTTGCCGCCCGCGCTGTCGCCCGCCATGAAAACAGGACCGCCATAGGTAGAGGCGATTGCCTCAAACGCGGACATCGCGTCGTTGTAGCACGCAGGGAAGGGATTCTCGGGCGCGAGCGCGTAGTCGACCGAGATAACGCGCAAATTCGCGCGCGCGCATAGCTCGGCGCAGACGTCATCGTGGCTGTGCAAGCCACCCACGACAAACCCGCCACCGTGATAATAGACCAGCGTTGCGGCACTCTCGCCCGCTTCATAGCGGCGGCATGGCACACCGCCAAAAGGCTCATCCCACGTCTGAACGCCTGCGGGACGCCCAGCATGGAAAGCCGCGCACATATCGTCATAGACGGCGCGCTGCTGTTCTATGGTCAGATCAACTGCATTCGGGGGATAAAACGTAGCCCCCTTTGCGATATAGGCCTGCACCTCGTCGTCGAGGAGCAGGCCATAGTCAGGCGCGCTCAAGCGGCATCCCATTGATTGACGAAGCCGTTCAGCACTTCGCCAACAGCCGTCTCATCTGCGCCATTCATTGCGATCATCGCAACAAGACCACGCTTCTTGTCATCAATCACATGGTCGACCCGTGCAGGTACACCCGCCTTCTCGAGCGATTGATCAAAGATGCGCGTAATGGCGGCGCGGCGCAGGTCGGGCTTGAAGATCTTGCCGACGGCAGTCTTGGGCAGCTCATCCATGATGGTGATGTGTTTGGGCTGCGCGGCGCGCTCGTGCACTTTGCTGGTTGCAAACGCCATCAACTCGTCGACGCTGACATTGGCACCATCCACCAGCTCGACAAAGGCGCAAGGCACCTCGCCCGCATGCAGGTCAGGCTGGCCGATCGCGCCCGCAAAGGCCACGGCCTCGTGACCAAGCAGCGCCTCCTCGATCTCGGCGGGGTCGATGTTGTGACCGCCGCGAATGATAAGGTCTTTGGCGCGGCCCGTGATCCAGATATAGCCGTCCTCGTCCTTGCGCCCCAGATCGCCTGTACGCAGGAAATCGGTGTCATAGTAGAGGTCTTTATTCTTGTCGGCCTCGGTATAGGTGTTGCCGCTGAACACACCCGGATTGGAGACACAAATCTCGCCGATCTCGTCCACCTCTGCATCAATGGGGCCATCGGGTGTGCCCTTGATGATGCGCACACGGCTATAGGGGAACTCGACCCCGATGGAGCCTACCTTCTGCACCCCGTCCACAGGATTTCCTGACACCAGCACAGTCGCCTCTGTCAGACCATAACCTTCGACGATGGTGATGCCTGTGGCTTTCTCGAACCGTTTAAACAGCTCCATCGGCAGCGGCGCGGAGCCTGAGAATGCTGTCTTGACCGTGGACAAGTCCGCATCAATCGGGCGCTGCATCTTGGCTGAAATCGCCGTGGGAACAGTGATGATAAACGTAACTTTCCACCGCTCGCACAGCTTCCAGAAGTTGTCGAACACGCCGTCACCGCGATAGCCCTGCGGCGTGGGCAGTACGATATGCGCGCCCGAATGAATGCAGCCCATAAATACCGCGTGAACCGCCATGACATGGAAAAACGGAAGCGGGCACATGGCCACGTCATTCTCGGTGTAGAGGATGCGGGCACCCGTCCAGCCGTTATAGATTGCGCCTGAGTACTTGTGCTGTGCGACCTTGGGCATGCCCGTGGTCCCGCCTGTGTGGAAGTAGAAGGCCACGCGGTCTTCCTGCGGATCCTCGAATTGCAGCGTTGTGGGCTGCTTGCCGATTTCCTCATTGAAGTTCATGTATTTGGCTTGGTTTTGCGCGGTGCGCTTCGGGCGGATCAGCGGCACGATGATCTTCTTGAGACCAGTCAGATAGCGGTGCAAATCAACTTCGAGAACGGTGTGCACATTGGGGGCAAGTGCAACGGCTTCGGCAGTTTTATCGGCCACATCAGTCTTGGGGAACGGGCGCAGGGTCACGACGACTTTTGCGTTCGTCTCACGCAGAATGGCACCGATCTGCTCGGCATCGAGCAGCGGGTTGATCGGGTTCACAATCCCCGCCACGGCCCCGCCCAACAGGGTGATCGCCGTCTCATTGGAGTTGGGCAGCACATAGGCCACCACATCGTCAGGGCCAATTCCGAGCGAGCGGAACAGGTTCGCCGCCTGCACTGTTTTGTCATGCAGCATCTGCCACGTCAGCGTTTCTGCAAAATCCTTCGGACCCGAAAGCAACTGATAGCTGATGGCGTTGTGATTTGGAAACTTCGATGTTGTACTGGCCAACATGCCATACAGCGTTTTATGCAGATCGCGGTCTTCCCACGCGCTTTCTGCTTCGATCAGCGCGCGGTCCGCGAGGCCGTTATATCCCATGTGTCTTCCTCCCTGTGCCGACCTTTGAGGCCGTGCGTTATTTGTCGGGGAAGGATGACGTGGACCGCAGGATAATTCAAGCATAGCGGCGTATCAGACGCAACGTCATGCAGCAGGCAAACCGCGATGGGGTGCTGCGCCCCGCATATTGCAGAGCGCAGCGATAGATTCAGAGCGTCGGGATGCGCAGCACCTGACCGGGGTAGATTTTGTCAGGGTGGGTAAGCATCGGCTTGTTGGCCTCGAAAATCTTTTCGTAATGCGCGCCATTGCCCAGCGCCTTTTCGGAGATCGCCCAGAGGGTATCGCCCTTCTCGACGGTGTGGAACGTCGGCTCGCCTTCGCCGCCTTCGACATCGTCTTCAACCGCGGCCACGCCCTCGACGTTGCCTACGGCCAGAATGACCTTTTCGCGCATTTCCTGAGAGGCGGCTTTTCCTGTCACCTTGACCTTGTCGCCCTCGACGGTGATGTCGAGACCTTCGGCATCAAGGCCCAGATCCTTCAATTCGTCCTGAAGTGCTGCACCTGATACTTCGGCATCGTCGCCACCGCCAAACACTTTCTTGCCAGCGCCTTTAACGAAACTCCACAAACCCATTTGAATACTCCCTGAATGGTATGTTTATGGCGCACAGTGTTTCACCCTGCGCGCCATATACGCAAGGGGGAATTACTCTGCCGCGATGCCGTCCGTGAACTGGAGCCGCGCGAGGCGGGCATACAATCCGCCCTTTGCCACCAGATCATCATGCGTGCCTGTGTCCACAATGCGTCCTGCTTCCAGCACGACAATGCGGTCGGCTTTTTTCACAGTAGCCAGACGGTGCGCCACGATGAGCGTGGTGCGCCCCGCGCTCAGCTCCTCGACGGCATGCTGCACCGCGTGTTCGCTCTCGGCATCAAGCGCGCTTGTCGCCTCGTCCAGCAGCAAAACAGGAGCCGCACGCAGGATCGCACGGGCAATGGCGATGCGCTGTTTCTGACCGCCCGACAACATCACGCCGCGCTCGCCCAGATAAGCGTCATAGCCACCCGGAAGCGCTGTGATAAAGTCATGCGCTGCAGCAGCGCGCGCCGCCTCTTCAATCTCTGCATCGCTCGCATCGGGGCGGCCAAAACGGATGTTCTCACGCGCGGATGCCGCAAAGATAACAGGGTCTTGCGGCACGAGCGCTGTCTCGCGGCGGAACGCGTCACGCTTGAGGCTGCGCAGATCGACACCATCAAAGGTGATGCGCCCGTCCTGCGGGTCATAGAAACGCAGGATCATCTGGATGATCGTTGTCTTACCTGCCCCCGACGGACCAACAAAGGCAACCGTCTCGCCCGGCTTGATTTCGAGCGTGACACCATCAAGCGCGGCAATATCGGGCCGCGCGGGATAGCGGAAGCTCACGTTTTCAAAGCGGATATGCCCTTCAACTGGCACTGGCAACACCTGCGCAGCGACGGGATCATTCACGGGGTCTTCGGCCTCGAGCAGATCAACCAAACGCTCCGTCGCACCCGCAGCGCGCTGCAGCTCGGACCATATCTCGGACAGGGCGGCAACCGCGCCTGCAACCATCACGGCATAAATCACAAATTGCACCAGTGACCCTACGGTCATCACGCCAGCGCTCACATCGCGCGCACCGATCCAAAGCACACCGACCACGCCAGAAAAAACAAGGAAGATCACGATGGTGGTCAGATACGCACGGGTCAGAATGCGGCGGCGCGCAGCATCAAACGAGCTTTCGGTCATCTGCTCGAACTGCGCGCGGCTTGCCGCTTCGTGGGTGAAGGCCTGTACCGTTTGCACGGCTGTCAGGCTTTCGGAAGCATTGCCCGAAGAGGCCGCGATCCAGTCCTGATTCTCACGGCTGAGCACCCGCAGACGCCGCCCCAGCAGCAGGATCGGCACGATCACCGCGGGCACAATCAGCAGCACCATCCCCGCAAGCTTGGCCGAGGTCAGCAACATCAGGATCAGCCCGCCGATAAAGGTCAGCAGGTTACGCAGCGCGATGGAGATGGACGAGCCAATCACACTTAGAATCAGCGTGGTATCGGTCGTAATGCGGCTCAGCACCTCACCCGTCATAATCTTTTCATAGAACACGGGGCTCATGGAGATGACGCGGTCGAATGTGGCTTTGCGGATGTCAGCCACCACCCGCTCTCCCAATCGCGTCACCAGCGCGTAGCGCAGCGCCGAACCGACGGCCAGCAGACCCGCAATTGCCAAAGCGGCCATGAAGTACTGGTCCAGCAATTCGGCCTCACCCGTGTTGAACGTATCCACCACGCGGCGCACGGCCAAAGGCAGCGCCAGCGAGATCATAGCAGTCGCGACAAGCGCTGTCAGCGCACCCGCCATAAGCAGGCGGTAGGGGCGCAAAAACGGAAACAAGGCACGCAACGCGCCAATCTCGCGCGAGCGCGCGCGCTCTTCCGTGGCTGAGGGTGGGGGCGTGGGAGTATCCGCCATGCGCTGTCCTTTAACAAATCGTGCAACGCTTAGTGGCGTGCAGATGCTGCGGGGTCAAGCGTCACGGCTGTCGCACTGTCTAAACTCGGAGGAGGTTGGAGCGGGTGAGGGGAATCGAACCCCTATCTTCAGTTTGGAAAACTGAGGTCTTAACCATTACACAACACCCGCGACCTGTGGTGTGGGTATGCCATCATTGGCGAAGCGTCAAGGCAGAGCTACACCGGATCATGGCAAAATTAGCACCGTTATGCGCTGGTCTGCCCCAGATGGCCCGGTATAGCGACGGGCAAATCGATGCAGCGGCCCAGCGCCCATGCCAGCACCTGATTGCTCGACAGGCACGGCAGGCCAATGCGCCCCTCGATCTGCTCGATGACGTCCAGTGTGCGCAGGTTGGTACATGACAGGAATATCCCTTCAGTGCTTCCTTGCGCTGTCAGGTCGCAAGCCGCCTCATTGATCGATTGCGGCGCTATGCGCACGACACTGGCTTCATCCGCTTCCTCAAAGCTGCCGAAAACAGGTGTTTCAATACCGGCCGCACCAAGCGCATCGCGCAGCCTGTCCGAGACGTCAGCGGTATAAGGCGAGAGGAACCCGAGCCGCGTGATGCCAAGAGCTTCACAGGCGGCGATCAATGCGCTCAGGGGATCGGTCACATGCGCCGTCTGCACCCCCGCGCCTATCAGCTTTGCAACTTCGGCCGTCCCGATTTGCGCGGATGCGGAGGTGCAGCCATATCCAACCCCTGCATAAGGCACAGCCTGCGGCAGCAAGGATGCTGCTTGCGTAATATGACCCGACATGGCGCGCAAGCTTTCGGGTGTGACTTGCGGCGCGCTTGGCACACGGCTGACATAGAGCGGTTGATCAATCGGCAGCATGCGGCGCAGATCGCTTTCCACCGTCTCATCAGTTTGTAGCACGATCATCCCCAAGGGGGCCGCAGTGTCCGAGGCGCGAGTATAGCTGTAGCGCGTCATATTGTGATCATCTCGCGGCCCGCACGTGGCGACAAAAAGCGCGGGGCGCCCTCAGTGATGACAATGTCTTCTTCATGTACCAGTATCCTGCCATTGCCCACGTCGATGCCCGGCTCCAGCGTAATCACCATCCCGACCTCAAGCACGGTGTGATCAGAGGGGATCAGCGACAGCCCCTCGGTCAGCTGCATCCCCAATCCGTGGCCCAGCCGCCCCGCGTCCGAGCCTCCTGCCCCACCCGTTACAATCGCGTCCATCGCATGGAATACATCTGCGGCGGTGCTGCCTATCGTCGCGATCCGCGCGCCTGCGTCTACTGCATCGATTAGCTTTGCATGGGCAGCCTGTGTCGTGGGCGTTGCGGGACCAATGCTGAAATTGCGATCAAAATCGCTGAAATACCCCTCCCAGACAAGTCCCGTGTCCAGCATCAGAACGTCGTCAGTGGCCAGCGGCGCATCGCTGGCAGGCGAGATCACATCGCTGTACCCGCCACTTGCGCAAGCGCCAGCAAGATAGGGTACCCAATCGGCCCCTTCCTCTAGACACAAGCGCTGGAAATCGCGGAACACTTGAGCCAGCGGGATACCTTCCGCTGCGATTTGCGGTACGCGGGCAAAGGCGCGTCCCGCGATGGCACAAGCCTGTTCGATCTTGGCAATCTCTGCCTCAGATTTGATGGCACGAAGACCCGCCATGATGCCTGCGTCATCGCGAATACGGCCCCCCGCCGCTGTCTGCACCCGCGTCCAATCGGCCAGTGGCATGCGCAGGTGGCTCTCATAGCCCATGGGCGTCGCGATCACCTCAGCGCCAATCTCATTCAACGTCTCTGCAAGCAGGCTCACTCCGTCATCCTGAGGGTTTGGCGCACGCCATGTGCGAATATCGTCGATCCATGTCTGCGCCATAAGCGCTGCCCCGATGGACGGGATCACCGCGATGGGCTTGCCTGATTGCGGCACCACAAGGAACCAAGGCCGCGACGGGCTTTCCCAGAAACGCGTGAGAAACCCTGTGAAATAGCGCATGTCAGCTTCGGTCGTGAGGAAAAGCGCGTCGATCCCTGCGGCCTGCATCCTGCTTTGCGCGCGAGCCATGCGCTGCTCGAATTCGGACTGCGCAAATCCGCGCTGCATCAGGCGGGGCCTTCGCTCAGAACGCATAAGATACGCGATTGGGCTGTGATGTTAAGCGCGTCGCGTTGCGCCTCACTCAGGCTGATCAATGCACTAATGCCTGCTGCACCTGACGGGGAGGACGCCATCCCCGCCACCATCGCAAGGCCTGCGCCCGCTTGTCCCTCGGCCTCGGAGATCAACGCAAAGGCATCCGCGTCGCGTGCCAGCCCTTTGAGCGCAATCAGCGAGGGCATCTTGCAATCGAGCCGCCCCATGTCCGAGACGGGGCCTGCGCTCTCAACCGCTTTGCCTGCTTTAACCGAACCATGCAGGGCGGGGGCGGCGTCAGGCTCGACCACGATAATCTGCGGTGCATTCCCCCACGCCTGCCGTGCCAGCGCGGCACAAGCACAGGCCAGACCGCCAACTCCTGCCTGCAGAAATATGTGGGTTGGCACTTGGGGTATCTGTTCAATCGCCTCGGCCATCAGCACTGTGTAGCCTTCCATCAACCGGTGCGGCAAATCGGTATAGCCGTGCCATGAACCGTCCGAGAGAAGCTGCCAGCCATTGTCATCCGCGGCTTTTTCAGCGGCTTGGAGGCTGTCTTCATAGGTTTCCCCCTCGTGGATCACCTGTGCGCCCTCCTGCTCAAGGCGGCTGGCAAAACTCTCGGGCACTGTTTGTGCAATATAGACGACCGAAGCAGCGCCGAAGGCTTTGGCTCCCGCCGCGACGGACATGCCATGGTTGCCCGCACTCGCCGTGACATAGGTTTTGGCTGCAGCCCTGCCCTCTTGGGCATCGCAGGCAATGACGTAAGCTGCCCCCAGCGCTTTGAAGCTGCCGAGCCCCATACGGCCCCGCTCATCCTTGATCCAGACATCGGACACGCCGGCCTGCGTTGCAATCGCCTCGGAACTCTCGAGCGGGGTTACGGCGGCAACGGGACACCGCGCAACCAGTGCCTGCGCGCGGGGCGCATCATCCGAAGGCATCGGAATGTCATCAAGACCGACAAGCGGTGCGGGGCGGGTGCTGTGTAGAATTTCCATAAATCAACCGTGGTCGCGAAGCGCCCCACAGGTCAAGCTCAATTGCGACACCCTCGGGCGCGCGACGCCTAAGCGTCAGGACAAGGCGCGCCAGCTGCTGCCCATAGTGCCAAATCCTGCGCCAAGGCCTCGGTAGATCCTGGTGCGGGGCTGCGACCTGCGCCTGGAGTGAAACCATAGTTCACAAAAGCACTGGTGGTGACATGCTCCACCAGCTCTTCCATATCGAAACCGTCGTTAAGATCGGGATCACGCAGTGCGGTACAAATCTCCGCGCCGGTTTTGCCACGCCATGCAAGTTCAGCGGGCGGCAGACGCCACGCATCGTCAATTTGCGGCGCGGCGTGGGGAACATCATTCGGCCCCTCGGCAGAAATATGACACACGCGGCAGGGAATAGTCTCTGCCCCGATGCGACTTTCGCCCGCGACGATGTTCATCCCGTGCAGGCGCTGCGCGCCATAGCCCAAATCATCCCACGCGGGCCGCCCACTTTCGCCCACGTGGCAATTGGTACAGCGCGGGTGCGAGACAACGGCGAAAATACGCTCCCATGCCGCGGCCCCGTCTTGTGCATAGGATGCCGCAGGCAGGCTTAGAGCGATGAAAAGTGCAAGCAGTCTCATAGGAAATCCACCGTGTGATAGAATGGCATCTCGCGCAGTCGCCTACCCGTGGCGGCAAAAATCGCGTTGGCCAGCGCAGGAGCAGCGGGCGGTACAGGCGGCTCCCCGACGCCGCGCACAGTCGGGTTATTCTCGAGCGCGCGCACTTCGATCACAGGGCATTGGTGCAGACGCATGCCCTCGGCCATGTGGTAGTTGTCCTGCTCGGCACGACCATCGGCGTAGGTGATCTCGGAGTTCATGGCGTGACCAAGCCCCCAGACAACGCCGCCCATAATCTGGTTCTCCAAGTTGACCGGATCAATCACGCGGCCCACTTCTGCTGCGACCCAAACATGGTCGATCTTGATGCCATCATCGGTATCGGTGACTTGCACTACCTCTGCCGTGGGCACGCCAAAGGAGGTGACAATCGCTACACCGCGCCCCTGACGCGGACCCAACGGCGCGCCCCAATCCGACATCTCGGCCACTGCCTCAAGCACCGCACGGGCGTCGTCATCGTTGACCAGACGCAAGCGCTCTTCCATCGGATCGGCCCCTGCGGCGTGGATCAACTCATCAACGAAACTCTCGGCGAAAAAGCCCGCGGTGGAGGCCCCGACACTGCGCCACGACGAGGTCGGCGCGAGCTCTGGCACAGCATAGGCGCGTACGCGTAGATTAGGCACTGCGTAGCGCATGTTCCATGCCCCTGCCGCCAACTGCACATCGGGCCCGGGTACAGGTGCTGCCAACCGCCCGGATTGCGAACGCGACGCCGATACAGTCGCGATATCAAGATCGAGCGCCGTCACCTTGCCTCCCGCATGCGCGCCACGCCCGCGCGCCATACCGATCTGACGGTTGTAATCCTGCGCAAAATCTTCCTCGCGGCTAAAGGTGAGCTTGACGGGCGTGCCCTTGATCTCGCGCGCGATGTCTACAACCACGTCGATGTTATCAAACTCCAGACGGTGGCCAAAGCTGCCGCCTGCGTATTGGTTGTGCAGGAAGATTTGCCCCGTCTCCATCCCGAGGCGCGCGGCGATACGCTGCTCGGCAAATCCGGGCATCTGGTGGGAAACCCAAACATCGACGCGGTCATCTGTGACTTTAGCTACAGCGCTGAGAGGTTCCAGCGGCTGATGGGCCACGTAGGGTGCGCGGTACTCGGCCTCAACCACATCCGCGCCCTCCAGCGCCGCCTCCACATCGCCGTCGTGGCGCCATTCCTTGTCCAAACGATCAGCCACGAAAGACGCTTCAACAGCCTTCCAGTGATCGGCCTGCTCTGCAGGGAACGGCGCATCCGCCCAATCATACTCAATGGCGTCCAAAGCCTGAAAAGCGCGCCATGTGTTGTCGGCCACCACAGCTACGCCGTAGGGCAGGCCAATGATCTTCTGTACGCCGCGCATGCCCTCGGCATCGCCCGCGTCAAAACCCAGCAACTCCGCGCCTTTGCGCGGGTTCATCCGCACGGAGGCATGCACCATCCCGTCCAATTTCACGTCAATCCCGAAGGTCTGCGTGCCTGTGGATTTGCTGACGATATCAAGCCGCTGCATCGGTTTACCAACCAGACGCCACTCCGCAGGATCGCGCAGGGTGACATCGTTTACAGGTTCGATCTGCGCAGCGGCGGCAGCCAGCGTGGTATACTCCATCCGCATGCCGTCAGGCAGCACAACCGCGCCACGCTCGGTCGTTAGATCAGCAGCATCCAACCCCGTCTCGGCCGCAGCGGCGGCCTTGAGCGTCTCACGCGCTACGGCGCCTGCCTTGCGCAATTTCACATAACTGTCAGGAACGGAGGTCGAGCCGCCCGTGACCTGCGCACCTACCACCTTCATCACGGCACCCATCGTGCTGCGCATCGCCTCGGCTGCAAAGCTGTCGTCGTTGGAGCGGAAGGGCACGGCTTCATCTCCCAAGGCAGTGTTGTAATAGGCGCCAGCAGCCACACCGGGTGTGGTGGTGACCTGATCGATCTCCACGTCCAGCTCTTCTGCGATAAGCATGGCCTGCATCATCGCAGCCCCCTGCCCCAGATCGGTATGGGGTGTCACCAGCGTGATGCCACTCTCGTTGATCTTGACCCACGGATTGAACACCGCATCCCCTGCGGCGGCATCTGCGCTGAGCGGGTTGGCGGGGTCGCGTTTGACCAGATAGGTGCCGAATGCCACCCCGCCCAGAATGGCGGCTGAGCCAACAAGGAACGAACGGCGGGCGATTGTTTTAATGCGTCCCATAATTACGCCCTCTGCAGCTTGGTTGCGGCGGATTTCACGGCGGCGCGGATACGCGGGTAGGTGCCGCAGCGGCACAGGTTACCGCTCATCGCCTGATCAATCTGGTCATCCGTGGGGGCTGAATTGAGATCAAGAAAGCTGGCCGCCTGCATGATCTGGCCCGACTGGCAGTAGCCGCACTGCGCGACTTGATGCTCGACCCACGCCTCTTGCACCGCATGGAGCGCGTCAGGTGTACCAAGACCCTCGATGGTGGTCACATCGCCATCCAAATCGCCTGCGGCCAACTGGCACGAGCGCACGGCAACGCCGTCTACATGCACCGTACAGGCCCCGCATTGAGCGATGCCGCATCCGTATTTCACGCCTGTAATGCCAAGCTCGTCGCGCAGCACCCACAACAGCGGCATGTCATCCTCGACATCCACCTCATGCTCGGTTCCGTTTACGTTCAATTTCATCGCAATAGCCTCTTGTCAGGTCTTATTTCTTTTGCATCCGCTCAATCATCTTGAGCACGGCGCGGCGGGGCAACAGCGGGATCAACCAGTTGATCATGAAGTCCAAGGGCTTCTCGTTGATGGCCACCAACTCTCCACGCGACATAGCGTCATATCCGTATTTCGCCACGGATCGCGGCGTTTTCCCGCCGCCTTTGACCAGATTGGTACCATGCAGGTTAGCGCGATCCGCGAAGGACGTCTTCACGTATCCCGGTGCAAGCACGGTAACGGTTACGCCTTGCGGGCGCAGCTCATGATCAAGGGCTTGGGAAAAGCTTTGCACAAAAGACTTCGTCGCGAAATAGACTGCCTGCAACGGACCCGGCATGAAGCCAGCGGAGGAGCCTACGTTGAGGATGCGTCCTTGTGCACGTTTGGCCATGTCGCGGCCATAATGATGGCAGAGCGCGACGAGCGCTTTGACGTTGAGATCGATCATCTCCTGTTCGTCCGCGAGGGTGCGGTCTATGTGGCGGCCCTGCCCGCCAAAGCCTGCGTTGTTGATCAGGATATCGACCTGCAAACCTGCCGCTGTGATTTGCTCAATCAGCGCGGAAGACCCTTGCGGCGTTGCCAGATCAGCCGCGAAGACATGCGCTTTGATCCCGTATTCGGCCTCTAACGCAGCGGCAAGTGTTTCGAGCTTTTCCTCAGACCGCGCCGTCAAGATAACGTCGCCGCCTTTTTGCGCGTGATAGCGGGCGAATTCAGCGCCAATCCCGTAGGAGGCGCCAGTGATGAGTGCTGTTTTGGTCATGGTACCTCGGCGTAGTATACGAGGACAATGTACCAGAACCCGCTTGGGTCACAACAGGGCGCGGCGTGACGTCACCCGCGCCCCGAGGCTTTTTCAGAATTCCACCACAGCGCGGATGGATTTGCCCTCGTGCATCAGATCAAAGCCTTCGTTGATCTGGTCGAGGGTGAGTTTATGGGTGATCATCGGATCAATCTCGATCTTCCCGCTCATGTACCAGTCAACAATTTTGGGCACGTCAGTGCGCCCCTTTGCACCCCCAAAAGCGGTTCCTTTCCAAACACGACCCGTCACTAGCTGGAAGGGGCGCGTCGAAATCTCGGCGCCCGCAGGGGCGACACCGATGATGATACTCTCGCCCCAGCCTTTGTGCGCGGCCTCAAGGGCGGTGCGCATGACTTGGGTGTTGCCTGTGGCATCAAAGGTGTAGTCGGCACCACCGCCTGTGAGCTCCACCAGATGGGCGACCATATCTCCATCCACTTTCGACGGGTTCACAAAGTCGGTCATGCCGAAATACTTGCCCGTCTCTTCCTTGTCATCGTTGAGGTCCACGCCCACAATCTGGTCGGCCCCCGCCATACGCAGCCCTTGGATCACGTTGAGGCCGATGCCGCCGAGACCGAACACCACGCAACGCGCACCGATCTCGACCTTGGCGGTGTTGATGACCGCGCCGATGCCCGTCGTCACACCGCAGCCGATGTAGCAAATCTTGTCAAACGGTGCGTCCTTGCGCACCTTGGCAAGTGCGATTTCGGGCACGACCGTGTGGTTGGCGAAGGTGGAGCAGCCCATGTAGTGATGGATCGGCGTGCCATCGAGCATGGAGAAGCGCGTGGTGCCATCAGGAAGCTGGCCACGCCCTTGGGTGACGCGAATTTTTTGGCAGAGGTTGGTTTTGCCCGACAGACAATACTCACACTCGCGACATTCAGGCGTATAGAGCGGGATAACGTGGTCGCCCACCTCGAGCGTGGTCACACCCTCGCCCACTTCCAGCACAACGCCCGCGCCCTCATGGCCGAGGATCGCGGGGAAGATGCCTTCGGGATCATCCCCCGAACGGGTGAATTCATCCGTATGGCACAGGCCTGTGGCCTTGATCTCGACCAGAACTTCGCCGCGCTTGGGGCCTTCGAGATTGACCTCCATGATTTCGAGCGGTTTTCCTGCTTCAACGGCAACGGCGGCACGGGTTTTCATCATGGGGCTCTCCTGAAAATATTTGTGTCAGGAAGCCCCATGAGGCGTCCCTTTGTCAAGCGGATCGCAGTGCTGCGGGTCGCGGATCAGATGCGTCCTTAGACTGCGGCAACAGCACCTGAAGCATGGCCTCTTCCAGTGGGGTCGGCGCGAAATCGGGCAACGCGGCCGCTAGGGGGCCGCCATCAACGCGGTGCGGCACCTCCCACAAATACCGCATCTCAAGCACCTCGCGCATCAACGGGCTGAACAGTGCCAAGACGCGCATCAGGCCCCACGGAAACGCTGCTGCCTTGAGCGGGCGACCAACGGCCTTCTCTACCGCTTGATGCATCTCGTGCCCAGTCAAACTGTAGCCTTCAAATCCGAAGCTGGAAAATGCGGGCAGTGTATTGCGCATCTTAGCAAGGTCCACCATCGCGCGGGCCATGTCGGGCAAATAGGCCCAAGCATGCACCACATCACGCGCTCCGGGATAGGTGAACACACCCTTGTGGAGTTTGTTGGTCATATATGTGTCAAACCAGTTGCCCGTTTTTTCCCGCTCGATGAAGTCACCTCCGCGCAGGATCACACTGTGCACACCGTCTGCGGCGGCAGCCTCGAACGCACGCTCCATATCGAGGCGCAGATGACCTTTGCGCGTTGTGGGTGCTGGCGTAAGGGTCTCTGCATAGAGCTCGGGCGCGTTCTCTCCGAAGGTGTAGACGTTCCCTACCACCATCACTGTTGCACCACTGGCGCGGGCGGCCGCAATAACGTTTTTCGTGTGGACAGGCATTATATCAGCCCAGTCAGGATAGGGCGGATGGACCGCGTGCACGATCACATCGGCACCCTGTGCAGCAGCGCTCAGCGCCGCAGTGTCCATCACATTGACCGCCACAGCGGTGACACCTGTGCGGGGCGCCGAGTTCCCTTTGCGGCTCGCGGCGCGCACCTGCCAGCCTGCGTTTGCAAATGCCTGCGTCGCAGCGCGGCCAAAGCGGCCATTGGCCCCGAGGATAAGTACAGTTCCAGTCATAATTTTCTCCAATTCATTGCTGTTGACATGGAGAACGTAACAGTCCGATTATGAATGGATAACTCAGCAATTTCGGATCAATATATCCAAATATGAATACTACAGCGATACCATGGCACCTCTTGCAGTCCTTCGTCGCGATTAGCGAAGCAGGGTCCCTCTCTGGTGGCGCGGCACGCGCTGGGAGCAGCCAGCCGACGCTGAGCCGTCACTTGGCACAGCTTGAAGAGCTGCTGGGCGCACGGCTTTTCTCCCGCTCTTCCGCGGGTCTGACCCTCACGCCAGAGGGGGCCACGGTCCAAGCGCATGTGCAATCTATGGCTGAGGCCGCAGCCCAACTGTCCTTTGCGGGCGCGCAGGCTCAGGACATCAGCGGCACGGTGCGCATCACCGCCAGCCAGATCGCCGCCAGCTACCTCTTGCCACCCCTATTGGTTGGATTGCGCACCAAACATCCCGCGCTGAGCGTTGAGGTCGTCGCCTCGGACCAGTCCGACAATCTGCTACGCCGCGAGGCCGATCTGGCCGTGCGCATGTACCGCCCCACCCAGAATGATCTGATTGCAAGGAAAGTCGCTGACCTTCCCATAGGTATCTTTGCCGCGCGCAGCTATCTCGAGCGGTGTGGCATGCCAGACGGCCCACAAAATCTAACGGGTCATACCGTCATCGGTTATGACCGCAGCACGCTCATCATCGACGGCATGCGCCAGATGGGCATGACCGTCGACCGCAGCTTTTTCAACTTCCGCTCCGACGATCAGGTGGTGTGCTGGCAAATGCTGAGGGCGGGGATGGGCATCGGCTTTGGTCAGCGCATCATGGGCGCGGCTGATCCCGATCTCGTACAGCTTTGGCCCGATATGACCATCGGCACGATCCCAGTCTGGCTCACCGCGCACCGAGAGTTGCGGATGAGCCCGCGCGTGCGCCTGACCTTCGACCATTTGGCCGAAGGGTTTGCAGCGCTCTAGCTTTCGGAGAGAAGCGGTTTGGTCAATTCCTGATCCGATGCAGGCAAATCGAAAGTTGCCCACTGCTCGTCCTCGGGCAATTCCGGCGGGGTATCGCACGTCCCGCGATGCATGTTCACTTTTGCGATAAAATGCGCGGAAATCGGTGCCGTCACAAACAAGAACCCCATGATGAGCAGCTCTTGGACAGCGCCCTCCCCGAAGACACCATTGTAGATGATAGAAGCCAGCAAAAGTGCGCCGACCCCCACGGTGCCCACCTTTGTCGGCGCATGAAGGCGGGTCATGCCGTCGTTGAACTTCAACAGACCAATCGCTCCCACCAGAGTGAAGATCGAGCCAACCACCAGACAAAAGGTCACGGCATAGAGTGCTACAATTTCATAGGTCATTCGATGATGTCCCCCCGCAGTACAAACCGCGCATATGCGACGGTTGAGACAAAGCCGAGCATCGCAATGATGAGGGATGCTTCGAAATAGATCCGTGTGCCCTGCGCGAGGCCCATCAGTACGATCAGGCCGATGGCATTGATGACCATCGTATCAAGCGCCAGAATACGGTCTGCCGTACCGGGCCCGATGACGACACGCACCATCGCCATCAGCTGGCAAAGGCCGACCACTACAAACGCCAGTACCAGCGCGTAATTCATCAGATCAGTCGCAAGGGTCATACGAAAATCTCCTTCAGGCGGGCTTCATATCGGGTTTTGATCAGGTCGCGCTCTGCGTCTGGATCATCGGTGTGCAAGACATGCACCAGCAGGTAGTGACCACTTTGCGACAGGTCGGCTGATACCGTGCCCGGTGTCAGGGTGATTGTTCCTGCCAGCAAAGTGATTGCTTCGGGCGTGCGCAACTCCAGCGGGATGGAAATCCATGCGGGCTTGAGCTTGACGTTGGGGACACTGAGAACAATCCACGCCACCTGCACGTTGGCCACAAGAATATCCCATATTACCAAAAGCGCATAGGAGATCATCTTGCCCACACGAAACCCGCCTGGCCTCTCGGGCCAAAAGGCTGCCGTGATGCGGACAATGATCGTGCCGAGGATAAGAGCGAAGACCGCCATGCCTGCAGAGAAGCCATTTTGCAGAATGATCCAGACCACTGCCAGCAGCAGCGTTAGGACAGGATGCGGGAAGAGCCATTGAAATAAACGCATCATCTCACTGATCCTTCTCTTTTTTGGCGTTCCAGTTGTCGCTCAGCTTGCCCGGCGTTTCGAGCACGGTACTGATGTAGTCATCAGGCGCGAACAGCTGTGCGGCTGTGGCGGTGGTATAGTCGTACATGCGGCCTGCAAAGGCCGTGTGTAGCACCAGCATGGTGAGCAGCCCCCCAACGGCCACATAAGACAGGGCCGCTGGCGCGTTGCGCTCGTGGTCCGCTGCTGGTGCATCCTCGGCCTGCGCTTTCCAGAACAGGATGGAGCCTGCGCGTGCAAAGCCCACAATGCTGATCAGGCTACAGCCCAGCACCAGCGCCCACACCCATGTGTTCGGCCCCTCATCAAATGCCGCGTTGAGGATCATCAGCTTGCCAATGAACCCCGAGAGCGGCGGCAAGCCCGTCATCGCAATTGCAGCAACCATGAACAGACCCGCAATCAGCGCGGCCCCTGCAACGGGTGCATGGACGCGCAATCCCAAGTCTCCGCGGCTTTGGCGAACAAGATCAACAATCAGGAACAATGCCCCAGCGGCGAGCGTAGAGTGCACGATGTAATAGAGCGCCGAAGCGATGCTTTCCTCGGTAAAGAGCGCCACGCCAACCATAACCATCCCCATCGAGCTTATCACCGCAAAGGCCACCAAACGGTCCAGCTTTTTCGCAGCAAGAACGCCAACGGCACCGACGGCGAGCGACAGGAGGGCGACTGGCAGCAAGTAGGTGTCATGCAAGCCCGATGTCACCTCGAGATCGACAGGGAAGATCATCGTGTAGACACGGATGATCGCATAGGCCCCGACTTTGGTCATGATCGCAAAGAGTGCCGCAACGGGCGCGGGGGCCTCTGCATACGAGCTTGGCAACCAGAAGTGCAACGGCACAATCGCGGCCTTGATGGCAAAGACCAACAGCAGCAGCACTGCGGCGACACGAATGCCCACCGTCTCATCCGCACTCACCGACAGGACCCGCTGGGCCACGTCGGCCATATTGAGTGACCCCGTCTCGGCATAGAGCGCGCCAAGGGCAAACAGGAACAGGGTAGAGCCTAGAAGGTTGAAAAGCACATATTGCACACCTGCGCGCAGCCTTGCGTTACCGCCAGCGTGGATCATCAAGCCATAGCTGGCGATGAGCAGGATTTCGAAGAATACGAACAGGTTGAACAAGTCACCCGTCAGGAATGCACCAGCGATACCCATAAGCTGGAACTGGAACAGAACATGGAAGTGGCGCCCCCGCTCGTCCCATTTTGAGCCTATGGAATAGAGCAGCACACAAAGCGCCAGCAATGCCATCAACAGCACCATCATCGTGCTCAGTCGGTCACCGACCAGCACGATGCCAAAGGGTGCTGCCCAATCGCCCGCCTGATAGAGCATGACCGTACCGTCTGATGTCTCCAGTACCAGACCGATCGCCACGGCGATCATGCCAAGTGTACCCCCTACCGAGACGACACGCTGGATACCCATGTGATAGCGCGCCGCAAGAATGATGAAGGGCGCGATAAAGGCGGGCAGAATAATGGGCAGAATGAGCCAATGCATCATGTCGCGTCCTCCCCGCGCTCAGCCTGCGCTTTTTCCGCATGCTCGTCGTCTATGTGATCGTCATCGGTACCGAGGAAGGCACCGAGTGCGATCATCACTACGACAGCCGTCATACCGAAGGAGATCACAATTGCCGTGAGGACCAAAGCCTGTGGCAACGGATCTGTGTAAACCGTTGCGTCCGACAGGATCGGAGGCGCAGCCGTGGTCAAACGACCCGAAGCAAACAGAAAGACATTCACTGCGTAGGTCAGCAATGAAACCCCGAGGATCACGGGAAACGTTCGCAGACGCATGACCATATAAAGACCACCAGCCGTCATAACACCAATGGCAGAAGCAACCAGAAATTCCATTTTATGCTCCCCCGCCCTTTAGCGCTTCATTCTCGGATCGCGCAGGGTTGATATCCATGGCGTAGTCACTGTCCTTTATGTGGGCGCGCCGTGCGAGGCGCGAGAAGCCGTCGAGCGAGAGCATTACCGCACCGACAACGGCAAGAAAGACGCCCAGATCAAACAGCGCCGCAGTTGCCAGCTCGAACTTTTCAAACGGCGGGATGCGCACGTAGGTGAAATCAGTGGTCAGGAAAGGCTTGCCCACGAACCATGAGCCAATGCCCGTCAGGCCCGCGATCAGAACCCCTGCGCCAATCACACCGTGATGGGGATACCGCTGGCGCGCGGTGGCCCAGCTGTAGCCGCTGGCCATATATTGCATCACCAAACCAATGGAGACGATCAGACCTGCGATAAACCCGCCGCCAGGCTCATTGTGGCCGCGCAAGAAGATATAGAAACCCACAACCATGACGACAGGCATCAACACACGGGTCAGCACGACCATCATCGTGGGATGCATATCCCCCGCCAGCGGCTTGTCCGGCGTGCGATTAAGTAGGCGCGCACGCACAGGGCCGCCCAACAATGTCTCTGTCAGAGCATAAATCAGCACCGCCGCGATACCGAGCACAATGATCTCCCCGTAGGTGTCAAAGGCACGGAAATCTACCAAGATCACGTTGACCACATTGGTCCCGCCGCCGCCCTTATAGCTGTTGGCGAGGTGGAATTCAGAGATAGGCGATACGACAGCCTCGCGCAGCATGTAGTGATAGCTCATCGCCATTGTCGCCAGCCCGCCTGCCACCGCAATGGTGACATCGCGCACGCGGCGCAGAACCGTGCTTTCAACAGGTGTCTCATTGGGCAGGAAATTGAGCGCGAGCAGCAGCAGAATGATCGTCACCACCTCAACTGTGATCTGTGTCATTGCCAGATCCGGCGCGGAAAAGAACACAAATCCGACCGAGACCATCAGTCCCACGATCCCGATCAGCACCAGCGACAGCAAACGGTTGCGGTGCAAGAAGACCATGCCAAGGGTCGCCGCAACGAGCATGATCCAGCCCGCGACCTCAATCATACCAGCAGGTTGCAATTCACGGGTCTGCGCACCCACCGTGCCTGAAATCCACGCATAGTAGCCCGCCACAATCACGGTCACCGCCATTACCGCACCATAGCGCGAGAAGGCTCCGTTGTGCAGCGGCAGGGTGAGTGCTTTTGCAAGGCGCACGATAGCTTCGATCAAACCCTCGAATATTACCTTGGCCTCAGGCCGCGGGGTTGCATTCCATGCGCGCAGTAGCGGATTGAACAGCGCCAGCACGATCAGACCGCCACCAACGGCGATGATGGACATGATCAGCGGGACGTTCACACCATGCCAGATTGCGATCTTATAATCAGGCACCTGCCCAGCAGTTCCCAACAGGGACGCGGTCACCAGCTCGACAAAGGGTTGCACGAGGAAAGGTGCCACGCCAATGCCCACCACAAGCGTCACAAGAATCGCAGGGGGCAGCCACAGGCCCGGACCCGGATCATGCGGCTTGGCCGGATAGCTGGCCGCGTCACGCTTGGGGCCGAGGAAGGTATGGCCGATCAGGCGGAAGCAATAGGCCGCAGACATGAGCGAGCCGAAAGTGACCAACACGGGCACCAACCACTCGGGACCAAAGAGATAGGTCTTTTCCATTTCCTTGAGCATCATTTCCTTGCTCAGGAAACCATTCAGCAGGGGGATACCCGCCATCGACAGCGCGCCTAGCGTGGCAATGACGAAGGTGATTGGCATGAGGTGGCGGAGCCCGCCAAGGATGCGAATATCGCGCGTCTTCGTCTCGTGGTCTACGATGCCAGCGGACATAAAGAGCGCCGCCTTGAAGGTGGCGTGGTTGAGAATATGGAACACTGCGACGAAAGCGCCAAAGGCTGTGCCGGTGCCCAGCAGCATGGTGATCAGGCCAAGGTGGCTCACGGTGGAGAAGGCCAAGAGCGCCTTCAGGTCATGCTTGAAGAACGCGATGGATGCGCCAAGCACCATTGTGATCAGGCCCGCAGTTGTGACGATATAGAACCACTCGGGCGTGCCAGCCAGCACAGGCCACATACGCGCCATCAGGAAAATACCCGCCTTAACCATCGTAGCGGAGTGCAGGTAGGCAGACACAGGCGTAGGTGCGGCCATCGCGTGCGGCAGCCAGAAGTGGAACGGGAACTGTGCAGACTTGGTGAAACAACCGAGCAGGATCAGGATCAGTGCCGGCAGATAAAGCGGGCTTTCCTGAATAAGCTCGCGATTTTGCAAAATGACGCTCAGATCATAGCTTCCTGCAATCTGGCCAAGGATCATCATGCCGCCAATCATGGCAAGGCCACCCATCCCCGTCACCGTGAGGGCCATGCGGGCCCCTTGGCGACCTTCAGGCAGATGCTTCCAATAGCCGATGAGCAGGAAGGACGAGAGCGATGTCAGCTCCCAGAACACCAGCAAAAGCAGGATGTTGTCGGACATCACAATACCGACCATCGCCCCTTGGAACAGCAGCAGGTAGGTAAAGAATTCCCCCATGTTGTCCTCGCGGGCGAGGTAGTGGCGCGCATAGGCAATGATCAGCATTCCGATGCCGAGGATCAGCAGAGCAAAGAAAAAGCCCAGCGCGTCCAGCATCAGCGTGAAATTGATCCCCAGCGAGGGAATCCAATCCACACGGAAGGTCACCAATTCCCCCGCGATAACCGCAGGCAGGTTTGTCAGCAGGCCGATGAAGGCCAGCAATGTGACAGTAAATGTAACACCAGCACAGGCGGCACGCCCCGCTTGGTTCATCAAACCGGGCAGAAGGGCACCCAGAAATGGCAAGGCAACAATCAAAAGAAGGGACACATGTGCTCCATACTGTTGGGGCCCGCAGATGTTTCCCTGCTGGGCCTGTCGGCTCGCCCCGATATGGAATCATGACGAATTTGTGAAATAGTCTATGCGCTATTTAAGAAAGGTGCGAACGGATACCAAGATGCCCACCTTCAAAAAGTTTAGGTTTTTGATCAGATACAGCGTCCGCCGTCGACTTCCATACAAACCCCTGTGATCATCGATGCCTCGTCCGAGCACAGATAGCATGCCGCATTGCCCATATCCTCTGGCGTGGAAAAGCGCCCCAGCGGGATGGTGGACAAGAATTTAGCGCGCATCTCTGGCGTGTCCTCGCCCATAAAGGACGCCAGCAACGGTGTCTCGCCAGCGACGGGGTTGAGCGCATTGACGCGAATGCCAGACGGCGCCAGCTCGACGGCCATTCCTTTGGTCGCATTGTTCATCCAGCCTTTGGTGGCGTTGTACCAATTGAGGTTGGGGCGCGGCGACACGCCTGCGGTGGAAGCTACGTTGAGGATATTGCCAGCGCTCCGCGCTTTCATCAGCGGTACAATATTGCGCGCCGTGAGATAGACAGACTTACAATTCACAGCAAAGACACGGTCGAATTCATCATCGGCAATCGTTTCCATCGGGGCGGGCAAATGGGTGATGCCTGCATTGTTGACCAAGATATCGATGTGGCCCCAAACGTCGTTGGCTTGCGCGGTCATCGCGGCCACACTGGCACCATCGGCAACATTCACAGTACATACAACTGCATGCGCGCCCATTTCCTGACGCAGCTCCTCGGCCATGTCCGTGTTTATATCCGCGATCATCACCTGCGCGCCTTCATTTACGAATTTGCGCACGATCCCTGCGCCAAAGCCTGACGCACCCCCCGTAACAATCGCCGTCTTGCCTTCCAACCGCATCGCATGCCTCCCTTTTCCGTTACCTCAAGTCTAGCTTACCCGTGGTACGCCGCCACTGTTTTCAGCGTGGTGAAGCCATAAAGCGCTTCAAACCCTTTCTCGCGACCGTGACCCGACAGGCCCGATCCGCCGAAAGGAAGCTCTACCCCGCCGCCTGCACCGTAATTGTTCACAAACACCTGCCCTGCACGCAAGGCACGCGCCAACCGCATTTGCCGCGCGCCGTCACGCGACCAGACTGAAGCGACAAGCCCGTAGGCCGTACCATTAGCGATTGCCAAAGCCTCTGCCTCATCCTCGAAGGGAATGAGCACTTGCACGGGGCCGAAAACCTCGTCCTGTGCTAATACATGATCGGCTGGCACACCTTCGAACAGTGTGGGGGCAACATAAGCGCCCCCCGCAGGTGCATCCTCCGCTATGTGGCCTTGGGCGATCATCGTAAGGTCTGCGCCCTTGGCCAAGAACCCATCGACGATTTGCTTTTGGCGCATCGAGACCAGCGGCCCCACGGAAAGATCAGACATGGCTGGCCCAGCACAGAGAGCGGCATAGCGTTCAGCCATTTTGCTCACGACTTCAGCATAGACGCCACGCTGCACCAGAATGCGCGAAGAGGCAGAGCAAGTCTGACCCGCGTTCTGGATACCTGCGTTCACCAGAAACGGCAGTGCCGCGTCGATATCGGCATCATCAAAAACCAATTGAGGAGACTTGCCCCCCAGCTCCAGCGTGACGGGGATCACATTTGCCCCTGCTGCCTGCTGAACCGCGCGGCCCGTGGCCACCGAACCTGTGAACGAGATATGGTTGACGCCTGCGTGACCTGTTAGCGCCGCCCCCGCCTCTGCCCCCAAACCTGGCACGACATTCAGCGCCCCGTCTGGCAGACCCGCACGGCGCGCCAATTCACCAAAGGCCAGCGCGGTCAGGCAGGCCTCCTCGGCTGGTTTCAGGACAGCGGCATTGCCTGTCGCCAGCGCAGCCCCAACCGAACGGCCTATGATCTGCATCGGATAGTTCCACGGGATGATGTGGCCCGTCACACCATGCGCCTCGCGCAGGGTATAGACGGTGTAGCCGTCGAGATAGGGGATCGTTTGTCCGTGTAGCTTGTCCACCGCGCCAGCGTAGAACTCCATGTAGCGGGCAAGAGCGATGACATCGGCGCGCGCTTGGGACAAGGGCTTGCCCACGTCGCGTGCCTCCAACTCGGCCAGCGCTTCGGTATTCTCCAGCACCAGTGCGCCGATTTTCGATAAGATGCGGCCCCGCTCGACTGCCGTACTACGGCCCCACGGTCCGTCAAAAGCTGCGCGCGCAGCGATCACAGCGCGGTCGATATCGGTGGATTTGCCCCGCGCAATCTCACAAAGCGTGGCCCCGTCAGAGGGATCAATCAGTGGCAGCGTTTCGCCAGCGTCCGTCGGGGCCCATGTGCCCCCGATCAGGCAATGTGTCGGATCAAGGTCAAGCGGGCGCAAGGTCATGTGGGAGTCCTCCGATCAGGTCAACTCAGAGTGGCAAGCCTTTGTCCTCTTTGCAAGCCGCACGCATCAACCTTTCATATCGCGCATCCAGTCGCGGCCCCCCTCAAGTGTCGCGTCATAAACAGCGCGGCCGATCGCCTCGCCAATCTCGGTGTGGAGCCCTGCGTAATCGGAAGTGGTTTGCGGCGCGGCAATCGCGATACAATCGGTGCCTGTACCTGTCGCAATCCCCGTGGACAGGGCCAAGCCCAGCTCGAGGATTGCAGCGGTGCGTGCTTGCGCGGCAATTGTGAGCGCCTCGATCAGCCCTGTCTGGCTCAGCCCTGATTGCAGAGCAACGGCAATATTGATCGTCCCCCAATCAAAATTACTGCGATCCACGCGGTGGCCGACCCGCTCGGCGTTGGACAGACCTACGGTGGCCACGCACTGCGCCGCGGCAGCGCCAACCTCGGCGCTGGCTTGGGTAAAGAACCCCACATCGCGGGACGTAAGGAAACAGACGGCATCACTGTCGCCTCGCGCCCTCAGCGTTTCGGCCAGCCAGCCGTGCACATCCATATCCTGCGGCAGGTCTGCATTGCGCACTTCACGCCAAAGAATGCGGTTGGCCTCCACGAATCCAGGACGGTTGATGGCCCAGCTCAGCACTTGCATCTGAGTGCCCAGATCGAAGGTCAGCCATGGACGCTCCAGCGTGACGCACCCGCTCATAGCGCGCTCAGCGGTTGCAGGACAAAGCCGTCTTCGGTCATGCGCGCCCAAGCAGAAATCCCGAACACATCACGTAACAACTCAGGCGTGAGCACCTCCTGTGGTACGCCATCCGCGACCAGCTCGCCCTCATGGACCACCAACAGGCGCGTGCAATGGCGTGCAGCCAGCCCCAGATCATGCAGCGAGACAATCACCGATGTCCCTGCCTGTGCCAGATCGGCAAAACAGCGCATCGTTGATATCTGGTGGTGCGGATCAAGGCCCGCAACAGGTTCATCGGCCATCAACAGTGGCGTCTCCTGCGCCAGCGCACGGGCAATGAGAACACGCGCCTGCTCTCCTCCCGACAGGCGCGTGGCAGTACGGTCGGCGAAATCTGCCAGCCCCATATGATCGAGCGCGCGTTCAACGGCGGCGGTATCTTCGGGTGCGATTTGCGCGCCTGTGCCCTGATGCGGAATGCGGCCCAATGCGACCAGCGTACGCACATCGACGGGCCACGCAATCTCGCGAGCTTGGGGCATCCATGCGGCGTGTTTGCCGCGCTGTGCTGGCGGCACTTGAGCGAGCGACGAGACGCCCCGAAACGGTACGAGCCCCAGAATGGCGCGCATCAGTGTGGTCTTGCCCGCGCCGTTGGGCCCGATAAGGCCGATCATCTCTCCCGCCGCCACATTGAAGGAGATGTCGTTCAACACTTTGCGCGTGCGCAATGACACGCCGAGGTCTCGCACTTGGAGAAGGCTCATAACCCCTCCCGCCGCGTGCGGTAAATGAGGTGCAGAAACAGGGGCGCACCGACAATCGCGGTGAGCACCCCAAGCTTGAGATCACGCTCTGGCAAGATCATGCGCACTGCGATATCGGCAGCCAGCAGCATGATTGCGCCGCCCAGCGCAGAGGCCCAGAGCAGCGCGCCGGGACGTGCGCCGACAAAGGGGCGCAGAATATGTGGCACCACAAGGCCCACGAAACCGATGGCACCTGCGACAGCAGTTGACGCGCCGACGACGGCCGCCGTGCCAAAGATCAATGTCAGGCGCAGACGGTGCAGATTGATCCCCATCGCCGCCGCCGCATCCTCACCCAAAGTCAGCGCGTCCAGACCCCGCTTGAGGCTCAGAAGCATTACAGCGCCCACCGCAATCAGCGGCAGCGCGATGGCCACATGCACCATGGAACGGTCAGCGAGTGAACCCATCATCCAGAACACGATCTCGTTCGCAGCGAATGGATTGGGCGACAGGTTAAGCACAAGCGAAGTGAGCGCTCCTGCGAGCGCAGAAATCGCAATCCCCGCAAGGATCAAAGTCAGCGAGGAGCCGCGTGGTCCCGCCAGCAGCAGCACAGCAAACACGCCAATCAACGCGCCGCCCAGTGCAAAGGCAGGCAATGCAAAAGCAACGCTCCCCGCGATGCCAATCTGGATCGACAGCACCGCACCAAGGGCGGCAGACCCCGAAACACCGATCAGCCCCGGATCGGCCAACGGGTTGCGCAAATAGCCCTGCATCGCCGCCCCTGCCAAGCCGAGGCTCGCACCGATCATAAGCGCCAGTAGTACGCGCGGCAGACGGATTTCGCGCATCACCATCGCTGCCGGCGTGTCGCCGCCGTTTACAAGCGCAGCAACGCTTTCGCCCACGCCAAGTGCGGCAGGCCCAATCAGGAAGGACGCGGTGACCAGTGCAAATAGCACCGCAATGAGGCACATCATCAGGCGGCTCATCCATCGCCCTCGGCTGCGCTGCGGGCCTCGATCATATCACCGATGGCGCGCAGCACAAAAGGTGTGCCACAGACCCAATCGTGATCCGTCAACGCGGCGGCCGTGCTTGCCCCACGCAAAGATCCGATTACAGGATGGTCCATAATCGCCTCCGCACGGCTTCCGCCGGGATAGCGACGCGCGGTAATCATCACATCGGGCGCGATCATCGCCAGCATTTCCAGTGGTAGCTTTCCCCACGCATACCCCGCCTCGGCGGGTGCATTGCGCAGCCCTGCTGCGGCAAGAATTTCACCCGCCAGCGAGCTGTCGCCAGAGGTATACCCATTTGCGTAATAGAGGGCGGCGCGTGGCATGTCCTCTACCGTCTGACCCGCCAGATCGGCACGCAATGCGGCAAGGTCGGCCTCAAACGCTGCGGCCATCTCGGCGGCGCGTGCCTCACGACCCAGCGCCACGCCCATCTGCATCATCGTCGCTGCGACATCATCCAGCGACTTTACAATATCGAATTGCACCACCTCGATGCCCAAGCGGCGCAGCAACGCCACCGTTTCCCGCGAAGAATATTTACCTGCGAGAACAACATCGGGGCGCAACACATGCACCTCTTCCGCGCGACCCGCGTTAATGGGATAGGCTGCCGCCTCGGTGGCCATGGCAGAGACATGGGGATCAAGGGCGATGCGGCTGACGGATACAAGCTGCCCTTCGGCGGCAAGCATTATCGCCAATTGATCCGTGCACAAGTTCATCGAGACAACCCGTGCAGGCATCTGCGCGAAACAAGGCGCAGCAATCGCGGAGGCCAGAAAAGCCCCCGCGATCACGCGTTTCAGGGACTTAAAAGTCCGCACGAACACCAAGGAAGACACTGCGACCGGCCTGATTGAAGCCGCCCGCTGTCTCGTAGTCCTCGTCAAACAGGTTCTCGACGCGCAGATAGACCTCGGCCGTATCGCTCACGTCATAGGAGACGCCTGCACCGACCAATGTGTAATCGCCCACAAGGTTGTTTGCAGGGGCAAACGCGCTCGGGACAATATCGGCCACGTGACGCACATCGACATAACCGCTGAGCTTGTCGGTGAAGTCACTGTTCAGACCGACGACCACATCGTGGCGCGGCGTCCGCGTGAGCCGCGTGTCGCCGTTGCGTGCATCCGTATAGGTGTAAGCGCCATAAAGGCTCATGCCATCGCGCAGCACGTATTCACCCGATAGCTCGATACCTTCCGATACCGTTTCTCCCGCAACCTGATTGTAGCAACCAAAGCCCGAGGCGCATGCCGTGGAAGCACCATCGAACTGGATCAGATTGTCGACTTCGGTGCGGAATAGCGTGGCTTTGACAAAACCGCGCTCGCCATAGGTCTTCTCGACACCGAGCTCGAAGCTCAGGCTTTCTTCAGGCTGCAGGTTTGCATCCCCATACGGGCTGAACCGCTCATAGAGCGATGGCGCGCGGAAGCCTGTGCCGATCACACCACGGAACGTCAGCTCTTCCTGAGCGCGCCAGACAACGGCCCAGCGGCCTGTCATCTCACCGCCAAAGGTGGAGTTGTCGTCATAGCGCAACGCGGCCGACACATCGACAGTGTCTGTCGCAGCATAGAGCAGCTCGGCGGTGAGGGAGGTGTTCTCTTCATCGCCTGATACCGTGTCGAGCATGAAACGTTCCTCGGTCCAGTCGGCACCGAAGTTCAGTGTAACCCGCGCGCCCAGTTCGCCCGTCGCCTGATAGCTCAGGTTCTGCCGCTCTCCCTCGAACAGGCGCGTAAAACCAGCGGGGTCTTCGCGGTCGATCTGGAAGGCGGAATAGCTCAGCGTGTGCACAAACGCGCCTGTCTCGAGACGGGCAAAGACACGCGCGCCGCGCTCGGTAAAATAGTTCTCGCCCGTGGCGTCATCGCTGAACGCGCTGCGGTCGATCTCGACTTCGCCATCGCGGTAGCGCAATGCGGCACCGAAGGTCAGCGTGTCTGTCGCATCATACTCGGCCGCTACGTCAACCGTCGTCTGCTCGAAACCGTCATCTTCGTCATTGAACGATTGCGCGGAAAAGCCGTTTGTCTCGATCCGGCCATAGGAGAACGCAACAAAGCCCCGCTCGGCGCGGTAGCCTGCGCTGAAGGAGCCAGAGTACGTATCAAACGAGCCGCCCTCAGCCTGTACGGTGCCTGAAAAACCCATTTCTTCGGGTGTGAAAGTGGTGATATTGACCACACCCGCAATCGCTTCAGAGCCGTAGAGCGCGGATTGTGAACCTTTGAGCACTTCGATCCGCTCGATCCCCGAAGGTGCCAGGCCGCCAAAGTTGAACTGCGCTTGGGTGCTGGACGGGTTGCTCACATCGATGCCGTTGACGCGCACGCCAACATAGCGGGACGGCAGGCCACGCACCTGAATGTTGCCCGAGGTGCCCAAGCCACCGTTCGAGGTGGAGTTCACGCCCGGCAGGCGGTCAAGGCGTTTGATCACTGACGTGTCGTTGCCGCCTGCCTCTTGGCCCTCGAGCACCTCAACGGTGGTGCCCGTGCGGCCCAATTCGACGGGTGAGAGGCTGGAGGAGAGCGCGATGGTCCCCAGATCAAAGGATTGCTGTGCGACAGCAGGTGTCAGCAGAAGCGGCGAAAGAGCCACAGAGGCCATGAGAGTAGAGCGGATCATAAGTATCCCCAAGTTTCGGCCCGCTTTGGGGCCGCTAGACGGTTGAAGTCATTCGAGGGGTAGCCCCCCGCAGACGGTGAAAACACCACAAGCGGAAGATCCGCAGCCCTGACGCCCCACGCGCCCGAACAGGGTGAACACTTTGGCAGGTCTCCTGACTTGCGGGTCAAAGCACTGTCGGACCTTCCCAATGCACATCTGCATCAGTGGTATATGCCAACAACGCTCGCCGCTCACAGTTGCGGGGGCAGTCGCGGAATTGAGTGCCAATTGGCAGCATCTCACCGCGTTCCCTATTATCCACACGGCGAACCGTACAGACCAAAGCTGTCCGATCCCTATTCCATGTTTTGATTCTTTGAAAGGGGGATTCGCCCTGCCCGAACAGTGGATTTGCGCAGGCGCATCGGGTTTCGAAAACTAGGGCTTTCAAAATTTCCGCGTTTTGCTATCCCATCGGGTGCAGGCGTCCTGCTGGCCTGACCATGATTAGATTGGATAGACCATGATCCGTGCCCCTTTTGCCTCCATCTGTGCGCTGCTCGTCTTCGGCGCGACCGCTCAGGCTCAGGAAACCGATGCAGGCCAGCGCATATCGCTTGAACTCAACACTGCGCAGACCGTCGATAATAGCTGCCAGCTGACGTTCCTGATCACAAACGGACATGCGCAAAGCATTAATCAGGCGGTCTATGAGACGGTCCTGTTTGACAGCGCGGGTCAGGTCAGTGTGATCACTCTGTTCGATTTCGGGACATTGCCCCCAGCCCTGCCAAGGGTGCGCCAGTTCGGCATTCCCCAAGTCACCTGCGAGGGCTTGGGCCGTGTTTTGATCAATGGCGCAAGCGTTTGTACAGGCGCGGGATTGCCAGAGGCGGCTTGCACCAAAGACTTCACCGTAAGCACCCGCACCACCATCGAGGTAATCGGCTGATGGAGTCCGTGCTCACCCCGCTGCGCCAGATCGCGGAAACTGGCGGCCCTGTGGTCGTGATCCTGATGGTCGTGGCTGTGCTGACCCTTTCCGTAGTGCTTTATAAGATATGGCAGTTTGCCCGTGCAGGCGTTGGTCGGCACAAGGCGCTGACACAGGCGATTGCGGCATGGGACGCAGGCGCTCAGGCGGATGCCCGCACACAACTCGCCCGTTCGACCAGCTACCTCGCTCCCGTGGTGGCGATGGCAATGGACAGTACTAATCACGCGACGCCGCGCCTTCAGGCAGAGGCAGAAACACTGTTTTCCAAGCTGGAGCGCGGATTTCGGATGCTCGATTCCGTTGCACAGCTGGCACCGCTTCTGGGGCTTTTCGGGACGGTCCTCGGGATGATCGCCGCGTTCCAAGCGTTGCAGGAAGCGGGCGCGCAGGTTGATCCTTCGATCCTTGCGGGCGGTATCTGGGTCGCGCTGCTCACCACCGCTGTGGGGCTTGTCGTCGCGATGCCAACCGCGCTCGCGCTGAGCTGGCTTGAAGGGCGAATGGAGGCGGAACGGGTGCTGGCCGACAAAGCAATTCTGACAATCATCGCACCCAGCGCAGTGGAGCAGCCCAGTGGCTAAGCCGCGCAGTAGACGTCGCCGCCTTGCGATGACATCATTGATTGATGTTATCTTTCTGCTGCTGCTGTTCTTCATGCTGACCTCGACCTTTTCCAAATTCGCCGAGATTGAGTTGACCAACGCTGCATCGGGCGCTGCCGCGCCTTCGGACACGCCACCGCTGTTTCTACAGCTTGGGACAGATGCAGTACGCCTCAATGGTGCTCCCCTCGATCTTGCCTCACTCGCTTCATCCACTCTTGCCGAGGCCAGCGATGGAACTGTGCTGCTGGTCAGTTTGGCCGACGGAGTGAATGCCCAAAGGCTCACCGATCTTCTGGCGGCGTTGCGCGCTTTGCCTGCGCTGCGTGTCAGCGTTCTGGCGTCTTGACAGATGCGTAAGCTTGCCCCCCACACCGCGCAACGCGAACCAACGATTGCCTTGATCAATATCGTGTTCCTGATGCTGGTGTTTTTCATGGTTGCAGGCACAATGGCACAACCGCTTGACCGTTCGCTTGATCTGGTGCGCACTGCCGATCTGGAGGGGCGCGCACCGCCCGATGCTTTGGTGATCCACCCCGATGGCAGGCTTGTCTATCGCGGGGCCGACCAACCGAATGCGGCGGCCTATCTGGAAGGTTTGCCCGAAGAGCAGCGCGAGGTGATCCGCCTTGTGCCCGATCGCGCCCTGCCCGCCGCCGATCTGGTGGCCCTTACGCGCGATCTGCGTGCGGCAGGCGCCCAGCGCGTCATCCTCGTGACCGAGCGGGCGCTGCAATGATCAAAAGCTCGCTCCTTGTGAAATGTCTCTGCGTTGCTGTCGCATCTGTCGTTGTGGCGGGGGCGGCAAGCCTGCGCAGCGCCCCACCGCCCGTGACATTGGATGGCGGCGGGGAAGCCGTCGAAGCCGCTTTCGGCACCAGCTTTGCCGATATGTCGATCGGTACACTTACCGCGCTCGAGCCCAAGCAATCGACAACTCCGTTAGCTGCGTCATCTGTGCAAAAACCTGTTGTCCCAGCGTCTCCTGTCACGCCGACACTGTCGAGCACCGTGCCTGCCGCAGGAACGCCGCTGCGCGCCACAACATCTGCTCTGATCCCTTCGACCCCCGCAACCGCGCCTGCCCTGCAAACTCTCTCTGCTGCGCCTCAGGCCAGCGCTTCGCCACAGCAGTCGAGCCGCCCCAAACAGCGCGACCCCGTTCTGGCCGCCAAAGCCGCCCCGAAACCCGCCGCCAAGCCAAAGCCGAAAGCGAAACAAGCCAAGAAGGCGACGAAACAGGCCGCTGGGAAATCTACCCAACGCGCCAAAAAGGGCACGGCCGCAGGAACCAAGAAAGCGGGCGCCGCGAGCAAAGGCAAAAAGAAATCAACAGCCAGCGCAAGCGGCAACGGCGCCGCCGCAAGCAAGTATCCCAATCAGGTCATGCGCCGCATTGCGCGTGTGTCCAAGCCCCGCGTGAACAGCCGCGGCACGGCGGTGGTTGCCTTCTCTGTCTCTGCCAGTGGTGGCTTGGCGCGCCTGTCTATTGCGCGCAGTTCAGGGTCCTCCAAGCTCGATCAGGCCGCCTTGCGCGTCATCAAGAAAGCAGCCCCTTTCCCAGCCCCACCCCGTGGCGCGCAGCGTAGCTTCTCGATCCGCATCAAGGGACGCTAGGACTCCGTCACATGCTGCCCAAGTATTCCAAACCTGCAATGACAGAACTGTCGTTCCAGAAGAGCTGGCACCTTAGCCCAAAGACTATCGCCAGCCCGATTAAATCACAGCCATCACGCCTGCAGGGAAAATCCTATCGGGATCAGGTAACGTCACTCATTCACGCCTGAGATTCCTGCGTGGTGAGAAACTAAGCCCTTGATCCAATTACCTTAAGCGATCATTTTGCCGTTTCCTCGGATGCCAATTAACACCGCGCAGGTTCCGAAGCGCTATCAAGCTCCCGCGCGTGGATGCCGAGCACCATTAGGGCTGGCCACAAAAGGTAGGCTTCGATCTCGATGTTTTCGCCAAAAGACAACAGGGTGAAGGTCATCATTACCCCAAGTGGCAAGCGCCCTCTGGGGCCGATTGCAGCATCTTTGAGCGCCAGAGCCATCTGCCACACGAAGGGAACGAGCAGTGCCAGAAAGCCGACCATACCTTTGACAAACAGCAACCCGTACCATGTGTGGTGGCTGCCGATGGGCATGTACTCCACAGCGTGGCTGCCCGGTTGCACGGTCGCATGGCCAAACCAATAACCGTCCGTTTGCCAGCGCTCTGTCGCGATCCGTTGCAGGGTTTCGCGCACGCGGGTGCTGTCTGCGCGTGCGCCCTTGAAGGCGGAGACAGCATCGGTTGCGGCCGTGGCCAAGGTTGTACCCAGCACCGACATCGAAGCTGTGAATGCTGCCAGCACCTGCCATGCCCATCCGCGCAAAATCAGAGGCAGGAGGCGGGGCGCGATAGTACAGGCAACAAGCCCCACCAACCCCATGCGCGACTTGCTCGCCAAGATCATCACAACACCTGCCGCAATGCCGATGCTGCGCCATCTGATGTTTTTCTCTTCCAGCGCGAACAACACCATCACGACGCCAAGAAGAGCCGCGAAAGGCGACCATGGCGCATAGAACTGCCAACGCGGAGTCCAGCTCGATGGGTCCCATGTGAAAAAATAGACAGAAAAATATTCAGGCCCAGGACCGCCGACGGCCTTGAGCGGAGAGGTGAAAATACGCTCGGGCAGGCCAATATAGGGGGCCGCCAATAGTATTGGCGCAAGGATCAAGGTCCAGAGACCCACGACGCATTGTCCACGGATCAATGTCTCGCGGCGGATGGGCAGCACGGCACCCGCCAGAGGAAACAGCGCGAGCAGCGCCCAGCCTTTCGCCCATCCGATGGATGACTTAATCGTCTTGCCCGTGCCAAGCCCCCAATCCAGATGCCCGACCCAGAGGGCGATCAACATCACAAACATGCCAATCAGCCAACCCCAGATGACAAGTGGAATGGCTCCTGTTGTCCGCATGTCGGGGCGGACGGCGGGGCCAAGGTACATGATTACCACCACAAGCCCTGCCAGTATCCATGCCAGCACGGGACCAACGACATAGAGCGCGCCAAACGCATAGAACGGCCATGTCAGGACGAGGGTGCGATAAACAAGCCGCTCGATCGGGTTCTGATCCATCACTGTTTTGCATCCGGTTTCGTCAGCAGACGTGAAATCAGCGCAACTCTGATCCAGCCCATTGCAAGGCTGATCATCAACATCAGTGTCGCTGCAATTCCCGCCAGAAGCGCCAGCTTGCGGTTGGGTGAGGAAGGTTTTTGCGGCAAGGATGGATTCTCGAGAACCTGCACAAGCGGATAGGACGCATAGACGTCGGATTTGCTGGATTGAGCGCGGGCGATGGCGGAGGCAAAGATCGCCTCGGCAACCGAGAAGTCACGCTCGAGGTCTTTCATTCTTGCAGCTACGGGCGCGAAGGCGTCCAGCTGCGTTTGGCCTTCCGCCTTTTGCGCCTCAAGGGTCGCCAACTGCTCTTTCATACCAGAAACTTCGACGTGCATGCGGACCAATTCAGCCAGCAACTCTGCCCGCGCACCGTCAGGTGCAAGGTCGAAACCCTTCAACGCTTCGGCGTCCAGCCCTGTTATGGACTTGGCCAGTGACAGGGCAACGGAGACGGATTGGTTCCGCGCCGATTGCGCGGCCTGTACACGCGGGTGACGTGCACCGTAGTGTGCGCTGGCGTCGGCGAGCGCCACCTCGGTTCGGCCAATCTCATCAAGAACAGCGATGTATGACCCGTTCGCAAAAAGTTTGAGCGTCGCGGCGGCAACTGTCGCATCGAGCCCGAGCTTTGCCTCCAATGCGGCGGTGGCGGCCGTGCGTTCGCTCAGGATGGAGCGTTGATCGAGGATGCTCTTGTCCAGCAATAAATGGCGGTCCAGCAGAACGTCGTATTGCTCGGCGGATAAAAGGCCCGTCGAGGTTTGCAGCGCTTCGATCTGGCTGCGGGTGTCCGCGACGGATGCTTGATAGTCCGCGATGGCTTGCAGACCGCTGTCCTGACGGGTGTCGACCTCGTCGGTGCGCAACGCGTCCAGTTCGTTGAAAAACGCTGCCAGAATAGCGTCACCACGGGCTTGAGCGTCTTCCGGCGTTCGCCCTGTTGTCTCGAAATGGATTAGGCTGGTTTGGTCCACCAAGCGTACGCGCGGCTGACCCAACTCGGATCGTTTGATACCCAACGCGTTGGCAGCGGCATCCACGATACGGTCCGCGCCCAACAAGCGCTTGTAGGTCTCGGTCGGGCTGACAGCGTTGCTGGCAAAAGCCGAGTTGGCATATGAGGTCGCCTGACCGATGCCATTAACGTTCATCGAGGCCGAGGCACCAGAACCGGGCATAATCAGGGATGTGGTGGAGCGATAGCTGAGCGGTGCAGTCTTGAGATACCCCAGAATAGGTGCCCAGATTAGCGTCGCCCCCAGAATTGCCGTGGCCGCATAGCGCGGCAACCGCTTGAGGTCGCTCAGCTTGCCGCCCATTAGAACACGGCGCACGACACCGCCCTTTTCAGGGCGTGGTCTGGCGGCGAAGGGTATGGCGAGTGTCATCATCTGGTGGCTCCTTTACCGATGATCTATCCGAGCGTGCCGAATAAATCATTTGGGCAGAGGGCCAGTGCGACAGCACTTTTGGCAATATACCTATCCTTTGGGATAGATCAGAACAGGCCTGCTTCACGCGCGATAAGGGCCGCTTGGGTCCGGTTTGCCGCCCCGACTTTGCGGTACAGCGTTTTGACGTGCAGCTTGACCGTGGGTTCGGTAATATCAAGATCGCGGGCGATTTCTTTGTTCGACTTGCCCTCGGTCAACCCTTTGAGAACCTGTAATTCGCGTGGCGTCAGTTTTTCGGCCAACGCGTTTGTGGGCACCTCTTCCACGGCTGTCATAAAATCAATGGGGGCGTATTGCTCGCCCATCGCCATAAACTTCACCGCGTTCACCAGCGATTTGGCCGGCAGTGATTTGGGTACAAAACCGGCGGCTCCTGCTTCGAGCGCGTCTTCGGCAATCTGGCGCGTGGCCTCACCCGAGATCAGGGCGACCCGCTGCCCGTCCTTCAACGCGATCGCTGCACGCAACCCCTCAAGCCCGTTCATCCCCGGCATATTATAGTCAAGCAAGACCAGATCAAACGGTCCGTCATTTTCGATCAGTGTGCAGGCCTCGCGAAACGTACCAGCACTGGCAGTTTCCATAGCGCCCTCCCCTTCGAGGAACATCACAAGTGTGTCCCGCAGCAGGTCGTGGTCGTCAGCAATCAAAACTCTCATAACGTGTCCTTCAAACGTTAATTAGCCATACCCTACGATTGTGTTTGTTCAAAGGCAGAACCGACGGGGAAATTGGGATGTTCGTACATCCAAAGGGATAGGTTCTACTCCGGTTGAGCGTCGATGCGGCCCTATCAGGGTTAATTGGTTAACCATCCGCGCCGCGAACCTGTCCACCCGCTCGGTTGCGCCAAGTCGTTATTTTGATTGATCAATAGGGCAACAAACCTGATCAACAAAGGACTGCTGCCATGTCATTTCTTCCCACCTTCGACGGCCCGCTGACACCCGCACAAGAACTGCGCGAAACTTATCTGCCAAGCCTGCGCACGACTGTAGTGGACGCCACTACATCTGAAACTGTCACCACGCTTTTGGCTCCTGGCCGCCGGCGCGTTAACTTCATGAATGCGCATTGCTTTAATGTTATGTCGCAGGATCGCCAGTACGCAGCGGCTGTCAACAGTGCCGACTACCTACTGCCCGACGGCATTGGCGTTGCTCTGGCAGCCAAGATGACGGGTCTCGAACTGACCGCTAATCTGAACGGAACGGACTTTATTCCCGCATTGCTGCAAGAGGCTGCAAAATTGGGCAAGTCTGTCTATCTGTTCGGCGGCACGCCCGGAACGGCGCAGAAAGCTGCGAAGAATCTGATCCGCAAAATCCCCCATTTGCGAATCGCGGGAACGCGGGACGGTTTCGCGCAGGCGCAAAACGATGCCGAAGTGATCGCAGACATTAATGCAAGCGGCGCGAACATTCTGCTGGTCGCATTGGGTGTGCCAATGCAGGAACTGTGGCTGCACCGGAATGCGCCCCATATCGATGCACAGCTTACGATGGGCGTTGGCGCGGCACTTGATTTCTTTGCGGGAAATGTCGTCCGTGCACCCGAGTGGGTTCGCAAAGCCAAATGTGAGTGGGTCTGGCGACTGGCGCAAGAGCCGCGCCGCTTGGCAAAACGCTATTTGCAGGGCAACTTTACCTTTCTGGCACGCGCAGCCAAGGAAGCCGCCAGCAACGTTACAGCCGCCTCCGCTGCAAATCGCATCCTCGATGTCACCGTCGCAGCAACCGCACTTGTGGTTCTGTCACCGATCCTCGTCCTAACCGCTTTGGCAATCAAACTTGAAAGTTTGGCACGCGAAGGTGAAGGCAAAGGATCTGCACTCTTCACCCAAACGCGTATAGGAAAAAACGGACGCCCCTTTACCATATTCAAATTCCGTTCGATGGTTACAGATGCCGAGGCCCTTCGTTCAAACCTGCTGGCACAATCGGACCGCGAGGGTATTTGTTTCAAATCAAAGACTGACCCACGCATCACCCGCGTTGGACGCTTTATCCGCCGCACTTCAATTGATGAACTTCCCCAGATTTTGAACGTGCTGCAGGGGAACATGTCTATTGTCGGTCCTCGCCCTGCCCTGCCCTCAGAAGTTGATGCTTATCCAGAACACGCCCTTGGCCGCCTTGCCGTCAAACCCGGCATCACGGGTGTCTGGCAGGTCATGGGACGGGCCAACGTAGGCTTCGACGAAATGATCGAAATGGATCTGGCCTACGCCAAAAAACGCACCGTTTTTCTGGATCTGATCCTCATCGCCCTGACATTCCGCGCGGTCGTAGGCGGCCGTGGCGCACACTAAACTCAATTATATTCAAGGAACCAAAACTATGACGCATATTCGCACCGCTGTTTTCCCTGTCGCTGGCATGGGTACTCGTTTTCTGCCTGCCACCAAATCAATTCCAAAAGAAATGCTGCCGCTGGTGGACCGCCCGTTGATCCAATACGCCGTGGACGAAGCCCGCAAAGCAGGTATCGAAGAATTCATCTTTGTCTCGGCTGCAGGCAAGGGAGCGCTGGAAGATTACTTTGACACCGCAGCCGCGCTTGAGATGCAATTGAAAGCCAAGGGTAAGACGCAAGCGCTCGAAGCACTTGCCCCGACACGTATGGCTGAAGGCGCCCTCACAATCCTGCGGCAGGCCCAGCCGCTGGGACTGGGTCATGCCGTGCGGCAAGCGAAACGTTTGGTGGGCGATGCACCATTCGCCGTTCTGCTGCCGGATGACGTGATAATGCATGAAGCTGGTGCCCTCGCGCAGATGGTCGAGGCGCATCAAAGCCAAGGCGGTCACATGGTCGCCACTATGGATGTGCCCCGCGAGGATGTTTCATCTTACGGCGTGTTGGACGTCAGCCAACAAAAGGGCCGTATCGCAAAAGCCCGCGGTCTGGTCGAAAAGCCACGGCCCGAGATGGCGCCGTCAACGCAAGCCATCGTAGGTCGGTACATTCTTGAGCCATCAATTTTCGACCGCTTGGATGCTCTTGGCCCTGGCGCTGGTGGCGAATTGCAGCTGACCGATGCCATCAACGCCGATGTGCAAACTGCGGGTGTAACAGGCTACCAGTTTGACGGTGAACGCTTTGATTGCGGATCCATTCAAGGCTTCGTGCAGGCGACTGCCGCCTTTGCGATGGCGCGGAGCGATTTGAGCGTGGATTTCGCAGCCTTCATGAAGACGCGCAAAAAATCATTTAAATTAGTAGCTTAACGGCCTAACCTATCCTTAAGGATAGGTTCCTATCCCGATACCCCGATGTAGTTTTGGGGACTTCATGGCATGAGGTGTCTAAGTCTTTTTAGGAGTTACCTTATGTTCAGCCGTCTACAATCACTGTGCGCAGCACTAGGTCTGGTCATCGGCCTTGGCACATCTGCACAAGCTGCCGATACCATTTTGACTTTGACACACGATGGTCAGACGCAGACTTTTGATCGCGCCGCCCTCGAGGCGCTTGGCACCACAACGATCGAAACCACAACGATTTGGACTGAAGGGCCGCAGGTCTTTGAAGGTGTATCGCTGGCCCGTTTGGCGCAGGAGATCGACGTGCAGGACGGCACGCTTCTGGCGACTGCAATCAACGACTATACCGTCGAGATCCCGCTGGCCGATGCGGTCGAAAACGGCCCGATCCTTGCCATGACGATGAACGGGGCCGAGATGTCAGTGCGAGACAAGGGACCGCTTTGGGTTGTCTATCCCTATGACGCCACTGCTGATTACCGCACCGAAGTCATTTACTCGCGCAGCATCTGGCAACTCGACAGAATAGAAGTGGTCCAGTAACCCTTCGGGAGAGGCCCTCGAAAGCAGGAGATACCGTGGCTATCACCCCCTATTTGCGTCGGAAAACCGGTCAGACAATCCTTGCTCTGACCGGTTTCATTGCTGTTTGCGCCATCGCATTCCTCACGTGGTCTGTCAGCCACGAGATTGAAGAGCTGAGTTCGGCCAGTTCCGACAACGTGCAGTGGTCGCTTTCCCAGTCCGAGGTCGAATTTCAGGAATTTGCAGGCCGCATCAAAATCGGATCTGACCTGACCAGCATCCGGCGGCGGTTTGATGTCTTCTATAGCAGGGTCAACACCATTTCCGAGGCGCAGGTTTTCGCGGAGTTGCGCGCTGACGCAGAGTTTCTAGCCACACTTGAGAAGATTCAGGCCTGGCTCGAGACAACAGTCCCCTACATCGACGCCACAGATGTCGAATTGACAAGCAACCTGGCTCGGCTGGGATCTCTGGTGCAGGACATCCGCCCCGAAGTGCGCAAACTGTCCAATTCAGGTCTCAAGATATTCGCGCAAAAGGCAGATAATCAACGTACAAACGTCGCGTTGACGATGATCAAGCTCGCGCTGGCCTTGGCCGTGCTGATCGGAGCACTTGGTGTGGCGGTTGTGTATCTGGTGCGTCTGAATGATCACATGCGGCGGCAAGACCGGGCACGCCGTCAGACGGGCGAACGGATGAGCACCGTCATTAACACATCCCTTGATGGCGTCATCATCAGTGACGACGCAGGCCATATCATTGAATTCAGCCCCGCTGCCGAGGAGATATTCGGCCACCGTGCTCAAGACGTGATCGGGCGCGAGCTGGGATCGGTTATTGTGCCTGACCACATGCGTGCGGGCCATGATGCAGGCATGGAGCGGATGCGCAAAGGCGGCGAGAAACGCGTGGTTGGCAAAGGCCGCGTACAATTGGAAGCCAAACGCAGCGACGGCTCGATCTTTCCGGTCGAACTGGCCATCCAAACCGCGTTTACGGAAGAAGGAGATATCTTTATCGCCTTCCTGCGCGACATTACCCAGCGCAAGGCGGATGAGGCCGAACTGGTCGATGCCCGCGACAAGGCCATCGCAGGAGAGAAGAGCCGTTCGGAGTTTCTGGCGACAATGAGCCACGAAATCCGCACGCCCCTGAACGGCTTGCTCGGCAATCTCGGTCTGCTGCGCGATACCACACTCAGCGGCAAGCAAGACAAATACACCCGCAATATGGAAACATCAGGGCGGCTTTTGCTCAGCCATGTTTCGGACGTTCTGGATATCACGCGATACGATTCCGGCAAAGTGAGTGCAAACCTCGAGCCGATGAACCTGTCCGAGCTGCTGCAAGACATCATAGACAACCAAAGCGGCATCGCCTCAACTCAGGAAACCACATTGGATTGGGGTTGGGACGGGCCTGCGCAGCATTGGGTCACATCGGACCGCAACCGTTTGCAGCATATACTGATGAACCTTGTCGGCAATGCGGTGAAGTTCACAAAGCGGGGCCGCGTTTCTGTCACAGTGAGCTGGCACAGCGATGAGATTACCTTTGAAATTGAAGACACTGGCGCAGGCATCCCTGAAGATTTGCAAGAGCGAATCTTTGATGACTTTGTAACAGGCAACACGGCCTATGATCGCGAAGTCGGCGGCACCGGTTTGGGACTGAGCATTGCAAAGCGGTTTGTTAACGTGCTGGACGGAGAAATCATTGTCGCCAGCGAAGTTGGCGTCGGCAGCACGTTCCGCGTTGTTATTCCCGCTCAAACCGCTGCGCCCCCGTCAGAACAGGACGACCTGATCGAACGGCGCGCAGTCGCACGTCCGCTGCGTGTGCTGGTCGTCGAGGACAACGAGATCAACCGCTTCGTTGTCCGAGAGATGCTTCAAGCCGAGGGTCATGATGTCAAAGAGGCGCATGATGGCCAGCAAGGTGTCGATATGGCGGCCGCAGAAAAATTCGATCTGATCTTGATGGATATCAGCATGCCGGTCCTTGATGGCCGAAGCGCCACACGCCTGATCAGACAAGGCGACGGCGCCTCCCGCAGCTCACGCATCGTTGCTTTGACTGCCAATGTGATGCCTTCGGAACAAGATGACTTTCTGGCCCAAGGCATGAACGGTGTCCTGACCAAACCCCTGAGAAAATCCGAGCTTCACAAAGTGCTGGGTAATAAGGCAATCAGTAAACCAAAAGAGACTTCGGTGCTGATTGACCGCGGCCATCATGCTGAAACCTACGATTTGGTAGGGGCCGAAAACTACCCAGAACTATTGGCCCGATTTAGCTCAGAGGCCGAAAGCCTGATTGATTGGCTGCGCGGCGATACACGCCTTGATCGTAACGACATTGCGGCACAAACGCATAAGATCGCTGGCAATGCTGCCCTGTTCGGAGCAATCGCGTTTCGGGATGCGCTGGTTACGATTGAACGCTCTGCGAAAGCAGGAGAGGACGGGGCAGTGATCGCGGCCATTGCCACGCTTCCCGACCTCTGGAAACGCAGCAAAAAAGCATTGGCCGAAGCTGTTCCTAAGGAATGAACGCGACCACACCCAAGACCCGCCCGATCTCTGCAATATTGGTGACCGTGCTGTCATAACACGCCATCGCATCGCCCGGCAGCAGATAGGGATCGTAATCATCGCGATCCGCGCGGCGTAGCAAGTCCTCGATATCGCGCTCAATGACCACAGATACGCCTGTCATCGGGTTGCGAGAGAACAATACCGCCGAGCGGTTTGCACTGGTGGTGCGCGCGCCGCCGACACAGTTGGCATCGATCACCGCCTGCATATAGCGCGACCCGTAGGGCACCTGTCGCACCGTTTGACCCACGGCGGATGCGGCATTGTTTTGCGCAGGCTGAGTGAGGTTGGACAGAAACAGGCTGATACCCGGAGGGCTGATCGGACTGGGGCGCATCAGATCATCCTGAAAGCACTGACGACTGGGTACACGCACCTCGTCACCCGTCAGCAGCATGATGTCGACGGTGTTTTGACCCTCGAACACGCCGCGCATGTCCAAACGGTATGTCTTGCCTGCGCGGCGCACTTCAACCGCAGAGATATCTGCATCAGGGCGCACACCACCTGCCGCGCGCAAAGCTGCGGACAAGTTGCGCCCTTCGGTGGAAGCACCCGATGCGCCCTGTCGCAAGCTGTCCACGGTATCGCCGCGCACGCCGCCAATCTCTACGGCGTGAGGCTCAAACACTGCACCCGAAACACCGATCGAGACAGAGGCAAAGTCCGCCGCGCGCACGGATATTCTGGGCGTATCTTGATAAAAGTCATCCGCGAGAAGCGCATTGGCGATATCCGTCTCGACCTGATCGGTGCTGCGCCCTTGCGCGCGGATCGGGGGCAGGAACGGCAATTTCAACATGCCGTCACGCGAAACGACATAGCTGCCGTTAAATGTGTCATCGTCAGCAATGCGGACATCCAGCAGGTCATTGCGCGACAAACGCTCGCCCCGCAGCACGCTGGCTGCAATGCTGGTGCCTTTCCCGATCGCTCCGCCATAAGGCAGGCATTTCTCGGCATTGATGCGCTCGGATTTCAGAAGATCCGCGTTTTCGCGGGTCACATCAGGGGCACGGTATTGCGCCTGATAGCCATCCCCCTGCGCTACGGGCTCAAGGTTGTCGGGCACATCATACCCGGCGCAGGCACTGGTCATCAACAAGGCTGCGAGCGGGCCACTTATCGTAAGGTTGCGTGACATGACGTCTCCAAAATCAGGTTGAGCCTACCTACCCCGCCAGCGCCACAACACGCCACTGGGCATACGAAATCCGAGACTATCCTGATGGATAGGGTAGGTTCCATTTGCGCAAGCGACCTGTCCTGTGGCGTCCGAGACGAACAGCTTCATGCTAGGATAGGTAATAGTGGAAATCAACGAAAGCGCTTTGAATGCCACTCACGAATACAACCAGATCACTTGCGACGAACCTGATCGCCTATGGCGCATCCGAAGTCGCGGCCAAGGCCTCCCGCCTTCTGGTGGTGATCGCGGTGGCCCGCACGCTTGATCTGACGCAGATCGGGATCGCGGCATCTGCAATGGCAGCGGGCGACATTCTGAAGGCTCTCACCGAAAACGGCGTCGGGCAGCGCATCATCGCCGCCAGTGATGAAGCACTGGAAGCGACCTGCGCCACAGCGCGCCGCATCTTCTGGGTCTGGTGCTTTGGCTTGTTTGCGTTTCAGGCACTGGTTGCGGGCGCATTGTTCCTGTCAGGCGGCAGCGAGCTGCTCGCCTTCCTGATCCTGTTGATGGGTTTTGAATATCTCTTCATGCCAGCAGGTCTGGTGCAGGTCGCACTGGCCATGCGGGCGGGCAAATTGCGCCAGACAGCCGCAATCGGCGGGGCGCAGGTCGTGGGTGCAAACATCTTCTCGATCTTGCTGGTCATGCTTTATCCCTCCGCAATTGCGTTGATCCTGCCGCGCGTTCTCTCTGCACCGATATGGCTGTTTGCTGTGCGCCGCGTACACCCCTGGACACCGAAGGCAAGTGTTGCACCCGCACCGTTGCGCCCTTTCATTGACTACGGCTGGGCGGTTCTGGGCATCGAGATTGTCAAAGTCCTGCGTTTGCAGGGCGATAAGATCGTCGTCGGCATGACGATGGGGCCACAGGCGCTTGGCCTCTACTTTATGGCATTCAACGCTGGTCTGAGCCTCTCCAACGCTTTCGCCACTGCCTTCTCCACTGTGTTGTTCCCGCATCTCAGCCAGTCCAGCGATCCTGCCGCCGCGATGCGTCAGAGCATCCTTGTCGGGCTGGCACTCATTGCGCCTGTCGTAATTTTGCAGTCTGCGTTCGCGCCGATCTATGTGCCGCTCCTGCTTGGTGAGGGCTGGGAAGAGGTCGCACCGCTTGTCTCGATCCTGTGCCTCGTCGCCATCCCGACAACGCTTTGGGCGACAGCTGCGGGGTGGCTCCGCGTTCAAGGCACACCGCAAATCGAACTGTGGATGACCGCAGCACTCGCGGTTGCCGTTCTTGCCAGCACTGCCTTGCTTGAGCCTTACGGGCTGTATGCGATGGCTGTTGGCTACCTTGTAATGACTGGTGGGTTGATGACGCTTGGCACTTTCAAAACACTCTCCGCTGTCCTTTTCTCTCTCAACCCGCAGGTGCAGTCATGACGGACTTCTCAATCATCATTCCTTGCTACAACGCTGTCGAAACCCTCCAGGCGACACTGAAAAGCATACAGGCCCAGACATATGGTGATTGGGAAGTCATTTGCGTGGATGACGGATCGACCGATGCGACGATGCAGATGCTGCTGATGGCTAGCGCGAATGATCCGCGCATTCACGTCCGCCGCAACACGGGGAAAGGCCCCAGCTGTGCGCGCAATTTCGGAGCAATGCACTGCGCCACCGGCTCAATCATCGCGTTTTGTGATGCTGACGATATCTGGGGACCTGACAAGCTGCGCCAGCTTGCCGATTGCTTTGCAGACCCTGACGTGGATGCCGCTTTTGGAAAGGTCGCCTTTTTCCAGAATGATCCTGAGTTGGCCTCCACATTTTCGACCGTACCTGCCGCTCCGCTCAGCATTCCAATGCTGTTGGGCGAGAACCCTGTGTGCACCATGTCAAACATCGCAGTGCGCCGTAGCGCCTTTATTCGGACGGGCGGCTTTGATGAAACCTTTGTGCATAACGAAGATCTCGACTGGCTGATCCGTTTGGTTGGCACAGATGCGCATGTTGTTGGCATTGACAGGTGCCAGACATGGTACCGCACAAGTCACTATGGTCTGTCCGCTGATTTGCGTGCGATGCAGCGCGGTCGGGATGATGCCCTGCGGACCGCAGCACAGTTTGGCTACGCCCCCAGCACACGGTCCGAGGCGATCTTTCTTCGCTACCTCAGCCGCCGTGCGTTGCGTTTGGGTCAAGGTCGGGTGCTGCCGCTGGTATTCGCCCTTGAAGGTATGCGTCGCAGTCCTGTCGGTTTCTTCGATGCGCCAAAACGCGGTCTGGCCACTTTGGTCGGTGCGCTTTTGGTGCCTGTCCTTCCTACCCGCCTCTCACAACATCTTTTCTCTCGCTAACCTTTCAAAAAGGAGGCCCCAATGCCCCTCGCTTCCATTATCGTACCTGCCTTCAATGTCGCGAAAACACTTCGGGCAACACTGGATGCCCTGCTTGCTCAAACGTTCATAGACTTCGAGGTTATCGTGGTCGACGATGGGTCTACCGACAAAACGGCGGCCATACTGCAAGACTATGAAGGCATGCCCGGTTTTCGGATCATCACGCAACGCAATCGCGGCCTGGCGGGTGCACGCAATACCGGCATCGCAGCAGCACGCGGTCTCTACATCGGGTTCTGCGATGCCGATGATCTGTGGGCCTATGAAAAGCTGGCGCGTCATGTGGCACATCTTGATGCGGAACCGCATGTCGGGATCAGCTATTCTGGCTCCGCTTTGATCGACGACGATGGTGTGCCGCTTGGCATGGCGCAAACGCCGCGCCTCAAGGGTGTGACACCCCAACACATCTTCAAGCGCAACCCGATTGGCAATGGATCAGCCCCCGTCATACGCAAAGCCGTTTTTGACGAAATTGCCCACCGCCCCACGTCAGAGACTTCACGCGATTGGTACTTTGACGAAACCTTCCGCCAGTCAGAAGACATCGAATGCTGGTTGCGTATCGCTTTGACGACCGACTGGCAGTTTGAGGGGATCGAAGGTGCCCTGACCCGTTACCGCATCAATGCGGGAGGTCTGTCTGCAGCAACCGACCTACAATTGGAGGCATGGGAGCGGATGGTCACGAAACTGTCCAAGATTGCGCCCGATTTCTTTGTGCAGAACGCGAAACCGGCACGCGCTTACCAGCTGCGCTATCTTGCGCGTCGCGCGATAAGTGACAAAGACACTGGCCGCGCGGTTGATTTGGTGCTCCGGTCGTTGGCCCAATCATGGCAGCCCTTGTGGGAAGAGCCCCGCAAATCCATCAGCACGATTGGAGCTGCGATGGTGCTGCGTCTAGCGGGACCGTTGGCGTTGGATGTCCTGATGAACCGTATGGGTGCAAAGACATGAAGCGCTTACCGAAAGTTGTTCACCTCATTGACGACACAACCGCTGGCGGCGTGATGCGGGTGCTGGATTTTCTGCGCACCGATAGCGTTATGGCACAATCCGCCGATCATGTCATAAGATCCGTAGAACGTGGCGCGATCGTCGGCAACCTCGGTTCTGCCGACGTAGCAGTATCGCATCTCGCAGTGTCCTGGCGCAGCCTGCCGTCGATTATTGCGCTGCGCACTCTCTATGTCCGCACCCCCTTGGTGCATGTAGAGCATAGCTATACCGAAGCATTTGTGGCGCATAATGTCCCCAGCGAGCGCCGCTTCAAGACACTGCTGAAACTTGCTTATTCATTTTTTGACCGGATTGTCTGTGTTAGCAACGGACAAGCAAACTGGATGGTATCCAATCATTTGGTCCACACCGATAAACTGTCCACCATCCAGTCCTGTGTTGATCTGACAGCTTTTCGAGCCTTGCCATTGCCAAGTGGTCCAGCTCGCGTCTTTGGCGCAATTGGACGTTTGGACAATCAAAAAGGGTTCGACACTTTGATCAAGGCATTCCGCCAATGTCCCGACACAGATATTCAGCTCCATATCATCGGAGAAGGCGCGCAAAAATCCACACTCCAGGCGCTTGCTTTAGGCGACAACCGCATCATCTTCCGCGGTTTTCATTCGGATCCAGTGTCAGCACTGGCCGATGTCGATGTCGTGTTGATGCCCTCGCGTTGGGAAGCCTACGGTCTGGTTGCGGTCGAGGCCCTGGCCGCGGGGCGCAGGTTGATTTGCAATGATGTTGATGGCTTAAGCGATCACGCACAGCATGGTGGTGTGATGATGAATATGGAAAACATCGAGGAGTTGAGCAATCTGATTGCCCATGAGGCACGCGCGGGCAACCGTTCGCAAAAGACCTCTGTCGTTCGAACAACCAAGACGCTTGAGAACCGGTTTCGCGAAAGCTGGCAATTCCTGCTGCGGAAAATATGAACTGCTCCTGACGCTCATGTCCTTCAAGCTTCACAATTGGCGTCATCGCTGACTGCCGGCAGCATAGAAACGGAAGTATATCCTGCCCACCCTTTGTTCTGAGCAGGAACTTTATGAGCCAGTGCACCGTCTGCCCGAAAGCCGACCAAAGCGTACAGCGTTTTTCAGGCGGAGATGCCCGATATTGTTATATAGAGGACCTGCATATCAGTTTTGCTGGTGCCTACTTATAAGGTTATCCAACAACCGATCTTGATCGCAGCGCGTGACTGGGCGCGTCAATGAACAATAATATCATAAGAAAGTCAGTGTAGATTTGCGGGCGCAAGGGATTGCGCCCGCAATTACTGGCTATGACTTCATCGCCGCCAACACAGCTTCGCTCGTGATCGGCAAGTGACGCAGACGTGCACCAGTCGCATTGAAGATCGCGTTGGCAATCGCTGGTGCGATTACCGTAGTGCCAGGTTCCCCGAGCCCTACTGGCACCTCTGTGCTCTCAATGAACTCGATCTCGACCTCAGGAACGTCCTCAAGACGCAGGGGCGTATAAGCCCCGAGGTTGCGGTCAACAACGTTGCCGTTTTCAATGCGCGTGCCCTCATGCAGCGCCATGGAAAGCCCCCAGAGTGCCGCACCTTCGCATTGCGCGCGTGCACCATCAGGGTCGACTACAGTGCCACAATCAAAAGCCAGCCACATCTTCTCGACCTTCACGTCACCGGTTTCACTATCCACAGCCAATCTGACAGCCGCGGCTGTCCAGGTTGGCATGGACCGCGATTGGCCAAAGGTCGTCGCGATACCGATTGATGTTCCCTCCGGCAAATCGGTCTTGCCGTAGCCTGACATCGTAGCCACACGTTGTAGCACTGTTGCTTGGCGGGATGCTCCGCCTACCGCGTTGGGTGCGGAACCTGCGTTGATACCTTCGGCTTTCAGATGATCGAGGCGGAATTGCATTGGATCAGCACCGACCGTGTGTGCAGCTTCATCCATGAAACTCTCGACAGCAAAGTTGGTCCACCCTGGCCCTACGGACCGCAGCCAACCGGGGCGGAAGGTCTGTTCCGCCAGATCGTTGGAGACTGTTCTCACGCGGTGCGCACCGACGGAATACCAATGGTCGGCCCCATCAATGGCAAACGGGTCATAAGGCTCTTCGTTGACACCTTTCGGCATAAAGCCCGGTGCCAGTACCTGTGTCGGCCAACCAGCAGCAGCATGGTGTTCCATGCCTGTCACCGCCTTCGCACCGTCAAATGCCATCCGCAGCTTCTGAACCGAAGGCGAGCGGATGCTATCGAACTGGGTATCCTGCTCGCGTGAAAAGACCAATTTGACCGGCTTGCCAGCTGCCTTTGAGGCAAGGGCTGCGGGCACGATGTAGTCGCCGTTCAGACGACGGCCAAAGCCTCCGCCAAGCATATAGCTGCGCATAACGATCTTGTCGGCGGGCACCTCAAGTGCAGCGGCAAGCGTCGGCAGGATCAGCGATTGCCATTGGTTGCCCGAATGTGTTTCCCAGATGCCCTCGGCATTCTGAAAGACAGTCGCATTCACGGGCTCCAGCTGGAAATGCAGCACAGACTGGGTTGTGTACTCTGCTTCCAGCGTTTCAGTTGCCGCATCGAATACATCAGCCGTTTCCGGTTGTTCTGTATGCAAAATCGAGCCTGCATCACTGGCGATAAGTTCGCGCCCACGCGCTTGGATGTCGTCCTCGGAGACATTGGCTGTCTCGCCTGCTGCCCAGTCAACACTGACCTCAAACGCAGCTGACTGCGCGGCGTAAAGCGACGTGCCGAGCACCACAACCCAACCCGGCACAGTACCCGAAGGATCATCAAGGACCAGAGTTTCGACATATCCCTTGATGTCTTTCGCGCCACTGTCGTCGACTGAATTCACCTTGGAGCCATAACGCGTTGGCGGCAGCAGCGGCACGCCATAGACCATGCCATCGACCTTTGCATCAAGACCGTAGATCGCCTTACCGGTGGTTTTTGTATCAACGTCAAGCGGATGGACGTCCTGCCCCACCAGACGTAGGTCGGCGTGTTGTTTCAGTGGGAGCGCAGCTAGTTCGTCCTCGGAAAAGGACCGATCCAGCCCGTCTGCCACGAGGTCGCCGTAGCTGATGCTTTGAGTGCCATCGGTGACAAGGCCATCGCGTGCGGTCAATGTCGATGCATCAACACCGAATTTTGCAGCTGCAGCTTCGATCAGTGCGGTACGGCCAGCGGCACCTGCCTGACGGTAAACCGGCCAGCTTTGCCAGACAGACCAGCTACCGCCGGTGACCATCAAGCCCCATTTCTCGTCAGTGTCTACGTGGGTGATGTGAACATTCTCCCATGCAACTTCCAACTCGTCCGCAAGGATGCGCGCAATTGCTGTACCTACGTGCTGGCCCATCTCGGCGCGGATAATGTTGACGTTGACCTGACCATCCGCGTCGATCCAGTACCACATCGATGGCTCGAAGGTCTGGCCATTTGGCATGATCGGCATGCCATCCGCAGCTTCAGGGTTCATGGCGGCGTTGGACACCTGAGGGAAACCGAACGCGGCTCCCGTTGCTGTCATTGCGATAAGAAATCCGCGACGGGTCATCGATGATTTTGTGTCGGAGCCTGTCAGGCGGGACATAAGATTAGCCATTGTCGGAAGCTCCCATAGCTGTGGCCGCGTTTCGCACTGCTTGGCGAATGCGGGAATACGTCATGCAGCGGCAAAGGTTGCCTGTCATCACCGCGTCGATGTCTTCATCACTCGGGTTCGGTGTGTCTTTCAGAAATGAAGCTGCCTGCATGATCTGGCCTGACTGACAGTACCCACACTGTGGTACCCGTAGATCGCGCCAGGCTTCTTGAACGGGGTGGTTGCCGTCTTCATCAAGGCCTTCGATGGTTGTGACCTTACCGCCTTCGACATCAGACAAATACGTGATGCAGGACCGTGTCGCTGTTCCATCAATATGTACCGTGCAGGCACCGCAAGCGCCAATGCCACAGCCGAACTTTGTGCCTGTCAGGCCAACCTCGTCGCGGATCGCCCAAAGGAGCGGTGTATCTGGGTCAGCGTCCACGGACACCTCTTTCCCGTTCAGTTCGAATTTTATCATAGGATCGTTCCTTTTTTTGTAGCTTGTGCCGGAGAAGGCTGCGGACGAAGTTGTCAGACTGGCTCCATTAGCGTCGCTTGATTTACTCACCTAGCGCCGAATACGGCGTCTACAATGACTGCCGCTACGTCGCCTGCCGTTGCGTTTGTCTTTGCGTTGAGATCGGAGAGCCGTTTCGCGCTATTCCGCTCGACTATCTGCGCATCTTTCGTGCCCGCATCCGTCGAGAAGACTACCGCGTTATATCTGTCGCAGACGCAATCTCGCACACAGGTCGGCTGACTGCCGTTCGGCCCTCTATCAAAATACAACGCGCTTTCTTCATAGCGTTCATCCATCAATGCGGTAGTGTTATGGTCGTACATTCTGAGGCCGGATTTCACACGAATATCAGCTCTATCGGTGGCTTCAGCGACTATAAGATTCATGTTCTTCTACTCAAATCTAACCTGCGATGTTGCTCTGCTCTGGTGAGCTCAGCTTTCGGGAACCATCGGCCCTGCATGTGCGATTGCAGCCTTGTATCCTGGTTGGTCTTGTAAAGTTTCCCAATAGGCGGCCAGTCGGGGTGCGTCGTCCAAAAGACCCGTATGCGACAAGAATGCTAGCTGATAGGACAGCTGGATGTCCGCGAGCGTCGTCTTCGAACCGAACAGCATTTCGTTCGGGGTCAGTTTCTCTGTGAGATACTCATAGTGCTGATGCAAAGCATCCAGTGCTTCCTTCGTGGGCTCACGACCATCAAGCTTCGGCAGTAACGCCTTCATCACAACGCCCGCAAAAGAGCTTTCGACGTAATCCAGCATCTCTTCGTGTTGCCAATACTCAATCGTTCCGACCGCTGGGCGATGGGTATCATCACCAAATTTCCAAGCGAGGTACCGCAGGCACGAAACGGATTCGGCCATGACCCTCTCTCCGTCCTCGATGACCGGTGACGAGCCAAGCGTATGCACCTTTGCGAGACTGTCGGGCGCATGGAAGTCAGCAGTTCGATCATAGCTTATCAGGTTATAGGGCTGCCGGAGGTCCTCCATCAGCCAAACCAGCCGTATGGCGCGGGAGTATGCGAGACAGTGTATCGTGATCATCTTGGTGGCTTTCTTGAAAGGCTGCGTCGACTGAATGGCTTATGCTCTGAACGCGCCAGCAGGCAAAACGTTTCATTATTTCTGCAGGCAACGGCAATTTATCGAACTGCAGTAGCGGCACCTCAGCGTCCATGTCATTTAGCACAGCCGTCCAGTATGATGGACTGCTGGCCGCTTAGCGCGCTTTGGCTCACTAACATGCTGCACTGATCGCAAACTCTCGCTGCTATGATCAGGCCAAGATGTGGCATGTAGGCGAAACGAGCAGCACTGGACCCACCGACTTTCGGCGGCTCCGTTACTGTGACGGCACTACTCAATCCCGGGCGTCCGCCCGCGCAAAGAACATGTAGTAGAAAACCGGCGCGGCGATCAGCGTCAAAACAGAGGCAAACGCCAAGCCCCCCATGATTGTCACGGCCATGGATTGGAAGAACGCATCGGTCAGCAGGGGCGCCATTCCAAGGATCGTCGTGGCAGCCGCAAGGATCACAGGGCGCAAACGCGAACTCGACGCCTTGGAAATCGCATCTGGCAAGGGCAAGTCCGGTTCCGCTTCGCGGGTCAGGTCGATTTCCTCGACCAAGACGATGCCGTTTTTGATCAACATGCCCATCAGCGACAAAAGGCCCAGCAATGCGGTGAAGGTGAACGGAAGCCCAGAGCCAAGCAGCCCAAGGCTCACGCCATTGACAGCCATCGGGACGAGCAACCAGATGATAAGAGGTTGCTTCAGGCCGTTGAACAAGAGAATGGAAATGACAAACATGATGATGATCGCCATGGGCAATTGACCCGCAAGAGACGTTTGCGCATCGCGGGAGCTTTCGTATTCGCCGCCCCATTCCATCGTGTAGCCATCAGGAATTTCCATCGCCTCGACAGCCGATTGAACCTCCGCCTGCACCGATGCGGCCGTAAAACCACGCGGAATGTCGGCCCCTACTGTAATCACATTTTGTCGGTCGATCCGGCGAATAATTGTATTTTGGGTCTCGAAGACAAAGCCGTCTGTGACCTGTTCGATCGGGACGAATGTGTCGCCGCTGTCGGAATAGACCAACAAGTCAGGGAACACGAAATCGTTGTCCTGTGGCGCGCGCAGAACGATAGGAATTTGACGATCACCTTCTCGGTACACGCCTGCGTTTTGACCCTCACTGGCATACTGAAGGGCATTAGAAATATCAGATCTGCTGATACCTGCGACCTGCGCGCGGTCTTCGGCGTAGACAGGTTTAATAATCAGTTCTTGTTCGGCCCAATCGTTGCGTGGGGCCAGAATGTTAGGGGAGGCACTTTTCAAGATGCGGACTGCGTCTTCGCTCAGACTGCGCAGAACCGCCGGATCTGGCCCCGCGAACCGCACTTCTATCGGAGAACCGCCGCCCGGCCCAAAGGCCAAACGCTGGACACGGGTGCGTCCTTCGGTCAGGTTTTCTTTGGCGAAAGCATCCAGTGCCGCCATTTCATCTTCGATCACATCCAGAGAAGACACACGCACGATCAAGTGCCCGTAACTCGGGTTCGGGTCTTCGGACTGGTAGGTCAACATGAAACGCGCAGCACCGCTGCCCGCGAAGGATGTGACGGAAATAGTCTCTTCACGCTCGGACAGCCAATCTTCCATCACAGCGAGACTGTCGGAGGTCTGGTGAATGGACGCCCCCTGTTGCAGTTGGAAATGCACGAAATAGAGCGGCGTGTTGCTGTCGGGAAAGAACTGCTGCTTGATACTACCAAACATCATGTAACACACCGCCGTCGTCGCAATCAGCAAACCGACAACGGCCCAGCGAAACCTGATCGCCGAAGCGAGGACCTTGCGGTAGCCTGAAAATAGAGGACCTGAATAGTTCTCACCTGCTCCACCCGTCTCCACTTTGAAAAAGTAATGGCCCAACAACGGGGTCGCCGTGATCGCCAGCACCCATGACAGCAAAAGCGAAATAGCGATTACCGCGAAAAGCGAAAACAGGAACTCACCCGTCGCATCAGGGCTAAGGCCAATCCCCGCAAAGGCCATGATTCCGATCACCGTAGCGCCAAGCAACGGGATTTGCGTCTTGCGCGCCGCTTCGCTGGCAGCCTTACGGGAAGAACTGCCCTGTTTCATCGCCATTTGCATGCCTTCGGCCACGACGATGGCATTGTCGACCAGCATACCCATGGCGATAATGAGCGCCCCGAGGGAAATACGCTCCATCTCGATTGAGAACAAAGTCATGAACAGCAATGTCCCCACGACCGTTAGCAGCAGCGTCGCACCTACGACAATCGCCGCGCGCCACCCCATCGCAACGGCCAGTACCACCACGACGATGGCGATCGACATGGCCAGATTGACCAGAAAATTATTGGAGGCTTCCTCTACGATCTTGTGCTGCTGATATACTGGGTGGAGCTGGATGCCGACCGGTAGGCCAGCAGTGAGACTGGAAAGTTGTGCATCGACACGTTTGCCGACCTCGACGATGTTCTCAGTGCTCAGCCCTGCAATTCCCAAGGTAAATGCAGACTGCCCGTCATGGCGCACGATCAGGTTTGGTGCCTCGGCAGGCCCCCTGTGCACTTGTGCAAAATCAGACAGTTTCAATATCTGCCCTCCGACCCCGAGGGTCAGGCTTTCGATTGCGGCAACGGAATCAGAGCCGTCGGGGCGTTGGACCAGCAATCGCCCGTCCTCTCCGAACAGCGTCCCACCCTCAGTGACCTCATTGGATATGGCCAACGCCCCTTGAATGGCTGCGGGCGGGATGCCCAAAGTCGTCGTAAGGGCCATGTCGGGTTCGACGAATATCCGCTCGTCCGTCAGCCCAGAAATCTGAACATCCGCAACCCCTGACACGGAAAGGATTTCGCGTCGCATGTAGGTCGAAAGCGCATAAATCTCTGAGTCGGAAAAACCGGGTGCTGTGACCGCGTAATAAAGCCCATAAACGTCGCCAAATGCATCGTTGACGAAGGGCACTGTGGCCCCGCTTGGAAGCGCCGCATCACCAACGCGCGTGCGAAGTTTCGTCCAGATCGGTGGCAGTTCGGTGCCGTCGTATTGGTCCTTCATGTCAATAGTGATCACCGACAAACCGGGTTGGTTCATTGTGGTGACTTTCTTGACCTCACCCATCTTCTGAATTTCGGATTCAATGGGTTCGCTGATCTCGTTAGCGACCTCTTGTGCCGTTGCACCCGAGTACTGCGTGACGACGATGGCGGTTTTGATCGTGAATGCCGGATCTTCGAGACGGCCAAGCGAGGAAAAGCCCCATATCCCACCCAGAAAGCAGGCAAGTATGAGAATCCAGGTGTAGACTGGACGATCAATTGATAATTTTGCGATATCCATTTTTCACCTACTGCCCGAAGCCGCTGAACCGGACGACTGTTTGTCCCGATTGCAGTTGAGAGGCTCCGGCTGCAATGAACTCCTGACCGCTTTTCAATCCTGAAATCACTTCGACATCGCCCGTGTCTGTCGGCTGTATTTCCAACGCCGCAAGGGAAACGGTGCCCTGTGCACCCCCGCTTGGCTCAAACAGCATCACCTGTGGTGTGCCATCTGCTGCAAATACCAACGCCGTCCGCGGAATTGTCAGGTTCGGCTGATCGGTGCTGAGCCAAGCTTCCACCAATGCAGAGGACCCCGGGAGAACAATCAAGTCTTCAGGCGGTGCCATTCCCAATGTGATTGTGTAGGTCTGCCCGACGGACGCCGTTTCTGCATTATATTCGCGCAGCTCAAGCGGAAAGCGCTCATCGGAAGCTGGAAACTTTGCATATAATTCAACATCTGCGTCAGGCCCCGTACTTTGGAATAAGACCTCGGGCACGCTGATCTCAATGCGGGTTTCGGACATATCATGCAGTCGGACAATGGGCACGCCAGCGCCAATTGTGGTTCGGTTCGCAACAAGACGCGATGACACCAACGCATCAAACGGGGCAACCAAGCGCCCCTGTCGCAAAGACCGCTCCGCGCTCTCCAATGCAATTTTAGTAATGTCAAAATTGGTACGCGCATCGTCCACGGCCACTTGGCTTACCGTGTTGCCCGTCAGCTTTTCCAGCCGCGCAAGCGTGCGCTGGGCCTGATCAAATTGTGCCTTGGCTTGGGAAACAGACAACTCAAGCGGCACTAGATCCAAAGCAGCGATCAGGGTGCCGCGTTTGATCACGGTTCCTTCACGCACAGGAAACTCGACGATCTGGCCGCCAACCTGAAGCGCAAGGTCAACGGTCTCAAGCGCCACAACACGGCCGTAAAACTCTCGCTTCGTGCTTCCGTCCAAAGGTGCTGCTTTCGCAATCTTTGCGACGGCTAGCTCTTCGGCCATCGCGGGGCGGGCCAACGTAAGCTCGAGGCTTAGGAACCCGAGTACAAGTGCCACCTTGAATATGCTTGTCAACTTCGCAGCACGCGCCTTCCCGATCAGGTGTCGCATAAATGATGTGTCATGCGGCAAGCCTGTTGGTTGCGACGGAGTGATTGGAAAGCAGTTTTGTGGCATTGCCCTATCCTTTGGTGACTCGCTGCGGCCTAACACTGCCCGACTCATAGTTCAATAATATAGTTATTAATTATAAATTGACGCCGATGGATCAGCTTGGTACCTCCACCCTATGGTATATGAAGATGACTTCCCTTCGAGCATCGCTCTGCTCGCTCATTTCAAGAAGCTGACCAATCATGTTCTGGCCGAAGTTGCGGAGCACTGCGATGATCTCACGATCAATCAGATTCAACTGATCACGATACTTGGCGCTCCAATGACGATGAAAAGCATTTCAGAGGCGCTTTCTATAAAACCGTCGAATTTGACACCTCTTGTGCAATCGTGTGTCGCCAACAACTGGCTCGAGAAAAAGAAACTCGAGGCAGATCAGCGTGTGATATCGGCTGTTCTAACGCCAGAAGGCCGCGAATTGCGCCACCAACTGATTTCACGATTTGCCGAAACTTTCCGCACAATTTCGGGGCTGAGCGAAAATCAAGCGACGCATATATTGAAGTTGGCGACAAACCCGTAGTCGCAAGCGGCGGTTGTTGTCCTGAGTGCGATGCTGGGGAACGCGCTAGAGCTGCTTTGTTCAAGGCCAATCCTCAAGACTTAAGTCAGGGTACCGTCAGACAAGCAAACTGATCAATAGACGTAAGATCAGGTGCGACAACCTTTGCAACGACCCACCTTCTGCCATTGATCTTTTGCGACTGTAGACTCTCGTCGATCACCGACAGAAGCTGAACTGCAAGTTCCTATGTCGGTCCGAGCGAAAAAAACTCGGTATGCTTGGTACCCTCAAGACGTTTTGAACTGGTTTCCAGAAGACCATTCGGGTTGTTATCCAGAAGCCCATTCAAAACCCTGATCGCACCGGGCGATGTTAAGCCGACCTGATGATCAAGGTGCTTTCCATCGGTCAGTTGGCTGAAATCAATCACCGTCACGTCCAGCCCCTCGACATCCTTGGTGCCTTGGATAACACCAACACGTTCCTTGCCGGTCAGAAGTGCGGACAGTCGCAAGGCGCGATCCTGTTGCGCGGCGAAAATATAAAATTCTTCGGGAAGGTCACCGATTGCCTCAGCCTGTCTTCGGAACACATCCGGATCGATGTCGGGTGCTACAAGAACAACGCCAGAAACCCGAGACAGCAGGCGCCTATCTCCTGAAATAGCGATGTGCCTTAGGGCTTCCATCGCAAGCTGTGCGCCCATGGAATGCGCGGTGATCCGAACATTCGCCTCTGTCTCTTTCGTCAGATCGCGCAAAAGTTTGACCAGATCATCCCGTGCAAAAAGCACGCTATCACGGTCATAGGCGTACGCGCCCAGTCGGGCCGCAGACGGCCACGCGAAGACAACCGCGGGCGACGGGTCAATGAAGTCGTGTCTGATCTGCGCGAGACGAAATACGGCTTCATCGACGGTCGTGTTGAAACCATGCACATAGACATTGGTGACATTAAGTGGCCCTGACGGCTCCGATCTGATCGCGGAGCGAAATTGCTTTACGTCCTCAAACACCTCGAGATCTACAGCCGCAAAGTGCCTCTTTGGATCAGCCTCGCCTCTCCCCCATTCAATCTGTCCCAACTTGTGAGTGGTCGGAACAGAAACATCCACAACGCGGTAATTCATCTTTCTGGGGCGTTTCGCGCCAAACAAGCTCCGCGTTTCGCTGAGCGTGCGCTGGGTGGCCACGAAAATCCGTTCGACTTTGGCTTCGGCAACCGGTTTAGAAAGCCCCGCTATTTGTCGAGGAGCGCAGGCACCGAGCAAACCCAGCAACGCAATGAAGACAAACAGACGGCTCATGCCAATTCCCTTGTGGTTCTTCAGGCCCTTTGGACCCAAGATCATCCGTAGTCCACATCTCAATCCATCGAGCGAATTGGGCGTGGCCCCGGCGTAACTCTAGTCTGATTATTACTGCATTGATGGTCTGCGGTCTATCGTGAGGGCGGGCTCTAAGCCCTCGAGACGTAGATGTTACAAAGCTCCTGCATGACGACCAATGCAATCAATTTGACGTTTTGCAGTTTTTAAAGAGGGCAAACGCTTTGAAGTGAAAGCCCCGCGGCCCAAAGACCATAGATGCGGCGGTCCACGTCTACTCCAAACCGGTGGATCGGCGTCCTACGCAAATGCGTTTCAACGAATGTTTCCCAGAAACCAAACGAGCTAGGCTGGTGTCACCTGTGCATGTGCAAATTGGATACCCTTAGCCTTGATCTTTGCAAGTCGAGGTGCCCCCAAACGTTTAGACTCTTCGCACTACGTGACCTGCTGAACCCACCGCTGTCACATCCCTGAAGCTGGCAACGACAGCTGTCGCTTACCACTCAGCTCCCAGTTACATCGAACACATCGAAGGACGAGTGCTACAAACTGAAGTCATACGCGTAGAGGTCATCAACGCTATCTACATAAATCGCAAAGTCGGAGATCGCGTCTCCATTCACGTCGCCTCTTACTACGACGAAGTCAAAGTCCTCAAGCTGGGGGATTTCGCCGTCGTAGCCTCCAAATTCCCCCCAATCAATTGATGTGCGATACCAATCAAGTGCTTCGGCTAAAAGCAAGGCTTGATCGGCAACCCATACGGAGTTCGGAGCCACACCACTGGATGAGAAATTGAAGTCCTGATCCCCAGACAAAGTTTCATTGGCATCAATATTGCTCAGGTCAAAAACGTCTTCATCACTGTCAAATTCATAGATACGATCTCCCCGAAAACTTTCTTTCCAGGTTGTTGAATACCATTCTTCCGTTTCATCTATATCTTTGAAGATAAAAACATCTCTATCGGTATCATTACCAGCATACATGCGATCAGCGCCTGCACCACCGTCAAGCGTATCTGCACCATCACCCGCATACATGCGGTCACGACCTGCACCACCGTCGAGCGTATCCTCACCAGAACGACCTTGGAGCTTATCATCGCCATCGCGGCCGTGCAGCGAATCATTGCCTTCGTTGCCTCTTAGCGTGTTGTCGTGCGATGTGCCGTAGAAGGTGTCATCGCCAGTACCGCCTGATGCATTTCGGATACTCTTGATAAAATCATTTCCGTAGCCAGTGTTTTGATGTGTCGTCTGCGCGAGGTCGATAACGGCGTTCGCACTGCCATTGACATAAACTGCGTCAAGACCTGCACCGCCGTCTAACGTGTCATTGCCACTGTCCATGTAGAACCTGTCGTGGCCGGCCTGACCGTACAACAAGTCATTACCATTGCCACCGTACAGTTTGTCACTATCAGTGCCGCCGTATAGCGTGTCATTATCATTTCGACCGTATAACCGGTCACTACCTGACCCACCGTCTAGGTAATCATTCCCATCGCCACCGTACAGCCTATCGTTACCGTCAAGACCGTAAGCCCGATCGTTCCCGCCGAATGTCCTGATCGTGTTAGCAACGGAACTGCCCGTGATAAAGTCTGCACCGACCTTTGATCCAGAGACACCCTCAAACCCACTGATCGTATCATTGCCCGCCCATGACCGATGCGTCGTGTTCGTTGCAAGATTGACGAACACACCGCCTGTGCTGGCAAAGTAGCTGATATAATCCGTACCAGAGCCGCCGATGAAGCTCTCATAGCCGCCGCCCACTTTGACGTAGTCATCGCCGCTGCCAAGATCGACCCTATCGTTACCCTTGCCACTATAGACCCTATCGCTTCCAGCACCGCCATCTAAGGTATCTGCTCCGCCTCCTCCGAACAGACGATCATCACCAGAGCCACCACTTAAGAAGTCATCGCCCTCATAACCAAAAATATCGTCTGCATCAGAGCCAGCGAGTAAGTGATCATCACCGTCATCTCCCATCCAACTCGAGCGCATTGTCACTACAGCCTTTTCAGAAAATTTAGTCTTTTACGATAAACCTAAACAATGACTTAGCAAGGCGATACTCAAACCAACTCCTCACCTTCGTCTGCGCAATCTTGCTGCGCTAGTGATGGCAGCGAAACGTTATTACAGCCTACGCTCGCTGTGGTGAGGGTGACGAGCTCGATTACTTTCAACCTTACCGTAGCGAAGTGTCTCTAAGCGCAAGCACAAACCTTCTGACGAAATCACGCTTGGGTGCCGAAGCACCTGCGGACTCCATGACATCAATTTAATTACGGCATCGATGTTCGCTGCCAGATTTCATGCCAGAATAGCTGGAAGGCTGTCCCCTCGAAGGGCCATTTCGACCGTCCCTAGAAACAGGGAGTGCTCACCAAAGGAGAATAAAAATTGATCCAGATATAGGAACGACAGTTACGAATGCACATGGACCCACTTTCTGTAGCCAAGTGACACCCTAATATACCAACCCTGATATTCTAACTGCTCGGCAGTACGTATATTATGGAAAATCAGCTTACCCTTAAGCTGGAGGAGACTTATCAGTCCTTCCTTGGCTCTATATCTCAACAAGAGCTATGCTATCCCGCAGATCTCAGGGATCAGCTTGCGCTGTTAAACATACGGATGGGCATCGAGTTCGCCTAGGCCGGCGCGGGTAAAGAGTTGTGCCCTCTGGACGAGAAGGCAGCTGTCAGTATCTTGTTTATACCCGATAAATTCTTTGAAACTAAGCGCATCAAGTCGAACAATCGCATATTCAAGAACTAGCAAATCAAACGGCCCTACCTGAGAACCTCACAAAATACGTCGGAACAGATTCAAATCTGCAGACACCTAATTTGGCCAAGAATTTCTAAGCAAAAATGGTGCCCAGGGGCGGAATCGAACCACCGACACGAGGATTTTCAATCCACTGCTCTACCCCTGAGCTACCCGGGCACCGGGACCACCGTAGTGGTCGGGTGTCGGCGTTCTAGGGGCTCAGCGCGCGGGTGTCCAGCGCAATTTCACCTATGGTGCGGACAAGTTTGAATATTCGTCTAATGCGGCTTTTTTGGCGGGTCGTTCTCAAGCGCATCAATCGCTTTTTCAAGGTCTTCGGGGTCTTGAGACGGTGTCGCGTATGCACCCGAGAACCATTTGGCCAGATCAACATCAGCGCAGCGGCGTGAGCAGAACGGGCGGTACTTTTGATCAATCTCTCCCGCACAAATCGGGCAGCTCATGCCAGCACCTCGGCCAGAGGTGCGCGCGCGCGCTTGCGCTGTAATTCGTAGTGACCAAGCGGCGTCCAACCGACCAGCGTCGTCTCGACATCGTCGGCACGGAATGCGGCGCGTAAAGCCGTTTCAAACGGACGGCGATCTTTCTTTGGCATAGGAGCGAGATCAAGCACGATCTGACCGCCAAGCCCCCGCAGGCGCAGCGCGCGGGGCAAGCTGCGTGCGCAAGCCATATTCGCCTTTATGCCTGCAGCGAGCGACACATCAGCGCCCGTGTTAACGTCAACGGCGACCAAGGCACGCGTAGGCTCGACATACATGGAGGCGCCCCCCGACAGCGGCACATAGTCTTCGGCCAGCCCGTCGAGCGCGTCCAGCACGCCGTGATCTTCAAATCCACCCGCTTGCGTCACGACTTCGGCAGGCTCCACCCAGTCGCGCCACGCAAGAACATGGGGGCCGTCCCCTTCTACAAGCGTTTCCATATCGGAGCTGTCATCGTTCAGAACATTCTGTGCAAGTCCGAGCATCGCGCTGATGTCTTCCGCGATTTCGTCTGCATCGGCACCAACACAGCACGATCGAAGGATCAGCCCGAACCCTGCCCCGTCCATCGCGTCATGGGCGATTTCGAGTAGGCGGTCGCGCTCTTCCTCGTCGCGGATCGAGCGGGAGATGTTCAAACCTGGCGCATCGGGCGTAACAATCGCATAGCGGCTTTTGAACAGCAGCTTTGAGGTAACGGGAATCGCTTTGCCATCCTCGGCAAATCCTGTGACTTGCACCAGAATCGGTTGTCCTGGCGCGAGGCCCTTGATCTGGCGCAGAAACGCCATGCCATCAGGCGTCTTGAGAAACATGCCCCCCTGCCCCTTCACTGGCCTGTCGGCGATGGCGCGGTAGACGGTCCCACTGCGTGGAGCGTCAGGCGTGTCGACCAACAGATCCTCGAGCTTTCCATCCACCATCAATGCGGCGGACTCAATGTCGCCCAGATGATCCAGAACGATAGTACGGCCCTTCATGCGCCTTCTCCATATAGGGGGTAACCTGCGGCGAGCAGCAGATTCGCGGTTTCCGCCAGCGGCAATCCAACGATTCCGGTGAATGAGCCGGATATCCACGGAATCAGCACGCCAGCCGGACCTTGGATACCGTAGCCTCCCGCTTTGCCGTCCCAATCGCCAGTATCGAGATAAGCACCCAGTTCGGGGTCCGAGAGATTCTTCATGCGCACCGTGCTGACAACGTCGCGCTCCCACATCTTGTCGCCACGTTTGACGGCGACCGCAGTGATTACCTTATGCCGCCGCCCCGAGAGCATGCGCAGGAAGCGCTCGGCTTCTTTGCGGTCCTCTGGCTTGCCCAGAATGCGACGGCCCAGCGCTACGGTCGTGTCGGCGCACAACACAATATCATCCCTATCCGCGGTCACGGCACCAACCTTCTCACGCGCCATACGTGCGCAATAGGGGCGCGGCAGCTCTGCTTTATGCGGGGTCTCGTCAATATCGGGTGCGCGAATATCATCCGCGACCACGCCAATTTGCGCCAACAATTCACGGCGGCGCGGCGATCCTGATCCGAGGATGAATTTCATAGCGTCACTCCTCGCCCGACGATGCGGCGGGGAACGTGTTTATTTGAAACGGTAGTTAATCCGACCCTTGGTCAGATCATAGGGGGTCATCTCGACCTGCACCTTATCGCCTGCCAGAACGCGGATGCGGTTCTTGCGCATTTTGCCTGCCGTATGTGCGATAATCTCATGGCCGTTTTCAAGCTCGACCCGGAATGTCGCGTTCGGCAGGAGTTCCTTTACGACACCGGGGAATTCGAGCGTATCTTCCTTGGCCATGGTCTCTCCTGTAAAAACGCCCCCCAAGCGGGGACTGCTGCTAAATGAGCGCATCTGCGCGGATTTTCAAGAGGAGATACGCCAAACCCGCATATTTAAGGCCCATCCGCCACACCTTGACCCTGCTTAAGAGCGCCGCCACAACCATATGCAGCGGATCAGGAGGCCCATATGAGCAATATTGTCATCCTTACAGGCGCAGGTATCTCTGCGGAAAGCGGGATCGAGACATTTCGCGCAGAAACGGGCCTTTGGGCGCAGCACCGGGTTGAAGATGTAGCCACCCCCGAAGGATTCGGACGCAATCCCGATCTGGTCGTGGACTTCTACAATGCACGCCGCGCCTCTGCTGCAAGTGCAGATCCTAACGCGGCGCATGTCGCCTTGGCGCGGCTCGAGGCCGAGCATACAGGCGACGTCCTCCTGGTCACACAAAACGTCGACGACCTGCATGAGCGGGGCGGATCACAGAACCTGATCCACATGCACGGCGCGTTGAACTCGGCACTTTGTGCTGTTTGTGATCACCGCTGGCCTGCGCCGATGGTCATGGCAGCAGGTGACCCCTGCCCCGCCTGTGCCGCCCCTGCTGCACGGCCCGATATCGTATGGTTCGGTGAGATGCCCTATCAGATGGAGCGTATCTTTGAGGCCATCAGTCGTGCCGATATCTTCGCCGCGATTGGCACTTCGGGGAATGTCTATCCCGCCGCAGGATTCGTGGCCGAGGCCGCGCGGATCGGTGCGCAAACCATAGAGATCAATCTGGAGCCTTCCGCGGTAGGGTCGCAATTTGACGATGCGCTACTGGGTCCTGCGACGCAAACCGTTCCAGACTGGGTTGCGCAAATCCTCAAGGGCTAGGGCTTAGCGCTCCAGATCTACGGGGATGGTGATCTCAACCTCTCCTGCCTGCTCGAACACCAGAGTTACTGGCACCAATTGCCCTTGGACCAGCGGGGCCTCAAGCCCCATGAACATGAGATGATCGCCACCACGTGCAAACGCATGGGAAGCCCCGTCCGCCAACGGCACACCCCCCTCGATCTGCCCCATGCGCATTACGCCGTTCGCATCCTCGCTGTGGCTATGAAGCTCTATCCGTCCTGACAGGGACGATCGCGCCGCAATCAGACGATCATCTGTTCCCGTTTGATTGCGAAGATCCATAAATGCGGCTGCAGTAGTTGAGGTCGGCATACTGCTGCGCAGATACGGCTCTTGCACCACAAACGCTGAATCGTTGCGATCCAGCGGTGACATTTTGACCGAGACAACGGCCATCATCACAGCGGCCAGCGCAAAGAAGACCACGATGCTAATTGCTGCTTTCGGTTGTCTCACTTGCGTCTCTCCTTATGTCCTGCGCGATACTTGGGGGCCAGTCGCCGCAAATTCCACCCCTCAAATGCAAACGACCCCGCCTGCTGTCAGGTCGGGGTCGCTCAAATTCGGTCTTTGCCTTGGTTTAGGACAGCGCTTCCGCAGCTGAGCCAGACTTGGCAATCGCTTTTTTGATCTTCAGCGCGTTGTCGGACAGCTCGGTGTCTTTGGCTTTCGCCAGAAACTTGTCCAGACCGCCACGGTGGTCAACGCTGCGCAGGGCAGCGGCAGAGATACGCAGTTTGAACCCGCGACCCAGTGCTTCGGACTGAAGCGTGGTGTCGTTGAGGTTCGGCAGGAACCGACGGCGTGTGCGGTTCTTGGCGTGGGATACGTTGTTGCCCGACATCGGGCCTTTTCCGGTCAATTCGCAACGGCGCGACATGGGTTCATCCTTTTGTTTCGGCGCAGTGCCTGTCAGGTGGCACCACAGCTAATCGGGCCGCACAACAGGCGTCCCGTAAATTGGTTCGCAGTCATTAGGAGGAATCGCCACGCGGGTCAACCCGCGAACCCCCGATTATACACCCTCAACGCGCAATTCGCGCACAAAGGCCTCTGCCGCCGCCGCTGGCTCTTGTTCACCTGCGGCCACAGCATCGCTGAGCGCCGACAACGCGCGCCGCGCATCAGGAGATTCGAGCTGCGCCAGAAGCCGCGTTTTCACAGCGTCTTCAAACCAGTAGCGCGCCTGCGTGGCCCGCGTAAGTTCCCAAAAGCCGTGATCGCGCCGCCACTGGGACAACGTCTGCAACGCCTCCCAAACCTCTGGCAATCCGCGCTCTTCCAGCGCCGAGACTGTCATCGCACAGGGAAAGCCCTTGGGATCTTGTGGCCTTGCGCGCATCAGACGCAGCGCCCCTGCATAATCAGCTTGCGTGCGGGTGGCCGTCGCCTTGAGATCGCCGTCAGCCTTGTTCACAACAATCAGATCGGCCATTTCCATGATGCCGCGTTTGACGCCCTGCAGCTCATCCCCGCCCGCAGGCGCCAACAACAGCAGGAACAGATCAGCCATCTGCGCCACCACCGTCTCCGATTGGCCCACACCCACCGTCTCGATCAGCACCACGTCAAAGCCTGCCGCCTCGCACAAGGCCACCGCCTCCCGCGTGCGCCGCGCCACGCCCCCCAGATGGGTTTGGCTGGGGCTGGGGCGAATGAAGGCATTCGGATCACGGCTCAGCAAATCCATGCGCGTTTTGTCGCCAAGGATCGAGCCGCCCGAGCGCGACGAGCTCGGATCAACCGCCAGTACCGCCACACGCAAACCCTGCTTGGTCAGCATTAGCCCGAAACTCTCGATAAAAGTGGACTTCCCCACACCGGGCGTGCCCGACAGGCCGATCCGAAGCGCCTGCTTTTCAGTACCAAGAGCGGCCAGCAGCGCAGTCGCTTGAGCGCGATGATCTGCGCGCCCGCTCTCAACCAGTGTGATCGCACGGGCCAGTGCGCGCCGCTCCCCGGCGGCAATCCGCTGTGCCATATCGCTGATGTCCATGGGATGCCTCCGTCTGCCTCGCCAGTGTTTTTCACGTCCCGCGCCGCGAATGTCCAGCCTTGCCCCGCACCGCCCCTGCGCGGATAAGGAGGCCATGACACCGCTCTTACCCATTGATGATGTAATGCCCGCCGTGCTGGAAGCGCTGCGCGCGCATGGCCGCCTCGTCCTCCAAGCGCCGCCCGGTGCGGGTAAGACCACGCGGGTGCCTCTTGCGATGCTGGAAGCAGAGCTGACACAAGGGCGCATCCTGATGCTGGAGCCACGCCGCCTTGCCGCCCGTGCAAGCGCCGAGCGGATGGCCCAGACATTGGGCGAGGACGTAGGCCAAACCGTGGGCTACCGCGTGCGCGGAGAGTCCCGCGTCTCCAAATCCACCCGCATCGAAGTCGTGACCGAAGGCATCCTGACCCGCATGATGCAGGACAACCCTGAATTGCCCGACGTGGGCGCCGTGATCTTTGATGAATTTCACGAACGCTCGCTCAATGCCGATCTGGGACTGGCGCTGTGTCTGGAAATCGCGGGCGCACTGCGCAATGATCTGATGCTGCTGGTCATGTCTGCCACGCTCGACGCGGCCCCTGTCGCCCAGTTGATGGACGCGCCTGTCGTGACCAGCGAAGGGCGTAGCTTTCCCGTCACACCACACTGGCTCGACAGGCCCCTTCCCAAGACTGTGCGATTCGAGCAAGCGGTTGCCGATCTTGTGCTTCACGCATTGGCAGAGGCCGAAGGCTCGGCGCTCGTCTTTCTCCCGGGGGAAGGCGAAATCAGGCGTGTGCAAAGCGCGCTTGAGCGGCAGCTGCCCAAGGATTGCACTATTGCGCCTCTGTTTGGTGCGATGGATTTCAAAGCCCAGCGTGCTGCGATCAACCCCGCCCCCCAAGGCCGCAATATCGTGCTCGCCACCGCCATTGCAGAGACCTCCCTGACCATCGAGGGCATCCGCATTGTCGTCGATGGGGGGCGGTCGCGCCGCGCGGAGTTCAATGCGGTCTCGGGCATGTCACGCCTTGTCACCACCCCCGTCACCCAAGCAGAAGCAACCCAGCGCGCAGGCCGTGCGGGCCGGATGAGCGCTGGCGTGGCCTACAAGCTCTGGACCAAGGGCGAGGATGGCGCGCTCGCCGCCTATCCGCCTGCCGAGATCGAATGCGGTGATCTGAGCGCCTTTGCGCTGGAGCTGGCGCTTTGGGGCGCGCAGGCAAGCGATCTTGCTTTTGTGACGCCACCGCATGAGGGGCGTTTGAACGAAGCAAAGACACTGTTGCAGATGTTGGGCGCATTGGACGGGCAGCACCGCATCACCGCGCATGGGCGGCAACTTTCAAAGCTGCCTTTGCATCCGCGCCTTGCGCACATGGTGGCAAAGGGCGGCAAAGCGGCGGCAACGCTGGCTGCTGTTCTGGCCGAGCGCGACCCGTTGCGTGGGGCGCCCCTTGATATAAGCCACCGCATGCGCGCCGTCGCAGGGGAGCGCGTGGCAGGCGAGGTGCATCACGCCACCGTCGCCCGCATACGCCAAGAAGCAAAACGCTTGAGCCGACATACCGCTCCTGACGGGCCGCAGGACATCGGCACGCTCGCCGCTCTAGCGTATCCCGACCGTATCGGCCTGCGCCGCAAGGGAGAGGCGGCGCGGTTTGTCCTCTCGGGCGGGAAAGGGGCGATCGCGCCCGATGGGGATCCGCTTGCTGGCGCGCGCCTGATTGTGGCCACCGATCTGGATGGTGACCCGCGTGAGGCGCGCATCCGCCAAGGCACCACCCTGTCCGAGAGCGCGCTGCGCAGTGTTTTTGCCGACCAGATAGCGTGGCATGACCATTGCGTCTGGTCGCGCCGCGAGGGCCGAGTCGAGGCGCGGCGGCAGGAGAGGTTTGGCGCTTTAGTGCTTGATGATCGCGCATGGAGTGATGCTCCTGAGGAGCAGGTGGCACAGGCAATGATGGACGGCGTTGCACAGCTCGGCCTGCGCCCCGACAAGGCGGCCGCGCGCTTCCTGCGCCGCGCCGCACTTATGCAGGGCCAGCCCGACTTCCCCGATTTCTCAACCGATCATCTTATGGCCACGCTGCACGATTGGCTCCTGCCCCATATCGGCAATGTGCGCAGCACAGCCGACTGGAAACGCTTTGACATGGTGCCTGCCTTGCGCGCACGGCTAGACTGGGACCAGCAACAGGCGTTGGACCGTGCAGCACCCGCGCATTTCGAGACGCCCTTGGGCCGCCGCATTGCGATTGATTATGACGGTGAGACGCCCCAGATCGCTGTGCGCCTGCAGGAGATGTTTGGCGTCACGCGTCACCCTTCAGTAGCAGGCCAGCCCTTACAGGTTACGCTTCTGTCGCCCGCACAGCGTCCCGTTCAGGTCACAATGGACTTACCAGGCTTCTGGGATGGCTCTTACGCAGATGTGCGCAAGGATATGCGCGCCAAATATCCACGGCACCCATGGCCCGAAGACCCTACCGAGGCCGATCCAACCCTGCGCGCCAAGCCGCGCGGTCGCTGAACTCAGGCGTGGTCGGTTAGCGCGGGCCAGTCTGCGTAGAACGTGCCTTCTGTGTCGAGACGCTCAAACCCGTGCGCGCCAAAGAAATCACGCTGCGCCTGAATAAGGTTGGTGGTGCTGCGCGCGACCCGCATGCTGTCATACCATGCAAGTCCCGCCCCGAAGGCCGGCAGTGCCACACCGGCCAGCGCGTCCGCAGCAACCACGCGGCGCAATGCGAGAAGTGCTGCGTTCAATCGCTGCGCAATCCGGGGTGAGAGAACCAGATGATCCATCGGCACCTGCGCGCGGAAAGCAGTCCCAGAATCATCGAGCAGCGCCGAGCGGATGATACAGCCCGCGCGCCAGATCTCGCAAATGCGCGCCATATCAAGCGACCAGTCAAACTCGTTGGAGGCCGCTGCAAGAATACGGAAGCCTTGCGCGTGAGGAATAATCCGTGCCGCCGTCTTCGAGCAACGGCAGAACTGCCTCGATCATGGCATCCATTGGAGCGCCCGACGGGATCATAAACAGGATGGTGCGCGGCGTTTTCAACGCTGCAACAAAATCCGCCAGCGTCTCCGTGGCGGCAAGAGATGCCCCCAATGCGCCCGCTTCTTTGACGAATGATCCGATCCATGACGTCTCGCGGTTGGTCACCGCCATCTGAAACCCGTGTTCCGCAAGATTGAGCGCAAGTGCGCTGCCCATCGTGCCCAAGCCCTAGACACCGATGTCTGCGTGTTGCGTTGCCATCGCGATAAATTTCCTGCGTCGGGGCTAATTTGAGCCAAGCGTGGCGCGTTTGGCAGCAAGGCGCAAGCTTTCAGGGCTGACCCCTACGAAGCCGTCACGCTCCGCCTGTTTTATCGCCGCCATCAATGCACTGCATAGCGGGGTCTGAATAGATTTCTGCTGGCCCATCTCTACGATCCGCCCCTGTAGCGCATCAATCTCGGTAATCCGCCCCGCCGTCAGATCATGCGCCATCGAGGTGCGCGCCATGGGATCGATCGTCAGCATCTTTGCCGCGACACGGCGAAACAGCCACGTGGGCAGCCGAAGCACATGCGGCACCAGCCCCACAGGCACAGGCGTGGTCGCCTTTATCTCACAACCGTGGGCGCGCAGAACACGCAAAGCCTCTGCCATCTGGTCCGCCATAATGCGCCGCCACGCGCGGTCGAGCAATTGCGCATGCAGCGTCAGCCCCGACAGCGCATTGGGCGCATTATTGAGGTTGAGCAGAAACTTCCCCCACTGGATTGCCTCGATCTGCGCAGATTGCGTGACCTGAAGCCCTGCCACCGAAAGGATGCGCGCCACATCATCGGGTCCATCACCAATCACAATGTCACCACTGGTGGCGCGGTGAAATTGCCCGGCTGCCTGAGGCACGACATTGAAAGGCACCATACCCGCGCGGATGTCGTGATCTGGCAGGGCATCCCGCAGGGTTTGCGCATGACCCATGCCGTTTTGCAGGCTCACGATGATCGCATGCGCCGGGGCGTGGGCTGCGATCTGGCGGGCGATCGCGGGCGTGGCTGCAGATTTGACACAGACGAGAACGATATCAGCCTGCTCCAGCACCGCCCCGCTCTCGTGAAGGTCCAGTGTGTCTTCAGCCAGCGCGATATCAAGACCCGAAAAATCGCTCAGCCGCAGCCCTCTCTTGCGCAGTGTATCAAGAATGCGGGGGCGGCCCAAAAAGCTGACGCGCCGCCCCGCGTGGGCCAAGAGACCTCCCACAAAACAACCAATCGCGCCCGCGCCCGCGATCACGATGCGCGGATTTTCGGGAAGGCTATTTCTCAAGGCACCAGCGCATGATTGCCTTTTGCGCGTGCAAACGGTTCTCTGCCTCGTCAAAAATCACTGAATTGGGGCCATCCATCACGGCGCTTGTTGCCTCGTCATCTCGGTGGGCAGGCAAACAGTGCATGAAAAGCGCGTCGGGCTTTGCCTTCGACATCAAAGCCTCGTTGACCTGATAGCCGCGCAGCTGGTTGTGGCGCCGCTCGCGCGCAGATTGAGGATCATGCATGGAAACCCATGTATCCGTGACCACCAGATCAGCACCCTGTACGGCTTCGTCAGGGTTGCGGATCGATGTGTAAAGCCCGTCCAATGCGCGCTCGGGCTGGAGCGTTTCAGGGCCGGTAAACACCAGATCAAAGTCGAACTGCTTGGCCGCATGGGCAAAGCTCGCGAAGACGTTGTTGCCGTCACCCGACCAGACCACACGCTTGCCTTTGATGGGGCCGTTGTGCTCCTCAAAGGTCATAATGTCGGCCATGATCTGGCACGGGTGGCTGCGGTTGGTGAGGCCGTTGATCACGGGCACCGTGGCGTATTCGGCCATCTCGTGCAGGGTCGCCTCCTCAAAAGTGCGGATCATGATGAGGTCCACATAGCGCGACAGCACGCGGGCCGTGTCGGCGATCGTCTCACCGTGTCCCAGTTGCATATCCGCTCCCGAAAGAACCATCGTCTGGCCGCCCATCTGGCGTACGCCGACATCAAAGGAGACGCGTGTGCGGGTGGAGGGCTTCTCAAAAATGAGGGCGACCATATGATCCTTGAGCGGCTGGTCATCATCCAGTGCACCACGCGGACGGCCGTTGCGCGCGGATTTCATCGCAGTTGCGCTGTCGATAATCGTGCGCAATTCAGACTGGTCGGTTTGGTGGATGTCGAGGAAATGGTTCATATCGGGTTCTTTACTGAAATGTCGAAATCGGGAAAGCGAGCTTCCCCGATGTTGAGTTTAATTGGAAAAATGAAGATCAAGAAGCGCTCAGAGAGCTGGCCGCGCGGTCGAGGCGGGTGACGGCTTCGGAAATTTCTTCATCTGTTATGGTGAGCGGAGGCAGCAGACGGACCACGTTATCAGCCGCAGGCACGGTAATGACCTCAGCTTCATAGCCTGCGTTAACCACGTCGATTGGAGCGCCTTTGCACTTCAGGCCCAGCATCAGCCCCGATCCGCGCACGCTTTCGAATACATCTGGATGCGACGCAACCAGCCCTTCAAGCTTTTGGCGCAGCAGCCCTGCCTTGCGATTCACTTCGGCCAGAAACTCTGGGTCGGCCACAATATCCATCACGGCGTTGCCCACGGCACAGCCCAGAGGGTTGCCACCGTAGGTCGAGCCATGGGTGCCAGCGGTCATGCCGCTCGCCGCGTTTTCAGTGGCAAGCACCGCGCCTAGCGGAAAGCCCCCGCCGATGCCTTTGGCCACCATCATGATATCGGGGGTGATGCCCGACCACTCATGGGCAAAAAGCTTGCCCGTGCGGCCCACACCGCATTGCACCTCATCGAGAATCATCAGGATGCCGTGTTCGTCGCACAAATCACGCAAACCCTTGAGACAGACGTCAGGCAGCGGGCGAATACCGCCCTCACCCTGAACAGGCTCTACAAGTACAGCACAGGTTTTATCCGTGATTGCCGCTGTGAGCGCCTCGTGATCCCCGAACTCAAGGTGCACAAAACCGGGCAAAAGCGGGCCAAAGCCCTTGGTCATCTTCTCGGAGCCCGCCGCGGCAATGCCTGCACTTGAGCGGCCGTGGAAGGAGCCTGAAAACGTAATAATTTCGACCCGCTCGGGCTGGCCCTTGTCATAGAAATACTTGCGCGCCATTTTCACCGCCAGCTCACAGCTTTCGGTGCCGGAGTTCGTGAAAAACACCGTATCGGCAAAGGTATGCGCGACAAGCTTGTCTGCGAGCGTCTGTTGTTGTGGAATCTCGTAAAGATTGGACGTGTGCCACAACGCGCCTGCCTGTTCGGTCAAAGCTGCCGTTAGCGCGGGGTGCGCATGGCCCAGCGCATTCACAGCAATCCCTGCGCCAAGGTCGAGAAAACGTCGCCCATCTGCCTCGACCAGCCATGCGCCGCTCCCTTTCACAAAGCTCAAGGGGGCGCGGGAATAGGTCGGCAGAACAGAAGCGATCATCAGGATCATCCTTTTCAATAGGCAAAGGCCGCAAAAAACCCAAAAGGGCATGAGGGCGGCGCAGGGTCAAGTTAAGTTTGGAAGGGGGTGCGCGTCAGAGGCACAATGGATCAATTCCGCAACCTGCTCGCGCAAGTGCGTACAACAGCTTAGCTGCGTCGTCGTCGAAGGGATGTGACTATCGTTTTGATCATGGGGTCTGTCTAACCGTTGATTTATCAATTGCAAGACTTTGTTCGCAGCGCCTTGCCCCGATGCCCCATCCACGCCATAGCGTCTGGATGTTCGTCCCCAAAACCCAAAGCAACGCGGTCGCTGCGGCCCTTATTATCTGTGCCGCTGCATTTATCGCGGCGACAACCCTTATGGCAAAGATGCTGGGAACGGACAGCTATGGCGCGCCGCTGCATGCGCTTCAGATCAGCCACGGACGGTTTTTGTTTGCCTTTGCAGGTTTGCTTGTTGCGGCACTGGCTCTGCGCCCCCGCCTGTCTGCGCCCCACTGGAAGCTACACATCGCGCGCACCAGCTTTGGGTGGGCCGGGGTGACGCTGATGTTTGCCTCTGTGGCATATATTCCGTTGGCAGATGCTACGGCGATTTCGTTTTTGAACCCCGTCTTTGCGATGATGCTCGCTATTCCGCTGCTGCGCGAAACGGTCGGGAGGGTGCGGTGGTCTGCGGCGGTTTTGGCATTGGTCGGAGCGCTTATCCTGCTCAGACCCACGCCAGAAAGCTTTCAACCCGCAGCGCTGCTGGCTCTTGGTGCGGCGGTGATCATGGGAATGGAGCTGATTTTTATCAAAAAGCTGTCAGGGCGCGAGAACCCGTTCCAGATTTTGCTGGTCAACAACCTGATCGGCCTGTGCATCGCGACTTGTGCAGTAGTTGCCGTCTGGCAGATGCCGACGGTTGCCCAATGGGGACTTTTGGCAGGCATCGGCCTGTGTATGGCGGTGGCGCAGGCTTGCTTTGTCAACGCGATGGCGCGGGCAGATGCGAGCTTTGTCGCCCCCTTCAGTTATGCCACGCTTGTGTTTGCCGCCCTCTACGATGCGCTGTTCTTTGATGCTGTGCCTGATGCGGTGACTTATCTCGGGGCGGCGGTCATTTTGACGGGTGCATTATGGCTCGCATTGCGCGAGGCACACCTGAAAAAGCCACAGCACCCTACGGCAACAACACCGTGACGCCTTGCACCTGCCGCCACAGCCATTACTATAGAGATAGAAATTTGACAAAGCGGTCCGATAAGGGCCGCTTTTTACTCGAGGGAAGTCTGCATGTCCTGGACCGATGACCGCGTTGAAGTTTTGAAGAAAATGTGGGGCGAAGGCCAGTCCGCAAGCCAGATCGCAAAAGAGCTGGGCGGCGTGACCCGCAACGCTGTTATCGGCAAGGTGCACCGTCTTGGCCTGTCCAACCGCACAACGGCGGGGTCCGATGCGAAGTCCGAGCCAAAGGCTAAAGCTGCGCCCAAAGTCCCCGCCAAGGCAAAACCAGCCGCACCCGTTGAGCCTGAAGTGAAGACGAATGCGGATAAGCCGGATCTGAAGACCGAGCCTGCGATTTCTCCTAATGCTGTACGCCCTCCGCGCAACCAGATCATTCCCGCGGGCCAGCCCCTGCCCCCGCAGCCCTCCGCCAACGAGATCAGTCCAGAGGCGCTCGCCAAGGTCAACGAGATCGAGAAGAAGGCTAAAAAGCTGAGCTTGATGGAATTGACCGAGCGGACTTGTAAATGGCCCGTGGGCGATCCCGCGACAGAGGATTTCTGGTTTTGCGGTCTGCCCGTCAAACAGGGCAAGCCTTACTGCGAGGCCCATGTCGGCGTGGCATTCCAGCCGATGAGTGCCCGCCGCGACCGTCGCCGCTAGGCATCCGGCAAAGCCTGCAAGCGGCCTTTGCTGACAGTTTTCTCTAAGAATCTGCACATGTGGCAGGACTAGGTGAAACAATAACCACGCAGTCTTGAGTTGCGGGATGGTGGTCGTGTGTGTTCAGTACAGGGCAAATCTCAGGACAAGGTCACCCATGAGCAATACCGACACCATTCGCGCAGCAGATGCTGTTGCCCGCAGGCTTTATGATGCGGGGTGTCGCCATGCGTTCGGTATGCCCGGTGGTGAAGTCCTCACATTGGTCGATGCGTTGGAAGCGGCAGGCATCGCGTTTGTATTGTGCAAGCACGAGAATGCGGCAGGGTTCATGGCCGAAGCCGCATGGCACCAGACCGGCGCACCTGGCATACTGGTGGCAACAATCGGGCCAGGCGTTCTGAACGGGGTCAACTCTATCGCCAATGCCCATCAGGACCGTGTGCCGCTCATCGTTCTGTCGGGTTGCGTGGACGCTGCCGAGGCCGAGACTTACACTCATCAGGTTCTTGACCAACAAGCTGTGCTCAAGCCCATCACAAAAGCTACCTTTCGCCTCAGCGCAGGCGCTGCACATGTGATTGCAGACAAGGCCGTCAGTATCGCACTCGAAGGACGGCCCGGCCCGGTTCACATCGATCTACCGATCTCCACCGCTGATGCGCAAATCAGTGCCGCATCACCAGCGCCACGCGCAGCTGCCGCCGCCACAGCACCCGCAGGGGATGCGCTGCAGTGCGCGCAAGACTGGCTTTCATCCTCGACGCGCCCCGTCATGATTGTCGGGCTGGACGCCATGAACGAAAGCGCGGGCGAGGCCATCACCGCTTTTGCCACCCGTTTCAACATTCCTGTGATCACCAGCTATAAGGCTAAGGGGCTTCTGGAGGAGAACCATCCGCTGTCTCTGGGCGGGGCGGGGCTGTCACCTCGGGCGGACGGGCATCTGGTGCCTTTCATTCAATCTGCCGATTTGGTGCTTTGCGTGGGATACGACCCGATCGAGATGCGACCAGGCTGGCGCGACATCTGGGATGCGCGCACCACCCGCGTGATTGATATCACAGCCGTGCCAAACCACCACTACATGCATCAGGCCAGCCTGAACATCATTGCCGATTGCGCTGCAAGCCTTGCGGCGCTTGGTGCAGAGGTCGCGCCACAAGAAACATGGACAAGTGGAGAGATTTCAGCGCTCAAATCCTCGCTCTCCGCATCTTTTCCGCGTGATGAAGCGTGGGGCCCCGCCGCCATCATCGACACCTGCCAGCGCCACCTGCCCGCAGACACAATCGCCACTGCCGACAGTGGCGCACACCGTATTCTGTTGAGCCAGATGTGGAACTGCACTGCGCCACGCGGGCTGCTGCAATCCTCGGCCTTGTGCACCATGGGCTGCGCTTTGCCACTCGCGATGGGAACGGCGCTTTGCGCGCCTGACCGCACAGTTGTTTCTTTCTCCGGTGACGCCGGTTTCCTGATGATCGCGGGCGAACTGTCAACGGCCGCAGAGTTGAAGATCAAACCGATCTTCGTGGTCTTTGTCGACGCCTCACTCGCGCTGATCGAGTTAAAGCAACGCCAGCGGCAGTTGCGCAATGCCGCCGTAGATTTCGGCCAGCATGACTTTGCCGCGATGGGCCGTGCGTTTGGCGGCGCGGGACATACCGTCCAGACCAGAGCAGAGCTTGAGACCGCCTTGCAGGCCGCACAATCCGCCGACACTTTCACCGTAATCGCCTGTATAATCGAGCGGGGCTCATATGACGGACGCATCTGAAACCGCTGGCGCGCTGGACGGGCTTTTTGTCCTCGACCTCACCCGTATCCTTGCAGGGCCAACCGCCACGCAAATGCTGGGTGATATGGGGGCGACCGTGATCAAGGTCGAGAACCCCAAGACAGGCGGCGACGATACCCGCGGCTGGGGTCCACATTACGCGCGCAATGCAGACGGCAGTGCGTCCGATCTGTCGGCCTATTTCATGTCGTCGAACCGGAACAAACAATCCATCGCCGTCGACATCGCCACTCCCGAAGGGCAAGACATCATCCGCCGCCTCGCCGCACGCGCCGATGTGGTGATCGAGAATTTCAAGCCCGACGGGTTGGTAAAATACGGGCTGGATCACAAGACGCTTTGCGAAGCCCATCCCAGCCTCGTCTACTGCTCGATCTCGGGCTATGGCCAGTTCGGCCCCAACCGCGACAAGCCAGGCTACGATCTGATGGCCCAAGGCTTTGGCGGGATCATGTCTATCACGGGCGATCCAGACGGCGTGCCGATGAAAGTCGGTGTGGGCATCGCGGATGTAATGTGCGGAATGTATGCCACCATCGGCGTTCTCACAGCGCTGCGTCACCGCGACAAAACAGGCGAAGGCCAACATGTCGAGCTTGCGCTAATCGACACGCAAATGGCGTGGCTTATCAACGAAGGCCTGAACTATCTGACCTCGGGGGAGCCGCCGACGCGGCGCGGCAATGCCCACCCTAATATCGTGCCCTATGACACATTCGAGGTGGCGGACGGTCACTTCCTGCTGGCCGTAGGCAACGATGCGCAATTTGTGCGCTTTTGCGATGTGCTGAGCCTCGCGCATGTCGCCAGCGATCCCAAATTCGCAACCAATCTGGCCCGGATCGAGAACCGCGAGGCGCTGATGCAGCATATCCGGCCTGCCCTCACTCAATGGACCAAGGCCGAAATCCTTGAGGCGTTGCGCCTTGTGAAGGTTCCCGCAGGTCCGATCAACACCATCGCGGAGGCACTTACCTCGGATCAGGCAGCGGTACGCGGCACGGTGCGCGAGATGCCCGTCGAAGGCATCAAAGGCGGCAAGCTCAAGCTGTTGGGCAATCCGCTGAAATTCTCGAAGACCCCTGTGAAGTATAAACGCCCACCCCCGCGTTTCGGGCAGGACACGGACGCCGTTCTTGCAACATGGTTGCAGCGTGAAGACCCCGCGCAGGACTGATCAGACTTAATTCGGCAGGAAATTGCCCGTTTTTTCCGTCAATCTTGCTCTGATGGCTACATCTTGCTCACGAAACCTCTAAGCCGCTTCACGTTGCTGTGTATACCTTGCCGTACGCTGCCCAGAGGGTTCATCTTGCCGTATACTTGAGGACAAGCGGGCAGCTCTACGCATCGCTCATCTTAACCAGAGGCGATGTTGTTTTGACAAAATCAGATATGTGTTCTTGCCCCGTAACCCTAAGCGCACAGGATTCCATCGGGCATTGGAACGGTGTGATCCACGGATTGCTCTCACACAGCCAACAAACACCTGTTCATCTTGGAAAGCTGATGGAGGCAGAGCCCGAATTCGCGATGGGCCACGCCGCGCGCGGGTTGTTCTGCATGATGACGGGTCGCGCCGAGGTTCTGGCCTCCGCGCGTAACGCGCTGGCCGCTGCGCGCACCGCTGCGAAACACACTACGATCACACCGCGTGAACAGGGATGGATCGACGCGCTGGCTCTGTGGCTCGATGGCCGACCCACTGCTGCCATCGCCGCTGTTGAGGCTGTCCTGCGCGCCCTGCCCCATGACACGCTTTCTGCAAAGCTGAGCCATGGCATCCGCTTTATGCTCGGTGATCACCACGGCATGCGCCGCTCGATCGAACGGGTGTTGGACGCCCATAGCGAACAGAATACATGCCGTGGCTTTTTGCTGGGATGCCATGCCTTCACGCTTGAAGAAACGGGTGAATATGCGCGCGCTGAAGCCACAGGCCTGATGGGTTTGACACTTGCCCATGACGACGCTTGGGGCCTGCACGCAGTAGCACATGTGCATGACATGACAGCCCGCGCCGATGACGGGATCGCCCTGATTGAGGACAACACCGCAGCATGGTCGGGGTCCAACAACTTTCGCTATCACGTCTGGTGGCACAAGGCGCTGTTGCACATGGAGCGCGGCGAGCTTGATGTTGCCCTTGGCCTCTACGATGCGCAAATTCGCGCAGACAAGACCGACGATTACCGCGATATCTCCAATGCGACGTCGCTTTTGTCGCGGCTGGAGCTGGAGGGTGTCGACATCGGCCCCCGCTGGGAAGAGCTGGCCGATTTTTCCGAAAACCGTGTAGAAGACGGCTGTCTGGTGTTTGCCGATCTGCATTATCTTCTGGCGCTCACAGGAGCCGACCGTGGCCCTGCCCGCAAAGCGATGACAGCGCGATTTGCGCGCGATGCTGTCAAAACGGGTGAAATGTCTGCCCGCGTCGAGGCGCCGGGCACCGCGGCGCTTGCAGGGCTTAACGCCTTCTCCGAAGGACGGTATGACACCGCGTTTCTCAATCTTGCCGCCGCACGCCCGCTGATGCAAACCATCGGTGGCAGTCATGCACAGCGTGATGTATTCGAGCGGATAACGGTCGATGCAGGCCTGCGTGCAGGCCGCTATGACGCGACAGCCGCAATCCTGCGCGACCGCCAGAAACTGCGTGGCGGCACGCTTGACCGTTTTGCTGCAACGCGACTGGGAAAAATAGAGGCCGCCCGCAGCATCGCGGCACAATAGACCGAAAGACAGACCCGAATGACGCTCACGGCCACTGATATTACCGCCCTCGCCACGCCCAACCTTTCGGCAGCAGCATCCGCAACGCCGCGTGTGCGCGACCTGAGACTGGATTTCTTTCGGGGGATTGCGATGTTTATCATCCTGATTGCCCATACACCGGGCAATTTCCTGACTTTATGGATACCCGCACGCTGGGGCTTCTCGGATGCGACCGAGATGTTTGTGTTTTGCTCTGGCATGGCCTCTGCCATCGCCTTTGGCGGGGCGTTTCAGCGCGCGGGCTGGTTCTTTGGTTCAGCGCGGGTATTCTTCCGCATCTGGCAGGTATACTGGGCCCACATCGGTCTGTTCTTTGCCGTGGCAACCCTGATGGCGGTCCTCACGACTTATGGAGATTTCGAGCGGCATTACATTGGCTCGCTCAATCTGTGGAAGTTTTTCGAGGACCCCGCCATACCCCTGATCGGACTGATGACACTGACCTACGTGCCCAATTATTTCGACATCCTGCCCATGTATATGGTGGTGCTAGCGATGATGCCTATCGTTATGGCGCTCCAGCGCATTCACACGGGTGCTGTGTTTGTCTTCATGGGTCTTGTCTGGCTTGGCGCGCAGAACTCCATCTGGGGGGCAGCGCACTTCGCGTTTCCGGCCGAGCCGTGGTCGGAGCGAAACTGGTTCTTCAACCCCTTCGGCTGGCAGTTGGTGTTCTTTACAGGTTTTGCGCTGATGCGCGGCTGGATTCCCAAGCCGCCCGTGAACACGGTGCTCATCGTGCTGGCCGCCGTGATCGTTCTTGCCAACATTCCGCTCAGCAATATCGGCGTGCGCGCCATTGCACGCGATTGGTTCTTTGTGACTGAAGGCCAGAACCCCATTATTGAGGCGCGCATTGCGCTCAAGCCGCTGATCGACAAATCGGACTTTGGCCTGTTGCGCTTTGTCCAGTTCCTCGCGCTGGCCTATCTCGCGTGGGTTCTGGCAGGAGATCGGGGCGACAATCTACTGGCGCGCGGCACAGGGCTGCTGGCGCGCATTTGGGCACAAGTGCTCAAGGTCATCCTCAAGGTCGGTCAACAATCACTGGCGGTCTTTATCGTGTCGATGTTCACCGCGCGGGTTATGGGCTTTGTTATGGACCTCACAGGGCGCAGCGTGACCGAAACGCTATTGGTCAATCTGGGTGGCGCAATGATCCTCGTGGCGACGGCCTATGGTGCGGGTTGGTTCAAATCCCAACCTTGGCGGGTGAAAAACTGATGCTGCGCCGTGATATCTTAAAGGCACTCGCCGCTCTCGCCGCGATACCGTCGTCTGCATTCGCTGCGGATGCGCCTCTGCGCAAGGGTGATGCCACGCCATTCAATGCCCAAACTGTCAAAGCCCGCGCGCGCGCATTGGCCGAAGCAGACTATGCACCCCGTCCGACCATCCCGCCCGAGTGGCAGAACCTCAGCTATGACCAGTACCGCAAGATCTGGTTCGATCCGCGCAATGCGCTTTGGGAAGACACCAACACCCCCCAGCGCCTCGATGTCTTTCCCCCTGGCCTCTATTTCCCTCAAGCCGTCGAAATCAATATAGTAGAAGATGGGGTTGCTGGTCCGCTGGTGTTTGATCTGAACGTTTTTGATAAGGCGGATCAATTCCCTGATCTGCCCCTGAACGATCATATGGGATATTCTGGCTTGCGTCTGCGGGCGGACCTGTTAGGCAATGGCATCCACACGGAATACAGCGTCTTTCAAGGGGCCAGTTATTTCCGTGGCATTGGCACAGGTGAAATATACGGTCTCTCCGCGCGGGGACTGGCCCTCAAGACAGGCGATCCTATGGGGGAGGAATTCCCCGATTTCACGGCCTTTTGGATCGAGAAACCTGACTCCTCGGACAAATCCGTCACCCTGCACGCGCTTATGGACAGCCCCAGCTGCACAGGCGCGTTTCGTTTCGAGATCACCCACGGCGATGTCCTCGACATGGAAGTCGAATCGACGATCTTTGCGCGCACTGACATGAGCCATGTGGGCATCGCCCCGCTTACGTCGATGTTCCTGTTTGACGCGACCGACCGTGCGCGTTTTTCCGATTTTCGACCGAACGTGCACGACAGTGACGGGCTGCTTATCCACAATGGCACGGGCGAGGTGATCTGGCGGCCGCTGGCCAATCCGACAGCGCTGCAAATCAGCGCCTTCGGCGATATGAACCCCAAGGGTTTCGGCCTGATGCAGCGAAAGCGTGACTTCAGCGACTATAACGATCTCGAAGCGCTGTATCACAAGCGCCCCTCCGTCTGGATCACGCCGCGCGGGGATTGGGGTGCAGGCGCAGTGACGCTGGTGGAAATTCCTGCCGACCTAGAGATCTACGACAATATTGTCGCCTATTGGCGTCCCACCGACCCCATTGCCGCGGGGAGCAGTCATGAGATGCGCTATAACCTGCAATGGGGTGCCGATCCTGCGCCGCAACCGTCTGAATTGGTGCGCGTGACCGGCACCGCCATGGGTGCGCGGCCCGAGGGCGGCCTTGTGATGGTGATTGATTTCGAAGACGGCCAGGCCCTGCCCGAAGATCTTAATGCGATCGACGTCACCCTGCGCAGCAGCACCGGCAGCACCACACCCGGAATTTTACAACGCAACCCGGAGACAAATGGGCCACGACTGGCCTTTACCTTCCAGCCCGACGAGACCCCCGTGGCCGAGTTCCGAGTGCAGCTACGCATGAAGGATGCGCCCCTGAGCGAAGTCTGGCTGTACCGTTGGACACAAAGCGGATGACCCAGCCAAACTACGCCATGCCTCCGCGCGCGCCCTTGGAAGGGCAAGAGCAGGCATTCGATGCGCCTCCCGCGCAGACCATCGGCGCGCCGCATCCAAAGCGAAACCACTGGCGTTTGGCCACGTTCATCCCTGCTCTACTGGGAACGGCAACGCTGATGCTTGGCCTCTACCGCTGGTTTGCTCAAGCAGGGATGAGCGGGATGGAGTGGATGCTGCTCACCATGATCGGCATGACTTTTGTCTGGGTCTGCCTGTCCGTCAGCACAGTCGGGGTCGCTATCACTGCACTTCTGGCCCGTGACCGCGCGGATACCAGACCAAAGCAACAGATCGCTGGACTAAACACCGCCCTGCTGGTGCCGATCTATAACGAAGACCCTGCCAGTGTGTTCGGCAACGCAACCGCAATGCTGCATGACCTCGCCCAACGCGCAGGGCCGCACAGCTATGCGCTGTTCATCCTGTCGGACACACGCGACGAGACGATTGCCGCCCAAGAATGGTTGGCCTTCGAGGATTTGCGCGCCAATGCGCCTGACGGGTTTGCCGTGCACTATCGCCGCCGTACCGAGAACGTTGACAAGAAAGTAGGCAATATCGCCGAATGGACCCGTGGATGGGGCGCAGCGTTCGAGGGTATGATTGTGCTCGACGCGGACAGCCTGATGAGCGGGCGCGCAATTGATCGGCTCAGCTCCGAGCTGTCCACCGATCCCAATGCTGGGCTGATCCAGACTTTTCCCATGCTCATCGGGGCGCAAACCGTCTTTGCGCGACTACAGCAATTCTCCAACATCGCCTATGGCTGGTTACTGGCCGAAGGCCTTGCCACATGGGCGCGCTCGGAAGGGAATTATTATGGCCACAACGCGATTATCCGCACACGGGCTTTCGCAGACTGTGCAATGCTGCCGCATCTGCGCGGCCCACGTGGGCGTGACGCGCTGATCCTGAGCCATGACTTCGTCGAGGCCGGGCTTTTGCGGCGCGCAGGTTGGGGTGTGCGGTTTTTGCCCCGTGTCACAGGCAGCTTTGAAGAAACGCCTGCCACACTCATCGACTATGTGATCCGCGACAGGCGGTGGTGCCGTGGCAACCTGCAACACCTGCGCCTGCTGGGCACGAAAGGGCTGCACCCTGTGTCGCGCTTCCATCTGTTTCACGGGGCCATCGCCTATTTGCTCAGCCCTGCGTGGTTCTTCTTGCTGGTCATCTGGGCGCTGCTTGGCAAAGATGCAGAGACCAATGTGATCCGATATTTCAACGAGGCGAATCCGCTGTTCCCCGACTGGCCCCCCGCCATGAGCCATATCGACAGCGCCGTGTTTCTTGTCATCATGTACGCCATGCTGCTGACCCCCAAGATTGCGGGAGCAGCCATCATCGCTGCCACGCCGCGTGCGGTGCGGGTGTTTGGTGGAGCGCAATCGTTTCTGGGCGGCTTTGTGGTCGAGGTGGCGCTGTCGGTCGCCTATGCTCCTATTCTGATGATCCAGCAAAGCAAGGCGGTGGTGCGCGCGCTCATCACCCGCACCGAAGGCTGGGCCCCACAAGCCCGTGAAGCACGCCGCCATGGCTGGAGCACCCTCTTCAAATTCCACTGGGTAGAGATGCTGCTCGGGCTGCTATTGCTGAGCGGATTGCTGGCGGGATTGATCTCGCTGTGGTTGGTGCCGATTGTATTCAGCCTTGTGATGGCGGTGCCGCTATCCGCGCTGTCGGGCATGGTAATCTCAAAACGAGCGCCCGCGACACTGCGCCTCGACAGCCCCTATACGCTGCGCGAACCTGCCATTGTGAAGCATGCACTGCGCGAACGCGCCCGTCTGAGCCAAACGCTGGCTGCACAAAAGGTCCCTGCGCAATAGTCTGCTTGGGCTGCACCGTTCCTTAGATCAAAACGCCCGCCAGTCGACACTGGCGGGCGCTTTGCGTTTTAATCTGTGATCTGTCCTATGAGGTCACTTGCTCTCGGAGGATCGACGCCGTCAGCGACAACATCAGATAAATCCCGCCGAACACCAGAAAGGCGAGGATCGTATTCTCGAACTTGCGCGGATAGCTCGGCTCCTCACTTGGCACGGGGCGCACGGCAACGGTGAGATACCGGACCTGCCGGCTTGCCTCGGTGCGTGCTTGCTCCAGACCGGTCTGTGCAAGCTGGGCATTCGTATCGGCGTTCACCAAATCGGCCTGCGCCAATTGCAAGGTCACAGCTTGCTGTGCGAGCGAATTGCTGCCCTCGGTGGCGTTGTTCATGCGGTCATTCAGCTGCGCCAGCGCAGTTTCAAGCCTGCGCACATCACCTTGGGCGCCCTCAACCTTGGCGCGGTTCGGGCGCGCGTTGTCGAGCAACGCGGCCAGTTCCAGCTGTTTTTCAATCAGCAGAGATTCGTAGTTGGTGATCTGTGTCCGAATGGCAGCGATGACCGCCTCGGGGTCTACGCCATTCTCGACCTGAAGCTCGATCAGACGCCTTTGTGCCTCGCGGCGCGCCTCTTGTGCTTTGTCAAAGCCGATCTGGGCATCGCGCATTCCGTCTTCGCGTTTGGCCTGACTTAGGCTGTTCACCCGCTCCTCGGCATACTGCAAAAGACGCTCGGAAAAGACGGTGGCGACCTGTGGATCGGCCGCGATAATTTCCATTCTGATGACGCCCTCGGTAGGGTCATACCCGATTTTGACGTTCTTTTTGTAAAGCTTGTAGGCTTCTTCATTGGTCGCATCATCGGCCAATCGCTGGATTGGATCGATCTCGTCGGCTTTGAAATGGTCCTTGAAGCCCGCATCATCATCCAGCCGCAACATCGCATCCTTGGACTGAAGATAGGCTTGAGTGGCGATACTGTCGGCAGAGTTGGCAAATTGGGTAGGCAGCAAGCCCCCAAAGGGGCTGGCGCCGCCACTGCCTTCGTTCTGGATAATCAGGAACTGGCTGTCGGTGGCGTACATCGGCGTTGCGATTTTGTAGAAGTAATAGCCCGCAATAAATGAGGGGATCAGCACAAAGAATGCCAACCGCACCAGCAGCAGACCCATCTTTTTGCGGCGGCGGCGCGAGATATCTTTCTGGATATCCGAGATTTCGCGACTGCGCCGTTCCATCGGGCTGATCTCGGTAGAGGGGAGCGTGTTGCCGCCTGTCGGCACGGTCTGTGGAAGCTGCACACGGCCCGCACCTGCACCACCCGCAACACCGGGGAGTTGCGCCAACGCATTGCCCGGTCCCCCCTCATGCTGCGCGCCACCTGCTTGCGGCACGACCAGCTCAAGCATGTTGGAGCGCTGAAACGGATCAATCCCTTTTTCGCGCAGCAATCGTACCGCGTCAAAATCGGACGTTGCAGGCAGGCCGTGCTTTTGCGCCACACGGCGCGCCATACGCAGCTGCCGCCCTGTCAGCCCCTCGCGGCGGATCGCGTCCATGTCCTGTTCGCCCGACACTTCACCGGCCGAGGCAACATCCCCATCGCGTGCAGGCTGCTGTTGTGGTGCGGCCTCGCTTTGTTGCCTCTGCACGCGCGCAGCTTGTGCGATCTCTTCACGCTCTGCGCCGCTTGGTGCCTGCGCCTGCGGGGTTTCGCCCTCGGTAGCGGCACTGGGGCTACGCTTGATGCGGAATTTTCTAGCTTTGGGTTTCGTAGTCATACAACTGTTTCGCTTCTTCCAAGCTGTCAAATACGTTCAGCTGCCCGTTCATAAGAACCGCGGCAGTACGTGCGAATTTTTCTAGCGTTTCCGCCTGATGGGACACAATGACGATCGTCGTTGTTCGCAGGCGTTCTTGCAGGATTTCCCCTGCTTTTCTGTTAAATTCCACATCCGTCGTTGAGGGCATGCCCTCGTCGATCAGGTACATATCAAAATCGAGCGCCAGCATCAGCGCGAACGAAAACCGCGAGCGCATACCCGCCGAATAGGTACCCAATGGCTGGTCGAAGTATTCCCCAAGACCACAGAGCCAGCGGCAAAAGCTCTCGACATAGTCAGGGTCCAACCCGTAGAGCCGCGCGATGTAGCGCGAGTTTTCCATGGCCGAGACTTTGCCCACAACGCCGCCCATAAACCCCAGCGGAAAAGAAATGTTACAGCCGCGGTATATTTCGCCGTCATCAGGCTTTTCCAGCCCCGCCATCATATTGATCAGCGTCGTCTTACCGGTCCCGTTGGGCGCAAGGATGCCCATGGATTTACCCAATTCAACACGAAACGACACCTGGTCAAGGATGACCTTGTGCTGTGTGCCCGTCCAAAAGGACTTGGATACATTACGAAATTCCAGCATTAAGTGCCTGCTCCGGCTTTCTGGGCGGGGTGACTCTGGTCCCTCTCTTGCGGAAGGTTCTGCTCCGTCTAGCGATGGATTTTGACGACATTATGTCCGAATTGGAAACAAATGTACAATAACACCTGTGTAATCGGGGCGGGTCTTTTCACCAACCATTACGGCAGGGAAGCGTCGCCAGTTCTGCTGTGGGTCGACACTCACACATTAATATTCAGCATCCGGTTTAATGACTTGGAAATGCGCGCATTTCGCTTAAGTCCAGTGTTATGAAAGACATCCGCTCAGACCTGCACGCCTGCACCCTATGTGCCCAGCGCTTTGCCGCGACAGCCACCATGCATCAGCCTAACCCCGTGGTATGGTTTCAGCCCGGTGCGCGGCTTCTGATCGCGTCCCAAGCACCTGGCATGAAGGTCCATCGCGCCAATACACCGTTTTGGGATGCTTCGGGCGTGCGGCTGCGCGCGTGGCTGGGGCTGGACGAAGAGGCGTTCTATGATCGCTCCCGCGTCGCTATCATCCCGATGGCCTTCTGCTTTCCGGGCTATGATGCCAAGGGCAGCGATCTGCCCCCGCCGCCTGTTTGTGCCAAGACATGGCGCAAGTATGCGCTCGCCATGGTGCCTGACGTGCGCCTCACCGTGCTCATCGGCGGACACGCCATGCGCTATCATCTGCCCGATTTCACCACCGTGACCCAAGCTGTGCGCGACCATGACACGCATCCTGCTGGGACCTTTGCCTTGCCACATCCCTCTTGGCGCAATACGGGTTGGCTCAAGAAAAATCCGTGGTTCGAGGAAGAGGTTCTGCCCCGCCTGCGCACCGCCGTCGCCGAGGTAATGACATGACCGAGACACCGCTCGATACCGCCCACGCCGCCATGATGGCCGCACCCGAAGATGATACTGCCCGTCTGCGGTTTTATGAACGGATGGCGGATGTAGAGCTGTTTTTGCTGCTCGAGGAAGAGCCCGAGGGCGACCAGATCAACCCGCAAGTGCTGGACCATGAGGGCACGCAATACCTTCTGGCCTTTGATCGCGCCCAGCGTCTGGCGCAATACGCAGGCGACGCGGCGAGCTATGTCGCGCTATCGGGTCGCAATGTTGCGGCGATGCTGGAGGGGCAACCGCTGGGCGTTGCGCTCAACATGGATGTTGCGCCTTCCGCGATCCTGCTGCCTGATACTGCCGTGGCGTGGCTTCGCGAGACGCTGACCAATGAGGCATCACAGGTCGAGGCCAGGATCGAAAGCCTGCTGCCGCCCAAGGGCCTCCCCGAAGCGCTCATCACCGCTATTGACGAAAAGCTGGCCACCGCCACTGGCATGGCGGCCAATGCTTGGCTGGTGGGTGTGGCCTATGAAGGCGGCGGGCGGGGGCATCTGCTGGCCTTTGTCGATGCGATCCCGCGCGCGCAGGACGCGCTGGTCCGTGCCGCCTCCGAGGCGCTGACCTTTTCGGGGATCGAGGCGGGAGCGATGGACGTAGGCTTTTTCAACCACACCGACCCTACTGTAACAAAGCTGATGAAAGTGGGCTTGCGGTTCGACTTGCCACAAATGGAGACGTTACAGAACACCCCCCGTTTGGCAGGGTTCGAGGGCAATGAACCGCCAATCCTGAAATAAACCGGCTGAAATCCACCTGAACGCTCACGGAGGCGCGAGATCACGCAGTTGCGAGATGCAATGCTGCTCTGCCGCCTCTAGCTTGAGCGGTATAGGCCGACACGTTACACAGGCCCCCATTCAGGAGACACCATCATGAACCGCTTTGTCCTCACCATCGCCGCTGCCGCCACCGCGCTCAGCTTTGCCAACTCTGCCTTCGCGGGCGAGCAATTCGTAGACGAGACAGGCTTTGCCGTGTCAGGCTATGACGTGGTTGCCTATTTCTCGCTGGATCAGAACCCTGTGGGCCAAAGCCAGCCCGCCCCCGTTGAGGGGAACAAGGCGATCACTGCCGAACATAATGGCGCGACATTCGCTTTCTCCACGGAAGAAAACCGCGATCTCTTTGCCGCCAACCCTGACAAATATGTGCCGCAATATGACGGCCACTGCGCCTACGGTGTCGCCAAAGGCGGCAAAGTTCCGGGCAACCCCACCCTTTGGCGGATCATTGACGACAGACTCTATCTCAACATCACCAAGAACGTGGTCGGCTTCTGGGAAGAAGACATTCCGGGCAACCTCGAGCTTTCTACAGGCAACTGGCCTAGCCTTGATCCCAAACCCGCATCGACCAATACAATTCCCCAGTGGTCCTCCGCGGCGCCCAAGGGCTAATCGATGAGCGTACGCCGCCTGCCCCGCCGTCTGATGCTGGTCAGCCTTGTGGCTGGAGCGGGCGGCGTGGCGGCGGCGCGATGGTTCAATATCGCGGCTGAACAGGAGGATGGCCTATCTGTTCAGGCCGCCCATATGGCCGCCGCTGATGGCTCTGTCACATTGATCGATATCCGCCGCCCCGATGAATGGGCGGCGACAGGCGTTGGAGAGGGCGCTGTCCCGCTGGACATGCGCGACCCGCAGTTCGTGCAAAAGCTCATCGCACTGGTGCCCGCGCCTGACGCGCCCATCGCCCTGATTTGCGCGCGCGGCGTACGCTCGCGACATCTGGCGGCCCGCCTGACTGAAGCAGGGTTCACCAACATCATTGATGTGCCCGAAGGCATGCTAGGCTCTGGCGCTGGACCGGGTTGGTTGGGCGCGGGTTTGCCAGTCACCAAAAGCTGAGCAATTGCCGAAGCCTTGCGCGTGGCGTATAGCGCTCGTATGAGCACAAATCCCCCAAGCCTCCGCCCAGATCTCGCCCCGCGCGCCATGTTCAACGAGCCAAAGCGCACAGGCCAGCCCACCATCGGCATGGTCAGCCTCGGTTGCCCCAAAGCGCTGGTCGATTCCGAGCGTATCCTCACCCGTTTGCGGGCCGAGGGCTACGCAATCTCGCCCGACTATTCCGGCGCGGATGCGGTGATCGTGAACACTTGCGGATTTCTGGACTCGGCCAAGGCCGAAAGCCTCGACGCTATCGGCGAAGCGCTGACCGAGAATGGCCGCGTGATCGTTACGGGATGTTTGGGCGCCGAGCCTGACTACATCCGCGAACACCACCCGAAGATCCTCGCCGTCACAGGCCCGCATCAGTACGAGCAGGTGCTGGACGCCGTGCACACCGCCGTGCCGCCCTCCCCCGATCCGTTTATCGATCTTTTGCCCGCTTCAGGCGTCTCGCTCACCCCGCGCCACTTCAGCTATCTGAAAATTTCCGAGGGCTGTAACCACAAGTGCAAGTTCTGCATCATCCCCGATATGCGCGGCAAGCTGCACTCCCGCCCCGCACACGCCGTGATCCGTGAGGCTGAAAAACTGGTCGAGAGCGGCGTTAAAGAGCTGCTGGTCATCTCACAAGACACCTCTGCCTATGGCGTCGACATCAAACACGCCGAAGACCGCGGCCACCGCGCGCATATTACCGATCTGGCCCGTGATCTGGGGTCGCTTGGCGCGTGGGTGCGCCTGCACTACGTCTACCCCTACCCCCACGTGCGCAAACTCATCCCGCTGATGGCCGAAGGCTTGGTGCTGCCCTATCTCGACATCCCCTTTCAGCACGCTCACCCCGATGTGCTCAAGCGAATGGCCCGCCCTGCGGCGGCCTCCAAAACCCTGGACGAGATCGCTGCATGGCGCGACATCTGCCCCGACATCACCCTGCGCTCGACCTTCATCGTCGGCTACCCGGGTGAGACGGAGGCCGAGTTCCAGACCCTGCTCGACTGGATGGACGAGGCGCAACTGGATCGCGTCGGCTGCTTCCAATACGAGAACGTCGAAGGCGCCCGCTCGAACGCGCTGCCCGACCACGTCGACTCGGAGGTCAAGCAGGACCGCTGGAACCGCTTCATGGAAAAGGCCCAAGCCATCTCGGAGGCGAAGCTTCAAGCCAAGGTAGGCAAGCGCATGGACGTGATCATTGACGAGATCGACGCAGACGCCGCCACCTGCCGCACCAAAGCCGACGCCCCCGAGATCGACGGGAACCTGTTTATCGACGAAGGACACGAGGCGCTGACCGTGGGCGATATCGTTACCGTCGAGGTCGAGGAAGCTGGGGAGTATGATTTGTGGGGGCGGGTTGTTTAAAGGCTGGCTGAATATGTCTTGTCCTCAAACGATGCCCTAGTGATCAAGATCGGCCCTCTTACCAATTCGCTACTTCGACATACTCGCGAGATCAACGCCCCCGCTAAATGCGGGCCAGCTGGTTCGTGCCGACAGCTATTTAGCACATTCTGGAACGGGTAAAGACCCGCACTGCTAGGCTCGGCTCCCCCATCGAACCAAAGCGTAGCCGCCGTGCAGTGCCAGTACCACGCCACCTCGACTCTGCTGCGTCCGAGCCGCAAACCACTACACTGACAGGATAAATGCGCTTTCCTTCGTTCTGGGACAGCACAGATTTCGGCGGGATATATTCCTTTGATATTAACCAAATCTTGACAATGTTCCCTCTATGTTCTATATATGAGTAGAACACGAACGGAGGAGCATCCCATGTCGTATCAAACTTCATTCGCCGATCTCCTTGGAGCGGCACCCTCGGACGCGCAGGCCGAGCTTGCGCTCACGACTCCGGTCCCTGCCACGGAGAAACAGATCGAATACGCCAAATCGCTGGCTGAGAAGACGAAGTCGAAACTGCCCGTCGGCATCATCCAAGACCGCGCGCGTATTTCCAAATGGATCGACGCGCATAAACCCGCGCCGAGCAAGTTTAACGACTATCCCTCTTCCAAGCAGGTCGGCTTTGCCGAGCGGATCGCAAGGCTCAAGCGCACCCAAGTGCCGCCAGAGTGCTTCAAGGACCGTGCGCTCATGTCGCGGTGGATTGACGGGAATAAGCCACGCTAGGGGCTGGCCCTACGGCCAGTCGCACCTATCTATCGGTGATGACTGAACAAACCGAAGTCCTTTATAATGGCGAATGTCCTGTGTGCAGCCGCGAGGTCAACCACTACGCGCGCCTTAGCGCGGATCAGGCACTGCCCATTCGCTATGACGATCTCAACGACACCGAGCAACTCAAGGTCTGGGGCATCAGCCCCGACGCCGCCGCCCGACGTCTTCATGTGCGCAAGGATGGAGAGGTTACTTCGGGCATCCCCGCGTTCATCATCCTGTGGCGTGAAATTCCGCAGACAAAGTGGCTGGCCAAACTCTGCAGCCTGCCAGTGATCCATCAGATCGCTTGCTTCGGATACGACTACATCCTCGCGCCACTCATCTATCGCTGGCACATCCTGCGCGAGCGGCGCAAAGCCTAAGCCAGCGCATCCAGATAGACCCGCACACAGGTCTGAACATGGCGAAAGCGGTCACCGCCCAGATGCTTGCCCCCGTACCAACGGGTCACGACAACCAGATGTCCTTCCAGCGCCTCTCGCTCCAGCATCCGCAGGATCACCATTCCCGCGCCGCTCTCTCCGTCATCGGCTTTTATCATCCCTTCGTCGGGGAGGACCGCACCCCACGTGTTATGGGTGGCCTTTGCATATGACTTATCTCGCTTGAGCTGCTTGAGCGCAGCATCAACCTCATCGCGACTGTTCACCGCACAGCCCGACACCGCATATTTACTGCCGCGGTCAGTCAGGATGACCCCGAGCTTGTCTATTGTCAGCATTGTCTGTCGGGCATCAGGCATACAGCGGGCGGATCAAAGCCCCGCAGCCGTCTTGCGCACAATCTCGACCCGCGCCGCGTTGGGCGGATGGGTGCCTAAAAATTTATCGCCGGGATCGGGGATACGTGTGAAGAACTCGGCTCCACGTAGCGGATTATACCCTGCTCGTTTGGTGATGACGGTCCCCAAGGCATCGGCTTCGAGCTCGAATTCCTTGGAGTAGCTGCGCGCGCCGACTTGCGCGCCCAATTCCTGCGCCGAGCGAACCGCATTTGCGTCCCCACCACTCAGCGTCGCAAGCCCCGCAAAAATCACGGCCCCTGCGACTGCGTTCTGTTGCTGGCGACCGATGTGGCCCGCTATGTGATGTGCCGCCTCATGCCCAAGGACAAAGGCCAGCTCGTCCTCGTTGCGGGCATCGGCAATCAACGCCAACGTAAATCCAATGATGGGGCGGCCCTGACGGTCTAGCGTCTGGAAGGCGTTGGCGGGCATGCCGGGACGATCATCCACGACAATATTGAAATCGCAATTGAGGTTTTTCGTACGCGCGCGGCACTCCTGCTCTGCCACAGGCTCTAACCGGTTGACCACCTGCACAAAAGTCCGAGCACGTGCACGCGTGGATGCTGGCGACACTGTCGCTGGCGCTGCGGTAGGCACAGGTGCGGGAGCCGCGACAGGAGCAACCTCGCAAGCGGCCAGCCCCACGCTCAAACCCAAAGCCGCCAGAATTCGCATCATCATCTCTACATATCCCTATGTCGCATTTCTGGGATGAGTCTAGCACGCCTGCCTGCGGGGGCCAGTCCGATCACACAGCAGTGAACGCTTACGCGACCTTGCGCTAACCTGCCACGCTTGCACGCATGTTGCGATGCGGTAATATCGCGAGATGTTTACAATCGAACACGAATTTGAGGCAACTGCGATCACCCTTGTAGACGAGGGGGACACCCCTTTGCGCGAGGATGTCACGCTTTTGGCTTTTGACACCCAAATCACGATTGAACAATGGGATGCCCAGACCGATACTGTCAGCAAGATAACGCTGTCGCCCAATCAGTTGCGCGATCTTGCGGCAGCGCTCAATCTGCCCGAAGGCATCTATCACAGTACTCCCTGAACGGGCATTTCAATCAAGGACACTCAAATGGCCACTGGCACAAACATCCGTACGTATTTCGAGGGCACGTGGCACAATGGCGATCTGAGCGTCATGAAAGCGGCAGATCATGGCGCGTGGCTTGGCACGACGGTTTTTGACGGCGCGCGGATGTTCAACGGACTGGTGCCCGATCTGGAGGCCCATTGCGCGCGGATCAACCGCTCTGCCGCTGCGCTTATGATCACCCCGACAGTGCAGGTCGGCGACATGGTGGCCATCATCTGCGAGGGCCTCGCCGCCTACCCGAAGGATGCACCCGTTTATATCCGTCCAATGTATTGGGCCTTAGCGGGGGATGATCTGGGCATTATCCCGCTCAAGGATGCGACAGGCTTTTGCATCTCGCTCGAGCAGATCCCGATGGCCCCGCCCGAGGCTGCATCGACGCTGACACGCACAAGGTTTCGCCGGCCTGTGCTGGAGGATAACGTCGTCAACGCCAAAGCGGGCTGCCTCTATCCCAACAATGCACGCATGATGGCAGAGGCCCGCAGCAAAGGTTTCGGTAATGCTTTGGTCGCCGATGCAATCGGCAATGTCGCCGAGACGGCGTCGGCCAATGTGTTCATGGTCAAAGACGGCGAGGTTTTCACCCCTGTGCCCAACGGCACGTTTCTGGCGGGCATCACCCGTGCGCGGCACATGGAGAACATGCGCGCCGAGGGCATAAAGGTCCACGAACGCGTACTGAGCTTTGATGATTTCCATGCCGCCGACGAGGTCTTTCTTTCTGGTAACATGATGAAAGTCACGCCTATTAGCGCGTTCGATGACACCCGCTATGAGACGGGATCAAACGGCAATCCGGTAACCCAACGCGTCCGCGAGATGTATTGGGACTGGGCCGGGTCACAAAAGCTCTGAAAAAGCCGCGCTTGAGGTCTTTGACTAAAACGATCTGCGGTTTATGAAAAACTCCGCCCCCCGAGGGCGCTGAGTTTTGCAAACATGCAAAAGCCAATTGCATGATGCCCTCACCCGCGCCATGATCCCATGGCGATGTAGGGAGAATATCATGCGCAAGTTTCTTGTCGTCCTTGATGACAGCCGCGAATGCCTCAGCGCGATGCGGTTCGCGGCGATGCGGGCCTCCAAGACAGGTGCAGGCGTAGAAGTGCTCGCTGTGATCCCGCCAGAGGAGTTCAATCACTGGATCGGCGTCAGCGACATCATGCGCGCCGAAGCCCGCGAGCGCATCGAGGTGCATTTCGAGGTGTTCGCCAAATGGATGCGCGACCGCCAAGGCATTGAGGCAGAGCTGGTTATTCGTGAGGGCCAAGCTGTCGATGAGATCATAGCCCAGATCAAGGAAGACCCCGAAATCGGTGTGTTGGTTCTTGGTGCAGGCACCGACGGTAAGGGGCCTGGCCCGCTTGTCACACAGCTAAGCCGGAGTTCAGGCACGCTGCCCGTGCCCATAACGATTGTGCCGGGTGACCTGAGCAAAGAGAAGCTTGAAGCGATCACATGACAACCACCAAACAACCAGTTTAGAATCATTCCAATCCCTTGACATCAGACTTCCGTATCCGCATATCTAGGGCAACCCAGATAGAGAGATGACCGATGTTCATTCAAACAGAATCTACCCCGAACCCCGCAACGCTCAAGTTTCTGCCGGGTCAGAATGTGCTCGAAATGGGCACCGCCGATTTCCCGACAGCCGACACCGCGTCGACCTCGCCGCTGGCCACACGGCTGTTTGCGGTGGACGGTGTGACAGGCGTTTTCTTCGGCATTGATTTTGTAACCATCACCAAGACAGACGAGATGGAGTGGGACCACCTCAAGCCCAGCCTTCTTGGTGCGATTATGGAGCACTTCCAGTCAGGCCAGCCTGTTATGGGTGCAGACCACCAAGCAACCTCAGGCCATGCCGAGCATACGGGCGAGGACGGTGTGATTGTGGGCCAGATCAAGGAACTGCTCGACAGCCGCGTGCGTCCCGCAGTAGCCCAAGATGGCGGTGATATTACTTTCCACGGCTTCGACCGCGGCGTCGTTTACCTGCACATGCAGGGCGCTTGCGCGGGGTGCCCATCGTCTACGCTGACGCTCAAGATGGGCATTGAAAACCTGCTGCGCCACTATATCCCCGAAGTGACCGAAGTGCGCCCCGTCGCCTGAAAGTAGCTTCGTGCAAAAGCCTTTGATACTTGCCTTTGATACGGCCGCTGCACATTGTGCGGCGGCCCTTCTTTATGGCGATGATATCCTTGCGCAAAAGCTCGAACCAATGGCCAAAGGTCAGGCTGAACGTCTTCTTGTACTGGCGCAAGAATTGCTCACCCAGACGGACACCCGCATGGACCAGCTCACCGCAATTGGCGTTGGTATCGGGCCAGGCAATTTCACAGGCATTCGGATATCAATCTCGGCGGCGCGCGGGCTCGCGCTGGGCCTTGGCCTTCCCGCCATTGGTGTGAGCGCTTTTGATGCGCTGCGCTTGGGTGCGCAGGGACCAACCATCTGCACTGTGGATGCACGTCGTGATCTGGTCTTTGCCCAAGGGTTCGAGACAGATATCTTGGAAGCGCCCGAACTTTGCGCGCTGGACACGCTCCCCACTGACATCCCGCGCATCGGCGCATTTGGCGAAGCACCAGCCTACCCCGTGGCAGAGGCCATTGCGCGCATTGCTGCAGCGCGTTTGGATCAACCATCCGCGCCCCCCGCCCCGCTGTATTTGCGCCCCGCAGATGCGGCGCCCGCACGCGATGCGCCGCCCCAGATCATCCCGTGACACCTGACCAACTGGCCCAAATCCACAGCGACGCCTTTATGCATGAACGCAGTTGGCAGGCAGCGGAGTTTGCTGAGCTTCTGGCCAAACCCTATATTCAATGTCTTACCGCGGCAGGCGGGTTTGCCCTGATCCAGACCTTTGAGGACGAGGCCGAGCTTCTGACCCTCGCTGTCTCGCCCGCGCACCAGCGCAAAGGCATTGCGCAGAAGCTGATTACCCGCTGGATATCCACAAGCGACGCAAGCACCGCTTTTCTCGAAGTCGCCGCAGACAATAGCGCAGCGATAGCGCTGTATTCAAAGAACGGGTTTAGGCAAAGCGGCTTGCGCAAAGCCTATTACAAACGCCCATCAGGCCTAGCCGTAGACGCCCTGCTCATGACTCGTGCATTTACGCGAGGTTAATACACACCCAAACGACAATGCGCGCCCGAATCAGGTTGACCCCACCCCCGTCCCCACACACAATTCGGGCAGCGTTGCGCATCTGTGCAATACTGGGCGGTGCTGCTGCAAGCGACCACCCCAAAACCAACTCTGGGAGACACCTATGACCCTCATGACAAAATTCCTTGGCGCTGCCGCTGCCACCGCTTTGATGGCAGGCACTGCTACAGCCGAGCCTGCGCTGATCTTCGATCTGGGCGGCAAGTTCGACAAATCCTTTAATGAGGCCGCCTTCAACGGCGCCACCCGCTGGGCCGAAGAAACCGGCGGCACCTTCCGCGAGATCGAGCTTCAGTCCGAAGCCCAGCGCGAGCAGGCGCTGCGCCGCTTCGCCGAAGCTGGTGCAAACCCGATTATTACAATGGGCTTCGGCATGGCCGATCCGCTGACCTCGGTAGCGCCTGACTACCCAGACACAAAATTCGCCGTAATCGACGTCACATGGCTCGACGCTCCGAACATCCGTCAGGTAGGCTTTGCCGAGCATGAAGGCTCCTACCTCGTGGGCATGATGGCAGCGATGGCCTCCAAGACGGGCACCGTCGGCTTTGTTGGTGGCATGGACGTGCCGCTCATCCGTCACTTCGGCTGCGGCTATGCGCAGGGTGTGAAGGCCGTGAACCCCGACGCCAAGATCGTTGCCAACATGACAGGCACAACCCCTGCCGCATGGAATGATCCGGTAAAAGGCTCCGAGCTGACCAAAGCACAGATTAGCCAGGGCGCTGATGTTGTTTACGCGGCAGCAGGCGGCACAGGCGTTGGCGTTCTGCAAACCGCTGCGGATGAGGGCATCCTCTCCATCGGCGTAGACAGCAACCAGAACCACCTGCACCCGGGCAAGGTACTGACTTCCATGTTGAAGCGCGTCGATGTGGCCGTCTATGACGCCATGAAAGCAGGTGAAGACCTTGAGACAGGCGTCGTCGTGAGCCTTGGTCTGGCCGAAGAAGGCGTAGGCTTTGCCATGGATGAGAACAATGCGTCGCTGGTCACCGAAGAGATGCAGGCCAAAGTAAACATGGCCCGCGACAGCATTATCGCTGGTGAAACCGAAGTTGTTGCGTATTACACCAACGACAGCTGCCCCGCGCTGGACTTCTAAACAACGCGTCCCGCAAGGGACCGCAGGGGCCGCGTTGAACACTCAGCGCGGCCCTTTTCCATCCGCACCCTTGACCAAGGACGGCCCACATGACCACCGCCCCCGCTATCGAGCTTAAAGGCATCTCAAAAGCCTTCGGCCCCGTGCAGGCCAACAAAGACATATCGATCCGCGTCATGCCTGGCACGATCCACGGCATCATTGGCGAAAATGGCGCGGGCAAATCGACCCTCATGTCGATCCTCTACGGCTTTTACAAAGCCGATAAGGGCGAGATCTTCATCAAGGGCTACAAGACACAAATTCCCGACAGTCAGGCCGCAATCGCAGCCGGCATCGGTATGGTGTTCCAGCACTTTAAACTGGTCGAGAATTTCACCGTTCTCGAAAATATCATTCTGGGCGCCGAAGATGGCCGCTGGCTCAAGCCTTCCATCGCGAAAGCCCGCCGCACGCTGCTGGAACTCTCCGAGGACTATGGCCTGAGCGTCGAGCCTGACGCGCTCATTCAGGACATCGGCGTAGGCATGCAGCAACGGGTCGAGATCCTCAAAGCACTCTACCGCCAAGCCGACATCCTCATTCTCGACGAGCCGACAGGCGTCCTCACCCCCGCCGAGGCGGATCAGCTTTTCCGCATCCTCGACCGTCTGCGCGCAGAAGGTAAAACCATCATTCTGATCACCCACAAGCTGCGCGAGATTATGGACACAACCGACACCGTGAGCGTGATGCGCCGTGGTGAGATGACAGCAACGGTCAAAACCGCTGAAACATCGCCCGCCGAACTGGCCGAGCTTATGGTGGGCCGCAAAGTTCTGCTGCGTGTAGATAAAACGCCCGCTCAACCCAAAGATGTCGTGCTCGACATCAAGGATCTACATGTACGCGACGAAAAAGGCGTCGAGCGGCTCAAAGGCATCAACCTCACCGTGCGCGCGGGTGAGGTGCTCGGTATTGCTGGTGTGGCGGGCAATGGCCAATCCGAACTTCTCGAAGTGCTGGGCGGCTATGCCGAAGGCACTGGCAATATCACAGTGAACGGTCAGCCATTGGACCTCACAGGCAAATACTCTGACGGACAGTCGCGCCGCGCACACGGCATCGCACATGTGCCCGAAGATCGCCAGCGCGAAGGCCTGATCATGGAATTTGCCGCATGGGAGAATGTGGCCTTTGGCTATCACCACGACGAGGCCTATCGCAGTGGCGCCTTGATGGATAACACCGCAATCCGCGAAGATACGGAAGGCAAGATGGAGCGCTTTGACGTGCGCCCCCCTGACCCGAAACTCGCCGCCAAAAACTTCTCGGGCGGTAACCAGCAGAAGATCGTGCTCGCCCGCGAGATCGAGCGTAATCCAGATCTTCTGCTCATCGGTCAGCCCACACGCGGCGTCGACATTGGCGCCATCGAATTCATTCACCAACAGATCATCGCCCTGCGCGACAAGGGTAAGGCCGTGTTGCTCGTCTCCGTCGAACTCGACGAGATCATGGCCCTAAGCGACCGCATCGCCGTCATGTTCGACGGCCATATCATGGGCGAACGCCTGCCCTCGCAGACTGATGAAAAAGAACTCGGCCTCCTGATGGCAGGCATAGGAGCTCAAAAATGATCCGTATTTCTTTTGGTCATAAATATCCCGGGGGAGTCCCGCAGGGACGGGGGCAGCGCCCCCAAATCTGCCCCCACACTTCAGGAGCCATCTTATGGATGTGATGCCGAAATGGGCCGAGGTGATCCTCGTGCCGCTCATCTCACTGCTGCTGGCAGCAGTCATTTCAGCGTTGGTAATCCTCGCCATCGGCGAAGATCCCGTGGCCGCGGCCAAGTTGATGGTGACAGGGGCGCTCGGTTCAACCTATGGCTGGGGGTACACGCTCTATTACGCGACGAATTTCATGTTCACGGGGCTGGCCGTTTCCATCGCATTCCATGCGCGCCTATTTAACATCGGCGGCGAGGGTCAGGCCGCGCTGGGTGGTCTTGGCGTCGCACTTGCCTGTCTCTACATTCCTTGGCCCCATTGGTCGCTGGCTCTTGTGGGCGCGGCTGTTGCCGCAGGTCTGTTCGGTGCTGCATGGGCCGCAATGCCCGCCTATCTTCAGGCCAGACGCGGCAGCCATATCGTAATCACCACGATCATGTTCAACTTCATCGCGGCCTCATTGTTGAACTACGTACTGGTAAACCTGCTTCGCCCTAAGGGGTCTATGGACCCTGCTTCTGCGCGCTTCCCGGACGCGGTGCACCTGCCTACATTGCACGAATTGCTGGCCCCTCTGGGCATTGCCTTTTCCAAGTCTGCTCCCGCCAATGTCTCTCTTCTGGTGGCTGTCGCCGCCTGTGTTTTTCTGTGGTTTCTGATCTGGCGCACACGATTGGGCTATGAAATCCGCAGCTTTGGCCACTCGGAATCAGCGGCGAAATATGCAGGAATGCCGCCCTTCAAGATCATCATGGTGACCATGCTCATATCCGGTGCGCTGGCGGGCATGATGGCGATCAATAATGTTATGGGCGAGGCCGAGCGATTGGTCCTGAACTCCGTTGAGGGCGCAGGCTTTATCGGCATCGCCGTGGCGCTGATGGGCCGCTCGCATCCGCTGGGTGTGTTCATTGCCGCGATCCTGTTCGGCTTTCTTTACCAAGGTGGGGCCGAACTTGCGCTGTGGACTGCCATCCCTCGTGAGCTGATCGTCGTCATTCAGGCCCTTGTGATCCTGTTTACAGGTGCGCTCGACAATATGGTGCGGATGCCGCTTGAGCGGATGTTCCTTGCCCTGCGCATGCGCAAGGAGGTGTAAGCGATGGATTTTCTTACCCTCATCCAGCTTCTCGATTCCGCGGTGCGTCTTGCAACGCCCCTGCTTCTGGCCTGCCTTGCGGGCCTGTACTCCGAGCGTGCTGGCATTTTCGACATCGGGCTGGAAGGCAAAATGCTTGCCGCTGCCTTCTTCTCGGCTGCGATTGCGGCACTCACGGGCAGCGTCTGGATCGGCCTTCTAGCCGGCATCGCAGCCTCACTTGCACTGAGCGCGATCCACGGTGTCGCCTCCATCACATTCCGTGGCAACCAGCTTATTTCTGGCGTGGCGATCAACTTCCTCGCTGCGGGGCTCACAGTGCTTATTGCGCAGTCGTGGTTCAAGCAAGGTGGCCGCACGCCATCGCTCATCGGAAATGCAAGGTTCGAGCCGATCACCCTGCCCTTCGCCGAAGCCCTCCAGAACGTGCCGGTTCTCGGGCCGATCTATTACGAGCTGATCTCGGGCCACTCTATTCTCGTCTACATCGCCTTTGCCGCTGTGCCCTTCACTTGGTGGCTGCTGTTCCGCACCCGCTTTGGCCTGCGTCTGCGCGCTGTGGGTGAAAACCCCGCTGCGGTCGATACTGCTGGCGTCTCCGTTGTAGGTCTGCGCTTTGCGGCCGTAGGCATTTGCGGCATCCTCTGCGGCATTGCGGGTGCGTATCTGAGCACGGCGCTACAAGCGGGCTTCGTCAAGGACATGGCCGCAGGGCGCGGCTTCATCGCACTGGCGGCTCTCATCTTTGCCAAATGGCGCCCTTGGTACGCGCTTTATGCCTGTTTGCTCTTTGGTCTGTTCGGCGCGCTGGAAACCCGCCCCGATGTGATCGAGAACCTGATCGGGGTGAAGGTACAAATCCAGCTGCTTGCCGCCCTTCCATACCTGATGACCGTCATCATCCTTGCCGGTTTTGTCGGCAAAGCAATCCCGCCCCGCGCGGGAGGTGAGCCATACGTCAAAGAAAGATAAGTCCAGATCGCGCGAAATCATAAGTCCTTCGGTATAGGTCATTGATTTTGACGCGGTCGGGGCCTAAGCCTGATTTATGCAAATCTACCTGCCCATCGCCGAAGTATCGGTAAACGCCTTCCTTCTTTTGGGGCTCGGTGGAATTGTGGGCATTCTGTCGGGCATGTTCGGCGTTGGCGGCGGCTTTTTGATGACGCCGCTCTTGTTCTTTATCGGTATCCCGCCTGCTGTTGCGGTTGCCACAGAAGCCAACCAGATCGTCGCCTCTTCCTTCTCGGGCGTACTCGCACATTTCAAGCGAAAGACGGTGGACCTCAGGATGGGCACTGTGCTGCTCATCGGCGGATTGATCGGTGCGGCACTGGGCGTCTACGTCTTCAACATTCTCAAGGCCCAAGGTCAGGTCGATCTGCTGGTCAAGCTTTGCTATGTGGTCTTCCTCGGCGTCATCGGCGGGCTGATGTTCTTCGAAAGCCTCAATGCAATCCGCAACGTCAAAAAGGGCAAGGCGCCCAAGCGGAAGAAACATAACTGGATTCACGGCCTGCCGTTCAAGATGCGCTTCCGCGTCTCTGGCCTCTACATCTCTGTAATTCCCCCGCTTATCGTGGGCGTGGCCGTGGGCGTATTGGCCGCGATCATGGGTGTGGGTGGCGGCTTTATCATGGTGCCGGCGATGATCTATCTGCTGGGCATGCCGACTAAAGTCGTCGTGGGCACATCCCTGTTCCAGATCATCTTTGTGACCGCCTTTACGACCATGCTGCATGCCACGACCAACTACACCGTCGATATTGTACTGGCGGTTCTGCTGCTGGTGGGCGGTGTTGTCGGCGCACAGATCGGCACGCGCATCGGGGTCAAGATGAAGGCTGAGCAGTTACGTATTCTACTCGCGATCATGGTTCTCGCTGTCTGCGGGAAACTGGCGCTAGAGCTGCTTCTGCAACCCGCCGAGCTTTACTCAATCGCGGCAGGTGGTCACTAATGCGCCGTCTGCTCCTTGCGCTCGCCCTATGTCTTGGCGCGTCCTCTTCAACTGCAGAAGAGGTCGTTCTGGGCCTGAGCAGCGATACCGTGTCCATCAACACCAACTTCGACGGCTCTGAAATCTTGATCTTTGGCGCTGTGAAACGCGATGCCCCCTTCCCCGCCGACCCGCAGATGCATGTGATCGTCACAGTCTCCGGCCCATCCGAGCCTGCGGTCGTCCGGCGCAAGGAAAAGAAGTTCGGAATTTGGGTAAACACCGACTCCGTCGAGATCGATAGCGCGCCCAGCTTCTATGCCGTCTCGACCAGCACAATGCTGGGCATGTCGCTGAGCGAGACGGAAGATGTGCGTCACAAGATCTCGATCCCCCGTGCCATACGCTCAGTGGATGCGCCCGACAACATCACCGACAGCGAGACGTTTACCGATGCGCTGATCCGCATCAAAACCGCCTCCGAGCAGTATCAGTTGAACGAAGGCACGGTCAGTGTGGACGAGCAAACGCTGTTCCGCACCTCGATCGATCTGCCCGCAGCCCTCACCGAGGGCGACTACGAAACCCGTATTTTCCTGACCCGCGCAGGCGCGGTGGTCGCTCAGTACGAGACGAGCATTTACGTGCGCAAAGTCGGAATGGAACGCTGGCTCTTTACGCTCAGTCGTGAGCAATCGTTCCTCTACGGCCTGATGTCACTCGCTATTGCAATCTTCGCAGGCTGGGGCGCTTCCGCGATCTTCGGCCTTCTGCGGCGCTAAAGCGTCTCGCCTTTTGTTCGTATCCGCACCTACCGCAAACGTCCCGAGAACGGCGAAGCCGTGGCAGGGTATTGGTGGTTCAGGTTAAAAGCGAGGCGATCTAGCCACGCCCGAGATAGGGCATTTTGGTCGCCATCACCGTCATAAACGGAATATTCGCCGACAGCGGAAGCTGCGCCATATGCAGCACAGATGCTGCGGCATGGTTCACGTCCATCGTGTGCATCGCAGGATTGGTGGCTTTGAGGTCGGTGACAATCGCGCTTTCCGCATTGCCGATGTCGATCTGGCCCGCCGTGATATCAAAAGGCCGCCCGTCCAGCGCCAGCGATTTGGTCAGTCCCGTGATCGCGTGTTTCGTTGTGGTATAGCAGACGGTATTCTCGCGCGGTGTGTGGGCCGAAATCGATCCATTGTTGATGATGCGCCCCCCGCGCCCCGATGCGCGCATCGCTCCAAAGGCAAGGCGCGCGGCGATGAACATGCCATTGAGGTTAACCGACAGCACCTGTGCCCAATCCTCGAGCGCCACCTCGTCAATCGGGGCCGAAGGGCCGAACATACCCGCATTGTTGAACAGCGCATCGAGGTCGCCAAACTGCGCAAAGGCCTCCGCCATCGCTTCTGCATCCGTTACATCAGCAGGTAAGACAACGGCATGCTCATGCCCCTGTGCGACTTCCTCTAGCATTGCTGCACGGCGCGCAATCAGACCCACACGCCAACCATCGGCCAGAAACATGCCCGCAGTGGCGCGCCCTATGCCAGAACTTGCCCCTGTAATGATAATTGATTTCATCCCGTCTCCTCCTCTGTCGCGTCCAAGGTCAGCGTCGGCGCAGCAGCTGCGCGCAGATCGTCGACGTGCAGCGCATAGGACGGCGTTGACAGCCTATTGCGCACCACCCAGATCAGTCGCTCTTGCGCGCGGGTGATCGCGACATAGGCCAGACGCTTCCACAGCGGCTGTCCCGCCTCCATCCGTCCCATGCGGGCGGCACCGTAAAGATCGGGCGCGAACACCTGAACCGTGTCCCACTGGCTGCCCTGCGCCTTGTGAATTGTCACCGCAGCCCCATGCAGGAAGGTTGCGCCCATGCGTGCGGCAAAGGGGATGAACGGCTGTTCCTCGTCAGGCTTTTCGATCTTAACGATGCTTGCCGCACTCACCTGCGGGTCCTCCGCACCCATCACATGCAGTCGCGAAAAGCCGGGTTTGCGTCCTGCGCCAAGGTAGACAACCTGAGCACCCTTGATGAGACCACGCGCCTCAAGGTCCAGCCGCTTTTTGCGGTGCTTGAGCGGCAGCTCAATCCCGTCACAGATCAACGGCTCACCCGCAAGCAGTTCATCCTCGGGCGCCCCATGCACACGGCGAAAGGCGTTGATGAGGCGGATGCGCGTGGCGTTGCGCCAGACAAGCACGGGGGAGCGCGCCATCAGGTCGACCTCCACCCGCTGGCCCCAGACAACACGGTCGTCGCGTTTACTGGCCTCTTCTACCATCCGCTCGAACTGCTCAAACCCCACATCGGGATCGGCCAGCGCGTGCGCCAGATCGAGAATCGGGTTATCGGCCTCTTGGCGAAAAATACGGTTGAGGTTTTTGACGCGTTTTTCGGGCAGTTTCTCGAACACCATCGTGCCCGATTGCCCCACAGGCGCCAGCTGCGCGGGGTCACCGAACAACAGCAGCGTCGGGAAGATCTCCTTGAGGTCTTCGAACTGCTTGTCATCCAGCATGGAGGATTCGTCGACGAACCCGATATCCAGCGGCTCCTCGCGCCGCTTCCAGCCGGTGATAAAATCGCTGCCGCGCAGGCCAGCAGCGGCCAGCGCTCCGGGGATAGACTTGTTGCCCTGATAGAAGCCATAGGCACGGTCCAGCGCCACATCGGTCAGCCCTTCAACATCCTCGGGCCGCTCGCCATTGCCCGCGAGCCATTCGGCGATCCGCTCATACTCGGGGTCATAGACAGGGGTGTAAAGGATGCGGTGGATGGTGGTGGCAGGCACGCCGCGCAGGCGCAGCACGCTTGCCGCTTTGTTAGTGGGCGCAAGGATCGCCAGCGTGCGCTTGTCTTTACGCTTCTTGCTCTCGTAATCGCCCGAGACGACCTCGACCCCTGCGCTCTCCATTGCCTTGTAAAGCTCGGCCAGCAAAAGCGTTTTGCCTGAACCAGCCTTGCCCGTGATGGCCATCACCTGATGTTTGTTGCCCTTGGGCGGCATCAACAGGTCATCGGCAAGGCTGATCCCCGCTTGCTGGAGCATCACGCTCACTGCATCATGTGCGGCGGCCTGATCGTCAGAGAATGTAAGTGCAGTTGTCATGGGCAGACACTATGCCCAGAGCGGCACAGGTGCCAGAGCCCTTCAGGCGCTTACAGCAAATTCAGTGACAGGTTCTTCGCCAAATGCGCGGTCAAACCAGCTGCGGCTGAGCGCAGGGGTAATGCCAGCGCGCTGCGCGACGCGTTCCTGCGCCTCAGCCTCGAACTCCCACAAGCCGACACTGATCTGATCACGGCCTTCACCCATACTACCCAACACCTCGGGAGAGGAGCCGACGCGTTTGTAAATCCGCACCATCCGCGCATCAAAAACGCCAACGAAATGGCGCACTCCAAATCCGTTCATCAACTCGCCCCCCCCCAGCATCAAGGCCGCCGCCACATTGGCACCCTGTCCGGGCGCCATGCAGAACCTTGTACACTCCCAGATTGCGGGGCTATGGATCGGTGCATCAATCAGATGGCCGAAATGGTCGTTCACCATAACCGGCCCCGTGGTAGGCAGAAAACGGGTTGACCCCCCGTGCCCCCCCTCTGGCGTTTCCCAAATAACATAAAGCGGGTTGAGCGCATCGTATTCATCACGCTCATGGCCGTAGGCATCAACCTTCACATCCCAGCCAAGCCTCGTGCCGAATTGATCGGCACGATGGGTAAACATCTCATCCGCAAGACGTGAGTGGGCATGAAGTTGATCGGCATAAAGATAACGCAGCATAGTAATCTCCCCTTGGCATTCGATGATGCTCAAGGGGTATCCTTGAAATGGTTAACACCATCGAAACGGTGCGTGCGATCATATGCTGATTCCCGCAAGGGTAGTACATGCGGTGAATTATACTACAATGAGTCCCCTACTCATTGCGCGGGCGACTGCATGGGTTGTGTTGAGCGCACCCAATTTGAAACGCGCACTCTCGATGTATACGCGCAGAGTATGCTCGGAGATCGATAGTTTATTGGCCACCTGCGCGCGGCTATAGCCGACGGCCAGCAGGGTCATTGCATCCGTCTCACGCGGGGACAGGTTCGGGGGATTGTCAGGCTGGCGGTCCGGTTCGAATTCCAATGCCTTTTCGTTGAAGTAATGGGCGATCAATATAAGATCGCGGCGGTTCTCGAGCGTGAATTTGGCCCAAGCGTCATCCGAACAACTGTGATTGACTGTAAACAGCGCGAATTGTCCGTTCGGACCGCGGATCGGGATGGAGTAGCCCTGATTGCCCACGCCATGTTGCGCCGAAATCCGCAGAAACTCCCGCGCAGCCTTGCTGGACCAATCAAGGCGCTTCCAATTGACGGGATGAAACCGCTGGTAACAGCCCTGAACAACAGGATCGATCCGCACATAATTTTCAGAAATATACTTTTCCCGCCATTCGGCAGAATAGGTGCCACAGCCGTATTGTTCACCCTTCGAATCCACCCAGTGATAGACAAGGTGATCTACTCTATAGAAATCTCGCAACGCTTCTGAAACACGCTGCATCCCGTCTAGCGTGTCAGCCGCTTCCAAGTCGGAAAGGATGCGTTCCAGAATTTTGCTCGTCCCTACCATGTCCGCGCTTTGCAGACCTTTCATCTTTTGTAGCAAGCTCCGCTGTGGCAATTAGCGCAGTATCGTCAAGTTGCTCTGCGAGCTTCGGCAAATCATTGGCTTGGGCAAAACTGCGCAAGTCGGCAAGGACGTCCAAAATCCAATCGCTTCGCATATCAATCTTCCCCTTAAAACAGTTAACAGAACGTTAACACAACCGTAGCATGAACGATTACACGCCTCCAATTCACGCTTTTCCCCTCCCCAGATATGGGGAGGTCAACAAACCCAACGCTTTGATCGCATTGAACCTGTTTCGGAAACGTAAACGCCCCGCGATTTGCCTAAGGCGAATCACAGGGCGTAAATCTGTCTGAATGGTAAGGGGAGACTACTTACCCGCCTCCAGCGCGTCCTCGAGGGTCCGCAGGCCCGTCTTGGGCGCCTGCACCAGCACGGCCATGTTGCCGGGCTTATGCTCGTTGCGCAGCATTTTCATATGCGCCTCGGGCAGATCATCCCATGTGAACACTTCGGACATACAGGGGTCCAATCGGCGCTCCAGCATCAGCTTGTTGGCTGCCGCCGCCTGCTTGAGGTGGGCAAAGTGGCTGCCCTGCAAACGCTTCTGATGCATCCACATATAGCGCACGTCGAAAGTACAGTTGAAGCCTGTCGTACCCGCACAGATCACAACCATACCGCCCTTTTTCACCACGAGGCTGGAGACAGGGAAGGTGCTCTCACCCGGATGCTCGAACACCATGTCGACGCTGACGCCCTTGCCCGTGATGTCCCAGATCGCTTTGCCAAAGCGGCGCGCTTCCTTGAGCCATGTGTTGTATTCGTCGGTATTGACCTCTGGCATCTGGCCCCAGCAGGTGAAATCCTTACGGTTAATCACCCCTTTGGCGCCCAGATCCATCACAAACTGTCGCTTGCTCTCGTCCGAGATGACGGCAATCGCGTTCGCACCCGCCGTGTTGATAAGCTGGATCGCGTAAGAGCCAAGGCCCCCCGACGCGCCCCAAACCAGCACGTTCTGACCAGGCTTCAAATCATGAGGCTCATGCCCGAACAGCATGCGATAGGCCGTGGCGAGTGTCAGCGTGTAGCACGCCGACTCTTCCCACGTCAGATGCTTGGGACGCGGCATCAGCTGCTGGCTTTGTACCCGTGTGAACTGTGAGAACGAGCCGTCAGGTGTCTCATAGCCCCAGATGCGCTGTGTGGGGGAGAACATAGGGTCGCCCCCGTTACACTCTTCATCATCACCATCGTCCTGATTGCAGTGGATCACGACCTCATCGCCCACTTTCCAGCGGGTCACACGGTCGCCCACGGCCCAAACGATGCCCGCTGCGTCCGATCCCGCGATGTGGTAGGGTTGCTTGTGGCCGTCAAACGGGCTGATCGGCTGGCCAAGGGCCGCCCAAACGCCGTTGTAGTTCACACCCGCGGCCATAACCAGTACCAGCACGTCCTGACTGTCGAGCTCGGGCACATCTACAACCTCTTGCAGCATCGCGCTGTCGGGGTTGCCGTGACGCTCACGGCGGATCAACCAGCCATGCATCTTCTTGGGCACATAGCCCATGGGCGGGATTTCACCCAGATCGTACAGGTCTTTCTCGGGTGCCTCGTACTGTGCAATCGATGTATCTAGTGCCATGTCATCCTCCTGCGGAACAAATCGGTGCCGCAGTGCAGAATCGCGGCCATTACGGAATGGTTAGGTCGATATGCGCAACATTGCAACACCAGAAGGGTCTGTTTTGTAATTTTATGACCCCGCAAGTGCAGAAAATTACTTTGCCACCGCAGCATTCGCAGGATTGTTACCCTCAGCAAGATAGTGCACGATGGAATTGGCGTAGAATTCTACCGCCACCTCCTGCCCCTCCATCACATGCCAGACATCATCGCGCTTTTCGATCAGGCCGTGCTGCGCCATGTGTCGACGGGCAATATCTAACTCGGCGGCCATATCGTTGCGGTCCAGTACGATGCTCTTGGGCGGCAGAAGCGGCAGCACAGCCTCGACCTGTGCCAACATCGCATCAGTCGAGAGCGGCCCTGACCGGCGCAACACTGTCGCAACCAAAGGCACCCCCAGCACAGGCATGACCGCCTCGATCCTCCCCATCAATTCCGCCGAAAGCACCTCAACGTCCTCGACACCGCCATAGTCGCGCAGGCTCACAGGAGCGCCAAAGGCTACGGCGGCGGTCCCGAACCGCGTGTCATGACCCCGCAGCCGCTTCCAGAACTTGCGCAAGATAAATGCCACCACCACAGAGATACGCGCCCCGAACCGTCGATCTCCCCGCGCATGCGCCGCGATCAGGACACGGTCCTCCAGCACACGGTCATAGTTGATCGCGACGGGGACAAAAACGATGTCGCGTTCGCCCTCTGGGTCAAACCCGTCCACCAGATAGCTGAGCAATCCCACCTTGGGCGGTTGCAACCGCCCCGTCAGGCTCAGCCCCCCTTCAGGATAGAAGGCCTGCGTGTCGCCACCGTTGGTCGCCATCTGCACATACCGCGACAGCACTTTGCGATAGAGCCCCCCGCGTGAGCGGCGGCGGATGAAATACGCCCCCCACAGACGGATCAGCGATGACAGCGGCCAGACCCGCGCCCATTCGCCCACCGCATAAGACAGCGTCGAGGTCTTGGACGCCAGATAGGTCACCAGTACGTAGTCCATATTGCTGCGGTGATTCATCACGAAGACAGGCGTGGCGTTTTCGGGGATCGCGGCAAACACCGCATCATTCTGGCTGGCTGTTCGAATTCGGTAGACGGCTTCAGCCAGAAGCTTGGCCACCCGCATGGCAAAGCTGAAATAGGCAAAGGCAGAGAAAGTGGGCACGATTTCCCGCGCATATTCGCGTGCCTTCTGAAACGCCACGTTTTCAGGCACGTTATTCTTCTCGGCATAGATCGCAATCTCGCGGCTCACCTCGGGGTCATAAATCAGCCGCTGGATCATATCGTACCGCCGCGCAAGCTTGAACGGCTGTATGGGCCGCTTGAGCCGTGTATTCAGCCGTGCGACAGCGCGTTCAAAACGGCGGCGGAAGAACCACCGTACCGAGGGCAGCAAAAAGTGGCTGAGCGCCGTGACGGCGGCAAACAGCACGATCAGGACAAATAACCATAGAGGAAGTTCAACAGTTTGCGTCATATGCAGACAGGTCTACCTTGATTTGTTAACAGTCACAAAAGAAACCGCATGCCGCAACGCAGCGAATTGACACTTGCCGATAATTTCTTATACCTACCCCGTAACGCAACAATATTGCAAAACCGATTCAAAGAGGCCCGCCATGACAGAAGCACCACAAAAAGACCGCCCTTGGCTCATCCGCACCTACGCGGGCCACTCTACGGCCAAAGCCTCCAACGCGCTTTATCGCGGCAATCTGGCGAAGGGCCAGACGGGCCTTTCCGTTGCTTTCGACCTGCCCACGCAGACCGGCTATGACAGCGATCATATTCTGTCGCGCGGTGAGGTCGGCAAAGTCGGTGTACCCGTGGGCCATCTGGGCGACATGCGCGCGCTATTCGACAATATCCCGCTCGAGCAGATGAACACCTCTATGACGATCAACGCGACTGCCCCTTGGCTCCTGTCGCTCTATATCGCGGTGGCGGAAGAGCAAGGCGCGGATGTCTCAAAGCTGCAAGGCACCGTGCAGAACGACCTGATTAAAGAATACCTGAGCCGCGGCACCTACATCTGCCCGCCTGCCCCCTCGCTCAAGATGATCGCGGATGTGGCCGAGTATTGCTACACCTCCGTGCCGAAATGGAACCCGATGAACGTCTGCTCCTATCACCTGCAAGAAGCGGGTGCGACGCCCGAGCAGGAGCTGTCCTTCGCGCTGGCCACGGCGACTGCGGTGCTGGACCAACTGCGCCCCCGCGTCGACCCCAAGGATTTCCCCGCGCTCGTCGGCCGCATCTCCTTCTTTGTGAACGCAGGCATCCGTTTCGTGACCGAGATGTGCAAGATGCGCGCTTTTGTCGACCTGTGGGACGAAATCTGTGAAGAGCGTTATGGCGTCACCGATTCCAAATACCGCCGCTTCCGCTACGGTGTGCAGGTAAACTCATTGGGCCTGACCGAACAGCAGCCCGAGAACAACGTCTACCGCATCCTGATTGAAATGCTGGCCGTGACGCTTTCCAAAAAAGCCCGCGCCCGCGCCGTACAGCTTCCCGCGTGGAATGAAGCGCTGGGTCTGCCGCGTCCGTGGGACCAGCAGTGGTCCATGCGCATGCAACAAATCCTCGCCTATGAAACGGACCTGTTGGAATTCGACGACCTCTTTGACGGCAACCCCGCCGTGGACGCGAAGGTAGAAGAGCTCAAAGCAGGCGCGCGCGCCGAGCTGGCCCATATCGACAGCATGGGCGGCGCCATCGACGGCATCGACTACATGAAATCCCGCCTTGTGGACAGCAACGCAGATCGCCTTTGCCGGATCGAAGCAGGCGAGACTGTCGTAGTCGGCGTGAACAAATGGCAAAAGGGCGAGCCTTCGCCCCTGATGACTGGCGATGGCGGCATCATGACTGTTGATCCTGCCGTTGAAGCCGAACAAATCGAAAGCCTCAACGCATGGCGCGCCCAACGCAATGAGGGCGAAGTCGCCGCAGCACTCAAGGACCTGCGCGCCGCAGCCGAGGAAGGCCGCAACATCATGCCTGCCTCGATCGTCGCAGCACGCGCAGGCGTGACCACGGGCGAATGGGCCGCGCAAATGCGCGCCGTGCACGGCGAATACCGTGGTCCTACAGGCGTAGGCACAGGCCGCAGCAACAAGACCGAAGGCCTTGATGATCTTCGCATGTCTGTGGACGCCGTAAGCGACCGCTTGGGCCGCCGCCTCAAATTCCTTGTGGGCAAGCCCGGCCTAGACGGTCACTCCAACGGGGCCGAACAGATCGCTGTGCGTGCGCGTGATTGCGGCATGGACATCGCCTATGAGGGTATCCGCCTGACGCCCTCGGAAATCGTTGCCGCCGCGCAAAACGACGAGGCGCATGTGGTTGGCCTCTCGATCCTTTCAGGCTCGCATATTCCACTGGTCGAGGATCTGATGCAGCAAATGCGGGAAGCGGGCCTTGGAGATATTCCCGTGATCGTTGGCGGCATTATCCCTGATGAGGATGCAAAGCGCCTCCTCGCAATGGGTGTGGCACGCGTCTATACGCCGAAAGATTTCGAGCTCAATACGATTATGGCCGACATCGTCACACTTGCTGACCCCGCGGCAGTTGCCGCTGAATAGGCGAATTACGCTTTTTTAGGGACGTTACTTGGGATAAAGGGCTCCTAATCAAGAATGGAGCCCTTTGTCATGAATAACGACCTAAAATCGATGAGCCGGAAAGAACTTGAAAAGCTTTTGAGTGACGTAAAGAAAGCTTTGCAATCCGCACGTGCCCGCGACCAGCGTAATGCGCGCAAGGCAGCCGAGCGTGCCGCCGCTGAATACGGATTTACTCTCAATGAGTTAGGCGATGAGAAGCCTGTTAAAGCGAAAAAAGCGAAGGGGCCGAAAAAGGCCGCAAAACCCTCCAAGCCAAAATATGCAGACCCGGATGATGCCACCCGCACATGGACCGGCAAGGGCCGCCAGCCGAATTGGTTTCGCGCCCAAGTGGAGAAGGGCGTCGATCCCGCCAAGCTGGAAATTAAGTAACATTTCCTGCAGTCCTATGGGTGTGGCGGAATTCCGCCGCAACCATAGGGTTTATTCTGTAGTTGCTTTAGGTGGTCACGTCCTTCACCAATAGCAAATTACAAACCCTATTGCGTCCTGCCTGAGACGTATGGTTTTGATCAATTACAGTCCCCCTGAAGCAGGGAATAGAAAGAGTTTTCCATGACCATTCATATTGGCGCCAACCCTGACCAAATCGCTGAAACCGTCCTCATGCCAGGCGATCCCTATCGCGCGCGCTGGGCCGCAGAAACGTTTCTCGAAGGTGCCGAATTGGTCAATGAAGTGCGCGGAATGCTCGGCTTCACGGGCACGTGGCGGGGGCACCGTGTCACGATCCAAGGGTCGGGCATGGGCATGCCATCGCTGTCGATCTATGCGAATGAATTGATCAGTACGTACAACGCGCAAACTCTTATCCGCATCGGCTCTTGCGGGGGGATGCAGCCGCATGTGGGTATTCGTGATGTCATTATCGCCATGACAGCCAGCACCATCACTTCACCGTCCTCTGGCATCATGCGTGAGGTGAATTTTGCACCCTGCGCCGATTGGGATCTTTTGCAGGCGGCCGTCACAGCGGCACAGGCCAAAAGCACCAAGACCCATGTGGGCGGCATCTATTCCTCAGACGTCTTCTACGCCGAGCGCCCTGATCTGGATGAACAAATGGTGCGCCACGGAATCTTGGGTGTCGAAATGGAAGCCGCCGAGCTTTATACGCTTGCCGCTCGTCACGGACGCCGTGCGCTGGCGGTTTTGACGGTCTCCGATCACCTACAAACGGGCGAGGCACTACCCTCCGAAGAGCGCGAACGGTCTTTCGGGGATATGGTCGAGATTGCGCTGCAGGCTGCTTTTAACGAAGGCTGAGCCTGCAACACGGGCGGGATTCAGTTTAATTGGCAAAATGAAGACGGGTTTATGCGCCGTGAGATCCGTCATAGCCATTTGGTGCGGGCGCATCCCATTCAAGAAGGCTTGTCGAAGCCGGCTTGAACACCTCTATCAGGAGCGGATGGCACTGGGCCTGATCTGACGAGTGAACAGTGCTGCAATCACCGCCCGGGCATGCGCTTAGCGCGCCAAGCAGATCGATTTCAGCGAAGAATTCAAGGCTGTCCCCAGGGCGTACGGGGCTGGCTTTCATAAAGTATTGGCCTGTGTCGCGGGTAAAGCCCGTGCACATGAAGACGTTGAGCACATCATGGATATGCGGCTCTGCCTGCGCGCGCGGGATGCCGAGATGGTCAGCAAGAGCGCGGGTGAGGTTGGAATGGCAGCAATGATGGTATTGGCCGCCCGACAGCAGGTTATGTGTATAGGGGTCGCAGCGCGTTCCGATCACATCATGGACCGAGCCTCCGTAAGCGTCCTTGCCGTACCACGCCAGGCTATCGTGGGTAATGGTGGCCATCGGGCGCATGTTTGGGAAGCTTGACCACATCTGCTGGCCCTTGGTGAGATGTGTGCCGTGCAGCGCGCGGGTTTTGCCCGAGTAGAAGCGCTCGGAGAGATCGTTGGCGTTCCACAGGTTCAAATCGCCGACCTGTGACCCTTCCACGCTGGTGATGCGGAAAAAGTGGCCAGCTGGCACGGTGAAGGTTGCGGCATCGCGGGGCGGTACGGTGATTTCATCCGTTTTGGTGAAGGTTGCGCGGGCGGCGTCCAACATTGCCATGTCAGGCGCTGGCAATGTCTCCACAGGATAGCAAATGACTGGTTCTATGTCGCGGCGTGCTTGCGCGTCGGCGGGCTCGGTCATGCGTGTCTCCCTGCGGTGCGACCCGAGAAAAGGCAGCCGCCCAAGAACGTCCCTTCCAGCGCGTTATAGCCGTGATAGCCGCCACCGCCAAAGCCGCTCGCCTCGCCTGCGGCGAAGAGCCCTTCCAGCACTGTGCCATCGGGTGAAAGCACACGGCCCTCGATATCGGTGTGAAGACCGCCCAGCGATTTACGTGTAATCACATTGAGACGCACCGCGATCAGCGGACCATTGGCGGCGTCCAGAATGGCGTGGGGCTTGGCCGTGCGTATAAGCTTGTCTCCCTTATATTGCCGTGCGCCGTGTATCGCCGTGATCTGGGCGTCCTTGCAGAATGGATTGGCCAATTGCGCATCACGCGCTTTGATCTGGGTACGGATATGCTCCAACCCGACGGGGGCGTGCGGTGTGAGCGCATTCATCTGTGTAACCAGTGTTTCCAGATCGTCCGCCACGATGAAATCCGCGCCCTGTTTCTTGAACGCCTCCACCGCAGGGGTCGCTCCTTTGCCCAGCCGTGCCTGCAACACCTCGCGCCAGCCGCCCTCGGTGAGGTCGGCGTTCTGCTCTGAACCCGAAAGCGCGAATTCCTTTTCGATGATCTTTTGTGTCAGGATGAACCAGCTGTGCTCACCCACACTCAGGATGCGCTTCAACGTGCCTAGCGTATCAAAGCCGGGCATGAACGGCGCCTCCATCCTGTCGCCTTTGGCGTCAAACCACATCGAGGACGGACCCGGCAGGATGCGGATGCCGTGGTTCGGCCAGATGGGGTCAAAGTTCTGGACCCCCTCGCAATAGTGCCACATGCGGTCCTCGTTAATCAGGCCTGCCCCTGCTTTGGCCGCGATGCCGTGCATGCGTCCGTCGACGTAATCGGGCACACCCGCAACCATGGTTTTAGGCGCCTTCCCCAAACGCTCGGGCCAGTGTTTGCGCACCATCGCATGGTTACCCCCAATGCCGCCCGAGCAGATGATGACTGCCTCAGCGCGGTACTCAAAGCTGCTGATCACTTGGCGCGATGTGCTCTGACCGCGCAGCGCGCGGCTTTCCTCCAAAACGTCACCGCTCACGCCTTTCACGGCGCCATTCTCGACGATCAGATTGTTCACGCGGTGACGGAAGCCCATTTTGATCCGTCCGTCCGCCGCATAGCGCACCATCAAATCTGCAAAGGGTCTGACCACACCCGTGCCCGTCCCCCATGTGATGTGAAAACGGGGCACCGTGTTGCCGTGGCCTCCCGCCAGCGCGCCGCCGCGCTCGGCCCATCCGACAACGGGGAACCAGCGCATGCCAAGCCCGTGCAGCCAGCTGCGCATATCGCCTGCTGCGAATTCGACGAACTTCTCGGCCCAGAGGCGCGGGTTGGCATCCTCATCGCGGTCGAACTGCGCTGATCCTTGCCAGTCGGACCACGCCAGATCTGCGCTGTCTTTGATGCCCAAGCGCCGTTGCTCGGGGCTGTCGACCATGAAGAGACCACCCAGAGACCAGAATGCCTGACCCCCAAGGCTTTGTTGGCCTTCTTGGTCAAGCATCAGGACACGGCGGCCGCGCAGGACGGCCTCATGGGCAGCGGCCATGCCTGCAAGGCCCGCACCAATGATGATAACGTCTGGTGTAAAATCGCTCATGACCGTCTCCCCGTGGCTGGTCCAAGGCTACACGCGGGGCGCGCGCCCTGTCGAGGGTTACGCAGGGTTCAGAGCGATCCGCCGCCCAAACCCTTTTTGCAGGACTGTGGCGGTCCCTTGGTCGCTGTGAAGGCCTCCGCCCCGCAAGCGACGCAATGGTATTTGCGCAATGCGCCGCGATCGCCTGTGCGGTCCTCGCGCCAGCGACAGCCCCGTACAGCGCGGTTGCGCCACGCGAGATAGGCCACAACGCCAAAGATGATGGGGGCGAGGATCAGGATCATCAGGTGAACTGCACATCAATGGCCCACAGATGCGGGCGCAGACTCGAGCGGGCGATGTAGGCAGCCCCGTCTCCCCATCCATGCCAACCAGCCTTTGGCTCGTTCTCGATCTGCATTACAAAATCCCATGTATCGTCTGTCTGTTTATAGTCCCACCAAGGCTCTGACTGTACGGTGGCGGGCCAGCCGCCCAGCTTGGTCTGCGCCAGACTATGCGACCAGTCATAGGCGTAGACATCGTTGGCCATGGTATCGACCACCGCACCCGCCATATCGTGATTTGCATAATCAGGCGTCACAGCCCCCCACTCCCCCAAACGCGGGGAGAGCGTGCTGCCATGCGCAGGAGCTTTGGGGATGGTCAGCCCCTCCAGTTTGTCATAACTACGCAGCGCCCAAGTGGCGGCGGGGTCGGGAACGTCCGTATTGATGATCTGCGTCGGCGCTTGCGCGTTGTCGGGCGCGATGAACAGGGTGATTAACGAAAGATCTCGCAGCGCATCGGGCACCAGTGGCGCTTGGCTGAGGTTGATCTGGCACAGCGGCCACATCGGCGCGCCGTGACACGTGGGCCAGTCCTCCGCCTTATGTGCCAGCCGCACCGCACCAAACATCGTTGCAAAGGGGTCAATATTGGCAGGCTTGGTAAACACCAGCGGCGCACAGGGCCGCTCCAGCGCCAGTTGTAGTTCCGCCTCACCGAGCGGCCCTTCAGGAACGGCAAAGGGCGGCAGCGCTTCATTGCGCCCGCCGCCCGTTAGTTTCTTGAGCCAGCCAAACATCAGCGGTGCTTAGACGGTACGCTCGACCATCAGCTTTTTGATCTGGGAAATCGCCAGCGCAGGGTTCAGCCCCTTGGGGCAGGTCTTGGCGCAGTTCATGATCGTGTGGCAACGATACAGCTTGAACGGATCTTCCAGATCGTCCAGCCGCTCGCCCGTACCCTCGTCACGGCTGTCGATAATCCAGCGGTAGGCGTGCAGCAGCGCTGCTGGCCCGAGGTAGCGGTCGCCGTTCCACCAGTAGCTGGGGCAAGAAGTCGAGCAGCAAGCACACATGATGCACTCATAGAGGCCGTCAAGCTTCTCACGGTCGTCGATGCTCTGCTTCCACTCCTTGGCAGGGGCGGGCGTCTCTGTCTCCAGCCACGGCTTGATCGAGGCATGTTGTGCATAGAAATGCGTGAGGTCGGGGATCAAGTCTTTGACCACAGGCATGTGCGGCAGCGGGTAGATTTTCACCACGCCTTTGACTTCGGCCATGCCATAGGTACAGGCCAGCGTGTTGATGCCGTCGATGTTCATCGCACAGGAGCCACAAATCCCTTCGCGGCAGGAGCGGCGGAAGGTCAGCGTGGGGTCGATCTCGTTCTTGATCTTGATAATCGCGTCCAAAATCATTGGGCCACAATCATCGAGATCGACGAAATAGGTATCCACCGAAGGGTTCTTCCCGTCATCAGGGTTCCAGCGATAGATGTGGAACTCCTTGAGGTTGGTGGCGCCTTCGGGCTTGGGCCACGTCTTTCCGCTGGTCATGCGGGAATTCTTGGGGAGCGTCAGTTGTACCATGATGCTGTTCCTTCTTGTCTCGGTCAGGCCACAGGGGCCGGTAACTATATCAAAGTGTTATTGGTGCGCGCTCGCGCAGGCAGGATTGTGTTGCAGGACGTGCCAGTACGGCACGCACAGTGGCCACGGTCAGATCATCGACCCCCACCACAGAGGCTTTGGCCAATTCGCGAACCTCCACAGCTTGGGCATTTTCGATCACGCAATTTGTGAATGTCTCGATCAGCGGTTTGGGCACTTGCGGGAAGTTGATGGCAATGACCTCGGTCACGGCAGAAGCCGCAGCCCTGCGCCCCGTGCTGTCGGCCACCGCCGTCACCTTATTGCTGGCGGATTCAAATTGCGCACATCCCGTCAGGGCCACTGCGGCGCAAATCACCAAAACTCGTATCATACAGATACCTTTCGCGGCGGAAGTGTAATGTTCAGCCTTGAGCGTTCGGCCAAGGTGGCAAGACGCTCCGCATCATCTTCGAAATGAGGGATCAACCGCTCCATAAATTGAAGATCATGCGCGGCAGTCCATGTCAGCAATCCGTACTCCAGATCATCTGCCATCGCGGCGTCACGTGCGACTGTATCCAGCTCGGACGCACGCGCCACTTTGCGCTGAAACGAAGACCCGCCGCCATACCGTTGCACTTTGCCACGGCTCAGGTCCCGCACAGGCAGGCCCAAACGCCGAAGCACGTCAGCACGGTAGCTCTCGGATGTCATCCAGTCGTCATAGCAGATCGCAATAACCCCCTTGGCCTGCGCCACACGGTCAAGTCCCTGCGCATAGGTCGCAAGAGCCACTGTCATGATCCGCAAACGGTCCGTAGCGCCGAAAACAGGATTCTTCTTGATCTTCGCCAACAGGGACGCCGACCAGTTCAGGAAGCTGCGATAGATGATTACCTGATGGGTGAAGTCCGCATCCTGCATCTCGTGGCTCGCGCGCTGCGCCTCCCCTGCGGGCTGCGGCATGCGGTCCTCGTAGGACACGACCACCATCGGGGCCTTGCCTGCCGCGCCTACACGGTCCACATCCTTGTCATCGCGGTGATCCAGAAGATCACGCTCGGCTCCGTAAGTATCCATCGAGCCATAGTGACGGATCGGGTTCTTGCCGAATTTGCAATTGTTATAGAAAACCCCGCCGCTTGCCCCTTCGGGGGCGTTGCGCATGATCCAGTCAATGATCGCGTGGTTGCCAGAGCGGCGCATACCAAACACCTGCAAGGCGCAGACAGGGGAAAACCCCGCCTGCGACCATGCTGTGTCCGCTTGCGCCAGCGCAGTCATGCTTAGTAAACCCGCGCTTTCGGCGCGATCTTCTTCAGATCAATCCCGCCTTCATTGTGGCTAGTCAGCGGGTTCATGTGCACACCGCGGAAGCCGAGGCTTGCCTCGTTGCCCTTGAACCAGATGAGGCTGTGCTTACGCCAGTTCTCGTCGTCACGGTCGGGGTAATCCTCATGCGCATGCGCGCCACGGCTTTCCTTGCGCGCCGCCGCTGCGGTGATCGTAGCCACAGCGTTTGGCATCAGGTTGGTGAGCTCCAGTGTCTCCATCAGATCAGAGTTCCAGACCAGCGAAGTATCGGTGACTTTCAGATCAGACAGCTTGCCCGCGACACTCTTCATCTTCTCCTCACCCTCGGCCAGCGTCTTGTCGGTGCGGAACACCGCCGCGTCGGCCTGCATCGTCTGCTGCATCTCGAGACGCAGCTCGGAGGTGGGCACATGACCCTTGGCATAGCGCAGCCCGTCAAAGCGGCTGAACGCGGCCTCGATAGAACGCTTGTTTGGCGTTGGTACGGGCGCTTCGGGATCGACAACTTCCTTGGCTCGGATCGCCGCCGCACGGCCGAACACCACAAGGTCGATCAGCGAGTTGGACCCAAGACGGTTCGCGCCATGCACCGAGGCACAGCCCGCTTCGCCCACAGCCATCAAACCGGGGGAGACATTGTCGGGGTTGTCCTTCGTCGGGGCGAGAACCTCACCCCAATAATTCGTCGGAATGCCGCCCATGTTGTAGTGCACAGTCGGCAACACAGGGATTGGTTCTTTCGTCAGGTCCACGCCCGCGAAGATCCGCGCAGATTCGGAAATACCTGGCAAACGCAGGTCCAGCGTCTCGGGTGGCAGGTGGTTGAGGTGAAGGTGAATGTGATCCCCCTTCTCGCCCACGCCACGCCCTTCACGGATTTCCATGGTCATACAGCGGGAAACAACGTCACGGCTGGCGAGGTCTTTATATGTGGGCGCATAGCGCTCCATAAACCGCTCGCCCTCGGAGTTGGTGAGATAGCCACCCTCCCCGCGCGCGCCTTCAGTGATCAGACAGCCTGCGCCGTAAATGCCAGTTGGGTGGAATTGAACAAATTCCATATCCTGAAGCGGCAGACCCGCGCGCGCTGTCATACCGCCACCATCACCTGTGCAGGTGTGGGCAGATGTTGCGCTAAAGTACGCGCGGCCGTAGCCGCCCGTGGCCAGCACAACCATCTTGGCGCTGAACAGGTGCATCGTGCCGTCGTCAAGCTTCCAGCACAGCACGCCTTCACAGACACCATCGTCGGACATGATCAGATCAATGGCGAAATATTCGATGTAGAACTCGGCGTTATGCTTGAGCGACTGGCCGTAAAGCGTGTGCAGGATCGCGTGGCCCGTACGGTCAGCGGCAGCACAGGTGCGCTGCACAGGGGGGCCTTCGCCAAATTCTGTTGTGTGACCGCCAAAGGGACGCTGGTAAATCTTGCCCTCTTCGGTGCGCGAAAACGGCACGCCGTAATGCTCCAGCTCGTACACCGCCTTTGGTGCTTCCCGCGCCAGATACTCCATCGCGTCCGTATCACCAAGCCAGTCAGACCCTTTGACCGTGTCGTACATGTGCCACTGCCAGTTATCGGGACCCATGTTGGAAAGGGACGCCGCGATGCCGCCCTGTGCCGCTACCGTGTGGGAGCGTGTCGGGAAAACCTTGGAAATACAGGCTGTCTTCAGCCCCTGCTCCGCCATCCCCAGCGTGGCGCGCAGACCTGCACCGCCCGCACCGACAACAACAACGTCATATTCGTGGGTCTCATACTCATAAGCAGCCATATCGTGCCCTCTTCATGCTTGGGGTCTGTCCGTCTTATCGTACTGGACCCGTCTGTGCGGCGCATCTGCGCCTGATTGGAATTCCCTATCGGCGGAGCGACCCGCCTTTGACTCTATACCTAGTATGGCTGGCGGCGCCGCGAAGGCTTATCCGCCACGCCATTTGTCGCAGTGCGTTACAGCGCCAGTCGCGCAATCGCGAAGATACCAATCGCCGCCGCGCCGTAGCTGACGCACGTCATGGCCACGATGGAGACTTTCTGCGCCAATCCATGCACATAATCCTCGATCAGCGTTTGCACACCGCCGTTGAAATGCTTGAAGCTCACCAGAATGGTCAGCGCCGCGACAATCGCGGGGAACGGACGGCTGTAATAGGCAACGATCTCTTCATATGTCCCGCCCAGCGCCGCGCCGAATGTGAACACAAACAGCGGCAGCAGGATCAGCAACGCGACCGAGCTTACGGTCATCGACCAGTGATGCGCTGTGCCGGACTTGGCGGAACCGAGTCCCATTGCGCGTTTGCGGTCTGTCAAATAAGCCATGCTACTCTCCTCAAACCAGAACGACAGTGATCAGCGTCAGCAGGACCGAGCCGCCAAGGCAGGCCCAACCCAGCTTCTCTGCCGTGGCGATGTCCATCATCACCGCGTTGTCCCAGATCAGGTGGCGAATGCCTGCCAGCGTGTGGTACCACAGGCCCAGCACACTCAGGAACATGATCAGATCGCCAAACCAGCTGGTCAGGAAACCGTCCACAATCGCGAAGTACCCCTCACCGCTGGCAGCGGCGAGAAACCACCACACGATCAACAGGGCGGAGATCAGCATCGCATTGCCCGTGATCCGCGTCAGGATCGATGTCATCGACGTCAACTGCGGGCGATAAATCTGCAAGTGGGGCGAAAGGGGGCGATTGCCCCGGTTCACATCGGCCATAACAGGCTCCTTTTTGGCTACTTGCCGCTATTACTAACGTATTTTTCGGGCCTGTCACGTGCGCAAGCGGCAATTTGCGAGCCTCTCTTGCCGAATTGAACGGAAAATTGTCGCAGATGCATTAATTTGTGATCACACGATAATAACTGTGATCACAACATGCAAAAAGGGCGCACCATCGCAGGCACGCCCTCCTGTCATTCGCTCAAAATTGCTTAGACGAGCGAGTCGTCGATGCCCTTGCACGCGTCCACAAGACCTTTGACGGCATTGACGGAGTTGTCGAACATCGCCTGCTCGTCTTTGTTCATCGCAATCTCGACGACTTTCTCAACGCCGCCTGCACCGATCACGGTGGGCACGCCAACGTAGAAACCGTTAAGGCCGTACGCACCGTCTACATATGCCGCACAGGGCAGCACACGCTTTTGGTCGCGCAGATAGGCTTCGGCCATTTCAATTGCAGAGGTCGCTGGCGCGTAGAATGCGGAACCCGTCTTGAGCAGACCCACAATCTCGGCACCGCCATCACGGGTGCGCTGCACGATGGCGTCCAGCTTCTCTTGTGTGGTCCAGCCCATCTTCACCATGTCAGGCAAAGGAATGCCGGCAACGGTGGAGTAGCGTGTCAGCGGCACCATCGTGTCGCCGTGGCCGCCCAGAACAAAAGCAGTCACGTCACGCATGGAAACGTTGAACTCTTCCGCGAGGAAGTGGCGGAAGCGCGCCGAATCGAGGACACCCGCCATGCCGCAGACTTTCTCATGCGGAAGACCGGAGAATTCACGCAGCGCCCATACCATCGCATCGAGCGGGTTGGTGATGCAGATGACGAATGCGTTCGGTGCGTGCTTGGCAATGCCTTCGCCCACGGACTTCATAACCTTGAGGTTAATGCCCAGCAGGTCATCTCGGCTCATGCCGGGCTTACGCGCGACACCCGCGGTCACGATGCAAACATCGGCGCCAGCAATATCAGCGTAATCGGACGTGCCAGACATTGCCACGTCGAAGCCTTCGGAAGGGCCAGATTCGGCGATATCAAGGGCTTTACCCTGCGGCAGACCGTCTGCGATGTCGAACATCACAACGTCGCCCAACTCTTTTACAGCGGCGAGGTGGGCCAATGTGCCCCCGATGTTACCCGCGCCGATCAGTGCAATCTTGGCTCTTGCCATTTGTCAGTTCTCCATGAGTTTTGGTTGGGGTGGGCTTAAACCCATCGGCATCAGCGTGCAAGACACATGGCAATTTGACCGCAAACAGCAAAGCGGGCCGCCTGTTGCCAGACGACCCGCCGCTGATAAAAAGTGCAACGCGCTATGATTTTTGCCAAAGAGGCAGTCATAAGGCGCGAATACTTTTACATTTCTTCGCGCTCAAATACAGGTGCTTTCTCCAGCATCTCTTTGCTGGTCTTCACCACGAGGAAGCGGTCGTCGCTCTCGCCTTCTTCCATGAGCACTTTGATTTCGTCCATGGATACGGACACGTCGCGCTCACCAAGACCGAGGAAGCCACCTACACCGAGAATTACGGCAGATACGTCGCCTTCTGCAGTGATGATAATATCGTTGATCTCACCGATATCATCCCACTCCTTCTCGGCGTCTTCCATCATCGGTGCGGTTTCGTCAAAATCGACCTCGACGTTGTAGATGCGCATACCGATCAGGTCAGAGGCGAAGAAGTCGGTTGGCTGTGCTGCCACTGAACCGATGTTGGACATTTTTGCATGCCCGTCTGCCATCGCGGCGCCGGTCAAAGATGCAAGTACTGCGGTTGTTGCTAAAAGCGTTTTCATGTTAAATCTCCTTAGTTCTATTATGTCCGGAGAAGAACTTACGTCCTCCAGACTTCCTATGGACTATCAACACGACCACCCGAGAAGCGTTCCATTCAATCTTGGATTAATAGCAAATTCTCGGCTTCGATTTTCTTTCGGCTACTCAATATCGAACTTATTGAACCGCGGCGCATCGGCCAGCGTCTCGTCATAGGTATAGATTACGAAATGCTTGTCGCCGCGCACATCGGTGACAACGGTCACACCTTCCATCGCCACAGTGACCTCGCGGTCCGCAAGCCCCCAAAATCCGCCGACGCTCATCACCAGCGCTTCTACCGTGCCATCGGCGTTAATCATCACATCCGTGATATGCGCGACTTCTTCAAAACGGTTCAGCCCGGACAGCGGCATTGGCTTGTCCGTATTGGGACGCCCGCGAAAACTCATAATCGGCTCCCCGATCATATCGCCCACAAGCAGACTGCCCTCATTCATCTTTGTGACACCCACGGGCGACTGCACTGATTGCGCCAGCGCCGCACCACTCAGGGCAATCATCAATGCGGTCGAAGTCAGCAGCGTTTTCATGGGGGATGTCCTTCCGAGGGGCAATATTGCAAATCAGCGGTTGGTGCGCCGCCGTCTCCCTGTCAAACATAAGAACGTTAGGATAAATTCAAGAGGCGTTGATGCTCGTACTCGATCTTTGGTTTTTCGCTATTGCCGGGCCTGCTGTAGTTTTTGCGGGCATCTCCAAGGGCGGCTTTGGCTCTGGTGCGGCTTTCGCATCTGCCTCTGTGCTGGCGCTGGTGGTTGATCCGGGGCTGGCTCTCGGCGTGATGCTGCCGCTTTTGATGCTGATTGATGTCTCGACACTGCGTCCCTACTGGGGCCGTTGGCACAAGCGCGAAGCATTGCTGATTATCGCAGGCGCCCTGCCTGGAGTGGCGCTGGGCACAGCCCTTTACCGCGTCGCATCGCCGGATCTTTTGCGCTTGCTGATCGGGTTGGTGTCTGTGGGGTTCGTCGCGTGGCAGATCAGCCTCAAACGCGGCTGGCTGCGTGTGGGCGGCGGCCATATGCCCGACAAGGGCGGGCTGATTGCAGGCGTCGCGGTGGGATTTACCAGCTTTGTCAGTCACGCAGGCGGCCCACCCGCCGCCGTTTTCCTATTATCGCGCGGCTTGGATAAAACAGGGTATCAGGCGACATCCGTTCTCATCTTCTGGGCCGTGAATATCGCCAAGTTTATTCCTTATGCGTTTCTCGGCATGTTCACGCTGGAGACAGCGCAGGCCAATCTGCTGCTGGCTCCATTTGCGCTGCTGGGCGCATGGCTGGGCGTGCGCGCGCACCGTTTGGTGCCCGAGCATCTCTTCTTTGCCCTCACCTATGTTCTGCTTACAGTGACAGGCGTCAAACTCATCTGGGACGGGCTGACGTAATCAGGCGTCGTTGCCTTGCGCTGGCAACGCCTCTGCCACCTGCTCGAATGCATCACCCGAGGCGACAAGACAGGCAACGCCACTTGGCATCGTGACCAGAATCGTCCAGCTGCCAGAGGCGTCCGAGGCAAACACTTCGACCATCGCGTTGTTTGACCCGATGCCCACCGATTGCCGCGTCTCGCCATACCGCTCCGCCAGTTGCCCCACCACCACATCACGCGGCCCGCAGTTGCGCTGCGACTGCGCTGCTGCTTGCGTACTTGTGGCGAGATACAGCGCCGCCGCCGTGGTCAGTGCGGCCAGATGAATAATTTTTGCAGTCCGTGTCATATCAGTGCCCTTCCAATCTGTGCGGACCGATCAAGCACCTGCTGCGCCTTGGCCCCCGAAAAAATGCTGCTGTGAGGCGCCTTCGACAGCGCCAGCAACGAGGACAATCCTGCATTCCGAGGGCTGAAAACGGGGTTAACGTTGCGTACTGCGCCCTGTTGCGCGGGATCATGCGCTGCACTGCGGCACGAATTGACTTGCAGTTCGCTGCGCAAAATGCCCCTTTACGCGCAACTTTATTGCGCAACTACTTCCAAGGAGCCTTCAATATGCCCTCCCTCGCCCGCCCGCTTCGGTCTGTCCTCTATATCCCCGGCTCCAAACCCCGTGCGCTGGACAAGGCCCGCGGCCTGTCTGCCGATGCGATCATCTTTGACCTTGAGGATGCCGTGATCCCCGAAGAGAAAGTCGCCGCCCGTGCTATATTGGCTGATGCGTTGGCCCAAGGCGGCTACGGCAATCGCATGAAGATCGTCCGCATCAACGGGCTGGACACCGAATGGGGCGTTGAGGATGCAAAAGCGGCCGCCGCCATGGGCGCGGATGCGATTCTGCTGCCAAAGGTGAACAGCCCTGCCGACCTTGATGCGCTGGCCGAGATCACGGGTGATGCGCCGCTTTGGGCAATGATGGAATCACCGCTTGGCATGTTGAACGCGGCCCAGATCGCCGCCCACCCAAAGCTGCAAGGCATGGTCATGGGCACCAATGACCTCGCGAAAGAGCTGCAAACACGCCCCCGCGCAGACCGCCTGCCGATGATGACAGGCCTCGGCCTTTGTGTGCTGGCGGGCAAAGCGCATGGCGTGGCGCTTATCGATGGTGTCTACAACGCCTTCAAAGACGATGAAGGCCACCGTATTGAGTGTGATCAGGGCCGCGACATGGGTTTTGACGGCAAAACCGTGATCCATCCCGCCCAGCTTGAGGTGGCCAATGCCGCCTTCTCCCCCTCCGAGGAAGAGATCGATCTTGCCCGCCGCCAGATCGCGGCATTTGAGGAATGCGAGGCCACAGGACAGGGCGTCGCCGTGGTGGACGGCAAAATCGTAGAGAACCTTCATGTTGCAACTGCGCGGGAAACACTGGCAAAGATGGATGCAATCAACGCCATGAACGCGGAGTAGCATCATGACCCTTCTTATCCTCGGCCTCCTCCTCTGGACCGCTGCCCATTACTTCAAACGCCTTATGCCGGCGCAGCGCGCGGCTCTGGGGAATGCAGGCAAGGGGATTGTGGCACTCGCTATCGTCGGTTCCCTGATCCTGATGATCATCGGCTACCGCGGTGCAGAGGTGGTCATTATCTGGTCGCCGCCCGCTTTCCTGACGGGGATCAACAATCTGTTGATGCTTCTGGCGCCCTGGGTCTACGGCTCCTCGGCGGCCAAAGGGGCCAAAGCTTGGCCCGCTTATAAAACCCGCCACCCGCAGCTGCTTGCCGTGAAAATCTGGGCCATTGCCCACCTGTTGGTCAACGGCGATCTGGCCTCGATTATCTTGTTCGGTGGCTTGCTGGCGTGGGCCGTGGGCTCGGTGATCCTGATTAACAAAAACGCACCCGAATGGACCGCGCCCGAACCCGCAGGCCGCGCCACATACATCCGCCTCGCCGTGATCAGCCTTGTGATGCTCTTGATCATCAGCAGCATTCACATCCTGCTCGGCGTAAACCCCTTCGGCTAACTCTTAGGAATACCCAATGAAACTCTACCGTTTCCTGTCGGAGGAAGACACCTCCGCATTTTGTCACAAAGTCACCGATGCGCTCAACAAAGGCTGGGAGCTCTACGGCACGCCGACCCAGACATGGGACCATGCCGCAGGCGTGATGCGCTGCGGCCAATCCGTGGTGAAGGAAGTCGAAGGCGACTACACCCCCGATACAAAATTGGGAGCACACTGAAAATGCTGACCACACCAACGCCTACAGCGAAAACTAACGCGGGTAACTTTTTCGAGGACTACAGCGTCGGGCAAATCCTCACCCACGCCGTGCCGCGCACCGTCAAAATGGGCGAACGCGCGCTCTATCATGCACTCTACCCTGCGCGCCACGCACTCTATTCCTCGGATCAATTCGCCCAAGACTGCGGCCTGCCCTTCAGCCCGCTGGACGATATGATCGCCTTCCACGTGATCTTTGGCAAATCTGTCCCTGATGTCTCGCTCAATGCTGTGGCGAATCTGGGCTATGCTCAAGGGCGTTGGCTGCTCCCCGTCTGGCCCGGTGATACGCTGCGCAGCGTCTCCGAGGTCATCGGCCTCAAGCAGAACTCGAATGGCAAAACAGGCGTGGTTTACGTGCGCACCCAAGGTCTCAACCAACACGACGAGACGGTGATGGAATACGTCCGCTGGGTCATGGTGCGCAAACGCGATGCCTCTGCCCCCGCGCCCAAAACGGTTGTGCCAGAGCTGCCCGAGGCGATCAAAGCCTCCGATCTGGTGATCCCCAAGGGTCTCGATTTTACCAACTACAACTTCGATCTGGCGGGGGAGCCGCACCGCCTTGGCGACTACGAGATCGGCGAGACGATCGACCATGTTGACGGTGTCACCATCGAAGAAGCCGAACACATGATGGCTACGCGCCTGTGGCAGAACACCGCCAAGGTGCATTTCGACACATCCGCCCGTCCCGACGGCTCGCGCCTGATCTATGGTGGCCACGTGATCTCAATGGCGCGCGCGCTGTCGTTCAACGGGCTGGCCAACGCGCAGATGGTGGTGGGCCTCAACGCAGGTGCCCACGCCAATCCCTGTCTCGCAGGTGATACCGTGCGCGCATGGTCCGAAGTGCTCGACAAAGCCGAGACATCCGTACCCGGCGTCGGCGCAATCCGCCTGCGCCTTGTTGCGACCAAAGGCGGCGCACCCTTCGATCTACGCGGCGAAGACGGTAAATACCTGCCGACCGTTCTGCTCGACCTCGACTACTGGGCGCTAATGCCGATCTAGCACGCTCCCTAAAACCAGACAGGCCGCCATCGCGCGGCCTGTCAGCGCGCCACGAATCCCGCGCCAAGCGGACGCGCCGTGAGCGCACCGCACACGATAGATCGCAAAATGCCCTGCATTTAAGATGTATTTGCCCATAATGGTGCGAGAATCGCTTCTTCTTTCTACAGCTGCCTGCGCTATTACGTCTCACATCCCAATTTTGTGATCACACAGTTTTTATGCGTGATCACAAATGTCGCTTTTCGGTAGATTATTCAAAAAACCTGCGAAATGCTCTTCAGGAAATGTTACGCATTCGGCGTATACCACGCTTAAACTAAACCAAAGACGGGACCGTCTCTTATGAACATCCACGAATATCAGGCAAAAGCACTTCTGCGCAGCTATGGCGCACCAGTCTCCGATGGGCGCGTTGTGCTCAAAGCCGAAGACGCGAAAAACGCCGCAGGCGAACTCGACGGCCCAATGTGGGTGGTAAAGGCGCAGATCCACGCAGGTGGCCGCGGCAAAGGTAAGTTCAAAGAAGCCGACGCAGGCGAGGCAGGCGGTGTGCGCCTGACCAAATCCGTTGCCGAAGCAGCGGAAGAAGCCAAGAAGATGCTCGGCCGCACGCTGGTCACACACCAGACGGGTCCTGCGGGCAAGCAGGTTAACCGCGTCTACATCGAAGACGGCTCGGGTATCGAGACAGAGCTTTACCTCGCCCTTCTGGTAGACCGTGAAACATCACGCGTCGGCTTTGTCTGCTCCACCGAGGGTGGCATGGACATCGAAGAGGTTGCCGCCTCTACCCCTGAGAAAATCATCAACTTCTCCGTCGATCCCGCCACGGGTTTCCAAGCGTTCCATGGTCGCCGCATCGCATTTGCGCTGGGGCTGGAAGGCAAGGCGGTCAAGCAGTGCGTCTCCCTCATGGGCACGCTCTACAAAGCGTTCCTCGAGCGCGATATGGAAATGCTTGAGATCAACCCGCTGATCGTCACCGACAGCGGTGATCTTAAAGTACTCGACGCTAAAGTCTCCTTCGACGGCAACGCGATGTACCGTCAGGCCGAAGTGTCCGAGCTGCGCGACGAGACCGAGGAAGACAGCAAAGAACTCGAAGCTTCCAAATACGACCTCAACTACATCGCGCTGGATGGCGAGATCGGTTGCATGGTCAACGGCGCGGGCCTCGCGATGGCCACAATGGACATCATCAAACTCTACGGCGCAGAGCCTGCCAACTTCCTCGACGTGGGCGGCGGCGCGACCAAAGAGAAAGTGACCGAGGCGTTCAAGATCATCACCTCCGACCCGCAGGTCAAAGGCATCCTTGTGAACATCTTTGGCGGCATCATGCGCTGCGATGTGATCGCCGAGGGCGTTGTTGCTGCGGTTAAAGAGGTCGGGCTGCAAGTTCCGCTCGTTGTCCGCCTTGAAGGCACCAATGTTGACGAAGGCAAAGCCATCATCAACAACTCAGGCCTCGACGTGATCGCCGCTGATGACCTCAAAGACGGTGCACAGAAGATCGTGAAAGCCGTTAAGGGCTGATCCGCAATGAATGCTGCATCTGCCTCCACACTCTGCCTCGCCGCCTCTATGGTGGCGGGCAGCGCTGTGGCAGCACAGGATGCAGCAGCCGTGGCACGCGCCTTCGCAGATAACTGCTTTAACCCGCGACTCACAGCGGCAACAGCGCAAGACACTCTTGGTCCCTCGGGTGCGCGGATCGACTTTTACGACCTTGATCCGTTCACCAATGCAGCCCCTTCCCCCGTGACGGGGCGCGCGCTAACGCAAGGGACCGACAGACGATGCGAGACAGCGTTTTACGGCTTTGATCCACAGATTGCGACCCAATGGGTCCGGACAGGCTTGATGCAAGAGGGGTTGGCCGACAAAACGGCTGACATCCCCGATGCGTTTCCCCTCATGGAGGGTAGCTTTTTCTCTGCTGCGGCACAGCTCAACCCGAACCGTATCGCGGTTGTTCAGGTGGGCGTTCGCGAGACAGCGCAGGGCAGGCAAGAGACCTACATGAATGTCGAACGTCTCACGCCACTGAACGAGGCGTCACAATAACACATCAGGCGGCAGCCCCTGCCGCCCCCGATTAATCATACGCGCAACTGCGCAGCGCCACGGCGCAAAAGACACTGAAAAGAGGACTATCATGGCCGTACTTATCGACGAAAACACCAAGGTGATCTGTCAGGGCCTCACCGGCTCCCAAGGCACGTTCCACTCCGAGCAAGCTATTGCATACGGCACCAAAATGGTCGGCGGCGTGACACCGGGCAAGGGCGGCCAGACGCACCTTGATCTGCCGATCTTCAACTCCGTGCACGAGGCCAAGCACGTGACCGAGGCCAACGCCTCTGTCATCTACGTGCCCCCGCCCTTCGCCGCTGATTCTATCCTTGAGGCGATTGATGCCGAGATGGAGCTGATTGTCTGCATCACAGAAGGCATTCCGGTTCTCGACATGATGCGCGTGCAGCGCGCGCTCGACGGCTCCAAATCCCGCCTCATCGGACCCAACTGCCCCGGTGTTATTACGCCTGACGCCTGCAAAATCGGCATCATGCCTGGTCACATCCACAAGCGCGGCTCGTGTGGTGTTGTGTCCCGCTCGGGCACACTGACCTATGAAGCGGTGAAACAGACAACGGACCTCGGCCTCGGCCAGTCCTCCGCCGTGGGCATCGGCGGCGACCCGATCAAGGGCACCGAGCATATCGACGTGCTCGAAATGTTCCTCGCGGATGACGAGACAACCTCAATCATCATGATCGGTGAAATCGGCGGCACCGCCGAAGAAGAGGCCGCACAGTTCCTCGCCGACGAGAAGAAAAAAGGCCGCTGGAAGCCCACCGCAGGCTTCATCGCTGGCCGCACAGCCCCTCCCGGTCGCCGCATGGGCCACGCAGGCGCGATTGTTGCTGGCGGCAAGGGCGATGCGGAATCCAAGATCAACGCGATGCGCGAAGCAGGCATCGTGGTGGCAGACAGCCCTGCGACTTTGGGCGAAGCCGTACAAGAAGCGATCAACAAGGGCTAAGGCCCATCGGGAGCGGGCATTTGTCCGCTCCCGTCTCCCATCTCAGCAGCTCTCAACATGAGGCATCCGATATGACCGATCATCCCGCCAACGACCAGTTCCACGCCTCCTCCTTCATGCAAGGTCATAACGCCGAATATCTGGAGCAGATGTATGCGCGCTATGCCGACGATCCGTCAGCGGTAGATGAGAGCTGGCGCGAGTTCTTCAAAGCGCTGGGCGATGATGCGGGCGCCGCGCAGGCCGAAGCGTCCGGCCCAAGCTGGGCGCGTGCCGATTGGCCCCCCATGCCCGCCGATGATCTGACCTCGGCGCTTACAGGCGAATGGCCCGCCGAGGCGAAGGCCGCAGGCGCCAAGATCGCCGAGAAGGCCAAGGCGCAGGATGTCGAACTGTCGGACGACCAAATCCAGCGCGCCGTACTGGATTCCATCCGCGCGCTGATGATTATCCGTGCCTACCGCATCCGGGGCCACCTTGCCGCCGATCTGGATCCCCTGGGCATGCGCGACCAGACCCCGCACCCCGAACTTGATCCCGCATCTTACGGCTTCAAAGGCGCTGATCTGGACCGCCCGATCTTCATCGACAACGTGCTGGGCCTGCAAATCGCAACCATGCGCCAGATCACCGATATCCTCAAAGCTACTTATTGCGGCACCTTCGCGCTGCAATACATGCACATCTCCAACCCCGAAGAGGCCGCATGGCTAAAAGAACGGATCGAGGGCTACGGCAAGGAAATTCAATTCACCAAGCAAGGGCGTAAAGCGATCCTCAGCAAGCTTGTCGAGGCCGAAGGCTTCGAGAAATTCCTGCACGTTAAATACATGGGCACCAAGCGCTTCGGCCTCGATGGCGGCGAAAGCCTCGTGCCCGCGATGGAGCAGATTATCAAACGCGGTGGCCAGCTTGGCGTGCGCGACATCGTCATCGGCATGCCGCACCGTGGCCGCTTGTCGGTGCTGGCCAACGTCATGCAAAAACCCTACCGTGCCATCTTTCACGAGTTTCAGGGCGGCAGCTTCAAACCCGAAGATGTCGACGGCTCGGGCGATGTGAAATACCACCTAGGTGCCTCTTCGGACCGCGAATTTGACGGCAACTCCGTCCACCTCAGCTTGACCGCAAACCCATCCCACCTCGAGGCCGTGAACCCCGTTGTCATCGGCAAGGTCCGCGCCAAACAGGATCAGTTGGGCGACAAGGACCGCACCGCCGTCATGCCAGTGCTTCTGCACGGCGATGCGGCCTTTGCGGGTCAGGGCGTTGTAGCTGAGTGCTTCGCGCTCTCTGGCCTCAAAGGGCACAAGACGGGCGGCACCATGCATATTGTGGTGAACAACCAGATCGGCTTTACCACCGCGCCGCATTTCTCGCGCTCCTCCCCCTATCCCACCGACAATGCGTTGGTGGTCGAAGCGCCGATTTTCCACGTCAACGGCGACGATCCCGAAGCCGTTGTACACGCCGCGCGCGTCGCCACCGAATTCCGTCAGAAGTTCCGCAAGGATGTCGTTCTCGACATCATCTGTTACCGCCGCTTTGGTCACAATGAGGGGGATGAGCCGATGTTCACAAACCCCGTCATGTACAAGAAGATCAAGAAGCAAAAGACCACGCTCACGCTCTATACCGACCGTCTGGTCAAGGACGGCCTCATCCCCGAGGGCGAGATCGAGGATATGAAAGCCGCGTTTCAGGCCAAAATGAACGACGAGTTCGAGGCAGGTAAAGAATACCGCCCCAACAAGGCCGACTGGCTCGACGGGAAGTGGTCGCACATTGATAAGAACAAAGAGAACTACCAGCGCGGCGAGACGGCGATCGCGCCCGAGACGCTGTCCGAGGTGGGCACCGCTATCTCCACCATCCCCGATGACTATCCCGTGCATAAAACCGTAGGCCGCCTGATGGAGGCCAAGGCAAAGATGCTCGAGACGGGTGAAGGCTTTGACTGGGCCACAGCCGAGGCGCTGGCCTTCGGCTCGCTGCTAACCGAAGGCTACAAGGTCCGTCTCTCGGGGCAGGATTCTGCACGCGGTACATTCTCCCAACGCCATTCTGCCCTGATCAATCAGGAGACGGAGGACCGTTACTACCCGCTCAACAACATCCGCAACGGACAGGCCGATTATGAGGTCATCGATTCGATGCTCTCCGAATACGCGGTGCTTGGCTTTGAATATGGCTACTCGCTGGCCGAGCCGAACGCGCTCACCCTCTGGGAAGCACAATTCGGCGACTTCGCCAACGGCGCGCAGATCATGTTTGACCAGTTCATCTCCTCGGGCGAGAGCAAATGGCTGCGCATGTCAGGCCTCGTCTGTCTCATGCCTCACGGGTATGAGGGCCAAGGGCCAGAGCACTCAAGCGCACGGCTCGAGCGGTTCCTGACCATGTGCGGCGGCGACAACTGGATCGTGGCTAATTGCACCACACCCGCCAACTATTTCCACATTCTGCGCCGACAGCTGCACCGCAGCTACCGCAAGCCGCTGATGTTGATGACGCCCAAATCCCTGCTGCGCCACAAACTGGCGGTCAGCAAGGCCGAGGAGTTCACGACGGGCAGCAGCTTCCACCGTGTGCTCTGGGATGATGCACAGCAGGGCAACTCCGACACGAAACTGGTGGTAGATGACAAGATCAAGCGCGTCGTCATGTGTTCGGGCAAAGTCTACTACGACCTGCTCGAGGAGCGCGACGCCCGCGGCATCGACGATATCTACATCCTGCGCTTCGAGCAGTTCTACCCCTTCCCGGCGCAATCCGCCGTGAAGGAGCTCGAGCGCTTCAAGAACGCCGAGATGGTCTGGTGTCAGGAAGAGCCGAAGAACCAGGGCGCGTGGACCTTCATCGAGCCGAACCTCGAATGGGTTCTGGGCCGTATCAACGCCACACACACCCGCCCTGTCTACGCAGGCCGCGCTACCGCCGCCTCACCCGCGACAGGGCTGGCCTCACAACACAAAGCACAACAAGCAGCGCTCGTGAACGATGCGCTTACCGTCAAAGGATCCTGATCATGTCTAGCGAAGTCCGCGTCCCAACTCTGGGCGAATCTGTTACCGAAGCCACAGTCGCCACATGGTTCAAAAAAGCAGGCGATACCGTCGCCGTCGATGAAATGCTCTGCGAACTGGAGACTGACAAGGTCACCGTCGAAGTGCCAAGCCCCGTTGCTGGCACGCTGAGCGAGATCGTCGCCGCCGAGGGCGAGACTGTGGGCGTAGATGCCCTTCTCGCCATGGTATCCGAGGGCGATGCAGGCTCCGATGCCGCGCCTAAAGCCAAAGAAGCCGCCGAAGACGGCGCAGGCCAGACCGTGCGCGGCGATGCCCCTGATGCAGGTGGCGCCTCCGTCGATGTGATGGTCCCCACCCTTGGCGAGAGCGTGACCGAGGCGACCGTCAGCACGTGGTTCAAGAAGGTCGGCGATACCGTCGCCCAAGACGAGATGCTCTGCGAGCTGGAGACCGACAAGGTCAGCGTTGAAGTGCCCAGCCCCGCCGCTGGCACCCTGACCGAGATTGTTGCAAATGAAGGCGACACCGTGGATGCCTCCGCCAAACTCGCCGTGATCGCCTCGGGCGATGGCGCTGCCGCCAGCGCACCCGCCTCTGAAGAAGCCCCCGCTCCCGCGGCGCAAAAGGATACCTCAGGCGGCAAAGACATCGAAGACGCGCCAGCCGCCAAGAAGGCCATGGCTGAAGCAGGCATGAGCCGCGATGACGTTACAGGCACGGGCCGTGATGGCCGCGTGATGAAAGAGGATGTGGCGAAAGCCATTGAGATGGGCAAATCCGCGCCCGTCTCTGCTCCGGCCCCCGCTGCCGCCGCACCGCGCGCGCCCAGCTCGGCAGATGACGCCTCCCGCGAGGAGCGCGTGCCAATGACGCGCCTGCGCCAGACCATCGCGCGCCGCCTCAAGGAAAGCCAGAACACCGCTGCCATGCTCACCACCTATAACGAGGTCGACATGACCGAGGTGATGGCACTGCGTAACGAGTACAAAGACCTCTTCCTCAAAAAGCACGGCGTAAAGCTCGGCTTCATGTCCTTCTTCACCAAGGCCTGCGTGCACGCGCTGAACGAAGTGCCTGAAGTGAATGCCGAGATCGACGGCACCGACGTAGTCTATAAAAACTTCGTTCACATGGGCATCGCCGCAGGCACGCCCACCGGCCTCGTTGTTCCCGTAATCCGCGATGCGGATGCCATGTCCTTCGCCGCGATCGAGAAAGCCATCGCCGAGAAAGGCGCACGTGCCCGCGACGGCAAGCTCAGCATGGCCGAAATGCAGGGCGGCACGTTCACTATTTCCAACGGCGGTGTCTACGGCTCGCTCATGTCCTCGCCGATCCTGAACCCGCCACAGTCGGGCATCCTCGGCATGCACAAAATTCAGGATCGCCCCATGGCGATCAATGGCCAAGTCGTCATCCGCCCGATGATGTATCTGGCGCTCAGCTATGATCACCGCATCGTCGACGGCAAAGGAGCGGTGACGTTCCTCGTACGCGTGAAAGAAGCGCTGGAGGACCCACGTCGCCTGTTGATGGACCTGTAAACTTTATGCGCTTGGCCTCATGTATGATGCTTCTTACCTGTTGCCTTGCCCTACCTGCGTCAGGGCAACAGGGGGATTTAAAACATGCAGTCCAAGCGCTTATTGATCAAAGCGCGCAAGAACATAGTGCCGCAATGATCTGCAGCCCGCGCAACTCCGCTGACTATAATAAGGCGCTGAATGACTGGGAGTTACGATTTGGGAGCACGCTGAGATTTCTGGAGAATGATGCTGGCTATGACAAGGAAGATATCCTTGCTCTCAGGGCTGATTTTGGCCCTGCAGCAATTTTCCCTTCCGCGCTTTACACACCAGCGGAACTCGCCAGCGCGTGCCAACATAACAGAATTCTCTATAAGCGTTTTCTAAACAACGATATGCTGCCGCTCTATACGCGCATAAAACGACTGGTACGGCAAAATGTCGGAAACTGACGAGGACATGCAAATGCAAATGATCGCCCACTACGAAGTCACCGATTTCACCGCATGGCAAACCGCCTTTGCCGCCGATGACGAGTCCCGCCGCGATGCGGGTCTTGGCGTGCTGCAAATCTGGCGCGATGCGGACAGCACCACGCATGCTTTCGCACTGATGATGGTCAATGACCGCGCACGGGCAGAGGCGTGGATCACCCGCTCGAACGCGCTGCACGGCGACGACGGCCACACCGTCACCCACGCCTCCCACTTTTTCATCGAGACCGCATAATGACACCCGAACTCACGGCCCTCACCCTCGCGGCACTTCTGCAATATATGCAATTCGCGCTCTATGCTGTTCCTGCAAATCTTGAGCTCGGCACGGGCTATACCATGTCCGCGCGTGACCGTGAGCCCACGCGCCAGCTGTCGGAAAAAACTGCCCGTCTGGGTCGTGCCTTCGACAATCATTTCGAGGGGCTGATCCTCTTTGCCATCGCCGTCGGGGTCGTTCAGATGTCGGGCCAGAACTCGGGCCACACAGCAATCTGCGCTTGGGCCTATCTGTTTGCGCGCATCGCTTATGTCCCCGCTTACGCTCTTGGCTGGCGCCGCGGCGCGCGCTCCTACATCTGGTTTGTCGGTTTCGCCGCAACCTTCATCATGCTCATCGCGGCGCTCATCTGATGCACCGCACGGTGTACAGGGGGTGTACAGACAGTGCACGCCCCGCACCGCCCAATTTTGACTAAGGAGACTCCCATGTCCGACTATGACGTTATCATCATCGGCTCCGGCCCCGGCGGCTATGTATCCGCCATCCGCTGTGCGCAGCTGGGCCTGAAAACTGCCTGCGTCGAAGGACGTGAAACGCTGGGCGGCACCTGCCTCAACGTAGGCTGCATCCCGTCCAAAGCGCTGCTGCACGCCTCGCACATGCTGCACGAGGCCGAGCACAACTTCGCCGAGATGGGCCTGAAGGGAAAGTCGCCCTCCGTAGACTGGTCCCAGATGCAAAAGTATAAACAATCTACTGTCGACACCAACACCAAGGGCATCGAATTTCTGTTCAAAAAGAACAAAGTAGACTGGATCAAGGGCTGGGCCACCATCCCCGAGGCGGGCAAGGTCAAGGTCGGCGACGAGGTTCATTCCGCCAAGAACATCATCATAGCCAGCGGGTCCGAGCCTGCGCCCCTCAAAGGCGTCGAGATCGACGAGAAGGTCATCGTGACCTCTACAGGTGCGCTGACGCTGGGCAAGGTGCCGAAAAAGATGGTCGTTATCGGCGCTGGCGTCATCGGGCTTGAGCTGGGCTCCGTCTATGCCCGCCTCGGCGCCGAGGTCACGGTGGTAGAATTCCTCGACCACATCACCCCTGGCATGGATTCCGAGGTCAGCAGGCAGTTCCAGAAGATGCTGGTAAAGCAGGGTCTCACCTTCGTCATGGGTGCGGCCGTACAATCTGCTGAAGCCGCTAAATCAGAGGCCAAAGTTACTTACAAACTGCGCAGCGACGACAGTGAGCACACGCTGGACGCAGACGCCGTTCTGCTCTCTACGGGCCGCCGTCCCTACATCGACGGCTTGGGTCTCGACGCGCTCGGTATCGCAATGACAGACCGTGGCCAGATTCAGGTCAATGACAAGTGGCAGACCTCTGTGGAAGGCATCTACGCCATCGGTGACGTGATAGAAGGCCCCATGCTGGCGCATAAAGCCGAGGATGAAGGCATGGCTGCCGCCGAACAGATTGCAGGGCATCATGGCCACGTTAACTACTCAGTAATCCCTGGTGTGATATACACCCACCCCGAGGTGGCGAATGTCGGAGAAACTGAAGAAACTCTGAAAGCAGCTGGCCGCGCCTACAAAGTCGGCAAGTTCAGCTTTATGGGCAACGCGCGCGCCAAGGCAAATTTTGCGGGCGACGGTTTTGTTAAGCTTTTGGCGGATAAAGAAACGGACCGTATTCTGGGCTGTCACATAATCGGCCCTGCGGCAGGTGATTTGATACACGAGGTTTGCGTCGCGATGGAGTTTGGGGCCTCGGCTCAAGACCTCGCAATGACCTGCCATGCGCATCCGACCTATTCGGAGGCTGTACGCGAAGCCGCACTCGCTTGCGGCGACGGCCCTATCCATATGTAAGTACGACACTTGCAACGGGTGCAGGCTTTGTCGCAGAGCCTGCTCCCAAATCCTGCGAGAGGGTTTGTCACCACATCGTTTTGGCCGCGCGCGGTGCCCAAGCCGTGTCATAGGCCTCACCGCCCTCAGATCCTTGGGTCATCTCTGCCAAAATCTCTCCCACCGTGGGCAAGCCTTCGGAGTGATCTACGCCAGACCAGATTTCAGCGCGCATAAGCGCGCGGGCGCATTGCGAGTAAATCTCTGAAATATCTATGATAATTACTGTAGCGGGCTGACGGCCATCCTTGTCAAATCGCGCACGCAGTGTTGCATCATCAGTGATCCAAGCGGTCCCGTTCACCCGCACCACATTGTTCGATCCCGCCACGATAAACATCGCCGAAATCCGCCCGTCCGCCACAATATTGCGCAAACTGTCCAGCCGCTGATTACCGCGCCAGTCTGGCAGGGCAAGGCGCTTCGGGTCTATCTCCAGCACCACAGGTCCCGCATCCCCACGCGGACTGCCGTCTGTGCCCTCAGACCCTACCGTGCTGAGCACACAGAGCTTCGATGTCATAATCCACTTGCGATAAAGCGGCGTCAGATGATCGGCAACCTTGCGCAACGAGGCCGCGCCCGGCGTGCCATAGAGCGCCTCAAGATCTGCGATATCTTCAATTCTGTTCATACAAATGCGCCACGCCCGTCTCGTCCAACAACGCGTTCGAAGCCGTCTCGATCTGCTTTTCAAGCTCGGTCAGAAAGGCGTCGCGCGGCATTCCAGGAGCGATGGGTGGCAGAAAATCAACCACTGCCACGCCCGGACGGCGGTACAACCCACGGCGCGGCCAGAAGACGCCAGCATTCGTCGCCACAGGGTAGCATGGCTGGTTCAACTGCTCATAAAGGATCGCTGTTCCGACCTTGTACGGCAGCTTCGTGCCTGGTGCAGAGCGTGTCCCTTGAGGATAGATCACCAACTGACCAGGGTCCCGCTGCCCCGCTTCGACATCAGACAGCATTTTGCTGATCGCCGCACCGCGCTTGCCGCGATCCACGAACACCATCTGCATTTTGCTCGCGTATTGACCCAGAAATGGAGCCCACCGCAGCTGGCTTTTCATTATGAATTTCGAATTGGGCAGCGCGTTGTAAATCATCAAGATATCAAGGAATGACTGATGCTTGGCTGCGACCAGTGCAGCATCAACAGGCGGCGTACCACGCACCTCGCAGCGCAAGTTGATCATCCAGCTTGCCGTCCATATCACCCAGCGCGCATAGGTCCGACAACCCGCATAGGCACCACGTTTGGACACCATCGCCCAAGGCGCCCACAGGATGCCGATCACAGGCAGCATGATCGTCGCCTGAATGATGAAAACGATCGACCGTATCCACTGCAATATGTTCATGACAAGCCTTCCAATGTGCGCCGTGCAGCCATCCGTGTTGCGCCAAACGCAACGGCTGCGGCAAGTGGCGGGATGAAGAGCGGTAGAAACCAATGCGCGCCTTTGAACCCCAAACCTGTCAGAAAGCTCGCCGTCTCGTCGCCTCCGCTTGGCATGAGCAGAACAGCGATCATGCCAATAACCATACCAGCCGCCGCACCAATCAAGGCCCGCAGTGTAAAGCGGCGAATGAAGGCCTGCGCGATATAATCGTCCGTGGCCCCCACCAGCCGCAGAACGGCAATCACCTGTGCATTGGCAGCCAGCGCTGCATTCGCGGCCAGTGTCACCATCGCCGCCGTAACCGCGCCGATCAACAAGATCGACAGCCAACCCAACGTTCTGAGCCGTGAAGCCGCTTTGACCAGTGGTTCACGCCAGCGGCTGTGGTCGTCCAGCACCGCACCGGGCACTTCGGCAGCAAGGCGCAGACGCAAACCTGCTGCATCCATTCCTTCAGCCGTTTCAAGCACTTCAATCAGCTGCGGCACGGGCAAAGCATCAAGTTCAAGACCGCCGCCGAACCAAGGGGCAAGCAATGCCGCCTGCTCTTCATCGCTCAACGGGCGCGCTTGCGCCACGCCGCGTGTCGTCTCGAGAATGCGCAGCGCTGCCTCCGTCTGGGCCTGCTGCTGGTCCGCCGGGGCCGCAATGCGGATCGTCGCGGTGCGGGCCAGTTCCTCACCCCATTGCTCGGCCAAACGCCCCGCCGCAAGAGAAAGCGCCAGCGCAAACACCGCCAAAAACGCCATCGCGCCTGCCGCAAACAGCGTAAGCTGTGCGGTAAAGCCAGAGGGCGGCACAACACGGTCTGCTTGGGTATCAGGCTGTATCAGCCGCTGAAAAATCTCCGACACAGCGCTCACAGGTCCGCTCCAGCAAGTTGTATGCGGCGGTTCGCGATACGCAAGACACGCGCTTGCACATGGGCTTTGGTCGCGCGGATCAGGCTTAGGTCGTGGGTTGCCACCAGCACAGTCTTACCCATGCGGTTCAGCTCTATCAGCAGGCGCAACAGGCGTTGAGACATATCCCAATCGACGTTGCCCGTAGGCTCGTCTGCGAGAATAATATCGGGGGACATGATCACCGCACGGGCCAAGGCCGCGCGCTGGCGCTCCCCGCCTGACAGCTCTGGTGGAACGGCCGCGGCACGCTCGGTCAGGCCCACCCAATGCATCAAATCATCGAGGTCTTCGCCATACGCACTATCGCTGCGGCCAGAAACGTGCAGGGGCAGCGCGATGTTCTCCACCACGGGTAAGTGATCAAGGAACTGACAATCCTGATGTACCACGCCCACACGGCGCCGCAGCATCGCCACGTCATCACGCGATAGCGTGCGAACATCCGCATCAAACAGCCGTACATGCCCTGCCGTGGGCAGCAAAGCACCATAGCACAGCTTCATCAGCGTGGTTTTCCCCGATCCCGATGGACCTGTCAGAAAGTGAAAAGACCCCGGAGCAAGCTTGAGCGAGATGTCGGACAACAGCTCTCCCCCGCTATAACTATAAGCTACATTTTCCAGCTCGATCACGGTGGACCCCCCTTAGGTTGTCCTGTTGTGCCTTAGCATCGCTCGGGTTTCAATCCATCCTCATACTGCAAACGGTCCAGAATAGACTTTTCGCCCATGAACATAGACACTATGCTATAAGTATTGAGTGGTAATCAGGTTAAACACCTGTGTTTCGGGGCGTGAAATGAGACTTAGCTGTCCAAACTGTGATGCACAGTATGAGGTGCCAGACGACGTAATGCCTGTTTCAGGGCGTGACGTACAATGCTCCAATTGCGGTCAGACGTGGTTTCAGCACCACCCTGACAGTGCGCCCGAAACCAAAGAGCCTGCACTCGACGCACCCGCGCCTGATGAAGAGGTTGCACCACCGCCGCCCCCTCCCGCACCTGCCCCCGCGCCAGAGCGCAGGCAGCTTGATCCCGCAGTTGCAGATATTTTGCGGCAGGAAGCCGAAGCGGAACAGGCTGCACGCCGCAAGCCACAAGCAGGCAGTCTGGAAAGCCAGCCTGACCTTGGCATGGATTTTGAAGAGGCGAATACCGACACTGAAGCTGACAGGCGCGCGCAACAAGCCCGAGATCGCATGGCACGGATGCGCGGCACCGAGCCCACTCCTGCGACAGCGCCCGACGATGCCAGCACTGCAGCTGCTGCGACCAGCGCCCTTGGCTCACGCCGTGATCTGCTTCCCGATATTGATGAAATCAACTCGACCCTGCGGACAGGCGCCTCGCGTGATGGCGCAGGTGATGTAGGGCCGGAAATCGAGGCACCAAGCGTACAACGCAGCCGCCGTGGTTTCCGACGCGGGTTTCTGACAGTGTTGATGATCTTCGCGGTTCTGGCGATCGTCTATGTCTTGGCCCCGCGCCTTTCCGCTGCCGTGCCAGCGCTCGAAGGCCCGCTGCAAAGCTATGTCGCAGTCATTGATCAGGGGCGCAGCTGGCTTGATACACAAGTCCAAAGCCTGCTGCAGTCCTTGGATAGCGTGGCCGAGGATGGCGACAGCTGATTGCTGCCCTCACACACTACTATCAGAAGCGATCTAGCAAACGGTTGAGGTAGTCGCGCTCAACTTCGGGGCGTGACTGCTCGCCCGAGCGGCGACGGATTTCATCCAGCAATTCGCGTGCACGGCCATAAGAGTCATCGTTGAGATTTGCCTCGGCGTCACTGCTTGTAGCCCCGTTGCTGCCTTGGCTACGACCCAGCGGGTCACGGTTGTCGGCACGTCTGTCCTCACCCTGCTGGCCTTGCCCCGGTTGCTGGCCACGCTCTTCCTGCGCCATCGCTTCCCCGAGTGAGCGCATGCTATCGCGCAGCGCTTCCATTGCTTGAGACTGGTTATCAATCGCCTCGGCCAATTGCCCCTCGCGCAGGTTCTGCTCGGCTTCATCCATTGCGCGTCCCGCACGGTCCAGCGCTTCGCGCGCCGCATCGCCTTCTGGCGTGCCTTGGCCCGGCATATTGCCCTGCTGGCGGTTCAATTCGTTACGCAGCTGCTGTTGGCGCTCGGCAAGGCTCTCTTGCTGGCCCTGACCCTCGGCTTGACCCTGCTGGGTACCCTGTCGTTGGTCACCGCCGCCGCCTTGCTCTTCACCGCTTTGTTGGTCCTGTTGGCCTTCGCCCTGACCCTCATGGCTTTCACCGCGTCCCTGACCACCATTGCGGCCCTCATTCTGCTGGCTTTGGCCCGATTGGGCATTGGGGTTGAATTGTTCCTGCAGATCGCGGAACGCCTGATCGCTCAGCCCTTGCTGGTCGCGCAGCGTCTCGGCCAAGCCTTCCATCGCCTGTTCACCAGGGGATTGCTGTCCGCTGCCTTGGCCCTGCTGACCCTCGGCCATCTGCATGTTTTCCATCAGCTCTTGCAGCTCTTTCAGCGCCTGCTCGGCCTCTGCCATGCGGCCTTCTTCCATGAGCTCTTGGATGCGGTCCATCATGCGTTGCAGATCGTCTTGTGTCATCTGCATGCTCTCGCCTTGCTGCTGCTGGCTCTGCTCCTGCTCTCCGCCTTCCTGACGCTCCGCCTGCTCGCGGCGCAGCTGCTGCATGAACTCGTCGGTGGCGCGGCGCAGCTCTTGCATCAGCTCGGCGATTTCCTCATCAGAAGCCCCGTTTTTCATCGCCTCGTTCAGCCGCTCCTGCGCACGGCGCATACGTTCGCGAGCATCCTCAAGGTCGCCTTCCTCCAGCTCCAGCGCCAAATCCCACAAGTCTTGGGCGAGCTGGTTCTGGTTTTCTTCGTCCAGCCCGAAACGCGCCAGCGTCTCGATCCGTTCGATGATTTTTCGCGTGCGCAACGCAGTCGTCTCCGAGCGGAACGCCTCTTGCGGCAGATAGCTCACGGCGCGCAGTACTTGGGCGGTGCGTTTGGCGTTGGTGCGACTCCACAGAATGTCGCGGCGCATCTCGATCACCGCCGCTGCAGTAGGGTCAAAGAACCGACGTCCCGGGAGGATCATTTGCATAGGTGCTGTTTGGGCCTGTTGCTCTGCCGCATCAAGGGCTGTCATCGCCACAGTTACAGGCAGGTTGGCCCAAGGATGCTCGGAGAAATCATCGATCAGGTTTTCCTCGAACGCAGCGCGATCCCCTGCAATAGGCATCGGCAACGGCACAATCACTTCGGCGCGCGCGTCAGGCTCCGCGACCAGCCCGTGACGCCGCTCAACCGAGGCCAGATCAAGCATGATACGCGCCTCGCCTGCCTCAACGCCATAGTCGTCCTTGGCCGCAAACGGCAGGCGCATCTCGCCCATAGCCGAAACCTCGGGTTGGCCCAGAATAACTACCTCAGGGGCCGCATCGGCGCGCATCGTCACGTCCCAAGCTCGCGCGCCAGGCCCCTCTACTGCAATTCTGCCGTCCTGAATGACTTTGAAATCGAACGCCATTTGCGGTGGTACGTCAGGGTCAACCTCTGCCACGGCGCCCGAGACTGTCTCGGACACCTGCAGCGCGCCCACCTCACCGTAAAGCCGCATGGTAATCAGCGTACCTACCGGCAGATCAAGCTGCCCTTCCGCTTGGTCATTGAGATAGAGTGTCGGCATGCCCGTATAGCGCGGCGGCTCCGCCCAGCCTTCCCAGACAGGTCCAGCGGCAAGCGTACTGCTCCCGCCCGAGGCCATCTGTGGTACGGTGCCGATCCGCCAGATCGAGCCAAATATAAGCGCCAGCACAAAAGCCAGCACCGCCACATAGCGCAACGCAAAAGGATCGAACGAGGAGGCGCGCAAATCCGCTGGCACTGCCTGCGCCGCTGCCGCACGTTCGGCCATGCGTTGCTTGTGGGCCTGCCATACGGCGGCAGACGCGTCATCACCTCCCCCTATCGCCTGATCATCAAGCAGCGCGGTCAGGGGACGCCCCGCAAGGCTTGCGTCCAACCGCATCATTGCATCCGCCTGCGTGGGCCAAGACCAGCGGCGCACGGCATAGGCAAAGGCCCAAAGCCCTGCCCCCGCCGCTAGACCCATCAGAGCCCAGATCGCCTCTATCGGCAAAACCTCATGCAGCCCCATCATCGCCGCCGCCAGCGCCAGCAAGGCAACTGTCATCAGCGGCCATAGGCTGCGCACCATCACCTCGGCCCGCATGCCCCAGCGTGTCAGCCACAGCGGACGGCGCACCTGAGCAAGGGTGTTCTTCAGATCAGCGGACGTGAATTGAACCATGCGATTGCCTCATTAGGAGGCTCAGGTCGCGGTATGCGTCTCAAGCCATTCAGGTATGGTATCGCGATTTATCATTTCGTCAAAGGTTGGACGTGGGCGGATAACCGCGAATTGATCACCGTGCACCAGAACTTCGGGGATCAATGCGCGCGAATTATACTCGCTGGACATGACTGCGCCGTAGGCACCTGCGCTACGAAACGCGACCAGATCACCAGCCGCCAGCGGCGCCATGTCGCGCTGCTTGGCAAAGGTATCACCAGATTCGCACACTGGCCCGACGATGTCATAGGGTTGCTTTTCCATACCGGCCTCAGGCTCGATCACAGGGATGATGTCGTGATAGGCCTCATACATGGCAGGTCGAATGAGATCGTTCATCGCGCCGTCGAGGATCAGGAAATCTCGCCCCTCGCCCGATTTGACATAAATCACCTTGCTTACCATCAGCCCTGCGTTGCCCGCGATCAAACGGCCCGGCTCAATCTCGATCTCGCAATCCAGATGCCCCAAAGTGCGCTGTACCATCGCGCCATAATCAGTGGGCAGCGGCGGAGCCTCGTTACTCGTCTCATACGGAATGCCAAGGCCACCGCCCAGATCAAGCCGCGTGATCTCATGACCATCCGCGCGCAATTGCTCTGTCAGCTCGGCCACCTTTAGATAAGCCTGCTCGAACGGTGCCAAATCCGTGAGCTGCGAACCGATGTGCACATCGATCCCGATTACCTTGAGCCCTGCCATCTGCGCCGCCATCGCATAGACTTCGCGTGCGCGTGTGATCGGAATGCCGAACTTGTTCTCGGACTTGCCCGTGGCGATCTTCGCGTGGGTTTTGGCATCAACATCGGGATTCACCCGCACTGTGATCGGCGCTACCTTACCCAGCTCCAGCGCAACTGCGTTGAGCACTTCCATCTCGGGCTCGCTTTCAACGTTGAACTGGCGAATACCGCCCTCAAGGGCGACGCGAATTTCTCGCGCCGTCTTGCCAACACCCGAAAACACAATCTTGTCACCGGGCACACCAGCAGCACGGGCACGCAGGTATTCGCCCTCGCTCACCACATCCATGCCAGCGCCTGCCTGCGCCAGCGTGCGCAGAACGGCCTGATTGGAATTGGCTTTCATCGCATAACAGACAAGATGATCCATCCCCTCCAGCGCGTCATCAAACGCACGGAAATGCCGCAACAGGGTCGCGGTGGAATAGACATAAAATGGCGTGCCAACAGCCGCAGCAATCTCTGCGATCGGCACATCTTCGGCAAAAAGCGCGCCGTCACGATAGATGAAATGGTCCATACGTCATTTTTCCAATTAAACTCAAATCCGCCCTAGCGGACAGGCGCCGAGCGCAGAAATAGATAGAGCGGCAAACCACAGCTTACCCCAATACAAAATGTCGCAGGAACGGCAATCAATGCGCCCCAGTTTCGACGTGTCGCAACTTCGGCAATGATCCATACCGTAAGGGCCACTGCCGCAATCGTCAGATCCCACGTGAGCCCGCTGGTCGCAGCATTCACATGCCATGCATCCGCCATCGCCATAATGTCCCAAGTGTTTTGCTGAAACCACTGGACGAAATAATACATGGGATGGATCGCACCCCAGACGGCAAGCGCCAGATAGATCATTCGAAGAACAGACATCAAAGTCCCCGCTTTATACCAAAACTTGCATCGCCCGAGATCTGGATGCCAGGCGTTGTCGTGCTCGGTGCCTGTCGCGCGGTCACATCACGTTGCGCAGCGCCGTCTCGCGGACCGCAGGCCGCCACGGCCAAAAGCAACACGCCAACAAAAAACCTCACAGCCCCAACCCCACACGCAATGGCCCCTTTTTCAGGCCAACATTTGCGCCAATACCGATGCCGTTGCCATTCAAGCCTACCTTCACGCCGCCTGTTGGCTGGACGGGTTCACCATCCACGCCACAGGCAGACAAGGCCAGAATCGCACATAGCATCAGCTTTTTCATGCCACCAGTTCCTTCCAACGGGCGATCTGCGCGCGGACCTGCACCGGTGCAGTGCCCCCGTAAGAGATGCGCGAGTTGACGGAATTTTCCACACCCAACACGGAAAATACATCCTCAGTGATACCGTCATGCTCCAATTTCATCTGCTCCAAAGTCAGATCGGGCAGATCACAGCCCTGCGTTTCGGCCATCGCCACAAGCGCACCTGTGATGTGATGCGCATCGCGAAACGGCAGGCCCAGAACACGCACCAGCCAATCGGCAAGGTCCGTCGCGGTGGAAAATCCGCTGCCTGCGGCGGCGGCCAGTTGGTCGCGGTTGGCGCTCATGTCGCGCACCATCCCCTCCATCGCGGCCAGCGCCAGCATGAGGTTGTCGGCAGCGTCGAACACCTGTTCTTTGTCTTCCTGCATATCCTTTGAATAGGCCAAGGGCAGGCCCTTCATTACCATCATCAGCGCCACGTTCGCCCCGAAAATGCGCCCGATCTTGGCGCGGATAAGCTCGGCTGCATCAGGGTTTTTCTTTTGCGGCATGATGCTGGAGCCTGTTGAGAAGCGATCCGACAGTGTCACAAACCTAAACTGCGCGCTGGACCAAATTACCAGCTCTTCTGCAAAGCGGCTCAGGTGCATGGCGCAAATGCTGGCCGACCCGAGGTATTCCAGCGCAAAGTCACGATCACTTACCGCATCCAGACTATTGGCGGAGGGACGGTCAAAGCCCAGCGCCTTCGCCGTCATCTCGCGATCAATCGGGAACGATGTGCCTGCCAGTGCCGCAGCACCCAACGGGCTTTCGTTCATGCGCGCGCGCGCATCGCGCATGCGGCTCAGATCACGGCCAAACATCTCGACATAGGCCATCATGTGGTGGCCCCATGTGACGGGCTGCGCGGTTTGCAGATGGGTAAAGCCGGGCATGACCCAGTCAGCTCCCGCCTCGGCTTGGGTGAGAAGCGCTCGGATGAGTGCCACGAGCGCGCCTTCGGCGGCGTCACATTGATCGCGCACCCAAAGCTTGAAATCGGTTGCGACCTGATCATTGCGCGAGCGGCCTGTGTGCAAACGCCCCGCAGGCTCGCCGATGACTTCCTTCAGTCGCGCCTCCACATTCATGTGGATGTCTTCCAATGCGGCAGAATATTCAAACGTCCCGCCTTCTATTTCTGACAAGACTGTGAGCAGCCCTTCACGGATCGCCTCCGCATCGCTAGTCTCGATGATACCCTGTGTGGCCAGCATCGACGCGTGCGCGCGCGAGCCTGCAATATCCTGCGCCGCCATACGCTTGTCAAAACTGATGGAGGCGTTAATTGCTTCCATGATCGCATCGGGACCCGCGGCAAAGCGGCCGCCCCACATTTTATTCGACGTCTTTGATGTCTTGTCTGTCATTCGCCTATTCCCTTGGAGGGACCCATGAAGAAACTCTTGCTCGCTCTCGTCTATACGGCCCTCACGGCAGGGGCCACCCCTGCGCTGGCCAATGATGGTGATCTTATCCTACCTTTGCTGAGCGGTGACATGAAAAAACTGGCCGTGCATGACACACCACAGGCCACCTCCAATGCCGAGTTCGAGCTTGCCGATGACGCGGGCCGTGCCAGCCTCGAGGACTATCGTGGCAAGTATGTGCTGGTGAATTTCTGGGCCACGTGGTGCGCGCCGTGCCGCAAAGAGATGCCGCATCTGTCAGAGTTGCAATCCGAGCTGGGCGGCGATGATTTCGAGGTGCTGACAATCGCCACAGGACGCAACTCCCCCACAGGTATCTCCAAATTCTTCAAGGAAATCGGCGTCACCAACCTGCCGCGCCATCAGGACCCGAAACAAAGACTGGCCAGCCAGATGGCCATATTCGGTCTGCCGATCACAGTTTTGATAGATCCTGAGGGCCGTGAAATCGCGCGTCTCCGCGGCGACGCCGACTGGGCCAGTGATACAGCCAAGACCATCATTAAAACGCTTGTTGAGGCGCGCAAGGCGGGTTAGCCGCGCGCGCCCAATCGTTAGGCGGCGTGCTGCATGATTGCGGCTTCGGAGGCCGAAAGAGTGCGCCGTGCAAAGCTGCCGTACGTATGCGGATCATATTCCAGCTGTGGATATTCAGCCAGCAATCTGCGGCGGTCCTGCGGATCAAGTGTTGAAAGCGCTGCAGAAGCGGGGTGAAAGCTCTCCGTCTGCAAGCCGTTGGCAAAAAGCACCTGATGCTGGTCCAGCAGAACATGGATATAGGTGACCTCACGGGCCTGCATATCAACGGTGATCGTAGTTCCGTTAATCAGGTCTTTGGCCGCCACCAACACCTCGGGCGTGTTGAAAAGGCTCTGCGCCACAGCCCCCCTGATCAGCATCCGGTGCCCTGGAGAAACAAGAAGATCGTCATCAGGTTGCTCAAGACCAAGTGCGCCGCCCGCGATGCGGATCGGGCGCAATTTTGGCATCGCAAACAGGCGCGCGCCCGTCATACGGCGCTGCCCGATCCAGCGCAGGGGCTGCAAGCCGTTGTCTTTGGTCTGAACGCGGTCACCCTCGCGTAGCTCTTCAATCAGGCGGGTGCCGTCTTCGGTCTGGATGCGCGTCCCGGGGGTAAAGCAGATCACACCACTTTGCTGTGGACCACCGCCGCTTTCCTCTACGGGCGCTGCGGTGCCAAGCGTGTGGTGCACAATCCAAAGATCGCAATTGCGTGGCGGCATCTCGTTGAGGAACATCAGCAAAGGCTGGCTGCCCCCGCCCACTTCGATCAGCGTAACACTATAGCTTTTTGCACCGTCCGTGACGACAAAGCTGTTGTCCATTAACGGGGAGCGATCCGCATCTTCCTGCGATATCCGTGGTCCCGCATCACGCTCAAGCGCTGTACCGACAAGGCGGTGCACCATGCGCGCTGCACGTTTACGCAAATTCTCTTTTCCGTCCGCCTCGTCCAAGCGCAAAACATCCGACGGTCCATCCACACGCACAGCGTCACCGCGCCATGCCCATGCTGCCCCAACACTCAATGCCTGCACGGGTGCAGCATCAAGACCGTCAATTTCTGTTTGCGACCAGGAGATTACGAACGTGCCTCGAAAGCCCGTTGCCATCTACTCTTCGCCTGCCTCAGTTTATTTTTTTATTATGTCGACATTAACAACATTAATGCGTTGGGAAAAGAGTGAATGGTGTTTCGCGGCATAAGTGTTGCGAATTGACCGATTCTGTCAGATCAGAAACTGAACTTGATCCTCAATGAGCCGACAAGCTGCCCTTCGTTCTGGGCCTCGAATTCCTCTCCCAGATAGGTCAGTCCATAAAAGGCCTCCGCGCCCTCCCCCTGCCAATGCAGACCTGCCCGCAGCCTGTCACGGCTAGAGGTAAGCTCGATCCCGCGGTCAGACGGGAGGAAAATGCTGTCATCGACGTGCGCGATGTCAGCGCCCAGCACAAAGGTGAAGCCCCGCACGTCATCGTTACGCACAACGCGGTAGCGCTGACCTGTGACAGCCTCGCGGACCTGAAGTTCACCGATGCCGATTGAACCGAACGTCAGATCAATACCTGCCCGTACCATGGTTTCCGCACCTGCACGGCCCTCAAGAAATGGGCGCAAATGCATATTTGGGGACAGCGCCAAATCACGCGCCAGTTCCCCCACGAATGTGGGGTGCAAGCCGCCGTCAATCTGGTTGTCGAGCGTGCTCAGCGAGGGGCGTGTGGCACCGACGACTTTGTGCACACTGCGTTGAAGCCGCCCTAGTCCCGTGCCTTCACCCGTGACCACAAGGTCAACACCCATCGCAGCGTCCAAGCCCTGCCATGTGAAATGCGTATGAAGCCCTGCTGACAGCGCTCCTGCGTAGGGCCGGTCCCCCGCAGAGGGACGCGCCAGATTGTCGGGTGCAAAAATTTCTGACGAGAGGCGCAATTCTATCATGTCGCCAAAGGCGCGTGGCTGGTCCAAACCGCCAGAGCTTCCCCAGATCCGCGAGGAGGTGATGGACCCAGTGCGCCAGCGATCGCTGCCATCGCCGAAATAGTCATTGGTCACCAGACGGCCATAGCCCAGCTTTTCGCGCGGGCCAGCGTCGGCGGCTTTTGCTGCCAGTAAACAAGGGAGAACGAGAGCAAGGGTCAAGCGCACGGCATGTCGAAACATGAAAAAAGTCCAGTCAAACTACGCCCCCACAGCGTTAACGACCTTTAGACCAGCTTCGCGATTCGTACCAAGCACCTTCTACGCCCACGGCACCTGAAAATCCGATTGCGGCTCTCTTACCACGCTTTGCGCTGGAAATGCGCGGACGGGATGTGGTTACGTGCACGTAATCGGGAGGCCAATTGCCATGAACATTCTCTTTATCATGTACGACCAGCTGCGCTTTGATTATCTAAGTTGTGCAGGGCATCCACATCTAAAGACACCGCATTTCGATCGCGTCGCCTCGATGGGCGTTCGCTTTTCCAATGCCTACGTGCAATCGCCGATCTGTGGCGCCAGCCGCATGTGCTATTACACAGGCCGATATGCTTCCAGCCACGGCGCGCAGTGGAACGGCTTTCCCCTGCGGGTGGGCGAGCAGACGTTGGGAGATCATTTGCGCAAAGTCGGTATGGACTGCTGGCTTTTGGGCAAAACACATATGAAGGCGGATGCTGCGGGTATGGAGCGGCTGGGCCTTGCCCCCGACAGCACCATCGGCGCGCGGCAGGCCGAATGCGGCTTTGACGCGTGGGCGCGCGATGACGGCCTATGGGCCTACGGGCCTGACGGATATTATGACGAGAAACGGTCCCCTTATAACGAGTATCTGAAATCCAAAGGCTATGACGAGGAGAACCCTTGGGCCGACTATGCCAATGCGGGGGTTACGGATGACCAAATCGCCTCGGGCTGGATGTTTCGCAACGCGGGCGAGCCTGCCAATATCGATGAACGAGACAGTGAGACGCCTTGGCTGACCTCCGAGACGATTGAATTTATGGGAAAAGCGAAGGGACCGTGGTGTGCGCACGTGAGCTTTATCAAGCCGCACTGGCCCTACATTGTGCCAGCTCCCTATCACAATATGTACGGGCCAGAGCATGTGCCGCCAGCGCGCCGCGATGAGGTGGAGCTGGAAAACCCGCACCCCGTTTATGGGGCCTATCAGGGCAACAAAGTCGCAGCGGCCTTCCAGCGTGAGGAAGTACGCGACAAAGTCATTCCTGCCTATATGGGGCTGATCAAGCAATGCGATGACCAGTTGGGCCGCCTGCTCGATCATCTGGAGGAAACGAATACGCTCAAGGATACGATGATCGTGCTGACTTCGGATCATGGAGATTATCTGGGCGATCACTGGCTGGGCGAGAAGGACCTGTTCCACGAGCAATCGGTGAAGGTGCCGTTGATAATCTTTGATCCACGCGAAAGCGCAGAGGCCACACGCGGCACAGTCTGTGACGCGCTGGTGGAGAGCATCGATCTGGCCGCGACTTTCGTGGAGGCGGCTGGCGGCGAGGTGCCCGACCATATTATCGAGGGGCGCTCGCTCATGCCGTGGCTGCGGGGCGAGACGCCCGACTGGCGCGAATATGTGATCTCGGAGTACGATTATTCCTGCAAGCCGCAAGCTGCCAAGCTGGGAATGGAGCCACGCGATGCGCGCTTGTTCATGGTGTTTGACGGGCGTTACAAGCTGATGCACGCCGAAGGCGGCATGCGCCCCATGTTGTTTGATCTGGAGACCGATCCCGACGAGTTCCATGATCTGGCCAAAGGGGATGCGCACGGCGAAGAGATCGAGCGGCTTTACGGCATGCTGGCGCAATTTGGCCGCCGCATGTCGCAACGCGTGACCAAGTCCGAGAATGACATCAAGGCGATGCGCGGCGCTTCACTGGGGCGTGGTGTGTTGCCGTTCATGTATGACGGCACCGAGGTAGAGGAAAAATACACCGCCAAATATCGCGGCCCGGCACGCCAAAAGTACGTGCCTGACAGTGACTAACGCTTAAGGTTGAGCTTCTGCAGATCTTCCAGCAGGTCCAGAAGTTGTTCGAATTTCTCATCGCCATATTGCGCGCGCATATCAGTCACCAAAGCCGCGGCCTGTGCGCCACGTTGTTCGAGAATATCGAGACCTGCGGCTTCGATCTGGACAATACTGCGGCGACGGTCCTGCGGGTCCTCGCGGCGGGAGACGAGACCGTCATTTTCCATGGTGCGCAAAATGCGCGTGAGGCTCGGCAGCAAAAGACAGGCCTGTTGAGCGATCGAATTTTGGTCCTGCGCGCCGCCTTCTTGCAGAACGCGCAACACGCGCCACTTTTGCTCGTTCACGGGGCTATCGGCGAGCATCTCACGCACTGGCCCCATAACCACTTCGCGCGCACGCAGCAGGGCAATCGGCAAAGACCGATTGGTGCGGCGCAAGGGAGGGTTGGGTCGCTCTGGATCTGACATACCCCCTACAAGCCACCCCACGCCGATTGACACAACCAATAAATTTGATTAACAAAGCAAGCAATATCTGGGAGGATCATTTTATGCCACACATAACGCTGGAGTATTCCAGGAATCTTGAGGATGCTCTGGACATGTATGGCTTGTGTGTTGCCGTGAAAGATGCTGCCGCGGGCACTGGCGTTTTCCCACCTGCTGGCATCCGTGTGCGGGCCTTTGCATGCGATCACGTGGTGATTGCCGATGGTGGTGCGAAACATGGCTTCATCGACATATCCGTCCGTCTGCGCGCGGGCCGCAGTGTTAAAGCGAAACAGGCTGCCACCGACGCGATATTCGCCGCAGCCACCGATTTTACCGCCGCGCATATGGCCGCGCACCCTTTTATGCTGTCGCTGGAGATGCGCGATATTGATGCCGATCTGAGCCGCAAGACAAGCTCGATCCGCGATTACCTGCCGGAGGATATGGCATGAGCACTTTGGACAAAAACCTGAGCCGTCTGGGCCACCACCTCGAGCGGTTTGCCGAGACAGGCATCCAGAATCTCATCGGCGGGAAGGACGAGGCGGGAAGCAAGACGTTCGAGACACGCTCGCCCGTGGACGAGAGCCTGATCGCCCATGTGGCCCGCGCCGATTCAAGCGACATTGACCGCGCTGCCAAAGCCGCCAAGGCTGCCTTCCCCGAATGGGCCGCGATGCCAGGCAAAGAGCGCAAGGCGCTGCTGCACAAGATCGCGGACGCTATTGAGGCGCGCGCCGAGGAGATCGCGCTTTGTGAGTGTTGGGACACAGGACAGGCACTCCGCTTCATGTCCAAGGCTGCCCTGCGGGGCGCCGCGAATTTCCGTTTTTACGCTGATCTGGCCCCTTCAGCGCAGGATGGCAAAAGCCTGCCCTCGCCTGACCACCTCAACATCACAGGGCGCAAGCCGATCGGGCCTGTGGGTGTTATCACCCCGTGGAACACGCCGTTCATGCTCTCCACATGGAAGATCGCACCCGCGCTGGCTGCTGGATGTACGGTGGTGCACAAGCCTGCGGAATTCTCACCACTGACCGCGCGGCTGCTGTCAGAGATTTGCCGCGATGCGGGCCTGCCTGACGGTGTGCTGAATCTTGTGAACGGCATGGGCGAGGATGCAGGCAAGGCGCTGACCGAGCATCCCGACATCAAAGCGATTGCCTTTGTAGGCGAGAGCCGCACAGGCTCGATGATCATGAAACAGGGGGCTGATACGCTCAAACGCGTGCATTTCGAGCTGGGCGGCAAGAACCCTGTCATTGTGTTTGACGATGCCGATCTGGACCGTGCGCTCGATGCGGCGGTTTTCATGATCTACTCGCTCAACGGGGAGCGGTGCACCTCATCCTCGCGCCTGCTTATTCAGGAGAGCGTGCGGGAAGAGTTTGAAGCGAAACTCGTCAAACGCGTGGGCAACATCCGTGTCGGCCACCCGCTAGATCCCACAACTGAGGTCGGGCCGCTGATCCACAAGGTCCACTACGACAAAGTCGTCAGCTACTTTGATTTCGCACGCGAGGATGGTGCAACGATCGCGGCTGGCGGCACCACGCCCGAGAGCGATGGGCATTACGTTGCCCCGACCCTTTTCACCAACGCCACCCCTCAGATGCGCATTGCGCAGGAAGAAATCTTTGGCCCCGTCCTCACTTCGATCCCTTTCAAGGACGAGGCCGAGGCGCTGCATATCGCCAACGATGTGGCCTACGGGCTGGCTGGCTATCTGTGGACGAATGATCTCACGCGCGCGCTGCGGTTTTCCGACGCGATGGAAGCCGGTATGATCTGGGTCAACTCCGAGAACGTGCGCCACCTGCCCGCGCCCTTTGGCGGGACAAAGGCCAGCGGGATCGGCAGGGACGGCGGCGACTGGTCGTTCGAATTCTACATGGAGCAAAAGAACATCGCCATCGCCACGGGTCTGCACCGCATCCCGCAGCTTGGCGCGTAGAGGAGCCTCACGATGCCCATTCCAGCCCCGAACCTCTATCCCGATTTCAACATCATTCGCCTCAGCCATATCGAACTGTTTGTACGCGATCTGGCGTGGAGCCGCGCCTATTACGTCGACACGCTGGGCCTGCAAGTCACTTATGAAGACAGCGATGCCATCTATCTGCGTGCTATGGAAGAACGCGGCCACCACTGCGTGATCCTGCGCAAAGGTAACAGTGGCACGGTCGGCGTACTCGGTTTCAAGGTCTGGGACGAGGGCGAGCTGGACAAGGCCGAAGCATGGTTCAAAGCCCGCGATCTGCCGACCGAATGGATCGAGCGCCCATTCATGGGCCGCGTGCTGCGTACCCGCGATCCGTGGGGCGTGCCGCTGGAGTTCTACGCAAAGATGGATCGCCTGCCTGTGATTGCGCAGCAGTACAAGCTTTACCGCGGCGTGAAGCCGCTGCGAATAGACCACTTCAACCTGTTCAGCCCGAATGTAGACGAGGCCGTGAAATTCTACGGTGACATGGGCTTTCGTGTTACCGAATACACCTCCGATGAGGAGACGGGGCGCACATGGGCCGCGTGGATGCACCGTAAGGGCGGCGTGCATGACATTGCCTTCACTAACGGCACGGGGCCACGCCTGCATCACATGGCGTTCTGGGTGCCGACCCCGCTCAACATCATCGACCTACTCGATCTGATGTCGACCACAGGCTACGTCGCCAACATCGAGCGCGGACCGGGGCGGCACGGCATTTCCAATGCCTTCTTCCTCTACATCCGCGATCAGGACGGCCACCGCACCGAGATTTATTGCTCCGACTACCAAACCCTCGACCCCGATCTGGAGCCGATCAAATGGGACCTCAAAGACCCGCAGCGCCAGACATTGTGGGGTGCGCCTGCACCTCAATCATGGTTTGAGCTGGGGTCCGAGTTCGAGGGCGCTGAACTGTCCGAGAGCGACCTCAAAGCGCAACCAATCATCGCACCTTAAGGAGCCGACATGCAGTGGGACGAATTCGCCAAATGGGGCCGCCAGATCGCCGATTGGGGCCGCGACTATCATGAGAACCTGCGCGACCGCCCTGTGCGCGCGCAGACGGCTTACGGCGAGATTGCAGCACAGCTACCCGCCACTGCGCCAGAGGGCCCCGAGGCAATGGAGCAAATTTTCGGTGATTTCGAGAAGATCGTGATGCCCGGGATGACCCATTGGCAGCATCCGCGTTTCTTTGCTTATTTCCCTGCAAACGCTTCACCGCCATCAATGCTGGCCGAGTTCCTTGTGACCACGCTCGCGGCACAATGCATGCTGTGGCAGACCTCGCCCGCCGCCACGGAAATGGAGACGCGCATGCTTGAATGGCTGCGCGACGGGATCGGGTTGCCCGATGATTTCCACGGCGTGATCCAGGACAGCGCCTCCTCGGCCACCCTTGCCGCCGTATTGGTCATGCGCGAGCGTGCAACCGATTGGCGGGGCAATGAGGACGGGCTTAACGGCCAAGGTCAACTGCGTGTCTATGCCAGTGCCGAGGTGCACTCCTCGGTGGACCGCGCCGTCTGGGTGTCGGGCATCGGGCGCAACAATCTGGTGCGCATTCCCACCATCGGTGCCACGCGGGGAATGGACCCCGAGGCATTGGCAAAAGCGATCCAAGCCGACCGTGATGCGGGGATGATCCCCGCTGGCGTCATCGCCTGCACAGGAGGCACCGGCACAGGGGCCTGTGACGATATTGCAGGCGTGGTCGCCGTCGCACGCGCCGAAGGCCTGTATGTCCACGTCGATGCGGCATGGGCGGGCGCGGGCATGATCTGCTCCGAATACCGCCAGCTTTGGACAGGCGTTGAGGGGGCCGACAGCGTAGTGTTCAACCCGCATAAGTGGCTGGGCGCGCAGTTTGATTGCTCTGCGCATTTCATCCGCGACCCCGAAGCACTGGTAAAAACGCTGGCCATGCGCGCCGATTACCTGCTGACACCGGGCGCTGAGGATGTGGTTGATTATTCAGAATGGTCGATCCCGCTGGGCCGCCGCTTTCGCGCGCTCAAACTGTGGTTTCTAATGCGCTCCTACGGGATGGAAGGTCTGCGGGGCCGCCTGCGCAATCACGTGAACTGGGCACAGGCACTGGCCGAACAGCTGCGCGCGCACCCCCAGTTCGAGATCGTGACCGAGCCTGTCCTTTCGCTTTTCACCTTCAAGCTCAAGGGCCGCGACAGCGATGCACAACTGGCGTTTGTAGAGCGCGTGAACACCGACGGGCGCATCTATATCACCCAGACCCGTGTGGACGAAGATATGGTGATCCGTTTCCAGATCGGGCAGTTCGATTGCACCAAAGATGACATCGACACAGGCTTTGACGTGCTGTGCGAATTGGCGGAGGCCTCATGAATTTTGCAACCTATACCGTAGATGGGCAACAGTACTACGGCGCGGTGGCCGAGGACGGCCTGATACCGCTGTCGCCTGAATTCCCCGAATGGGCGACGATGCGCGATGTGATTGCGGCAGACGGGCTTGGCGCGCTTGCCACGCGCAGCCTCAACATTCGCGCGCGCCATGCAATCGAAGACATCCGTTGGGACATCCCCGTGCCCAACCCCGAAAAGATCATCTGCGTAGGCGTCAATTTCCCCGACCGTAATGCGGAGTATAAAGACGGACAGGACGCGCCCCCCAACATGTCGCTGTTCCCGCGCTTTGCGCGCTCGTTTGTGGGGCATGGCACGCCCCTGACCCGTCCACCTGAGACACCTCAGCTGGACTATGAGGGCGAGATTGCGGTGATCATCGGCAAGGGCGGTCGCCGCATTGCCCAAGAAGACGCGCTGGGTCACATTGCGGCGCTGACACTGTGCAATGAGGGTACGCTGCGCGATTGGGTGCGCCACGCCAAATTCAACGTGACCCAAGGCAAGAACTGGGACGGCTCGGGCGCGATGGGGCCATGGCTTGTCCCGTTCGAACATGACGACCAGATCACGGATGTGGCCCTGCAAACCCGCGTCAACGGCGAGCTGCGACAGGATGATCGCACGGGGCGCATGCTCTTTCCTGTGGCGCGCCAGATCGCCTATATCTCGACCTTCACCACCCTTGTGGCGGGCGACATCATAGTATCGGGCACGCCCACAGGTGCTGGTGCGCGCTTCGATCCGCCACGGTTCTTGGTGCCCGGCGACCAGATTGAGGTGTTTGCCGAAGGGATCGGCACGCTCAGCAATGGCGTGGTTGACGAATGACACCGCATGACGTCAAGAGCGCTGCCGAAATGCTGTACAACGCCGACAAAACAGGCGTGCAATGCGGCCTAATTTCCTCGGCCTTTCCTGATGCCACGCTTGAGGATGCCTACCGCATCCAACATGCACTCATCGACATGCATTACGCTGCGGGGCGCAGCCGCATCGGCTGGAAGATCGGCCTGACCAGCCGCGCGATGCAGCAAGCGCTCGGCATTACCACTCCCGACAGCGGTGTGCTGCTCGACAATATGCTCTTTCAAAGCGGCGACACGATTCCCAAAGACCGCTTCATCCAGCCGCGCATCGAGGCTGAGATCGCCTTTGTCATGGGCAGCGATATCGAAGGAGCGGGCCACAGCCGCGCCGATGTGATTGCCGCAACAGCGCATGTGGCCCCGTGTCTGGAGATCCTCGACACACGCATCCTGCGCGCGGACCCTCAGACGGGCAAAGCGCGGATCATTACCGATACCGTCTCCGACAATGCCGCCAATGCAGGCATAGTTTTGGGAGATAAGACCCACGCATTTGACGCCCATGATCTGCGCTGGGTCGGTGCCATCGTAACAGTCAGTGGCACGGTTGAGGAAACGGGGCTGGGCGCGGGTGTGTTGGGCGATCCCGTCACAGGCATCATCTGGCTGCTCGACCGTCTGGCACAATTCGGCAAAGGGTTGCAGGCGGGTGAAATTGTCCTGTCAGGCTCCTTCATTCGACCCGTCGAGGCCCCGAGCGGCAGCGCCTTCGCCGCGGACTTTGGCACCTTTGGCCGCGTCGATCTGAACTTTGATTAACTCTGCCGAGGACACTGCATATGCTTGATCAAGACACCATCGACACATTGTGCCAGACTTCTGTCGCGCCTGCGCAAAACCTGATAGACGGCGCATCCTGCCCTGCCAGCGATGGCGCGGTGATGGAGGTGATTTCCCCCGTGGACGGCAGCGTTCTCACAACCATGCCGCGCAGCACCGCCGCTGATGCGGAGCGCGCGATCATGGCAGCGCGCACGGCGTTTGACGATGGCCGCTGGTGTAGCATGGCTCCTGCTGCGCGCAAAAAGATCATGTACCGCTGGGCCGAGCTGATTGAACAATACGCCCTCGAACTCGCCGTTCTAGGCGTGCGCAACAATGGCACCGAGATCGGCATGGCGCTTAAGGCAGAGCCGCTGGGTGCGGCGCAAACCATACGCTACTACGCCGAAGCGCTCGACAAGGTCTACGGAGAGATTGCCCCCACGGCGGAAGGCACATTGGGCATGATCCACAAAACGCCCGTTGGCGTGGTGGGTGCGATCATCCCGTGGAATTTCCCGTTGATGATTGGCGCATGGAAACTGGGGCCAGCGCTCGCTGCGGGCTGCACCGTGGTCGTCAAACCGCCCGAGACGGCCTCCCTTACCCTCATCCGCATCGCCGAGCTGGCGCTGGAGGCGGGGCTGCCTGCGGGGGTACTCAACGTAGTGACGGGCGAAGGCGCGGTTGTCGGAGCGGCAATCTCGGAATCGATGCACGTCGATGTGCTCACCTTCACAGGATCAGGCACTACAGGACGGCGGCTGATGGAGGCCTCCGCGCGGTCAAATATGAAGCGGGTGTATCTCGAATTAGGCGGCAAATCCCCCAACGTAGTCTTCGCCGATGCCCCTGATCTGGCACAAGCGGCCAAAGTCTCGGCGGCAGGCATATTCCGCAACTCGGGGCAGGTCTGCATTGCTGGATCGCGCCTTTTGGTGGAACGCTCCGTGCAGGCGGAATTTACGGCGGCTTTGCTAGAGGCCATGAACGCTATGACCGTGGGCAACCCCCTTGATCTCGGGACCGCTGCTGGGGCTATCAATTCCGAACACCAGCTCAACCAGAACCTCGCATTTCTGGAAGAGGCCCGCGCGCAGGGCCGCACCGTGCACGGCGGCGCACGCATCCTGCAAGATACAGGCGGCTTCTACATGGCCCCCGCTATTGTCGAGGATGTGAGCCCCAAGGACCGTCTGTTCCGCGAAGAGGTTTTTGGCCCCGTCCTTGCCATTACGCCGTTCGATACCGAGGAAGAGGCCATTTCGCTGGCCAATGGCACAGAGTTCGGGCTGGCCAGTGCGGTCTGGACGTCAAACCTGTCTCGCGCCCACCGCATGATTGCCAAATTGCAGGCTGGCGTTGTGCATGTGAACACCTACGGCGGCGCGGATGGGACCGTGCCGTTGGGCGGGGTCAAACAGTCGGGGAACGGGCATGATAAATCTTTGCACGCGATGGAGAAATTCTTTGACCTGAAGACGGCTTGGATTGCACTCTGACGGGGCGCATTCCAAGGATGACCCCATGTCAAAAGATCCCCTGCTCCAGCCGTTCAAGCTCAAACATCTGACGCTCAAGAACAGGATTATGACGACAAGTCATGAGCCTGCTTACCCTGTGGATGGCATGCCGACGGAACGCTACGCCGCCTATCATGCAGAGCGGGCAAAGGCGGGTGTCGCACTTGCGATGACCGCGGGATCAGCCGCCGTGTCGCGCGATAGCCCGCCCGTTTTCAACAACGTCCTTGCTTACAAAGACGAGGTTGTGCCGTGGATACAAAACCTCACCGATGCCTGCCACGAACACGGCTGTGCCACGATGATCCAGCTCACCCATCTGGGCCGCCGTACGACGTGGAACAAGGGCGACTGGCTGCCCTCTGTGTCATCGTCCAAGCACCGCGAACCCGCGCACCGCGCCTTCCCCAAGCTGATCGAGGATTGGGACATCGAGCGCATTATCACCGATTTCGCCGATGCCGCCGAGCGGATGAAGGCAGGGGGCATGGACGGCATAGAGCTTCAGGTCTACGGCCACCTGCTTGATCAGTTCTGGTCACCACTAACCAATGATCTGACGGGACCATATGGTGCTGACACGCTGGAAAACCGCATGCGCTTCCCGATGGATGTGCTGTCTGCGGTGCGCAAACGGGTGGGTGATGATTTCATCGTGGGCTTTCGCTATACGGCGGATGAGGCGCAAAAAGGCGGGATCACTCCCGAGGAAGGGATGGTTATCTCGCAAAAGCTGGCAGCAACTGGCCAGCTCGATTTCCTGAACGTGATCCGAGGCCGCATACACACAGATCCCGCCATGACCGATATTATTCCCGTGCAAGGCATGCGCAGCGCCCCGCATCTGGATTTCGCAGGCGAGGTGAAAAAGCGGACAGGCATTCCCACGTTCCACGCCGCGCGCATCCCCGATGTGGCCACCGCGCGCCACGCGGTTGAGAGCGGTCTTCTGGACATGGTCGGCATGACCCGCGCCCATATGGCCGATCCGCATGTGGTCAAAAAGCTGATGGAGGGGCGCGAGGATGACATCCGGCCCTGCGTGGGTGCTACCTATTGCCTTGACCGTATCTATCAGGCGGGTGAGGCGCTGTGCATCCACAACCCTGCCACGGGACGCGAGCAGAGCATGCCGCACGAGATTTTGCCTGCACAGACGGCGAAGAAAATCGTGATTATCGGCGCGGGTCCCGCAGGATTAGAGGCAGCACGCGTGGCGGCAGAGCGCGGGCATGAGGTGACCGTGTTCGAGGCCCAGCCTGATCCCGGCGGACAAATCCGCCTTACCGCGCAGACCCCTCGCCGCCGCGAGATGATCGGGATCATCGACTGGCGCATGGCGCAATGTGCCGCGCGCGATGTGACGTTCCACTTCAACACTTGGGCCGAAGCGGGCGACGTAACAGCGCTGAACCCCGATGTGGTGATCGTCGCCACAGGGGGCATGCCCAACACAGAGCTTTTCGAGACGGGCCGCGAGGCCGCGCATGTGGTCACTGCATGGGACATCATCTCTGGCGATGTGAAGCCCGCAGGAAACATCCTCATTTATGACGAGAGCGGCGACCACCCTGCCCTGCAAGCGGCAGAGATTGCCGCCGCCTCTGGCGCGCAGGTCGAAGTGATGACCCCCGACCGCACCTTTGCCCCCGAGGTTATGGCGATGAATCTGGTGCCCTACATGCGCGCGCTTCAGGATAAGGACGTGACATTTACCGTAACCCGCCGCCTGCTTGGCGTGGCGCAGAGCGGTAACAAGCTGACGGCAACCATAGGCACCGACTACAGCGATCACACCGCGACACAGGACTACGATCAGGTCGTCGTGAACTATGGCACCCTGCCGCTTGATGACCTCTATTTCGATCTCAAGGAACTGAGCGTGAATCAAGGAGCCGTAGACCACGAGGCCCTGATCGCGGGGCAGCCACAAAGCGTGATCCGTAATCCCGCAGGCTCTTTCCAACTGTTTCGCATCGGCGATGCCGTCTCTGCGCGCAATACACATGCGGCGATCTATGACGCGCTACGGCTGGTCAAAGACCTCTAGCGGCGCTTACCCCGTGGTGTATTACGGTCAGGAGTCGCCGCCGCGTTCTCCTCAGACAGTTTGCGCCACCGTTCTAGCCGTGCAGGATCAATCTCGCCCCTCTCCACAGCAGCGAGGATGGCGCACCCCGGCTCATGGGCATGGGTGCAATCGCGGAAACGACAGTCATCAACGCGCTCGGTGATCTCAGCAAAAAGCACGGCCAAGCCCGTCTCGAGATCAGCCAGATGCAGCGTGCGAATGCCCGGCGTGTCGATCACCCAACCGCCCCCCGCTATTGCATGAAGCGAGCGGGACGTGGTTGTGTGTCGCCCCTTTGCATCCACCTCACGGATACCGCCCGTAAGTTGCGCATCTTCACCAGTCTTCTGCGCCAGCGTGTTGAGCAAAGTTGACTTGCCCACACCAGAGGAGCCGACCAACGCCACAGTCTGCCCAACACCACACCACGGTTTCAATACTTCTATGGCCTCGGGTGTTTTCGAGTTTACGGCGACCACCTCAAGCCCGCGCTGCAAGGCAGCCGCAGCATCATAGAAAGGCGCGATGTCGTCCGCCTGATCTGCCTTGGTCAGGACAATCACCGGCGTTGTCTCGGCCTCATTGGCGAGTGCCAGATATCGCTCAAGGCGTGCAGGGTTGAAGTCGTCATTGCAGGACGTGACGATGAACAACGTGTCTACATTGGCGGCGATCAACTGCGGGCCGCGCCCACCTTCGGTCTTGCGCTGCAACAGAGCCTGACGGTCCAATCTGCGCACGACAAGTTGCGCGCCATCTACCAGCACCCAATCGCCTACCGCAAAATCCGCCGTGGTCATTCCTTTGGGCAGGTCCAGCCGCAAGGTTCCCGACGCCGATTGCGCGCTCATCCGTGCGCGGTGCACGCGGGCTACGCGCATAGGCATCAACGCTTGATCCTCTGCATCCAGCTGATCGGCATAGAAATCCGACCACCCCAAAAGCCTCAGCGCATCCGTATTTTGCAGCTCTGTCATACGCATATGAATGGGTCTGCGCCGCTCTGAATGCAAGCACTTACGGATGCGCAGCCGCACCACATCGCGTCCTTTCCATCCTGTGCCATGCCAAATCCTTGATCAGACCGCATTCCCCCGCTACCGAAGGCGCCAAGCGAGGATACAGCCATGAAGATTTGCGCTATTACGATGGTTTACCGAGACTATTGGGCGCTCGCCCAGTGGTACCGCCATTATGGCGGGCATCTGGGACACCGAAACCTTTTTATCATCTCGCACGGGCCTGACCCCGAAATCGCAAATATCTGCCCAGAGGCCAGCATAATCACTGTGCCGCGCGAGGAGCTGTTGCATTTTGACCGTGTGCGCATGCGCCTGATGAACGACTTCCAGTCGGGCTTGGGGAATATGTACGACTGGGTGATCCAGACCGATGCAGATGAATTGGTGTGCTTCAACCCAGACACCTACAGTTCTTTTGCCGATCTATTCTCGCAGACCTCGGCCCCTGCTATTTTCGGGCTCGGCCTCAACCTTGCCGAGATCGACGGGGATGCCCCGATGCAGGCTGGTGACAACGTGCTGGCCTATCGCAAAGTCGCTTGCGTGACGGGCAATTATTCCAAAGCGTGGGCTATGCGCAAATCTCTGCCGCTGCGCTGGCACGGCGTCTTCTGCGGCGAGCGCAAAGTCGCTGACTTTCCTTTCGAGATGCCCGATGACGTCTTCTTCGTCCACCTTAAGCACGCCAACCTCGAAGCGCTCAAATCCGCTAATGCTGTGCGCCAGTCCGTGGCCGAGACCGTCGGCGAAGAATGGAATGTAAACGGCTGGGCCAAACCCGACTTCCACGCAGAGCGGTTTTTCCGCAAAATGGCGCTGGCCAAAGAACTGCCATGGGACGAGGCGGTGGCAGAAGGCTATGCCCAAATCCGCGACCACCCCGTGCGCGACCCCAAACGGGGCGTGGTAAAGCCGCTTTTCAAGAATTTCGTGTGCCGCACCATATTGCCCGACTGGTTTGGCCAGTTCTGATCCACTCCCCCCTTGATGGAGCCGCCAGCTTGCACCATAACGGCGCTGCGCGGTCCCTTAGCTCAACTGGATAGAGCAGCTGACTTCTAATCTGCAGGTTGAGGGTTCGAGTCCTTCAGGGATCGCCATTTCTCCGCTTTTTTTGGTACTTACGGACATGGGGGCATTTTGCAGGTAACGGCAGCTTCTAGCCCGGACTTCACGATCACTAGATCGCGACTCATGTCCGCTTTCGGGAAGAGAGGAATGTATGCAGGTGAATTTGTCCGATATCGAACCTTGTCATTTGGCAGTTTTCTAGGGTGCGGATCCCTTAAAGCGGACATTGCCCAACAACGCTGAGTCCGATTTTTATTGGATACTTGAGAATGTATCCTCTCGGTGAGAGACTAAATTTGGCAGCTCTAATTGGACAGAGCTATTGCAGCACCAGTTGGTCAGAATTTTTTGCGAAACCATTCAACCACGCAATTGAAACCCTTTTGATATGTGGTTGCGAACAAAGTAGATCAGGGCAAGTCCTGGTAGCAGGGAAATTACGGTCATGGCCATTACCAATCCAATATCCGTCTGAAAGCCAAACAGATTCTGGATAGCCATTGTAACAGGCTTTCCTCCAGTAGATGTCAAAATGCGGGCAAACACGACCTCGACCCAAGAAAAGATAAAGCAAAAGAAGCATGAAACCCCGATGCCGGGAACAATTGCTGGGATCAAAAGTTTTACGAAGAATCCCATGCGCGAATGACCATCTAAAAATGCGGTTTCATCAAAGGCGCGCGGCACAGCATTTATGAAGCTGCTTAAGATCCAGATCGCAACTGGTACGTTGAACAAGCAATGCACGACAGCGATGCCAACAGGTGTATTCAGCAGATTAAGCTTGGCAAATAATAGGAAAATCGGCAGGGAAAGCACCACAGGCGGTGTTATGCGGAAGGCCAGTAGCAACAATAAAAGGTGCTTGTCCCCCACAAAGCGGTAACGCGATACGGCATATGCAGCGGGTAGTGCAACCAGCAGGGTCAGCACCACATTCAGCGACACATAAATCAACGAGTTGCCTAAGGATGCCAGCAGTTCGGGATCGCGAAACACATTTCTGTAGTTCAGCAAAGTCCAGTCGCCTTTGACAAAACCCTCATGTGGAAATGTTACAATCAAGCTCAGCAAAAATGATTGCACCAATGGCCCAAGGATAAAAACCAGCACACCGAATAGGCCAATCAAACGCAGTACATTCATCATGCCTCTTTCTCGTTCTGACGTCGCAGCGATAATTGGAATATCCACGCTACGACCAGTACCAGTAGAAAATAGAGCACCGATCGTGCGGCGGCAGGTCCATAGTCAAACCCGCCAATCTCTTCTCCAAGCTCTAAGGATAGAAACGAGGTCGCCCCTTCTGGCCCGCCCGCATTGATGGTAAATGCCTCTGTGTAGATCATCAAACTGTCCATTACCCGCAACAGCAATCCCATCATCAACACCCCCTTGATTTTCGGGAGCTGGATAAAGCGGAAGACTTGCCACTTTGATGCACTGTCGATTGCAGCGGCCTGCAAGTAAGCTTGTGGAATGCTGGATAGACCGGAATAGGCAAGGATCGCCACCAGCCCGACCCAGTGCCAGGTGTCCATGAGAACGATCAGAATCCAAGTATGCAGCGCGTTGAATTTATAGTCGAAATCCCACCCGATCGCCTTAATGCCGTAACCGATCAGACCATAGTCCGGGTTGATCAGATTAAGCCAGATGATTGGGATCATATTCCACGGCACAACCAGAGGGACCGCCAATACAATGAGAAAAAAGCTGCTTGTATAGGTCTGCTGCGGCAACAACAGTGCAATGGCAATGCCCAATGGGAACTGCACCGCTAGGATGACACAAGTGAACAATACGCTTCGGCCAAGCGCATGGTAGAGTTCAGGCGTACCCACCAGATCACCGTACCATTCCAAGCCAACCCAAAATCTGTCTTGCAGCGTAAAAATATCAAAGAACGAATAGTTAAACACGGCTAACAGTGGGACAACACCCACGATGCAAAGCAGTATTAGCGCGGGCAAGACCAGCATCCAAGCCATGCTATTGTCGTTTTTCATGCGGCCTCCGATTTGTGGCCCATCCGCTCGGTTTACAATGCGTCCTGAAGGACTTGCAGGTAATCATCTTGCGTAAGAGGGATCGCGTTCTTCTGGCTTGATGATGCCGCCGCACCCCGTGTCGCGATGTCTGACAAATCATCAGCCGTAACCGACCAATCCGCAAGCCGTGGCAGGCCTTTCGCGTCAACCCATGCCTCAAAGCCGGACAGCAGATCATCTGGGAGAGTCGGAGTAAAAGCATCCGCAACATCCGCCATGCAGGACGCAATCCGCGCGTGGGTGTCCGAGCCTTCTTCCGAACGCCGCAAATTCTGTCGCAGAACCGGTATCAGTAACCGCCCGCATAATGCTCCATGTGGGACGTCGTATTGCCCGCCAATGACCGATGCCAAACCATGCGCCGCCCCCAAACCCGAGTTCGCCAGAGCCAAGCCGCTTGCGTGTGCGACCCATGCCAAATCTGCCCAAGCAGAATGGTGACGGTCTTCCAACACAGCTTTGAGTGCGGGCAACCCAAGCGCTTTGGTGGCGAGTGTCAAAGCATCGGAGAAGGGTGTAGCTGCATTTGACGTGTAGCTTTCAAAAATTTGCGTTACCGCATCCAAACCAGAATAAAGCACCACTGCATCAGGCGCGCCCTGCATCATCTGGGGATCCACTATCGCTATATCAGCACAGAGCGCCCTGCCCCGTAGACTGATCTTTGCAGCTTGTGCTGGCACACCAATGACGGCGTTTGCAGTGACTTCGGCACCCGTGCCTGCAGTGGTTGTCACCGCGATCAGCGCCAACCCGCAAGGAGTGTTCATTTGCTCAGGTGTGATGGTTGCAAAATCCTCATAGGATGTGAGGGCATGAAACAAGGCAAAGCGAATGACTTTGGCTGTGTCCAACACACTACCGCCACCACAGGCGATAACCACGTCCGCAGAATTGCCCGCTAGGCGACCGAGAAGCGCATTGATCTTCGGCACGGTCGGCTCGCCGTCGCAATAAACCTGCGTAATCTCTAAACCCGCATTTTGCAGACATGCCAGAACAGGCGCGGATGCGGAGCAACTGCTCCCTTGCACCAAAACGACATGTCGGCAATGCGGCGGTAAGTGATCCGTAATGCGTTGGTGTTCGCCCGCACCAAAGAATGTTTGCGTCGGGGCCGAGAAGGCAAAAGGGCGCGGGGTCTTCATAGGCTCAAAAACTCAGCGTCGCATCGACAGCACGGCGCCAATTGCCATATTTAGTGCGACGTACTTCTGCGTCCATCGAGGGCAAGAATTGACGCTCTAACGCCCATTGCTTGGCGAACTCCTGTTGTCCTGGCATAGCGCCCGCTTTCATTCCTGCCAACCAAGCAACACCTAATGCTGTTGTCTCAAGGACCTGTGGGCGATCAACAGGCGCGTCGATTATATCTGCCAAGAACTGCATCGCCCAGTCAGACGCACTCATCCCGCCGTCAACACGCAGTACACTTGATGCACCTTCCGTCACCCAATCTGCACGCATGGCATCCAGCAAATCGCGGGTCTGATAGCCGACGCTTTCCAGCGCGGCACGGGTAAGCTCATTTGCCCCCGAGTTGCGGGTCAAACCAAACACAGCACCGCGACATTCAGGGTTCCAATACGGCGCGCCCAAGCCCGTAAATGCAGGTACCAAAATCACCGATTGCGTCTCATCAGCTCCTTGGGCCAGCGATTGTGTCTCAGCCGCATTGCTTATGATTTTCAGGCCGTCCCGTAACCATTGTACCACTGCACCCGCTACAAAAATTGATCCCTCGAGCGCGTAGGTCGGCTTGCCGTCGAGTTGGTATGCGATCGTCGTGAGCAGCCTGTTTTTTGATTTAACGGGCGTATCGCCTGTATTCAAAAGCGCAAAACACCCCGTGCCATATGTTGCTTTCAACATGCCAGGCTCAAAACAGGCCTGCCCGATGGTCGCTGCCTGTTGATCGCCCGCCACGCCACATATTGGAATGGAACGGCCAAACAAATCGGCGCGGCAATTGCCAAAATCATCAGCACTGTCTTTGACCTGCGGCAGCATGTCCATTGGGATGTCGAACAGATCACATATCGTCTGGCTCCAACGTCCTTTGCGAATGTCATACAACATCGTACGGGCAGCATTGGTGGCGTCGGTTGCATGGGTTTGCCCACCCGTCAGCTTCCAGATCAGATAGGTGTCGACCGTACCAAACAGCAACTCACCCCGCCGCGCCATATCACGCGCACCGTCGACGTTATCCAAAATCCACTTGAGTTTCGTGGCCGAGAAGTATGGATCAATCAGCAGCCCCGTGCGATCTGCAAACATGTCCTCATGGCCAGCAGCACGCAGGGCTTTGCAATAGTCAGCTGTTCGACGGTCTTGCCAAACGATAGCGTTGTAGATTGGTTGGCCGGTTTCACGGCTCCAAACCACAGTGGTCTCGCGCTGGTTCGTGATGCCGATTGAAATGATGTCAGCCACATCCACCTGTTCGATCACAGCGTTACATGTGCTTGCGGTAGTGCGCCACAAATCCTCAGGATCGTGTTCGACCCAGCCGGATTTGGGAAATACTTGCGGGAATTCTTCATGAACAGAGGCCACCGGCGACAAGCCTTCATCAAACAGAATTGCCCGCGTGGAGGTCGTGCCTTGATCAATCGCCAAAATATATTTCATGGATTTTCTTCTTCTACGTCTGAGAGCCACGTAAGCAGGCCGGCCGCTTGAGGGAAGCTCAAAGTGACGGGGGCGCAACAAAGGCGCCCCCGTCCGTGAGAACCCTGGCTTACTGCCAAGATTTGATCAGCTCATCGTAAGGAACTGTCATTGGTTCTTCGTCCTCATTTTCCAGCTTGGCGTATGGTGCGCCTGGCTGGGCAAACCAGTGATCGGCGCCCATTTCCTCATTGAGGACAGGACCCAGATCACCTTGGACGCCTGCGCGCTCAAGACGGGCGAGAACTTTTTCCTGATCGGCACAAAGTGCGTCCAACGCCTCCTGAGGCGTCTTGGCACCGGACATTGCATCACCGATATTCTGCCACCACAGCTGTGCCAGCTTTGGATAGTCAGGAACATTGGTACCTGTTGGTGACCACTGGACGCGCGCGGGCGAGCGGTAGAATTCTACCAAACCACCAAGACGTGGTGCGCGTTCTGTAAAGTGTTCTGAATCAATCGTGGATTCACGGATGAAGGTCAAACCTACATCAGACTTTTTCAGGTCAACGGTTTTGGACACAACAAACTGGGCATAGAGCCAAGCCGCCTGTGCACGATCAACAGGTGTAGACTGCATCAAAGTCCATGAGCCTGCGTCCTGATAGCCGATCTTCTGGCCCTCTTTCCAATACGCACCGTGCGGGGAAGGCGCCATGCGCCACTTGGGCGTGCCATCTTCGTTCATCACGGGCAGATCAGGTTCTACTGTCGCAGCTGTAAACGCCGTGTACCAGAACATCTGCTGTGCGACGTTACCTTGGGCTGGGATTGGACCCGCTTCACCAAACGTCATACCGGCAGCGGCAGGTGGTGAGTATTTGTTCAGCCACTCAATCGCCTTGGTCACAGCATATACCGCCGCAGGTGCGTTCGTGGCCCCACCGCGCGAAACACAAGACCCTGTTGGCTGGGAGTTTTCGTTTACACGAATGCCCCATTCATCCACGGGCAAACCGTTTGGCTCCCCTACGTCGCCCATTCCGGCCATAGACATCCACGCATCGGTATAGCGCCACCCCAGTGACGGATCTTTCTTACCATAGTCCATGTTGCCGAACACGTCGCCATCAACACCCATGCGCGACAGATCGCGGCCGGTGAAGAATTCCGCGATGTCTTCATACGCGGTCCAATTGACCGGCACACCAAGATCATAGCCATATTTGGCTTTGAAGTCCGCTTTGTTGATCTCGTCGTTGAACCAGTCGTAGCGGAACCAATACAAGTTCGCGAACTGCTGCGTAGGCAGTTGGTACAGCTTGCCATCAGGGCCTGTCGTGAACGAAGTACCGATAAAGTCTTCGACATCCAGCGTGGGCAACGTGACGTCTTTGCCTTCACCCGCCATCCAGTCGGTCAAGTTGCGCACTTGCTGGTAGCGCCAGTGCGTACCGATCAGATCACTGTCGTTGATATATGCGTCATAGATGTTCTCGCCGGACTGCATTTGTGTTTGCAGTTTTTCGACCACGTCACCTTCGCCGATCAGGTCATGCGTGACCTTGATACCTGTGATCGCCTCAAAAGCCGGGGCCAGCACTTGGCTTTCATATTCGTGGGTTGCGATGGTCTCGGAAACCACTTTGATTTCCATGCCCTGATAGGGCTCAGCCGCATCGACAAAGAACTGCATTTCGGCTTCTTGCTCTGTGCGGGACAATGTTGAGATCTCACCGATCTCCGCATCCAGGAACGCCTTGGCGGCATCCATGTCAGCGAACACAGGTGTGCTCATCATGCCAAGCGACAGCACAATTGCCGTACTTGATTTAAGCGAAAATGTCATTGTTTCCTCCCTTTGGAAATGACGTTTCAATTGTGGCGCCTTGCGATCTGTGCCGTTCAGCGCCCCCGTTCTACACCCAGCGGAACACCGCTGCGGCGTAGACAAGGCAGACAACCAGCGCGAACGGTTGGTTCGCGCCGACCACTCCCAGCCAAGCCAGATTAATAAAGGCCGAGCCAAGAAGTGTGATGAAGAGGCGATCACCTCTTGTTGTTTCGATCCGCAGGATGCCCACGCGAGGAGCCTCCGGGAATTTGATTGCGAGTATCGTGAAAGTGACAAGTATGCTTGCGATCACGATAAAGAATATGGCCGTGGGCCATGTCCATGCCATCCAATCCATTGGTCAGACCCTCCCGAGGGCAAAGCCCTTCGCAATATAGTTACGGACAAAATAGATTACCAAAGCCCCTGGCAGGATCGTCAGAACACCCGCTGCGGCCAAGACCCCCCAGTCGATTCCCGCCGCGCCTTGGGTACGGGTCATAATCGCGGAGATCGGCTTGGCATCTACGGTGGTCAGGGTGCGTGACAAGAGCAGTTCGACCCACGAAAACATGAAGCAGAAGAAAGCGGCGACGCCGATGCCACTGGCGATGAGCGGCGTAAATATTTTCACAAAGAACCGTCCGAAGGAATACCCGTCAAGATAGGCTGTCTCGTCGATCTCTTTGGGGACACCGCGCATGAAGCCTTCCAGAATCCACACCGCCAGCGGTACGTTGAACAGGCAATGCGCCAATGCCACCGCGATATGTGTGTCGAACAATCCGACGCTAGAGTAGAGTTGGAAGAACGGCAGCGCGAATACAGCTGGCGGTGCCATCCGGTTGGTCAGCAGCCAGAAAAACAGATGCTTGTCGCCCATGAAGTGATAGCGGCTGAATGCATATGCTGCGGGCAGCGCCACAGCGAGGCTGATCACCGTGTTCATCACCACATAAATCATCGAATTGATGTAGCCGGTGTACCATGCGGGGTCCGTCAGGATCGTCGCGTAATTGGCAAACGTCAAATCACGTGGCCATAGGGTAAAGCTGTTGAGGATCTCGGTGTTGGTCTTGAGGCTCATGTTGAGCAACCAATAGATCGGGATCAGCAGGAACATGAGGTACAGCGTCATCACGACGACCGATCCTTTGACCTTGAACCGTTTGGCGGGAGTGCTGGCGGTCATGCTTGCGTCTTTCATAGCTTAGCCCCCCTTATTATCAAGGTTGGTCATCACGGTGTAAAACACCCACGAAATCAACAAGATCACCAAATAGTACATGATCGAGAATGCCGCCGCTGGGCCAAGGTCAAACTGACCAAGTGCCATTTTCACCAGATCGATCGACAACAAGGTGGTTGCATTGCCGGGGCCACCGCCCGTCACGACAAACGGCTCAGTATAGATCATGAAACTGTCCATAAACCGCAGTAGAATGGCGATCATCAAAACGCCCATCATCTTGGGCAATTCGATGTAGCGAAAGATCGCCCAGCGGCTCGCTTGATCTATCTTGGCTGCTTGATAGTAGGCATCCGGGATGGATTTCAGCCCCGCGAACGCCAGCAAAGCTACTAGTGAGGTCCAATGCCAGACATCCATCACGATGATCGTCGCCCATGCGGCAAAGGTGTTCTGGGTGTAGTTGTACGAGATGCCCAGCGCGTCCAGTGTGTACCCAAGCAGGCCGATATCGACGCGCCCGAAAATCTGCCAGATCGTGCCGACTACATTCCACGGGATCAGCAGTGGCAATGACATCATCACCAGACAAAAGCTGGACCAAAAGCCCGATTTGGGCATGTTAAGCGCGACAAAGACCCCCAGTGGCACCTGAATCGCAAGGATGATCGCGGAGAACATCAATTGCCGGCCCAGCGCATCCCACATCCGGTCCGACGCCAGCATTTCAGCGAACCACTCAAGGCCCACCCAGAAAAATTTATTCTGCCCGAAGGTGTCTTGCACAGAATAGTTCACTACGGTCATCAAAGGGATCACGGCAGAAAACGCGACAAGGATCAGCACCGGGAGGATGAGGAACCACGCCTTTTGATTAACGGTCTTTTCCATCAGGCTGCCTCCCCTTCATTTAACCAGTCGTTGACGTAGACATTGACCCGTGCAGGATCGAACGTGATGTGGGTCATGTCGGGGCCGATGTTTTGGTCTTCACCGGCAAGGATGTTAATCTCGCTTCCAAACAATTCGGCGCGCACAATCTTGTGGCGGCCCACATCCTCGACGCGGCGGACCTTAACGGGCAGCCCCGCCCCGTCGGTCAGGGTCACAAATTCAGGGCGCACGCCAATCTCTACTTTGCCGGCAAGTGCAGCATAACCAGCGCCCAAATCCACTGGCAAGCCGTGCACCATGGCGGTGTTACCGTCGACGGTGGCTGGCATTACGTTCATCCCGGGTGAGCCGATAAAATAGCCGACAAAAGTATGCTGCGGCTTGTCAAACAATTCTTGCGGCGTGCCGATCTGAACCACGCGCCCATCATACATTACCACAACTTTGTCGGCAAAGGTCAAAGCCTCTGTCTGGTCGTGGGTGACATATATCATTGTATGACCGAATTCGTGGTGCAGCGACTTTAGCTGTGTTCGCAGCTCCCATTTCATATGGGGGTCAATCACGGTGAGCGGCTCATCAAACAGCAGCGCATTCACGTCTTCGCGCACCATCCCGCGCCCCAACGAAATTTTCTGTTTTGCATCAGCAGTCAAACCGCGCGCACGTGTATCCAGCTGCTCCTCCATGCCGATCATTGCGCCGATCTGCTGTACCCGCTCCGCGATGTAGGCCGGATCAGCGCCACGGTTTTTCAGTGGAAAGGCGAGGTTGTCGCGCACAGTCATCGTGTCGTAGACCACCGGAAACTGAAACACCTGCGCGATGTTGCGGTCTGCCGTAGACGATTGCGTGACATCAACATCGTCAAACAGGATGCGCCCCTGACTGGGATGCAACAGACCCGAGATGATGTTCAGCAAAGTTGACTTGCCACACCCGGAAGACCCCAGCAGTGCATAGGCTTCCCCATCGGACCAGACATGGTTCAACTCTTTGAGGGCGAAATCATCCTCGCCCTTCGGTTTTGAGGAATAGGAATGGGCCAGGTTGTCTAAAGTGATTTTTGCCATCTGCGCGCCCTCCCGCTAAGCCGCAAGCGCATAGGCGGCAGGTGCCACCAGATCGCCGCTCTCGTTAAAAATATAAATGTGGCGCGGATCGACATAAACGCGGAGGTCTGCCCCCAGTTTCAGGTCATGAATACCGTGTATCAGGCCCACCCACTTATCACCGTGGTGATCAAGATGGATAAAGGTCTCGGACCCGGTGAGTTCAGTAACCGTCAGTTGGGTCGTAAACTCCAGCACATCTTCGTCTTGGCTGCTCAGTTCCACATGGTTGGGCCGGAAGCCTGCCAGATAGCGCCCTTCGGCCAGCCCTGTCAGATGACCGGTTGCACGCGCCGATCTTGTGTCGCCAAAAATGATCGTATCGCCTGATTTTGTCATGGCCACGAAGTTCATCGGCGGATCGCTGAATACCCGCGCTGTGGTTGCATCGCCCGGCTGGCGGTACACATCAGGGGTGGGGCCGAACTGGCGCACTTGGCCTTCCCAAAGAGCAGCAGTATTTCCGCCCAACAAAAGCGCCTCCTCGGGTTCGGTTGTGGCATAGACAAAGATTGACCCTGCTTCTTCAAAGATCTTAGGGATCTCGACGCGCAGCTCCTCGCGCAGTTTGTAATCGAGGTTGGCAAGCGGTTCGTCCAATAACACCAACCCGGCATCCTTGACCAAGGCCCGCGCCAGTGCGCAACGCTGCTGCTGTCCGCCGGACAATTCTAACGGTTTGCGATCCAACATCGGTGATAGCTGCATAAGATCGGCAGCCTTGGTGACGGCTGTTTCAATTTCGGCCTTCGATTTGCCCATCAGTCGCAGCGGCGAGGCGATGTTCTCGTACACCGTCATCGACGGGTAATTGATGAACTGTTGGTACACCATAGCAACTTTGCGATCCTGCACACGCATGCCGGTCACGTCCGTGCCTTGCCAAAAAACCTGACCTTGGGTCGGCACATCCAACCCAGCCATCAGCCGCATCAAGGATGTTTTGCCAGACAGAGTTGGCCCCAGCAGCACGTTCATCGTGCCCTTCTCAAGCGTTAGGTTCGTGGGGTGAATATGCGTCACACCTTCCACAACCTTCGAGACATTGCGCAGCTCAAGTGTCATTTCATTCCCCTACTCTGCCACCGCAGAAATAGCATCCTGCTGATGGGTACGCATCCATTTTTCCAGATCCGTAATCTGGTCTGGCGTCATCCGCAGACCCAATTTCGAACGCCGCCAAACAACATCATCAGCCTGACGCGCGTATTCGTTTTTCATCAGCCACCTCACTTCACGCTCGGTCAAATCGGCACCGAAGTCGCGGCCCAGATCTTCGATGTCGCGGGCCTTGCCCAAAACATCACTTACCTCGGTACCGTATGCGCGGATAAGCCGAAGCGCCCAGCGATCTGTCAAAAACGGATACGCTTTTTTCGTTTGCGCGACCAGATCGCCCACGCCATCCACTGCAAAATCTCCACCAGGCAGGGCTTCTCCAGCCGTCCATGGCTTGCCCGTCTCTGGCAAGACGTCAGCAATCTGTTCCAGCGCACTCTCCGCCAGTTTGCGGTAGGTTGTGATCTTGCCGCCAAACACGTTCAGCGCAGGCGCGCCACGGCTCTTGTCCAGCTTCAACACATAGTCACGCGTCGCAGCCGATGCACTGCTTGCTCCATCATCATAGAGCGGGCGCACACCAGAGTAAGTCCAGACCACATCTTCTTGTGAAATTGGTTGGGCAAGGTAGGCGTTTATGAATTCAATCAGATAGTCACGCTCTTCAGGAGTACATTCAGGTTCTTTTGACGGGTCCGCGTGATCTTGGTCCGTTGTACCAATCAGCGTGTAATCCGTCTCGTATGGTATCGCAAAAATGATGCGCCCGTCCGTGCCCTGAAAGAAATAACATTTGTCATGATCAAACAGCCGCTTTGTTACAATGTGACTGCCACGCACCAGCCGCACATTGCCCTGCTGGTTGCTCTTCAGGGTGCCACGCAATACGTCGCCCACCCACGGACCGGCAGCATTGATCACCATGCGCGCCGTTACGGTTTTCAATGTGCCCGTAGTCGTGTCCTCGATCTTCACCGACCAAGCGCTGTCGGCCGCATCGGCACTCACCACTTTTGATCTTGTGAGAATTTCTGCGCCGCGTTGCTCGGCATCACGCGCATTCAACACAACCAAACGTGAATCCTCTACCCAGCAGTCGGAATACTCGAAGGCCTTCTCGAACCGTTCAGCCAACGGGAGTCCTTCAGGCGCGCTTTGAAGATCGAGCTTACTGGTGGCAGGCAGGATTTTGCGGCCGCCAAGGTTGTCATAGATAAACAGACCCAAACGGATCAACCATGCAGGTCGGCGTCCCTTCATCCACGGCATGACCGCGCCGAGCAATTTAGAGGTGGGCGTGCTGAGATCAAAGCGCATGCTCTCGTGGTAGGGCAGCACAAAGCGCAATGGCCACGCGATGTGTGGCATCGCTTTCAGCAAGATTTCCCGCTCGATCAGAGCTTCACGCACAAGGCGGAATTCAAAATATTCCAGATAGCGCAATCCGCCATGAAATAACTTGGTTGATGATGCAGACGTCGCCGACCCGATATCATTCATCTCGGCAAGACACACAGACAGCCCGCGGCCGCTTGCGTCTCGCGCAATACCGCAACCGTTGATACCCCCGCCTATAATCAGCAGATCAAAGTCTGGTTTCATACATCCCCCCGCGCTGCTTTGACACAGCTTAGCGAAAATGTGACCAACATCGCATCAAAAAGGAAGTCGAAAATGTTCGTTTGTGATCGTTATCGCGTAAACATCTACTTTAACTAGCTTTTTTCTTCAGATTGAGGTGTTCACATTGAAACTTTCAATCTGCGCGTGATCAAGTAACGTATAAACGAACACCAAACCGAACATCCGCAGTCCGAATCGCGTTTGGATGGCCACTAAACCTAACAATGGATCCGCGAAGATGGTTCAAACCCTTCGAAAGCCAGAAATCATCGACATTGCCCGCCGCGAGGGCAAAGTCACTGTTGACGGGCTTGTCGAACACTTCGGGGTCACACCGCAAACCATCCGCCGCGACCTTACCGATCTAGCGGAAAGTGGCCAGCTCGAGCGGGTGCACGGCGGTGCGATACTCCCGTCGAAAACCGTCAACATCGTCTATTCAGAGCGCCGTGAGCTGAACCAGTCAACCAAAGTTGACATCGCTCGGGTCTGTGCAAAACAGATCCCGAATGACTGCTCCCTCTTCCTGAACATTGGCACCACAACCGAGGCTGTTGCCGCAGAACTGCTCCACCACCAAGGGCTTTTGGTTGTCACAAACAACATGAACATCGCCAACATTCTGTCTGCGAACCCTTCTGTCGAAGTTGTTGTCACAGGAGGTCAATTGCGCCGATCTGACGGTGCTTTGATCGGCGATTTGACCAAGGCCACGATTGCGCAATTCCGTTTCGATTATGCGGTTATCGGCTGTTCGGCACTGCACGAGGGCGGCGACATTCTGGATTTTGACATTCACGAGGTTGGCGTCAGCAAAGCGATCATCGCTCAGAGCGAAGTCGTACTGCTGGTCTCGGACAGCTCCAAATTCGAGCGCAAAGCACCTGCACGGATCGCATCGGTCGCGGACGTGGATAAGTTCGTAACCGATCGGGGTTTGCCAGCCGCATGTGCACGGTTCTGTGCAGAGGTCGGAACCGAGGTATTCTACGCCTAATCAAAAGAGAACACGGTGCTCCCCAGCAGTTCAAACCATCCCAAGATTTAGCGCGCCACCAGCATCCCGCAGGCTGTAGAATCGACTCTGGGCGATTTGCTGAACGTTCTCCCAATTGAGAAAATTGAGGTTTATCAAGGTCATCAGTCGCTTCAATCCAAAGCCCGATGTCACCCACAGGCTGCAAACAGGGAGCTTTCCTGCATAACGGCATCCAGCGGGTATTTTCCTGCCGTTTTTCAGCATATAGCAAAGCTCCCCAATCTCTTCAAATAAGCGAGCATGCCAAACTCTGCCCAAAAAGCTGGAGCGGTTATTCAAAAGTGAAAGGCACGCTATGAGTGAGTGCCAAAGGTCTGCCCTAACAGCAGCTCTCCGATCCCCACGCAGCCTTGGCGCACATGGTCCTTCACTCAAAACTTATGCTTGACCTCCCCGCCGATCAGCGTAGCTTTTCCATTAGTCAGGGGCGCCGAAAGGCTGAGAAGTACCCTTTGAACCTGAACCGGATAATGCCGGCGGAGGGAGGCGGTTCCGGATCTGTTTGGTCTGTCGCGCTTTTTTCCGTTCAACAAGAGGGAAGATGCGATGACACCGAAAGATGCGCTGAGCGCGCTCAGATCCCAAACGCCGCTCGTACACTGCATAACCAATTATGTTGCCATGAACATTGCCGCCAATGTCACTTTGGCTGCTGGCGGATCTCCGGCCATGGTCCATGCCGTTGAAGAGGTCACTGACTTCGCCGCAATTTCTTCGGCCCTGACCATCAATATCGGCACATTATCAGCGCCTTGGGTCCAAAGTATGAAGGCTGCGGCGGTTGCTGCGCATGAAGCAAACGTACCATGGGTGCTGGACCCGGTGGCGCATTTTGCGACGCCCTATCGTGCAGGGGTGGCGCGCGATCTGTTGGCGCTCGAGCCCACGATCGTACGGGGCAACGCGTCTGAAATCATTGCCCTCGCCGGTGCGCAAGGGGCTGGCAAAGGTGCGGACAGCGGCAACTCAGTAGAGGATGCGCAGAGCTCTGCCATAGCGCTGGCAACAAGCCATGACTGCGTTGTGGCGGTTTCCGGTCCCGTTGATTTCATCACCGACGGGACCCGAAGTGCCAGCATCACCGGCGGATCGGAGATGATGCCCAAGATCACGGCTTTGGGCTGTTCGCTCACCGCGCTTGTTGGCGCTTATGCTGCTGTCGCGCCACCGCTTGAGGCCACCATCGCTGCATTCGTCCATGTCGCGCAGGCGGGCGAGATAGCGCAAGGGCAGGCCTCAGGTCCGGGGAGCTTTTCGGTTGCTTTCCTTGATGCCCTGCACAGCATCCAGGCTGCGGATCTGACTCAAGAGCGCGTTGCATGGCACTGAGACGCGGGACACTGAACCTCTATCTCGTCACGGATCCAGGCCTGTGTCCCGGTCCCGTCTTGATCGACACAGTGCGTGCTGCGGTGCGCGGTGGTGTCAGTTTCGTGCAATTGCGCGACAAACACGCCACAACCGCCGCGCGGGTAGATGCGGCCCGTGCTTTGATGCAGGTCCTCTGTGGGACGGGTGTGCCGCTCGTCATAAACGACGATCTTGAAGCGGCGCTGGCGGCAGGCGTGGACGGTGTTCATATCGGCCAGGGGGACGTTAATTCAGATGTCGCGCGCGCGCGTCTCGGGCCCGATAAAATCATCGGCCTGTCGTGCGAAACCCCTGCTCAGGTCAGGGCGGCAAGTACACAGCACGTCGATTATCTGGGGTTGGGGACTGTCTTTCCCACTGCGACAAAGGCGGATCACAAACCTACGATCGGGCTGGATGGTTTGGCTGAGATGGTGGGGCTAACGCACCTTCCCTGCGTGGCAATCGGTGGGTTGAAGCAGGCACATGCTGCCGATGTTCTGGCCACAGGATGTGAAGGTATGGCCGTGGTCTCCGCGATTTGCGGACAACCCGATCCGGAATGCGCCGCACGCGACCTGCGCCGCGCTTTGGCCCCCTCATCGGAGACCTCATCATGATCAAAAACGTTCTTACAATCGCAGGCTCCGATCCCTCAGGGGGTGCCGGCATTCAGGCCGATCTGAAATCATTCGCTGCCAATGGCGTTTACGGCATGGCCGCCATTACGGCGCTGACTGCACAGAATACTCAAGGCGTGCAAAGTGTTGAATTGGTGTCAGCCTCATTCGTCAAAGCACAAATCGAGGCGGTTTTTGCCGACATCCGCGTGGATGCCATCAAGATCGGTATGATCGCCACAGCAGAGATCGCAGTGGCTGTGGCTGAAGCGCTCGCGGATCACGATGACCTGCCCATTGTGCTGGACCCCGTCATGGTCGCGAAGGGCGGTGCGCCCCTGCTTCAGGATGACGCGACGGAGGCTTTGCGCAGGCGGTTGGTTCCCTTGGCCAGTGTTTTGACGCCAAACCTGCCTGAAGCGGCGCGGTTGCTCGACGAGCCCGTGGCGATCACGCGGGACGAGATGGCTGCGCAAGCCCGCGCTTTGCCAAATTTGGGGCCGCAGATCGCACTTATAAAAGGGGGGCATCTCGAAGGGAGCGATAGCCCTGATGTCGCGTGGGATGGTGAGACCCTCCAATGGTTCGAGGGGTCGCGTCACAGCACTAGAAACACCCACGGCACGGGCTGCTCCCTTTCGTCCGCGATTGCCGCACAGCTGGGTCAGGGGAAGTCACCGGCTGCGGCCATCGCGCAGGCAAAACGCTTTGTCACAGGCGCGATTGCAGCGGCGGATCTTCAGACTGTTGGCCATGGTCATGGCCCGGTCCATCATTTCTACGACCTCTGGAAGGACAATTTATGATCAGCAAAGACATCAGCAACCAGACCGTATTGGTCACTGGCGCAGGCCGCGGCTTGGGCGCCGCGATTGCAACGGCATTCGCGCGAGAAGGTGCGCGGGTAGTAATTAACTATCGTAATAGCAAGGATGACGCCGAAACGCTGGCAGCGCGCTTGGGTGATCGCGCGATAGCGCTGCAGGCCGACGTTCAGGACCCCGATGCGGTGGCACAGATGGTCTCAGGGGTCGAAACCAAAGCTGGTCCGATCACCACAGTGATCCACAATGCCTTGGCCGATTTCAGCTTTAACGGTGATGCGCGTACGACCCTGACGAATTTGACCGCCGACGAGATGCTATCACAACACAACACTGCCGTTTTGGGTGCGTTGAATGTGATCAAGGCCACAACGCCCGCAATGGAAAAGGCGGGGTTCGGGCGCATTGTCACCATCGGGACAAATCTGTTTCAGAACCCCGTCGTTCCCTATCACGACTATACATCCGCGAAGGCAGCACTTCTTGCGTTGACGCGCACAGCAGCGGCAGAGCTGGGGCCCAAAGGGATCACGGTCAACATGGTTTCGGGCGGCTTGTTGCGCACCACCGACGCGAGTGCCGCGACACCAACCGAGGTTTTCGATTATATCGCGGGCGTGACACCGTTGCGGTCTGTCACGGAACCCGCTGAAGCCGCCGACGCCGTTTTGTTTTTTGCCAGCCCCTGGGCACGCGCCGTGACAGGGCAAAACCTGATCGTTGACGGGGGATTGGTATTCGGGTGATCGGTTGGCGCTGCTACATATCTTGCGGTGACCCAAACTTTCACCGCAAAACAGTGCTGTGCGTCACGAAAAGAAACCGTTCGCCTTCTGGTAGAGCCTTTGTTACCCGTAGGCCAATCACAAATCCGGCGCTATGGCACAGCCCTATACCGTCAATCGCAGACAGCGATCAAACAAGCAATTGGGTTCGCAGCCTTTTTGTTTGACGCATAAAGGAGTGGACGATGACAGACACAAGTTCAGACACGGGCATACCGATCCCGGAGGGCGAGAGCCAAATTATCGAAACCGATTACGAGATTGGTCAGGACAACATTCAAGGCAGCGTGGGGCCATTCGGCCTTGATGTGCACAACCCGGTGTTCCTCGTTTCCGGTCTGGCCGTTGTTGCCTTTGTTTTCTTCACGCTGGCACTGCCCGAGCAAGCCAATGCGATCTTTTCGGCAATGTTCGACTTCACCACCAAGAACTTTGCCTGGTTCTTGCTGGCTGCGGCTGATCTGGTGGTGATCTTCGCGCTTTTGCTGATCGTGACACCCTATGGCTCGGTGCGGTTGGGCGGTACTGATGCGCAGCCAGACTATAGCTACCCTGCGTGGTTCGCGATGCTGTTTGCCGCCGGCATGGGCATCGGCCTGATGTTTTACGGTGTCTCGGAACCCCTGACGCATTTTTCGACCGCATTCGGCGACACCAGCGTCGAAAACGGTCTGCGGACCGACTGGGCGCCGCTGGGTGCTGCAACGGGCGATGAGGCCGCATCAATACGCCTCGGCATGGCCTCGACGATCTTTCATTGGGGCATGCATCCTTGGGCAATTTACGCGACCGTGGCACTGGCGTTGGCACTGTTCAGCTACAACAAAGGCCTGCCGCTCACCATCCGCTCCGCATTCTACCCCCTGCTGGGGGAGCGGGTCTGGGGATGGCCGGGCCATGTCATCGACATTATCGCGGTTTTTGCCACACTCTTCGGATTGGCAACATCTCTGGGATTTGGTGCCACGCAGGCCAATGCGGGGTTGAACGCGCTGTTCGGTATTCCGATGGGTACAACCTCGGAGGTCGTGCTCATCGCCCTGATCACGGCTGTCGCGCTGATTTCGGTAATGCGCGGACTTGATGGTGGGGTGAAAATCCTGTCGGAGATCAACATGGGACTGGCCGGTCTTTTGGCGGTATTCGTGCTGGTGGCGGGACCAACCATGTTCCTGCTCACGTTTTTCTGGGACAGCTTGGTGGCCTATTTCACCTTCCTACCCGCACTGGCCAATCCGTTCGGGCGTGAGGATGTGAACTTCAGCCAAGGTTGGACCGCTTTCTATTGGGCCTGGTGGATCAGCTGGTCGCCTTTTGTCGGCATGTTCATCGCGCGCGTTAGCCGCGGCCGTACTGTGCGGGAGTTCGTTACATGCGTGCTGATTATCCGGTCCTTCGTTTGTATCGCCTGGATGGCGATTTTTGGCGGCACAGCGATCAATCAGGTGCTTGTCGATGGCTACACCGCTGCGCAGGACGCGGATCTGCCCTTGCAGCTTTTCAAGATGCTTGAGCCTATGCCGCTTGCTTCGATCACATCGTTTATCGGGATCGTGCTGGTGATCGTGTTTTTCGTAACATCCTCGGATTCAGGATCGCTGGTGATTGATACGATCACGGCAGGTGGCAAAATCGACGCCCCTATGCCACAGCGCGTATTCTGGTGCATCTTCGAAGGTGCCGTCGCTATTGCCCTGCTCGTTGGGGGTGGTCTGGCCGCCCTTCAGTCAATGGTGATCTCGACCGGCCTCTTGTTCACGGTTGTCCTGCTTTTGATGTGCTGGTGCATCTTCCGTGGTCTCGCAAGCGAGCGCGCGAAAAGCTGACATCAAGGTCATCAGCCACGCGTAGGTGGCTGATGACCTAAAGACGATTTTGCGCCCTCCATCGCCCACCTCTGGGTTGTTGCGATGTCAAAACGCCATACCCTTCCCAAAACCCCCTGATTGATAGCAGAAGCGCCGCCACTATTGCACCACTGGCATTTCTACGCGTGAGCGTATCATCAGATTTTCGACTTGGTCCTCTCAGTGGTGACGCTGGACGGCCCCGCAGAGCGGTTTATCCTTAGGGAGCGACGTCAGATTTTTCTTCGCAGCTGCGCTGGATGACGCCGCCCCTTTCAGCGGTTGGTCGGCGAGCGAGACGACCTACTGAAGGCCTCACCGGAGATCTACGCGCTATATGCAGAGAGATGCCTGCAGATTGCGGATAGCTCCACGTTTGACATATCCAAGGACGGCACCTTCGACGTTGAACAGGCCGTCACTCTTGCGCCTGATTTGATGATCCTCAACCTTGAGGCCAAGGCCGCAACGGATGAGGCCGGATATGAGGAGAAGTTGGCGAAGGTAGGTATCCCGATCGTCTACGTCGACCTCCGTGAAGAGCCGTTCGTGCACACCCCTCAGTCGATGCAGAATTCAACGCGTTCTACGACGCCTAGATCGCACGCGTCCCGCATGTGATTACTGCTCAGGCGGACCTTGAGCGCCAGTTGGTGATTGTTGAGCGCGCTGGCGGCAATTCGGAGGTGTGTTGTATGTCCCTTTACGGCGTAAGTTCTGGCTGCTTTGTTGAGATGGCAAGAGGGCGAGAGATATGGCCGGCCCTCTATCCCTAATACTTTCGGCACAGTGAACGCTGAGAAGATTATCGCATCAGACCCCGACCAGATCATCGTAAATGCACTCATCACTCATGCCCTATCCCATGCTGCCAGGTATCACGGGCTGGTCGGCCGACGGATCGCCATCTTGACGGGCCTAACCACGCTTTTGCTGCTGACTTTGGCGGTTGATGTCGCACATGTCCCTGCGCGCTGTTCCCTGAGTGGGGTGCTTCGCATAGTCTTTGCACCGCGTGCTGCACACCTGCAGATGCGCGTCGTAGTCTGGGACATCCGTATGCTAATGGCGCTACTGGCCGTGACAGTGGGGACCAGCCTGTCGCTGGCGGGTGCACAGATGCAGATTTAGACAATCCTTGGAAATCCGCTGGCCAGCTCCTTCACCCTTGGTTTTTCAGCGGCATCCGGACCGAAACGATTGTCCCGCTGGAAATCACACCTGTCTTTTCGTTCAATGCGGCGCTGGCGCTGCTACAGTTTTTCACATCCAAAAAGGCGCTGTCGTCAGTCGTATTCTGGACTATGAGCAGCCTGACGAAGGCGACCTGAGCCAAGGCCGCGCTTACTACGACCATCCTTGCCGTCGGGATGAAATGCGTGCGGCGGCTATGGGGGTGCCAGTCAAACGGCTGCGGCTTGAGGCGCTGATCCTGTCTGCGAAATTGGTCTTATCGTGGACAATCCTGCGCGATGCAGTTCTGCACATCGGGATCATTACGGCTCTTGTCGGCGCTCCCTTTTTCGCCTCTCTTATTCTGACCAAAGGACGTAAACCATGGTAGCTTTTGCTCTTGACCAGATCGGGCTTGCTTTGGGTGTCGCGCGATCCTGACCGATGCCTCCCCCTTGATATTTTCGGCCGTAGCCTGACGGCCTTGGTCGATGCTAATGCTGGTGGCAAGTCGGCCTTGTTCCGCCGTATCGCGGGACAGTTGCAGGGCAGTGGTGCGGTGCTCTTTTCGGGCGCGACCGCCGATGAGCTGCGCTCCATGCCTCAAAATATCGGGATGAGCGCTGCTTTGACCGTCCGAGTCCGCTATTTTCGCGCTCATACAGGGTGCTGTTTAGCGTTTGTCCGCCTCCGAACTGGCAGCCGTTGATGCTGCGCTACACAGCTTTGGCGCTGCCCATCTGACGGAGCAGTAACTGCCGGAGTTGTCGGGTTAGTCAGCGGCAAGCGGTCTCGATTGCCCAGACGTTGGTGATGCACGCTTGCACGATGGCCATAGCCTTAGCACAGGGTCGTATCATCGCTGCGGGTCCCACGTTGGAGGTCTGACGCCGCTGTTGTTCAGCCAGCTTTACGGTATCTACAGCAGGATCGAGCGCTGCTCGCGTGGTTTTCCGATAATGATAGATGACGGGCCTGCGGCGCAGGCAACAGTGGCGTGAAAAATCTCTAGAGGTCAGTCAGGAGCAGTTCTGGCTTTAAACAATCGTCCCCAAGGATCCCGTCTGCCGACTCAGGTTAGGGCCGCTAAGACAGTTCTAAGTCCGGCGACAGATCCGCTATAGCACCAAACTTCTGTAGGTCGCATATATAGTTGTTCGCTCTTTTTGCACCCCAATGAAAGCGGTCATTGGATGTAATTGGACCAAGACCTACTTCATTTGCATAGAAGCAATCCTATCAGTCGAGATTGCTGCGCCGTTGTCAAAAGACAGCTTACGGGATGGCGGCTTGTTGACTCTTGAAGAGCGCGAATGGCTGGTTTGGGGCTTCCATGACTGATCCTCCGATCCGCCAATTCGACCTGCATCAACAACCCGACGTTGACCTAGCCATCATATTACGGGCTGCTGCAACGCGTCCGAGGTCGGTTTGGAGCCCCTCCTTTCGGATTTTTGCATCACGGCGAATGTCCGCTTTTGCAAGCCCGCATAAAATTCACCAGCGAAGACAGTCTTTCGCCACATCTCACTCATTCTGCGCCTGCAATCCCGTCTGGGAAAAAATGAATGGGAGAAAAGCTAGCGCAGATTTAGGTGTTTAGAAGAAATTCATTCTCGCAGTACCAGATCCGTCGTCCTTAAGGATTTGATCGAAGGGAAGAGAGCCGAGATACAGCGTCTTCGCAACTCTAACAGGAAAGCCCTTCACTCGAGGTGTCTATCACCTGTAAGCGCACTGTTCAGCTTTACTGGTTCAATCTTTGACCGATGCCACAAAACCACATTTGCAAGAGTTTTAGGCTATAATGCATCTTCCAGATGTTCTCAGCCGTCCGAACAACTAATAGTTGAACGGCGCGATTGCAAAGAACTTGCACAGCGCAGTTGTTCCAGAATTAAACAAGCTATTATGAGGTGGCAGTTTGTTTGCTCGATTAGATATCCTTCTGGTAGTGGCGCTTTTGACGCTTACCGGTATCCTTTGTGCGATAAACCTTAGCCATCACGCGGTCAGCGGTGAGCGAGAATTTCGCGCCATTGCGGAAGAAAGCATTGATGTATTCGATGCGCGAATGGATACTTATCTTCTGAGCATCAGAGGTACAGCTGCATTTGTTGCAGCATCGAATGACGTCACTAAAAGCGATTTTCGATCTTACGCCGACAGTCTAAACATCCCAGAGCAGTTGCCGAGTATCACGGGCATCGGTTTCATTGTAGAGGTCCCAGATGCGCGTCTAGACGGGTTTTTGCGCCAGATGCGTTCGCAGGTCGATCCCGACTTTAGCATACACCGCCGCTCAACGGAAAATGTTCATCACATTATTAAATACATGGAGCCGGCGCGCGACAATTTAAAAGCGATAGGACTGGATGTAACTTTTGCCGCTGAACGCGCTGAAGTAATGCGAGAGGCAAAGGCTACCGGAGAACCGCGCCTTACACCGCCGATTGAATTGGTGCAGGCGGATGCATCGCTCGCGGGGTACGTTCTGTTCATGCCAATTTATGCATCTGGATCTGCGCCGGACGAGCGTGGCCCTTTCCTTGGGTGGATCAATGCGGCCTTCGTTGCCCAGAATATCTTTTCGGACCTGACTTCAACCTATGGGCAGAGTTATGCCCTAAGTGCATATGATGGCGTTTCTATCGACCGTGGCGTGCCCCTTAACGATGAAGCGGAGGATACGTCCTCGCAAGCAAAGTTCACTGAAATTTATCAGATTGAGCGGTTTGGCCGAACATGGACCCTTGCATTCAATAGTACTCCGGAATTTGAAGCTTCACTGCGAACATATCAGCCGGTGAGCATTCTAATCGCTGGGCTGACATTGACGGCAATGCTCTTTTCTATTCTGAGCAATAGCCGGCAGCGCGCCGAGAACCTGAACAAGATTTCCGAATTGAAGTCCCGTCAAATCATAGCGCAAGAACAGGAAAACAGGTCCATTATTGAGAACGATGTCACGTCCGTCTTTTTGCTCGATGACTCTGATCGGATACTTTTTGCCAATCAAGCGGCACAAAATTGCTTTGGCCGAAGTGCCGAAGAGCTGCATATGGCTGCGTTCTCGTCCATCGCGACATCTGAGCAATCTTTGGATGGGACCTACAATGCAAAAGGCACAACCAGCTCGGGAAGTCAGCTTGAGCTGGATCTCCATAGGAATGAGTGGACCAGCGTTCGTGGTGATAAGCGGAGTACGGTAATCCTACGCGACCTCACAAGCCAGAACACCGACCGCCGTTTGCTCAGTCAAAGCAAAGCCCTTTTCGATATGGCACTCCGAGGGTCTGAAATAGGTGTGTTCGATATTGATCTGGCCACAGGTACATCCGAGGTGTCAGATACGTGGTGCAAGATTATGGGCTACGACCCGGGGTGCAACGGTCTGGATACTCAGAAAGAATTCATCGAGCGCATTCACCCCGATGACATCAACATTCTCGAGAAGGCCGACGCTGATTGTATCGCGGGAAAAACTGATCGCTCGATCGCTGAATATCGCCTCAGGACGAAAGACGGCGGCTGGTGCTGGATGAGGTCGGACGCTGTCGTTGCCGAGCGTGACGCCCAAGGGAAAGCAATCAGGTTGATCGGAACGCAGACCGACGTGACAGAACTTCGCCACGATCGAAACGCGCTTGAGAATAGTGAAAAGCTGTTTCGAACAGTGGTGCATCACGCACCGATTGGTATGGCATTGATGGATGACGCCGGAAAGTTCATCAATGTGAACTCAGCGTTTTCAGAACTCTCGGGTCGACGCGAAGCTGATCTTGTCAACAACGTGCGCCTGACAGATTTGCTTCCTTATGAGGACCGTCAGTCACTCTATGCAACAATCTCCGCAATGATCTCGGGAAAGGACCAGAGGGTCTATTCTGGCGAGCACCGGATAATCATGCCAAGCGGAGAGAAGCGGTGGGGTTACCTGAATATTTCGTGGTCTTTTGATAAGAACCAGAACCGCTATTTGTTCATTGGCCAAGTTATCGACATTACAGATCAAAAGAAAATCGATCTCATGAAAGATGAATTTGTCGCCACAGTGAGCCATGAACTGCGCACCCCGTTAACGTCAATCAAAGGTGCGCTTGGGCTGTTGCTGGCCGGTAAGTCAGCCACACTTACACAAGCGCAGTCGCGACTGATTGATATCGCAAAATCCAATGCTGACCGATTGACCGACATCGTGAACGATATTCTTGATCTCGAAAGCATTTCCGCAGGGGAGGTAAAGTTCAGCACAACCGAACTCGATCTTGCTGATATTATCGAGGCCAGCGTTCAGCAGATGTCCCCGTTTGCGACGACACATAACAACACGATCAGAATTGAATTGTCCGAGCCCCCCCTGCCCGTATGTGTTGATTACGGTCGCACACAACAGGTTCTTGCCAATCTGATTTCAAATGCCTGCAAGTATTCCGATCCCGATAGTGAAGTTGTCGTGAAGGCAGAACAGATCGAAGATCAGATCATCGTATATGTTCAAAACACTGGTCCTGGTGTGCCCGAGAGTTTTCGATCAAAAATATTCAAGCCATTTTCACAGGCTGATGGATCCGATACCCGCACCACTGGCGGTACAGGGCTTGGCCTGAATATCTCCAAGCAAATTGTGCAGCGCCAAGGGGGCAAGATTGGTTTTGAGAGTATCACGGATGGCATAACCGTATTTTGGTTCACCATTCCGATCTCACAGAACGCGATAGTGCGCGCGCCCACGTTGGCGCCGAGCCTCGGGGAGATGAAGCGCGAAAGGTTCAAAATTTTGCACGTCGAAGATGACCATGATTTTGCAGAAATCCTCGCAGCCTCACTCGAAGACTCCGCAGATTTGCAGCATGCAGGCTCTCTCGCGGCTGCGCAGAAGTTCATTGTCGGTGAGCCGCTGGATGTCATCATCCTTGATTGGATGCTGCCCGATGGCGATGCGAGCAACCTCGTTGCGCAGATCACTCAGATGCAGCCAAAGGCCAAGATCATCGGGCTGTCGGCGAACGGCAATCGAGCAAACGACCCGCGTCTATTTGCAGATGTTGTAAAAAGCCGGACAGAGATGGCGTCTGTCGTTGCATCCATTAACAAATGCATGCAGCTTGCTTCCTGAACTAACGCCATGGGAAACGGATGTTTACGTCATATTCATGACGAATTTCCAAAGCATACCTTCGGACGATAGTCAGTAGGTGGTCGTAATCATATGATCCCTCCACAAAGAGCTTGAAGCCGAGGTCCGATGAGACAGCCGATAGATATGCAGTCGAGCACCGCACTCGCTATAGCGAGCGGCTGCGGCATTGCAGCAGCGTGGTACTACCTTTCCAAAACTGTTCTATTGGGCCCATCCGCGCAGGTGGCACCCGCTTTTGGCGCTATCGCATTGGCTGCAACTGTTCCAACCTTGATCATGAGTAAAACAGCGGGAAATCGGTCCAAAACTGCTCGGTCTTCAATGGTTCAGCGGCTTGATGCATTTGAAAAACATGTTTGTATCAACATCGTGGATGCGGCAGGAAATCTGACAGAAGTGAATGAGAAGCTGCTTGAGTTGACGGGCTATGATCGTTCCGACTTGATTGGACAGCCCGCAGCACTGCTCTACAACGATATCGATAGCGAAGTCGCTGCCGACATTCGCGCAAACCTTCACAGCGGTCAAAGCTGGGAAGGGGAAACGCCGCTTCGCCGGAAAGATGGCCGCGAGATTTTCACCCAATCAACGATCATGCCGTTGTTCGACTCCGCTGGAAAATATGTGGGATCAATTACAGCCCGGACTGATGTCAGCCGGACGAATGAACTCATCTCTGAGCGTCAGACTGCGAAAACGCTTTATGAATTGCGTGACGAGATCTGGATTATTGACGCCGATACAGAAGAGTTCAGTTACCTGAACCGCACGGCAGAGAGCCGATTTGACACCTCCCGTGGCGACTATCTGGACCGGAGCGTGGGTGGTCTGAACAAGTCCGAAGGCACTGCTGAAATATTGGCCGCTTGCCGCGCACTCGTCGCGGATGGCAAGAGTACCAGCCGCTTTGAGACCGTCTTGATGGGATCGCCCGTCGACGTGAGCATCAAATTTTTGACTGATGCAGAAACCTCTGGCAGGTATCTTATTCTGATCTCTGACATTTCCGAGCGTGTTGAGCAGGAAAAGCAGAAATCCTCCTTTATCTCAACTGTCAGCCACGAGCTGCGCTCCCCGCTTACATCGATAAAAGGTGCGATGGGACTGCTGCTGTCGAAATCGGCTGGTGAATTGCCCGATAAGGCAACCTCCCTCCTTGAAATCGCCCACCGCAACGCTGACAGGCTAATCCTCATAATCAATGACATTCTGGATCTTGATAAAATGGCCAACGGCGACATAGAGATCGCGATGCAAAGCGTCGATCTGTCGGAGTTAGTCAAAGAGGCGGATCAAGCGAATGCGATGCTCCAACAACGCTATGGTGTCCAAGTCGAGCTTACGGGGACCGAGAACCCATTTCCATTCAATACCGACCCCAACAGATTGCTTCAGGTTCTGAACAATCTGATATCAAACGCCTACAAATTTTCAAAACCAGGCGGGAAGATTTACTTGGACGTCGAGGACGAAGGCGCGTGGGTGCGGGTGTCTGTGACTGATGAAGGGCAAGGGATCCCTCACGATGAGACGCATAAGATTTTCAACAGGTTTTCCGACATGTCAAACTCTGATCGCGCTTCAAAAGGTGGAACAGGGCTTGGCCTGAATATATGCAAGGCGATCGTTGAGAATATGGGCGGTACAATCGGCTTTGAATCGACTGAGGGCGTGGGAACGAAGTTCTTCTTTTGCTTACCTAAGGCGCCGAAAGGCTCCTCAGGTATTGAAGCACCTGCCGCCCGACAGTCCGCTTAAACAGAGAGAAATAGTCAATGATCAAGATATTGCATGTAGAAGATGATGCCGACATCCGTGAAATCGCGCTGATGTCTCTCGAGCTTTCGGGCGAGTTTGACGTTCTGCAATGCAGCAGCGGTCAGGAGGCTGTTGCGAAGGCTGCAGCGTTTGCGCCGGATGTATTCTTGCTCGATATGATGATGCCGGGGATGACTGGCCGTGAAACCTTGGACAACATGCGAAAAGACGCGCAGTTGGGAAATGTTCCGGCAATCTTTATGACTGCGCGTGCTCAGCACTCTGAAATTGAGGAGCTGTTCAACAACGGCGCTGCAGAAGTAATCCCCAAGCCGTTTGATCCAATGGCGTTACCTGAACAGATCAAGCTCGCGATGAAAAAGTCGGCCTAGCGATCTGCTGTGCAGAGAATGAGGAAGTAGCTTCTTCGGACCTTAGCTGGGATGAGATATCAAGTTTTGGCTCTTCGAGACAAAAGCGTCCAGATTAGTGAAGATTTCATTTAACAACACATTGTCTGCGAAGGCAGGGCCGTCGAGATACGTGATGATCAAATCCTCACATTCCCGAGCAGTTTGACCAAGATCCCCAAAGCCGAGCGAACCCGCCGTACCGGCGATCTGGTGTAGCGTCATCTGCGCTTCCTGAAAATTCGAACGCTTCGTCGCCGCATCGTCGCTTTCCCACGCTAACATTGCATGCTGCGCCACATTCGCCTGACGCTCTTTCAGGAGGTGTAGAAACCGCGTTCTTATCCGGTCGAGTCCGGATAGCTCTTGTGACACCATGCTCATGCCCGCTGTGGAACAAGCCAGAGGTCGTTCATCGACCGCTCATGTGCCGCACTCGCTTCGTCTGCTGAGAGGTAGGCCGCAGAGATGGCCTCCATCACAGAATTCTCACATTTCCAGATCAGCCTTACGACCTCTCCCGCACTCACCCGCACGAACAGCTGCTGGCCCGAGTTATCGTATAGCTCGGTGCGCGACAGCGAGAGGTTTACGGCGTCCATGAGAGCTCCCATATCGGGTCGCCACCCACTTTCCGTGACGCAAATAAAGATACCGCTGCCAGCGTAGGACATCAGGAATTGATGACTCGCCAAACTGTCAGAAATCACTTCGGCAACATCGGAGATCAGGAATGAGAATTCCGCTGAGGACATTGCCGCGTGATGCTCTTCAATTTTGCGCACTGCAAAAGCAAACGTGGCGGAGCCGAACAATGATCCGCGAGCGAGCTGGCGGATATAATTTTCCATTGCTGGATATTCTACAAGGTTATCGACATCATAGATCGATATCGGGTCGTGAAGCTGGATTGCAGATCGGCTATCGCTCGAAGCGTATGGCGCAATCGGCGATTGGGCTGCAAAGATCTTGTCGGTTTTGATCCGTCGGGTTGTAATCAAATCATCTATCAATTGTAGACGGGCCGTTAACTCTGTGATCTCGAAAGGTTTGGTTACATAGTCTGTTGCACCAGAAGAAAATGCCGCATCAATGTATCTCTTCTCGGACATGGCCGTCAGCATAAGGACCGGAGTATCCTTAAACTGCTTCATACCGCGAATTTTCTGAGTAAGTTCGATCCCGTCCATCTCTGGCATCTGGATATCAAACAGGAAACAGTCAAAAGCAGCCCCTTCATTTGCATAGACAAGGTCCAGCGCATGCCTACCAGACGTGGCAGTCACCAACTGATGGCAGCCTGCTACTTCGACAAAGTGCGACAAGAGCTCCAGAATGATCGGGTCATCGTCAACAGCTAAAATTTTCAAAACTATCTCCAGAACGTAATCTGGGAAATTTCTCGTTTCCCGTTTTCAAGTATCAATTTTCTACCTGACGCTGAAAAGTGGCAGAAGTTTGTCGGTTCGAAACAATCATGAAATTTTTCGTCTATTGTTACGGTTTACCGCATCAAGCGTAATCGCCCACTCAACGGCACTTCGTGATCTACTCAGAGCAAGCCGATGACTGCGCTTCCTCAACATCTTTTCCAAAAGCGACGAGAGGTGAGACACATGCACAAGAGTGCATCTCAAAGCAGACAGTAAACCTTGGTTTGTAACGTGCGCTTCTGACATGCACTGCTGCAGGTGATCTCGACCAAAGCGATCCTTTTAGAAAACATTCGCTTTTGGGAGCAGTGCATCGATAAGGCCCAGCGGTTGCTGAAATGGTTCAATTGCCACCGTTGGCCAAATCGTGCCATCGGACCTGACGGCCCGATTTCTAGTGAATGGACAGTGAGCTTTGCAGCCGCAGTGAATGTCTGCTTATGTCTCGTTGCGCTTACTAAAATTTAGCTGGCGAAATGAAAGTTTTTGCTGCGGCCTCAATGCAAAGCATGCACTTTCAAGCTCTTGAAAGCTAGAGATTATCGATTTGCTTGGCGATGTTCCATTCCACGGCTTGAAAAATTCACATCGCAGATCGAGGTCAGCGTTTTCAAATCGATATGGAAAGACTTCTTACGTTGTTACCCTATCCGCCTTGACCGTATCCCTCCTGATCAGCAGGACCAAAATCACGGCTGCCACCCCACTCACCAACGTTGTGATCAAGCCGGGAAAGCTGAACGCAAAGCCCGCCACAGCAAGCGGCAGGCGCAGCATCGGGCGTACTCTGCCGAACCCGATCAGATAGCCCTCCAGACCACCGGCCAGCAGGGTGATTCCGATCAGGATCGAAGGGAGCACGTAAATCAACGGTGTGAGGTCACCTTGCAAGACCAGCGCCGGTTGGAACATGAAGAACAAGGGTACGAAGTAGATTACGATCCCCAGTCGCATTGCTGTAAATGACGTCTTCATCGGTTTTGCCCCGGCTATGGTCGCAGCCAGAAACGCCGCTGCCCCTACAGGTGGGGTGATCACCGACAGCATGGCGTAGTAGACGATGAAAAAGTGAACCGCGATGGTGTTGAGGCCCCCGATCTCGATAATCGCAGGTGCGAGCGTTACAGCCAGAAAAATATAGGCCACGATCGCCAGACCGGCCATGCCCATGATAAAGCAGGCCAGCACACCCAAGGCGATGATCAGGTAAACGTTATCTCCGCCCAAAGCGACGAGACCCGAAGTCATGGAGCCGGTCACGCCCGTAATGGTCAGCGCGCTGACGACGAAGGCAATCGGCATGATGATGGCCGCAGTCTGGGTGACCAGCATGCCAACCTGCCGCAATGTCTCGACAAAGCGTTTGGGGGTCATCATCGTTTCACGCTGCAGAAAGCTCAGACCGATCATCAGAGCACTTGCATACCAAGGTGCATAGTATTCCCAGCGCATCCACAGCAATCCCCAGACCAGAAAGATCATGACGATCAAAAATGGCCAGCCGCGCTTCATGACGTTGCGCGCCGAGGGCAGATTTTCCGGCGCTGCGCCGACAAGGCCGTTGCGCGCTGCGTAAGCGTCGATTTGCAGAAGCAGGCCGAAATAGAACAGGAACGACGGCAGGATCGCGGCAATCATGATCGTCGCGTAATCCACACCGATCGTGATTGCCATGACGAAGGCAATGGCACCCATCACCGGTGGCATCACCACACCGCCGGTCGAGGCGCAGGCTTCGATAGCGCCGGCGTAATGGGGCGGGTATCCCGCTTTTTTCATGGTCGGAATGGTGATCGAACCTGTGCCCGCAATGTTCGAAAAGATCGACCCCGAAAGCGATCCGAAAAAGGCGCTCGCGACGACGGATACCTTAGCCGAGCCACCGCGGTACTTGCCGAAACCGGCATTGGCGATATCGATGAAGAACTGTCCGGCGCCTGTTGCGATCAGCACGCCCGCGAACACCAGAAAGCCGAGGACGATCTCCGCCACGATTTTCGTGGTGATGCCCATCAGGCCTTCGGTCCGGAAAATATGCGCTTCGATCATGCGCTCGAAGGTGTAGGGGATGCCCATCAGCAGCCCCGGAAAGAAATCTGCTACGAGCGGATATAGACCCAGCAGAAACACAACGATCAAGAACGGCAGCCCACCCGACCGACGCGCGATCTCAAGCATCAAGACCCACAGCACTGTGCCCGCGTAAAGGTTGGTCCATCCCGCTTGCACGATCTCCCATGCATGCGTCGAAAACCAGAAGCAAATCCCCATAGCGATGATTGCCGCGATCCAGTCGAAAATAGGCACCGAGGTCTGGGTTGCGCGTGCGGGCAGTGCGATGAACGAGGCCGCCAGAAAGATGCCTATAAACACCCAGTAATATTGCCCTTCGATCAGACGCTGCCCTCCGATCGGAACGCCAAAGGCATAGGCCAGCCCAAGCGAGAGCCCGCCTGTGCAGAGAATGACGAATGCAATGCTCGTGAACGAGAACAATGCGCCGAGCCGACCCAGCTGTACCGCGTCGTCATCGCTGAGATTTGGGGCTGCAATCGATGGAGAATCTGACATGTCGTGATCCTGAATTTAGTGATCTATGGGCGCATTTCGAGAAGGCGGCGGAGCGATGGAACCGCTCCGCCGGTAACGCTTTCAAGAGCCGGTCACAGGCGTGAGCGGAACGGTTCGAGATCTTTGGTATATTCGGCCATGAGGTTCAGGAACTCTTCGTTTTCGAAGTTGATTTCAACACCCTGTTCCATCGCCGCCTTCATCCCGGCCTGACGTGCCTCGACCCATGCATCCATCTGCTCGATCGCAGCATTGTTCCATGCGTCGTCTTCATCGGTCCACTGACCAATCTCACGCAGATACTTCACCGTTCCCTCGTGCACGGGAATCGGGTTGGCGTTCAGGAAGGAACGGAACTGCTCAACGGACATGCGCGACGCAAGGGCGTGCGTGCCTTTGTAAGCGTCGTAGGACTGATGCAACCACTTCGCCATATTATAAGCGAAGTCCTCATCGGCGGTCACGGGAACCGCATAGACGAAGTTCGACGTCATCGAATCGACACCGTTTGCGGTTTTGACCCCCATGGAAATCTTGGAAGGGATCGTCATGCCGCGAAAGTTCAGAAAGCGGCTCCAGCCTTCTTTGTCTGCGGGGTCCATCGGCAGCCAGCGGATGCTGCCGGGGGCGCCTTCCATCTCGGACAGCACCGACGAGATCGGCGAACAATATGCCACATCGGACTTTCCTTCGACAACCGAGCGACAGTTTTCACCGTAGCTGGACGCAGGCACGTACTCGATCTGCTCCCGCGCTTCTTCGGGCGTCAGGCCGACGAAGCCGGGCAAGGCCTCGGTCACGACCGACACGATCGCAGGCGAAAAGACGCCTTCGGTGACGCGCACACCGCCCTTGCCAATATCGGCGAGCGACTGGATCTCGGAGTCGCCCGACACGACAAAGCCCCACGGGGTATCATTGTGATGCCACAGAATGCGCTGGGGTATGGCCCGCGCCGAGGCATAGCCGCCGACACCTTCGGTCTGAGAGGCCATCTCGGCGGCGGAAACAGATGCAATCGCTACATCCTCACGCTCGGTCAGGCGGCGGTTACGCATCAACTCACTGTCTTCTGGTACGATGCGGACCGTGGTCCCTGTCTCCTGCTGGAATACTGGACCCCAGCCATTGGTGGAGGCAAAGCTACCGGTCGATGTGCCGGGCGTCGCAATCACCATCAGGCGCGGCCAATCATACTCCTGAGCATTCACCGCATGTGACAGCCCGGTCGCCATAACGGCCGACGCTACGGCGACCTTGGCAGACATTAGAAACTTATTCATTCACTTCTCTCCCTATTTATCTTTTTGATGCTGCGGGAAAATAAATCAGGAAGATTCTCTGGATGCACAAACATTCACAGGTTCTTTCCTGAACAGGCTTTCCCTCTCAGCGCGGTTGGAAAGCAGCAGAAAGGTCCGCGACGTTCCAAGGTAGGACGCTTCCTCCCGAAGCGTTCCACCCAACCATGAGATGAGTTAAGCGCAAATTGTCATGGTTGCCAATACCGCACATCGGAACTTTGTTCCGCTAGACAGAACTTTTGGAATAAGGTCACTCTGCAGCAGATGCACCGGCTAGGCTGTTTTAGCTGGTGACATGGTGGTTGTCGACTTTGCCAATACACGTTTCACCTAGAGCCCTTTTTTGCAGTGAAGCACCTCATTTCCGTTGCGTCTCAAACGGCCACCAAGCTTCAAAAGCACGGTCCGTTTAGAACGATAAAAAGGGTACCTGTTCGAATCAGCATTGTGGAAAAGCCGCATTGTCCGGCTGGCAGTCGGCATGGACGTCGGTTTGAGCAGAAAACCGAGGGTAACTACAAGGTCTACCCAAAAGTTGACATCCGCGCACAACGCAGCTTGGGAGCTACGGCCTAAATGGCCGCTTTTGCCAGTATGGCACAGAACCTTCGCCGATGTAGCTAAGGTCCGCATTCCGCCCCTTATGTCGATCGACAACATCTGTCAGTCACAGCATACCTTTTCCGGAGCAATTGGCCAATTCGGTAGTATATTACTTTCCGCAATTCATCAGGAAATCGCGAACCCACTGCGAGTAGGGCGGCGAAGTCAAACTTGACCTCATACGAAGGCAAGAGCACGACCTTACCAGTTACAGCCCCTCTGACCATTGATGGAAGGCCACTGCCCGCTCCCCTTTCCGAATATTCGCTGCGCTGAACATCATGGTCCGCTCCGCGGACTTTGCTGCCTTTCGCTGCAACGGCATCGATGTCCGGTTCGGCGAACTGATCCGTAGTCTTTCGCCGTTTGACGCTCAGGGTACGCAGTAAACAATGTTGTATTTCGATAGCCGCCCAACTTTGGAAGGACGGCTATGGAACTCGCATCTCACTTTATCGGGCAGATTTTGTAGATCCGTCGTCTTGGAGAAAAAATATGTACTGATCTCCCTGCCCCGTCCGTTTGCGTAGTCTTGCGCTACCGCGTTCCAATCGACTGATGCCGCTTGTGACCAGTCAACGCCCCCGCAACTCACACCATCTGTGTTGTAGGTCACTCCTAGCGCACTATCCTGTGCGTAATTGATGGTATGCTGACCTTCGGCAAATTCATGAATCGCTTGGTTCCAGCAGGCTCCCTTTGACGTCAGGCCAAGCGTAAGTGCTTTTGGATCATATTCGGCCGTAAACAACGTTCCAAAGCCTTGCGCATATCTATCCTGCAAGAGTGGTGACTTGAGAAACTTCCGGTTGAGTTTCCGGGGGTTGCACTACAATTTTCCCAAACATGCGCGGCGCTCAAATGTACGCGTGAAGGCGGGTCGGTCCGCTTACGTCTTGCCACTTTTATGATTGGTCGCAACCGCTGTCGGCATGATCGTCAAGTCGCCGCCCGGAGCCAGTTCCACGCTTGCCGTCTGGCCGGAGGCATCCGCAAGCACGAGACTATAAGCCATGTGGGACGGCACCCGTTTCAAAGCCGACAATGCCTCATCGACGGTATCGCAGGTCTCCAGCACAAAGCGCACAATCGTTGTCACGCCAAACCCCTGTCCACCTTCAGAACGGCCACCATAAGCCAGTGCGACACCGAGCCCTGCACCGTTTATTCCGTCAGACAAACCGTACAGGAATTCGACCATACCCATGACGGCCCGCCCGGACCATTCAGTGGGCAAAAGAAGCCTTTCCTTCAACTCTGGTGATAGACCATAGTTGCGCACAAACCGGACGTCTTTCTTGCTGGAAACGGCGGCAAGAGAACAGCCACCGAGATAGGTGGGCGGGCACCATGTCGATAAGAAGCGTGCCGCGCGGTCGGACCCACCTGCGACGGCGACCAAACGATCGTAAGTCGGGACCAGTTCGGGCATGTAGCGCTTCAATGCATCACGGCCCTTTTATTCGCGATGGTCCCTGATCGCCGCCGCGCGCTATAAACCATGACTCGTAGGCGGGCCATGACCTGTTCCAGCGCACAGCCCATTTCGGACCGGGTACGGGTTCGGCTACGAAGTCAAACGTCTATGTCATCTGTGTCATCTCAAAGGTCCTTCTCGGTGGAATTATAAAAGAAGCGGATCATTTCGGCGCTGGCGTCTGGCCCTTTTGCATCTGTGTAGGAGCCGGACGCCTGCCCGCCGGACCAAGCATGGCCTTGCCCCTCGATCGCCCAGTGTTCGACAATGGGTTTGCCTTGCAGATCGCTGGAGATGATGCGTGTAAAACGGCGTCCTGCTGCGGTGCCATTGCATTCTGTCTCAATGCTCTGACGCGCATTCAAGCCCGCCGCCCGCCGTGCAATCGCCGCCCCGTTAGACGGATGCACCGTTGCATCCGCTGTGCCATGAAAGACGATTGTCCGGGTTGAGACTGCCGGTTCAGGCTGCGGTGCGGGATCAAGAGCGGCGCCCGCCATGGCAGAAAATGCGGACGCTACGTCTTTTGCTGCTCCTGTGGGCAATCCGGAATGCGCCCCTACCGCTGCAAATACGTCGTCGTAGGTTTCGCCCAGAATGACTGCCATCGCCGCTCCAGCGGATAGTCCGGCAACGAATGTCTTATCTCGTAAAACACCGTGCTCTTTAGCAACCGATGACGCGATCCCTGCCAATATAGATGGTTCACCTTTACCGCGTCTCTGGTCTCCTCGGCTGAACCAGTTCCAGCATGATTGCGCATTTCCACCGCGCGATTGCGCCGGGTAGACCACGATGAACCTATGTTGCTCGGCGAGTATATTCATACCGGTCCCTGTCGCAAAATCCTCGGGCGTCTGGGTGCAACCATGCAACATCATGACGACTCCTGTGACGCCCATTGCCGACGAGGCAGGGATGTAGGTCCGATAGGTGCGGCTGCCCGCGGGGCAGGTAAAGGTATCCCGCCTGAACTGCGCATCCTCTGGTATCGTTATGTCAACTGCATCGGCATTGCCGGTTGCACCTGCAAATTGATCCAGCATGCTGTTGAGCGATGGTAGGACGGGCATTTTCTGCTGTATCGCGTTTCCAGCTTGTGGAACGAGGCCGTGCCGGGCAAGCGTGCGTTGAACAAGATCGTTGGCTGCCGACAGCCGTGCGCCATCGGTCGCCGGACGCATCGCGCCGACGTTGAAGAATTTCATCTGGTTTTCCTATTTATGTTGCGCGCATCCTATTTGATGCGGTCGGCAAGTGCCTTTTTGAGTTCCGCGCTGGCTTGCAAAGCACCCAGCACAGTAATTGAAGCGATTGTCTGAAGCGCCAGTTCCGGTGTGACGTCGGGATCAAACCGGGCAAGTCCAACGACTTTGATGTGTAGAACCTCACCGGCATCCCGCACCGCCTCAAGATCGCCGACCGAATAATCCCGCAACCCAAGCTCCATCGTGTGCCGCTCGAGCGATTTACTGACGGCATCTCCGTGGCTTTCGAGTTGGTTGCGGATCGCTGCTCGGATCAGATCACTTCTGTTGGAGTAGAAGCCTTCCTGCACCAGCAGATCAATACGGCCCAGATCGACAAAGCCAAGATTGATTGTAATCTTTTCATTCTCGGGTTGCTTATCGCGTAGTTGTCTCACGTTACTCATGAAGTTTCTCCATCCATATGGATGGTATATGGCTGTTTATGCTCTCCGCACAAGCCCCAACCACGGATTTACATTAGTATCGGTGAAAACTGTGCGTGCTTCGCAACCGCTCTTTCTAGATACTCTTAGAGCTACGTTCCCAAAGCCTTCCCTTTTGATACATGCCTAAACCACCTCGGTTGAGGCCTTCGAAAATCCATTCAAGACCTGAGGCGTTGTTAAAAGCTTATGACCCTCTCCGTGCTATCGGACGCTCGCACAAACCACAGCATCCATCAAAACGGGCTCAAAGCTGACCTCAAGCCCAGCGCCGCATTGTGGGACTTGACGTGCCGTCTGCGGCGGGTGTCCGATGGGGGACGGCATGGTGGATCAATGGGTTCGTGTGGAAACCCCGCATCGATACGCACGTGATCCGGTGCGGGGTCGTGGCGACGGCCTGCCCTTTAGTCGCGCAGGCATGCAAGGACGCGGTCAGGCGTCATCGGAAGCTGGCGCAACCGTACACCGCAGGCGTTGTAGATCGCATTCGCAATCGCGCCCGCGCCGCCGCACATGCCAAGCTCGCCGATGCCCTTGGCCTGGATCGCGCTTGCCAGCGGGTCGCGTTCTTGCAGCATGAGCACCTCGACCTCGCGCACGTCGCGGTGGACCGGCACGTGGTATTCGGCCAGGTCCGGGTTCGCGAGGTGCCCGTCGCGGGGATCAAAATGCAGCGCCTCGGTCAGGGCTGTGCCGATGCTCCAGGTGATGCCGCCAAGGCATTGCGAGCGCGCGGTCTTTTCGTTGAGCACCCGACCGAAGCCGAAAGCGCCGGTCATCCGGTCCACGCGGGTCTCACCGGTCCAGTGGTTCACCCGCACCTCGGCGAAGAAGGCGCCGAAGCCTGAGGAGGTGTAATCGTGCTCATTAGTACCGGGTTCGTAATGGCCGATCTCTTCCAGCACCTCGCCCCCAATAAGGTCGGCAACGCTGCGACCGCCTTCGACCGCGCCGTCCTTCAGAACGAGGTCCGCTTCGTCAATGTTGCCCCGTTTGGCAAGCTGCCCGCGCAGAGCCTTGCAGGCGAGGTAAACGGCGGACCCGATAGAGGGCGCGCCCCAGCTGCCACCCGATCCCGGACCGCGTGGATAGTCGGTGTCGCCAAGGCTTACGGTAACGCGATCCATCGGCAGGCCCAGCATCTCGCCCGCGATCTGGGCGCAGATCGTGTAGGTGCCGGTGCCGATATCGGTCATGTCGGTCTCGACCTCGGCCCGCCCATCGGCGGTCAGCCGCACCCGAGCCTTGGCCTCGCTCGCGTTGTGGACGCGAGCGGCGCTGGCCATGCCGGTTCCGATCCACCACTCGCCCTCGCGGCGGTGCCGCGGCTTACGAGTGCCGCTTTCCCAGCCAAAAGCCTCGGCCCCTTGCCTCAGGCATTCGGCAAGGCCGTGCGATGTGAAGGGCAAATTCCCTTCAGGATCGCGGTCTGGGATGTTGCGCAGTCGGAAGGCGACGGGGTCGATCCCGGCCTTCTCCGCCAGTTCGTCCATCGCCATTTCCAGCGCCGGCATGCCTACCGCCTCGCCCGGCGCGCGGACCGATCCGGCGGTCATCCGATGGATGCGGACGAGGTCCATCGACAGCGACCTGTTCGGCGCGGCGTAGAGGAAGTGCGAGGATTGCAGCACCGGCTCGGCAAAGGTTTCTCCCGGCAGGTTCGAGACACGCGCTTGGTGGCCGAACCCGGTGAGCTTACCGTCGGCGTCGCATGCAAGGCGCAGTCGTTGCCAGGTCTCGGAGCGGCGCATGATGCATTGAAATACCTGCTGGCGGGACATAACGACGCGCACCGGCCGACCCAGTTCACGCGAGGCAAGTGCGGCGGCGACGACGTCCTCGCTGATCCCGAGCTTCGAGCCGAAGCCGCCGCCGACATAGGCGGAGACCAGCCGGATGTTTGTCTCGTCCATGTCCAGCGCGTCCGCCAACTCGGAGATATTGTAGTTCAGCATCTGCAACGAGGCGTGAACGGTGAGCTTATCCCCCTCCCAAGCGGCAATGGCGGCATGGGGCTCCATCGCGGCAGAGGCATGGCCCTCGGTCTCGACGGTCATGTCGACGCTGTATGTGGCCGCCTGCATCGCGGCGTTGAGGTCGCCCATGTCGATGGCCTCGTCCTCTTGCGGCTCAGACGTGGCGGTGGCGGGGTCGAGGGCGACGCCCGTGTCTGCGTCGTATTCGACGACCAACTGCTTTGCCGCGTCGCGCGCCTGCTCGAAAGTCTCGGCGACGACGAGCGCGATGGGCTGGCCCCAGTAGGAGACGCGCTGCGGTTCCTGTTCGGGCGCTTCCCCGGCGGTGCCTTGTGCGGCGCGGGTCGTCATGCGCGCTTCCGAGATCACAGCCAGCACGCCGGGCATGGCGCGGGCGGCCTCGCTGGCGATGGATTTCACGACGCCTCTCGTGATCGTGGCGGTGACAAAGACACCTTCGGCAAGGTTGGCCACGTCGTATTCGGCGGCATAGGTCGCGGTGCCGGTCACCTTGGCCAGCCCTTCGATCCGGGGCACGGGGCGGCCCAGCACGCCCTGCGCCATGCCGTCGAGAGCAGCTCCGTCGACGGGTCCGTCCTGCTTGAAATAAGCGGTCATAACTGGTCCTCCGTGGCTTCGGTGAGGACGGCGATCAGGGTTCGCCGCGCGAGAGGTATCTTAAAATCGCTGCCGCCGCGTGCGTCCGCGCTGTCGAGAAGCGTGTCGGCGACCTTTTCGAAAAGCGCAGGCGACGGGGTCTCTCCAACGAGCAGCTCCGAGAGCCGCGGGTCGTGCCAGGGCTTGTGGGCGAGCCCGCCGAAGGCGAGGTCGGCCCGCGCGATCTTGCCGCCCTCCTTTGCGATAATCGCGGCGACGGAGACCAGAGCGAACGCGTAGGACGAGCGTTCGCGCACCTTGCGGTAGATCTGCCGGGCTCTCACCGGCGGCGGCAGCGTGACGGCAGTGATAATCTCGCCAGTTTCCAGCACATTTTCCTGCCACGGCGTCTGACCCGGCAGGTTGTGGAAGTCCCGGACCGGGACCGTGCGCTCGCCTGTTGCGCCGCCCGTCAGGTGGACCTTCGCATCGAGTGCGGCCATCGCCACGGCCATGTCGCCGGGATAGGTGGCGATGCATTGGTCACTGGCGCCGAGGATCGCGTGCAGGCGTGCGACCCCGCCAATCGCGCCGCAGCCGGATCCGGGCTTACGCTTGTTGCAGGGCTGGTCGGTGTTGGTGAAATAGGTGCAGCGGGTGCGCTGGCAAAGGTTGCCGCCTGTGGTGGCCTTGTTCCGAAGCTGCTGGGTGGCCCCGGCCAGAATTGTACGCGCCAGAACGGCGTAATCGGCGCGAACGCGGGCGTGGTTGGCCGTGTTGGTGTTGGTCACAAGCGCGCCGATGCGCAGGCCCGCCCCATCCTCCGCGATGGATGCCATGTCGAGCCGACCGACATCGACCAGAACCTTGGGCGTTTCGACCTGCAGCTTCATCAGGTCGAGCAGGTTGGTGCCGCCTGCAATGGCCTTCACGCCCGCACCAGAGATCCGCTCCGCGGCATCCGCCGCGTCGGTGGGCCGGATGTAGTCGAACGGCCTCACGCCCCGGTCTCCGCGACCTGGCGGATCGCCGCGAGGATGTTGGCGTAGGCACCGCATCGACAAAGGTTACCGCTCATCCGCTCGCGGATCTCCTCGTCGGAAAGCGAAGGCGCGTTGAGGTCATCGCTCGCGTCGCTTGGCCATTCGGCGCGGATTTCGTCCAGCAGCGCGGTCGCCGAACAGATCTGGCCCGGTGTGCAATAGCCGCACTGAAAACCGTCATGCTCCAGAAAGGCTTTTTGCAGGTCCGAAGGCGCATCTGGCGTGCCGAGCCCCTCGATCGTCGTTACCTCCTGCTGCCCGTGCATCGCGGCCAGCGTCAGACAACTGTTGATCCTGACTCCGTCTACCAGCACCGTGCAGGCGCCGCACTGACCATGATCACAGCCTTTTTTTGTTCCGGTAAGGCCGACATAATGTCTGAGGAAATCCAGAAGCGAGACCCGCGCATCGGCAGGCATGAGGTGGTCAGACCCGTTGACTTTTATCGTCTCGCTCATCGTGCTCTCCTTGCTTGGAGGCTACAATATGGATCGCCGCGCGGGCGAGCCAATGGCCGGAGCGAAAAAAGTTCATGTAGGGCGGCCGCCCATCCCTGTTCCGCCGGAAGCGCGGCAGCCAGATAAACCAAAAGTGTGCGCATCCGAAAAACTGGCCCTATCTGGAAGCCGTTTTTGTAAATTACATCAAACACCTGATCCACCCGAAAAAATCCGTTAAACTTCAAAGCATGCGCAAAAGGACAAAGCATGCGCAAAAACGTTTGAGGTAAGAACGCCCACACAAAACCATGCAGAAATTCGAAGCACCAAGCACAACAAAGCCCGCGTAAAGCGGGGCTGATGGTAGCGGGAGGTTCTGGATAGGTCAGTCAGGAATAGCTTTCCAGGACAACTTATCTTTCCGAAACATCGATGTGTAACCTGGGTGATTAAATGGCGTAACAGCCTCAGTCATGTTGGTTTTCGATACCCACGCATTAATGAATTGCTCACCTGTCAAAACACCTGACTTCTCTGCGCAGGCCTCCCCTACGGTTTTCATGATGATCTCGCAGACCACTCCCCAGCGAAACGCTCTCGCAGAAGCCAGCCTGTGGCTGAAATCGCCGCTGTACAGGTCACTGTCGACCGACAACGCCGTCTCTAATGCATAGCTGTCCAGGATCTCAGCAATCACCCCCGCTTCGGTATCACAATCAATATCTTCGAAAGTAAAATGAGTAGCTTTTGGGGACAGCTGTTCAGATCGGGGAAAGTAACCTCTAAGCTCAGGTGAGCCTCCCCCTTTGAAGTGGTCCGCCCCTATAGTTAGGAAAGCGGAGGACCAG
>CAJXSZ010000002.1 GCA_913060815.1 uncultured Sulfitobacter sp. | reverse complement strand
CACCGGCGGTATGGAGGCATGACCTCCGAGCCCGCGAGCGCCCAAACCCCTTTTCAGGAGTGCGGGGACAAGCAGATCCGGTGAGAAGCCGGAGCCGACGGTTAAAGTCCGGATGGAAGAGAATGCAGGATGTCGGGACGCGCCGTTTGGTGCGGCCGATGGCCTGTGATCGCCTTGGGTGGACTGTTGGAACCTAAAGGAGATACCCGTGACAGACACCCCAACCCGCTTTGCTTTTGTAAAAGCACAATGGCATGCCGACATCGTGGATCGCGCGCATGAAGGCTTTGCCGAAATGACACCGGATGCGCAAACAGACGTATTTGATGTGCCTGGCGCGTTCGAGCTCCCCCTCAAAGCGCAGCAACTCGCCAAGACAGAGAAGTACGATGCCGTCATCTGCGCCGCATTTGTTGTGGATGGTGGAATCTATCGTCATGATTTTGTCGCCGCTGCGGTGGTCGACGGGCTGATGCGCGTCGGTTTGGATACAGGCGTGCCTGTGTTGTCCGTGTCGCTGACACCCCATCAATATCAAGAAACCGAACATCATAATGCGATCTACCGTGCGCATTTTGTCGATAAGGGACGCGAGGCCGCCCGTGCAGCCCTTGCGCTGACGTCAGCCTAGATAGGCACGTAGTTCCGGCGGTGGATCATCCATCAAAGCTGCCGCCGGACGGGGTGCATGGGCGCGCCCTCCCTCGACAAATATGACTTCATCGGCGATGCGGCGGACATCTTCAGGCGCATGGGTGACCATGACCATCGCAGCACCCGTTTGAGCCACGGTATCCCGCACCACATCCAACATCTCATTGCGCAGCGCAGGACCAAGAGCGGCAAAAGGCTCGTCCAGCAAGACCAACGGCCGCGCTTGTACCAGCACACGCGCCAACGCCACGCGGCTTTGTTGCCCCCCGGACAGCGTGCCGGGTTTTGCGGTCGCAAAGTTTGACAGATCCACACGCGACAGCGCGTTCTCAACGGTCTCACGCTCCTGCGCGGTCAGACGCAAATCAGGGCGCAGGCCCAGACCTACATTCTGCAAAACGCTCAAATGCGGAAACAGATTATTGTCCTGAAACAGCATCGTCATGGGCCGCGCATTCGGTGCCGCGTTGGAGATGTCTCGTTCTTCCCAGTACATGCGCCCCGCCGCCAAAGGGACAAACCCGCATAGCGCGCCCAACAATGTCGACTTGCCCGCACCAGACGGGCCAATGACTGCATATTTACGCCCGACCTCCAGCGTAAAGTCGGCCTGCATTCTGAAATCACCCTGCGTGATCAGCACATCCTCAAGCTTCAGCACGCCAGCGCCCTCCCTTATCGCATATCCAGAAAATTCCAAGGCTGAGCGCCAAGAGCACCAGCGCCGCCCCCGCAGCAGCATCCATGCGGTACGCTCCCATCAGACGCACCATCTGCAATGGCAGGGTCGCCTGTTCAGGATCAGCAAACAAGGCGATGACGCCCAGATCACCCATTGATAAGGCTCCCGTTAGTCCCGCCGCAAAGCCAATCTGTGCCCGCAGTCGAGGTAGCAGCACCACACGCCACAACCGCCAGCCCGAGATGCCCAAAATCGCGCTGAGCCGTTCGTATTGCGCGACCGCATCCCGCATGGGCGGCACCAGAATGCGCAAGGCAAATGGCAGCGCCATCATCGCGTTCACCAGTATCGTCACCAAAAGCGTAAAATCGAACGGGTCAGCAATGGGATTTATCACAATGAACCAGCCCGTCCCGATCATCAGTGGCGAAGCGGACAATCCCAGCAAGCCAATCGTCTCGACTGCCCCCCCTTTGCGTCCTGCAATCCAGCCCGCCATCGGCAAGGCCAGCACCAACAGCACAAGAATGCTCGTCACAGCAATCGAAATCGAAGTCCCCGCTGCGGCATAGACCTCCGCAGGCATTTGCGGCAATCCCAGCAGCCCACGCCAGATCACTGCCGCCAACGGCACCAGTAAGAACAGCGCCGCCAGTGCAATCACACAGCCATCCATCACCAGTTGCAAACCGCTCCGTGCATCCCAGCGCGGCATCACACGATCCAGCCCGCCGCCAACCCGCACAACAGGCACAAGCCACAGCGCAATGAGCGCCATAGACCCCGCAAGGACCAACTGCACAACCGACAGGACCGCCGCGCGCCCCAGATCGAAATCGAAACGGAACGCTTGATAGATCGCAAGCTCAATCGTCGTTGCACGTGGCCCGCCCCCCAGCGTCAGCGCCACGGCAAAGCTGGTGAGGCAAATCACAAACACCAGCGCCAACGCCCCCGGGACGACCTGCGCCAGCATTGGCAATTCAACAGCTCTGAATATGGCACGCGGTGTCAGGCGCAATTGGGCGACGAGGCGCAACCGTTCGGAAGGAACCGTCTGCCAACCTTGCAACAGTAAGCGTGTCGCCAGCGGCATATTGAAGAAAACATGGGCCAGCACGACGCCGTGGAACCCGTATATCGACACGGTCGGGAGGCCAACGGCCTCAAGCGCGGCATTGAGCCAACCGCTGCGTCCGAATACAGCCAGCAGGCCAAGCACTGCGACGATCACGGGCAGAATAAACGGCGCACCCAGCAGCGTCACCAGCGCCGCACGCCCAATAAACCGCCGCCGTGCCAGCGCGCGTGCAACGGGGATTGCAAGGAACACAGACACCACCGCAGAGCATGCAGCTTGCAACACAGTAAAACGTACAGCGGCCCAGTCACTCGGACCCAGCCCTGCGCCCACCTCGGCACGGCTAATCACGGCGCCCAGCGCCAAAAGGATCAGCGCCAGCACAAAAAGTGCGGCGCTGATCCCTGTCTTGGAGTTAATCGCGGTCCGGTCTATTGCGACAGCGCCTTGAGCCATTCGGCCAGCGCTTCCTCGCGGTTCGCAGGCACCTCATCGGCTGGTATCAGCAATGCCTTTTCGGGAACGGTCAGTGTCTCGAACCCTGCAGGCAAGCCCGCGGACGGTGTGACGGCAGGATACATCCAGTTGGTTGTCGGCAGAACGGTTTGTGCTGCGTCAGAGACCATAAAATTCAGAAATTGCTCGGCCAACGCGGGCTGATCACTACCGGCAAGTTTACCGACAACTTCGATCTGCATGTAATGACCCTCGTCGAAAGCGGCAGCAGCTTTGCTGTCATCCTCCTCCGCAATCAGGTGATAGGCAGGCGAGGTGGTATAGCTGAGCACCATGTCAGCCTCACCTTCCAGAAACAGGCCATATGCTTCTGACCAGCCCTTGGTCACGGTGACCACATTGTCGGCCATCGCATCCCAGATTGCAGGCGCCTCGTCACCGTATGCCGCCTTCACCCACATCAATAGGCCAAGCCCAGGTGTGGAGGAGCGCGGATCCTGAATGACGATCTTCAGATCGCTTTTTCCCAGCGCTTTGAAATCTGCAGGCGGCGTCAGGTCTTTGTTGTGAACAAAGGCAAAATAGCCCCAGTCGTAGGGGGCAAAGACAGGGTCATTCCACTCTACGGGCAAGTCATATTCCGCATCGACAGGCGTCTCGGCAAAAAGGCCTGTCTCCTTGGCCGCTGCGATGAGCGAGGTATCCAGCCCCATCACCACATCCGCGTCAGAGCGCGCGCCTTCCAGCTTGAGCCGTGCCAACAGCGCGGCACCGTCCGCCACGCCCATCAGCTTAAGATCACAGCCACAAGTCGCTTCGAACGCCTCTTCGATCTTGGGACCGGGTCCCCAATCGCTGACAAAACTATCGTAGGTATAGACCACCAGCTCGGGCGTCTCGGCCCAAGCGGTCGTTGAAATGGCAGTCGCTGCCAAGGTTGCAGTCGCAAACGTGAGATACTTCATAGCATCCTCCAAATTGCGGCGTCAGAAAGTTGTGGAAAGAAATCCCAGACCTTCCCTCCGCCGGTGTTAACCGGTTCAGGTTCAACGGGTCAGCTTTCGCAATCTCAGCTATGCTTTTCGGGAATCCAAAGAATCATCTCTTGTCGAGGTTCACACACTCTTGGTGTGAAACTTGATTCACTCAAATCCCGAAACGCAAAGCCCCCCGAGGTACATCAAGGATTAGGATCACTGCGACCCCTTGGCAACCCAAAACCACTTGAGCCGATGCCGCACCACCGCTAAGGCATGGAGCAAAGGAGCATTCCCATGTCGATGAACAGCTTTGGCCATCTTTTCCGCGTGACCACCTGGGGCGAAAGCCACGGGCCTGCTCTGGGCGCAACAGTCGACGGCTGCCCCCCGGGTGTGCCGATCACGCCCGAGATGATCCAGCACTGGCTCGACAAACGCAAACCGGGTCAGAACAAATACACGACCCAGCGCCGTGAGGCCGATGAGGTGCGCATCCTGTCAGGTGTGTTCGAAGGGGTGAGCACGGGCACACCGATCCAGCTGATGATCGAGAACACCGATCAGCGCTCCAAAGACTATGGCGACATAAAAGAGAAGTTCCGTCCGGGACATGCGGATATCACTTATTTTCAGAAATATGGCGTGCGGGACTATCGCGGGGGCGGACGCTCTTCTGCGCGTGAAACCGCGGCGCGCGTTGCGGCAGGCGGTTTGGCGCGCGAGGCGATCAAAGCCATCGCGCCCGAAATCGAGATCACCGGCTATATGGTCCAGATGGGCGAGCATAAGACCGACGTGCGCGACATGAGCCAGATTGAGCAGAACCCCTTTTGGGTGCCCGATGCAGAAGCTGCCGAGACTTGGGCCGCGTATCTGGACGGCCTGCGCAAATCAGGCTCCTCCGTCGGCGCGATCATCGAGGTTACGGCCCGCAACGTACCCGCAGGCATCGGCGCACCAGTTTATGGAAAGTTAGATACTGATCTGGCCGCAGCCATGATGAGCATCAATGCCGTTAAAGGCGTCGAGATCGGCGAGGGCATGTCAGCTGCTATGCTGACAGGAGAGCTGAACGCAGACGAGATATTCATGGGCGAGGACGGCCAGCCGCTCTATTCATCCAACCATTCAGGCGGAATCTTGGGCGGGATCAGCACGGGGCAGGACATCGTTGTGCGCTTTGCGGTCAAACCTACCTCCTCCATCCTCACCACACGCCAGACCATCACCAAGTCAGGTGAGCAGACCAAGATCATCACAAAGGGCCGCCATGATCCATGTGTGGGCATTCGCGCCGTGCCGGTGGGCGAGGCCATGATGGCCTGTGTCATTCTGGACCATCTTTTGTTGCACCGTGGTCAGATCGGCGAGAACCGCGGAACGATTGGCTAGATGCACGAAATGTTTGAGAATTCCGACCCGAGCTTTGTCTGAGTCTAGCGCCTACTGCACCGCTTGATCTTTGCCTCACAAAGGCGCAGACAAAAATCATGGCGACGAACATGACCACCAACAAGCCCGGCACAGCAATTGCACTTCGGCTGATATCCATCTTTCTGTTCATGGTCATGGCCGCCTTGATCAAAAGCGCATCTGATACTGTGCCCCCGACGCAAGCCGTATTTTTCCGCTCAATTTTCGCCTTCCCCGTGATCATACTGTGGCTCTGGCAGCAGCATGACTTGCGTACGGGCCTAATCCCCAACAACTTCATCGGGCATGTCTGGCGGGGTCTGTTCGGGACTACGGCGATGGCCCTCACGTTTGGCGGTTTGGGCCTGTTGCCCCTGCCCGAGGTCACAGCAATCGGCTATGCAACACCGATGTTCACGGTACTGTTCGCAGCGGTCCTCTTGGGTGAGAGAGTGCGGCTGTTTCGTCTCTCTGCTGTGACGCTTGGACTTGTTGGCGTACTGATCGTTCTTGCCCCTCGTCTATCGCTAGAGGCTGACGCGGTGACCAGAGCCGCGACAATTGGTGCGATGATGGTACTTGCCTCCTCAATCTTGCGCGCATTGGTGCAAATCCATGTGCGCAAGCTGGTACAGACCGAGCACACCGCCGCCATTGTCTTTTACTTTTCCCTGACTGCCACCTGTCTGTCGCTGATCACCTACCCGCTGGGAAAGATAACGGGTTGGGCTGCGATTGAGTGGATTACCCCGTCATGGGAAGTCGCTGGACTATTGATCGCCGCAGGGCTGATTGGGGGCATAGGGCAAATCCTTGTCACTTCCTCACTGCGCTTTGGCCCCGCCTCGATGCTGGCCCCGTTCGACTACTCCTCGATGATTTTTGCAAGCATCATCGGATGGGTCGTCTTTGGCGAATTGCCGACCTCCGCCATCCTGATGGGTGCGACCCTCGTCATCGCGGGCGGGGTGCTCATTATCTGGCGCGAGCGCCAATTGGGACTGGACAGAACCAAGGCAAAAGCCTCCTTATCGCCGCAAGGATCACCTGACTGATTCAGACCAAAGGAGCGCTCTATGACCGACGACACCGACCACAAGCAACAGATGCAAAAGGTTCAGGCGAAGCAGCGCGAGCGCGTTGCGGAGCTGCAAGACCCCGAACAGGGTTTGGTTCTGGTCCATACGGGCAACGGGAAGGGCAAATCATCCTCGGCATTTGGTGTGATTGTTCGTGCGTTGGGCTGGAAGCAAAAGGTGGGCGTCGTCCAGTTTATCAAAGGCAAATGGATCACAGGTGAGCGGCAGTTTTTTGACAAGCTGGGCACAGTGACATGGCACACCATGGGCGAAGGTTTCACGTGGGACACCCAAGACAAAGACCGCGACATCGCCGCCGCCGAGGCCGCCTTTGCCAAAGGATGCGAGATGATGGCAAGCGGTGAGTATGATCTGATCGTAATGGACGAGATCAATATCGCATTGCGCTATGACTATCTGTCAGTCGAGAACGTGATCGCAGGGCTTGAAGCGCGCAACAAGCGAACCGGCGTAATCCTGACCGGCCGCGATGCAAAGCCTGAGCTGTGCGACTACGCCGATCTGGTAACCGAAATGACAGAAGTGAAGCACCCGTTCCATAACGGTATTAAAGCCCAGCGCGGCGTTGACTTCTGAAACGCTGAAGGCTGCGGAAAAAGTAAATTTCCCGCAAAAGGCGAGACCCGTGCTAGCCTGATCCTCTAACAAGGGGGAATCGTCCCGTCAGAGGGCGCTCCCTCCACTAGTGGAGGATGACATGAACTTACAGAAAATCACGGCGCTTTGCCTTGGTCTGAGCATGACCGCGGGTGCGGCATGGGCAGAATGCACTTCAAACAGCCAGTGGGGCGCAGATGACACGCTCGGCTCGGCCAATCTGGTCACGCCAGAGCGGACGATGTTGGCGGCATCGCTGATCAAGCAGGGTAAATCGATGCCGCTTGGCATTGCCATCGGATCGAATACGCCCGCCTTTCCGCCCCGTTCACTTAATTTGCAGGTTGTCCAACCGAACCAGCAAGGCGGGCAGAAGCTCTCGGGTTTCGGCTATGAGGCCAACTACAATGATGACTTGCTGCAAACGTGGATTGGCATCGGATCACAGCTCGACGGGCTGGGGCATCTCGGTGAGGGCGGTCATTATTATAACTGTCTGGACGAGAAGGAAATCAGCGCCATTACAGGCCTGACAAAGCTGGGCACCCATGATGTGCCGCCGCTTGTCGGGCGTGCCGTGATCCTTGATATGGCGGCTCATTCCGGCGTGGATGTGATGCCTGCAGGCGCGCACTTCGGGTCTGCCGAAATCAAGGCCGCGGCCGAAGCACAGGGCGTGACGATGGGAGAAGGCGATATCATCCTCTTTCACACAGGCTGGACCGAAGGGATGATAGAGAGTGATCCGACTGCATGGGGTTCGTCCGAGCCTGGTCTGAACAATGAGGGCGCGGAATATATGGCGTCCCTAAATCCGATGGCCGTAGGTGCGGATACATGGGGATTGGAACCTATCCCCGCGCCAGAGGGCGATAAGGTTTTCTATGGCCATGTCACACTGCTCAAGGAGAATGGCATTTATATTCTGGAGACAATGAATGTGGGGCCATTGGTGCGTGAAGGCGTGAACGAGTTTATGTTTGTGTTGGGCCAGCCGCGCATCGTGGGAACAGTGCAAGCGATGATCAATCCTGTCGCTCTGTACTGATCAAAAGGTATTGCGGGGCCTTCGGCCCCGCTATGGGAGCCTAGCCTGTGCTGCGCACAGGCTAGGCTCCCTACACATCAAGCGCGCACGAGCTTTTCATAGGCATCGGCGATGTCGCGTGTCATGGCACCTACTTCAAACGTATAGTCACCAATCTGGCCGACGGGCGTGACTTCGGCAGCAGTGCCTGTGAGCCAGCATTGCTCAAAGCCCTCCAGCTCCTCAGGCATGATATGCCGCTCGTGCACGGTGATACCTTTGTCGCGCAGCATACCGATAACAGTCTGGCGCGTGATGCCGTTCAGAAAGCAATCGGGATCAGGCGTGTGCACTTCACCGTTTTTGACAAAGAAGATATTGGCACCCGTCGCCTCGGCCACGTAGCCGCGGTGATCAAACATCATCGCATCAGAACAGCCTTTGGCCTCTGCCGCGTGTTTGGACATTGTGCAGATCATATAAAGACCCGCAGCCTTGGCGTGGCAGGGAATCGTCTCTGGCGATGGGCGCTTCCACTTTGAAATATCGAGCTTCGCACCCTTCATCTTTGCATCGCCATAGTATGCACCCCATTCCCATGCCGCGATGGCGACACGCACAGGGTTCTTTTGCGAGGCGACACCCATGTCCTCCCCCGCACCGCGCCAAGCAATCGGGCGCACATAGGCATCGCTCAAACCCGACGCGGCCAGAACTTCAGCTTTGGCGGCACACAGTTCCTCAACAGTATAGGGGATTTCGAAATCGATCATCTCGGCAGAGGCTTTGAGCCGTTGGGAATGCTCGCGACTTTTGAAAATCTTGCCGTTATAGGCACGCTCTCCCTCGAATACAGAAGAGGCATAGTGCATCGCGTGCGTCAGGATGTGCACATTGGCATCGCGCCATGGCACCATCTTCCCGTCCATCCAGATATGCCCGTCCCGATCATCGTATCCGCCCGCCATGATATTTCCTTTTTTGGTGTTCCAATTTTTCCGAATGTTGCGCTATACGCTCACTTGATAACATATAGTTACGCAAAACTTGCGCTTGAGGTAGCCTTTCGGGGTTGGAGTGTCAACAACACTGACATAATATCACGGGGCAACGATCCGCAGGAGATCTCCATGGACAGGCGCACATCCGGCCCTTCAAGCGGCGCAGCACTGCTGTTTTTAACCGACGAACAGCTGCGGCAGGGGATTGAGGCGATGTTTTTTGCCTATCGCGGCTTTACCGCTGATCCAGACCGTATTCTGGCGGATATGGCTTATGGGCGTGCCCATCACCGTGCCATTCACTTCATCGGACGTGCACCTGATACCACAGTCAATAACCTGCTCAACATTCTGGGCGTTACAAAGCAATCGCTGAACCGTGTATTGCGCACGTTGATCGCCGATGGTCTGGTAGAGAGCAAGGTTGGCCGCAAAGACAAGAGAGAGCGACATTTGACACTCACGCAGGCAGGACGCGCATTGGAGCAGACCCTATCAGACGCCCAGCGCGCCCGCATGCGCACCGCCTTTCGCGAGGCGGGCCCTGATGCCGTTGCAGGATTCCGCACCGTGCTGGAGGCGATGATGGATACCGAGATGCGCGCAAGCTATAGCAGACTGAAGGATACCACCACATGAGCACTCCTGATGCCCATCTGCTTATCGTTGATGATGACGAGCGTATCCGGACGCTGCTCCAGAAATTTCTATTGCGGCACGGGTTTCTGGTTACGGCAGCACGTGATGCAGCTCATGCGCGGCGTGTGCTATCGGGTCTTGAATTCGATATGATCATTCTTGATGTGATGATGCCGGGTGAAGACGGGCTTAGCCTGACCCGCGCGCTGTGCGAAACGATGAAAACCCCGATCCTTTTGCTGACGGCCAAAGGCGAGACGGACAACCGTATCGAGGGACTGGAAGCGGGGGCAGATGATTATCTCGCCAAACCATTCGAGCCTAAAGAACTGTTGCTGCGGATCAATGCAATTCTGCGCAGGATGCCCGACGTCGAGACCCCTGATGTCGCACCCAAAGTACTTAGCCTCGGACCTATCCGTTATGACATGGAACGCGGCGAGATGTGGGAAGGTGACGAACTTGTCCGCCTCACAGCGACCGAAATCCAGTTGATGAAGATCTTCTCCGCCAAACCGGGCGAAGCGTTGAGCCGGTCTAATCTGGTTGAGGAATTAGGCCGCGATCGGGGGCAGGCGCAGGAGCGCGCCGTGGATGTGCAGATTACGCGCCTGCGCCGCAAAATCGAAGCCGATCCGAAGCAGCCTCGCTATTTGCAGACGGTACGCGGTGCAGGGTATATGCTGACACCTGATTGATCTGCTGGCAGGGGGCCAGCCCCCATCGGCCAAAGGCCGATTCCCCCGAGATACTTATTGACCAAAAGAAATGACGAAGTCGGCACTGTCCTGTGCTGGTCATAGGGGGACGGGGTCTTTATGATGCTGTTGAACTAGCCCGAAAGAGACAGACCATGACCGATACACCTGTAGACAAAATGAGTTTTGAAGCGGCAATGGCCGAACTGGAAGCGGTATTGGGCAAGCTGGAGCGCGGAGATGTCGCTTTGGATGAAAGCATCACGCTTTACGAGCGCGGAGCTTTGCTGAAGGCGCGGTGTGAAACCAAGCTCAAGGAAGCTGAAGAGAAGGTCGCCGCCATTACACTGGACGCCGAAGGGAAGCCATCCGGACTTAAGCCCGTAGAAGGCCTCTAGAATGAGTCGCTTTGCTCAGGCCCTGCAGGACGCAAGTAGGCAAGCCTCAGCCTGTATTGAGGCTGCATTGGAAGGTGCGGAGGGACCTGTCTCTGATGCGATGATTTATGCGACAGAGGGTGGTAAAGGCCTGCGCGGGTTCTTGGTTTTGGAGACAGCGCGTCTGCACGGGATAGAGGCGTCCGACGCTGTTCCTGCTGCCGCTGCGATCGAGGCACTTCACGCCTATTCCCTTGTGCATGATGATCTTCCTTGCATGGATGATGACGACCTGAGGCGCGGAAGGCCTACCGTGCACCGCAAATGGGATGAGGCGACCGCAGTTCTGGCTGGGGATGCGCTTCAGACATTGGCCTTTGAGCTGGTGGTTCAGACAACCTGTGCCGATGCTGGGCGCCTTCATCTGGTACGCACGCTGGCGACCGCATCTGGCGTGCGCGGAATGGTCGGTGGTCAGGCGCTGGATATTGCTGCAGAAACCGCCGACGTGCCGTTGACGCTCGACAAGATTATCAATTTGCAGGCCGGGAAAACTGGCGCGCTTATCGAGTGGGCCGCCACCGCAGGACCGCATATGGCGCAAGCAGATGCAAAACCTCTGGGACAATATGCCCGCGACCTGGGCCTCGCTTTCCAGATTGCCGATGATATCCTCGACGTTGAGGGCGATGCAGCAACCGTCGGGAAGGCGGTTGGAAAAGACGCGGATGCGGGCAAAGCCACCTTCGTGTCACTGCTGGGTCTTGATGGTGCCAAAGAACGCGCGCATTCGTTAGTAGAGGCTGCCTGCGATGTACTGACACCATACGGCAGCGATGCAGACACGCTACGCGAGGCGGCACAATTTGTCGTCACGCGAGAAAGCTAGGGATACAAGAGACATGACCGAGACGCCAAACACGCCTCTGCTGGACCAGATCAACCGCCCTGCCGATATGAAGTCACTCTCCGATCGAGAGTTGACGCAACTGGCCAGTGAAGTGCGAGACGAGACCGTTTCTGCGGTGTCTGTGACCGGGGGTCACCTTGGCGCAGGTCTTGGCGTGGTTGAGCTGACTGTTGCTTTGCATGCCGTATTCGACACCCCGCGCGACAAGATTATCTGGGATGTAGGCCATCAGTGCTATCCTCACAAAATCCTGACCGAGCGGCGCGACCGTATTCGCACATTGCGGATGGAAGGCGGCCTGAGCGGTTTCACCAAACGCTCCGAGAGCCCGTATGATCCGTTCGGTGCGGCGCACAGCTCCACCTCGATTTCCGCCGCGCTGGGCTTTGCCGTGGCACGCGATCTGGGCGGTGTGATCGACGAAGGGCTTGGCGATGCAATTGCTGTGATCGGCGATGGCTCTATGTCGGCGGGTATGGCCTATGAGGCGTTGAACAACGCGGGCCATCTTAAGAAGCGGATGATCGTTATCCTTAACGATAACGAGATGAGCATCGCGCCGCCCGTTGGTGCCATGTCTGCATATCTCAGCCGTCTCTATGCGGAAGAACCGTTTCAGGAATTGAAGTCCGCCGCAAAAGGCGCAGTGAGCCTGTTACCGCCGCCATTCCGCGAGGGAGCCAAGCGCGCCAAAGACATGCTCAAGGGGATGACCGTGGGCGGCACTCTCTTCGAGCAACTGGGCTTCAGCTATCTTGGTCCCATTGATGGCCATGATATGGACCAGCTATTGCCCGTCCTGCGCACTGTGAAAGCACGTGCGACAGGGCCGATCCTGATCCATGTGCTTACGAAAAAGGGCAAGGGTTACGGCCCTGCCGAGGCCGCGCGTGACAAAGGCCATGCCACCGCAAAGTTCAACGTTATAACTGGTGAGCAGAAGAAAGCGCCCAGCAACGCACCCAGCTACACCTCCGTCTTTTCCGACAGCATTGTGCAGCTCGCTGCTGAGGACGACAAAATCTGTGCTGTCACGGCCGCAATGCCCGACGGAACCGGCCTGAACCTGTTTATGGAACGGTATCCATCGCGTTGTTTTGACGTGGGGATTGCAGAACAGCACGGTGTGACATTCTCCGCAGCCCTTGCCGCAGGCGGTATGAAGCCGTTTTGCACGATGTACTCCACCTTCTTGCAGCGGGGATATGATCAGGTTGTCCATGATGTAGCGATCCAGCGTCTTCCCGTGCGCTTTGCCATCGACCGAGCAGGTCTCGTCGGGGCTGACGGTGCAACACATGCAGGATCGTTTGATGTGGCCTATCTCGCTAATCTTCCGGGTTTTGTCGTTATGGCCGCGGCTGACGAGGCAGAGCTTAAACACATGGTTGCAACAGCTGCCGATTATGACGACGGGCCGATCGCCTTCCGCTTTCCGCGCGGTGAAGGACGCGGCGTTGATATGCCTGAGCGTGGCGAAGCCCTAGAGATCGGCAAGGGCCGCATGATCGCTGAGGGCAGCCGCGTGGCAGTCCTCTCCTTTGGCACGCGCTTGGAAGAAGTTGAGAAGGCTGCCGAAGCTTTGGTGGCGAAGGGCATCACGCCGACCATCGCTGATGCCCGATTCGCAAAGCCGTTGGACCGCGATATGATTCTAGATCTTGCCCGCAATCACGAGGCACTGATTACCGTCGAAGAGGGCGCCGTGGGTGGGTTTGGCAGTCATGTGGCACAGCTGCTGGCAGAAGAAGGCGTATTCGACACAGGCCTGAAGTACCGTTCAATGGTACTACCCGATACGTTTATCGATCAGGCAAGCCCCGAGGCGATGTACGCGAGTGCCGCCATGAACGCGGAACACATCGAAGCAAAAGTTCTCGACACATTGGGGATTGCGAAGATTGGTGCCCAGACAGCCTAGTCCTTGCGGTCCGCAATAAGCCTGTCGAGTTTGGCTTCTACAGCTTCCAGCTTGCTCTGGATATCAGTGCGGTAGGCATCGGTGCTAGCGACTGCGTCTTCCTGATGTGCGTCCTGCATCGAATTAACGATAAGACCGACCAACAGGTTCACCACTGCGAAGGTGGTCATCATGATGAACGGCACAAAGAACATCCACGCCTGCGGGTAGACCTCCATCACGGGGCGGACAATGCCCATCGACCAACTCTCGAGCGTCATAATCTGAAACAATGAATAGCCCGAACGCCCTAGCGTACCAAACCACAGATCAAAGTCAGCAGCTTGCTCGGGCGTGCAGGCGGCACACCCCATGCCAAAGAGCTTGGTCGCCATCACAGCACCGATGTAGAAGATCAGGGACATCAGCATGAAAACCGACGCCATGCCTGGCAACGCGGTTACGAACCCCTCCACCACGCGGCGCAGGTTCGGCGCAACCGAAATGACCCGCAGAACACGCAGGATGCGCAGTGCACGCAGGGCCGAGAAACCTTCGGCGGCGGGAGCAAGGGAAATGCCAACAATGACGAAGTCAAAGATATTCCATCCATCACGGTAAAAGCGTGCGCGGTAGGCAATCAACTTGGCGAGCAACTCTACCACGAAAATTCCGAGGCAGAGCCGATCCAACAGCTTAATCAGGTCACCTGCCTCGGCCATAATCGGCTTGGAGGTCTCCAATCCGAGGATAATCGCATTAAACAGAATGACCCCCAGAATCGTATTTCTTACGAGGCTTGATTCCAGAGTTTGGGTCAGTTTTTGGGTCAGCGTCATGACGGCTCCACTGTGCGGCGATTTCGCTCTATATGGCGTCTCCGCCTGACCGCCACAAGGCAGCGGATGATGTGTTTGGATGCGCTGCTACACCTCACCTCTTTCTATAGTGCTCAAGATAGCATTGAGGCCTGTGCGATAGTCTGGGTATTGTGGAGTCCAGCCCAGATCAGCCTTGATCCGATCATTCCGCACCCGCTTGCTCTCTGCATAGAAGCTGCGCGCCATTGGCGTCATGTCCGCTTCCTCGAAAGGGATTGCTGGTGGCACAGGCAGGCCCAACAGACCGGCTGCATAGGCGATGACATCTTCTGGTGGGGCGGGGTCATCATCGCAAAGGTTATATATCGCGCCAGCGTCGGGTTGATGCAACGAAAGCTCCAGCGCGGTCGCGATGTCATCCACATGGATACGGCTGAAAACCTGATCCTGCTTGACGATCCGCCGTGCTGTCCCATCGCGTACCTTCGCAAATGGGCCACGGTTTGTGCCGTATATTCCAGCCAGCCGAAAAATATGTAGGGGGAGTGCAGGAATAGCCTGCCACGCTTCCTCTGCAGTCACGCGGGCTTTTCCCCGTGCTGTGGACGGCGTGAGGGGTGTTGTTTCATCCACCCAACGACCGCCATGATCGCCATAGACACCTGTGGTCGATAGATAACCTACCCAGTGCTTATGCGGCGCTGCTTCTACAAGCTGAGCGTGCAGAGCAGCAAGGACTGGATCACCTTCCGCGCCTGGAGCTGCCGAAACTAGTATGTTGGGGAATTCTTCAATCAACGGCGCAAGATCGGTTCCAGGCCACAGCACTGGTTCGACGCCTGATAAAGCGATGGCATCTGCTTTGTCGGCGCTTCGGGTTGTACCGACGACGTGCCACCCCTCAGGAATCAGCCGCCGCGCCAGCGCCTGCGCCGTATAGCCGTGGCCGATAGAGAGCAATCGCTGATCCATAAGGTATCCCGCAAAATCAGACCGCAGACGATCCAACCGGTGTCACAAACGAAAACGGCTCCCCCGAAGGAGAGCCGAATTCAAATTCTCGAGAGAAAAGACTTAGTCTGTTGTCTCTGCTGTCGCGTCATCGTCGTCGTCGTTTGCAATTACTGCTGCTACGACTGCTGCGGCTGCAACGCCACCGATTACGACTGGCAGACCGATGCCGGAACCGGCTGGTGCGATAACTGCTACGGGCTCTTCGATGATGGGATCATTGATCGCACCAGCGAAAGATGCAGTGGCTGTTGCTGCAATTACTGCGGCGATTGAGATTGTTTTCATCATGTTAATCATCCTGTTTGAATAGTTTTCGGGAGAACCCGTCGAATTTGTGGATAGTACAACCTCTTCTCATTCACAACGGGTTTAGTAAATCAGCGCGGGAAATCAGTGCATCAAGAAGCGGAATGTTGCAGATATGTCTACTTCCTGAGCAACTTAAATTGAAAATACCCTACTTTGGGCGAAACCCACTGACGTGACTGGCGCACTATCTTGGTACCGGATTCTACCCAGTAATCGTTGGCTATTGTATTGCTTTCAGGAGAGGTCTGAACGCAAGTTTCACGCATGTGGGTCGTTTTAAATGACTGATAAGCAACGACAATATTTTTCGCGCCGAGATTTTCATACCGACAGTTGAATTCATATTTGGTCGTGGTCAAATCACCATCAGAGATAGTATAACTCCGTGTACCGCTGCCATTTGATCGCGCAGCTAACGCTCTGGTTGTATATTTCGCATCTGCAGAAATTATGTCACTTCCGACACCTCTGGTACCAACCAAAACACCGTTTCGAAGGAATACATTGGCCTTTAACGACGAACGCCAGACCTCATTTGTCCGTCCCGACGAATCGGTACGCGACTCTACGCGCCGCAAAAAGTCACTTCCGCCTGCAAGTTCGGGGTCAATCTGCAGTACAGGCTCCGTAAGCCCCTGAATTACTTCACGGGAAGGCGTCACCGCAGCAACAGGACCCACACCACGCGCGGCGATCACTTTTTTCGCAGACGAGAATAGCTCGGAAGGCAGGCTCTTGTTCGCGTCAGCACCGGTGCTGGAGCTGCAGCCCGCTACGAGCGCGCTCAACAGCACAACACCGAAAAGTCTGGAGGTCAGAGTCATCATTCCCAAACCCCAGACCAGTTACCGACAAGTCCCGCGCGGTGACCCGACCGAACCTGATCATACAAGCGGCCAGGAACATTCAGGCGCGCGCCACCGTCGCGCTGTAGCGGCCTGATCGTTGTAGACCGTGTCTGCGACGTGGGGTTCCCCAGCAACCAGTTAACAGGAACCGTAACTTTGATACCCTTGTCGAAGGAGCCTTCGCCAAAGTCCTCGGAGGACACATCCGTTAGCGTAAAGAAGCCGCCAACCTTCCAGCCGTTCGCAAATTCCCGCTCCAACGTGACTGTCGCGCCGACATCACCAGCAAGGTAGCGGCCTACATCGAGCTGGCCTGTAAATCCGTTGCGCATCTCGTAGTAGGCCGAGGCATGGCCCGTCGCGATGCTATAATCCCGGAAACCGAGAATATCTTCAAAGTCACGCTGTTTGACGTAGTTCGCTTCGACCCCAAAGGCGAGCCTGCTGGCCACTGGCTTCCACAAAACCTCGGCTGACAATCCGCCATACATCTGCTCGAGATACCCCGCCGTCACACGGGTATAGACGTCAGGCGCGGCCTTCCATTGGCGGCTCACGTAGAGATTTGGAATACTTGTATCGCTGCCCTGCGCATACAGCAGCGAGTTCGTTCTGACCCGCGGCAACGCCGAGGGCGTACGGATCGTGTCATCCGAGATATCGCCCGTCAGGCGGTGTTGGATTGTCCCTGCAATCTTCCATCCAGGTGCGGGCTGGTATTGTGCACTCGCCTCAATCCCCAAATCGACGCGCACAGGCTCGTCAGGGTCAAACAGGCGGCGCTTCATGTATGGGCCAATGGACCAATTGAAGGACGGAAACAGCGCCTCGTTCAACGCGGCACCTGCCAACACTGGGTCAGCGCTCTCGAATTGGGTCGCCGCTAGCAAAGCCTCGGATGCGTTCGGCGCAAATTCGAGCGTTTCGAGATCACTCCGACGGAAAACAACAGTCGATTGTGCCAGATTATTTTTCACGGGAACGATGCGGAACGTCCCCACTGATGGCGGCAGAACACGTGCCAGAATACGCGCAACCCGTCCGACCGCAATCGATGTTGAAGCATAACGGTCGTTGGTAAATCGCACTTCAGCGGTCCGCGCGGTCGTTTTCACTGCGACCAATGTCATGCCCTCTGCCTTCAGCAACGGCACAATCACATCCCGCAGCTCTTGAGACACCTCGGCAGAAGATGCCGCCCAATTCGTATCATATCCCTGCTGGCCTGCCTTCAGAGGCGGACGCGTAGCATAGGGAAGCGGCGCAGGCAGGCGCAGCGGCGATACAGGGCGGTTCGGGTCCAACTGGACCTGAACATTCACACCAACCTCAGATCCATAAAGATAATATCCGCCAACTCGAATACGCTCGGACACTTGATATTCGGCACCAAAGTTGAAGCGCGACTTGCGATCGAAAACGCCGTTACCCGTTTCAGTCACATAGGCGTCAGAGCTGTACTCAGCTTTCACACCCCACTTGTCATTGATCTGCCATTCCAGACCAGCGAACGGTGCAGCCTCCCCGCGGAACCACTGATCCGCAGACAACTCTCCACCCGTATCGCCGCCCGTGAATGACGGACGATCGGAGCCAAACGGAGAACCGATGGCGCCAGAGCTGCCCAGACGGCCCCAACCCAGACCAACGGTCGCTTTCACAGTGCCTGGAATAGCACCGCCCGAAAACTTCTTGGTCGCAGCGACAAACTCGCCCGCGTAGATCCCCGTGCCCGCGAAATCCTGCAAACCAATGGTCAGCGCTGGAAGATAGCGGCTTTCGCGGTTGAGCAAGAATCGCACGTCAAAGCTGCGGTCCCGGTAAGTGTCAAAACGGCCAATACCTGCATCTTTGATGCCCGAATAACGGAAACTGGCCTGAATGCGGGGGGTTGCCTGGAACGTCAGTGTCGTGCGCGTCGTCCCGCCAAAACTGGAAATGCCAACAGCGACCGTCCCGTCTGGCAATGCCTCGCCAGAAGGCATGTCGATCAGTCCTGTCGTGCCATAGAAGTTCAGAGAAGGCCTGTCGGGCGCCTCAAAGACTCCATCAACTTCCTGCGCTGATACCTGCAACGGGGCCAATGCGACTGTGCCAAATAGCATGGAGCCTAAGGCGATTTTTCCAAACGTACGGATCATACTCTGCTCTCTGCACAATGCGGCTTTTTTGCGCATACTGCACCGCTCTCCACGCAAACGCAATATAAGCAACCCTGCACCTGAATTGCGGCGCAATTTCGTGACAATTGTATCTGCGGCCTCACAATACGTCCACTCTGGCTACGTCGGGCTGAAAGCCCTCAACCCATTTCAAAACGACGCCCCGCGCCATTTCTTCGTCACTCGCGACAAAAGCTTCGCGCAGGCTGCGCATCGCTGCCGCAATTTCAATTTCCGACAGCCCGTTCTCGTGGGTCATAAAGATTTTCGGGTATACTGTGCCCATCAGCTCACCCGAAAGCGTCAGCTCCTCCGACATCTTCTCACCAGGGCGCAGGCCTGTGATCTCGATCTCGATGTCGCCATTGGGGTTTTCGGCATCCCGCACCTCGTATCCCGCGCTCTCGATCACCTGACGGGCGAGGCTCAGGATCGACACAGGCTCGCCCATATCAAGAACGAACACTTCTTGGCCGCGACTTATAGCGCAGGCCTGAAGCACGAGTTGCACAGCTTCCTGAACGGTCATGAAGTAACGCTCGACGCCCTTGTCAGTCACGGTGAGTGGGCCACCACGTGCAACCTGTTCCTGAAACAACGGCACAACCGAACCCGAAGAGCCGAGGACGTTGCCAAATCGCACCATCGAAAAGACGGTGCCATCCTTGTTACCCTGCCGCTTGGCCATGTCCTGAATTACCAGTTCAGCCAAGCGCTTTGAAGCGCCCATGACATTTGTGGGGCGTACGGCCTTGTCGGAGGAGATGAGCATGAACCGCTCAACGCCGCATTGTGCCGACTGCTCCGCAAGGGTCTGTGTGCCGAATACGTTGTTCACCAACCCCGTCAGTGGATTGGCCTCGACCAGCGGTACATGCTTATACGCCGCCGCATGCAGCACGACCCGCACGCCATGCTCTGTCAGCAGTTTACGGACCTGACGGCTGTCGGTCACGGAACCCAGTACAGGCACCACTTCGATATCAAGGTTCTCATGCTCGATCATGGCGCGCAGCTCCATGTCGATGCTATAGAGGCCAAGCTCGCTCAGCTCAAACAGGATGAGCTTGGCAGGACGGCAATCCAACACCTGTCGGCACAATTCGGACCCGATGGAACCACCAGCCCCCGAGATCAGCACCACCCGACCCTCGTAGCAATTACCCGCCTCGCCCAGAGTATGCTCCACCTCTGCACGTCCAAGAAAGTTCTTGGCGGAAACAGGCGTGAGTTTGTTCACCAGTGCATCTTCGCCGATCAGCTGCGAGAAGGAGGGCAAGGTCTGAACCTCTAGTCCCATCTTCTCAAGGCGGCGCGCGATCTGTGCCTGCTTGGGACGGCTGAGCGAAGGGACGGCGAGCAGCACACGATCAATCTGGTTCTCTTCGACAACATCGGCAATATTGAGCGACGGAAAAACGGGCAAACGGTGCACACGCAAGCCCTGCAAGCCCTTGTTGTCGTCAACAAATGCTACGGGCTGGATCGTTTGATGTCCTCGCAGAGCGGAGACAAGCTGCGAGCCTGTAGTGCCAGCGCCATAGATCAGCACTCGCGTCCGCTTGCTCGAATGGCGATACACCATCAAAACAATCTGCAACAGCACCGCACGGCTGCCTACGGCCAAGCAAAAGAAGGCCGCGCCAAATACCATATGCAGCCCCAAGGGCAGATCAAGCGCAGCAATGTCCGAAAACACGATCGACGCCGCTGACAAAGCGGCCGCATGAACAGCCGTGAGGCCAACGGCTGCGGCCTCATAGGCGCTAACCTGAATGTCGCTGATCCCGATCCAGATCGAAATACAGACTGCCACACCCATCATATAAGGCAGCAACAGCATGAAACTGCGCAAATTGCCCATGATGCTGCCGTCGATATTGATCGCCACAAACGCAAAAACCAGCGCAAGAGGCACCAGCACGACATCAAGGACAAGCATGATCCGCCGCTTTTGCAGCTTGGTCAGGGATAAAATCCAACTCAGCATAATTGCCCTATCATTTGCGGCGCAGCGACAGCCTCTGAACATAATGTGTCAGGGCGGAACCCGTGGCGCGACCCAAAAAAGTGATCCGTCGTTAGGGTGTTTAACGTTCATTACGGCAAATTGCACACTCTTTGCCGAATTTTTACGTCACTGAGGCGTTTCAGCCCTTGGACCGTCTGAACAAATTGGCAATCGTTTGAAAGACCAGATCGAAATCATAGCACATGTTCTGATCCCGCTGGTACAACAGATCAAGCCGCGCTTTGCGCGGGATGCAAATACGGCAATAGACATCGTCCGTCTGCTCGGAAGTGGTGCAGCGCGACAGCAACTTGTCCTCATGCTTGTGAAAGCGGATTGTAGCCAGCCCCGTTACACCAGGGCGCGATTTGAGAACTTCGTTATAGATATCGGGAAACCGTTCGACATACTCACGCAAAGGCGGGCGTGGCCCGACAAAGGACAGATCACCTTTGAGGATGTTCCAAAGCTGAGGAAATTCATCCATCCGCTTAGCGCGCAGCTTGGCACCCAATGGCGTGACGCGTGATGCCTTATGCGCGCCTGAAACACCTTGATCCTCATCCACAACAGTCATGGTCCGAAACTTGACCAGCCCAAAGGATTGATCGGGCGTCTTCATCCGCTCAGCCACATAGAAAAGCGGACGGCCCTGTTTGAAATAGATGTAGATGACCAACAAGAGCACAACAGGCCCGAGGATCACGACAAGAAGGCTCGCGAAGAACAGATCATAGATACGTTTCTGCCATGTCATCTGCCGATCAATCCTTCTCTCCACTGAGCGACCATGCCCGCCGCCGTGCATTCCTCTGGCGCGAAGGAATAAAGCTGCTCAAGCAACCCCGTATCCAACGCTACCTTTTCAATCACTGGCCCTGTCGGCGCCCGTGGCGCCCATGCGCGCCCCGCCTTGTCCAGCAGATCGCCCATCTCGACAAGCCCTGGTGCGGCGATATTGATGATTTCCGGAACATCCGCCGCCAAGCAAAGAGTATGCATCACATGCGTCAGCGTTTTCGGCCCGATATAGCTGCGCTGCGGTGTGCTTCCGTCGGCTAATTGATCAAGTGTCATACCTGCGCGCCAATTGCCCAGTATCGCATCCGCACCTGCGACATTCCCGATCCGCAAAACGCAAACACGGCCTCCACCAGCCGCCAATGCGGCATTCTCCATCGCAAGTTTGGCCACGCCATATTCGCTGACGGGGTTGGCATCATGCGTCTCAAGGTGTGGCCCATCTGCCGCACCATAGACCGCGGCGGACGAAGCCACGAACACCCGAGCCTCCGCAGGTGCAGCCTCAATCGCAGCAAGCGCCAGATCGGTATTCAGGGACATGGCATCCCCGGTTTGGGCAGCATGCGCAGGCGTCACGCCTGACAGGCAAATGACACTATTCATGCGCGATGCAACCTTTTGCAGCGCATCAGGCATCGTCAGCGGATCAAGCACACAGGCTGCTTCCCCCGCACGTCTGCTTTGGGTTATGAGCATCTCGGGAGTTGGCCAATGGCGACATATCATCTGCCCTAAACGCCCCGAAGCGCCCAGCAGCAGTGCCTGACAATCGGCGCTTTGATATTTCGGAGATATTGACCTCATATCGCCATGTAGTATCGTCTGCCGAAAGATTATCCAACCCGACCTGATCCTTTCGGAGCTGCGTACAAGTGGTTGAGTGAAATAAGGCAGGCGGTATTTCGAATGGGTATGTTTACCAAAGCGGCTCTATGCATTTTGCTTTCATTGACACTTACTGCGTGCGGCAACCTGCCACGGGGCGCCGCAATTCAATCCGAGATCGTTAAAGGCGCTGAAGAGCCTGACGCTGATTTCAGTGTTTATCCTGTATCCAAGACATTCCTGCCAACCGTGTCCGAATGGCCCCACACGGGTGAGCGTCGTTATGGCTGGCTCCCTCACAGCCATGGCTCGAATGCACAAATCATCCGCGCGGGCGACACAGTAAATATCACAATCTGGGACAGCGCCGAGAACTCTCTGTTGATGAGCCCCGGCCAGCGCAGCGTGGAATTGCTTGGCATGCGCGTCTCTGAGGCGGGGACGATCTTTATGCCTTATGTCGGCAAGATCCGGATCGCTAACCGTTCACCTGACAATGCCCGTCAAACTCTGCAACGACGGATGGAGTCAGTCGCCCCTGGCGCGCAAGTTCAGTTGAACATGGCCGAAGGGCGCACCAACTCTGTCGATCTTGTCGGCGGCGTCCGCCAACCAGGCAACATCAAGATGCCGGATCAGGACTTCTCGGTTCTTGCGGCGATCTCTGCTGCGGGCGGCGTTGACGAAAGGCTTGTGAACCCGCGTGTCAGACTGGTCCGTGGTCACAAAACCTACCGCACTTCACTAAGCCGCCTGCTGGACAATCCCAAGCTCGATACACGTCTCAATGGCGGAGATCAGGTGATCGTTCAAGAAGATGACCGCTACTTCCTGTCGCTTGGTGCTGCGGGCGAAGAGAACCAGTTCCCGTTCAACCGCGATCATGTGTCCGCGCTTGATGCTTTGGCGCTTATCGGCGGTGTGAATGACAGAACGGCAAACCCGAAAGGCGTACTCATTCTGCGTGAATACCCCGTGTCAGCAATAGATCCGTCAGGTATCAGTGGCCCTGCCCAACAGCGTGTTGTCTTCACCATAAACCTGACCACATCTGACGGTCTGTTCTCGGCACGCAACTTTCACATCAACTCTGGTGATCTTGTTCTCGCGACCGAAAGCCCTGTTGCCTCTGCCCGTACCGCAGTGAGCCTCGTCGGGTCGGCCTTCGGTCTGCTCAATATCGCCAACAACTAAGCCGCAAGCGAAGTTCAGCAAGGCATCGTGATCTGTTTGTCAGCCGGTAGCAGTGCGTTCATTTCCGCAATGTGATCTGGCAGACACTTGGTCAAAAAGTCGTACTCACGCACCACATGGCGGCGCGCAGCAGGCCCCAGATGGGCAAAGTCCTGCGGCCGCGCACAAACGTCAATCACCTGACGCGCCAGTGCCGAATGGTCATGGAAATCAACCAGCAAGCCTGTCTCGTTGTGGGTCACCGCCTCGCGCACGGGTGCTACATCTGCCGCGACAATCGTCGCCTGCATCGACATCGCTTCCAGCAGAGACCACGATAGTACGAACGGCATTGTTAGATAGATGTGGCAGCGGCTTACCTGAATGATCTTTTGGTAATCGGCATAGGGCACCTGCCCCAGAAAATGCACTCGGCTCCAGTCAATGCGGTCCCCGACCTCGGCCTCCATCTCTCCACGCAGGCCACCAGGTGAATTGTTTTTGGCCCCGTAGGAAACCTCGTTCCCGCCGATGACCACCACCCGCGCATGAGGTCGCGCCTCCAGAATATCAGGCAGCGCGCGCATGAATTTATGAAAGCCCCGCATCCGCTCAAGGTTGCGCGCCATATAAGTTATGATCTCATCACCGTGCCGCACGGGCGTATCAATCCGCCCCAGTTTTAATTTGGCATCGGGATCAGGTAGCAATTTGTCCGTGCGGATGCCGTCGTGACAGACATAAATCTTGTTATGAAACTCGGGCGGGAAGCAGTCACGCTGCCACTGCGTCGGGCTTAGCCCCCGATCGACCGACATGATGTTGGAATTCGGCACCGCATTTCGCGCCTGAAGCAGGAACGGCGCATGCGCATTGACTGGCTCCTCCGCGTCGAACCCGACGGGACCGCCCGTGGCGCGGTAGTAATATTCGAAAAAGCCGATAATCGGCACATCGGCCCAAAGCTGTTTGAAAAATAATAGCTCGCCCCAGCCTACATGACCCACAATGATGTCAGGCTTGAACCCTTCCTCAAGCTCAATCTTCTTGGCTGCATTGACTGCACCAAAGCCCGACCCCGTCGCGTCCTCCCACACTCTGCTCAATCCGTAGGTGTCTTCTTTTGACACGGCGTGGGGTTGATAGACACGCGCCTCTACCCCCTCAATGGCAGGCGGGTTCTTGCGCTGGGTCAGAAAATAGATGCGATGCGCGTTCTGCGCGGCAAGCCATTGCACCAACTCACGGTACTGGCCGGGCATATTCTGATGCACAAAAAGGATATTCATATCGTCACGTACCTGTTCGGGTTTTGCTAGACCCGCAATAGACTCTGTGGGTTTCGATTTGGCAAATGCCCTATCTGCCCTTCCAGACGGGGTCCCGCTTCTCTGCGAAGGCCCGCGCGCCTTCCAGCTGGTCCTCGGAGGCATAAAGACGGTCCACGCTGGCCAACTGGCGCTTGGTAATGCGGTTCATGGCATCCTGAAACTTGGCATCCTCGGCATCGCGCACGATCTCCTTGATCGCGGCATAGACAAGCGGCGGACCAGAGGCCAAGAGCCGCGCCAGCTCCCATGCACGGGCATTGAGATCGGCAGAGGGCACGACCTCATTAATCAGGCCCCAGCCCTTGCCCTCCTCGGCATCAAACCACCGTCCCGTCAGTAAAAGCTCCATTGCGATGTGGTATGGAACACGCTTGGGTAGCTTCACACTCGCCGCATCGGCCACTGTGCCAGAGCGTATCTCGGGTAGTGCAAATGTCGCATGATCCGCCGCGAGGATCATGTCAGCGCTCAGCGCCAGTTCCAGCCCGCCACCACAGCAAATACCGTTCACAGCCGCAATCACGGGCTTGTTCAGATGCGGCAGCTCCTGCAACCCGCCAAAGCCGCCAACGCCATAGTCGCCATCAACTGCATCACCGTCTGCGGCTGCCTTCAGATCCCATCCGGGGCAGAAAAACTTGTCGCCGCCACCAGTGATAATCGCCACCCGCAACTCTGGGTCATCGCGGAAATCCGCGAATACCTGACCCATCAAGACAGAAGTCTTCAGATCAATCGCATTGGCCTTGGGCCGGTCCAGCGTCACTTCGAGAATTGCCCCCTCACGGCGGGTTTTGATCGGGTCCATCTCAGCCTCTCCTTTTCGCTTCACGCAGCAACGCATCCACTGCAACTGCGCCATCAGGCGTACACATCAGTGGGTTAATCTCTATTTCACTTACCGTGTCCGCGTTGGCAATGACATAGGCCTGCACGGCCATTACCGCATCGATAATCGATGTCAGGTCCGCTGCGGGCTTCCCACGATACCCGTCAACTAATGGCCAAATCCGCAAGGACCGCAGAGCACGTTCCACCGCGCTTTCAGCTGCAGGAACCAGCAGAGATACTGTGTCCTGCCACAGCTCGGTCAGCACACCGCCAGCCCCGATTGTCAGAACAAACCCATGCGCAGGATCACGAAGCACCCCGACGAGTAATTCCGCCACAGCGCCGTGTATCATCTCCTCAAGCAGATACACTCCCTCTGGCATATCACGCGCCGCTTCTTCCACCGTGTCAGCAGTCAGCCCAAGGCGCACACCGCCTTCTTCGGACTTATGCGCAAGTCCCATGACCTTCAGAACCAAGGGCCCCTCAAGTGTCCTTGCCACTGCCCCCAACTGCGCAATGCCCTCGACCTCTACTCGCTTGGGCACGACCAGCCCGACCCGCGAAAGTGCAGCCTTCGCCGCAGCTTCATTGACCAGTTCACCTTCACGATCCGCACCGGGCAAAAGCAGGCTTTCGACTTGTACGTTCGGCAGTTTCGCTGCTACCGCAGCAGCGGCAATCGCTTCGGTCAACCCGCTCATGGGGATGACACCACCCGCCATAAGCTCCTGTGCCACATCAGCAGGCATCAACTCGGGCAAAGTTGCAACAACCGCGACAGGCCGCCCGCTTTGGGCTCTTACAGCAAGAGCGGCCTGCGTGGCACAAACCCAATCGGTCGCGTCCGTGTGCGGGTAATCCACAATGATCATCGTCAGCCCGATATGCTCTGCGGCCATCGGGAGCCACGCGGCGGTCATCCTCTCGACATCGCGCCAGACATACGTGTGATAATCGAGCGGGTTCCCCAAGGCCACGATCGGCCCAAGTGCTGCTCCTAAAGCGCCACGCTGAGGGTCGGTTAGCTCTGGAAAAACCATGCCAGACCCTTCGGCTGTATCGGCAATAAGGCTCGCCTCGCCTCCTGAACAACTGATTGAAGACAGGGTCGGGGCGTCCAACGTCCCAACCATGTGCAACAGCTTCAGCGCTTCAATAAAGGTTGGCAGATCGTCCACACGCCCGATACCCAACCGCTCCAACAGCGCCTGAGCGCCTGCATCACTCCCTGCCAGCGAAGCGGTATGAGAGACGGCGGCCTGTTGTGCTTGTTCCGAGCGCCCTACCTTAAGCGCAATGAGCGGCACACCCTTGGCCCGTGCTTTAAGCGCCAGCGCATGCCACTCAGAAAGATCACCAAATCCTTCAATGTGCATTCCGATCGCGGTTACACGCGGATCGTCCAGCAACTCCGCAGCGATGCGCGCTTGCGACGTCTGCGCCATATTCCCGCACGCCACAACATAGGCGATAGGTAGGCCGCGTTGCTGCATAGACAGATTGATCGCGATATTGGACGACTGTGTCAGGATGGCGACTCCCCGCTCCACAGCAACGCAACCATGCTGATCAGGCCACAACAGTGCTCCATCCAAAGCGTTGATAAATCCATAGCAGTTTGGGCCCAAGACGGGCATATCACCTGCCGCCGCAACCAGCGCCGCTTGCAAATCCGTTCCAGTCTCGTCTTCTGCTGCTGACTCGGAAAACCCAGAAGCAAAACAGACAGCACCACCGGCACCCATCGCCGACAATGACCTGACGGCATCAACCGTCGCGACCCTATTCACCCCGATAAAGACTGCATCTGGCGGTGAAGGAAGTCGGGCAAGCTCGGTCACCGACTGTACACCTTCGATTACAGCACCGCGCGGATGCACAACATCGATCCGGCCTGTATAATTCATACGCCGCGATTGCAGAATGATCTGAGCGCACCACGCACCTCCACCGATTATCGCAATCGACTTTGGCCGCAAAAGACGCAACAAGTCAGGCTTCATTGTGGTTGCCCTGCACGAAAGAGAGTTTTGCCTTCGGCGAGGATATTTTGAACCAAAAGAAGTAACCCACTCTTAACCAAGTTTGTGCAAGTTTGAACCTGCGGTACAGGCGGGGACGCCGATGGCCGTACCAGAAGAAATAGCAATGCTGTTTTGATCAGGGAAGTTCTCAACGGAGCTTCCCTGTTTCTTTTGGTCCGAAATATCCCGGGGGAAGTTGGCCTTCGGTCAACTGGGGGCTGGCCCCCTTCCATCAAGAAAGGCAAGTACGAGCGAAAGCGTATCACGCATCCAACGCCCGAAGCATTTCTCGACTAATAATATGGCGCTGTATCTCTGATGTGCCGTCCCAAATGCGCTCAACACGCGCGTCGCGCCAGAACCGCTCGAGAGGGAAGTCATCCATCAGCCCCATGCCCCCGTGCACTTGAATGGCAGCATCCGTGACCCGCGATAGCATCTCACTTGCATAAAGCTTGGCGCTGGCTATCTCACGATTGGCAGGCAGGCCTTTGTCCAAGCGATCCGCCGCTGCCAAGGTCAGCAAATCCGCTGCATCGATCTCTGTGACCATATCAGCCAACTGGAACGAGACACCCTGAAACTTCCCTATTTTCTGGCCGAATTGCTCTCGCTTGGCGGCATAGTTCAAAGCGAATTCAAACGCACGGCGCGCGCGGCCTACGCTCATCGTCGCAACGGTGATGCGGGTCGCGTATAGCCACGTATTCATAACGTCAAAACCACTGTCGACCTCACCCAATACTTGCGCATCAGGCAAACGGCAGTCATCAAAATCGAGGATCATATTCTTATAGCCACGGTGGCTCACAGATTTGTAGCCATCGCGGATCGTAAAACCTGGCGTACCGCGATCTACGAGAAATGCGGTAATCCGCTTTTTCGGCCCCTTAGGCGTTTGATCCTCACCCGTGGCGATAAAGACGATGATGAAATCCGCGTGGTCTGCACCGGAGATAAAGTGTTTAGTCCCGTTCACAACCCAATCGCCGCCATCGCGAACGGCATTGCATTTCATGCCTCTCACGTCCGAACCCGCACCCGGTTCTGTCATGGCCAACGCATCCATCCTCTCCCCACGAACAGCGGGCATGAGATAACGCTCGATCTGCTCACCTTCGCAAGCCATCAGGATGTTTTGCGGTCGCCCGAAGAAGTGGTTTAGCGCCATCGACCCGCGTCCTAACTCCCGCTCGACAAGCGCGAATTCCAGATGGTTCAGCCCGGCGCACCCGACGCTTTCTGGAAAGTTGCAGGCGTAGAACCCCAGATCAATCGTCTTTTGCTTGATCTCCTGCGCGATTTCGTGGGGCACTTCGCCTGTACGCTCGACCAGATCTTCATGGGGATAAATCTCTTTCTCGACAAAGCTGCGCACTGTGTCGGCGATCATTGTGTGTTCTTCGGTCAGCCCGTAAATCATGTTCTTTTCCTGCTCTTCAATCGCTCGCGCATCATCTCTTTGCCGGCCTGCGTCCCGTCATGAAACGACCCGAACAGCTTGTCCCACGGCACATCCAGATTGCCGTAGTTCACCTCGAAATAGCGGTGGTGCAGCTGGTGATGAAAATTCCCCAGATGCACGCGCTTTTTATTGCCAATCCGAAGCCCTTCGAACCCCGTATGCGAGGTCACCGCAAGAAGCGCGTAGAACATCAAATGGAAAATCACATGCACAGGGCTACTGGGCACGACCAGATGGATCAGCACCGTGCCGAAGTACATTACATGCTCGACGGGGTGCATCGACAGACCTGACCACGGACCCACATCGGTGTTCCGGTGGTGCAACGCATGAAAGTGGTAAAGCGCATTGGTGTGGAGCAACCGGTGTATCCAATAGAAATAGAAGCTCTCCCACACGGGGATCAGAAAAAAGAAGGCGATGAACCAAAAAGGTGTCTGCGCGAATGTGGTGCTAGGCAGCCAGTCGTTGGCAATCCCCCACCAAGCCAGCGCCTCAAACAGGCTCCAGACCGTCACACCTGATGCGATGGTCCAGAACATGTTGTCCTTGAGCTGGTCGCTGAATGAAAACATCCGCCCTTGGCGCGGAAATGGGCGCGGGTCATACTTCAGCTCGGTCCCTTGCGCGGCACGCACGTGGAACCAATAATGGAGCCCGCCCGCCAGCAGCGCTATTATCGCCGCATTGCGCAACCATATGCCCGCCATCCACCAATCAAGCATTAAAGCAGTCTCTAAGGTAGGACTAAACAGCGCCCAACTCAGAAATGCCAACCCAAGAATGCACAGATTGATCGTCAGTGGAAACCACGCACCCGCGTACCATTTTGCCACCGCCGCTGGGCGTGGCGGCCATTGCCACAGGGGCGAGACTTCGATGGCCCCCTCTGGCGCATGGTTCCACTCGGTGCGGCTCATGATGCGTAATCCGCCCCTTCATTGTCCAAAATCGCCTTAAGCTCAGCGAGGTGGCGCGCATCCTGCTCGGGATATTGCTCCAGCTCCTGCGCCGTCTTCTCGGCGATCTCGTCCGAAATCCGCCGCAGAGGCATACCTGTTTGCAACGCGCGGATATACGTCTCCGCCGCTCGCTCGAAGTAGTATAAACGGTTGAATGTCTCGGCCACGGTGTCGCCGATAACCATGACCCCGTGCGATCCCATCACCATCACTTTTTGCCTCGGATCGGTGAGCAGAGCCGCACAGCGCGCGCCCTCTTCCGCGAAGGCCAGTCCACCATAATCCTCGTCAATCACCACACGGTTGAAAAAGGTACAGCAGTTCTGGTCGATCGGCGGCAGGCGGCTGTCTTGCAGGCAGGCCAGCACAGTAGCAAATATCGAATGAACATGCATGACACAGCGTGCGTGAGGCACCGCCGCATGCACCCCGCCATGTAGCCCCCACGCCGTAGGGTCAGGCGCATTGGGGCCTGCGTAGGTCTCGGGGTCATCGGCATCGATCAACAAAAGATCACTCGCCTTGATACGGGCGAAATGTGCCTGATTGGGGTTCATCAAAAACTGCGAACCGCTGTCGTTCACCGCCAGCGAGAAATGGTTCGCCACTCCTTCGTGCATATCAAGGCGTGCTGTCCAGCGAAACGCAGCAGCAAGATCGACGCGCGCATCCCAGTGATCTATGTTCGGTTTCATATTTGTCCCTTTGCTACCTTCATTACTCGACCACTACAGAACAGTGTCGTCCATCCCGAAAACGACACTACACTGCACGACTTGCCACCCAAGCGTACCCATTCTCGCACAGAATATACGCCTCGCGCAGGCCGTGCGGCTTGTTCGTTGGCTCTTGCAGGATTGTACCGCCCGCGTCTTCCGCACGGGCACAGGCCGCTTCGGGGTCGCTGTCATAAAGCCTGATCTCGATCCCCGCCCCGCGCGGAGGTGTTTCTGGCAAAAACCCGAGCAGCGGATTGGAATGATAGGTCCCGTCACTGTGAATCTGAAACACTTGATCGCCATAACGCATAATCGCGAAATCAGCTGTCGCCTGATGCGCTTTCATCCCGAAAACACTCTCTAAAAAGGCGACTTGGGCAGCCACATCGCGCACCAAGAGGTTGAGCCCGATCCCCCTCAAGCTTGCCCCGAACTCTGTTGCGCCAACAGTGTCATAGTCCATCCGCTCTGCTCCCGCTTGAACCTGCGCCAACCCTGTGGAATGTTGCGCCATGACACAAGCTTCTTTCCTACATGATGCCGCAATGCCCTACCTGACCGCCAAGCAGTTCGCGAGGTCACGCATGTGGATGTGCATGCTCAAGGAGTTTACCGACACTTGAAAACCTTTGCTCAAAACCTGATGAGGCTTGCCCCCGATTGGGTGACGCTCCCACCAGAGCTGGTCGAGACATTTGACTGGCTCGAAGATCAAGGCTGGCTTGGCATCCGCGATTCAGGTCAACCAGCGGATCACTGGCTGTCTATCTACCCGCCCGAGCAGCGCGACCATTTCGGCGCAAGCTTTGTCACCTTTGGTGGAACAGATTTGCGGTATACGGGACATTGGTCAGCGCCGAATGCAGACGTCGATAACCGCATTTTCGAGATCGCCACCACGGCAGGTGACGGAGGGCGCGCTGCGATCTGGCTGGACGAGGACGGCAAGCAGCAGTTTGTGCATTTGGGCCATGACACCACAGGCATCATTACCGACGATCCCCGCGCCTTTCTGCAATTTCTGGCCATGGGCTATCCCGAGCCTGGATCGCTGGAACAGACTGACATCACACCGCTGCAGGCATTCTTTGACTATCACGGCGTCTATGACATGGACGAGATTGCCGAGGAGGAGCGCCCCGTAGGTCCCACCGCCTTTCAGGGGTTTCTCAAAGAACGCTTTGACCTCGATATGCCCGCAACGGCCCATACGATCGGTGTAGCCGACTTTGCCTATTACCAAGACCCCGACACAACCGATCCCTTCAACCGCTGGCTCACGTCGGTGACACCGCCGCCCACGCAGGAAGAGCTTGATTATATTGATAAGCTGATGCGCACCGTTGAGGATCTCGACCTCAAGGATGATGACAGCTCTGAAACGCTGATGCAGAAAATTGGCAGCCTGTTCAAATCAAAGGATTGATCCATGACACAAATCCTCACCCCGAAGGATGCGAATCCTCAAGCATTTACCGATGCGACTGCTGCCGTGGAACGGCTAACGGAAATCTATACCCAAGCGATCCAGTTCCTGCGCGATCACTTCAACACCGCGATGAGCGATAGTGCCCCTGACACGCGCATCCGCGCTTTCTATCCCGAGGTGCGGTTCACGACCTCTTCTTTTGCTCAGGTCGATACCCGTCTCAGCTTTGGTCACGTTTCCGGTCCTGGCACTTATGCGGCCACGATCACGCGGCCCGATCTGTTTCGTAACTACCTGATCCAGCAGATCGGCCTGCTGCTGCAAAACCACGATCAACCCGTCTATATCGGTACGTCGGAGACGCCGATCCCGCTGCATTTCGCGATGACCAGCGAGGACGGTATGACCATCCCCCAAGACGGCGCTGCCGATTTCACTCTGCGTGATGTGTTCGATGTGCCTGACCTCAGCACCACCAATGATGACATCGTGAATGGCACCTATGTCTCGCCTGACGGCGTCGCCCCCCTCGCGCCGTTCACTGCCCAGCGCGTGGACTACTCACTGGCGCGGCTGGCCCACTATACCGCCACTGACCCTGCGCACTTCCAGTGCCATGTCCTCTTTACCAACTACCAGTTCTACGTGACCGAGTTCGAGGCCTATGCCCGCGAGATGCTGGCCGATGAGGGCAGCGGCTACACCTCTTTCGTCTCTACAGGAAATCAGGAGATCACGGACGCAGATGGCCCACTCGAGACCCCACTCAAACTCCCGCAAATGCCAGCCTATCACCTCAAGCGCGAGAATGGCGGCGGGATCACCCTCGTCAACATCGGCGTCGGCCCCAGCAATGCCAAAACCGCAACGGATCATATCGCCGTGCTTCGCCCGCATGCATGGCTGATGGTCGGGCATTGCGCGGGTCTGCGTAATTCACAGGCCTTGGGCGATTTCGTTCTCGCCCACGCCTACCTGCGCGAAGATCATGTCCTTGACGACGATCTACCCGTTTGGGTGCCGATACCCGCACTGGCCGAAATCCAGATCGCATTGGAACAGGCAGTGGCCCAAGTGACGCGGCTTGAGGGTTACGACCTCAAACGCATCATGCGCACAGGCACGGTCGCCACCATCGATAACCGCAACTGGGAACTGCGCGAACACACGGGCCCCGTGCAGCGCCTCAGCCAGTCACGCGCCGTTGCGCTGGATATGGAGAGTGCGACCATCGCTGCCAATGGCTACCGCTTCCGCGTTCCCTATGGCACGCTGCTGTGCGTCTCGGACAAACCCCTGCACGGCGAGCTTAAGCTTCCTGGTATGGCGTCAGACTTCTATAAAACCCAAGTATCGCGGCATTTGATGATCGGAATTCGCGCGATGGAGCAGCTACGCGAGATGCCGTTGGAGCGCATCCACAGCAGGAAACTGCGCTCATTTGACGAAACCGCCTTTCTCTAGGCGGCCTCAACCCCTCAAAAAGCAAGAAAACAGCATATTTCCTAGGAAATTCCACCAGTATTCGTTGTGTTCACCTTAAAGATACCGTTACATTCCGCGCATGTGACCTAATTATCGGGCACCCGAGGAGATTAAAATGACAACTAAACCAATGACAAAAACTCAACTCGTTGCCGCACTGGCCGACGAAATGGGTACCGACAAAAAATCAGCAGGCGCAGCACTCGACGCGGTATGTGGTCTGATCACCAAAGAAGTCTCCGGCGGCGGCGCTGTGACACTTCCTGGCGTTGGCAAAATTTATTGCCGTGAGCGTCCCGAGCGTATGGTGCGCAACCCCGCAACGGGCGAGCAGTTCAAGAAAGACGCGGACAAAGTTGTCAAAATGACCATCGCCAAAGCGCTAAAAGACAGCGTGAACGGCTAAGTCCGGCACACTGCTGACTGGTTAGAGAGGGTCGCCCGTTTGGGCGGCCCTTTTCCATTGAGGCGTCACAGGCCGCGCTTGCGCGCTGCGTCGTTTGACGCCACTACTTGGCGGACAAGAGAAGGGCTCACACAAATGGACATGCGCGCAATCGCTCTGGGTTTCGCCTTCGCGTTCATGTGGTCGTCCGCCTTCAGTTCTGCCCGCATTATCGTCGCGGATGCTTCGCCGCTTTTCGCTCTTTCCGTCCGTTATCTCATTTCGGGCCTTATCGGCGTCGGTATCGCACGCGCACTAGGCCAAAGCTGGAGCCTCACACGCGCGCAATGGAAGGCAACAATCGCTTTCGGCATTCTGCAGAATGCCGTCTATCTGGGTCTGTTCTTTGTCGCCATGCAAACGATCGAGGCATCGCTAGCCACAATCATCGCCTCAACCCTGCCTCTAATGGTGGCACTGGCAGCATGGGCATTTATGGGCGAACGGTTAAGCCCGCTTGGCGTGATCGGCTTGGCTATCGGATTTGGCGGCGTGGCCCTGATTATGGGCGCGCGCCTTACGGATGATCTGGACCTCATCGGCGTTGCTATCTGCTTCGTCGGGGTGCTGGCCCTCACCATTGCAACGCTGACGGTTCGGGGTGCAACCACTGGCGGAAACCTCTTGATGGTGGTGGGTCTGCAAATGCTGGTCGGCTGTGCCGCCCTTACACTAGCCACTATTGCCTTCGAGACCCCTCGCCTGAATCCCAGCTGGCCCTTGGCCATCGCCTTTGCCTACACCTTATTCGTACCGGGGTTGCTGGCGACTTGGGTCTGGTTCCTGCTTGTCGGGCGCATTGGCGCTACGCGCGCGGCGACCTTCCACTTCCTCAATCCGTTCTTCGGTGTCGCAATCGCTGCCCTTCTGCTGGGCGAGGAGCTTGGCCCGCGAGATATTGTCGGGGTGGTAATCATCGCCGCTGGCATTCTTGCTGTGCAGCTCTCGCGCCAACGCGCAGCCTAGTCCAGCAACCGCTCAATTTCCTTGCGGATCACGCCACGATCGGGCCGCGCAGTGGAACCCCATGTGCCAACCACATCGCCCTGCGGACCAATGAGTACCTTGTTGAAGTTCCAGCGCGGCTCGAACCCCGTCTGATCGCGCACCGCCTTGTAGAACTCATGCGCCTGCCCGCCGCGCACATGGGTCATATCACTCATCGGGAGGGTGAGATTGAAATTTATCTCGCAAAATTCCTTCACCTCGGCAGCGCTGTCCAATTCCTGATTAAAGTCGTCCGAAGGCACCGCCAGAACAACCAAGCCGCGTGCGCGGTAGCGGTCATATACTGCCTGCAAACCGTCATACTGGTAGGTGAATCCACATTGCGAGGCCGTGTTGACGACCAGGATCGGCTGGCCTGCAAACTCACTCAGCCTGATCTCGCCTCCGTCAATAGACGCGAACACCGCATCTCGCGGAGCGGCCATGGCCACACCCGCCCAAACGCTTAAAACCAGTCCAAGTATCAGCCGCATGTATTATCCTCCTGCAGACCCTACGCGCCAAACCCGCGACAAGTTCACAAACAATTGCGGTTTCCATTGCCCCCCTTTGATTTTTGCGCAAAAGCCCCATCTAATAGAGCGACACCAGCGCAAGGAGAGCCATATGTCCGAGTACACCAAAAATCCCGATGTCATCGCGACCCTCTCACCCGAAGAATTTTATGTGACGCAGGAAAGTGGCACAGAACGCCCCGGCACCGGCAAGCTTTTGGATAATAAAGAGCCTGGCATTTACGTGGACATCGTCTCGGGCGAGCCACTGTTTGCCTCGGCCGATAAATACGAGAGTGGCTGCGGCTGGCCCAGCTTTACCAAAGCCATCGATAATGTCGTCGAGCTTGAGGATCATAGCCTCGGCATGGTCCGCACCGAAGTGCGCAGCGCCAATGGCGACAGCCACCTTGGCCACGTGTTCCCCGATGGCCCACGTGACCGTGGCGGCCTGCGCTATTGCATCAATTCAGCGTCGCTGCGGTTCATCCATCGCGACGATATGGAGGCCGAAGGATACGGCAAATACATTAATCAAGTGGAGGACGTCGCATGACCGAACGATCAGTACTGGCAGGAGGGTGTTTCTGGGGCATGCAGGACCTCATCCGCAAACGTAAAGGCGTGGTAAGTACCCGCGTCGGCTATTCAGGCGGCGATGTCCCCAACGCCACTTACCGCGACCACGGAACCCATGCCGAGGCGATCGAGGTTGTCTTTGACCCTGACCAGCTCAGCTACCGCGAACTGTTGGAACTGTTCTTCCAGATCCATGACCCGACCACGGTCAATCGCCAGGGAAATGACCGCGGGATGAGCTATCGCTCCGCAATTTACTACGAGGACGAGACACAAAAGGCTGTCGCGCTCGACACCATCGCCGACATCGAAGCTTCAGGCATCTGGCCGGGCAAAGTCGTCACCGAAGTCGAACCTGTCTCGGACTTCTGGGAAGCGGAGCCAGAGCATCAGGACTATCTCGAGCGTATTCCAAACGGCTACACTTGCCACTTCCCGCGCCCCGATTGGGTCCTACCCAAACGCGCAATGGCAGAATAATCGATCAGGCTGCCTGCACCCGCGGGCAGCCTCTTAAACTGCTACCCGTGGACGCCCTGACGCCTCGACCGTGATTTCTGCTTCCACAAACACTTCACGGCTCTCGATCTCGGCCACGCGGATATCGCGCACCACATTCACGGTAATATCTGCGGCCCCTGCCGCTTCCGCCGCCGCTACTGCATGCGCGCGCAGAACGTCTTCAAGCCGCCCTAGCGCCGCCTCCGAAGTTCTAAAATCCTCAGGTTCCGCGCCGACATGCACGCGAAACTTTCCCTCGCTAGGGCTTGTTACCGTACCTGCCTCCCGCATGGTCACGCGCCCGACCACCGCTCCAATCGCATTGGCCACGCCCGCATGTTCAGGCAGGATCATCTCGCAGCCCAACAGCCGGCCCACCTTGGGGTAATACGTCTTGGCGGAAGCACCCAGCCCGATCACAGGCACAGAAAGTCCCGTCTCCAGCTTCACCAAACCACGGTGTCCGCCTAATCCGCGCTGCATCAACGCATGGCGCGCAAGAATGCTCGGCGCCTCATCAAATTCTCTGTCTTCTTCGGCAAATGCAGTCTCTAACAAGGCCAAACCTGTCTGGTGTTGCAATTGCTGGATGATCATGTCCGCCAGCATCTCTGGCTCTGTCGCAAGGCGCTCGCCCGCACCCGTCCGCCTCCGCCCGAACAACGCAAGTGCCTTGCCCGCCGCTTCTGCATCCCACGCATCGGCAAGCCCCAGAACATGACTGGCATCTGACGGCGTGACCCCCGCCATCTGCACCAGCCCACGCTCCACCAACCGCACCAGCGCGCTCGCCTCCATACGTGATTGCAACACTTGGCCCAGCGGATGTAATGCCGCGCCAATGCGCCCCAGCAAACCCGCTTCACGCTCGGAGATCCCCTCCACCGTCTGGCCGGCTACAGCCCGCACAAATCTACCGTCATGCTCACCGGGCAACGTGGCGCGCAACTGCGCATCAAGCGCCGCATGAACAACATCAGGCGCATCCACCGCAACCAAGGAGATCGGCAACACTCGCCGAGGCCCCAGCGTCACCCCGCCCTGCAACCCTTCGGTCACAAAGTGCACCTCGCTGTCCCCGCCAAGGCCCGTTGTGCGCATCGCTACCGCCTCGACCATCGTGCGGTATGGCCCAACTTGTGCGCCCGCAGGATCAATCGCAGGCCGCCCATCCTTGAGCAGCGCTACATCAGTCGTCGTACCGCCAATGTCTGACACCAGTGCCAAATCGGCCCCCGTCATCCAGCGCGCCCCCACGATCGAGGCCGCAGGCCCGCTCAGGATCGTCTCGATCGGCCGCTCCCGCGCCTGCGTGCTCGAGATCAGGGCGCCGTCCCCCCGCACCACCATCAGCGGCGCAGTGATCCCCAACTCAACCAGCGTATCCTCTGCCCGCCCGATGAGCCGGTCAATCATCCCGATCAACCGCGCATTGAGGACCGCCGTCATGGCGCGCTTTGGCCCATTCAGCTTTGCCGACAACTGGTGCGAGGCCGACACGGCCCGCCCCGTCATCTGCGCAATGATCTCCATCGCCCGCAATTCATGCGCAGGGTTGCGAGTTGCAAACTGCGAGGCCACCGCAAACCCGCCTACCTGCGTGCCGTGAACTTGAAGAAACTGCCGCAATCCAACCTCATCGAAAGGAGAGGCCTCCCCGCCAGCGTGATTATGCCCCCCTGCCAACACGACATGAGGATCGCCCTTCAGCGCCCCAAGCAGCCCGTGCGCTTCCAGATCGCGTTCTTTGAAGCCGATAAAGACCAGTGCAACGCGCCCGCCCTGCCCCTCAACCAACGCATTGGTCGCCAGTGTCGTTGAGAGTGAGGCCAAGGAGATATCCGCCGCCGCAACTCCTGATTGCGCCAGAACCGCTCGCACCGCGCCGCCGACACCAATCGCCAGATCATGCCGCGTGGTCAGCGCCTTGGCGCTCGCAATTACCTCCTGCTCGTCTCGCAGGATCACAGCATCCGTGTAGGTCCCACCGGTATCCACTCCCAAAAGCAATGCCACGTGTCTCTCCTCATAGCTCTTTGGAATTCACTACCGCAAAACCATAAGCGGTCCAGCGCCATTCGCGTCACAGATCAGCCAATCGCGCCACAGCCCAGCGCGCAGCGTCTGCCACGGTTGCATCTGGATCATTGCACAATCCGCGCGCCGCATCGCACAACGCCGCTTCGCCAGAGTTGCCGATCGCATACAGCACATTGCGCACAAAACGGTCCCGACCGATCCGCTTGATCGGAGAGCCTGAGAACCTTGACCGAAACGCCGCATCGTCCAGAACCACCAATTCCGCCAACGTCCCACCAGCACTGCCATGATACCGAATGTCGCTCGCCGCGACGGCAAACTTGTTCCACGGACACACCGCCAGACAATCATCACAGCCATAAATGTGATTGCCCAGCTTTCCCCGCAGATCTTCTTCAACGGGCCCTTTATGCTCAATCGTCAAATACGAGATGCACCGCCGCGCATCGAGGCGATATGGCGCGGGAAACGCGTCCGTAGGGCAAACATCCTGGCACGCCGTGCAACTGCCGCAATGATCCCTCTCGGGCGCGTCCGGCTCCAGTTCAAGTGTTGTAAAAACAGACCCTAAAAAGGCCCAATTGCCCCAATCACGGCTCACCACATTGGTATGCTTGCCCTGCCAGCCAAGGCCCGCCGCCTGCGCTAATGCCTTCTCAGGTACAGGGGCCGTGTCGACGAACACCTTCACCTCGCAGGGCTCTTGCGCGATCAACCACCGCGCCAACCGCTTGAGCCGCTTCTTGACCACATCGTGGTAGTCACGCCCCTTCGCATAGCATGAGACTGCCCCAAGATCGGACTTCTCCAACACGGCCAAAGGATTATACTCGGGCGCATAACTCTCCGCCAACATGATCACCGACTTCGCCTCTGGCCACAAAACGGAGGGATCCCCACGCCACGTCACGCGCTCCTCCATCCATCCCATCTGTCCGTGGAAGCCTTCAGCCAGAAACGCGCCCAAACGCTCGGGCACCTCAGGCACTGCATCGGGCCTGCACACACGGCACGCCACAAACCCCGCATCCAATGCCTCCTGAACCAATCTCTGCTTCAGGTTCATTTCTTCATTTTTCCCTTAAACTCAATTCCCGAACCATCGGCCTGCGCAAAGGCAGAAAATCAAAAATCCAGATCGCTATAATGCGCATGTGTCGGGAAACCTGACACCTGATCCGCCAAAATTGATCGGAATGCAGGCCGCGATTTGATCTTGGCGTACCAGTCCTTCACGTCAGGACAGCTGTTCCAATCCACATCCGAGATATAATCCAGCGAGGACAGGTGCGCCGCCGCTGCAAAGTCCGCCAGCGTCATCACATCCCCCGCCAGCCAACGCCGCTGATCGAGCAACCACGTCATATAACCCAAATGAAACTTGATTGCCTTCGCGCCTGCCTTCACGTTCTTGCTGTCTGGGTAGCCCGTTTTCATCATCTTCTTGTTCACCCGCTCGTACAGCAGCTTCGAAGTGACTTCGTGGTGAAACTTGTCGTCAAACCAGCTCACCAACCGCCGCACTTCAAGCTTTTGCACGGGATCGGAAGGCAGCAGAGAGGGCTCGGGCCGCGTCTCTTCGATGTATTCGCAAATCGCTGCGCTTTCGGCCATCATAATCCCGTCTAGGCGCAGCACGGGCACTTTCCCTGCCGGGTTGCGGCGCAGAAAGTCGGGATCTTGCTCCCAATACCGCTCCTCGACCAACTCGACCTCGATCTTCTTTTCCGCAAGACTCAGCCGTACTTTGCGACAATAGGGCGAGAGGGGAACGTGAAACAGGCGCGCCATGTGGAATCCATATCTGGTTGCCCACCCTAGATGCCTTGTAGCGGGCGATTATTCAACTCTCGAAACAATCCGCGCGTCCGTCCGCCTCGATCGTTGCGGCGCCCGAGCGGATTTGCGCTGCCCGTCGTTTCAAATATGCCGTTGGTCGCGATGCACTACGCTTCTTGGGGGAAGGGAGCACGGCAGCCAGCTGTGCAGCCTGCTGTGCGCTCAACGCCTCTGGCCCTACGTCAAAATAATGCCGCGCTGCCGCTTCTACACCAAACACACCTTCATCAAATTCAGCGACATTCAGATAAACTTCCAAAATACGCCGCTTGGGCCAAATTGCCTCAACTAACGGGGTAATCCCTGCCTCCAACGCCTTTCTCACATAGGTGCGTCCGTGCCAAAGATAGACATTCTTGACCGTCTGCTGGCTTAAGGTAGAGGCACCGCGGTTGGATCCTTCAGCAATCGCCAATTTGATCGCCCGCACATCAAAACCCCAATGCTCGCAGAAATTCGCGTCTTCTGCCGCCACAACGGACCGCGCCATGACAGGAGAAATAAGCTCTAATGGCACCCATTCGTGGTCTACCCCGTCCAACCGATAGGATTCACCAAGCATGTAAGCAGTGGTAGGCGGATTCACGACGCGGCCCAACAGGACTGCCGCAACGAGCACAAGAAATACAAACGCTATGCTGCGCAAGAGCAACCGCCGCAAACGGTCATGCAGCGTCACCTTAACAGCGGCTTTCGCCTTCCGCGGGGCCTTGGGTTTGGTTTTTGTGCTTCGCTTTGCCATGGATCAGCTATAGCGGCGGGCTACACCGTTGTGAACGCTCGTTTCCCCGAGAGGACAACATGCGCAAGGTCGCGTGCCTCTAATGGTACGGGCGAATTCTTAAGCGAAACCCGCACAACTGTTCAGCAAAACCATACCGCAGAGTGCGAAAAAGAACCGCGGGGATGAAAGTGTATGTGTCATAAGTTTCTCCACTTAAGATGTCTCAACGCTATCATGCGGCTCTCAAACAGGTCGCTTCGGCTCGCTTTGCAATTCTGCGCGCTGCGAATGTGCTGGTTTTAATGTCCGAAAGGCCCGGAAACAGAGTAAGCAGCTCGGCACGCTGCGCATCCTCCTGCTCGGCCAATCCACTATCGGGCATGCAACTCTCGGAGGGACAGCCATCGGCGAAAATGATCTGATGCTCATCGAAAACGAGATGGATGTATTCGACCACCCCTCCTTCGACGATCCGAACGGTATTACCGTTGACCAGACTTTTCGCCGCGATCAACAAATCATCACACCCCGACAACAATTGCGCGCGCCAGTCACTTACCAACATCCGATGCTCGGGTGACACCATAAAGGGACGATCATTGCCGATGCTCCCTGCCTCAAACAGGATCGGTGCAAATTTTCCGTGGGCGCGAACCTCTTGGCGCAGGACAAAGCGCACAGGCCGCGGCCCGTGATCCATCGTCATTACCAGATCGCCTTCGCCGATGTCCTCAACGCTACGCGTTCCTTGCGCCATTTCGATCTGCGCGCCACGCGTGAAACAAGTTGGCCCAAAGGTGCCAACAGGCATGTTAGTACTGGTAAAAACAAACGTGCTGGAGACGAAGGTCCCGTCCTGCAATGCCTGCCCGTCATTCGGTGTGAAAACCGCAGGGTTCCCGCCTGCCAGATACAGAGTAACGCCTGTATAGGTGACATTTCCCACACCCGGCACGTTGATGGTAATGCTATCATTGCGCCAAACAGCCGTGATCGCGATCCCGTTAAAAGTATCACCCGCAGCAGCGCCCGAGTTGATCTGACCGTTGTTGTTATTGTCGTTGAATTCGCCCCGCTCAACGGTCAACGACGTTCCAAACCCGGGCGGATTCCCCGGATCTATGGTGAAATACTGGTCCTTGTAGATTGGCATGACGCGCATCCTTGGCTGTGACTAAGCCCAAGATGCGCGTCAAATTTGCCGACAATTAGACGCTTATTGTTTCCAAAAAGGGTCATATTGTGTCAGCGAAACAAACTGTTTCAATCGCTGACACAATCTATTTTCAGGTCTATTCGGCGGGAATAGACTGTTCCTCAATGCCCAGCGGCGCAGGGATACGGGTAAGCATTTCTTTCGGGCAGACCTGCACAAAATTCACCTTTTCCAACTCCCAATGCTGCAGGATATCGCGGGCCTTGCGGCTGTCTGTCTCGGCCACATGGCGTTCGATCAACCCTTTAAGCTGATCTTCCCAATGCGCTGTCTTAACAGGGCAATGCACCAATGTTTCATGGTTCATCATATCCGCAGCTTGCCCATCAGGATCATATAGATACGCCATCCCGCCAGTCATACCTGCACCAAAGTTGGCACCGATCTCGCCCAGAATGACAGCAACACCACCGGTCATGTATTCACACCCGTTGGAGCCACACCCCTCGATCACAACTTGCGCGCCAGAGTTGCGCACAGCAAAACGCTCCCCCGCGCGACCAGCGGCAAATAGGTAGCCGTCTGTTGCGCCATAGAGAACAGTATTGCCGATGATTGTGTTCTCTGACGCCACAATCGGAGAGTTCATCGCAGGCCGCACAACTACTGTACCCCCTGAGAGACCTTTGCCGACATAGTCGTTGGCATCACCCGCCACGACCAGCTTCAGACCCGGCGCCGCGAAGGCCCCCAAGGATTGCCCAGCAGAGCCTGCAAGGTTCACGGTCAGATGGTCCGCCTGCAATTCGTTCCGCATGCCAAAGCTTTTGACGATATGGCTCGACGTGCGCGTTCCGACAGAACGATGCGTGTTCTGCACAGCATAGCTCAACTGCATCTTCTCACCATCCTCGAGGAAGCGCACCGCATCCTTGACGATCTGCGCGTCCAGTGTGTCAGGCACAGCATTGCGCGGCTTGGCGCGGTCATAAACTGTACCTTTCTCGGAATCCACGCTGATGAGCAGCGGGTTCAGGTCCAGATCATCCAGATGTGCGGAACCACGCGAGACCTGCGTCAGAAGATCGGCACGGCCGATCACATCGTCCAGACTACGTGCCCCGATGGATGCAAGGATTTCACGCACTTCGGTCGCATAGAAGGTGATTAGGTTCACGACCTTATCCGCATTGCCTGTGAACTTGGCGCGCAGCTCATCATCTTGCGTACACACGCCCACGGGGCAGGTGTTGCTCTGGCACTGGCGCACCATAATACAGCCCATCGCGATCAGTGCTGCTGTGCCGATGCCGTACTCCTCGGCGCCCAGCATCGCGGCCATGACAATGTCACGTCCTGTGCGCAGGCCACCATCGGTCCGCAGGGTCACACGGTCGCGCAGGTTGTTCATGGAAAGAACCTGATGCGCCTCCGTCAAACCCATCTCCCACGGCAGACCTGCGTATTTGATGGAAGTCGCAGGCGAAGCACCCGTGCCACCGTTGTGACCCGAGATCAGGATCACATCAGCCTTGGCCTTTGCCACACCCGCTGCAATCGTACCAACACCGCTGGAGGCTACGAGCTTTACCGTCACCTTACAGCGCGGATTAATCTGCTTGAGATCGTAAATCAGCTGGGCCAGATCCTCGATGGAATAGATGTCATGGTGCGGCGGCGGTGAGATCAGCGTCACACCGGGCGTTGAGTGGCGCAGCCGTGCAATCAGCTCCGTCACCTTCATGCCAGGCAATTGCCCACCCTCACCGGGCTTGGCACCCTGAGCGACCTTGATTTCCAGCTCTTCACACTGGTTGAGGTATTCCGCCGTTACACCAAAGCGTCCCGAGGCAACCTGCTTGATCTTCGCAGACGGGTTGTCGCCGTTCGGCTCGGGGTGGAAATGCGCGGGGTCTTCGCCGCCCTCGCCACTGTCCGACTTGGCACCGATACGGTTCATCGCGACGTTCAGCGTCTTATGCGCCTCGGGGCTGAGCGCGCCCAAGGACATGCCCGGCGTGACGAAGCGTTTGCGAATGGCGGTGATGCTCTCCACCTCCTCAATCGGGATCGCATCACCCAGCTTTTTCAGCTCCAGCAGATCGCGAAGATGTATCGGCGGGTTGCTTTGCATCTTGGCCGAATACTGCTTCCACATCTCATAGGAGGCACGGTTACACGCCGCCTGCATCATGTGCATGGAGGTCGCCTCCCACGCGTGGGTCTCACCGCTTTTGCGGGACTTGTAGAAGCCACCGATGGGCATGACCGTATCATTGCCACCCCAACCTTGAGCATGCACTTCTTCCACCTTGCGCTGGATACCTGTGATACCGATCCCACTGATGCGGCTGGTCATGCCTGGGAAATACTCTGCGCACATGGCGCGGGACAAGCCCACGGCCTCGAAATTCAGACCACCGCGATAGGAAGACACCACTGAGATTCCCATCTTCGCCATGATCTTGAGCAAGCCCTGATCAATCGCCTCACGGTAGCGGGCAATTGCGGCTGTAAGGTCTACGTCCAGCAGGCCACGACCAATGCGGTCTGCCAGAGAATCCTCTGCCAGATAAGCATTCACAACTGTCGCACCACAGCCGATGAGGACGGCAAAGTAATGCGGATCAATACATTCAGCAGAGCGCACGTTGAGCGAGCAGAAGGTGCGCAACCCGTTGCGCGTCAGATGGGAATGGACGGCACTCGTTGCCAAGATCATCGGCATCGCCACACGGTCCGCGCCGCTATGTTGGTCCGTCAGCACGATATGCCCCGCGCCCGAACGCACGGCATCCTCTACCTCTGCACGGATACGGCCCAACTCGGCGTTCAGGCTCGCGCCCTTGGCAAAGGTACAGTCGATATCCACACGCTCCGCATTGAAATGCGTCATCAACTCTTCGAACTGCGCATTGCCGACAAATGGGCTGTCCAGCACCAGAATCTCCGTCTGGCTGCTGGATTCGTCCAGCACGTTCTTGAGGTTCCCGAAACGCGTCTTAAGGCTCATCACGCGGAATTCACGCAAGCTGTCGATCGGCGGGTTGGTCACCTGAGAAAAGTTCTGGCGGAAGAAATGCGAGAGCGGACGGTACTTGTTCGACAGCACAGCCGAGGGCGTATCATCCCCCATAGAGGCCAGCGTCTCCTTGCCGTCCTCCGCCATGGGCGCAAGGATCTGCTCTAGCTCCTCAATGGTATACCCCGCAGCAACCTGACGGCGGCGCAGTTCATTACCCTCGAACAGCGGTTTCTCAGTCACACCAGCGAGCGCATCGTCGAGCTCGTTGATCTTTCCGACCCATTCACCAAACGGCCGTGCAGCGGCCAGCTTGTCCTTCATCTCGGTATCGCCATAAAGCTTGCCCTCAGCCATATCCACGGCCAGCAACTGCCCCGGCCCCAGCGCGCCTTTGCGCACGACATTGGCCTCATTGAGCGGCACCATGCCTGCTTCGGAGCCTGCAATGATCATCCCGTCCGCAGTCACGACATAACGCATCGGGCGCAGGCCGTTGCGGTCCAGTCCTGCACAGACCCAGCGGCCATCGGTCATCGCCAGTGCCGCAGGACCATCCCAAGGCTCCATTACGGAATTGCAGTAGGAATACATGTCGCGCCACGCCTGCGGCAACTCAATCGCTTGCTTGGACCAGCTTTCCGGGACCAACATTGTCTTTGCCATCGGCGCAGAGCGTCCCGCCCGCACCAGCACCTCGAAAACAGAGTCTAATGCAGCGGAATCCGACGATCCTGCTGCGACGATTGGCTTGATATCTTCGGCCATATCGCCAAACGCCGAGGACGCCATGCGGATTTCGTGGCTCTTCATCCAGCCAAGGTTACCCTTGAGCGTGTTGATCTCACCGTTATGGGCCAGCATGCGGAACGGCTGGGCCAGCCACCACTGCGGGAAGGTATTCGTGGAATAACGCTGGTGATAGATTGCAAATGCACTCTCGAACCGCTCGTCCATCAGGTCGGGATAGAACTCCGCAACCTGCTCGGCCAGCATCATACCTTTGTAGATGATGGAACGGCACGACAGCGACGCGATATAGAGCGCGGGCACCTGTGCGGCAATGGCCGCCTTTTCGATGCGGCGGCGGATCACATAGAGTTCACGCTCGAACGTCTCCTCATCCACACCCTTGGCATTGGAGATCAGGATCTGTTCGATCTCTGGGCGTGTCGCGTTGGCCTTCTCACCAAGACATTCGACCTTCACAGGTACATGGCGCCAGCCATAGATGTAGTACCCCATGCGCAGCACTTCGGTCTCCACAATCGTGCGGCAAGTCTCTTGTGCGCCAAAATTGGTGCGCGGCAAAAACACCTGTCCTACGGCGATCATCTCATCCTTGCGAGGCTTGTGACCTGTCCGCTCGACTTGGTCATAGAAAAACGGGACGGGGATTTGCACGTGGATGCCAGCGCCATCGCCCGTCTTGCCGTCGGCATCAACCGCACCACGGTGCCAGATCGCCTTGAGCGCCTTAATCCCGTTCTCGACCACTTCGCGCGAGCGCGTGCCATCGATGTTGACCACAAGGCCCACACCACAGGATGAATGCTCCTCCTCGGCGGAGTACAAACCTTTCTCGGCCATAAACGCGCGCTTGGCTTCTTCACGGGCTACCCATGCGTCATCATATTTGGTCATTTGGCGTCTCCATCTTGTGGTGCAAACAATGCAATTGTCTCTGTGGTTGTCATTTTCTTCTGGTCACCCGACAGGGCATACCCCTGCGGACATTTGTCCGCGAAAAACTCTACTTTGAGGATTCCACCCCCCGCATTCTCGAACAGGCCCGCCGCCAGATTGCGGCTACCGTCGTGCTGCATTCCGTACCAAAGCGTCGATCCGCAGGTCCCGCAAAACCCCCGCTCCGCCCAGTCGGACGATTTGTAGCTCTGCGCAGGCCCCGTAACGGTGATGCTCCCCGCCACAGTTTCAAGCGAGAAAAACGCGCCCGATGTATGCCGGCGGCACATGTCACAATGGCAGGCCCGAAGGCGCGGGTTATCCACGCTGGCGGTCACCTGCACCGCCCCGCACAAACACTGGCCTTTGAGGTCGACGCTCATGATACTGTCCTTTTGAGGAAAGGACGCACAGCCACAGGCATCTCCTCGGGTGCGATCTGGCTTTGCTCCCCGAACGCCGCCTGCATCTCGAGACGCAAACGGTGCGTCCGCTTTTGCGCGGCAAGACCAATAACACTGCCCAAGATGCCTGCTTTTCTAATCCGCTGGGGCGAATTGTGGTTAATCCCCGGTATCATAAACAGTTTGACGTTGTCCCCTTGGGGCAAGTGTCTGCGCTGCGGCTGCTCGCGCTGATGGGTGCCGAAAAAGACATAGTAGGCACAGCTCTCGTTCATATAATCGGCCGCATTCGAGATATTGATATCCGTTATCTTGCTGCGGTGCTCGGTCCAGCGGTTCTCACTTGGGACCACAGCTGGATCAATTGACAGCTGCGGAGAGAAGGCAATCGCGACTTCCGCATCCAACATACCCGCGATGACCAAGGCGCTAAAACCGCCCATCGAATGGCCTAGCGTAACAATCCGCGTCGCACCAACCTCTTTTGCCTTGCGCAACGCCTGCCCAACGATTGCCTCAACCAGCCCTTCGGCGTTGAGCCATGTGCGCTGCGGATCAGCAATATAGAGAACGCTGTTCCTGCCCCCCTGCGTTGCAGAAGAAGCAAAATTGAGCACGGGCTCAGGGTCCGTATTTTTGCCGATGCCAGAAAAACACACAACAAGGGTATCGTTGGAGCCGTCATGCTCCCACGTCCAAAGCAGATCACTCTGCTCAGTCTGCCGTATGTTCAACCGGGGCTTGCTCATGCAGGTCCCCCGCCCACGCGGAATGGCAAAGGTTGGGCGCGCATACAATTACTCCGCTGCCACGGCGGCAGCGCCATTGAACTGCTCGATGATCGCCTCGGCGCAATCGCGGCCATCCTTGATCGCCCAGACAACCAATGAAGCACCGCGTACGATATCGCCTACAGCGAACACGTTCTCTGCCTCGGTCCGACCAGAGATATAATCGGCTTTTACCGTGCCCCAGCGGTTAACGGGCAAGTCGGGACAGTCCCAAAGCGTCGGCAGGTCCTCGGCCTCAAAGCCAAGTGCCATGATCACCAGATCGGCCTCTTCGACATAGTCGGAGCCTTCGATCAATTCAGGCGCTTGGCGGCCTGTCGCATCAGGCAGACCAAGCCGCATCTTTTGCACCATCACGCCTGTCACAGGCTCTCCCGTGAAGCCCTTGGGCGCGCTCAACCACTCAAACACAACGCCCTCTTCCTCGGCATTGGCCACCTCACGCTGGGAGCCGGGCATGTTGTCACGGTCGCGGCGATAAAGGCACTTCACAGATGTCGCGCCCTGACGGATCGAGGTGCGCACACAGTCCATTGCCGTGTCGCCCCCGCCGATCACGACAACGCGCTTGCCTTCTGCATTGAGCGTACCATCCGTGAACTCGGGCACATCATCGCCGAAGCTTTTCTTGTTACTTACGGTCAGGAAATCAATCGCCCGTACAACGCCTTGCGCTCCCACACCAGGAGCAGCCAGATCGCGGCTCTTGTAGACGCCCGTGGCGATAATCACCGCATCATGGGCTTTTCGAATTTCGTCAAAGCTGATGTCCTCACCCACCGCACAATTGAGCTTGAAGGTGACCCCGCCCTCTTCAAGCTGCGCATTGCGGCGCATAACCACATCCTTCTCCAGCTTGAAACCGGGGATGCCATAGGTCATCAACCCGCCCGCACGGTCATAGCGGTCATAGACGGTGACCTGCACGCCGGCGCGGCGCAGGAAATCCGCCGCTGCCAAGCCACCGGGCCCTGCGCCGATGATGCCCACGCTCTCCGTACGCTCCTGGTTTGCGACGATGGGCTTGACCCAACCCTGCTCCCACGCAGTGTCAGTGATATACTTCTCGACCGACCCAATCGTCACAGTACCGTGGCCGGAGGATTCAATCACACAATTCCCTTCGCAAAGGCGGTCCTGCGGACAGATGCGTCCACAAATCTCGGGGAAGGTGTTGGTCGCTTGGGAGACCTCATAAGCTTCCTGCAAACGCCCCTCGGCGGTCAGGCGCAGCCAGTCGGGAATGTTGTTATGCAGTGGGCAATGCGTCTGGCAATAGGGCACACCGCATTGGCTACAACGGCTGGACTGCTCTTTGGCCTTCGCATCCGCGTATTCGGCGTAGATCTCGTTAAAGTCTTCCTTACGCAGGTTTGGCGGACGTTTCTCGGGCATGTCCCGTTCAACTTGCGTAAACTTCAACATTGGTTGCTTGGCCATGGCGCACGATCCTTACTTCACTTTGAGACAACCAGATAGCGCAGGTACAAATATTATAAAAGTCAGCAATACTGACCTATATAGACTTTTCTGGCGACTTAGATTGTTCGATGGAAGTTATCGTGCAAATATTAGGTCCGATACGGTTCTATATATACTCTTCCCACTATTTTCCAGACCTCTATCTTGCCCAAAACGAATCAACGGATGCACTGATGACCACATTCTACCTCCTGCTTGTTGCGTTGATCCAAGGCGTTACCGAATTTCTCCCTGTCAGCTCGTCTGGCCACCTGATCCTTCTCCCGCAGCTTTCAGGGCAACAGGATCAAGGGCAGGTCATCGATGTCGCGGCACACGTCGGCACACTGCTCGCAGTCATTCTCTATTTCTGGTCCGATGTGCGTCTCGCCCTCGCTGGCACTCTGCGCCTCGTGCGGGGCAAGATAGATACAAAGGGCGCTTTTCTCGCGCTCTGCCTACTAGTCGCGACCATTCCCGTGATCATCGCAGGACTGATCCTCAAGGTTACAGGTCTGGCTGACATGATGCGCGGCATCGCCGTCATCGGGTGGAGCATGCTGATCTTTGGCATTGTCCTTTACTGGGCTGACCAGAAAGGCCCCGTCACCCGCACCGCGGAACAGTGGACACTGAAACACGCGATCACCATGGGGCTGTGGCAGTGTATCGCGCTCATTCCGGGTACGTCACGATCGGGCACTACCATCACAGCGGCGCGTACGCTGGGATACAACCGCTCTGACGCGGCTCGCCTTTCGATGCTGATGTCGATCCCGACAATTATCGCATCCGCCGCTTTGCTCAGCCTTGATGTGATCGGGACGCCTGACATCCTCGGCAGCATCGCAATTGTAGCGGTTATGTCATTTGCCGCAGCCCTTTGCGCACTGGTGCTGATGATGAAACTGCTCCAATCGGTCAGCTTCACACCTTATGTAATTTACCGCGTGATCTTTGGTAGCTTCCTGCTGTGGCTGGCCTATGCCTAGCTGCGCAGGTTCTGCGCTGATTCCTTGATCGCATCGTACTGCCCCGAGGGGCGGAACCGCCAAAGGTAATCGGGCAACACAGACACCATCGCAACAGGCTCGATACCCAACGCGTCAAAGCCCTGCGCATCTTCTGCCACAATATTATCGCGGCGCAGATTCCTTACCTGATCACGTGTAATCATGCCGTTTTTGACCAACCCGAGAGTGACCGCCTGCAACATGTCAAAACCGAACGCCATGAAACGGGCGGCAAAGAATGGAATATTCAGGATCAAACGGCGGCGGCGGATCACATCCAGCATCAACCCCATCAGCTCGCGAAAGCTCATCGTGACAGGACCGCCAAGCTCATAGATACCCTTAGCATCACCCAGCACACCCATAACCGCGGCCCGCGCTACATCATCTACATAAACGGGCTGAAACTGCGTCTCCGCTCCCACCACGGGCAGCACTGGTGCCATCCGCGCCATGCCGGCGAAGCGGTTAAAGAACTCGTCCTCGCTGCCGAACACAATCGAAGGACGCAAGATCATCGCATCGGGCTGATGATTGAGCACTGCCGCTTCGCCCTCAGCCTTGGTGCGGGCATAGTTGCTGTCGCTTTCAAGGTCCGCGCCGATGGCAGAAACATGCACCATCCGCATGATCCCAGCCGCGCGCGCCAAACGTGCAATACGCTCTGGCCCCTCGGACTGGACCGCGTCAAATGTGTTCTTGCCGTCCTCGGCCAGCACACCGACACAGTTCACAACCGCATCAGCACCCTTCATCACAGACGCGACAGAGGCATCATCACGGATGTTACACAGCACGGGCTCAACCTGCCCGACAACGCCGTATGTTTTGACAAAAATCGCCTCATTCGGGCGGCGTACCGCCACGCGCACGCGCCATCCTGCTTTGGCCATCCGCCGTGCAATATACCGTCCTACAAATCCTGAACCACCATAGATCGTAACCAGCTTTGACATGATGCGTATCCTCACGAGTATCCGCGTCGGGTGTACCCCTGCACTGCCGCGCAAACAAGGCGCAAAAACCGCACACGCAGGACAAGGCAGGATAAGTTCACATTCCGACCAGAATTAAGATTGACTCCCCTCCCCCAGCGCCGTAATTGCTGCACCACGTTGAGTGCCCAGGTGGCGGAATGGTAGACGCGCTAGCTTCAGGTGCTAGTACTGGCAACGGTGTGGAGGTTCGAGTCCTCTTCTGGGCACCAAATATTCCGTTTTTTCTTATGATAACATACGCCTAGGGGCGCTGAGCGTATTCTGGCCCACCTTTGCGCCATGCCTTCAACCCTTCAACTTGTTATCTTTGAATTGCCTGCGAATAAAAAGCACTATGACGTGGGGTCCCGATTAACTCCGTCCAGACTTTCCACCGCCCCCTCACTACAAATGCGTTGCTTCGCGTAAAAGTCGTTTCAGTGTTCTGATTTCTTGCATGGCATCACTGCGCAATCCGTAACGATAGTTGGGGTGCGCAGACCCGCCCCCTGCGCCACCACCTGCACCATGCATCCGACGAACGGCCCAACCGCACACCTCAGGGTCCTTGCACAGAACGCCCATACGTTTGGAATGGGCAGTGCATCGCGGCGACTGGTGCGCCCTGTGCATAGGATTGACGGTTGCCTTCATACCCTTCTATTAAAACAAGCACGCCTGTGAATGCACCCGCCAGCCCCCCCATTTCACGCGCAATATTACTCAAAAAGCCCCTTAAACGCGTCCTCATCCGAATAGCCAACAAAACTCATCACCCTGTCATTAACGGTTTGATTGAGCATCATTTCAACCGCCGCAACTTGACCTAAAACAGTGAAAGAGTTTTCGAAGGCGCTGGGTGACAATCCCCAAGTTATCCTCGCCCGCAGACGCATCGTCGATGTGGTCGAGGAATTGCGCGACTTCGGTCTGGAGGTCGATGTCCACGACCCGTGGGTCAAACCGTCAGAGGCCAAGCGCGAATACGGCATTGATCTGGTGGAGGCGCCCCAAACAGGCGCCTACGCTGGTATCATCCTCGCCGTAGCGCATGATACCTTCCGCGACACGGGCAGCGCGCAAATACGCAGCCTCGGCGCGGATAAGCACTTGTTCTTCGATCTCAAAAACGTCTTTGACGCCAGCGAGAGCGACCCGTGACTTTAGCGCGGTGGCAACCGAACCGCACCATCAAGCCTGATGGTCGTGCCGTTAAGGAAACGGTTGCCCACAATCTGCTCCGCCAGCAGCGCATATTCCGAAGGCGCACCAAGGCGCGCAGGAAACGGGATGTTTGCGGCGATCTTGGCTGTGACCTCTTCGGGCAGGCTCTCCATCATCGGGGTCAGGAACAGACCGGGCGCAATCGCCACTACCCGAATGCCGGACTGCGCCAGCTCCCGTGCCGCAGGCAAACACATCGAGGCAATCGCACCTTTGGACGCGGCATAGGCCGCCTGCCCGAATTGCCCGTCCTCATAGGCAACAGAGGCGGTGTTGATCACTACGCCGCGCTCCCCGTCTTCCATCGGCTCAAGCTCCGCCATCCGCGCCGCAGCATGGCTCATCACATTGTAAGTGCCAAACAGGTTCACGCGCAGCGTATTCTCGAACACATCGAATGACATCTTGCCCTCACGGCCAACAATGCGCGCCGCGAGGCCTACGCCCGCACAACTCACCGCGATGCGCGGCGCTGCACCAAAATGCGCTACCGTTGCATCAAATGCAGCACCCACTGCCGCCTCGTCGCCTACATCGGCTTGCACGGCAATCCCGCCAATCTCCTCGGCTACCGCCTGCGCACGGTCCATATCGAAATCAAGGATCGCGACCTTCGCCCCCTGCGCTGCGAAATGGCGCGCCGTGGCAGCGCCCAATCCGCTGCCGCCACCTGTGATCAATGCGATTTGTCCCGATACGTTCATGCCAGCGCTCCCTTTTTCATATTCTGCCCGAAAACTAGCCAAGTTTGCGGCGGTGTATAGACCCTATCGCCCTCACGCGCCGCTGGTGGCTGGCGGCAATCGCGCTATACTCATGGCGCCTGACACTCGATGGAACACCTGATGCCCCCTGACGCCTATAGCCAATCCAAAACCGCACTGCTTGCGATGGGCGGTCATCGGGTCTGGTCATTGATGGCCACGCTGTTTGGTGATCTGGCGCAAGAAGAAGGCAACACCATCGACGGGCCTGTCCTGTCGGCAATCATGGCCGAGATGGACATCCGCCCCGAGGCCGTGCGCGTCGCCCTCTACCGCTTGCGCAATGACGGCTGGATCGTATCCGAAAAACACGGCCGCACAGGCCGTCACAGCCTCACCCCTACCAGCCGCGCCGAGACCCAAGCCGCCAGTGCCCGCATTTACGCAGACCCAAAGGTGCGCCACACGGAGTGGACCTTGGCCCTGACCGAGACGACAAATACCGCAGACGAGATGGCCGCGTCAGGCTTCATCCCGCTCCTGCCACGCGTTTATCTTGGCGGCGCTGTGTCGAACCCTCCCGGCTCAACCTTGGTCCTGAGCGGTGACACCCCGCCCGACTGGCTCCGCGCACAACTCTCCCCCGCGCTGCTGGAGGATGAATACGCCCGTCTGCTCCCGCATTTACAAACTGCGTATGACACGTTTCGCGCCAGCACATTATCGCCGCTGCAAATTGCAGTGATCCGATGTCTGATCGTGCACAACTGGCGGCGCATCGTGCTGCGCCACCCGCAGGTGCCTGACACCCTCCGTCCCGACAACTGGACAGGTGCTGCGTGCCACAAATTGGTCGACGCACTGCTATCGCGCTTGCCGCGCCCCGCGCTCGCCCATATCACGCCGACCTGAGTGCTGATCCCTTTTCCCCTTCCCCTCCTGCCTGTATAGAGAGCGCCATGACAAACACCGTATATCAAAACGACCTGCCAGACGGCCTAGACCTCGGCCCTATGGTTGCCATCGACTGTGAAACCATGGGCCTGCATCCACACCGCGACCGCCTTTGCGTGGTTCAGCTGTCGGGCGGGGACGGCCACGCGCATCTCGTGCAGATCGCAAAGGGCCAGACGGAGGCGCCAAACCTGTGCCGCCTGCTCGAAGACCCTGACGTGCTCAAGCTCTTCCACTTTGGCCGTTTTGACATCGCCGCTATGCTCAACGCCTTCGGCGCGGTCACCGCACCTGTTTACTGCACCAAAATCGCCAGCCGCCTCATTCGGACCTACACAGACCGCCATGGCCTTGCGAAGCTACTGAGCGAGCTTTTGAGCATCGACATCTCCAAACAGCAACAATCCAGCGACTGGGGCGCGGCCGAGCTGACGAAGGCGCAGGTGGATTACGCCGCCTCAGACGTTCTTTACCTGCACCAGCTGCGCGATGTCCTGAATGGCATGCTCGAGCGTGAAGGCCGTATGGACATGGCCCAAGCCTGTTTCGACTTCCTGCCCATGCGCGCAAAACTCGATCTGGCGGGCTGGCCCGATACGGACATCTTCGCCCACGCCTGAGGAGGGCCACACCTTGAACAGGCGCGACAGATATTCACGTATGGTGGCTCTGCTTAAGGTGCTGCTGCCACTGGCGGCACTGGCAATTCTGTCCACGCTGTTTCTGGTCGCCCGCGCGATGGAGACCGAAACGGCAATTCCCTTTGCCGAAAAGGAAATTCAGGACCGCCTTCGGGATCAACAGATCACTGGCCCGTTCTTTTCGGGCAGCACACCGGACGGGGGCCAGATTTCCCTATCGGCGGACAAGCTGATTACCGTTGAAGACCGCGTTGGCATCAACCGCGCCGAAGGCGTGATTACCCGCCTGCAAACCCGCCAAGGCGCCACATTCCAGCTTCTGGCCGATGTGGTAGAGCTTGATATGGCGGGCGGCCGTGCCGATATGACAGGGGATGTCTCGCTCGTCACCTCCACAGGCTACCGTGTGAATACACCCGAAGTGACTGCGCTTATCTCCGCACTTGATGTCACAGCACCGCAGCAGGTCGAAGTATCTGGCCCCTTGGGTGTGTTCACAGCGGGGAATATGCGAATCTTCTCGCCAAAAGAGGCGGATGGCACGCAAATGGTTTTCAGTAATGGCGTGAAACTGGTATATACGCCGTAATCAATGAAGAAAGTGCGCGAAAATATGGGCCTTCGTTTACTCCTGACAGCGCTGTTTGTGGCGCTTTTGTCCACCGCTGCCACTGCTCAGGGGGCCAGCGTCGCGTTTGGCACTATCGCACAGGATACCAGCCTGCCTGTTGAGGTCAGCTCCGACGAGTTGGCCGTCGACCAGCAAACAGGCGTGGCCGTGTTTACCGGAAATGTCGTGATCGGTCAGGGCGATATGCGCCTCTCCGCAAGGCGCGTCGAAGTCGTCTATAGCGAAAACGCGGATGGCATCGCCTCCATGCAGGCAACAGGCGGCGTAACGCTGGTGTCGGGCAATGACGCCGCCGAGGCCCAGCGCGCCGATTATAGCATTGATGACGGCACTATCGTCATGCGCGGCAATGTCCTGCTCGCCCAAGGGGCCAGCGCGCTTAGCGCCGACACCATGACCATCCGCCTGCGCGACGGCACGGCACGGATGCAGGGTAACGTGCGCACGCGCCTGCAAACAGGCGGCAACTGATGCCAGAGCTGACCGTGGCAGAAGGCGGCGCAGGTCTGCGCATCGCCCACTTGCGCAAATCCTACCGCAAGAAGATCGTCATCCGCGATTTCTCGATGGAGCTGATGCGCGGTGAGGTCGTGGCCCTGCTGGGGCCGAACGGCTCTGGTAAAACCACGACATTCTATTCCGTTGCGGGTCTTGTCACGCCCGAAGGCGGCTCTGTCGTGATTGATGGCAAAGACGTTACCAACCTGCCCATGTATCGCCGCGCCCAGCTTGGCATCGGATATTTGCCGCAAGAGATGAGCATCTTCCGCGGCCTCTCGGTGCAGGAAAACATCTTGGCAGTCCTCGACATCGTCGAAAAGGACCGTCGCAAAAGGCTACTTCGCCTTGACGAGCTTTTAGGCGAATTTTCCATCGAACACTTGCGCCGCGCGCCCGCCATGGCGCTGTCTGGTGGGGAGCGGCGGCGCGTCGAGATCGCCCGCTGCCTCGCCGCCAACCCAAAATACCTCCTGCTGGATGAACCCTTCGCGGGTGTCGATCCTATCTCGGTGGGCGACATTCGCCACCTTGTGGCAGACCTGAAAAAGCGCGGCATCGGCGTGCTGATTACAGATCATAACGTCAGGGAAACACTCGAGATTGTCGACCGCGCCTATATCCTGCACGAAGGGCGTGTCCTGATGTCTGGTACCCCCGAAGAAGTCGTGAACAACGGCGATGTGCGCCGCGTCTACCTTGGTGATAACTTTAAGATCTCTTAACAAGAATTCTTCCAAACCAACCTGCTTTCTCCTCATAAATCATTGACACAGATCGGGTTCTGCCCGTCTAATCAGGTATGGCGAAATTGCTGTGCACGTTCCAATCTTCCGCGCCACCCTCGGGTGAGAGGATAGATTACAACCTGCTCACAACCGCCATATTCCCGCATCCAGCCCTGCAAGCCCGCCCTCTCAGGCGATTCCTTGCGTTGGATCAAAACAATTGAAGGAGACACTATGCGGTACCAAATCAGCGGAAAACAGATCGACATCGGCGATGCCCTGCAAACACACGTGAAAGCAGAACTCGACAGTGCTGTCCAAAAATACGCTGAACGACCGACGGATGCGCTGGTTGTGTTCTCGAAATCCGGTCACGAATTCGTCTGCGAAGCCACCGTGCACCTCTCCACAGGCCTCACCGCATCCGCAAAAGCACATGCACACGAAATTTATGCCGCATTTGATGGATGCAGCGACAAGATGGAAAAGCAACTGCGCCGCTACAAGCGTAGATTGAAAGATCACCACCGTGAACGGTCGGAACCTGTTGAACTTTTTGGCGCTTCTTCGTATGTTCTAGCTTCCGAACAGGAGACAGATTCTGAGGAGCCAGCAACTCTCCAGCCGATGATCATCGCAGAAATGCAGACCAAAATCGCAACATTGTCTGTCGGTGAAGCAGTCATGCAAATGGAGCTCTCAGGCGCACCAGTACTCGTGTTCAAGAAAGAAAATGAGGACGGGGTCAACGTCGTATACCGCCGCGAAGATGGCAACATCGGCTGGATTGACCCTACGTAGAGAAGCAGATATTGGCGCATCAGCCGTGCGCCTTTTCAGGGAAAAGTTAAGACATGAACTTCGAGAACATCCTCACGCCTAGTGCGGTAAAAGTGCTGTCGTCAACCACCAGCAAGAAACGTCTCGTGACGGATCTGGGTGATCTGGCAGCCATTGCATATGGTCTTGAGGCACCCACGGTTGTCGAAGCATTGCTTGCCCGCGAAGCGCTGGGGCCCACAGGTGTGGGCCGCGGCGTGGCGTTGCCCCATGCGCGCCTTACGGGTTTGGATAAGGTCGTAGGCCTGTTTGTCTTGCTGGATAAGCCTGTTGATTTTGGCGCGGTTGACCGCCAGCCCGTCGATATTGCATTTGCTCTGTTCGCGCCTGAAAACGCAGGTGTCGAACATCTCAAAGCATTGGCACTCGTATCACGCACCCTGCGCGATTCGGGCGTTTGCGCAAAGCTGCGCGCGAATCCGAATGCGAGCACGCTCTATACTATCCTGACAGAAGCAGAAGGTGCGCAGGCGGCTTAACTTACCGCCAGCGACCAAAGCCGAACATCATGTAGTCGCGCTGATAGACCTCAGCGCCCAGCGCTTCGACGTCGTCATCGTAGAAATCACCCAGCATATGTGCGCCGTGAAATGATGCAGGCTCAATCCGCGGCGCGCTATCGTATCCAACCCCTGCGGCAAGCTGCGTCAGATCATTTGCCATCGTCTCCTCGCGCAAGATCATATCGGGCAGCGTGAATTCACCGAACCCGTTGATCACCTCGGCTTGGGTCGCCCACGCAGGATCAACCCGCACGGCCGTTTGCCCTGCAAGATTGCCCTTCAGAAAGGTCAAAAACGCCATAAACGCAGCGCGGTGGGCAGCCAGATCTATCGTACCTTCCGTCCCCTCTTCGGGCAGCGGCAGCTTATAACGCCGCACCAGCGTGCGGCGCAGTTGTAGAAAGCTGCCTTTGTCGCTGTTCAGGATACGGTGGCAAAACACTTCATGCGCACGCAGAATCGGGTGGCGCAGGATGGCAAAGCTGCGGTGCCCCGTGTTCTTGCGCTTCCACTGGCGCAGATCCTTCTGCGACAGCTTCGTGCCCAGCGCGTTCTGCTTCTCACCGTCCAATGCGGCCATCCAACGGCGCACCTCCTGCTGTGGCCCACCCGCGATGGGCATGAACAACAGCGGCGCGCGCACCCCTACGGCATAACCCGGCACATTTGGCCCGCGACGCGGCTCGAAATTGGGCGTGCGAGTCAGATCAAACTTGTCCAGTCGCCCCAGCGCCTGCTCCATTTGCGCGAAATTGCTGACCTTCTCCGACAACGGACTGGGGTTCTGTTTCTTGAGGTTCTTGTCCAGACCCTCTAGCATTTCTGGCACGCCGAGATAGGTCGCAATCCCGTTCATTACTTCAACGCTTTGCAGATCCTCATAGGCCACATAAAATGCTGTCTGCCCGCTGGTCTGCAAACGGTTCATCAACATGAGCTGGAAAGATTGCAGCGCTTCGAGATGGGCTTCGAATTCAGCCGCATTGAATACAACCTGCGCCGCCTTTCGCGCCTTCATGTCCGTCAGCTTCCACTGGCCCGTGGCTTGCGCAATTTTCCAGCTGACGTAGCTCTCGACCGGATTACGCGTCAGAATGATCTTGGCACAAGACGGATCATCAAGGATCGGGTCCAGCACCCGCGGATCATGGTCATGAAAATACCGAAATCCCCCCATTGCCGAAGGGTCATGACGAATGGCCCGCAGCAACGCTCCTGGGTCAGAGTCACGCGCGGCCTGATCGATGCCCAGAATGCTGTTTGTATTCGGGTAGCCGATGAAATGCGGGTTAAACGCTTCCCCATGACAGGTGATCCCCGCGAAGGAATTAAGGTTCGCCTCAAGAAAATTCGAGCCTGTCCGCATTTCTGCGAAGACCACGAAACTGTTGAATTTTTGGGTCATCTATTTCACCAGATAGGGTTTGCGCGGCGCTTCAGAATGTGCAGGCATATTCTGCTCGACAGGGAAATCACCCATCAGATACGGGTGCATCCCCTGATTTTTGAGGTTTTGCAGAAATTGGCCAAAGCCGTGCAAATCCACCATCTTGGGCGCTTCCGACAAGCGGCGGATGCGCGTCTGCCCAATCTCGTCCAATATACCCTGCAACGGCTCCATCGGCGCCTCGATAAACTCCGCCATGGTCCAAATCCGCACCCGCGCCTTGGCATAGGGGGAGCGCAGGACATCCATATGATCGCTCTCGATCTTTTGCAGGGTCGCGGCGATGCGGCGAATATCCGCAAAATCCATGTTCGAGCGAAACAGCGGCACGGCCCAGGCACCCGTAATAACAGAGACCTGCGCATTCGGGTCCTTGGCCACACGCCAGTTGATGTCCTGATTTGCCATCGGCCCGAATTGAAAACACTGCCGCTCACCGCGCGTGTTCCAAATGAGATTGGTCAGGAACGTCTCGGGGTTATAGTCGCGCTGTATGGCGCTATCGCTCAGCGCACCGTTCAATGTTGTTTGCCCTTCGGCAAAATGGACACGATCAGGCGCAAATAGATGCCCATGCACCCGCGCCGATGTCGCATTGGAAAGCCACGTCTCGAAATTCTCGAAAAGTTCGGTGAACCCCTGAAACATCGAGTATTCCGCTGCCGTCACGCCGTTCTCCCAATCCTCATTGGGAAAGCGTGACTGCATATAGAGACCCGAGCGCCCGCGCGTCCGCCGCTCAACAGCTTTGGCGAAAATGCGGTCAATTTTGCCGGGGTTCGGCTCCGTCTTTTTCATCGCGCCATCGGCATCGGTCAGGAACGCTTCATACAAACGGTCCGCATAGGGCCAGATCTTGCGTGCCACAAAGCAATCAGATCGCCGCAGCAATTGCAGATGATCATCATAGAAAATGTGCGGCTTGCCCTGAAAATCGAACTTCGACAGCGTCAGCGAACGGCTCTCGATGTTGGTAGCGTAGAGACGCGACAAAGTCTGGAAGTAACTCTCGTCTGGAATCCATACGTGACGGAAGTAGCGGTCAAACTTGGGGCGGTCGGGGTCTTGCAAAATCGCCGACAGCGTCTGGCGCGTCAAACACCACCACTGCGAACCCATATGCGGCACGACCCGCGAAGGGATACGCCGTTTTAGTCCGATGGCACGCTGAATATTCACCGCCTTGTCAAATAAGAACCGGTGGCGCTTCCACGAGAAGGGAAAGCGCATGGTAAACCGCTCCTGATCCAGACCACCCACAGTCCACGGCACATCCGCCGTCGTGGCGCTTTCGATGAAATCGGTACGCGGACGCTGCGCCAGATAGTCGATCAATTCATGCACAGGGCGCAGCGGGAGGCACGAGCCTGACGCAAGATACACATGCCGCACGTCAGGAAAACTCGCCAACATCAACTCGGAGGTGGCCTGCGATGCGGCCACAATCCCCCACGTCCCCCATTCACAGCGGTAGCGTTTGGAGAACAGAACATTGGGCACATCCGCAAGCGAGGCCACGAAATTCTCATAAGTCTTGGCAGGCACCTTGCGGTCTACATGAATGACCACAGGCACATTGGCTGCCGCCCAATGGCGTGCGACCTGCTCGGCACGGCCCAGTGCAGTATGCACCAGCATGGCAACGCCAAGTGTCGCGGTCATGCCCAGTTCCCCTTGGACATCAGCCCCAAAATCTCCAACTGCCGCCAGTTGATATAGCGCTCTGACCATTTGCACCAAAGCTGCGGATTATCCTTCACGCTTTGCGCATAGGCTTTGTACTCGACCGAGCCTGCGTAATGCTGACCGCGCTCCAGCTCCTCTGCCGCCTTGGCACCAAAGGTGTCGATGAATTTGGCATGCAACAGCACGCCACTCGCCTTCTCGCCACCCCACTCGTCATAAACCTGATTGAGGCCACGCGGCAGCAGCATATGGGTCGAGCTGACATAGACGTACTTCTTGTCCCACTTGACCAAAGGCACCTTGTTGAGCGCAGGTGCCTTGGCGGGTGCATCGGCAAAGAACACCCGCGCCCGTGGCCCGCCTTGTATCCACAGGTTGGTGAACGCCTTGTTGCGCGCCATGGTGTAGTTGCCGCTGTCAAACCATGAGGCAATCTCGATCGGGTCGCTCCCCTCGCGGTAGGGTTGCTCGTCCAACCGCCCCTTGGGGTACATATCCAAAAGCATCGCAGAGAATGATTTGATCGACGACGCATCGAGCCAGTCCGTCAGCGCGCGAAGCGGCCGCGTGTCGCAGAACGGGTACACAAGGAACTCATCCGGATCGAGCGTCAGCACCCAATGCCCATGCGCATATTTACGCTGGAGCCAGTTCAGCCAGTCGACCCCAAAGCGCGAGCGCTTGTAACTCGCCTTCGTGTGCCAAAGCGAGACATCAGGCTGCTGCTTGAGGAACTCCATCGCGCCATCGTCGCTGTCATTGTCCACGAAAAAGAAATGATTCACACCTTGCTTACGATAGTACTCAAGGAAATAGGACAGGCGGATTTTCTCGTTTCTCTGAGTGCAGAACAGCAGAATATCGTCGGGCCGAATCTGATCGGTCCGGTCCACGACGCATTTGAGCTCGCGCCGCTTTCGAAATGCCCTAATCCGCCAACGCTTCCGCTGGAGCCTTAGGCGATATGAACTTATCGCACCCAAACACTGCCCTCATACGCATAATCCGTCAGCCTTCCCGCACGCTTATCAAGTCAAGGTTAACGTGACCTTGAAATGCGCCTCCCATGTGGGGGCTTCAAAATCACGGACCTGGTGCGCATCCCGAGACCGTTGGGACCACTCTTTTACATACTCTTCCCATAACTTGTGGTCTGAATCATCTATGTATTGCGCTTTATTTGCAAGGATTTCCCTGAATGTCGCCATATTGCTGCACATCACGGGCGTCCCCAGTTGCAGCGCCTCTATCGCGGGCAGGCCGTAGCCCTCTGCATGACTGGGAAACAATAGACCCTGCGCGCCCTTAACCAAGCTGGCCAAGGCTCCGTCGGACAGCCCCGCCACCTCGCGTACCCGCGCTTCGGGGCCCAGCGCATCCAGCCGCGCGAACACGGCGTCATTGTTCCAGCCGCGACTTCCACAAATAAGCAACATCGGCGCATCGGACCCTAAGTTCTCCCAAACGTCCAACAGCAGCGCATGGTTCTTTCGCGGCTCGATTGTGCCCACGGTAACAAAGTATGGTCTCTCGGGCAGCAACCCTTCTGGCACCTCCGCATCCACTACAACAGGCGGAATTGTCCCTAAATGTGCAACAATTCCCTGCGGCACCGGCCCCCACGGGGCCATTACCCGCTCGGTCCGCGCTTGGGTATCGGCGGAATTATAGATCAACAGATCACCAAACCGCCTTGCGCGCTGCATCTTCTGCTCGAACACCTCCACAGTCCCCGCACGCTGATACCGTGGGTACTCCAATGGAATCACATCATGCACAAACACCGCTATGCGCGAGTCCGGCAGCGCCCGTACCGCACTCAACACCCGAGTCGACAGATTACTATGTCCGATATTGAGATACGCCGTCCGCGCAGGCAAATGACGCTGCAACATGCCAGCCAAGCCACGCGGCAGGCACCGCGCCACGGCCAGCCTGCGTGCATCGCTTAGGGCGGCACGCGCCGCAGGATGCATCCCCCTCTGCAAGCGCGACAAAATATCCAGCGAAGAGGATGGCGCAGCGGCGGTCAGACCTTTGTGAAACGCGGTGAGCCCCGCACTGTCCAGCAACACATACCCCAGCGGCGTCCGCGCTAGCCCCCAAACAGGAACATCATCGGCGATCAGCGCTTCGATATAGGCAAGCTCGACACGGTCAACACCGGTCCAGACACGCCCCGCACGGCGCATCACACGGGTGAAATCCAGCAGTCTTGCGGATGGCTTATGCGGGCACTGGTCCAGTTAGGCTTCCCCTCCACATCGCGATCACAGCGTCGGAGCGATGCTTTTGATGTAGCCTGCAAGGTCATCACGCAGCTCTGCACGAGCAAGCCCGTAAGACACAGTTGCCTGCAAAAACCCTGATTTAGAGCCACAATCAAACCGCTGACCCTCAAATCGATAGCCGTAGACCTTGTTCTTCTGCTCAAGCTCGGCGGCAATCGCATCGGTCAGCTGGATCTCACCACCGGCGCCCTTCTTCATCTCGTCGAGATTCTTCAGAACATTGGGCGACAGGATATAGCGACCAATTACAGCAAGGTTCGACGGCGACTCATCAGCGGCAGGTTTCTCCACCATGCCATTCACGTCCAGCAACTTGCCGTCGTTGTTCTCCACATCCAGAATCCCGTAGGAGGATGTCTTCTCCGCTGGCACTTCCATCGCAGCAACCATGTTGCCGCCCGTCTCATCATATGCCTCAACCATCTGCTGCAAACACGGCTTTTCGGCCGCGATCACATCGTCAGGCAGGATCACGGCAAACGGCTGATCCCCGATCAGACGCCGCGCACACCAGACCGCGTGGCCAAGCCCCAGCGCCTTGTGCTGGCGAATATAGGCGATCGCACCGCTGTCCATATTGGTCTTTGCCAACACTTCGAGCATGTCTTCCTTGCCCTTGCGCCGCAGCTCTTCCTCGAGGTTGGGCGCGAGGTCAAAGTAGTCCTCCAAAGCGCCCTTGCCCCGTGAAGTCACAAAGATAAATTCCGTAATTCCCGCCGCACGCGCCTCGTCGATGGCGTATTGGATCAAGGGGCGATCCACCAAAGTCATGATCTCTTTCGGGACCGATTTCGTCGCGGGCAAAAACCGCGTGCCCAAGCCTGCAACAGGGAAGACTGCTGTGGTTACTTTATTGCCCATTGGTGTGCCTCGTCTTTTCTCATTTTGTCAGTACAGTGCCGAAACAATCGCATCAGCAGGCGAGAGGCGCCATGATATTATTCAGATCCGCCCAAGTATGACGATGTGCCTCAGAATAGCGGCGCGAATAAGACCAATAAAGGTAAATTGTTGGCAATCTGGAAACAATATTATCACTTAGCTGTCATCAAGCCCGCGCACTGCCGCAATCCGTGCACGCTCGCGCTTGCTGCGCCGTGATAGCGTTGTGAGTTTGAACAACGGCGCGTCGCGATTGGCGCGTCCAAACAGCCCCCCACGCTGAACCCAGACGCCACGCGGGTCGAAGAAAACGAGGTGATACAACGCCGTAAACGACATCACCAGAACCGTCTCGATGCTGCCCTGCGCCACGCGTTTTGCCGCCGCTTCTATCGCCGCCCTACCCCGTAAGCCCCGTACAGCGGTAAATCGTGACGCCCGCTGTCCGGTGTTGACAGGCCGGAACGGCAGGACCGCATGCCGTGCCAACGCCGTACTCGACAATTTGCGCTCTTGCCCCTCGGCATATCCCTCACGCAACCGCTTCATCAGGCGGCGCACGTCGCGGGGTTCCAGCCGACCCGCCACCATATGCGCCAAAATGCGCCGCCGCTCGGCATCCACCACGCCTCGCCAATGGGTGGTGCGAACGTCCTTGGGCATATGCTTGCGCTGAAACACCGCCCAACTCGCCCCGATCTCGTATAAATCACGCGGCGCACGGTCTTCGCGACGCATGGCGCTGGCCGCGAAGCCGTGGTGCACCTGCGCCAGCGGCACCAGTGCTGTGGCATGGCCAGCACGTGCCAGCCGCATGTTCACGTCCGTCTCGTCCAAATAAAAACGGAACGCAGGATCGAACCCGCCAATCGCGATCAGCGCATCGCGGCGGAAGGCCATATTCGTGCCTTCGGTCTTGATCGCGCGCCCTTTGGGCGGGACCAGCACAGTCGCCTGCAACGGATCAATCTCGACTTCTGTGGGCGTGCCCTGACTGTCCAGCGTGCGCGCCTTATACTGAAAACTGATGCCGTTACGGCCACGCACATAGCCGCCCATCGCCGCTACATCACTACGCGCGGCAGGGGCCACCAGATGATGGAGCCATTGCGGCTCTGGCACGGCGTCATCGTCGATAAACGCGACTATCTCTCCCGCTGCATGGGTCAGCCCCAGATTGCGCGCCGCCGAGATATTCGCCTCGTCAAAGGCGATACACTTGAGATCGCGCAGAACATCCGTTTCTTCCGTGACCGCCACCCCTTGAGGGCAGGCAACCACCACCACTTCATAGGGATGGTATTGCAACTGGGCTACCGCACTCAGACACTGGCGCAGTGCATCGGGCCGCGCACGGCTCACGATAATCACACTGACGGTCAGGCCGGCCATTGTCGTTTATGCGTCCTTCAGGTCAACACCAGGTGCATAGGCGATGAAAAACGGGTTGGCATACTCTGCCTTGCCATAGGTCAGCGGGCTGTGGTCATCAAACCGCACCACATCGCCACCTGCCCCTTTGAGCACGGCGTGACCCGCAGCCGTGTCCCATTCCATCGTGCGACCCACGCGAGGGTAGATATCCGCCTCTCCCGTGGCAATCAGACAGAACTTAAGCGAGCTTCCCGCGCTCTTCATGTCCTTGACCTGATATTTGCCGATATAATCATCAGTGGCCTGATCGCGGTGCGACTTGCTGGCCACGACCATTAGCGCCGAATTGTCTGGATTAGAGACTGATAATGCCTTCAATGCCCCGATTGAATCCTTATCAAAATCGCCCGTTTCCTCGACCGATTGCCCGTCTGCTGTGGTAAAAAACATCCGCCCTTTTGCAGGTGCATAAACCACGCCCCGCGTGGGCACGCCGCCCTCGACCAATGCGATATTCACGGTGAAATCGCCACGGCGGTGGATGAACTCCTTGGTTCCGTCCAGCGGGTCTACAATCAGGAAAGTATCACCTGTCGCGCTGTGGGTATCCGCCTGCTCTTCGGTAATCAGCAAGGCGTCAGGGAATGCCGCGCGCAGCCCGTCCGAGATGATCTTATCCGCCGCTTCATCGGCCGCCGTCACAGGGCTGTCGTCGGATTTGGACTTCACATCGAAATCGTCACGTCCGTAAATCTCCATGATCGCATCGCCTGCTTCCAGCGAAAGACGGCGCATCACGCCTGTTAACTTTTCGTAGTCCATGCCCAACTGTCGCCATCCTTCGTTGATATTCGTCTGCCAACCCTTATGATGCGCCTGTAACGGATCGGCAAGATTTCCGTGCAAGAGTGGTCCTAACCGCAAGGCTGTATTGAGATGTTCAAACCGGAACAAGCACACAGGTCCACCTTAAGTATCGTTTTGTCGATGCTGGAACTGATCTATCATTCCATCGTCCGATCTGTGCGCAAAAGCCACAACAATGCCTTTCTGGCGATCGCGACGAACATCCTTCAGGCTGTCATCTTCGTGGGTGCGTTCTATGTAATGTTCTCGATTCTCGGGCTGCGCGGTGCTGCCGTGCGCGGTGATTTTCTGATCTACATTATGACAGGCATCTTCCTCTACATGACCCACTCAAAGGCGCTCGGTGCTGTGGTCGGGTCCGAAGGACCGGCAAGCCCGATGATGCAGCACGCTCCGATGAACACCATTATCTCCATCTGCTCCGCCGCGTTCGGGGCACTCTATATTCAAATTCTGTCGCTGGTGCTTATCCTGTTCGTCTACCACGTGGCCTTCACACCGCTGGAAATTGACCAGCCCGTTGGCGCATTTGCGATGCTTGTGCTGGCGTGGTTCACAGGGGCTGCGCTTGGCCTCGTTCTGCTGGCGATCAAACCATGGTTTCCCACCGCCGTAGGCATCTTTTCCACAATCTACCAGCGCGCCAATATGATCGCTTCGGGCAAGATGTTCGTGGCCAATACCTTACCGGGCTTCATGTTGGCCATGTTCGACTGGAACCCGCTGTTCCACACGATTGACCAGTCACGCGGCTTTTCTTTCATCAACTACAATCCACGCTACAGCGATCCGATGTATGCTTTCTGGGTGGGTCTGGTGCTGGTGATGATCGGACTGATGGGCGAATTCTACACCCGCAAACATGCAAGCATATCGTGGAGCGCGCGACGCTGATTGCCTCGGCAAGCACAGCCTGCCTGACCCTTCACCGATCTTTCGCTGCCGACTTGATGGAACTTTTCATACTCCAGTCTGTTGTGTTGCATTGCTGATCACTCAGCAATTTTAAAAACACGACCAAGCGTGAAATTGAGAAATCCGATGCTCATCATTGATGAACAGAACATTCTGGCACAGGGACACTTTCGCAAAGTATATCCTCATCCGTTGGATGACGATTTGCTGGTGAAGGTATTAAAGCCAGTCAAGCACAGCAAAAGGTTCCTGAGCCGCTTCAATCTAAGCCGCGCTCGATACGGTCGTATGACCACCGCTTTCCGTGAGTACGAGGAGTATATCAGCGCGGTTGCCCGACTGGATCGCTTGCCCACGCCCCTCCCTCTGTTCCACGGGTTTGTAGAAACCAATCTCGGGGTCGCGATGGTGGTCGAGAAGATCAAGGGGGCTGATGGGGAAGTCGCCCTGAACATTCACGATTACATCGAGCGGCACGGCTTCACCGAAGACTTGGGCGCAATGATCGACGCGCTGGAAGAGACGGTGAAAGAAGAGCATATTATCTGCTCTGATCTCAAATGCGAAAATGTGGTGATCTCTTCCAGAGGGCTGGTCGTTGTTGACGGGACGTCTGACAAGGTATTCTTCAGCATCAACCGCTACAGCAGGACACTCTTTCTCAGATGGTGCACCGGAAAATTTGACAAACTAAGGGCTGCTGCACGATCCTACGAAGCCGCATGACGCACCATGGCATTTGGGACACGCTATCCCGCCACCCGCAGCGTAAGGTTCAGCCGCCCGCCCTTGGGCAACAGCGTGCTTGATCCCGCTCTGATCCTGTCCACCCCGTGATAGGCAAGGCGCGCAGCACCCCCCATCACCACCACATCGCCCGAGCGGAGCCAATGGCTCTGCGTTTTGCCACCACGGGTGAGGTTCCCCATGCGAAATAATCCCTCGTCTCCCAGCGATATCGAGACCACAGGCCACTGTGCATCAGCCTCGGTATCGTCGCGATGCATCCCCATCCGCGCATCTGCGTCATAGAAATTTATCAGACAACTGTCAGGCTGGCGCTCCAACCCCGTCAAAGCGTCCCAAACCGCCAGAATCGGCGCAGGGATCGCAGGCCACGCCTGCCCGTCCGGGTGCGTGGGCGCATAGCGGTATCCCGCAGGATCAGCGACCCAGCCATGCTGTCCCGCCGCCGTCATACGTACCGACATCTTCTTGCCCCGCGCGATGCTGTACCGGCTCAAGGGTGCCTGTTTCACCACCCCGCGCACTGCGTCCAGAATCTCCCGCTGCGCCCCGACATCCAGAAACCCACAGTGAATTTCAAAGCCCTTAACCTCTAATTTCACTGCGATCCCTCCTGTTTTATCAATAATTTTCAGGAATTAGCCCCGTAAAATCACATCTTCGTGGTTGCCGTGGTTGCAGCACCCCAACCCCCTCACTATATACCCACCGAACCGCTGGAGACGAGCCGTCCCCAGCGTCAACCAAATCGGGGCAATGGCGCCACAACGGGCCAGTGTTTCGAGCAATCGCCTTAAGCTAGAAGAGGGATCGAAGATATGGCCAAAGTAATTGGTATTGACCTTGGAACAACAAACTCCTGCATCGCCATCATGGACGGCAGCCAGCCTCGCGTTGTTGAAAACGCAGAGGGCGCGCGCACCACGCCTTCCATCGTGGCCTTCACTGACGACGAGCGTCTGGTAGGCCAGCCTGCCAAGCGTCAGGCCGTCACAAACCCCGAAAACACCGTCTTTGGTGTCAAGCGTCTGATCGGTCGCCGCAATGACGATCCCGATCTCGCCAAAGACAAGAAAAACCTCCCCTTCAATGTTGTCGACGGCGGCAACGGCGACGCATGGGTTGAGGCCAAAGGTGAGAAATACTCCCCCTCCCAAATCTCTGCCTTCATTCTGGGCAAGATGAAGGAAACCGCCGAGAGCTATCTCGGTGAGGACGTGACCCAAGCGGTCATCACCGTCCCTGCCTACTTCAACGACGCCCAGCGTCAGGCCACCAAAGATGCCGGCAAAATCGCTGGCCTCGAAGTGCTCCGCATCATCAACGAGCCGACAGCGGCGGCCCTTGCTTACGGTCTGGACAAAGAGAACACACAAACCATCGCGGTCTATGACCTTGGCGGCGGTACATTCGACGTGACCATACTCGAGATCGACGATGGCCTGTTCGAAGTGAAATCCACCAACGGCGACACGTTCCTCGGCGGTGAAGACTTTGACATGCGCATCGTCAACTACCTCGCGGAAGAGTTCAAAAAAGAGCACTCCGTCGATTTGACTGCCGACAAAATGGCCCTTCAGCGTCTGAAAGAAGCCGCCGAGAAAGCCAAGATCGAGCTTTCAAGCTCTTCCCAGACCGAGATCAACCAGCCGTTTATCTCCATGGGCTCCAACGGCCAGCCACTGCACATGGTGATGAAACTCACCCGCGCCAAGCTGGAATCACTCGTCGGCGATCTGGTCAAAGCCTCCATGAAGCCCTGCGCCGCAGCGCTCAAGGATGCGGGCCTGTCCGCTTCCGACATCGACGAAGTGGTTCTGGTCGGCGGTATGACCCGCATGCCTAAGGTCATCGAAGAAGTCACAAAATTCTTCGGTAAAGAGCCGCACAAAGGTGTGAACCCCGACGAAGTCGTCGCCATGGGCGCCGCGATCCAAGCGGGCGTTCTGCAAGGTGACGTCAAAGACGTTGTTCTGCTCGACGTGACACCTTTGTCCATGGGTATCGAAACGCTTGGCGGTGTTTTCACCCGTCTGATCGACCGCAACACCACGATCCCGACGAAGAAATCGCAAATCTTCTCCACGGCCGAAGACAACCAGAACGCTGTGACGATCCGCGTCTTCCAAGGCGAACGTGAAATGGCGGCGGACAACAAGATCCTCGGCAACTTCAACCTCGAGAGCATCCCACCCGCTCCACGCGGCATGCCCCAGATCGAAGTCACCTTCGACATCGACGCCAACGGCATTGTCTCCGTCGGTGCGATGGACAAGGGTACTGGCAAAGAGCAGAAGATCACGATCCAGGCTTCTGGCGGTCTGTCCGATGCCGACATCGAGCAAATGGTCAAGGACGCCGAAGAGAACGCAGATGCGGATAAAGAACGCCGCGAGCTGATCGAAGCTAAAAACCAGGCTGAAAGCCTCATCCATTCCACGGAGAAATCCATGGAAGAGCACTCTGACAAGGTCGACCCGACCACGATCGAAGCGATCGAGTTGGCCATTGCCGCGCTCAAGGATGATCTGGAAGCCGAAAGTGCCGAGAAGATCAAATCAGGTATCCAGAACGTGACCGAAGCGGCCATGAAACTGGGTGAGGCGATCTATAAAAACGCGCAGGAAGCGGGCGATGACGACATGGCCGCAGCCGCCGACGAGGCACCAAACGGTGCGGCAGATGACGATATCGTCGATGCCGACTTCGAGGACCTCGACAACGACAAACGCGCGTAATCCGCACCGCGGAACCAATGACAGGGCCGGTCTGTGCAGAACGGGCCGGCCCTTCACGTTCCTGTAAAGGATACTACTCATGGCAAAACGTGATTATTACGAGACGCTCGGCATCGCCAAAGGTGCGGCCGCAGACGAGATCAAAAAAGCCTACCGCAGCAAAGTAAAAGAGCTGCACCCCGACCGCAACGCCGACAATCCCAACGCAGAAGCCCAGTTCAAGGAAGTGGGCGAAGCGTATGACGTGCTCAAGGATGCTGACAAAAAAGCAGCCTATGATCGTTATGGCCACGCGGCCTTTGAGGGTGGCATGGGCGGCGGCGGTGGCCGTCCCGGTGGCGGCTTTGGCGGCGGCGGACAGGGTGATTTCTCCTCCGCTTTCTCCGATGTCTTCGACGACTTGTTCGGTGATTTCATGGGCGGGCGCGGTGGCCAGCAGGGCGGCGGCAGACGCGCTGCACGTGGCTCCGATCTGCGCTTTAACCTGCGCGTCTCGCTTGAGGATGCCTTCTCGGGCCTGCAAAAATCCATCAACGTCCCCACCTCCGTCGCCTGCGACAGCTGTAGCGGCTCGGGCGCTGAAGGCGGCGCTGAACCTACAACCTGCCCGACCTGTTCGGGCATGGGTAAAGTACGCGCACAACAGGGCTTCTTCACTGTTGAGCGTACCTGCCCCACCTGCTCGGGCCTCGGCCAGATCATCAAGAACCCCTGCCCCAAATGCCGTGGCGCGGGCCGCGTGGAGAAGGACCGCTCACTCTCGGTCAACATTCCCGCAGGCGTGGAAACAGGCACCCGCATCCGCCTCGCTGGCGAAGGCGAAGCAGGCATGCGCGGCGGTCCCTCGGGCGATCTCTATATCTTCATCGAAGTAGAGGAGCACGAGCTCTTCGAGCGTGACGGTCCCAACCTTTTCTGCCGCGTGCCTGTCACCATGGGCAACGCAGCATTGGGCGGCAGCATCGAAGTCCCCACCATCGACGGGGGCCGTGGCCGTGTGCAAATCCCTTCAGGCAGCCAGTCCGGCCGCCAGATGCGTCTGCGTGGAAAAGGCATGCCTCACCTGCGTGGCGGTGCCACGGGTGACATGATCATCGAGCTGGCAGTGGAAACCCCCGTTAACCTGACCAGCCGTCAGAAAGAACTCCTGCGGGAATTCGAGGACCTCTCGGAAGAGAACAATCCCGAAAGCAGTAGTTTCTTCTCCTCCGTCAAATCTTTCTGGGATTCGATGAAGGGCTAGCTGGCCAAGACAAACCCTCCAGAACGGGCGCGGGCATAACACCCCGCGCCCTTCTTCATTTTTCCCTTTAAATTCAAATCCGCCCTCAGAACCCGCGCCTACATCACCCATTGCACAGGGGGTGTCCGAAATGTGTACGAATAGCACTCCCTTTTTCTGGCTCTCCAAGCCCTCCGTTAACCATTTGCTAATAATCTGATGGCCATTCTCGGCAGTATGACGCAATTCGACGAACAGCCCCTCCCTTTCCTCATGGACGAAGCTCTCACCGCAGCACCTGTGACTGGCAAACAGCCCTCCTACATTGCCGATCACCGCCAGCGACTGCGCGCCCGTTTCATGGCGGGAGGGGCCACTGCGGTGCCTGAATATGAATTGCTCGAACTGGTCCTGTTCCGCGCCATTCCCCGCCGCGATGTCAAGCCGCTGGCCCACGCTCTCATGGCCCGCTTCGGTGACTTCAACCGCGTCCTCACAGCGTCAGAGGCCCGTCTGCGCGATGTCAAAGGCGTTGGTGACGCCGTCATCACAGAACTCAAGATAGTGGAGGCAGCGGCCCATCGAATGGCCCGCTCGAAGGTCATGCAGCGGCATATTTTGTCCAGTTGGGATGCCCTGCTCGACTATTGCCACACCACGATGGCGCACCGCGAAACGGAACAGTTTCGCGTATTGTTTCTTGATCGCAAGAATGTGCTGATCGGGGATGAGGAGCAGGCCAAGGGCACCGTCGATCACGTACCGGTCTACCCCCGCGAAGTCGCCAAACGCGCGCTGGAGCTCAATGCCTCTGCGATCATTCTGGTGCATAATCACCCCTCTGGTGATCCCACACCCTCACAGGCCGATATCGAGATGACCAACCGTGTGAACGCAGCCTGCACAGCCCTTGATCTCACGCTGCACGATCACCTGATTATCGGCAAATCCCAAGAGCTAAGCTTCCGCGCCGAAGGGTATCTCTAACGTACCCAGACCTCGACGCGGCGGTTGGCGCGGCGGCCCCAACTGCTGTCGTCACACGCCATAGGCATGGCTTCGCCAAACGCATCTACACCCAATTCAACCCGCGCCAGATTCGCGGTGATGGCTGCTTCGCTGACCGCGCGTCGCACGGCCTCTGCACGACGCAGGGCAATGTCACGATTCGCTTCTGCCGCGCCATTGCCGTCGCTAAAGCCAACAAAAAGTAGACGCCGCGCATCGTATTGCCCAACCTCCAGCGCCCGCGCCAATTGCTGTACGTTGGAACGGCTCTGCGCATCCAGACGGATCGACCCTGCCTCAAAGCGAAAGGAGGTGCTCAGACGCGACATGGGCACCAGCGTTGAGGTCATGCGCTGTAGCTCACCCAGAGTAATCTCGGTCCCCGCCTGACTGATCGCATTGGTAAAGCGATTGCCCTGTTCTTCCACCCCTATCTCCTCGGGCGTCTGATCGACAAAGCCACTGCGGCGAATGACGATTTGCGCCGCGGGTCCGCGGGTAAACGCCAGAAATTCCCGCGCCAATTGCGGCAGTCTACGCGCTGGAAAATAGAGGAACATCGGCGCTGTCAGAGGGTAATCCTCGGTCTTTATCGCTCTGCGCGACGCCTGCATCGAGAAACCGCAAGTGCCGGTCAGCATCAATGCCTGAGTGCCACCACGCGCCGCATAACTGGTCACACCCAATGCGAATGTGTCAGCCAGAACTGCTTGCGCGAGAGCGGTCGGATCTTCGTGACGTATCGCGGTGTCGGTAAACGTATCAAAGCTGGCCGGCGCCATCAGTTGATCCATTATCGCCTGCCCGAGGCCCGATGCCTCACTCGGGAGATGCAAATCTATGGGAACATCAGGACCGCCCAGCGCCTGCCAATTTGTAATATGTCCTGCAAGGACCTGCGCAAGATCAGAGGGCGAAATGCCCCGCACGGGATTGCTCCCTGACACGACTGGCACAATGGCATCAAGGGCAAGGACACGGCTGCGGTTGGTCCCCGTCATATCGCCCATCCCAGCTTCACGCGCGCGGTTCCGCTCTTCGGGGCGTATTTCACGCAGGGCCATGACAATGTCGGCTTCATCCGCCAGCAGATCCGCAAACCCTTCGTCCGTGTTGGTCACGCGAAAAAAGAACTGGGCCACCAGTTTTGCGTCATCCGCACGGCGGATGAGGTAGGAAAAGCTGGTAGCGTCCGGCCCATCCTCACGCTCGGCGATGTAGCCCTCTTTCTGGGCAAAAGCCGTTATGAGCGCAGGCATGACCACCGCCCCTAATGTAGGCGCACCAGAAATTTGAAGCTCCGCCACATAGTCCGACAGGCTTGGACAAGCAGGGCCTTCGCACAGCACGCCAGAGCCATCGACAGTCAATTCACCATAGTCCGTCTGGATGCGGTAGAACTCTCCATCAAAGCCGAGCAGGGTACCGCTCAGCGCGATTGAGCTATCACGCGAGGTCAGCGTGACATCCTGTGCTGCGACAGACAGGGTCGTTCCAAAAAAGAAAAGTGCGGCGAAAACCGCCGCACATGTCGCTTTGAACATAAAGCCTCGAAGTTGCGTTAGTTGGATGCAACTTTCATGTCTTCAAAGAGATTATTCAACACAAGAAAGTTTCCGGCAGCGTCGCAGTCGGGAACGGAGAGCGTCAAATCACGAGATGTGATATCTTTGCCGCTAAAGGTCTGCAAAGTCTGCGCCTCAATCTCGAGACCACAGTTGTTCTCGGCCACTTCAGCCTCGACACTTAGCGCAATATCGCCCGCGTTCTCGACGGCTGATGCGGGGAAGGTATACACCTCAGCCAACAAACCGTCGGGGACGTCACCATTTCCAAGGCGGGTGATAAAACCACCTTCGCCCGTGACAGCATAGCTCATGTCGCGGGTTGCACCTGACCAGACATGCCCGTCAGAACCGTAGTCGGCACCATACTCCCGCGCGTGCAACTCAAAGCCAGTGTCGCCTTTCCACTGAACCGCCACGCGGTCAAAGTCCGTCAGCTCTTCGACGGTAGTTTGCGCCACAGCACCTTCGCCGTTGGTGAATGCCACAACGAAAGTGGCCTCTGCGTTTAGCGCGGGCACAGTAATATCGAACATTCCTGCCTCATTGGTCGTCTCGTTAAACAACATGCCTGCGTGATGGACGGTTACCCGCTCGTCCGGCAAGCAGCTTGCGGAGAGGGTCAGATTGACCATTGCCGCCGCAACAGCACGCGCATTTGCCGAAATCTCACACGTCAGATCGGGGATCGCCTCTGCCTCTGCCGACACCTGAGGCGCAGGCTCAGAGAAAGATACTGGTTCTGCGTCAGGCGTAGCGGGGAGCGCGGCAGGAGCCGCAACCACTTCGGCTGCTGCCAGCGTAACCGTCTCGGTAGATTCTGGTTCAATAAAATCGTCTGCGATCTCGGCGGATGTCAGGATGATCTCCTCGACGTCAAGAACGGAAGCATCCGCATTGGCCAAAGTCGCACCCTGATATTGCGCAGCAGGAACAGAGTTTGTGCTCTGCATGATAAACCCGATTCCTACAGCACAGACCAATGTGCCAGCGGTTGTTACAAGTGACTTGCGGTTTCTCATGTCTCTGTCCCTTTGCTTTGGGTTCGTCTTTGACGTGGAAACGGGGCATGAATGGGGCACAGGTAGGCTCATACCGTGACCTTTCTGGACGACAGAAAAGCGATTAGGCTACCTGATAGCCAAGAAAAAAGGGCGCACCCGCTGGATGCGCCCCATCAATGTCTTGGTGCGAAACCTGTTTAGGTCAGGCGTCCGTGGCAATGTTTGAATTTCTTTCCTGAACCGCACGGACAAAGATCATTTCGACCCGGATTGCCCCATGTGCTCGGGTCATTCTCATCAAAGCCTTCGATTGCACCCTCCGTAGGTGCAGGCGGTACATCGGCAGGGACCGAGGCTGCGGCGGCGGCAGCTTGCTGCTGTGCCATCATCTGCTCCAACGCGCGCTGCTGCTCCTCCTCGGAAGCTGGCTCGATCCGCGACAGGCGCTGTGTCACATCCTGACGCAAGCTGTCTAGCATCCCTTCGAACAGCTGGAACGACTCATTCTTGTACTCGTTGAGCGGGTCACGCTGTGCATAGCCACGGAACCCCACGACGGAGCGCAGATGCTCAAGCGTCAGCAGGTGGTCACGCCATTTTGCGTCGATGGTTTGCAGCAGGAAGTGCTTTTCGATGTTGCGCATGGTGTCGGCACCAAATTTCTCGGCTTTCTCCGCCATGAGTTGATCAGTGGCTTCCACCAGACGTTCACGGATTACATCATCATCTACGCCATCTTCTTCACACCACGCGATTATGGGTACATCCACACCCAATTGTTCGATTACGGCGGCATAGAAGGCTTCCGTATCCCATTGGTCGGCATAAGTGTTCTGCGGCATGTATTGATCAACCAGATCATCGATCATCTGGTGGCGCATGTCCTCGGTGATCTCGTGCAGGTCCTGGCTTTCCATGATGTCACGGCGCTGGCCAAAGATGACCTTGCGCTGCTCGTTCATCACATCATCGAACTTCAACAGCTGCTTGCGCATGTCAAAGTTGCGGCCCTCAACCTTGGCCTGCGCACGCTCCAGCGATTTGTTGACCCACGGGTGAATGATCGCCTCGCCTTCCTTGAGGCCCAGCGTGGTCAGCACCTTCTCAAGCTTCTCGGAGCCGAAGATGCGCATCAGGTCATCTTCAAGCGACAGGAAGAAGGATGAACGGCCCGGATCACCCTGACGGCCCGAACGACCGCGCAGCTGGTTGTCGATGCGGCGGCTCTCATGGCGCTCACTCGCCAGAACGAACAATCCGCCAGCCTCGAGTACCTTCTTCTTTTCTTCAGCCGTCTCCGCTTCGATACGGCTACGGATCGCAACGGGATCGCCTTCGGGATCGGCGGCCAGCGCTTCCAGCACGCGCAGCTCGACGTTGCCGCCAAGCTGGATGTCGGTGCCACGGCCCGCCATGTTGGTCGCAATCGTGACGGCGCCGAATTTACCTGCATCACCCACGATCTGGGCTTCCTGTTCGTGCTGGCGCGCGTTGAGGACGTTGTGCTTGATCCCTTCCGCCTCCAACATTTTGCTCAGCATCTCGGATTTCTCGATTGAGGTGGTCCCGACAAGGCAAGGCTGCCCTTTGGCGTGCGCCTCTTTCACCTTTTCAATCATCGCAGCGTATTTTTCAGCGGCGGTACGGTAGACGGCATCGTCATCGTCAACGCGCGCAACAGGCACATTGGTCGGCACTTCGACAACGCCGAGGCCGTAGATTTCTTTGAACTCGTCAGCCTCCGTCAAGGCGGTGCCCGTCATGCCCGCAAGCTTGTCGTAGAGGCGGAAGTAATTCTGGAACGTCACAGAAGCGAGGGTGATGTTCTCGGGCTTGATGTCGACGCCTTCCTTGGCCTCGATCGCCTGATGCAGACCGTCCCCAAGGCGGCGACCTGCCATCATGCGGCCTGTAAACTCGTCGATCAGAACAACCTCGCCATCGCGTACGATGTAATCCTTGTCCTTCTCGAACAGGGTATGGGCACGGAGACCCTGATTGACGTGATGCACCAGCGATGTGCTCTCAGGATCGTAGAGGGTGAAGCCTTCCTCCATCAATCCGCGCACGCGCAGCTGTTCCTCGAGGAACTCTGTTCCCTCGTCGGTAAAGGTCACATTGCGCGTCTTTTCGTCCAGCTCGTAATGCTCTGGCTGCAAGGATGGGATGACGGCATCAATTGTAAGATACATATCCGAGCGATCGTCGGACGGGCCAGAGATAATCAGCGGCGTACGCGCCTCATCGATGAGGATACTGTCGACCTCATCCACGATAGCAAAGTTATGCTGTTTCTGAAAAATCTGGCTCAACTCTGATTTCATGTTGTCGCGCAGATAGTCGAAACCAAGCTCGTTGTTGGTGGCATAGGTGATATCGCAGGAATAGGCGTCGCGCTTCTCGTCCTCGTTCATGTTCGGGTAGATGAAGCCAGTGGTCAGGCCCAGTGAAGCAAACACCTTACCCATCCATTCCGCATCACGTTTCACCAGATACTCGTTCACGGTGACGATGTGCACGCCCTTATGCGTAAGCGCATTGAGGTAGGCGGCAAAAGTCGCGGTAAGGGTCTTGCCCTCGCCTGTCTTCTGCTCGGCCACGTTACCTTGGTGCAGAAAAATCGCGCCCATCAACTGTGTATCAAACGCCCGCAGACCCAAGGTACGGCGTGCACCTTCGCGACAGTTGGCAAAGGCTTCAGGCAGAAGATCATCAAGGCTCTCGCCGCTCATGGCACGAGTTGCCAGCTCTTCGGTCTTGTCTCTGATCTGCTCATCGCTGAGTTTCTCGAATTCAGGCTCCAGCGCGTTGACCTTTGCCACCAGCGGGCGCGCGGCCTTGATCTTGCGATCATTTGGCGTGCCAAAAACCTTTTTGGTGATGTTTCCGAGTCCCAGCATGCGATCTCCAGCCGAAGTTTAAATTCATTCGCGCGATCTGCTTGCCCCGCAAACACCCAGTCCATAAATAGAAGGGGAGAAGGGCTGCTCGCGCCACGTTCAGTAGCGATGTAAGGGCCGCCCTATAGCGTGTCAATGTAACCGGCCCCAAACCGCCGTGATGATAGGATGATCCATGCAAAAACGACTCACTTTTCTGGCCCCGCTGGCATTTGTTGCGGCGCTTGCGCTGCCTGCCGCGGCACAGGACACGGTAACCGCCGATCCATCCACGGTTGTGGCCACCGTTGGCGATACGGAAATCACCGTGGGGCACATGATTGTTGCCTGGGCCAGCCTGCCGGAACAGTATCAGGGTCTGCCCGATGACGTATTGTTTCAAGGTATCCTCGACCAGTTGGTGCAGCAAAGCGCATTGCAGCAACAGTTCGACGGCGAGTTGCCCCCCCGCATCGACCTCCAGCTCGAGAACGAGCGCCGTTCGCTCACCGCAGGTGAGGCGATAAACCAGCTCATGGAAGAGCCGCTGGATGAAGCTGATGTTCAGGCCGCTTATGAGACCGACTATGGCAATGCTGAACAAGAGACAGAATATAACGCTTCCCACATCCTTGTTGAGACGGAAGAAGCCGCTTTGGCCGTGATTGAAGAAATCGAAGGTGGCGCTGATTTCGCTGAAGTCGCACGCGAAAAATCCACTGGCCCATCGGGCCCCAATGGCGGGCAGCTGGGGTGGTTCGGTACCGGGGCTATGGTGCCCGAGTTCGAACAAGCTGTTGTTGATCTGGAAGTTGGCGCGGTATCAGCGCCTGTGAAGACCCAGTTCGGCTGGCACATCATCACACTCAACGAAAGCCGCATTCAGGATGCTCCCGCCCTTGAGGAAGTACGCGAACAGATCGAGCTGCAGCTGCGCCAGATCCGTGTGCAATCCGAGATTGAGGCCGTGACCGCCGCCGCAGACGTGGACCGTAGCGGAGCCGAGGGCATCGCGCCCGAAGTCATCAAGCAAACAACAGTTCTGGAATAAGCAACACCATGGCAAGCATCACAGACGTCTCCCCGCTGGCTCCTGCCGCTTTTCCTGATCTGCCCGTTATCGATGGTGTGGCGTTTGCCACAGCGGCGGCGGGGGTGAAATATCAGGGTCGTACCGATGTGATGCTTGCCACACTTACCGCTGGAACAGTTGTGGCGGGGGCGTTCACGCGCTCATCCACTCGCTCGGCCTCCGTGCTGGATTGTCAGGCAAAGCTGGGCAAGGCCAGCAGTGGCACAGCTGCGATCGTTGTGAATTCGGGCAATTCAAATGCGTTCACGGGCAAGGGCGGCGTTGAGTCGGTGGAGGCGATTACTGCTGCTACGGCGCAAGCCTGTGGAACGCTGCAAGAGCGCGTATTTACGTCCTCAACAGGCGTGATCGGGGAGCCTCTTCCCCATGCGCGCATCACTGCAGTGCTTGATACACTTTCAAACACTACATCACCTGCGGGCATCGCGGACGCCGCAAAGGCAATCATGACAACCGATACCTTCCCGAAGGGGGCATCCGCATCGGTGGAGATTGACGGCGAAACCGTCTCTATTGCGGGGATTGCAAAAGGGTCGGGTATGATAGCACCCGATATGGCCACGATGCTGGTCTATATCTTTACCGATGCGCTGATCGGGCAAGATGCTTTGCAGTCGTTGGTCAGTAAGAGCAATGCGCAGACATTCAACTGCATCACCGTGGACAGCGACACCTCCACCTCCGACAGCCTGATTGTGGCCGCAACAGGAGCGAGCGGTGTAAATGTAGAGGGGCAGGATGCATTCGCAGATGCCTTGCACGGCGTCATGCTCGATCTCGCCCATCAGGTAGTGCGTGACGGTGAAGGTGCGACCAAATTCGTCGAGGTTATCGTGACAGGGGCCGCAACGGACGCAGAGGCAAAGCAACACGCGATGGCGATTGCGAACTCACCGCTTATCAAGACCGCAGTCGCGGGTGAGGACCCAAATTGGGGGCGGGTTGTCATGGCCGTGGGCAAATCTGGTGCCACAGCAGATCGTGACCGCTTGAGCATCCGTTTCGGCGATGTCGAGGTGGCAAAAGATGGTTGGCGGAGCGCAGACTACTCGGAAGACGCCGCAGCCGCCCACATGAAGGGCACGGACATCGTCATCGGTGTTGATATCGGGATAGGCAGCGGCACAGCCACCGTTTGGACGTGCGATCTGACACACGGCTATATCTCTATCAACGCGGATTACCGCTCGTGAAGGTTGTGCTGGTATCGGCTGTCGCTCTGATTGACGTGGACGGGCGTGTCCTGCTTGCACAACGGCCAGAGGGAAAATCCATGGCAGGCCTGTGGGAATTTCCTGGTGGTAAGGTCGAGAGTGGCGAATCGCCAGAGGCCGCACTGATCCGCGAACTTCAGGAAGAGCTCGGAATCGACACATGGGCCTCCTGTCTTGCACCGCTGACCTTTGCGAGCCACAGCTATGATGATTTCCACCTTTTGATGCCGCTTTTTGCCTGCCGCAAATGGGAAGGCACGCCACGGGGACGCGAGGGGCAGGTGCTGAAATGGGCGAAACCATCGGAAATGCGCGACTTTCCCATGCCTGCGGCTGATGTTCCACTTATCTCTGTTCTGCGCGATTGGCTGTAATTTTAGCTCATTTAGTTTCGAGATTTTGAGGCATTTAGCAGTATCTACTTACGATTGTGCTGGATTCACGAACAATTGATTGTAGATTAGGGTCAGTTTCAAACTGGGGAGGATTGAAATGCTGCGTACAATTACACTCGGGAGTTGTGTCTCCGTTCAAGGGACTTTTGTTCGGTCTATGCCGGATGGTCGCATTGCAGTTCAGGTCGACAACACTGTTTACTCAGGTGTTCCTGTTACCAAGAACTGATTAGTACTGAATTAAAATAGAAAAAGGGACGGTGTGATGCACCGTCCCTTTTTTGTTTTTATCGCCTCAGCCTTAGCTAAGTGTGCGAGTCACTTCTTCGCGGGTAAAGATTTCGATCACATCATCAGGACGGATGTCTTCGTAGTTCTCGAAGGCCATACCACATTCCTGACCAGACTGGACCTCTGGCACCTCGTCCTTGAAGCGCTTGAGCGTCTTGAGTGTGCCTTCGTGAATGACCACGTTATCACGCAGCAAACGAACACCGGCGGAGCGGCGTGCCACACCTTCGGTGACCAGACAGCCAGCCACTTTACCAACGCCCGTGACCTTGAAGACCTCCTTGATCGACGCATAGCCGATAAAGGTCTCTTTGATCTCATCGCTGAGCAGGCCAGAGGCTGCTGCTTTCACATCATCAACCAGATCGTAGATGACCGAGTAGTAACGAATCTCGACACCTTTCTGGTTGGCGGTGTTTCGCGCTGAGGCATTGGCACGGACGTTAAAGCCCATGATCGGCGCGCCAGACGCTTCGGCAAGGCCGACATCAGTCTCGGTGATCGCGCCAACGCCAGAGTGAAGCACGCGTACGCGGACCTCGTCGTTGCCGATCTTCTCCATTGCCTGAACAATCGCTTCGGCAGAACCCTGCACGTCCGCTTTGACCAGAATAGGCAGCTCGGAAACGTTCTCGTCTGCTTTGGCATTTGCCATCAGCTGATCGAGGGTTGTCGCCGCACCAGCAGCAGCGCGCTTATCCTTGGCTGCGTTCTCACGGTATTCCGCAATCTCGCGTGCCTGCGCTTCTGTTTCAGTCACGTTAAGCACGTCACCCGCTTCCGGCGTACCATTCAGGCCAAGAACCTCTACAGGAACCGATGGGCCTGCCTCTTTGATCCGGTTACCCTGGTCGTCGATGAGCGCGCGGACCTTACCGTACTGCTCACCCACAACAAAGATATCGCCCTGACGCAGCGTGCCGTTCTGAACCAGAACCGTCGCGACGGGACCACGGCCTACGTCCAGCTTTGCCTCGATCACGGCACCAATAGCAGCGCGGTCGGGATTGGCTTTCAGTTCCAGAATTTCGGACTGAAGCGCGATTGCTTCGAGCAACTCATCAAGACCCTGACCTGTGATAGCAGAGACTTCAACATCCTGAACGTCGCCTGACATTTTCTCGACGATGACTTCGTGTTGCAGCAGGGCTGCACGCACTTTGTCGGGATCGGCGGCGGGCTTGTCGATCTTGTTGATCGCGACAATCATCGGGACCTCGGCCGCCTTTGCGTGGGCGATCGCCTCAATGGTCTGCGGCATCACGGCGTCATCTGCCGCAACAACCAGAACTACAATGTCCGTTACCTGCGCACCGCGTGAGCGCATTGAGGTAAAGGCCGCGTGACCTGGAGTGTCGAGGAACGACAACACCTGACCGCCATCGGTTGTAACCTGATAGGCGCCGATGTGCTGGGTAATACCGCCCGCTTCGCCAGCCACAACTTTGGCGTGGCGAATGGCATCAAGCAACGATGTCTTACCGTGGTCAACGTGGCCCATGATGGTGATCACAGGAGGACGACCTTGCAGATCGGATTCGTCATCAACTTCGACCTTGATCACGTCTTCGACATCCGCGTCGGAAACACGGACAACCTTGTGGCCGAACTCTTCGATGATCAGCTCGGCTGTGTCTGCATCAATCGTCTCGTTCTGCGTGACCATCATGCCGTTCTGCATCAGCGCTTTTACAACAGCACCAGTCTTCTCGGCCATACGCGCAGCCAATTCGGACACGACAATCGCCGGAGGCAACTGCACGTCACGAATAATCTTTTCGCGCTCTACATTTCCGCCCATCGCCTTGGCGCGGGCGCGGTCCTGCTTGCGCTTCATCTGCGCCATGGACCGTTGACGGCCACCTTCGCCACCGCGAAGCGCCTGATTAACTGTCAGCTTACCTGAACGACGATCATCGTCCTGACGGTTCTTCTTGTTCGTTTCCTCGCGGTCACGGTCCGTTTTACGCGGCGTGGCAGCAGGAGCGGCCTTGTTTGGCGTTGGACGCGCAGCCGCAGGTGCACTTGCAGGCGCGGCTGCTGCCGCTTGTGCGGCGGCTTCCGCCTCACGCTTGGCGCGCGCTTCATCCTCGGCCTTCGCTTTGAGGCTTTCCTCGCGCTGACGATCCTCTGCCTCTTTGGCTTCAATCTCGGCGCGGCGGCGTTCGCGCTCTTCAGCGCGTGCTTTTTCTTCCGCTTCACGCTTGGCCGCTTCTTCGACTTCGCGCGCTTTGGCAGCCTGAACCGCCTTCAAGCGACGATCCATTTCCGAATCCGTGATCCCCGCAGGGCGCTTGGACGGATCGCCTACAGGGCCCGCACCCGGGCCGGTTGGCTTTTGCCCACCAGGCTTTGGCACCACAACGCGCTTGCGCTTGGTCTCCACGACTACATTCTTCGTCCGCCCGTGGCTAAAGCTTTGCTTTACGTTGCTGGGACGTGAGCCACCAAGGCCCAGTGTTTTTCTGCCGTCATTATCGCTCATCTAGCTCGTCTATCCTTTCGGCTGGTCGCTACCAGCCTCGTTTTGTCGCACGCCGTTCAACCTATGGGCTTCCTCTACAACACGCAGAGTGAGTCCACCAGAGGCGAGCGCCCCATGTATCACAGTTTGGCGTCCAAACGCCAACCCAAGTTCATCCGCCGTCAAACAACCAATGTAATGGCCGTAATGCGGCGTGCTCAGTTTCGATTTGCCGCGGCCCGATCCATCCACGGCTTGGATCAGGACCAAGGCTTCTTCCGTTTGCAGCCACGTCTTGACCTTTTCGTAGCCTGCCACGGCTTTACCCGCTTTGCGCTGCATCGAGATCAAATCTACCACGCGGCGGGCCAATTGCTTTTCAACTTCGGCCACCAAGTCATCAGGCGTCTTTACCGCTTGCTTGGCCGCGCGCGAGAAGACGCCCTTTTTCACGGCCTGCTTCAGAGCGGCGCGATCCGCACTCACCCACATGCCGCGGCCCGGCAATTTGCCCATCACATCGGCAAACACCTGACCCTCAGGACCTACAACGAAACGCACCATACGGTACTTTGGTTGCACTTCGCCTGTGGCGAGGCACTTACGCTCTGCCCCGCTCTCACGATCCTTGGATGCGCCACCGCGTCCCATACCGGTTCTCCCGAGGCCTGCGATCAGGCCTCGGCCTCCTCATCAGCGTCTGTCTCTTCGACATCCGCCTCAAGCTCGGCCGGGTCAACCCAACCCAACATTACACGCGCTGTCATGATGAGGTCCTGCGCCTCTTCCAGCGTCATCTCGAAAGGCTCAAGCGTGCCGTCATCCTTGATACGCTCGCCATTTTCAGTGGTCCAGCCACCCGCTAGTTCCCAATCCGCACAGGTTGCGAAATCTTCCAGCGTTTTAACGTCGTCCTTTGCCAGCGCTTCGATCATTGGCGGGGTCAGGCCCTCAAAGTTGATAAGGCTGTCTTCGGCGCCCAGCGCACGGGCTGCATCGAGTGCGGCCTTGTTCTGAGCCTCAAGCACGTCACGGGCGCGGGCCTGCAATTCGCCTGCGGTCGCTTCATCCACACCGTCGATGACAAGCAGCTCGTCAATCTCGACGTATGCCACCTCTTCAAGGTTGGTGAAGCCTTCGGCCACCAGCAGCTGGGCGAAGAATTCGTCCAGATCAAGATTGTCCATGAACAGTTTGGTGCGCAGTTCAAACTCGGCCTGACGGCGCTCTGATTCCTGCTCTTCTGTCATGATGTCGATGTCGAGGTTGGTCAACTGCGACGCCAAGCGCACATTCTGGCCACGGCGACCAATCGCAAGGGACAACTGCTCTTCAGGAACGACAACTTCAATCTTACCAGCTTCTTCATCCAGAACAACCTTGGACACTTCCGCAGGCTGCAATGCGTTCACAAGGAAGGTCGGTGTGTCCTCGTTCCACGGGATGATGTCGATCTTCTCACCCTGAAGCTCGTTCACGACGGCCTGCACGCGGGAGCCGCGCATACCAACACAGGCACCTACGGGATCAATGGAGCCATCGTAGCTGATCACAGCAATCTTGGCACGCGAACCGGGATCACGGGCCACTGCCTTGATCTCGATGATACCGTCATAAATCTCGGGCACTTCCATCTTGAAGAGCTCGGCCATGAATTCGGGCGCTGTGCGGCTGAGGAAAATTTGCGGGCCCCGCTGCTCGCGACGCACGTCCTTGATGTAGACGCGGATGCGGTCGTTCGGGCGGTACGATTCGCGGCCAATCTTCTCGTTGCGGCGCAGGATTGCTTCGCCCGCACCCACATCGACGATCACGTTGCCGTACTCTTCACGCTTGACCAGACCGTTAATGATCGTGCCGGCGCGGTCTTTGAACTCTTCGTACTGGCGGTCACGTTCGGCTTCTCGGACCTTCTGCAGAATAACCTGCTTGGCCGATTGCGCGGCGATGCGGCCCATCTCAACTGGGGGCACTTCCTCGATCAACTGCTGGCCGATCTCTGGCGCATCCATGTACTGTTTGGCCTGCTCAACGGTGAATTCGGCCTGATAGTTCTCAAGCTCCTCGTCGGCCACAACCGTGCGCACACGTGTGAATGTCGCGCGACCTGTCTTGCGGTCAATCTCCACGCGGATGTCCATTTCCGCGCCATAGCGTGACTTGGCCGCACGCGCGAGGCTCTCTTCCATCGCCTCGATCACCAGCGCGGGATCGATCATCTTTTCACGGGCAACAGCTTCGGCAGTTTGCAAAAGCTCAAGCTGGTTTGCGGATGTAATGGCCATTAGTCTTCTCCCTCGTCAGACATATGTGTCTGCACTTCATCAAATTGGTCTTCGTCGATTGCGCCTGCCGCTTTGCGCTGGCGCAGCATTTCCTTGATCAGCTCGTCTGTCAGGACAAGCTTGGCATCTGACAGCCATTCGAATTGTAGGCCTACGGTGCCTTCTTCGATGTTGATCAAAACCTCATTTCCTTCAACGCCTGCCAACTCGCCCTTAAAGCGGCGGCGGCCGTCGATCATATCGTCCGTCTCGATCTTGGCTTCATAGCCTTCGAAATTCGCGAAATCCTTGAGGCGGGTCAGCGGGCGGTCGATACCTGGCGAGGAGACCTCAAGCGCGTATTCGTCCACAATCGGATCCTCGACATCGAGCACTGCACCGATGGCGGTGCTGATCTTGGCGCAATCATCCACCTCGATACCGCCCTCGGGCTTGTCCGCCATGACTTGCAGCGTCGATGTCTTGCCCGACATCAACCGCACGCGGACCAGCTCATAGCCCATATCCTCGATCACGGGGGTGATGATCTCCGCCAAACGGCGGTCCATGGCTGCTTTTGCAATCAAATCGTTGTTCATAATCTCACTGGCCTTCAGGCACAAAAAAACGGGCGCGCGGCCCGTATATCAGGTTCGGTGGGTATCGGGTTTGGACCCCGATGCCGCGCTGTTAGAGGTCATATACGCCTGAGACGCGGGAACATCAAGCCCCCCACCACCGCTGCGGTGCGCGCAGATCGTCAAATACACCACGCCCCAATGCGGCAGGCATGGCGACACTGCGCGATACGGCCTGACCGTCCCAGACAGCGATGTCATTAAATCCTGTCAGAGCGGCTGCATCAGCAATGTCCGCACCGTCCACCAGATACTCGGCCACAGCTTGGGCGCGCACATCGCTTGCGGGGATTGAAACAAGCTCGACAAAGTCGAACCAACCTGCCTGCCCATCTTTCCAATGGGTTTTCACGCGTTCTGCCAACAGCTGCTGACCCGCTGCGAAACGCGTCACACGGTAGAGGCCCGAGCCGATTCCAGCGTCAGGTGCGTGGGCAGGACGAATAACATGATCCGCAGTGCTGAGCGTGAAGGGAAGCGCGGAATCAGGCTGATGTAGTGTGATCGCAACCCGTTTCGCGTTGATCTGATCGACCGCGCCAAGCCCTGCCAGACTATAGGCGACATCGGCAGCCGTGACGGCTGTGCCATCGTGAAACGCGACACCGCTGCGCAGATCAAAGGTCCATACACGTGCATCCGCACTGCTGGTCCAGCTTGTTGCAAGTTCGGGGCGCAACGTGCCATCGGCGGCCACCTCGGTCAAAGTCTCATAGACCAGACCCAAGCGGGCGACCTGCATGAATAACCCGTTGCCCAACAGCCACCCATCACTGCGCGCTGCACCCGACAATGCGAGGCGCAGCTTGCCGCCACGTTGTGGCAGTGTACCCGCACTGAGCCCCGTTGCGGCTAGCAAGGCAGCCGCAGCACCGCTGGCAAACAGCGCACGTCTATCGAGGGGTTTGCGCGTCATGTCAGAGCGATCCTGTCCATTGCACGGACAAGCTCGGCACTGATCCCCGGCTCGCTCAGGGCATGGCCTGCGTTGCGCACCATCTTAAGCTCCGATTTCGGCCATGCACGGTGAATGGCATAGGCGCTGGCGGGCGGACAGATCATGTCATAGCGGCCCTGCACGATCACACCGGGGATATGGGCAATGCGGTCCATCTGGGAGAGGATCTGGCCATCGTAGTCTAGGAAACCGTTATTGATAAAATAGTGATTCTCTAGCCGCGCAAAGGCGCGCGCATATTCACCCGGACCTTCAACCATCTGCCCTGCCGAATGAATCGAGGCCAGTGCGTTCTCCCAACCTGACCATGCACGGGCATAGCGTGTCTGCTGGCTCATATCATCGGAGAACAAGCGGCGGTGGTAGGCTTTGATGAAATCGTCCTGCTCGTCTTGTGGCACGATTGCGGTAAACTTTTCCCACACTTCGGGCCAGAACTTGCCCGCGCCGCCGCCATAGAACCAGTCAAGCTCGGCCTGCGTCATCAGGAACACGCCGCGCAGCACCAGATTGCGCACAGCTTCAGGATGCGTCTGAGCGTAAATCAGCGAAAGTGTCGCGCCCCAGCTGCCGCCAAACACAACCCAGTGAGAAATTCCCAGCGTTTCGCGAATCAGCTCGATATCCGCAACCAGATGCCATGTGGTGTTATCCGTACAGGACGCATGCGGGGTGGAACGGCCACAGCCGCGCTGGTCAAACAGGATAATGCGGTACTTCGACGGATCAAAATAACGCCGCATTGACGGGCTGCATCCGCCGCCCGGACCACCATGCAGAACAACTACAGGTATGCCATCGGGATTGCCGCATTGCTCCACATAGACAGTATGCCCCTGCCCCACAGGCAGCATGCGCCTGTCATACGGGTCAGTCGGCGGATACAAATACTGCACTGCGCGCTTTTGATCAGGGGTCTTATCCATTACGTGCCTATATAACGTGAAAGTGGACATTGAATAGAGGAACGCAGAAATGCAAGCGCGGACAAGCACAGTTGACGCAGGCGAAGTCGCAAAGTTCGAGGCGATGGCCGCCGAATGGTGGGATACCGAGGGCAAGTTCAAGCCGCTGCACATGCTCAATCCGTGCCGCCTTGATTATATCACAGCGCAAATCGCGGGCGAGTTTGACCGCGATCTGACCGCGCCTGCGCCGTTCAAAGGGCTGCGCATTCTCGACATCGGCTGTGGAGGTGGCCTCCTCTCCGAGCCTATGGCGCGTCTTGGTGCAACCGTTGTGGGCGCCGATGCCGCGGCGGGCAATATCCCAGTCGCCCGAATCCACGCCGAGCAATCGGGCCTCGAGATCGACTACCGCCACACTACCGCCGAAGCACTGGCCGAAGCAGGTGAGCAGTTCGATGTGGTGCTGAACATGGAGGTGGTCGAGCATGTGGCATCTCCCATCAGCTATCTCACTGCCTGTCGCCAGCTCTTGAAGCCCGGCGGGTTGCACATCTGCTCCACGCTCAACCGCAATCCGAAATCCTATCTGGTCGCGATTATCGGAGCGGAGCATGTGATGCGCTGGCTGCCCAAAGGCACACATGAATGGTCCAAGTTCATTACGCCCGACGAGCTGTTCCAGCTGCTAAGCGAGGCAGGATTAGAGCCTGTGGACCGCAAGGGGTTTGTATTTAATCCGATCCTATGGAGCTGGAGCCTGTCAGTCAAAGACCTGAGCGTGAATTACGTGACTGCCAGCTTAAAGCCAAACGCCTAATTTATCTTTGTGCGCAGCTCTCGCAGGATCGGCAGGGCAGCGCGCACTTTCTCTTCGCCAAGATCTTCGACGACCTTTGTAATCATCGGCGCAATCGAGCTTAGCGCCGCATCTCGCGCTTGCCGGCCAGCAGGGCTGATCGCGATTTTCTTGCGGCGTGCATCATCCCAATCGGGGCGGATGTGAATGTACCCCGCCCACTCAAGCTTGGCCAACGTGTTGGTCATAGCCCCGCGCGTCACATGAAATATCTCGGCCAGCTGTGCGGGTGTCCGCTCTACCTCGCGCCATGCAAGGTTGTTCAGAACGGCAAAATGAGAGATTTCCATACCTTTGGGCAGCACTTTACTGAGGCGACCACGCAGCACCTGATCTGCGCCCAGCACTTCGCTGAACAGCATGATCGCAAGGGTATTCGCATCGTCACTCATAGGGGTCCGTCAAAGGGTCTTATGTGGCTGATACTCGGGACGCGACCCCGCGCTATCGCGGTTTGCTCCAAGTCCAATTCGAAAACGTATACGCCAGCCTCGGTCCCTGCGTCTAGGATCACCTCACCCCATGGGGCGACCACCAGCGAATGGCCGTATGTATCGCGTGTTTTACGTGCTTTGCCTGCGTGGGTCCCGGTCTGCGCAGGGGCGATCACGAAACATCCTGTTTCAATCGCACGCGCTCGCAGCAGTGTATGCCAATGTGCCTCTCCCGTGACAGGCGAGAACGCAGCAGGCACCGTGAGAATATCCGCCCCCGCCTGCGCAAGTTTCTGGAACAAGGCAGGGAAGCGGACATCATAGCAGATCGTCATTCCAATGGCGGCGAAAGGGGTTTGGGCGAGCACGGCCATTGAGCCAGGTCGGTAGGCAGCTGATTCTTTCCACGTCTCCTTCTGTGTGACCTGAACATCAAACATATGGATTTTGTCATATCGCGCGACAATCTCGCCCTGTGGATCAATCAAGAACGACCGGTTGGCGAACCGTCCATCCGCATCCGACGTCTTGAGCGCGAGCGAACCGATCAACAGCCACACGCCCAGCGCCTTTGCGTCCGAACGCAGCGCGGCCAGCGTGGTGTCGTCTTCCTCGTGGTGCAAAACATCACGCTGATGCGCACGATTGGTCGAGACGCAATTAGTGACCTCGGGCGTCAGGATAAACCCTGCGCCTTGGGCCACGGCATCCCCCAGCATCGCGCGCGTTGCTGCCAAGTTGGCGGCAGGATCGTCGCTTGCGTTCAGCTGGAGGATCGCCGCCTTCATGCGGCGAGCATCGCGTCGAGTTTGCCTGCGCGCTCAAGTGCGTGAAGCTCGTCACAACCGCCGACATGAATGTCACCGATAAAGATTTGTGGCACAGTGCGAGCGCCCTCGGCGCGCTGGATCATCTCGGGCTTGCGGTCGGGGTTGGCGAGCACATCCACTTCGGAAAAGCTAACGCCTTTTTGATTCAGTAGCCGTTTAGCTGCATGACAAAAGCCGCACAGCGGGGAGGTATAGATTTCGACGGGTTGCATGGTGTGGTCCTTTTCAACATCTGTTGGAAAAGGATTTAAGCATCTTTGCCTGCTCTTGCTAGGGTCAGTACGCGCACAGGGCCTGAACCTGCGGATAGGCAAGCCTTGGTGCAAGCAATCAGGGTGGCCCCCGTCGTCATCACATCATCAACGAGCAGAACGGGCCTGCCCTCAATGACAGTACCCCTTTTAGGATGCGGGAGGATTGCGTTGTCGAGCGTCTCAAACCGATCTGCATAACTCAGCCCTTCGAGCGATCGGGTCCGTTTGCTACGGATCAACGCATCAGGACACCACGCAAGGTCAAGCTTGTCCGCAACAGATTTTGCCAAAAGTGCGGACTGGTTATACCGCCGTTTAAGCAACCTCGACCAATGTAGGGGGACAGGTACGACCAACGTGTCAGGTGTGACATGACAGCGGATCATATTTGCCATCCAAAGCCCCGCAGGTCGGGCCATTTCCTGTCTGTCGCCATGTTTGAGCGCTAGAACCAGCTTGCGCCCCGTATCACAGTACATCAGCGCGGCGCGGCCCTGCACCCAAGGTTTGGGCGACTGCATACAAGTATCGCAATGGTGAATATCGCCTTCGCCGCCTGCAGGCAGTGGCGCACCGCAACAATCACAAATCACACCACCCAAAAACGCAGTGTCGCGCCAACACGTGCTGCAGAGACCGAAATCACTCTCCACCATATCACCACACGTGATGCAGCGAGGCGGATAGATAAGAGAAACAGCAGTTTGAAGTTGCGCCAACACCAGCCTATGTACCCCCTATGACCACACCCATGACAGATACTAGCGCCCTCTCGGCGCACCGCGCCCGCGCCACAGCAGACGGATTGTTTTTACATTCGGCCGCAGCGGATGAGCTTCAGGATCGGCTGGATATGGTTAATAAGTCATTTACGTCTGCAGCGATCGTGACAGGGTTCTCGGATTTCTGGTCCCAACAGCACAGTGATGCGCTGATTGTTTCCGATACGGAAACATTGGCGCTTGAGCAGCAATCACACGACATGGTCGCCCATATGATGGCCCTGCATTGGGCAAATGATCCCGTAGGTCAGCTTATCCAGTGTCGCCGCGCGCTGCGGCCTGACGGATTATTCATCGCGGTCAGCTTTGGCGGTGATACGTTGCAAGAACTCCGCCGTGCGCTGGGCGAGGCGGAGATTGCTGTCACCGGCGGTCTGTCGCCGCGCATCGCCCCCCTGCCCGAATTGCGCGATCTGGGCGGGTTGCTGCAACGCGCGGGCTTTGCGCTGCCTGTGGCAGACACGGTGACGTTGACGGTGGAGTACCGCGACATCTGGCATCTGATGCGCGACCTGCGTGCGATGGGGGAAACCAACGCGATGACTGCGCGACTGAGACAGCCGACCCGGCGTGCCGTTTTCGAGGCTGCACAGAAACTCTATGCTGCGCATTTTGCCGCACCCTCAGGCCGCTTGCGCGCCAGTTTTGAGTTGCAAGTCCTGACAGGCTGGGCGCCTGACGCATCACAACCCCAACCACTACGCCCCGGATCGGCCCAAAAACGGCTTGCCGATGCTTTGGGCACGCCCGAAAAACCGCTCCAAGATTGACCCGACGTGAAATCTGACTATGTGGAGGAACACACTATGCAGGATAGTTCCATGAAAGATATGACGCCCCCACAGGAAGCAACATGCCCGATCCATGCGGATGCGGATCACCCCCCCGTACCACGCCCCAAAGTTGGTGTGCTCGTTGGGAACCTTGGAACACCTGACAACTATGACTACTGGTCCATGCGCCGCTATTTGGGCGAATTCCTGTCGGACCGCCGCGTCATCGACTATTCCCCATGGCTTTGGCAGCCCCTGTTGCAGCTGATTATCCTGACGAAGCGACCTTTCACTTCGGGTGCGGCCTACAAGTCGATCTGGAATGAAGAGCAGAACGAGAGCCCGCTGCTCACCATTACCAAAGCCCAAACAGCCAAGATCGCGGCAGAGATGAAAAAGACCTATGGCGATGATGTCATGGTGGAATACTGCATGCGCTACGGCAATCCATCAACGCAAAGCCGTGTTGAAGCGCTGGTAAAAGCGGGATGCACCAAGATCCTGTTTTTCCCATTGTACCCGCACTATGCGGGCGCGACATCCGCCACAGCATGTGACAAATTCTTTGACGCGTTGAAGAAAGAAAAGTGGCAGCCTGCCAGCCGCACGGTACAGCCCTACTTCGACCGCCCCGACTATATCGACGCCTTGGCCAAGTCGATCGAGACCAAATATGCCGAGCTGGAAACCCGCCCCGATATTCTGGTCTGTTCGTATCACGGCGTGCCGAAACGGTATCTGATGGAGGGAGATCCCTATCACTGTCAGTGCCAGAAAACGACGCGCCTTCTTAAGGAGCGGCTGGGTTGGGAAGATACCGAGATCAAAACGACCTTCCAATCCAAATTTGGCCCTGAAGAGTGGCTGCAACCCTACACGGTCGAGGAAGTTGCCCGTCTCGCAGAGCAGGGCAAAAAGAAGATTGCCGTTTGCGCGCCAGCATTCTCGGCCGACTGCATCGAGACGCTTGAAGAGATCAACGAAGAGATTTTTGAAAGCTTCGAGGAAGCGGGCGGGGAGGAGTTTACCTATATTGCCTGCCTCAATGACGATGATGCGCATATCACCGCACTCACCAATGTGATCCGTGAAAACCTGCAGGGCTGGATTTGATCTGATTCTTTAAGGCTAGGATGCAAAAAAGGCGGCGCAATGCGCCGCCTTTTTCCGTTAGTCAAAGACTAAGAAGTTAGTCAGCTACAGCAGCCGCAACCAGAACCAGCAGCAGCAGTGGGACGAGAACGCCCGCTGATGAGCTTGTTGCTTCTTCAACAACAACAGGTGCTTCGATGATTGGGTCCGAGTAGGAGCCGGCTTGAGCAGCAGAAGCGGCAGCAGTCAGAGCAGCGGCGAGTACGATCTTTTTCATAGTAGTTCACTCCAGGGTAAAGCGTTCCTGAGTCTCAGCAAACGCAAAAAAACGTAGTATTGTACTTTTTCTAAACAGCACCCTTCCGAAAAAAGGAACAGTCAATAGTGGCGCGCTCGATGACTGCGCCACATTTTCGTCAAATTAGCAACACTTGAGTGCCTACTTTGGCCATCGCGAACAGCTCTTCGATATGCTCGTTGTAGAGACCGATGCAGCCATTCGATGATCTGCGGCCGATTTTGCGCGTGTCATGGGTGCCGTGGATACGGTAGTAAGTCCACGTCAGGTGCAAAGAGCGTGTGCCCAGCGGGTTGTCAGGACCAGGGCCGATGAATTTTGGCCACTCGGGGTTGCGCTCGAGCATGGAAGGGGTGGGACGCCAAGATGGCTCCGGATCCTTTAGAATGACCTTCGTACGACCACGCCGTGTCAGGTCTGATGTCAGAGGCACGCTGGAAGGGTACAGTTTGTAGACGCTTTGATCCTCAGACCAGAAGTGCACCGCACGACTGTCGATGTCGACGAGGATCGCACCGTTCTTCGTGTTGTCGAAGTAAGGCTGCCAGTTGAGCGTCCGGAAGCTCGAAATATTCCGGCGTACAACTTCGTTGAGGTCCCGCTCACCTTCGGTGGTTGCCTGACTGTTAACGGCATCCGTGGTTGTTTGCGCAATTGCAGGAGCCGCCAGCATAGCCGCAGTGCCTGCAAGGAACCCGCGACGCGTTTCGATTTTGAACTTATTATCGGACATTTCATGTCTCCAGTTAAATAACCGTCTGGCATCTCATATATTGCGGCAAAGACACGTTTTCAAATCAAACAGACGTGAGATGGGCGGAACCCCGCGAAGTACATTTGAACTGTTGCAACTCAGCATGTAAGGCAATTCTACAAATGTACGCTTGGAGTAGCATAATGATCCGCCTTTCCACCCTATTGCTTATTGCAGGCATGGCTCTGGCCGCATGTCAGCCTGCTGCTCCACCACTGGATTCCAGCGGACAGCCTTTGCCCGTCGCCTATAAGATCGGAAAACGCGAAGCCGCGAAAATCCCTTTCCGTATGCTTGATTCCGTCAACGCTTTGCGCAGTTCAGCTGCACTAGGTCCGCTGGTTCTGGATGAAAAACTCACTGCAGCGGCAGCAACCCACTCGCGCGATATGCAGGTTCAGAACAGACCATGGCACTTCGGGTCTGATGGTTCTTCACCTGTCGACCGTGTGCGCCGCGTTGGATTCACCGGAACGCTTGTTGGCGAAGTCATCTCCGAGACATATGAGACAGAGCTGGCGACTCTGGGCGCATGGATGGGTCAGCCTGACACAAGACGTATCATTCTGTCGCCTCAAGCGAACAAAATGGGCTTCTCGTGGTATCAGGAAGACAACGGTAAAATCTGGTGGACGCTGGTTCTGGGGAACTAGGCGGAACTGGCCTCAAAGGCCACGGCGAAGTCAGGGACGAAGTGCAACAGGCGTGCCGTCTTTGACCATCGCGTAGATCTTTTCCATTTCCTTGTTACTCACGGAAATGCATCCCCAGGTCCAATCACCCTTGTTCTTCTTGAGCGGGTGTTGCTGCCCGTGGATAAAGATATCGCCACCGGGCGACTCACCCAATTCCGCGGCGATACGCCTGTCCTCTTCATTGGGATAGGAAATGCCCAATGACAGGTGGAACCGGCTGTTTGGATTGCGACGGTCGATATAGTAGAGCCCTTCAGGCGTTTTACCGTCGCCCTCGATCTGTTTGTGCCCGTCAGGGGCAAAGCCCAGCGCAATGTCATATTCCTTGAGGATTCGGCTTTCGTTGAGCAGGTACATCTTGCGATCGCCCTTGTTCACTACGACCGCTGTCACATCGGGCCCCGTATAGCGTTTGAACTTGCTCGGAGAGCACGCGCCAAGGGTCGCGACGGCAGCACCGCCAAGAATAAGATGTCTACGTCTCATACTACTGCTCTCACTTCATCCAATTTAGGATTATTCTTCTCTATACGATACCAAAAAATGTTCAGATCACAAAGACGTTAGTCACTCAAAAATGCAGGTAGGCTGGATACTGCCAGCACCTAGCCACGGGTAAGCTGTGCAGCAATTTCGACATGTGACGACCATCTGAACTGGTCAACGGGCTGCACCCAATCCAGCGTGAAACCACCGGCGATCAGCTGGGCGACATCGCGGGCAAAGGTCACGGGGCTACAAGAGACATAGGCCACGCGCTTGATACCACTGCGCACAATCTCGCTTGTCTGGGCCTCTGCGCCGTTGCGGGGAGGGTCCATCACCACGGCATCATATTTGAGAAATTCATCAGGCAGCAGCGGGCGGCGATAAAGATCGCGCGCAGCATGGGTCACAGTTTTGAGCCCTTGCGCCATCCGCCATCCTTTGTCGAGGGCTGCAACCATTTGAGCTTCCCCCTCCACGGCGAACACTTCGGCATTCTCGGCTAAAGGCAGTGTAAACGTCCCGCAGCCCGCAAAAAGGTCAACTATGCGTTTGGCGCCCTGCACCGCCTCTTGCACAGCCGCAAGAAGTTGGGCCTCACCATGTGCCGTTGCCTGCATGAACGCACCTGGTGGTGGACAAACGTCTGCTTTGCCAAACCGCTGCACAGGCGGGGCGCGCTGGGCGATGACTTCGTCGTCCCATGTCAGACGCGCGAAACCGCGACTGTCGCACAGCGCCGCAAGCGTGATGCGCAAGGGACCGTCGATAGGTTTCCCACCGCTGACTTGTATATCAAGCCCGACCCGCGATGTTGTCACCGTCACCGCAAGCGTCGCCTTGCGGCTGCCGCCCAGTTCAGCAAGCGATTCCGCAATGTCGCGCGCAGCGAGCAACTCAGGCTCGACCAGTTTGCAATCAGGGATTTCGATGACGGTTCCCGATGCACGGCCATGGAAACCCGACATCGTCCCCTTCTTTGTCCGGCGCGCTGCAAATGTTGCACGGCGGCGGGATTGTGCGGGAGAGGTTAGGATCGGCCTGATTTCAGCCGTGATGCCCTGAGCAGCAAGAGCTTGCGCAATGATATCTGTTTTAAAATCAGCCACTAGCGGATCAGAGGCGTGCTGAAGCTGGCACCCGCCACAAGATTTGAAATGCTTACACGGCGGGGCAACACGGTGCTCACTGGGCGTGATAATCTTCACATCCTTAAGCAGCGTCCCCTCAAGCGTTCCAGTGACCACTTCGTCAGGCAGTGTCATAGGCGCAAAAACGGGACCATCGGCGATGCCGTCCCCGTAGATGCCAAGGCGTTTAATGCTATATTCTGTCATACACCCGCCATAGCGCCGCGGCCGCACTACCGCCAGCCCCTATTCTGCGGCTTTAACATCCAAAAATCCGCCAGACTGCCGCTGCCAATAGCCCGCATAACGGCCGTTCAGCGCCAAAAGCTCATCATGGCTTCCTGCCTCAACGAAGCGCCCCTGATCGAGCACGACGATGCGATCCATTTCACGCAGCGTCGACAGACGGTGCGCGATGGCCATCACAGTTTTGCCCTCCATCACCCGCTCCAACGCGGACTGGATCGCTGCCTCAACCTCACTGTCGAGCGCGCTTGTCGCTTCATCGAGCACCAGAATAGGCGCGTCCTTGAGAATGGCGCGGGCAAGGGCGATACGCTGGCGCTGGCCGCCTGACAGTTTGACACCGCGTTCGCCCAGATGGGCATCATATCCTGTACGGCCTTTGTGGTCCTCAAGTAGAAGGATGAACTCATGCGCCTCTGCCTGCTTTGCAGCCTCAATCATCGCCGCCTCGGAGGCGTCAGGGCGACCGTACATAATGTTTTCGCGGGCCGAGCGGTTGAACATCGCCGTTTCCTGCGTGACCATCGCGATGGAGCGACGCAAGCTTTCTTGGGTCACCTCCCGAATATCTTTCCCGTCAATCAAGATACGGCCCTGTTCCGCTTCATAGAGCCTGAGCATCAGAGCAACCAACGTGGATTTCCCCGCGCCCGAAGCACCAACGACGCCCAGCTTTTCGCCTGCGCCAATTGTCATATCAATCTGGTCGATACCGCCTGTCTTTCGCCCGTAGGAAAAGCCGATGTTCTCAAATCGCACCTCACCTTTGGCAGCGCTCAGCTCTTGCGCGTCTTCCGCATTCTCAAGCCGTATGCGCGGGGTGAGCGTGCGCATACCATCCTCGATCTCACCGATATTGGAATAGATCGCCATCATCGTGAAACTGACCCAGCCCGTCATTTGCGCAATCCTGATCGAGATTGCACCTGCCGCCGCGATGTCACCCGCACTCGCCATATCACGTTGCCAGAGCAGGACTGTCGCACCAATCAGCAGTACTGGCAAAATGCCTGCAAGGCTCATCAAAGAGAACCGGAACCCCGCTGCGAGGTAGCCGTATTCGAGTGAGCGGTGGCGAAAGCTCTGCATGGCGTCGAGCGCTGCGCGGTCCTCGTGATCGTCATGCGCAAAAAGCTTTACCGTCTTGATGTTCGTGATCGTATCCACGACCTGCCCCGACACCAAAGACCGCGCCCCTGCCCGCGCGGCGGAACGCATCCTGATGCGGGGCAGAAACCATTTGATCAAAGCAAAGTATAAAAACAGCCAAACGGCCAAACCCACGGCAACCCAGACATTGATCGCCGTAAGCAACAGCACCGAACCAACAAGAGAGGCAATCGCAAAAGCCACCACATTGATAGTCTCGGAGGCGACATCAGTAACCGCCCGCGCCGCCTGCATCTGCTTTTGTGCAATGCGGCCTGCGAAATCATCGTCGAAGAAAGTCACATTCTGGCCCAGCGACCAGCGGTGAAGCCGTGACAGGACCAGCGGATTCACATTCGGCTGTACAATAATCGCATTCGACGCCGCGGACAGGCCAAAGAACAGAGGCCGTGCGATGAGGAAAAAGCCGATGGAAATCGCGATTACCGCAGCATTACGCCCGTCAAAAAACGCGTCAGGCCCGCTTGCTACAGTGGCATCAATGACCCAGCCGAGGATCAGCGCGGTTCCCGCCTCCAATGCGCCAGCCGCCGCAGACAGCGCCGCCGCCAACCAAAGCGCAGGCCACGCGCCCGACAAACACCACCGCATAAACGCGCCAAGCGTTTGTGGTGGTGGCCCATCGGCAGGTCGAAAGGGGTTGATCCAGTTTCCTATGTTCACGTCTCATCATCTTCCGTTTTCAGGAACCCACCCGATTGGCGCGCCCAGAACTGAGCATATAGCCCGCCTGCCGCCAAAAGCGCGTGATGATCGCCATCCTCGACAATGCGCCCTTCATCCAGGACCAGAATACGGTCCATCTGCGCAATGGTAGACAGGCGGTGAGCAATGGCGATAACGGTCTTGCCCTCCATCATGCCATAAAGTGTTTTCTGGATCGCAGCCTCAACCTCGCTATCGAGCGCGCTTGTCGCCTCATCCAGCAAAAGGATCGGCGCGTCCTTCAGAATAACCCGCGCAAGCGTAATCCGCTGCCGCTGCCCACCTGACAGCTTCACTCCACGCTCACCGACGCGGGATGCATAGCCGCTGCGCCCTTCGGGATCTTCCAGACCCTCGATAAATTCATGCGCTTCTGCTTGCTTGGCTGCCTCAATCGCTTCGGCTTCTGTCGCTTCGGGGCGGCCATAGCGGATGTTATCCAGAACGGAACGGTGCAAGAGTGCACTGTCCTGTTGTACCATACCCATCTGGCGGCGCAGGCTGTCTTGCGTCACCGATGTGACGTCTTGCCCGTCAATCCTGATCTGACCAGCTTCCGCGTTATAAAAGCGCAAAAGTAGCTTGAGTAGGGTCGATTTACCTGCTCCAGAACGCCCGATGAGGCCGATCTTCTGACCAGGCTCGATCACCAAATCAACGGCGTTCAGTCCACCGGATTGACGCCCGTAATGATGGGTCAGCCCGCGCATCTCGATCCGGCCATCGGTCAACACCAGCGGCTTGGCATCTGCGTCATCTACCAGCGTGATCGGTTGGGCTATCGTCTCCATCCCCTCGGCCACGACACCGAGCTGTCGGAAGAATGCGGAAAGCGCCCACATGATCCACGCCGTCATCGAATTAAGGCGCAGCGTCAGCGTCGCGGCGGCGGCGACCGTGCCCACGCTCGCCTGCCCCTGAAACCAAAGCGCAAGCGCCCAGCCAACAACACCTACGATCAGCAGACCGTTGAGCATCACCAGCGAGAAATCCATAACGGTAAAAATCCGCTGTTCGATCTGGAACGTGCGGCGCGCCTCCTCGATGGCCTCTTTCGCATAGAGCTCTTCGCGGTCGTGATGGGCAAACATCTTGACCGAGTGAATGTTGGTATAGGCATCCACCACGCGCCCCGTCACGTTCGAGCGCGCATCTGACGCCGCTTTGGATGCGGGGCCAATGCGGCGGATCGCCCAGCGCGTGAGGGTCAGATAGAGTGCGAACCAAATCACCAACGGGATCAGCAGGCGTGGGTCCGCTGTAGTCAGCAGAATTGCAGCACCGATCAGATATGCCAATGAGAAGGAGAGCGCATCAAACGCCTGAAATACCACTTCGCCCGCTGCGGGGGGCGTTTGCATAATGCGGTTGGCGATCCGGCCTGCAAAGTCATTCTCGAACCATCCCACCGACTGGCGCAGAACCTGGCGGTGCGCGCGCCAACGGATCAGCGTCCCGAAGTTGGGCAAAATCGTATTGTTGATCAACGCCACATCCAGCGCCTGCAACGCAGGGCGCAAAAAGATGATGAACAGTCCGACAATGATCAGCTCCGTGCCGTGCAGCGCCCACATCTGCTCGGGACCTTGGTCCAGCACATCAACGATCCGCCCCATGTAGTAAATGAGGCCAACTTCAATCGCCGCGACAAGGATGGACATGAAGCCCGTAAGCGCAAAAACCTTCTTGAACGGCTGGCTGTAGCCTTTGAAAAACGGCCAAAGGGTTTGCGGCGGGCGATCTTCCTTCGGGTAGTCCACATAAGGGTCCACCAAGTTCTCGAAGTATTTGAATAGACGCTCAATCATAGCGATACCCTTATCAGTCGAAGCGGTCTTATGGCACGGGCAAAGCAAGCAGTTCCGCTTTGCCAAGGGTGAAATTGGACGTGATCCATGCGGCTTTGAGTTGTGCAAGGCGTGCGCCCAATGCAGGGCCAGCATAGGCGGGCATCAAATCACTTGCCGTAATCGGGAACGTCTTGGTCGCCGCATCGGTCAGCTGCGTGATCTGGTCTGGATCTGGCATGCTCTCAGCAATTGCACAGCGGATGAGATATGCTTGGACGGCAACATCCACTCCATTCTCATAGGCGGTCGCAGGTAAAGATACGCCATCAAATGCGGCGGCTTTGATATACTGGTATTGCCGCTGTTCGGATTTACTAAGCCTAAGCCGCTCCAATGTAGCTTCCCCACCCAGCGCGACCAAACGGCCAAGCCAGTGTGGCGGTAGCCCCAGAGCCTCAGCACCATGTATCATCAGCAGAAGAAAGCGGCTATCGGCACCAGCCAAAATAGTGCCTAACGTACCGGTTTGGGACATGGCAGCAATCGCTTGCGAAGGATCGGGAGCCTCCAGAAATTTGCGCATCTCGGCGGTCACACGCTCCGCCGAAAGTGTCTCTAACCCGTCCAAATTCGATGAAATCGCGGCAAGCGCATCAGGGTCCAATCCCTCGGCGGTATTCCCATACCACGCGAAAAACCTGAAATAGCGCAGCGCCCGCAGATAATCCTCACGGATACGCTGATCTGCGTTGTCAATGAACCTGACGCGGCGGTTTCTCAGATCATCCATGCCGCCAAGCGGATCTACGACAATGCCGTTCGCATCGGCGTAGATCGCATTCATTGTGAAGTCGCGGCGTCGGGCATCGTCAGTGATATCATCGGAAAACGCGACAACTGCACGCCGGCCATCCGTCTCAACATCGCGACGGAAAGTTGTCACCTCATATCCGGTGCCGTCCGACACAACCGTAATTGTGCCATGGTCGATCCCTGTTGGAACGGGCTTCAGACCAGCCGCCTTTGCCAATGCGATCACCTGCTCGGGCGTGGCGGAGGAAGACATATCCACATCACTGGCATCCACACCCAGCAGCGCATTGCGCACGCAACCGCCAACATAGAAAATCTGGTGACCGCCCGCGGCAATCGCATCACACACAGCACGCGCAGACGCGGCTACAAGCCACGGCGCATCAGCAGGTGTTATTTTTGAATAATCTCGGTCCATGCCCGCAGCATACGCGCAGTTGCGCCCCAGATGTAATAGGGTCCGTAGGGCACGACGAAATAGTGGCGCTTGTGCCCGCGCCAGCGCCGCGACTGGATCAGGTAATTGTCAGGGTTGAGCACGTGATCCAGCGGCACGGCAAACACCTCATCCACTTCACCCGCCTCTGCAGCAACGGTGAAGGGCTGTTTTACAAAACCGATGACGGGCGTGACATGAAAGCTGGTCACAGTCTCGTGGGGGGGCAGCGTTCCAAGGACGTCGACGTTTTCAGGGTTCAGACCAATCTCTTCATCTGCCTCGCGCAGGGCAGTCGCGATGATGTCCGCGTCGCCCTCATCCTGCTTACCACCCGGAAAAGCAATCTGGCCCGGGTGGTGCTTGAGAGCGGCGGCGCGTTTCGTGAGCAGCAGGCTAAGACCATTATCCGTTTCCACAATCGGCGCCAACACACCCGCGGGGCGCAACACACGCCCCTCGGGCAAAACGGTGTCGGGGTTCAGATCGAAATCAGAAGACCCGACGCCCGAGTGGCGGAGTGAGGATCGAAAATGGTCGAGCGTTTCACGCATCCTTGGCGGCATCAAATCCCACTGTTTCAGGGTCAATGTCGTAATGCGCACCGCAGAACTGACAATCCGCCGTCACCCGCCCTTCATCCGTGGTCATGGTGGAGATGTCCTTGGCAGAATAGATCGAGAGGCTTTGCCGCACACGATCCTCCGAACAGCTACAGCCAAAGTGAACACGCTGTTTATCAAACACGCGGGGGCGCTCTTCATGGAACAGACGCAGCAACACGTCCGACGGCTCTAGAGAGGGGCCAATCAACTCCAGATCATCGACGGTATCGAGGAGGATATTGACGCGGTTCCAGTTCTCTTTCTCGTCGTCGTCAAGCAGGTCGACAGGCTGAAGTATCTCGCCTGTTCCCTCGGCTTGGGCAGCAAAAGGAGACGCTTTAGGCATATGCTGAATCATCACGCCGCCTGCACGCCAGTGTTCAGGCGCATCGGCAGTAGTGGACTTGCCAAAGCTAAGCTCGAACCGTGTTGGCAACTGCTCGGACTGGGCGAAGTACCCTTCGGCAGATTTGGAAATGCTCTCCGTCGAGAGGGGAGAGATCCCCTGATAAGGCGTGGTGCCTTTGCCCTGATCAATCATCACAGCGAAATAGCCTTCGCCGACCTGCTCGATCGGGGCCGCATCGGTAAGGCGGTCCGCATCATAGCTGGCATAAGCGCGAATGCGGGCGGGTGCGCCGTCTTCCGTGGGGCCATAATAATCGGTCGCAATCATGCGCACAGGGCCTTTGGACTGAACCTGCAACTGTAGCTTCCAGCGCAGTTTCATCGTTTGACCGATCAGCGCGGTCAGCAATGCCATCTCCGCCACCAAGGCTTCCACCACAGGCGGGTAATTGTGCTGTTTCAAGATACCTGCAAGTGCCGTATCAAGGCGCGCAATGCGTCCGCGAATATCGGAGTTATCAAGCTGAAAGGGGAGAACTGTGTCGTCCCATTCGCTGCTGTTTACATCTGTCATTTTCGTCTATCCTTACCGCAAGTCGCTTGCCATACACGCCCTATGTAGGGCGCACAAGACGTGACCAAAAGAGGGGCTGCAATGATAAGACGTATCGGTGAGGTGCCGCAGCGCGGGCAAAGCTATAAAGTGCGTGCCGGTGCATATGCGATTCTGCCTATCAAGCGGAGGTTTCTTCTCACCGCGCAAATCACCGATATCGTCGACATCCAACTACCTGGCGGAGGTATCGATCCCGGTGAAAGCCCGTTGCAGGCGCTTTACCGTGAGGTTCGTGAGGAAATCGGTTGGTCCATCAGCAAACCCCGCCGCCTCGGGACGTTTCGCAGATTTGTGTTCATGCCTGACTACAATTTGTGGGCCGAAAAAATTTGCCATATTTATGTCGCGCACCCTGCACGGTACATCGAGGCGCCGTCCGAGCCCGACCATGAAACGCTTATTCTGGATACAGATGATGCGCTGGCTGCGCTGGGCTGTGACGGCGGGCGTGGTTTTCTTGCCCGCTATGTTGGCGGCAGACCCTGATATTCAAAAAGGATCGCGGAGACATCGTCGGGGAAATCATCGCCGCCTTTGAATTCGGTTAGCCGCCATATCAGCGCTTCCAAGAAGGCAGGTCCGCGCGTCTGTGCCAGATCATGCATGAGTGCGGTCAGCCCATCCTCATCCAGCATGGTATCATCAGGTCCTGGACACTCGGTGACGCCATCCGACAAGATGAGAATGCGGTCCCCAGGGTCAAGCGTAACCTCAAACTTTTCGAAATTGGTTCCAGCAAGAAGCCCCACGGGAAACCCGCCCGTTCCTATCATCTCTATCCGCCCATCGCTACGCTGGACAGCGGGATAGGGGTGGCCTGCCTGGGATAAAACCATGTGCCCTGTTTCCAGTTCAACGTGGGCAAGCATCAGCGTGAAATAATGCTCTGTCTCCATTTCATTCAGAACGAGGTTGTTCAGGTCTGTGACTACATCTTCTGGTGACCGCGGTCCAAAGTCGCCATTCGCGTTCTTTTGCAAAGCGACGTTTTGATCCGGGGCCGCACTGGACAGGTATCCCGCCAGCCGTGCAGTCATCAAAGCTGAACTGATGCCATGACCCGACACATCCAGCGCAAACAACCCAATGTGCTTCCTTCCCGCTTCAAAAAAGCCAACCAAATCACCGCCCACATGGCCAGACGAACGCAAGAGTAACGACAGATTCCCACCTTCCAGCGCGCGAAATCGCTCTTTCACCAAAGACTGTTGGAGCTTTTTAGCTTCCTTCAGATCACTATCGATACTGTCATAGAGTTGCTGCAACTCACCCAAGGTGGCGCTGAGCGTTCGATTTGCTTGCGCCATGTTCCGCTGCATCTCGATCAAGCGCTCTCCCGCGGTGATGCGCGCGCGCAATTCGTTATTATCAATCGGTTTGCTGAGGAAATCATCGGCCCCACTATCAAGGCCGCGTGCGACCTCGGCTTTCTCGCTCTTGGACGTGAGCAGAATGAAATAACAGTAGTCATCGCCTTCCATCTCCCGAAAGCGGCGGCACAACTCAAGCCCTGACATTCCCGGCATCATCCAGTCACTCAAGATCAGATCGGGGCGACGCGTGCTGGCAAGCTCAAGCGCTTGCTCCCCGCTTTCTGCCTCGGCCACATCAAATCCCCAGCGCTTCAATGCAACCGTCAACAGCTTGCGCTGCAGCTTACTGTCATCAACCACCAGCACATGCCGTATGGCCCCCTCCCTAGGGGAAGAAGACGTGGACAGGGGTTGTACGAATAAAAGAGGCATAGGGCTTTCGCAATTTCAGGTCCCCACCGCCTTACCCCGCGCTGATTAACAGTCGATGAAACGGACCAGATGCAGTTGCTTACGCCAGATTAACATATGCGGCCTAATAACAAGTCCAAAGAGGAGGCAACCATGATTGACTGGGTGCAAATCAAGGCATTGCGCGACGATGTCGGCGCAGAGGACTTTGAAGAAGTTGTCGAGATCTTTATCGAAGAGGTTGCCGAAATCGTTGATCGGCTGCGCAGCGCTCCAAGGCTCGAGACGCTGGGCGCCGATCTACATGCCGTGAAGGGAAGCGCGCTTAACCTTGGCTTCACTCACTTCGCGGCCCTTTGCCAGACAGGTGAAACTCTTGCCAGTGAGGGCCGCGCAGACGAGATTGTCCTGGAGCCGATCCTGGACGCGTTTGAAACCAGCAAGACATCGTTCTTATCCGGTCTTGCGGAGGGTGCTGCCGCCTAGACCAATTTGTAAAACTCGGAGACGCTGATGCCGCCCTGTTCGGAGAATGCCTTTGCGCGCAACATCTGCATTCCCTTGATCCAGCGGGACGGATCAGACCCACGCAGCGCATTGTACTTGGCTACGTCAGGATGCGGCATGATGACGAATGTGTCGTCCGCTACGCCCTGCCAAACCGACTGTGCAACATCTGCCGCAGTAAGCAGGTTGCCCTGCGCATCATCATCGCCCAACCCAAGCAGCGGCGTCGCTACGTATTGCGGACAGACAACTGAAACGCCGATGCCGTCACTCCCATGCGTGATCAGCAACGACTCGGCAAAGCTCACGGCGGCGTGTTTGGTGGCGGAATAAGCAGCATCGCCAATCTGGTTGAGCAGACCAGCGGCGGAGGCGACGTTGATAAAATACCCTGACCCGCGCGCGATCATCGCAGGCAACAGCGCACGCGCCGCCCAGACGTGGGCCATCACATGTACGTTCCAGTTCAGCATCCAATCTGCATCAGGTGCCGAAGCTGCATGAGACGGATCGCCCCGCCCTAGTCCCGCGTTAGAGACAAAAACATCAACCGGACCATGCGCGCCTTCGGCGGCCTCAATCGCCGCAATGATCTGGGATTCTTGGGTCACATCACATGCAACAGCGATACCTCCAATCTCGGTGGCTACGCTTTGGGCGAGGTCCAGATTAAGATCAGCGATACATACCTTGGCGCCCGCGTTGGCCGCTCGTCGGGCAAGGGCGGCACCAATGCCGCTCGCACCGCCTGTGATTACAACCGACTTACCCGAAATATCCATGATCGCCCCCTAAATTACGAATTGGGCAAGCGTCTCATCATTGGTGATATCTGTATAGGTGAACCCTGCGTCATCAAGCTGGCTCAGGAAGCGCGGGAAAGTGTCGGGGTTTTGTGTCTCGATGCCAATCAGGACCGAGCCGAAGTTGCGGGCCGATTTCTTGAGATACTCGAAACGGCAGATATCGTCGTCAGGGCCAAGGATGCTCAAGAACTCCTTGAGCGCGCCAGGCCGTTGCGGCATCCGCAGGATGAAATATTTCTTGAGGCCCGAGTACCGTTGCGCGCGCTCTTTGACTTCGGGCAACCGCTCGAAATCGAAATTCCCGCCAGAGGCGATACACACCACGGTCTTACCTTTGATGTGTTCGGCCACTTCGCCCAACGCCTCGACGCTCAGCGCACCTGCAGGCTCCAGCACGATGCCTTCGATGTTTAGCATTTCAATGATGCTGACGCAGATTCGATCCTCATTCAAAAGCACCACATCGGATCGCTGGGCGTCTTTGAGTTTTTCGAAGGTTCGCATACCGAGTTTGGCTACCGCTGCCCCGTCTACAAAACTGTTGATCGGAGAAACATCCACGGGGGCGCCCTCTTCCAGCGCACGCGCAAGACTAGGCGCGCCTGTGGGTTCAACAAAGGTATAGGCACACCGATCCCCGAAAAACGCGCGCGTACCAGCGGACAAGCCACCACCGCCAACAGGCAGAATGATGTGATCGGGCGCTGCCCCAAGCTGATCCTCAATCTCAACCGCGACGGATGCCTGCCCTTCAATCACATTGTCATCGTCAAAGGGGGACAGAAAATAGGCGCCCTCATCCGCACAGAACTGCTGGGCGGATGCCAGCGTCTGGTCAAAGTAATCTCCGACAAGGCGCACTTCGATATTTGCACCGCCAAACATCTTGGTCTTCTGAATCTTCTGCTGGGGCGTGGTTACGGGCATATAGATGACGCCCTGCACGCCAAAATGGCTACACATGAATGCAACGCCTTGCGCGTGGTTGCCCGCCGATGCACAGACAAAAACCTGATGCTCGGGAATCAATTTGCGCATTGCATTGAACGCGCCGCGCAGCTTGTAGGACCGCACTGGGCTGAGGTCCTCGCGCTTGAGATAGATATCGGCATCATACTTCTCTGACAAATGCTCGTTCTTGAGCAGCGGTGTCGCAGGAAAGACCGCACGCATTGCACGGGTGGCGGCAATGGCGCCCATCTGGAAATCTTCGCTCATCTGCATTTGCCTTTGTATTGCGCAGGACTTGGATAGGTCGCCCATGGACCCCCGTCAATGAAGCCATCTCACTTGCTGTGGCGCAGAAAACGGGATACCCCACCCGCGAAACGCGACAAAGGAAAAGATCATGTCTGCACCCAAGAAAGTTGTGCTCGCCTACTCCGGTGGCCTCGATACCTCGATCATCCTGAAATGGCTTCAGAGCGAATACGGCTGTGAGGTTGTAACCTTCACCGCCGATCTCGGTCAGGGAGAAGAGCTTGAGCCCGCCCGCGCCAAGGCGGAGATGATGGGCGCATCTGATATCTACATTGAAGACGTGCGCGAAGAGTTTGTGCGTGACTTCGTCTTCCCGATGTTCCGCGCCAATGCGGTCTACGAGGGGCTGTATCTGCTCGGCACCTCCATTGCGCGTCCTCTGATCTCCAAGCGCCTGGTCGAAATTGCACATGAGACAGGTGCAGATGCTGTGGCGCACGGTGCGACAGGCAAGGGCAATGATCAGGTGCGCTTCGAGCTGGCGGCCTACGCGCTCGACCCAAACATCAAAGTGATCGCGCCGTGGCGTGAATGGGATCTGAGCAGCCGCACCAAACTGCTTGAATTCGCCGAAGCGCACCAGATTCCGATCGCCAAGGACAAGCGTGGCGAGGCGCCGTTCAGCGTCGATGCAAACCTGCTGCATACCTCATCCGAGGGTCTGGTTCTCGAGGACCCTGCCGTGGATGCACCCGACTATGTCTATCAGCGTACCGTAAACCCCGAGGATGCGCCCGATACGCCCGAGTACATCGAAGTCGGGTTCGAGCGCGGCGATGCAGTCTCTATCAATGGCGAAAAACTGTCTCCTGCCGAACTGCTGACCAAGCTGAATGAGTTGGGCGGTAAGCATGGCTGTGGTCGCCTTGATCTGGTTGAGGGCCGTTTTGTAGGCATGAAATCACGCGGCATCTACGAGACACCCGGTGGCACGCTGTTGCTTGAGGCGCACCGTGGCATCGAATCGATCACGCTGGACCGTGGCGCGATGCACCTCAAAGACCAGCTAATGCCACAATACGCCGAGCTGATTTACAATGGTTTCTGGTTCTCGCCAGAGCGTACAATGCTGCAAGCGGCCATTGACGCCAGCCAAACCCATGTGACGGGAACCGTTCGCCTGAAACTATACAAGGGTCATGTGCGCACGGTTGGCCGTTGGTCGGATTACAGCCTCTATTCTGAGGCGCACGTAACGTTTGAAGATGATGCTGGTGCATACGATCAGAAAGATGCAGCAGGGTTCATTCAGCTCAACGCATTGCGCCTCAAGTTGTTGGCTGCTCGTGATAAACGGATGAAGTGACCTTCAAGGACCGACTGGTATCATCTGGTCGGTCCGCAGGTTGCTGAGGGCTAAAACAACGAACGGCCCAAGCATTTGCATGCCTGAACCGCCTACTCGTTACTAAACCGGCGTGCCGGCTATTTCAGTGTCTTACAGACATACTATTTAAGAACGCTGAACGTTTACCACGCGATTTAGTTCAATCACGGGGAAAGGCAGCACTCTTTTAACCTGAGGTAATGGGGAAGAGCCGCTTGCAAAACAGGCTCCAGATCGGGTGACACGATCGGCAGGTCGCCCTCGGCTCCGGCAAATCCTGTGCTCTTGTGGACAGCCCCGTACCAGTGCTTCGCCCAGATGCCATCCTCGGCTCGTGGCCCCGCTGGCCAGCTCAGCATTGACGGATCAAACGCCAAACCAATCGCATCACACAGCTTGCGGAGCATCGTATCGGGGTCTGCCCGAATATCTGTTCCATCTATGACAATGCCCCCTAATTGATCGAACACCTCTGCTTGTCGAACAAAGCCGATATCCTCCAGCGTTGGCGCCTCGCGTTTGGCGGCATAGCTCGCAATAACGCGGGCAGGATGGCGAATGAGGTGGATGTTCACGCAGTCCTGCGCCCACGCCATCGGGAAGCCCTCAAGCATGTGATGCGGCATGTGTTTCATGTACACATGCTGTAGACCCCCTGTATGACATGTCTGCGCCACGCGCTCGGGGTCGGTTTCATGCGCGGCGATGATCTCGGCTGCCATTGGATGGTCAGCCCCGGTCGCTGCAAGGTAAGGCGCATAAAAAGGCTCGTCCATAACGGCGAAGTCATCCCGAGCAGCAAACGCATACATCATCGCAGTACTTAGATTTCGCGGACCAGACCACATGGCGATCTTCATAGCGGGAACCTTCTTGCTAATTGGCATTAGGCGCAGTGATAGCACCGTGCACAGATGGGTAAACAATATTCACCACTGCGTGAGTACCTCAGAGTTTGGTTGCGAACTTCTGTCTTAAGGATCAGCCTTCCTGCCAAAGGAGAATGAAATGAGCAAATCGAGTGATGTAAAATCAATTGTGCTGGCTGGGCTGATAGCAGTGGGGCTCTTTGCCCAAAGCATGCCGTCCCATGCGGAAGGGTCAGAAACCCTTACTGTCGCAGGGGGCTGTTTCTGGTGCGTCGAAGCCGATTTTGAAAAAGTGCGCGGTGTAAAGGAAGCGATTTCAGGTTTCGCTGGTGGTAAGGCCGCAAACCCGACCTATAAACAAGTCACATCAGGTGGCACGGGTCACTATGAAGCTGTTGAAATTACATTTGACCCCTCAGTCGTGAGTGCAGCACAGCTTCTTGATCTGTTTTTCCGCTCCGTTGATCCGACAGATGCGGGAGGTCAGTTCTGTGATCGCGGCGAGAGCTACCGCACAGCAATTTTTGCAACCTCAAGTCAAAAGCAGGCAGCGCAGGACGCAAAAGCCAAAGCGCAATCAGACCTCGGTAAACAGATTGTAACGCCCGTTCTGCCAGCGACCAAATTCTACCCAGCAGACGCATACCATCAGGACTATGCAAAAAGCGGTAAGGTGATCCTCACCCGCTTTGGGCCGAAAAGCAAAGCGAACGCATATAAGGCTTACCGCGAGGCGTGCGGCCGCGATGAGCGCGTCAAAGAGCTTTGGGGCTCAGCGGCACCTTTCGCAGACTAAAGACCAAACCGATCCTGGATCTCTTTGAGGTCCGGGATCACATCGGCTGTGCCGCGCCGCATCACCATCATCGCACCTGCCTTGAGCGCAAGATCAATTGCGGATTCCATATCCATCCCACGATCCAGGCCCGCGACCAGATAGCCCGTGAAAGTATCGCCTGCGCCAGTGGTATCCACCGCCTCGGCAGGATACGCGGGAAACTGCTTTTCCCCTGCGCTTGAGACCCATTTGCACCCGTTTTGACCCAAGGTGACAACCACGTCGGGGACGCCCAGCGCCGCGATATCTTTGCCAGTCGCTGTCTCAAGCTGGCTCGCCTCGACCTCGTTCAATACCAGAATATCAATCCGCCCCAGCAGCCGCGTAATCGCGTCTTCCTCAAACGGTGCAGCTGCATAAGCTACACGCAAACCCAAGGCCTGCGCCGTGGTCGCGGCGTACTCCTGACCATTGGTTTCATTCTGCATGAGAAGGAAGTCCTTCGGCGATGCCTCGGTCAGGGCGCCGCCGATGATGGCTTCTGACAGATGGACATTGGCGCCTTGGAAAAGAACAATGTTGTTCTCGCCGCCCTGCTCGACCACGATATTGGCGTGACCTGTGGGGATGTCGAGCTCTGCAATGTGGGGCGTATCGACACCGTATTCCATCAGCCGTTCACGGGTCCAACGCCCCTCTGCGCCAACCGCGCCGATGTGCGCAACGCGCGCCGCAGCACGCGCCGCAGCGACCGACATATTCGCGCCCTTCCCGCCAAGGCCAAAACCGAAACTGGACGCTGCCAAAGTTTCACCCGCAGCAGGTAGATGCGATACCTCGTAGAAGTTGTCGATATTGATGGACCCGAGGTTCCAGATCATCCGCCCACCTTGCACGCTGCGAGGATCGCCATATTGAGAATGTCATTCGTTGTAGAAGTTGACGAAGCAATCTGGATGGATTGATCCAACCCCGTAAGGATTGGCCCGATCACCGTAGCACCCGCCATTTCCTGCATCAGCTTCACCGAAATACTGGCCGAATGGCGCGCAGGCACGATAAGGATATTAGCGGGCCCTGTAAGACGCGAGAACGGATAGTTCTTTTGGCTCTCAACGTTGAGAGCCACGTCAACGGTCATCTCGCCTTCGTATTCAAAATCGACGCGCCGCTGATCGAGGACTTGAGGCGCGAGGTGCATTTTCTCGGCACGCTCCGAGACAGGGTAGCCGAAGGTCGAAAAGCTGACAAACGCCACACGAGGCTCAAGCCCCAAATGCTTCGCCACGCGCGCACCGCTTTCCGCGATGTTTGCAAGGTCCTCATCATTGGGCCACTCGTGCACCAACGTATCACCGATCAAGACAATGCGCCCTTTGTGCAGAACCGCCGTTATCCCCGCGGCGCCCCCTTCGGCATTTGCATCGAACACATGGTTAATACGGTCGAGGATGTGCGCCGATTTCCGCGTGGCACCCGTGACCAGACCGTCCCCATGCCCGTGTGCCAGCATCAATGCGGCAAAGACATGACGGTCCGTGGCAGCGAGGCGGTGAATGTCCTTTTTGTCGAAACCACGCCGCTGCAAACGGTTGTAAAGGAACGATTTATAGGTCTCCAAGTGCTGGGTATTCGCCGCATTCACGACTTCCAACTCGCGAATGGCATCCTCCATCCCTGCAGCGACAAGCTTGGCCTTCACATCATCCGAACGTCCAACTACGAGCGCTTTTCCCAACCCTTGGCGCTGATACATTACAGCGGCGCGCAGCACCTTTGGGTCATCCCCTTCGGCAAAAATCATACGCGCCTGATTGGACCGCGCGCGCGCATTGATTCCGCGCATCATGTTGGCGGTTGGATCAAGGCGGGACTTCAGGCTTTGCTCATAGGCTTCCATATCAATGATGGGTCGTCGTGCGGCACCCGTGTCCATGCCTGCCTTTGCAACGGCTGGCGGAATCCGGTGAATAAGACGCGGATCGAATGGCGTGGGGATGATATAGTCACGCCCGAAGCTGAGGTTTTTGCCGTAAGCAAGCGCCACTTCATCTGGTACATCTTCACGAGCGAGGTTGGCCAAAGCATGGGCGCAGGCGATCTTCATCTCGTCATTGATTGCGCGCGCATTGATGTCGAGCGCACCGCGAAAGAGGTAGGGAAATCCCAGCACGTTGTTCACTTGGTTCGGGTAGTCGCTGCGCCCTGTGGCCACGATCGCATCTGCGCGCACAGCGTGTGCCTCTTCTGGTGTAATCTCAGGATCGGGGTTGGCCATGGCAAAAATCACGGGATAGTCGGCCATGCTCGCCACCATCTCTGGCGTCACGGCCCCTTTGACCGAAACCCCCAGAAACACATCAGCGCCGTCCATCGCATCTGCAAGGCTGCGCGCATCCGTTGCGGCGGCGTGGCCCGATTTCCACTGGTTCATGCCCTCGGTACGGCCCTGATAGATCACACCCTTGGTGTCGCACATGATGCAGTTGTTATGCTTGGCGCCCATCGCCTTGAGCAGTTCAAGACAGGCGATTCCAGCAGCACCCGCGCCATTAAGTACGATCTTCACGTCCTCGATCTTCTTGCCCGAAATCTTGAGCGCGTTCAAAAGGCCTGCTGCGCAAATCACCGCTGTGCCGTGCTGGTCGTCGTGGAAGACAGGAATGTCCATTTCTTCCTTGAGACGCTGTTCAATAATAAAACACTCGGGCGCTTTGATATCTTCAAGGTTGATGCCACCAAATGTCGGGCCCATCAGCTTTACCGCATTGATGAACGCCTCGGTGTCCTCGGTATCAAGCTCGATATCGATCGAGTTCACGTCGGCAAAGCGTTTGAACAGGACCGCCTTCCCCTCCATCACAGGCTTGGACGCCAGCGCGCCAAGATTGCCGAGACCCAGAACCGCCGTTCCGTTTGAAATAACAGCAACCAGATTGCCCTTGTTGGTGTAATCATAAGCTGTTTGCGGATCTGCCGCGATGGCTTCACACGGGACAGCAACACCTGGCGAATAGGCAAGCGACAGGTCGCGCTGGGTAGCCATGGGAACGGTCGCAGTGATTTCAAACTTGCCCGGCGTCGGTTCAAGATGGAAGGCAAGCGCCTCTTGCGAAGTTACTTTATTATTGCTCACGGGCTGTCCATTCTGGCTGATTGTTTCGTCTGTCATAATGGTTCGCAGCAGCACGCACAATCAACCGACGAAACGAACCCAATCATGATTTGCGACGAATGCGTCGTGACGCTCTGGAAAACCAGCGGCGAGACGGGACAATGCCGAGCGGATGACCTCTGGCCGCTCAATGCGGTTGGCGCACCATATGATACGGACCAACGTTTGCCAGCGTGAAGGATCAGTTCTGAACGCCGCCTCTAGCGCCAAAAGCTCCGATTTCGGTTCATCCAGCGCTTTGTGACAATCTGCGAGCAAGAGGCAAAGTGCGCCGTTGTTTTCGACCATATCCCTATGGTCGGCCAATACTGTGATCGCCTGCGGGGCGGCCCCAGCGCGCAACACACGACCTGCCAATTCCTCAAGCTTGCCTGCATCGGGCATATTGGGCGATTGCCCCAGAATCGTAACGACAAACGCCATGACCTGAGCAGTTGCTTTTTCTGACACAAATGTAGGGACAATCCCGTCAACGCTGAATTTCGGCTCTTTCAACTGATCTTCCGCAGCAAAATCAGCGAAAAAGCTGATGTACTTGCACCCGGACGCGTTCGCTAATGGCCAGAAATCTCCCCAGCGAAACTGGGCCGTTTGGAGTGTTCCAAGCTCAATGACGTAAGCATCAGGTGATGCAAACAGCATGTTCGTAAATCCCGCACCGTGGTGCGAGATCATCATTTCGGCCTGTGCCATCAACGCGACTTGCTCAAGAGGCGAGTAATCTTCAAAGACGACATGCTCGAAGCCAAAGGCGATGAGATGTTCGAGCAAAAGATCCTGCCCTGCCAATGGTCTCGACCGGCTTTGGTCCAGACTACGCCCCACAAAAAAGCGCTTCGGCAGATGGCTGAAATCATGCCCTTCAATCGCTTTGAGTGCGCGCGCGCGCAAATTCAGCAACGTCGTATTTACCGCATTCATCGCCAGAACGGGGTGAAACTCAACACTGCCTACGTCGCTGTCGTCTGGTGCAAGGCGAGCAATGCCCTTGAGCTGCGCCTGCGGAACCTGTCCCATGCCGCCGACAAACTCAAAGGCGGTCAGAACCAGATCATAGTCCTTTGGCGCCCGCTCAAAGAATACCCGCCCCGCGAACTCGGGGAACAGTGCTTCGACAAAGCTCCGGGCAAAAGGGAGCTGTTTCTCTTCGTTGTTTGGAAAATGAAAGTAGATGTTTCCCTGAAATCCAACACCGTCCAACACACACAGCTGAGCGAGGGATTCCGTGATGAAGTGATAATAGTTGAAGGTATTTCGACACTCGACCGCAAAATCAAGATCAGACTCTATAAAGAGAGTTTCGACTGGAAATTCATGGCCAGCATTGGCTTTCCGGCAATCTTTGAGGAACGCGCTCAGTACGTTGCCAGCTTCAACATGTCCCTCAAGCTGCTCTGCACGGAAGGCGTTGAACAGCCTTGTTGCAGATGCCCCGGACAAGACCATCTTGTCGCCCGCAAAGATATGGGACTTGCGAAAGCTCGCCCGCTCTACAACAGCGGGAACCGCGTTGATCTCTACTGGCTTTCGAAACGATTTATGCCTTTGCGTTGTCCTGATGAATGAATCTGTTTTGTCGTTAATCGCGTCATGGTCGCTGATGGCAAACCCTTCTATTGTACCGCCCTCCCGCGCGCGCCAGATATATTCGGGCGGCTCCAGAAGTTTTAGCGCGCCCTCCCTCCATGGATTGAGGAACAGCGCGTCGGGGTCGCCCGAAAGGTCAATCTTGTTGCGCAATGTCTTAAATATCTTTCCGAGTAAAATGGTTAACCAGTTGTAACACAACTGTGGATTGCGTCCAGAAGGTAAGGCCCCTTCCCTATGATGCTTGGGTTTTGTACAGACAGGGGACGCAAGGGGACCGCAGATGAGCACCACTCAAGTTACACCAATGATGGCCCAGTATTTGGAAATCAAATCAGGCTATCCCGATGCGCTGTTGTTTTACCGCATGGGTGATTTTTATGAGCTGTTCTTTGACGATGCAGTTGCTGCCGCCGAGGCATTAGATATCGCACTGACCAAGCGCGGCAAACATGATGGCAACGACATCCCGATGTGTGGCGTTCCGGTACATGCCGCTGAGGGGTATCTGCTTACCTTGATCCGCAAGGGTTTTCGCGTCGCTGTAGGTGAGCAATTGGAGACACCTGCAGAAGCGAAAAAGCGCGGGCACAAGTCAGTTGTGAAGCGCGATGTTGTGCGACTTGTCACACCTGGAACGCTGACAGAGGAATCGCTGCTCGAAGCGCGTCGCCACAACTATCTTGCTGCATTTGCGGAGGTCCGTGATGCGCATGCGCTGGCTTGGGTCGATATCTCTACGGGTGCCTTCCATGTGATGACCCTGCCTGTGGTGCGGTTGGGGCCGGAGCTTGCACGGCTTTCACCTTCAGAGTTGCTGATTGCCGAAGGCAAAGAGGCCGAGCACCGCGATCTGGAGGATGAGTTCGGACTGTCACTTACCCCTCTTGCGCGGGCAAGTTTTGACAGCACAGGTGCCGAGGCACGGATTTGCAAACTGTATGGCATCACATCCCTTGATGCTTTCGGGGCGTTTGACCGCGCCGAAGTCTCTGCCATGGGTGCGTTGATTGAATATCTGGACCTGACGCAGAAGGGAAATCTCCCGCTGCTGCGCAAACCTGTCAAGGAAGCCGAGGCACGGACTGTACAAATTGACGCTGCGACGCGCCGCAATTTGGAATTGACCCACGCCCTGACGGGTGGCCGCGCTGGCTCCCTGCTTTCGGTTATGGACAAAACGGTGACCGCCGTCGGTGCGCGCCTTCTGGAGCGGCGCATTTCGAGCCCATCGCGAGTGTTAGAGACTATTCACGGGCGTCTTGATGCGGTTGACTTCATGCTGACCAACACCGGCTTGCTGCACGATATCAGACAGGTCCTGCGCAATGTTCCTGACCTTGAGCGCGCGCTGTCGCGCATATCATTAGACCGCGGGGGTCCACGGGATTTGGCCGCAATCAGGAACGGATTGGTCGAGGCGGACCGATTGCATCACATGTCGGATCCAAGCGCCATGCCGATCCTGTTGAGTGACGCACATAAGAACATCATTGGGCATGACGATCTTATCAATCTGCTCGATGAAGCGCTGATCGCCGAGCCACCGTTGTTGGTGCGCGATGGCGGTTTTATCGCCAGCGGCTATCGCGAGGAATTGGACGAGGTCAGGCAGTTGCGCGATGAAGGTCGCAGCGTTGTCGCCAAGATGCAGGCACAGTTTAGCGCGGATACGGGTATCTCATCGCTCAAGATCAAGCACAACAATGTGCTGGGATATTTTATTGAAACAACAGCGACGCATGCAGAGAAAATGCTGTCTCCTCCGCTGTCAGACACGTTTATCCACCGACAGACGACCGCAAATCAAGTGCGCTTTACGACGGTTGAACTGTCAGAGCTCGAGACCAAAATCCTCAATGCAGGCAACCATGCGGTCGAGCTGGAGAAGCGCCTTTACGAAACGTTGAGAAACGCTGTTCTGCAAAGAGCTGGTGAGATTGGTGCAACCTCGGCGGCTTTGGCTGAAATTGACCTTGCTGCGGCTTTGGCTGATCTGGCGCAATCGGAAAACTGGGTCAAACCGACAGTCGACTCATCACGCGCTTTCGATATTCAGGGCGGCAGGCATCCCGTAGTAGAACAAGCCCTAGCGCAGCAATCGGGAACTCCATTTGTCGCTAATGACTGTAATCTGAGCGCCGATACCGACGCTGCGATCTGGCTTTTGACGGGCCCGAACATGGCGGGTAAATCAACCTATCTTCGTCAGAACGCATTGATAGCGTTGATTGCGCAGATGGGTAGCTATGTACCCGCCCAGTCCGCACATATCGGAATCGTGAGCCAGCTGTTCAGTCGTGTCGGTGCATCCGATGATCTGGCGCGGGGCCGCTCAACCTTCATGGTGGAGATGGTCGAGACGGCGGCCATCCTGAACCAAGCCGATGACCGCGCACTGGTTATTCTGGACGAGATCGGGCGCGGCACCGCCACCTATGATGGCCTGTCGATTGCTTGGGCAACGCTGGAACACTTGCACGACGTCAATCGGTCTCGTGCGCTGTTTGCCACGCACTACCATGAAATGACCGCGCTGGCAGGAAAGCTTGACGGCGTCGATAACGCGACGGTGACCGTGAAGGAGTGGGAGGGCGAGGTGATCTTTCTTCACGAGGTGAAAAAGGGCGCGGCAGATCGATCTTATGGAGTTCAGGTCGCACAGCTTGCTGGCCTACCCCCTGCGGTCATTTCCCGCGCCCGCGTCGTTTTGGAAGCCTTGGAAAAGGGCGAACGTGAAGGCGGTGCGACGCAGAAGACGCTGATCGACGATTTGCCTCTGTTCGCGATGACACCTACACCTCCGCCCCCTGCTGTCAAAGAGTCAGCTGTGGACGAGATGATGGGCAACATCATGCCGGATGAGCTTAGCCCGCGCGAAGCGCTCGACCTGATCTATAAATTGAAAGAGGCGGCCAAATCCTGACCGCCTCCCGTCAAAAATCTGTCGTTGAACCAATTAGCCTGGTGTCGACGAGACCCCAACCTGCGCCGGGCGCAACAGGCGGTCGTGCAGCATGAAACCCTCGGCTGCGACCTGAATGATATCGCCTGATTTGGTATCTGGAACGGGCGCTTCAAACATCGCTTGGTGCAGCTTTGGATCAAAGCGATCGCCGACTTCGGGCAGGATCGGGGTGATTCCGTGGTTTTTGAAAACTGACAAAAGTTCGCGCATCGTAAGCTCGATACCCTCAAGCAAAGGACCGGAAACAGTGCGCTGCTCCTCGGTCGCGGCCTCAAGAGCGCGCTTCATATTGTCGTGCACTGACAACATATCGCGGGCGAGTTTCGAACCGCCGTAGTTCTCGGCCTCACGACGGTCTTTCTCCGACCGCTTGCGCGCATTTTCCGCATCAGCCAGCGCGCGGGTCCAGCGGTCTTTGTACTGGTCTCGTTCTGCCATGACTTCTTCAAGGGCCAGTTCGCCCTCGTCAATCTCGTTCATCTCGTCTGCATAAGCCTCGGCTTCTGCGGCTTCGGGGTCATCCAGAAATTCGTTCGGGTCTGCCATATTTCACCTCTAACTCCGATCGGAAATCATTTTCCCGACCAGTTGCGCCGTGTAGTTCACAATCGGCACGATGCGTCCATAGTTCAGGCGCGTCGGTCCAATAACACCCACCGCGCCAATGATCTTACGATCAGAGTTCATATATGGGGAAACCACCAAAGAGGAACCCGAAAGTGAGAAAAGTTTGTTCTCTGAACCAATAAAAATGCGCACACCGTCGCCATCTTCGGCCAATTCGAGGAAATCTGCGATGTCGCGCTTGCGCTCAAGGTCGTCAAACAGGCTGCGCACCTTCTCGAGGTCATGGGCTTCACCGCTTCCCGTCAGCAAATTTGCACGCCCGCGCACGATAAGACGTTCGGGATGATCACCCCCGCCCTCCCAGATGACCAGACCGCTTGTCACCAATTCAGCGGCGAGGGTGTCGATCTCTTGGCGGCGCTTCGCCATCTCCGTTTTGATGGTGCGTTGTAGCTCACTCAGCGTTTTGCCTTCGACCAGCGAGTTGAGAAAGTTCGCCGCTTCGCGCATCGAGCTGGGTGTTTGTCCTGCAGGCGGCGCAAAAAGGCGGTTCTCGACATGACCGTCCGAGAACACCAGCACCGCAAGCGCGCGATCATGGGAAAGGGAGACAAATTCGATGTGCTTGATGGGCGCTTCATGCTTTGGCGCGAGAACAAGCGATGCGCCATGGGTCACACCAGAGAGCGCGGTGCCGAGACGGTCAAGCATGCCCGTCACGTCATCTTCATTGCGTCCCATCGTTGCGTCAATCTGGGCACGGTCATTATCGTCGGGATTTCCAACTTCAAGCAGGCCATCCACAAACATGCGCAACCCGATCTGGGTTGGGACACGGCCAGCACTGGCATGGGGGCTGTCCAAGAGGCCAAGATACTCAAGATCCTGCATCACATTGCGAATGGTGGCGGCACTCACCTTCTCGGAGAAATCGCGCGTCAGCGTGCGCGAGCCAACAGGGTCACCATTGGCCAGATACCCCTCAACCACGCGGCGGAAAACCTCGCGCGAGCGGTCATTCATTTCCTGCAAAAGCCCAGATGTATCGGTCATACCGTCACATTAAAGGTGCAGGGGTTGCATCCGCAAGGGATCGGGCGCTATCCCCTTAGCTAAATCAAACAAAAGGAATATCCCATGCGTCCATCCGGCCGGAAACTTGATCAAATGCGCGACGTCTCTGTTGAGGTGGGCTTTACCAAACACGCCGAAGGGTCCGCGCTGATCAAGATGGGTGATACACATGTCTTGTGCACCGCCACGATTGAGGAGCGTGTGCCGCCTTTTATCAAAGGTTCAGGATTGGGATGGGTGACGGCAGAATACGGCATGCTGCCCCGCGCCACGAATACACGGATGCGCCGTGAGGCTGCATCGGGCAAACAAGGCGGGCGCACGGTTGAAATTCAGCGCCTTATTGGTCGCTCCTTGCGTGCAGGCGTCGACCGCGTGGCCTTGGGCGAGCGTCAGATCACGATTGACTGCGATGTTCTGCAAGCCGATGGCGGCACGCGCTGCGCCTCGATCACAGGTGGGTGGATCGCCCTGCGTCTTGCAGTGAACAAGCTGATGAAAGCAGGTGATGTGGTCACCGATCCGATGGTTGATCCTGTCGCTGCGATCAGCTGTGGTATCTACGCAGGCCAGCCTGTTCTTGACCTCGACTATCCAGAGGATTCCGAAGCAGGTGTTGATGGAAATTTCATCATGACCGAAAGTGGTCAGATGATTGAGACCCAGATGAGCGCCGAAGGCTCTACCTATTCGCGCGCGCAAATGAACGAACTTCTGGATTTGGCCGAGAAAGGCATTGCCGAACTGACGGCAATCCAGAAAGCCGCCTGCGCATGAGCCGCAAGTTCGAGGGCGACCGCATTCTGATTGCTACGCACAATGCGGGCAAGCTGGAAGAGATGCAGGAGCTTTTTGGTCCGCTTGGCATCACGGTTGTCGGTGCCAAAGAGCTGGAGCTGAATGAGCCTGACGAGACCGAAGATACGTTCATCGGTAACGCGCGGATCAAAGCGCACGAGGCAGTAAAAGCAACAGGTCTGCCTGCATTGGCCGATGACAGCGGTATTCAGGTGGCCGCTCTCGACAATGCCCCTGGTGTTTACACCGCCGATTGGGCCGAAACGCCTGAAGGGCGCGACTTTGTCATGGCGATGGAAAAAACGCATGATCTTCTGGAGAAGGCAAACGCACCGCATCCCCGCGCGGCGCGGTTCTGCGCGACTTTGGTCCTCGCGTGGCCCGATGGGCATGATGAGGTTGTCGAAGGTTTCGTCGATGGCACATTTGTGTGGCCCATGCGCGGGCAGACGGGGCATGGGTATGATCCCATATTCGAGCCCTTAGGACATGACAGGACTTTTGCCGAGATGAGCCATGATGAGAAGAACGCACTGAGCCATCGTGCTGATGCGTTTAAAAAGTTACTGGCAAAGTGCTTTGACTGAAGACTGGCGAAATGGCGGGTTCGGAATCTATATCCACTGGCCTTTCTGCGAGGCAAAGTGTCCGTACTGCGATTTCAACAGCCATGTATCACGCAGCATTGACCAAGCTGCGTGGAAAGCCGCCTACCTCCGTGAGTTAAAACGCTATGCGGCAGAGACCGAGGGTCGCATCGTGACATCGGTGTTTTTTGGCGGTGGCACACCTAGCCTGATGAACCCCGATACTGTCGCGGCGGTTATTTCTGAGATCAAAGCACTTTGGCCCACTGCGAATGATCTCGAGATATCTTTAGAGGCTAATCCTGGCTCTGTTGAGGCAGGTCGGTTCAAGGCCTACCGCGATGGCGGCGTCACGCGCATCTCTATGGGGATACAGGCGCTCAATGACGCCGATCTCAAGCGGCTGGGTCGCATCCACACAACATCCGAAGCCCGTAAGGCGTTCGAGATCGCGCGGAATACGTTTGACCGCGTGAGTTTCGATCTGATGTACGCCCGTCAGGATCAAACGCTGAAGGAGTGGGAAGCCGAGCTTAATCAGGCCCTAACCCTATCCATAGACCATCTTTCATTATACCAACTTACGATCGAGGACGGCACAGCGTTCGGCGATCGCTACGCTTTGGGCAAGTTGCGAGGATTGCCCGACGAAGACTTGAGTGCCGATATGTTCGATCTCACTCAAGACCTATGCGGTGCTGCGGGGATGCCTGCGTATGAAGTTTCAAACCATGCGCGAGACGGGGCGCAGTCCCGTCACAACCTGATATACTGGCGGTATGGTGATTATCTCGGCATTGGTCCGGGTGCACACGGACGCTTAACAGTGAATGGACGCCGTAACGCCACAGTTTGCTACAGCAATCCGAGGCGCTGGCTTGATGCAGTGGACAGCAACACTGTGGAGAAATCACGAGATCCGCTGGGTACCCCGGACGAAACTACCGAATTTCTGTTGATGGGCTTGCGGTTGCGTGACGGAATTGATCTGAACAGGTATGCGTCTCTTTCCCACAAGCCACTTAACGTGGATAAGCTGGCTCATCTAACCGATATTGGCATGATCGACGCATCAGAAACTAGATTAACTGTTACAAATCAAGGATTTAAGGTGCTCAACTCAGTTATTGGCGCCCTTCTGGAGGACTAACTTCCGCCCAGCAGCCTGCAAAGCTCATCAAGCTCATCTAGCGACTTATACTGGATTGAGAGTTGGCCATTTTCTTGCCCGGGCTTGTGAGACAGTGTTACTTTCATCCCGAGATTTGCTGCCAAATCACCTTCAAGCGCCTTTGTGTCCGCATCCTTCTCACTTGAAGTGTTCCCTTGAGATTTAGCCTTATCCGCTGAACCTGCTTGCTCATTCTTAACCAAAGCCTCAGTAGCTCGGACAGAGAGGCCACCTTTTATCACCTGCTGCGCAAGCTTTTCAGGATCTTGTGCTGGGATCAACGCTCTGGCATGTCCGCTGCTCAATTGTCCGTTGCGAAGTAGTGCAAGTACAGCATCGGGCAGGTTCAGCAGTCTAAGAAGATTTGCAATGTGACTTCGGCTTTTCCCAAGCGCTTCGGCCATCTTCTCCTGAGTGTGTCCAAATTTGTCCATTAGCTGACGATATCCAGCAGCCTCTTCCGCAGCGTTCAGATCAGCGCGCTGAATATTCTCGATGATAGCTACTTCGAGCACCTCGATGTCGCTGAACTCCCGCACGATAACAGGCAACGCATGCAGTTGAGCCATCTGTGCAGCACGCCAGCGGCGCTCACCCGCAACGATTTCAAACTGCTTCTCACCAGTCTGGCGCACAATAAGAGGCTGTAGAACCCCCTTCTCCTTTATCGAAGCAGCGAGATCATCCAAGTCGTCCTGAACAAATTGCTTGCGCGGCTGATCAGGATTTGGGGAAATCTGCTCAATCGGAACGAGCTGGTCTGCAGCTGACGGACCACTTTTAGCAACCGTTTCGGTCTCATTCACATCTGCCATCAACGCAGACAACCCGCGGCCAAGGCCTCGCTTACGGTCTCTATTATTGGACATTCTGCACCTCTTTTACGCTGACTTCGTTGTTGGATAGTAGTTCTGTAGCTAAATCACGATAGGCTTTGGCCCCTTTGGACAGGGAATCATAAGCCAGTACCGGCATTGCAAAGCTTGGCGCCTCGCTGACCCTCACATTTCGGGGAATCATCGTCTTAAAAACCAGCTCACCTAGATTATCGCGGGCATCCTGTTCGACCTGCTGCGAGAGGTTGTTACGCCGATCATACATTGTAAGGACAATTCCTTCGATCCGTAGATCCTTGTTTCCTGTCTGGCGCACCTCACGGATTGTCAGCATAAGCTGGGATAACCCTTCAAGCGCAAAAAACTCGCTTTGCAAGGGGACGAGAACAGAATGAGCTCCGATCATTGCATTAACTGTCAACAGATTAAGTGATGGTGGGCAATCAATTAGAATATAATCGAATTCAAAGCTATCCATCTGTGTTTGCCGCAGGGCATCATGCAACAGAAAACTCCGCTTCTCGTTCGAAAGCAATTCCAAATCAGCAGAGCTTAGGTCTACCGTAGCTGGCACAATAAACAGGTTTTCAGTTGATGTTTTTAGAATAACGTCATTCAGATCAAGATCTTCTAAGAGAAGTTCATAGGTGGTGAACTCCCGATCCTCAAGGTCGATACCTAAACCTGTCGAAGCGTTTCCTTGCGGATCAAGATCAATGACGAGGACTTTCTTCTTTTTCTCTGCCAGAGCCGCAGCAAGATTGATCGTTGTTGTCGTTTTACCGACACCACCCTTTTGATTGGCAACCGCTATGATTTTTGGTCCCTGCGGACGAGAGAGATCAGACACGCGATAGCTCCTCAATCTTAAGTATGGTTGCGCGGGGATTAGTCAGACTCGGGATTGCCTCAAAGCTATACGACCATTTGTGTTGCGCAAGCTTATGCTCTTTCTTCCACCTTTCACCCTTTGGAAAAAGGGCGATTCCCCCCTCGCTTAGGTGGCGCTCGCTGTGACCAAGAAGACTAGCAAGGCTATCCATAGCGCGGGCTGACAGAACCGACGCGTTAAACGGTGGAATCTCCTCTACACGGGCTGCGAGTACGGTAACGTTTAACTCTAACTCTCTGGCTACAGTCCGAAGGAACGCACATTTTCGCTGATCACTGTCGACGAGCGTAAATGATCTCCCATCACCGCTTCTCTTTGATAATATTGCTGCAACGATCCCTGGAAACCCGCCTCCGCTCCCAATATCGAGCCAATCACCACTTTTACCTGCAAGATTGTAGACCTGTACCGAGTCCAGTATGTGCCGTTCCCAGATCTGGGAAGCGTCTGAGTTGGATACAAGATTAATCTTTTTCGTCCACTTTAACACAAGCGCTTCAAACTGACGAAGATCATCGATTGTTTCACGTGAAACATTTTCTAATGCATCAACCACTATGCAGTCTTCTTCGTTCTGTCACGCCGAATGATCGCCAAAAGAAGCGTTAACGCTGCAGGTGTCATACCGTCAATTCTGGAGGCCTGAGCCAAATTTTCGGGCCGTGCCAAAGAGAGCTTTGATTTCAACTCATTCGACAGACCGTCAATGGAGGAATAATCGAAATCGCTTGAGATGCGCTCACCTTCGTCTTTGCGCAACGCTGCCACGTCATTCTCCTGTCGTTTCACATAGTTGGCATAAAGCGCATCATTTGCGACCTGCTCTCCTACACCATCTTCAATCAGGGAGAATTCCGGATCAAGAGACTGAACTGAAGAAAAGGAGACTTTCGGCAGTCCAAGAAGCTGAAATGCAGTACGACGCTGCCCGTCCTTGCTAAGCGGGACGCCGATTTCCGCTGCTTCCTTTGGTGAGAAGCTCTTGCTGTTCAAGAGTTCATGACAGGAGCCCAACTTGTCCATCTTCTGATTAAATTGATCACGACGGACTTCTGAGACACATTCCAACTTGATACCCAGTGGGGTAAGGCGTTGATCCGCATTATCCGCTCTCAAAGACAATCTGAACTCGGCGCGAGACGTAAACATCCTATACGGTTCAGTCACCCCCCGCGTCGTCAAATCATCGATCATAACGCCGATATAGCTTTCAGTTCGGCTGAAAACGATAGGATCACGGCCCTGAGCCGAAAGCGCCGCGTTTAATCCCGCGACGAGACCCTGCGCTGCGGCCTCCTCGTATCCAGTCGTGCCATTGATCTGCCCTGCAAGGTACAATCCAGGAACGGATTTCAATTCCAGGGTTTGCTTAAGGGCACGGGGGTCTACGTAGTCGTACTCAATGGCATAACCCGGCTGCATGATCTCAACGTTCTCGAGCCCTACAATCGACCTGACATACTGCTCCTGAATGGCTATGGGCAAGGAAGTCGAAATACCATTAGGATACACTGTCGAAACATCTAGCCCTTCTGGCTCCAGAAAAACCTGATGGGACGTCTTGTCCGCAAAACGAACGACCTTATCCTCAATGGATGGACAATATCTCGGACCAATGCCGTCAATATGTCCACCATACATCGCTGAATTTTCGAGGTTATTTCGAATTATCTCATGTGTTTTCTCATTTGTGTGAGTGATCCCACAAGAAATTTGGCGCGCGCTCGGACCCTTAGACAGGAATGAGAAAAGGGACGGCACCTCATCGGCCGGCTGCATTTCCAAGCCCTGCCAGTCGATTGTATTTCCATTCAACCGTGGAGGCGTTCCTGTTTTCAGTCGCCCTAAATTCAGACCGAAGCCGTCAATTCGTTTCGCTAAAAGTTGAGACGGCCGATCACCCATCCTCCCACCAGCCTTCTGAACATCTCCAATGTGGATTACGCCACGCAGAAACGTTCCAGTAGTCAAGATCACTGCGGCGCCTTGAAGTTCAACATCGTTCTGCATTTTGACGCCAACAACGCGCTCCCCTTCCATCATAAAATCGATAGCCTCTCCCTCAATGATCGTTATGTGAGGGTGACTTTCAATTTCTCCAAGCATTTGTGTGCGATAGATCTCGCGGTCAGCCTGCGTTCGCGGTCCTTGAACCGCTGGCCCCTTGCGGCGGTTCAACAGCCTAAACTGAATACCCGCGGCATCAGCTACCCGACCCATAACACCGTCTAAAGCATCAATCTCTCTAACGAGATGCCCCTTGCCTAGACCTCCGATTGCTGGATTGCAGGACATCACACCAATTGTCTCACGGGACATTGTCAACAGCGCGGTATTCGCTCCAAGCCTTGCGGCAGCATGAGCAGCATCTGCACCTGCATGACCGCCACCAATTACAATGACATCAAAATGTTTCACGTGAAACAATCCTCATTTACCCAGACAAAAGCTTGCGAATATCTCGTCTAACAGATTCTCTGCATCTATGCGACCAACAAGTGCTTCAAGAGCATGCGTACCTAACCGTAGTTCCGCTGCTGCGATATCATAGTGATCAGGACCATCATCCAGCAGACCGAAAGCGACCTTGAGGCCGCCAAGGGCCTTTTGCATCGCCAAAGCATGCCGCGCATGTGTCGCTAGTCCAGCACTCGACGCTAGCCGAGATAACTTGCCACCCAGCTCATCCAGTAGCTGGTCAACACCCGCACCAGTGCTCCCGGATATAGCCGGATAATCCCTTCCTGAGATATCAGCCTTTGATTCCAGCACAACGTCGCTGCTTCTTACTTCGAAGGGCGCATCTCTCCCGCGATCCAGAATGATAACACGGACATCCGCCTGCTCGGCCCGAATCAAAGCTCGCTTCACTCCCAACGCTTCGATTTCGTCATCACTATCCCTGATCCCAGCTGTATCCAGAAGAGTGACAGGGAGCCCACCCAAGTCCATTCGAACTTCAATGACGTCTCTCGTCGTACCAGCAATACTTGATGTTATCGCCGCATCACGACCAGCAAGGCGGTTCAACAACGTCGACTTTCCGACATTTGGAGCACCAACAATCGCGATTTCAAAACCTGTACGTATCCGTTCAGCAGCTAGAGTTCCCTCAATCTCACGCACAAGCTCGCTCTGAACTTTCGATAGCAGTTCCCGAACTTCGTCGGATACATCAACGGGCACGTCCTCATCGGCAAAATCAATTGTTGCTTCAAGCAAAGCAGCAGATCGGATCAGCGCTCTACGCCACTCCTCGACTTTCGAGCCTAACTCGCCTGATAATACACGCAGGGCCTGCTTTCGCTGCGCCTCGGTTTCCGCCTCGATCAGGTCTGCAAGCCCTTCAACTTGCACTAAATCAAGCCTGCCGTTTTCCAAAGCCCGACGAGTGAACTCCCCCGCCTCTGCAAGCCGCAGGCCCTCACACTGCCCCAGAAGGTCCAGAACACGCCGAATGATCGCGATGCTGCCGTGCACATGAAGTTCGACAACATCTTCACCCGTAAAACTGTCTGGACCATCGAAACGAAGGATCAGGGCCTGATCAATAAATTCGCCGCTGAGGTCTTTCACCATGCGAAGTGCCGAACCGCGCGGCGCAGGTAAGCTTCCCACCAGTTTCTCACAGACGGGATGCGCCAGTGGTCCAGACACCCGCACGATAGATACGCCCGCGCGGCCCATTGCTGTTGCTTGCGCGAAAATAGTATCCATAGACGTAAGCCTTTGAATTTAAAAATATTTAGGTGTTCATTGAGTCGAAGAAGTCGGAATTTGTCTTGGTCTGTTTGAGTTTGGAGATAAGGAACTCGATCCCATCTGTGGTGCCCATCGGATTCAAGATGCGGCGTAGGACAAATGTCTTTTGCAAATCGACCTTATCAACCAGAAGGTCTTCCTTACGCGTACCGGACTTGAGGATATCAATCGCCGGGAAGACACGTTTGTCCGCAATCTTACGATCAAGAACAATTTCTGAGTTACCCGTCCCTTTGAATTCCTCAAAGATAACCTCATCCATACGGCTACCTGTGTCGATCAAGGCTGTCGCGATAATGGTAAGCGATCCGCCTTCCTCAATGTTACGTGCTGCACCGAAAAAGCGCTTGGGTCGTTGCAGCGCATTGGCGTCCACACCACCTGTAAGGACTTTACCCGATGACGGAACAACGGTGTTAAATGCACGACCCAAACGCGTAACAGAATCAAGAAGGATCACAACGTCGCGTTTATGCTCGACAAGGCGCTTGGCCTTCTCAATGACCATTTCGGACACCGCAACGTGACGTGTTGCAGGCTCATCAAAGGTCGAGGAGACAACCTCCCCCTTCACGGAGCGTTGCATGTCCGTGACTTCCTCGGGGCGTTCATCAATCAGCAAAACGATCAAGTAACACTCAGGATGGTTCTGTTCGATCGAGTTGGCAATATTCTGCATCAGAACTGTCTTACCCGTCCGCGGAGGCGCTGTAATCAAGCAGCGCTGGCCTTTTCCGATCGGGGTCACCAGATCAATGATCCGCGCTGAGCGGTCTTTGATCGTCGGATCATCAATCTCCATCGTCAACCGCTCATCAGGATAGAGCGGCGTAAGGTTCTCGAACGCTACTTTGTGACGGGCCTTCTCTGGATCTTCAAAGTTGATCTGGGTGACCTCTGTGAGGGCAAAGTACCGCTCGGCGTCATCAGGCGCCTTAATCAGCCCCTCGATGCTGTCACCCGTGCGCAGAGAGTGCTGGCGGATCATTTCAGGCGAGACATAGATATCATCCGGACCCGCGAGATAGTTCGCCTCCGGAGAGCGCAGAAAACCAAATCCGTCTTGGAGAACCTCAAGAACCCCGTCACCGGAAATCTCCCAGCCTTCATCCGCGCGTTCCCGCAGAATCTGGAACATCATCTCGCCCTTACGCATCGTTGACGCGTTTTCGATCTCCAGCTCTTCAGCCATAGACAGCAATGATTTGGGTGATTGCTTCTTCAGATCAGCGAGGTTGAGTGTTTCTTGTGTCATGGAAATATCCTTAACCCCGCGCAAAGGCGCTGTCGGGTCGGTCTTGCAAAATAAGATCGGGTTGGCTCATCCCCGAACGGGGCGATGCATCTGCAATACGCCGCTCGTCATGAGCTGTCAATCTAGGTACGTTTTAGAACTTCACCGTCACCGAAAAGACGATCAGGATCATCAGCAGCGTGGGCACCTCATTCATCATGCGGTATTGCTTGCCGGTCATGGTATTCTCACCCGCCTGAAAGCCACGCATGCGCCGCATCAGCCAGACGTGAAAAACGGTCATAGCGATAACTCCCGCCCCTTTGAGCCATGGCCAAACATCACCCCAGTAGACAATACCAGGCGTCGATACCAACAACAGACCGAAGATCCACGTTGCCATCATCGCAGGCTGCATGATCACTTTGGCCAGCTTGTACTCCATCATTGCAAACAGATCATGGGTTTCTCCGCTAAGGCCCACACGCTCTGTATGGTGCACCATAAGGCGCGGAAGATAGAACAACCCTGCCATCCATGAGATCACCGCCATAATATGAATACCCTTGATCCAAGGATACGCCGTGCTCAGGATATCACCCATAGTTTTCTCTCCGCTCTTGGCCCTCTCTTTATAATAATAAGTAAAGAAAGAAAGATTGTTGTTTTAAGTAGGCACGCGAAAATCTGTGGATCAAATTCTTATCCCCAGAACGTCATAGTCTTTTCGCGAGCAGCAAAGAGATGGTTGATATCTTTCAGAATGAAAATTTTTATATTATATTCCAAATACTTGATGGAAGCCGAACTGGTCAAAATTTGTGGATAAGACTGTGAGTTTAGTTGCCCTCACTCAAGTTACTAAACCGTAGAATTGTTCTTTTCCACGGTGGGGGAATCTGGTGGTTCAAAGGTGGAAGTATGCACTTCTCCCCCTCTTGAACTTGGCTCCCTAATTGTCGACACCTTGTTGTTAGGAAATCCTTAAGACTATGCATGAGTTATCCACATGAGTGTCCCCATCATCCTGGCGTCTGGTTCCAGCATCCGAACTCAGATGCTGACTCGGGCAGCCGTCGCGCATGAGGTGCAGGTTGCGCGTGTAGACGAAGAGATGATCAAAGCATCGCTCGTTTCCGAGGGTGCACCACCGCGCGATATTGCCGATGCGTTGGCCGAAATGAAAGCCTCGAAGGTAAGTGACAAGAATGCCGGTGCCTTGGTTATCGGCTGTGATCAGGTATTGGAACACGGTGGAAACCTCCTGAGCAAGCCTGAAACGCCAGAACAAGCACTGGCACAGCTTCAATCAATGCGCGGTGATCGGCATACACTGCTGTCCGCGGCTGTAATCTACGAGGACGGCAAACCGCTTTGGCGCCACATCGGAGTTGTCCGATTACGTATGCGTGATGCAAGCGACCCTTACCTCACAGATTATGTCGAGCGCAATTGGGACAGCATACGACACGCTGTGGGTGCCTATAAGCTCGAGGAAGAGGGTGTGCGGCTGTTCTCGCGTATTGAGGGGGATTACTTTAACGTCCTCGGCATGCCTTTGTTGGAAATCCTGAACTACCTAACGCTACGTGGAGATATTGCTCAATGACCGAACTTTCCCGTATTCCCCTCGCTGGTGTCATCGGCTCCCCTATTGCGCATTCAAAATCGCCACAGTTGCATCGCCACTGGCTTAAAACTTATGGGATACCCGGCCATTACATCCCCATGGATGTGAGTGCTGACAACCTCGAAAATGTTCTGCGTACGTTGCCCACTATGGGCTTTGTCGGGGTCAACATCACGATACCGCATAAAGAGGCCGTCATGGAAATTGCTGATCTGATTACGGATCGGGCGATCCTGATCGGTGCGGCGAATACGCTGATTTTCCGCAAAGATGGAAAGATTCATGCCGATAATACAGACGGATATGGCTTTATCGAGAATTTGAAAGCAGGTGCGCCGTCCTGGAACCCGCGAAGCGGCCCTGCTGCTGTTCTTGGCGCTGGGGGTGCGGCGCGGGCGGTGATGTCCTCTCTTCTCGAAGCGGGCGTTCCCGAAATTTTGCTCTCAAACCGTACCCGTGTCCGTGCGGAGGTTTTGCAAAAAGAGTTTGGCAGCCGCGTAAGGGTGTTTGATTGGTTGCAGGCCGGAAATATGGTCGATGATGCAGCGCTATTGGTGAATACGACTTCGCTGGGGATGATTGGTAAGCCTGAGCTGCGCGTACCACTCGACGGATTGCACGCAACGACAGTTGTGACCGATCTTGTCTACGCTCCGCTCAAGACAAAGCTCCTTGCAACGGCAGAAGAAGCTGGATGTGTGGCGGTTGATGGTCTTGGGATGCTCCTGCATCAGGCGGTTCCCGCATTCGAGCGGTGGTTCGGTCGTCGCCCCGATGTAGACCGTGCCACCCGCGCGGCGGCGTTGCGTTGATGTTCAAGCTGGGTCTGACAGGCTCCATCGGGATGGGTAAATCCACGACTGCGCAAATGTTCGCGGATGAAGGGTGCGCCGTCTGGGATGCGGATGCGGCTGTCCACCGGCTTTACTCAAAAGGAGGCGCTGCAGTTGCGCCATTTGAAGAAGCGTTTCCGGATGCTGTTATTGATGGGGCTGTGTCCCGCCCTGCCCTCAAAGAGATCATAGCCCGCGACCCGGCGGCGCTTAAACACATCGAGACGATTGTGCATCCGCTGGTCGGTCAGGACCGCGCCGAATTTCTAGGGAACGCCAAGGCAGATATCGTCGTGCTCGATATCCCCCTTTTGTTCGAGACTGGCGGAGAGGCGCGCGTTGATGCGACGGCCTGCGTCATCACGGATGATGCAACGCAAGAGGCCCGCGTTCTGGCCCGCGGCACGATGACCCTCGCGCAATTCCACGCAATCAAAGAAAAGCAGCTTCCTGCGGCTGAAAAATTCGCCCGCGCGACCTATGTCATTGAAACGGACACCCTTGAACACGCACGTTTGCAGGTGCAAAACATAGTGAAAACCATTCGGAGCCAGTTTAATGCGTGAGATCGTCCTCGATACCGAAACCACAGGCTTTGACCCCAAAACAGGCGACAGGATTGTCGAGATTGGTGCGGTTGAGCTGAAGGGCCATGTGGCCACGGGCAAGACATTTCACGAATACATCAACCCGGAACGCGGCATGCCACAAGAGGCGTTTGAAGTGCACGGGCTTGGCGATGACTTCCTCCGTGACAAGCCGAAATTTGCGCAGGTTGGACAGGCATTTCTGGATTTTGTCGGCGACAGCAAAATGATCATCCACAATGCCGCTTTCGATATGAAGTTCTTGAACTTCGAATTGGGCAAAATGGGCTTACGTCAACTCCCGTGGGAGCAGGCTGTTGATACTCTCGCAATAGCGCGCAAGAAATTCCCCGGCTCTCCGTCATCGCTCGATGCCTTGTGCCGACGCTTTGGCATCAACAACGATGCGCGTACGCTGCACGGTGCCCTGCTCGACAGTGAAATTCTGGCAGAGGTCTATCTGGAGCTCATTGGTGGAAAGCAGCCGGATTTTGGCCTGTCTACGCGCGCAGAACCAAAGGCCGGCGACATCAACACCGAGTGGACGCCGCGTCCGCGCGCGATACCATTGCCGTCACGGCTTACCGAAAAAGAAAACGCCGCCCATGCCGAATTTGTCGGCAAATTGGGCGGCGATGCTGTCTGGCTAAAAGCTTGAAAGCTTAGGCGTCTGCAGGCTGTGCCTCTGACTGTCGACGGGCAATCTCGTTGCGGTACAATGATACGAAGTCAATGTTCTCGAGGTTGAGCGGTGGGAAGCCACCGTCGCGCGTCACGTCGCTCACGATGCGGCGCAGGAACGGGAAAATCATGCGCGGGCACTCGATCAGCAGGAAGGGGTGCAGCTGCTCTTCTGGGACATCCTGAATGTCGAAAATGCCGACATAGTCGATCTCGAGCACGAAGAGCGTGGCATCGCCCTCTTTCGCCTTGGAGGTCACGTTGAGCTTGATCGCGGTCTCGTACTGATTCTCGGCAGTGCGCTTTTTCGCATCAAGGTTCACCTGAACCTGTACGTCAGGCTGCACGTCGCTGGGCGCGCCTTTTTGGGCCATGATGTTTTCGAATGACATATCGCGGATGAACTGACCCAAAACGCGCAGTTGTGGGGATTGTGCTGGTGTTGCTTCGGCCTCGGCCATGGACGGCACTCCTTTTTGGAGGGTGAAATTTACTCGGGTCGGCTTATCAGGTCAGATCACAGCGCTCAATCGCTTAGTTGGAGGACTAGTTCTTAGTCCAGCCTGAGGTGCCCTTGGGTGCATCGTCGTCGGGCAGTTCGGTAAACTCTGCATCAATTATATCCTCACGCGGATTGTGCTGCTGTTGCTGAGGGTGGGATTGCCCTGTGCTAAAGCTGCGAACAGTCATGCGTGCACGGATATAGTTAAATACCCTTGCCCGAACGCCGGGGATCAAAAGTGAAAAGCCGATAAAATCGGTAAAAAAACCCGGAGTCAGCAAAAGGGCGCCAGAAAACAGGATCATCGCGCCATGGGCCAACGGCTCTGTCGGGTCGCGCATTTCGCCAAAGGACCGCTGAAGCTGACCCAGCGCGAGGCGTCCCTGACTGCGCACCAGATAGGCGCCTCCGATGGCAGTCCCGAGGACGATCAAAAGGGTCCACCAAAGGCCGATAAAACCGCCAACCTGGATAAACAAAGCGATCTCGATCATCGGTACTGCGATGAATGCGATTAAAAACCACATCTTATTGCTTCCTTTCATAGGGCCTTACAGTGGACTTGGACCCCTTCCACACCTACATAAGGGTCAACAAGACATGTTTCCACGCCTAGCCTTCAAGAGGTCTATATGAATTCGCCGCTTATCCAGCTTCTGGTGCTCGCCGCAATCGCGGTTTTTCTCATTCTACGCCTCCGAAACGTTCTTGGCACGCGGGAAGGGTTTGAGAAGCCGCCCGTTCCCGCGCCAACCCAGCAACGCAGTGGCCCCGCATTCGAAGTTATCGAGGGCGGTCCTGATTTGGACATCACCGATCATTTCGACGAGGGCACACCACAGGCGCGCGCATTGGCCGAGATGAAGCGGATTGAGCCTTCGTTCAATGTGACCGACTTTATCGCGGGTGCGCGCGGGGCATATGAAATGATCGTCATGGGTTACGAGACGGGTGAACTTGATAACATCAAGCCGTTCCTGTCCGAAGAGATTTACGAGAGCTTCGTTGATGGAGTAGCGGCCCGAGAAGATCAGGGCCTGACCATCGAGGCAAACTTCATCGGTGTCCGCGAGATGAGTCTCGAGAACGTGAAACTGGACCCTGATACAAAAGAGGCTGAGTTGACGCTTAAATTCGTCGCAGAGCTGACGCAGGCTGTGCGCAACGCTGAAGGCGAGATAGTCGAGGGCAGCTTGACGGACGCTAAAAAACAAAAAGACACGTGGGTATTTGCCCGCCACATGGGCTCGGATGATCCGAATTGGTTTTTGGTTTCTACAGACGGGTAGCATGCGCGCTGCGCATCAGTGCCATGATCGGGGCCTCGCTGTGTGCGGGGCCTTTGGCGTCTGAGGTGAAATACGATGTGCTCTCGTTTGACCAGCTTGATGGCTGGGAAGATGATGACCATGCAGCCGCCTTCGAGACGTTTCTGAACACGTGCAAAGATATGAAGGGCGTGGACTGGAAAGCGGTCTGTGCCTATGCTCAATCTGGCCCTGATCCGCGCGAGTTCTTTGAGTTGCTGTTCCGTCCTGTTGTCATGGACGATGGGAAAGAGGCGCTTTTTACTGGCTACTTCGAGCCCGAGTTGGAGGGTTCTCTCACGCGCACTCCGCGCTACCGCTTTCCCGTCTACAAGATGCCACCCGAAGCACGTCAGAATCGTCCGTGGCTCACCCGACGCGAGATTTTGGAAAGCGGCGTGATGGACGGACGTGGTTTGGTCATCGCCTATGTTGATGATCCGGTTGAGCTGTTTTTTCTTCAAATTCAGGGCTCGGGGCGTATTCGTCTGTCGGACGGCGGGACAGTGCGCGTAGGATATCGCGGCTCCAACGGTCACAACTACCGCTCAATCGGGCAAGAATTGGTGCGTCAGGGCATTTACCAGCCACATCAGGTAAGCGCCGAAGTGATCAAGAATTGGGTCAGGCGAAACCCTGAACCCGGTCAGGAACTGCTGTATCATAACGATTCCTACGTCTTCTTCCGTGAGGTGACTAAAGTCCCAAGCGACAAAGGTCCGCTTGGTGCTATGAACCGTTCAATCACGACGATGCGAACTGTTGCAATTGATCCCTCCTTCGTGCGCCTCGGATCGCCCGTGTGGATCGAAAAGGATGGCAAAGAGCCGTTGCGCCGCTTGATGGTTGCCCAAGATACGGGATCAGCAATCAAGGGTGCCCAGCGCGCGGACGTCTTCTTTGGGACAGGTGATGAAGCAGGGCGCAAAGCGGGCACGCTGCGCGATCCCGGCCGATTGGTGGTGTTGATGCCGATCCAGCGGGCCTATGCCCTGCTACCTGAAAGCGCGATATGAAACGCCGCCGTTTAACCGCAGAAGATCATGAGTTGTGGGACCGTGTGCGCGCCAGTGCCGAGCCGATAGAGCGTAGCAATCTTGAGGTGCAGCGTTTTGATCCTGATATGGGTTTGCCTGCACCCGCTACGCCAAAAAGCCTACATAAGGCGAGTAAGGCTATCCTTGGCAAGCCAGCGGGAACCAAGAGCGGGCCATCGCACAATCTGGCACCCGCCATTCACGACCAAATCCGCCAAACACCTGTGCAGATGGATCAAAAGTCCTTTGGTAAACTTAAACGCGGGAAGCTGCGACCAGAGGGCAAGCTTGATTTACATGGCATGACGCTTGATCGTGCCCATCCTGCTCTGACTGGTTTTGTGATGAATGCACACGCCAGCGGAAAGCGTTTGGTGCTGGTGGTGACGGGTAAAGGAAAACAGCGCGACGAAGGTGGTCCTATCCCCGTACGCCACGGCGTGCTTCGGCATCAGGTGCCACAATGGCTGGCGATGCAGCCAATGAAATCTGTTGTGCTTCAGGTCGCCCAAGCCCATGTGAGCCACGGCGGAGGTGGCGCCTACTATGTCTATCTACGGCGCCAAAGGTAGATCGCGCTGATAGCGTAGAATGCCGACCCCAGCGAGGATTGCAGCCGCAAAATAGAATATTGCAATCGGGATCATCTGGTCAGGGAAATCTACGCCCAGATCAATCAAAGCGCCGCTTATACCTGGCCCGATCGCGGTGCCGAACACCATCAGAGCCGCTGCGGCAGCTTTGATAGAACCCAAGTTTCGTGTGCCATAGAAAACTGCCCAGAAGGCGGCTGTTGCCGTGCCTTGCATCCCCTGCCCGATACCGAAGATGAACATGGCAATCCCCGCCATGAACAGCGTATCGGCATAGGCCATGACGAGGAACGACACGCCGTATGGCACGATCTGGAAGGGTACGATCCATTTGACCCCGATCCGATCAATTGCCCACCCTGTGATGAAGATAAAGATGATACTGGACACGGTGAACACTGGCATGAGCGCCACAAACCCCGCAAGGCTCCATCCCTTTACCTCCGTGAGGTGCACCTGCTGAAAGAACAGCGCTGTGCCCCATGCCGCAGGACCAAGGATAAGCGGAACCAACATGTAGAATAGCGGATGTCGCAGCATCTGAGTGCGGGTCCAGTGGATGCCACCCATCCCGAGGGCTTGGATATCTTTTGCCATAGACTGGGGTGTGCGCTCGAACCGCAACAGCGTTTGCATCACGGGAATGAGCAGCATGATACAGCCCGCCGCCACGAGCCAAAGCATGCGCCAATCCCATGCCACCAACAGAGCGACAAAGCTGATGGGCAGGATCGCCTGACCCACTGCAAACCCCATGGAGGATAGGGACAAGGCACGGCCACGTGTCGCGATGAACCAGCGCGACATCGCCACAGCTCCAAGCTGTGACAACATCCCCTGCCCTGTCAGCCTTAGGGCATAGATTACGATCACAAGCAGAACGGCATTGCGGACCAGCGCCATGCTGACACATGCCAGCGCCAATAGAAGCATCACCCCCAGCGAGAGTTGCCTCACCCTAAAACGGTCGGTCAACGCGCCGGCCCAAACCATGGTGATCGCCGACAGTGTCGTAGCTATCGTATAGAGCCCGCCCCACTGTCCATCGGTCAGGCCAAAGTCATCTTTAATCTCACCCGCGAAAAGCGCGATGAAATAGGTCTGCCCAAAGGACGAGGTGAACGTCAGCAAGAATCCCGCAAGCAGGAACAAGCGGTTCTCGAGAAGGAAGCGGAGATAGCTCATGCACCCTTGATTGCGCGGGTGCATGAGAATGGAAAGGGGTTAAAGCACGTAGCGGCTCAGATCGGTGGATTTTACCAGCTCACCCAGATTGGCATCCACAAAAGCAGCATCCACCACGATTGTCTCACCACTCCGATCTGGCGCGGTAAAGCTCAGCTCTTCGAACACGCGCTCCATGACGGTATACAGGCGACGCGCGCCAATGTTTTCAACCGATTGGTTCACATCTGCCGCGATCTTGGCCAGCGCCGCGATCCCTTCGGGGGTGAAGCTGACTTCGACCTCTTCGGTGCCCATAAGTGCCGTGTATTGCCGCGTCAGCGCATTGTCGGTCTCGGTCAGGATCCTTACAAAATCATCCTCGGTCAGTGCGCGCAGCTCGACACGAATGGGCAAACGGCCCTGAAGCTCAGGCAGCAGGTCCGAGGGCTTTGCGATGTGGAACGCACCCGAAGCGATAAACAGCACGTGATCGGTTTTAACAGCGCCGTGTTTGGTGCTCACCGTGGTGCCTTCGATCAAGGGCAGTAGATCGCGCTGTACCCCTTCGCGGCTCACGTCTCCGCCGCGCGCATCCGAGCGGGTGCAGACCTTGTCGATCTCATCGAGGAAGACAATGCCGTTCTGCTCGACCGCTTCAATCGCGGCGCGGGTGACTGTCTCATCATCCAGCAGTTTGTCTGCTTCTTCCCCGATCAGAACTTCATAGCTATCGGCCACGCTCAGACGCTTTTTGGTGGTTCGCCCGCCCATGGCTTTGCCAAAAATGTCACCGATGTTCATCATCCCGCCGCCCATTTGGGGCTGTCCGGGGATTTCCATGGCCGAGAACGGGTTGGAGGTGTCGGCGACCTCAAGCTCGATCATCGTGTCGTCAAGCTGTCCGTCATGCAGCTTTTTGCGGAACATGTCGCGGGTGCCGCTGCGCGCGTCTGGTCCTGCGATGGCGTCGATCACACGTTCCTCTGCGGCCTTTTGCGCGTTTGCCTTAACGTCCTCACGCATATGCTCGCGGGTCATGACAATTGCCGCATCCACCAGATCACGGATGATCTGCTCCACATCGCGGCCGACATAGCCGACCTCGGTGAACTTCGTGGCTTCAACCTTGAGGAAGGGCGCGCGCGCCAGCTTGGCCAAACGGCGGCTAATCTCGGTCTTGCCGACACCTGTGGGTCCGATCATCAGGATATTCTTGGGGTAGACTTCGGCGCGGATGTCATCGGGCAGATTGCGACAGCGCCAGCGGTTGCGCAGGGCCACCGCCACAGCGCGCTTGGCGTCATTCTGGCCGATGATAAAACGGTCCAGCTCGGATACGATTTCGCGTGGGGTCAAATTGGTCATGCTTTGATCTTTTCTACGGTCAGATTGCCGTTGGTATAAACGCAGATGTCAGAGGCGATCTTCATGGCATCGCGTGCCACGGTTTCGGCATCACGGTCACTGTCGATAAGACCGCGCGCCGCTGCCAGGGCAAAGTTCCCGCCAGAGCCGATGGCTGCGATGTCATGCTCGGGCTCAAGCACATCACCCGCGCCCGTAATGATTAGCAATTCTGTGCCATCGGTGACGATCAACATCGCTTCGAGTTTTTGCAGGTACTTATCCGTGCGCCAGTCCTTGGCCAGATCGACACTTGCGCGCTGAAGCTGACCCGGGGTTGCTTCTAATTTAGCCTCAAGCCGCTCAAGCAATGTAAACGCATCAGCAGTGGAGCCAGCAAACCCTACAACCACGTCATAGCCACCTGGAGAGAGCCTGCGCACCTTGCGGGCGGTCCCTTTGATCACCGTCTGGCCAAGGCTCACTTGTCCGTCGCCTGCGATGACCACCTCGCCGCCCTTCTTTACGCCGATAATGGTTGTGCCGTGCCAACCCGGGAATTCGCTATCTGCCATAAAACCTCCGTTTGTTGCCTTCTATATGGCGTGACGCATGCGCGTGAACAAGGGTACCCCTTGTTGCGCGCCACACACGAGGCTAGCGTCACTGCCATGAGCGATCTCGAAACCGTTACCTTCTATATGGAGCCTGAGCTGTGCGCGTCTGCGCAAGCGGGCAAGCACAATTTCATTGGTAAGGTGGCGCGGGTGTTAATCGAATCCGGGCTGGATGTTGCCTATAAGCCCTTCGGACGCTCGATAGGCAAAGGCTGGTCCATGTCCCACATCAAAACCCCGCCAGATCAGGGTGGTCTGTGTTTCCGCCGTGCGTATCACTACCCCTTTTGGCAAATTGAGCAGAGTGCCGAGCGGTGGTCATGGGATGTGGCCCAAGCAGCATTTGAACCTGATCCTGCCGAGGCAAAACAGGCGGCTTGGTTCTATAGCTTCTGGCAAAAGCGGCTATTCGGGGATGCGCCCCAGAAGACCTCAGGAGACGGGCTTGTCTATGTTCCGTTGCAGGGGAAATTGCTGTCCCACCGCCCGTTCCAGATATGCAGCCCGTTAGAGATGGTCGAGCATTGCCTTGCACATACATCTTGTCAGGTCGTCGCCACTCTGCACCCGAATGAGCATTACGAGAAGGCGGAGATCGCGGCGCTTGGTAAGTTGGAAAAGGCACACAAGCGTCTGACCGTCCAGTCGGGCGGCATGGGGGATTTGCTGGGGCAGTGTGATTACATCGTGACGCAGAATTCGAGCGTTGCCTTCAACGGGTATTTCTTCGGCAAGCCCTCACTTTTGTTTCGCAAGACCGATTTCCATCATATCGCGGTGCAGGCTGACATTGATCAGCTCGCAGCGGGGTTTGAAGCGGTTCAGCAGATACAGCCAGACTACGCCGCCTATGTTCACTGGTTCTGGCAGAAGAACAACATTAATGCGGGCAGGCCCGAGGCGGAGGATATGATCAAAGCACGGCTTAAACGCTTCGACTGGCCTGTCACATAGAAAAAGGGCGCACCCGAAGGTACGCCCGTTCTATAGAAACTCTTATCGGCTTAGATGGATTCTTCGATCCAGCTTTGCAGGGCTGCTTTGGGACGCGCACCTGCCATGTTGGAAACAACTTCGCCATCTTTGAAGATGAACAGGGCCGGAATGCCGCGAACACCCATTTGTGCAGGGGAATTCGGGTTATCGTCGACGTTTACTTTGACAATCTTCACCTTGCCTTCCATCTCGGCGGAAAGCTCCTCAAGGGAGGGGCCAATCTGCTTGCACGGGCCGCACCATTCTGCCCAGAAATCCACTACTACGGGGATGTCCGAGTTTTTGACTTCGGCGTCGAATGTATCGTCTGTAACTGAAACGGTGGCCATAAAGCTCTCCATGAATTCGGGTATGCGTCCTACCTAAGAAGCTGTGGTGTCTGCGTCAAGGTGAGCCGTCCTATGCAACGCCGCAGTCACAGTATTGTGGGGCAGCAACATGAGGGCTCTTGTATGCGTCCACAAGATTGCGGTCTCAATTCTGTGCTCGGGATAGATGTCGCGGAGCGCATGCGCATAAGCACCCATTTGACGCAACAACCCTTCAGGACAAGCGTCAGGTGTATCAGGCACGGTGCGGTTGGTTTTGAAATCGACAGCGAGGACACGGTCATTCTCGATGATCAAGCGGTCAATGATGCCGTAGAGGCGCGCCTTGCCGAGATCGGCGGTGATTGCGACTTCGGGCAACGCAGTTGAGGAGAAGATCGGGGCAAGGGCAGGGGTCTCAAGACATTCAATCGCTTCCGCTAAAGCCTGCTCTTTGAGGTTTTCATCCATATTCTGCGTCAGCTGTGCTGCGGCAGCGCTGCGCTGGGCAGGGTCGATCGCGGCGAGGTGCTCCAGCAGCAGGTGTACCAGTGTTCCATAGGACTTGGCAGTTTCTTCATCCATTTCCACTTCACCGGCCAAAGCTTTTGGACCACCCAAATCAGAAGGCGATACTGTCTCCCGACCCTCAGGCTCTGGCGGTGGGTTAGTTGTGAAAACAGGCTCTAACACTGCGTTATTCACTATGTTTCGCGGATTTTCTACAATCGGTAACGCATCCCAGCCCGCCTCGTCATGTCGGATGCCGAAGGCGGCACCGTCATTGAACGGGACGGCATTGAGGTGGCCCATTGCTGTCTCGACCATCTGGTACCAGCTGCTTCCATCCTTGGGTAAGCCGCCAGCGGCAGCAACAATAAGCCACTTTTCAGCACGCGTCATCGCGACATAGAGAAGGCGCAGGTTTTCTTGGTGCTGTGCATCTTTCAACGTATCGATTTGTGCCGCGATACCTTGTGTCATCTCGGGCGCATTGGGCTTCCAGATCGGCACACCGTCCAGCGTGATAATCTCGCCTTTGACATCGTTCTTTCTGATGCCTGTATCGGGCAGGATCACAATCGGCGCTTCCAACCCTTTGGCACCGTGTACGGTCATTACGCGGATCTGGTCAGAGGCGCTGTCGATCTGGCGTTTGATCTCGAGGTCATCCGCCTGCATCCATTCAAGGAACCCTGTGAGGCTGGGCACTTCGGTCCGCTCATAGGCCAGTGCCTGACCCAACAAGGCGTCAATGCCATCTTCCGCCTCTGTCCCCAGACGGGCAAGCAGCAGGCGGCGGCCATCGTGGCGCGTCAAAATATGTTCAATGAGATCATAGGGACGCAGAAAATCGACCTGAGCCCGCAAATCATGCAGAATCGCAAGGGTGGCGGGGTAGGTGCCTTCTTGCGTTCTCAGGCTTTGCCAAAGCTCTTGTTTATGGGGCCGATGGTGCGCGAGGGTGAAAATATCCTGCTCGCTCCATCCAAACAAAGGAGAGCGCAGCGCAGTCGCCAATGACAGAGCGTCATCAGGCGTTGCCAGAAATGAGAGGAGCGCTCCGATATCACGCACGGCCAGTTCAGCGCCGACTTTCAGGCGGTCTGCGCCAGCGATGGGTAGATCAGCAGCCTTGCACGCGCGGATAATCTCGGAGAACAGACCTGTCTTCCGACCGCGCACCAGAATGAGAAAATCGCCCGCGGTGATCCTGCGGCGATGAAGGCCGTGATCCTTGGCCTCATCAGGTATGTAATGCTCGTTCTCGGTCAGATGTTTGATCTGGCTTGCGATTTGATCCGCAAGGATAACCGTGTGATGCTGCGGGCTCTTTCGATCAACCGGATCGGTCCAATCGGGCTCGTCCTCTTCATCTTTGTTTGGCTCCACCACGGGCCAAAGATCAACGCGACCGGGCAGCGCATCTTTGAATGCAAGGTGTTGCATCGTCTCGCCCATCCGCGGGTCGGGTTGGGTGTTGAATGTCTGGTCCACGGCCCGCAAAACGGCAGGCGAAGAGCGGAAAGAATAATCAAGGCTCTGATTCTGGAACTTCAAATTGGCTGCAAGCAGGCTGTCTTGAAAACTAGCTCGCTTGAGGTCGAATTCGCGCGGATCGGCCCCTTGGAATGAATAGATCGACTGTTTCTTGTCACCTACCACAAATAGGGTCCGCTCTACGTCGCCATCCCGCGCGCCTTCGCCTGTTGTAAATTCAGCGGCGAGCTTTTCAATCACATCCCACTGGCGCGGCGATGTATCCTGTGCCTCATCCACCAGAATATGATCAATGCCGCCGTCGATGCGGTAGAGCACCCATGCGGCGACGTTCTTGTCATTCAGCAAAGCACGTGCGCGCAAGATCAGATCGTCAAAATCCAGCCATCCGCGCTGTTGTTTTGCAGCCTCATACCGACGGATAAATTCGGTGGCAAAGCGGTGCAGCGCGCCCGTTCGGGCCACATTGCGCGCGCGCATTTGCAGGTCATGCGCTTCCATCGTGCGCTGGGCGAGATCCTCGAACGCGCTGAGCATGGAGCCAAGATCTGCTTGGGCATCTTTCGTTGGGAATTTCTTACGAAGCTCCATTTTCTGGGTCAAAAGCTGCGCTTTCAGCTTTTCCAGATCATCTGGCGTTGGATTGCCGAAATCAATCTCTTTGAGCTTTTCGGCCAGTCGCTGCATCGTAACCGTCTTTTGCATAGCGAACACGGCAATTGCATCTGGCATCCAACGGGCAACGGCCGTGTCCATCACCTCGGCGGGCAGGGCGCCCACATCAAAACCTTGTGGCAGATCGAACAGCGTATTCAGATCATTGGGGAGCACTTCAAACAACTCCCGCTTGCCCGTAACCGACTGAGTCAGGGAGGCGAAACTCTCCCCTGTGTAATGCGCGGCGAGGTCGCTCACGAGGTGTGCGTCTGGCCCTTCGGCCATCGCATCCAGAATGTCAGCCCGCAGCAATTCGGCGGCGCGGTCCTCAATCTCTTTGAACTGGGGGCTGACACCCGCCTCCAGCGGAAAGCGCCGCAAGAGAGAGGCGCAGAACGAGTGGATTGTCTGGATTTTTAGACCACCGGGTGTCTCGATCGCCTGCGCAAACAATGTGCGCGCTTCGCGGAGCTTTTCAGGTGCGATATCTTTGAGAACTCCGAGGTCGCGCAGACCATCGCGCAGATCATCATCCTCCATCATCGCCCATTCGCCCAACCGCTTGAACAGACGGTTCTGCATCTCGGATGCGGCGGCTTTTGTGTAGGTGAGGCACAGAATATGCTGTGGCTTGACCTCATCGAGCAACAGGCGCGCAACGCGGTCCGTCAGGACGCGGGTTTTGCCAGACCCCGCATTCGCGCTGAGCCATGTGGATGTATCAGGCCGCGCAGCGGTGATCTGCGCGTGTGTCGCGTCGTTCCAGTTTGGCGGAGCACTCATGTCAGATCCTCCGGTGTGGCGGGGTCTGATCCGTCCCATTCCCCAAAGCGCGCAAGGTGATCGTACTCACCAGCATAAATGACCTTTTCCATCATCCTGCGCGAGGTGAACCCCTGATCAAGATCGAGGTAGGCAGCAATGAGCTTACGTAGATTGGCCAACACCTCGCGCGGGGGTTCTTCCCCGAGAGGTGCATCGGTCTCTGCTGGCGGATTGCTCAGCCCGATAAATGTTGCCTTGGAGACGGGCGCGGCACCTACTTTTTTGAACGCACCCTCTTCCACCATTGCCGCTTCGATCAGCAGTTGTTTGTCAAAGTGCTTTTGCTGCTTTTCCGTGGGCGGACTGCCTGTCTTATAGTCGTAAATCTGGATTTCTCCGCTGATGTTGCGGTCAATCCGGTCGGCCACGCCACGAAGAGTAAAGCCAAGGTCGGACAATTCTAGCGTCCCGCGTGCGTCATTCTCAAAGGCGACAGGTGTCGCAGTGGCAAGCCTTGTTGCTTCGTGCTCGATGAACCAGTCTGCAATCCGCGCAATACGGGCAAGCCAGATCGTGCGGGCCGCGGGCCATGGGACCAGTTCGCTCAATGTATCTTCTGCAATATCCATAAGATGGGCACGGTCGAGGTTCTGAGGGTCGGCCATGACCGACTTTACAAAATGCTCCATCACACTGTGCACCACGATCCCGCGCAACGGCGCATCGGGCGATTGGACCAAGGGTCGCAGGCCACGCAACCTCAGACTATGGCGCGCATAGACTGCGTAGGGATCGCGGATAAGGGTCTTGATTTCAGTCACAGACAAGCTGCGCGGACGCGCAGCAAGAGGCGGGCGCGGCGAGGGGCGCGGCGCGGATGCGACAGGCTCAACCGCTTCGAGGGCGCGCGCCTGACCAAGCCAGTAGTCCCCGCGTTTGATCATGTTGTCCCATGCGGTAACGCCGCCAACCTTTGGCAGTCCGCACATCAGGTTTCCAAGGCGGTTCACCCACCTTGATGGCACGGTTTCGGCGTCTTCGGAGCGTATTGATCGGGTGATCCAGACTTCGGGCGCGCACACTGCCTGTTGGTAGTCATGTGCAGCCAGCCCCACGCGCCGTTCGGGCAACAAAAGACCTGCGTCATTTCGCATTTTGCGATTGAGCCACGGGTCAGGCGGTGGCGCCTCTGGCCATGTCCCGTCATTCAGACCACCCAGAATAACCAGATCGGCCCCTTGGACGCGGGCCTCGAGCGTGCCCCAAATCATCACGCCCGCTCGGGGGGCATCGCGGTCACGCACTTCACCTGCGGACAGAAGCGCACCGACAAGATCGCTATAGTCCATCGCGGACAGGCTCGTGCCATATTCGGCCTCTGACATAAGGTCGCGCATGACGCGCTGGGCTTCCTGCCCTGCCTTTTTCTGCCAAAGCCCGTGGTCGGGATCGCCGCTTGGGCCTGCGGCAATCGCATTCGCGATGGCAAGATGCCGCTCCACCCAATGGCTAAGCGGGCGGCTGTCATGGTCCTGATGTCCCATCACCGCGTCGCCGACCCACGCTGCCCATTGTTGCATTTCGCTGTCTTCAGGCTTTGCTTTTTCGCACAGGGCCTGAAACGCAGCTGGCTCAGGGTACGGCAGGCCTTGTTTGCGAATGGCAAGCTCGCAGCGCTGCGTGTTCAGCTGGTGCTTGTTGCGCTCATCAGTGCTGTGGGTGAGGGGGTGTTTGAGAAGGGTGAGCAGCGCCTCTGCATCAAGCTTGTGAGTCATCAGCGATGCGACATGCCGCAAAAACCGCCCCGGAGGAGAGAGATGCAAAGGCGTCCCCGCACTGTCGTCTGGCAAGATATCCCAACGGCTAAGGGCGGCGGTGACCCGTCTGCTCAACATCCGGTCTGGCGTAATGAGTGCTGTGGTTTGGCCGTCCTCAACAGCGCGACGCATCCGCAGCGCAATCGCAAGAGCTTCCGCGCGCGGCGTCTCTGCCAAAACTAAAGTCATATCTTTCGTTGCCGAGCCAAGATCGCCAAGGTGCGGACCCTCAATGCGCCACGCATCCGTGACAGGCGCAGGGCGAAGCGACAGCGAAATGAGCTTGTTGCGGTCTGGCGCAGTGGGCAGTGCTGCATCATGCCAGTTCTCGACAGCGTTCGCGGTACCTCCCAACCCCTTCATCAAGTTGTAAAAACGGTACTGGGGATGGTCTTCTGAAATCAGCGGATCATCGAGTGCGGCCCAAACTTCGGACGGCAAATCGAAATCGAACCCCGGGAGGATCAGCGCGCCCTGCGGCAGCCTTGCGACCGCCTGCATCAACATCATCGTTGTCCCGCGTGACCCTGTCGAGCCTGCGAGGATAATCGGATTTTGAGGAGGCTGCTCCGCCCATAATGCGGCAATGGCGCTGACTCTCGCCCGTTGCCGCGCCTCTTTGTCGGGCTTGGCCTCTGTCAGTGAAAGGTAGTTCTGGACAATCCCCAAAAAGACTTTCGCTCGCTCCCAATGGCCCGACTGATCTGTCACATCCAGCTCGGAAATAGCGTCTGGTGAGACACCTTCGCCCTGCATTTCGTCGATAAGCGCGGCAAGGCTGTCTGCGAGGTCATAGAGTGACGCGCGCGAGGCCAAGTCAGGAGACTTTTCAAGCAATGCAGAGATCAAGCCGATGAGCTCAAGGCGGCGGCGTAGCGCGGGTATTCCTTGTGGGATGATCACACTAGGCGCGAGCGTCTCGAGATCGGTAATCAAGCGAATGCGCGGCAAGAGCAGCGCGGGACCATCTTCAAATATTGCGCGGAGGCGCCTTGCCATGCGCTGGGTGTTTACGATCAGATCAACACGGGCCAGTGCCTCGGGGGGTTGCGATTGTAAACGGCGCATAAGGCCATCAACCAATGCACGAGGGAAATCAACACCAGACGGCAGGCCAAAAACACGAGGGGTTTCTTGCGGTTCAAACATCTGATCTCAGCAATTCTTCGGCTGTAGCAATGCCGCCTGGATGACCAACATCACACCAGCGGCCAGGGTATTCCAAACCATAGACGGTTTTCGACTCAAACATGGCATCCCAAACAAGATTGAGAGAAAATGATTGCTCTTGAATGCTTTCCAGCAGATCGGTTTTGATAATCTGAACGCCGCCGAACACGACTCCAGCACCGCGTGAAAGACGCCCGTCGCTGGCACATGTAAAATCACCCGTCCCGCTATGCTCAAGCGCGCGAGACGGAGGAACGCACATCAGCAGCGCATCCATGCGCGTGGGATCCCAAGCCTTGATCAACAGCTCTAGCGGGTTGGGCCCATGCCAGATCGCATCAGTGTTCATCGTGATCACGGGATTTGTTTTCAAAAGGGGCAAGGCATTCCTGAGCCCGCCACCTGTTTCCAGAATGTCAGGCGCCTCTATCACCGTTTGTACGCTTGTTTGTGCAAGATGGGTTTCAAGTTGCTCAGGCAGGTAATGGAGGTTTGCGACGATCACGCTGGGACTGATCTCATGTGCAAGAGCTATCGCGTGATCAATCAACGGCGCACCCGCAACTTCTACCATCGGCTTTGGTTGATTGGCCGTAAGATGCTTCATACGCGTACCGAAGCCCGCAGCGAATAACATGACAGGAAAGCTCATGTTGCCGACTGCGATTTGAGGTGCTTCAACAATGCAGGCGTCGGCGCAGGAAGGGTCGTTTTGATGTGATCCGAGATCGAGTGAAGCGCAGGATGGGCAAGGTTGCGTTCCACAAATTCCCAAACCCGCGGTATTAAATCGACATATCTGGGCTTGCCGAGATCGATACAAAGTTTGGCAAAGGCACCAACAATCCGCAAGTTTCGTTGTAGCCCTAGAATTGCATAAGCCTTTCGAAACTCGGCCTCATCTTGCGGGTTTTGAGATAGGTAGCGCTCGATCATTCTGCCTTCAATCTCGCGCGGGACTTCACGTCTGGCATCTTGAAGAATTGAGACGAGATCATAAGCAGCGTGACCCGACATAGCGTCCTGAAAATCAAGCAGCCCGACACGCTCTGGCCCATGGCGCTCTGGTAGCCAAAGCAGGTTTTCGGCATGATAATCCCGCTGGATCAAAACCTTTCGTGCGGTTTCAAGCGGTCCGAGCAACTCCGACATCATCGCTTCGAATGTGGCTTGCTCGGCCGTGTTCTGCGCTCCGGTCGCCCCGAACAAATACCACTCATATGAGCGCGCAGCGAAGCTGGTCATGGTATCAGTGTCATAGGCATCCAGCACAGGGAGAGGGGCGCTGTGCAAAACGCTGAGAACGTCTGTTGCTGCCTCATACAGCGGCACTTCAAGCGATGGATCGCGCGCGACAACGGTTTTGAACAAGTCATCGCCAAGGTCTTCAATGAGCAAAAAACCGTTGCTCATGTCGCGCGCTATGATCTTTGGTGCGCTTAACGGAATGCTGCGCAAATGCTCTGCGATTGCGATGAAAGGGCGGATGTCTTCCCCGCGCTCATACGGAGCATCCATCAGGATGATTGTTGCGCCGTCTTGTTTGGCCAAACGCTCATAGCGGCGGTTGGAGGCGTCTCCCGCGACCGTTTGGCGTGTCGCATCGGACCAACCCGATTTTTGAATAAATTTTATGAGGAGCTGTTCGCGGTCGGTCATTCGATAAAATCCGTCAATTTTGTATCCCAGCGCGGATCAGTCCAAACGGCTGTCAGGATGCGTTGATCCTCAACATCTGTCGCGACAAGAGTGATGTCTAGTGCGTCCTCGGGCCTGAGGCTGGAAAGGCGGTCAGGCCATTCGATGATACAAACCGCTTGGGGCAGCGCATCGGTCAAGCCAAGCTCTTCTATCTCGGATGGATCGTTCAGGCGGTAGAGGTCGGCGTGCCAGATTTCGATACCGTCCCGAGCATCATACGTTTGTACAAGCGTAAACGTGGGGGAGGGGACATCTTCGGGCACAGAGAGCATGGACTGGATTAGTGCACGCGCCAGATGGGTTTTGCCCGCACCCACATCTCCGGTCAGAAGAATGGTATCACCTGCCGTGAGGTAGGTCCCGAGCCTACGTGCGAACAGGGCAGTTTCATCGGCAGAGTTTAGAGATACGGAGATTTGCATGTCTGCAAACTACCCGTGCTAGATCAGGCTTGAAAGGCCTCTCATCGCTCCAATGCTTCGGATACATCCTCAAGGGCAAGATTTTTGGTTGGGCTCTGTGAAAAGCGAACAACCGTGGCACCAGATGCAATCGGCACAACTTTGCAGAGCATCGGATTCTGGCCATTGATAGAAACCGGCATTTCCCACGCGTCACGCCGACCGAGGGTCGTAATTGAATTTTGCAGGGTTTCCCAATTCACGTTCGGTGCAGATTTTTCCCGCCATAACTTTATCGCGTCCGCAATCGTTACATCAGCGAAACTACTGTCGCCCTGAAAGCCCCATAGCACATCATAGGCCTTGTTCGAAAAGGTCAGGACACCTGCGCGGGAAAATACCGCCAAAGCATCGTCGAATGTATCAACGAGACTCTGTCCCATCTCAAGCTCAGCGCGAAAGTTGCGTGTAAGCAGAACTTCCGTACTGATGTCCTCCAAGAGAAACGCAATTGCACCGTCTGGATGCGGGCGTCCCGTGACACGGTAGGTCTGACCTGTTTCCAAGGACCAAGTCTCTTCAAACTGACCGATTTCAGCAGCGCTGATGAGGTCTGCCATTCTGTGGCGCCAAGTTTTGTAGTTCTTTGGTTCAGGCATCCGCCGATTCTCGCGCAAAGCGTCAAAAAATGAATCGATTGTTGGTCGAGGGCTGAGAAATGAAACAGACAAACCTGTCAGATCGACAAGGGCAGGGTTGAAGAGAGCCAACTGCCTGTCCCGGTTGAAAATCGCGAGACCTGTCGACAAATGCGCAAAGGTTTTTGCCAGTGTTTGAACAAAATCGCGCTGGGCGTCTTCGGTCTTCACCAATTCGTCGAGTGGCATTGCGTGGTAGATCATCCCGGTATCCAGTGCGCAATGGACAACATTGTACCATTCCGGCTCGGCATCGGATGTCAGGTCCAGTCTTATCCGGGTTTCCTTCGGCGTGACGTCTGTCTGGGGCATATCAAAAATCTTTGCTGCCAGACCTTTCGATCCAAACTTGAGCCTTTTTTGTAGGTCAGAATACTTGGAGTTCTGCCAAACTACAGCACCCGCCTCGCCTGTTTTCCAAACGGGATAGGGGAGGCTGTCGCTGACCTGCTGTAATACCTCCAGTTCCTCGGAAGGCCTCGTCGGTGCTGCCGACGAATCCAGACCATGAAATGTGAGGGAAGTTGCGGTATCGTGACGTTCAATCTGAAGCTGTCCAACCCTACCTGCTATGATCTCGATATCGCTGCCTTTTGGCGGTGGTTGTGAAGGAAAATCAGGATAGTCTGGCGTTACTATTTCCTCGATATCTGCCCAGCTGTGTGCACCGATGGCGATCGGGAAAAGACGTAGCGCCGCCTCTGACGCATGTTCGATCACACCATCTCTGTATAGGATCACGGGCAATTCGATGGCGGGACCCGTAGTCACGGCAGGGGCTACTTTCGACCGCATAACCCACCAAAAGCCAATAGCAATCGTAGGGATAGTAACAGCAAGTGTCAGGACAACATCGTTCAATACAGCACCCCAAATGCTTCAGACCCAATCATACACTGTACCAATTAACCTTTATAAAGTGTTAATTTTACGACAATCTAACTCTCTGCGAAGCGGGTATTCTGGCCTGTGATTACTGCATTCTCTCCCTCGCGGGCGTCAATCTTATGCCGTGGCCATCGTACCTCGATAACGGCGCCTATATTCTGGTTCTTATCATCAGTTTCATCGGCACCATTTGCAAAGGCAAGCGTGGCACCTGAGCGCTCCAACAGCGTTTTAGCGATAAAGAGACCAAGTCCCATACCCTCATACTCGGGTCGTGTGGCATCACGCTTTCGGCGACCACGTTGACCCATAAATGGGTCACCCAACCGACCAAGTAATTGTGGGGGGAAGCCTTTCCCGTCGTCCACTATTCGGATTGTAATCGTATCGTCGTTCCAGCGTGTCTCGATCCAAACCGCGCTCTGTGCGAAATCCACAGCGTTCTGAACCAGGTTTCGCAACCCATGTATGATCTCGGGCATGCGCAGGATCGATGGTTGCGCCTCTTCCGGGTGGTCCAGACTTTCGAAGTTGATAATGACATCTTTTCCGCGGTCCATATGCGGCTCTGCTGCGACCTCGATCAGGGTGACAAGGGGAACCTGCCGCATGTGCAGGTCGTCCTTTCCAGCGCGGCCCATATCCCGCAGGATATCGCGGCAACGATCGGTTTGTTGGGTTATTAACTCTGCGTCTTCCCGCAGTTCAGGGTGATCGCGAAGCTCGAATACCAGCTCGGTGCTGGCAAGTTTTATTGTGGCCAAAGGCGTGCCCAGTTCATGCGCGGCTGCGGCGACGACACCTCCAAGGTCGGTCAGCTTCTGCTCGCGGGCCAAAGCCATTTGTGTGGCCGCAAGTGCGTCGGACATTAAATGAATCTCTGACGTCACACGCCGCGAATAGGCCGAAGTAAACACAACCGCGATGATCAATGCGATCCATTGGCCAAAGATGAACAACGGAGGGATGTTCAGGATATCGCCGGCCATCGTCTGTAGCGGCAGGTGAAAGAACGCAAGTATGCTTACGCTGACAATTGCCATCGCGCACAGAGCAAGAGTTGAGCGCAGGCTAAGCGCGGTTGCAGAAATCGTGACTGGCCCGAGCAGCAAGAGTGTGAACGGATTGTTTAACCCACCCGTCAGAAATAACAGGACACTGAGCTGCACCAGATCAAAACTGACCATTGCCATGTTTTGACGTTCCGACAGACGCTTGTTTTCGGGAAAGATAAAGCCTGCAATCAGGTTGCCGATGATCGAGATGCCGATCACGAAATAGCACCATCCCAGTTCCAGCTGGATGCCGAACATATATGGCGTGACGGACACCGCAACAAACTGGCCCGCGATCGCGAACCAACGCAACAAGATCATCGTGCGCAGTCTGATCCAGTTCGCTCTTTTTCGTTCGCCGAAGGGGCGGATGTTGGACTGCGGCATCTGGGCGCTTCTCTCAAATGTGACTTGCAATGGTGTGAAGCTAGCGTAGGACTCGCACAAATCATCATCAAGGGCGCGCAATGACGCTGCGCGCAGAGGAGTATTTATGATCCGTGTTGCTGCAATTAGTGCTGTTGCTGTCGTGGGTGCCGGGCTTGTCGCCATGACATTGCTGACAAGTGGGGGTGATGAAAACCAGTTTGCACAATGTGGCGGGGCCACTGTCGCGGGCGATCTGGGGGGGCCGTTTACTTTGGTCAATGGCGCTGGTGAAACAGTCACGAGCGAACAGGTTATCACCGAGCCTACCTTGATCTATTTTGGCTATACGTACTGTCCCGATGTGTGCCCCCTCGATGTAGACCGAAATGCGGCTGCTATAGAAATTCTTGAGGAACGTGGACAGTCTGTGACACCCGTTTTCATCACAATTGATCCGGCCCGCGATACCAGTGAGGTCGTAAATGATTTTGCAGAAGCGATGCATCCACGCATGATCGGTCTTACAGGAACGGAAGAACAGATTTCACAGGCGAGCAAAGCCTACCGTACCTATTACAAAGCGCACCCGCCTGTGGATGGTGAGTACCTCGTGGATCACTCGACATTCAGTTATCTCGTGACGCCTGAGCACGGCTTTCTGGATTTCTTTCGCCGCGAACTCACCCCCGAACAGTTGGCAGATAAGATCGGTTGTTTTGTCGAACGCATTTGACCCGCGATCATAGCGCTCCATATCCTAACCCATAAGGATAATCCGTTTGAAATAGGGCGCGACGACCATGCCAGATACACTTATGCCCGATATCGGGCCTGATAAAACGCTGCTTTTGCTTGATGACGACGAGCCGTTTCTGCGCCGCTTGGCAAAAGCGATGGAGAAACGCGGGTTCGAGGTCGAGATGGCAGGATCTGTCGCGGCAGGCTCTGCGATCGCAACAGCGCGGCCGCCAGCATATGCAGTGTGCGATCTTCGGCTTGAAGACGGTAACGGCCTCGATGTTGTAGAAATCTTGCGCGAACGCCGCCCCGATGCGCGGGTTGTTGTGCTCACGGGATATGGAGCGATTGCGACGGCTGTTGCTGCCGTAAAGATTGGAGCGACGGATTACCTGTCCAAGCCTGCGGATGCGACTGACATCACAAACGCATTGCTTGCCACCGGTGATAACCTGCCCCCTCCGCCTGAAAATCCGATGAGTGCGGATCGTGTGCGCTGGGAGCATATCCAGCGGGTATATGAGTTGTGTGACCGCAACGTCTCCGAGACAGCGCGCCGCCTCAATATGCACCGTCGCACGCTGCAACGTATTCTGGCGAAACGCAGCCCGCGCTAGATGTCATAGCGCTTGAGGCGTTTGCTCACCACACTGCCATCGGCAAGTTTATAGTCCTCGATAACAGCATAGTCGCGGAACCCGCGGCTTTGATAATAAGTCAATCCACCTTCGTTATCGGCGCGGATGTTGGCGCGTATCCATACAAACCCGAGTGACTTTGCCGCCTTTGCCGTGGCGCTGAACAACGCTGATCCGATCCCGAGACCTGTTTGACCGACCTGCACAAAGGTAGCAATTTCGGCAGCCTCCAGCGGAAGCTGATCGCTGGGCTCAATCCACTGGAAGCCAACAACACGCTCTGACTCATCAAGAGCTACATGCCACGCCGACTGCTCAGGCGATCCTTGCATCCATTCACGTAGATCGTCTGCGGTGACAGGGCGCACCAAAGCAGTAGTTCCCCCGATAGTGATAATCTCATTGAGCAGCTTCGCCATGGAGCCTGCATCAAGCTGCATCGCGGGACGGACATTAATCATGGGATTTCCTTGAGAAGCTCCGCATGCCGCGCTGTGAAATCTGCACGCACCTCGACGGGGGGGCGCAGTGTTATTTCCAGCCCTTGCATCAGCTTCGGGTCAGGTTTTCCGAAAAAGCGATCTGCTTCACTTGGCTCGAACCCTGCGATCTGAAATGCTTCCATCCAAGCGCTGATCCGGTCCGCTTTCTTTATCTGCTTCTTGATCGATACGGGGACTTTTGCAGGCAATCCAAATCTGATGTGTACGGCTGCCTCCAGCCGTTCATCCAGCGCGCCATACCCCGGTCCTACTGCCGCCTTCACAGGCGAAATCATGTCGCCGATCACATACTCTGGTGCATCATGCAGCAAAGCCGCGAGCCGCCATTTTGCTGGGGCATTTGGAGCAATGCGACCAAAGATAACTTCAACCAACAGCGAATGTTCAGCTACGGAATAGGCAAAATCGCCGCGAGTCTGCCCGTTCCAGCGGGCGACAAAGGCAAGTCCATGTGCGATATCCTCGATTTCAATATCAACTGGCGTTGGATCAAGCAGGTCAAGACGCCGACCTGATAACATGCGTTGCCATGCGCGCGGCTGCTGGGCCATCTGTGTTCCTTTTCGTCGCTCGTATGCGTCACGCTACACTGCGTGCCTCCGTATTTTCCACCTCATAAAATCAAAATCTCGATCACCCGCGGCCTGCGCGCACATGATCCATTGAGATTAGAGCCAAAACGGACTATCTCCCCCTCAACCAGATAAGGAATTTCAAAGATGGCAAATGACTACATCGTAAAGGACATCAGCCTCGCCGCTTATGGCCGCAAAGAGCTCGATATCGCTGAAACGGAAATGCCGGGCCTGATGGCGCTGCGTGCTGAATACGGTGAGGAAAAGCCGCTCAAAGGGTCCCGTATCGTTGGCTCCTTGCATATGACAATCCAGACAGCTGTTCTGATCGAGACGTTGGTGGAGCTTGGGGCCGATGTGCGCTGGGCGTCGTGCAACATCTTCTCGACCCAAGATCACGCAGCCGCTGCGATTGCCGAAGGCGGCACCCCAGTCTTTGCGATCAAAGGCCAGTCGCTCGAAGAGCATTGGGACTACCTCGATAAATCTTTCATGTTCCCTGAAGGTCCGAACCTGATCCTTGATGATGGTGGCGATGCGACTCTTTATATTCTGCTGGGCGCGCGTGTGGAAAATGGTGAGACAGACCTGATCGAAGTGCCGACATCAGAAGAAGAAGTCGCCGTATTCGCCCAGATCAAAAAGCGGATGGCCGCATCCCCCGGTTGGTTCACCAAAATGCGCGACCAGATTAAGGGCGTTTCCGAGGAAACGACGACTGGTGTGCACCGCCTCTATGATCTGGTCAAGCAAGGGCAGCTGCCCTTCCCTGCGATCAATGTGAACGACTCTGTCACCAAGTCGAAGTTCGACAACAAATACGGCTGTAAGGAATCCCTTGTGGACGGCATCCGCCGCGCGACCGACACGATGATGGCGGGTAAGGTCGTCGTTGTGATGGGCTATGGCGATGTGGGCAAAGGATCTGCCGCGTCATTGGCGGGTGCGGGCGCTCGTGTGAAAGTGACCGAAGTCGATCCGATCTGCGCATTGCAGGCCGCAATGGACGGTTTCGAGGTTGTATTGCTCGAAGATGTCGCCAGCACGGCTGATATCTTTATCACCACCACTGGCAACAAGGACGTGATCCGCATCGAGCATATGCGCGAGATGAAGGACATGGCGATCGTTGGCAACATCGGCCACTTCGACAATGAAATTCAGGTCGCAAGCCTCAAGAACCACAAATGGACCAACATCAAAGAGCAAGTGGATATGATCGAGATGCCAAGCGGCAATCGTTTGATCTTGCTGTCTGAGGGGCGTCTGCTGAACCTTGGCAATGCGACGGGCCACCCGTCATTCGTGATGTCCGCCTCCTTCACCAACCAGGTGTTGGCGCAGATGGAGCTGTGGATGCGCGGTGATGAATACAAGAACGAAGTATATATTCTGCCCAAACATCTGGACGAGAAAGTGGCACGTCTGCACCTTGACCGGATTGGCGTGAAGCTTTCCAAACTTGATCCAGAGCAAGCCGCCTATATTGGTGTGTCGCCTGAAGGTCCGTTCAAGCCAGAGCACTACCGCTATTAATCCGCGCCATGCCGGATAAAAACAGATACAAGCACCGCCCGGTTCTGCACTGGGTGGTGCTTTTGTCATTTATAATAGGCGGGATCGGGTTTGGCGGATGGCAGGCGATGGTCCATCCCGATACACCACTTCCCCCTGAGTGGAATCCGGTACAGCCGCTTTCAGTTGGCGATCCGCTAACGAGCCTCACACAATGGAAACTCACTCGCGCGCTGGGCAGTGCTGCTACCTGTCTCGCTGCTCTGGAAACAGGAGCACAGATTGAGCGGAAGCCCGATTTCGTTGAAACCTCGCGCTGTGGTATTACGCCTCAAGTCAGCCTCAGCAGTGCGGGTGGTGCATCGGTTGCGCCCGTCAACACTCGGTGCCAGACGGCCCTGCGACTGGCAATGTGGACGCAGCACGCACTACAGCCAGCAGCACAGGATCTGTTCGGGCAGGACATTTCACAGATTAACCACTTCTCAAGCTACTCTTGCCGCCCAATGCGTACAGCGTCTGGAAATTCCAGCAGGATGAGCAGTCATGCAACGGCGGATGCGATCGACGTCAGCGGTTTTGTGCTTGATGATGGTACACGCCTGAGCTTGCTGCGCGATTGGAGTGGCGACACTGCCAAAAGCGCGTTCTTGAAACGCGCAAACGACAGTGCTTGCGACTGGTTCCGCCTCACTCTTGGCCCGCGATATAACCGCCTGCATGCGGACCATTTCCACCTCCAGCATACAGGGTATGGTCTGTGCCGATAATCTACGGGGAAATGAAAAGTTAGAAATTCCTTTTGCGGTGGAAAAATTGTGACTAGGGTTAGGCCGTAAGCCGATTACGGCGCAAAATAGCATCAGGGAGCGAACAATATGGGTAAGCGGGACGAGTGGATCGCGAAATACGCGGAAGATCTTAAAGGCAAATGCGGCATGGAGCCGGATATGGATTTGCTGACAAAAGTAACGATAGGCTGCGGCCCATCGATCTACAACGCGGACGCATCCACAGTTGCAGGCAGCCAGCCTGCCGAACTTGAGACTGTCAAAAACAACTTCCTGATGAAAAAGCTTGGCCTGCCTGACGGTCCGAACCTTATGGAAGCCATCAACTCTGTGATCGAGACATATGGCAAATCAGAGCGCAACAAATATCGCGCAGTTATCTATTACATGCTGACAAAGCACTTCGGCAAAGAAGCCGTGTACGAGTAAGCTACTCGTAAATTGAATGTAAGAAACGCCCGCTTGGTTAAGCGGGCGTTTCGTATTTAGGACCAATTCAAATGACTGATTTCTTGTGAAAAACGCAGAATGAAGTATAGCTAGGGAACGGCCAGTACGGCCAGAACATATTTCGAATACGTGTGCCGGGGTTTAGGGAGCGCACGGGGTGAGAAAGGGTTCTGGCGGGGTGCCGGAACCCTTTTTTCATTCTATCATCGTTTTGTCAGGGATCAGTTTTCCCAAGCGCGCATACCTTCTGCCATTCCTCGGTAGTCACCGGTTGCACGGAAAGGCGCGAACTTCGCACCAGTGCCATCTCCGACAGGGCCGGTACGGCCTTTACCTGCTCCAGCGTGACGGGCTGTCTAAAGGAGCGCACCGCGCGAATATCGACGCACTCCCAGCGCGCATCATCCGTTGTGCTGTCAGGGTGGGCAGAGGCGCAAACGCTTACGATACCCACCACGGCTTTCTCTTTTTGTGAATGATAAAAGAAGCCAAGGTCGCCAACTGCCATTTCACGCATGAAGTTACGCGCCTGATAGTTTCGCACGCCGTCCCATTCCTCGCCGATGTCACCTTTGGCAACCTGATCATTCCAGCTCCAAACCGAAGGTTCGGACTTGAAAAGCCAATAGCGCATCAACCGATCACCTTTTTCCACTCGGTCAGGGTGACGCTTTCGAACAAACCTGCCAGCGCGTAGGGATCATTCGCAGCCCAATTCTCGGCCGCTGCCATATCAGGCACATCCAGAACAATCATCGAGCCACACATGCCGCCCTGCGCATCAATCAGAGGTCCGGCAAGGTGAACATGATCGCTCCCCTTGAGGTAATCCACATGCGCGGGACGGTTCTCTATCCGCACATCCAGTGCGCCAGTTTTATCTTTGGCCATCAAGCATACAAGCATATTACTCTTCCTTCAGCGGTCTGGTGAGCAGGCTTTGCACTGCTGTTTTCACGTCTACCTTTTTATCGATCAATGCGGCAACGGCCAACGTAATTGGCATTTCGAGGTTAGCATCCTGCGCAACCTTCGACACCGCACGTGCTGTTGCCGCGCCTTCAACCGTGGTGCCCGCGTCAAATTCTTCACCGCGACCAAGGCTCAGGCCAAGGCGGTAATTACGCGATCCCTCCGAAGTGCACGTGAGGGTCAAATCACCAAAACCTGACAAACCCGCAAGCGTATCGGGATCAGCGCCGCGATATGTCGCCAATCGCTTCATCTCGGCATAGCCACGGGTCATTAGCGCGGCGCGTGCGCTTTCCCCCATGCCCGCCCCCATCGCTGTGCCGCAGGCAATCGCGATCACATTCTTCATCGCGCCGCCCAACTCTGCCCCGATCGTATCAGTCGTGCGATACAATCGTAGCGCAGGTGTCGTGAGTTGTTTCTGCAGCGCCTCTGCAGTGTCGTTATTCACAGCGGCCAAGGTCAGTGCTGTTGGCAGTCCCCGTGCAATATCGGCGGCAAAGCTGGGGCCCGTGAGCAGAGCCGCTTGCGCGTTTGGAACTTCATCCGAGAGGATTTCGACAGGTCCTGCGCCAGTGCCGAGTTCGATGCCCTTGCAACAAGCGACCAAGGCTTTGCCGCTTAGCTTGCTCGCGTGGGCGGTAACGAAACTGCGAAGTTGCTGCATCGGAACGGCCAGCAAGAGCGTCTCTGAATCCATCGCTAGGGCAACATCCCCTGTGGCGATCAGACTATCTGGAAAAAGGAAATCAGGCAGGCGTTTTTTGTTTTCTCTCGCTGTTTGCATGTCACCCGCATCACGCGCCCAAAGGGTGACTGGCCCCTTTTGCGCCAATGAAATCGCCAAGGCCGTTCCGAAAGCACCGCCGCCCAGAACGCTGATACTCATGCCTTCGCACCTTTCTTGCCGCTACCAAGCATTGCGGGCGAATGTTGATCCAAAGGCCAGCGTGGTCGCGCTGAAAGTGATAGGTCGTCGGGGATCCGCGTGTTTGCCTGCTCAAGCGCGGCATAAGCGATCATGGCAGCGTTATCGGTGCAAAGCGCCAAAGGGGGTGCCACAAATCGGGCGCCTGTCTCAGATGCAAGGGTTTCAAGCGATCCGCGAATTGCCAGATTGGCGGCAACGCCGCCTGCCACGCAAATGATTGGTGTGTCGGTGAGATCAGTATACTGGGCCAAAGCGCGGCGCGTTTTCTCGGTCAGCACATCGACAACTGCTGCTTGAAAGCCAGTGGCAAGATCAGCCTGATCCTGAGCGGTCAACCGATCTTCTACGATCAATGCATCGCGCTGCCGCAGGACAGCGGTTTTTAGACCGGAGAAAGACATATCGCAGCCTTCACGATCCAAGAGCGGTCGTGGAAACTTGAATCGTTTTGCGTCACCTTGAAGGGCGAGTGTTTCAATTGATGGGCCGCCTGGTTGGGGCAAACCGATGAGGCGCGCTACTTTGTCAAACGCTTCACCAGGGGCGTCGTCGATAGTCCCGCCCAAGCGTTTGAATTCATCCGGTCCAGACGCAATCAAAAACTGGCAATGGCCGCCCGAGACGAGCAGCATCAGATAGGGAAACGTGACACCATCCGTGAGCCGCGGCGTTAGCGCATGACCGGCCAAATGGTTCACGCCATACAGGGGAAGCCCTCGCGCAAGGCTGATCCCCTTGGCGCACATCACACCCGACACGACGCCTCCAATCAATCCAGGTCCGGCGGTCACAGCCACGGCATCAATGTCGTCCAACGTCACCTGCGCCTCATTCAGCGCTTGGACTACTGCGGTATCAAGTTTTTCAGCGTGCGCGCGCGCCGCGATTTCGGGCACGACCCCCCCGAAATTGGCATGCAATTCCGTCTGCCCCATGACGATGGATGACAGAACATCCGCTGCGCATGCTTCACCGCGCAGAACAGCCGCGGCGGTATCGTCGCAGCTGCTTTCGATGCCAAGAATGGTCAGGCTGGTCATTTAGGTTGTTTCCGTTGCGAAGTGCACATTGCGGAGGTAACACTTAGGCGTTCTGCAAACAATCCTGAGAGCGTTCTGCGGCTAATGGCAATGCCAACCCTACTCCTGACCCGCCCCGAAACAAGCGCGCGTGCATTTGTAGCTACGCTTTCATCTGATGCGCTTGGCGCAGTCCGCCTTGTGTTAGCACCTTTGATGGAAATTGTAGGGATTGGGAACACTCCCGTGCTGGGCCCCGATGATGGGGTGATTTTCACCTCCAGAAACGGTGTGCGTTTTGCGCCGGACGGTGAAGGGCGATTGGCATTTTGCGTGGGTCTGCAAACCACGCAGGCCGCAGTAGCGAATGGATGGAAAGCAACGCAGGCAGGCAACACCGCAAAAGAACTTATCGTGAGCTTGTGCGCCTCCGTGCCCCGCATAAGGCTGTTTCATCTGGGTGGAGAGCACACGATCGGCGATATCGCGCAAACGCTTTCCGCCAATGGTATCGAGACGCAGCATGTTGCGATCTATAAACAGAACCTTTTGCCTCTTGGTCCAACCGCGACAGATGCGCTGACGCATTGCTGCATTGTGCCGGTTTTCTCACCGCGCAGTGCCCAGCAATTGGCCGAAAAAGCACAAGGACGCCTCGGAAATTCTCACGTGGTTGCGCTGAGCAAGGCAGTCGCGGCCCCCTTGAGCGGGGAAAGCACCGCTAGTTGTATCATTTTACCTGCGCCCGAAGCGCATTATATGCGTAAAGCAGTTGAAAACTTATGCTTGAGCCTCGGCTTGCCTTGAGAGGCTTGAGGATGACGGCTAAGCTGTTGGAGTTGACCCAATCCAACGGGTGAGAATCGAAAAGGTACGTGTTGTGGCATCATCGAAGAAATCCGTCTCTCAAAAAACCGAGAAAGCTGGTACCGAACCGGTCGAGACTAGTGTCGAAGACGCGGTAATTGTGGAAGATGAAAAGACGTCTGAAGATAAGAAGACGTCTGAACCGGTAGAAACAACTACAGTCGAAGAGACGACGCCAAACGATACAGCACCCATAGAAGAAGATAAGGCGCAGACCGATGAGGGCGATGCGCCTGATACGTCCGCGAATATTCCGGTAGCCGTAGCGCCCCCACCAGAGCCCGAGAAGCAGAGTATTTTCCTGCCGTTGGTTTTGGGCGGGATCATTGCAGGTGGTCTGGGCTTCATGGCCTCTGAATATGACGTGTTCGGCAATGCCGACGCAGAGATCACAACAAAACTGCGCGGGGATTTGACTGCCCAGCAAGAGCGTATCTCCGCGTTGGAACAGGCGGAGGCCCCCACGGTAGATTTATCTCCTATCGAAGACCAGCTGGCCGAGATTGAAACGCGCATTGTTGCGTTGGAAGAGCGGCCTGCGGTTGCTGTCCCCGAAGGTGTCGATGGCGATGCTGTTGGCGCATACGCTGCGGAACTCTCAGCGCTCAAGGAGGCGGCGGAAGCGCAGCGTAGCGAAATTGAAGCGCTTATTGCGAATGCGAAAAGCGTCGAGGAAGCCACAGCAGATGCTGCCCGTGCTGCAAACGGTCAGGCTGCAATTGCAAAAATCGTATCCGCACTTGATGCAGGTCAGCCATTTGCGGAAGCCGTAGCAACGTTACAAGGGCTCGATTTGGGCGACATTGACCCAGCCCTGATCGACCCGTCTGCTGAAGGCGTTGCAACGCTCAGCGCGCTTCAGTCCGATTTCCCTGATCAGGCACGGGCTGCGCTGGCAGCGGCACGTTCTACTGGAACGGATGAGGGTCAACAAGGCATTGGCGGTTTTCTGACCCGCTCCCTTGGCGTGCGCTCTGTCGCGCCGCGTGAGGGGGATGACCCCGACGCGGTTCTTTCGCGCGCTGAAGCTGCGATTAAATCCGGTGATCTGACGACCGCATTGACCGAACTCGATACCCTGCCCGAAGACGCGCAAGCCGTGATCGCAGACTGGCGCGCGGCGGCTGATGCCCGCGTTGCAGCCCGCGCCGCGGCTGATGCTTTGGCACAACGCCTGACGGCAGACTAAGGAAAACAATATGCTCTGGTCCCTCATCAAAATCGTCTTTTTCTTTTGCATCGTAGGTGCGCTGGCATGGGGCGCAAATTTCTTGCTTCAAGCCGAAGGTGGTCTGCAAATTCGGGCAATGGGGGTTGAGCTGAACCCTGGTCCGCTGGAATCGATCCTTCTGTTGGTTCTGCTGGTCTTCCTCGTCTGGGTTTTCCTCAAAGTGCTGTCCCTGCTGGCCGCTGTTTGGAAGTTTCTTAACGGCGACGAGACTGCGCTGTCGCGTTATTTTGATCGCAACCGCGAGCGCAAAGGCTTTGACGCACTGTCACAGGGTTTGATGGCGCTGGCCAATGGTGAGGGAAATGTTGCGATGGCGAAGGCAGCCAAAGCAGACAAATACCTTAACAAGCCCGCGCTGACTAATCTGCTCACGGCCCAAGCGGCTGAGATGGCAGGCGATACACGCAAGGCCGAGGAAACCTACCGCAAGCTGGTCGAGAACGAACAGACCCGTTTTGTGGGTGTGCGCGGGATCATGAAACAAAAACTGGCCGAGGGTGATACCGAGACTGCGATCCAGCTGGCCGAGAAAGCTTTCGCGCTCAAGCCAAAGCATGAAGAGACGGGCGATCTGTTGCTACGCCTTCAGGCAGAGAAAGAGGATTGGACCGGTGCGCGTAAAACGCTGAGCACCAAGCTGCGCAATGGCCAATTGCCACGCGATGTTCACAAGCGCCGCGATGCTGTGCTTGCCTTGTCTGAAGCGAAAGATGTTGTTGCAGACGGAAGCTCGATCGAGGCACGCGAGACAGCGATCGAGGCAAACCGCCTTTCCCCCGATCTGGTCCCCGCTGCGGTGATGGCTGCGAACGGGTATATTGAGCAGGATAAGCCGCGCTATGCCACGCGTGTCTTGAAGAAGGCATGGGAAGTGCAGCCACATCCTGATCTGGCCGCCACCTTTGCCGCTATCGCACCAGACGAGACGCCGACAGAGCGGATCAAACGTTTTAAGGTGCTGACAAAACTGAACGCTGATCATCCCGAAACAAAAATGCTACTCTCCGAGCTTCATATCGCCAACGAAGATTTCCCTGAAGCGCGCCGTGCGCTGGGCGATCTGGTCGAGGTTGATCCCGACGCACGCTCCGTCACGCTTATGGCTGTGATTGAACGCGGTGAAGGGGCCTCGGATACGGTTGTAAAAGGTTGGCTTGCGCGTGCTCTTGCGGTGCCGCGTGGTCCACAGTGGATTTGCGACAACTGTCAGCACATTCACGCCGAGTGGAAGCCGGTCTGCGAGAACTGTTCCAGCTTTGATACGCTTGCATGGAAACGCCCGCCCGTCTCCGAAGTTGCAATGCCCGCTGGCGTGCAGATGCTACCGCTGATCGTTGGGGCACTTGAGGATAACACCGAAACAGTAGTTAAGGATGTCGTTATCGAAGACGCCGAGATTATCGAAGCTGAGGGTGCCACTTCTTCAAAGAAGTCCGAGGGTGACGAGGCTGCCAAATAGCAGGCCAGTCCCACCCTCCTGAGGGGGTAAGAAATGTCCGAAACATTCACGATACGCGTGCAGAATATGTCATGCGGTTCATGCGCTGCGCGTGCGCAGAAAGCATTGCACAGCGTGGAGGGCATTGAGGACGCAGCGGTAAATTTTGCTGATGAGAGTGCGCAATTTAACGTCACTTCAGCGAAGGCTCTGAAAGACGCATTCGCGGCTTTGGAAAAAGCAGGCTATCCGGGGTTGCTCAAGGAAGACGAGGACGCGGCGGAGCGCCGTGAGGCCAAAGAGAACGATGTCTCTGCTCTGCGCCGCGCTACGATCATTGCGGCGCTTCTGGCGCTTCCTGTCTTCATGCTCGAAATGGGAAGCCACGTATTTCCCGCGGTGCACCACGCGATCCACAATACCATAGGGTTCGAGACATCGTGGCAGATACAATCCGTCTTCACGACGATCCTGATGCTTGGACCTGGTTTGCGGTTTTTCAGGCGCGGCATTCCCGCGCTGTTCCGCGCCGCCCCTGATATGAACAGTCTGGTAGCACTCGGCACGGGTGCTGCCTATGCCTACTCCGTCTTCGTCCTCGCCGCACCAGAGTTGCTGCCCGAGCAATCGCGGGCTGTCTATTTTGAATCCGCTTGTGTGATTATCGTGCTGATCCTGCTGGGTCGCTGGCTGGAAGCGCGTGCAAAAAACCGGACAGGTGCCGCGATTGAGCGGCTGATCGGCTTGCGCCCTGATGTGGTGCGGTTGCGCGTTGATGGAGACTGGCAGGACAGGCCGATGGCGGAACTTGCCCTTGGTCAAGCCTTCATGGTGCGTGCGGGAGAGCGTATCGCAGCAGACGGCGAAGTTGTCGAGGGCAGCAGCGATGTCGATCAAAGCATGCTCACAGGTGAGCCGATGCCTGTCACCAAAACCGTTGGTGACAAGGTGACAGGGGGCACGGTCAACATGGATGGCACGCTGGTCTGTCATGCCCAAGCGATGGGGGAGGACAGCAAGCTTGCCCAGATCATTCGGTTGGTCGAGACAGCGCAGTCGGCGCGGCTTCCCATTCAAGCTCTGGTTGACCAGATCACCCTGCGATTTGTCCCTGCTGTTCTGGTGATTGCCATAGTCACGATGACGGTTTGGGGTATCGTGGGGCCAGAGCCTACATTGCCCTTCATGCTGGTGGTCGGTGTCTCTGTTCTGATCATTGCTTGCCCCTGTGCGATGGGGCTTGCGACGCCTGTGTCCATCATGATCGGCACGGGTCGTGCGGCTGAACTCGGGGTGCTGTTTCGGACGGGCAATGCCTTGCAGCATCTGCAACGCACGACATTGGTTGCCTTTGATAAGACGGGCACATTGACCAAAGGGCGGCCAACCTTGGTCGACATCGTGCCCGTGACCGGGATGGACAAGCAGGCCGCACTGATCGAGATCGCGTCTGTCGAAGCCTCCTCCCAACACCCTGCGGCCCGCGCAATTCTCGAAGCGGCGAAAGGGCTGGATCTCTTCGAGGTTCAGAATTCAGAAGCCATCGCAGGGCGTGGTGTGAGTGGAGTGGTCAAGGGCGCCACGGTAGATATCGGCAAATATGCTTGGCTGACCTCGCTAGGTGTTGATCTCAGCGCCTTTGAAACAGAGCAGGCTGCAGCGGAAGCCAAGGGGCAAACAGTGTTCTTTGCGGCCCGCGACGGTGCGGCGCTGGCGATGCTGGTGATCTCTGACACTTTGAGATCAGGTGCAAAGACTGCGATTTCGGCCATGCAGTCCCGTGGTGTGCGGGTTGCTCTGATCAGTGGGGATAGTGCCGCCGCTGTTGGCAACCTCGCGGCAGAACTTGGCGTGGATCACGTAATCTCGGATGTGCTGCCAGATGGAAAGATCGCGGCTTTGGATAGCCTGCGTCGCGAAGGTGATGTGATCGCGTTCGTCGGAGACGGCATAAATGATGCGCCAGCGCTTGCCCATGCGGATGTTGGTATTGCGGTTGGTACAGGGACCGATGTTGCAATGGATGCGGCGGATGTTGTGCTGATGGGTGGCGATCCCTTGGGCGTCGAGATTGCAATGGACGCATCGCAAAAGACGATGCGCAATATAAAGCAGAACCTTGTCTGGGCCTTTGGATACAATGTTGCCCTCATCCCTGTCGCAGCTGGTGTGCTCTATCCCATGTTCGGAATTCTACTGTCACCAGGTCTCGCGGCAGGTGCCATGGGGCTTTCATCACTCTTCGTGCTCAGCAATGCTTTGCGATTGCGGAAGATGAAAGCATAAGGCCGCCCAGCGTATCGCAGGCGGACTTGTGATTAGAAGTCGAGGTTTTCGACGTTCAATGCGTTTTGCTGGATAAACTCACGACGTGGCTCGACCACATCGCCCATCAGTTTGGTGAATAGATCGTCAGCTTCCGCCATGTCCTCCACCTTTACCTGCAAGAGAGTGCGTGCGTCAGGGTCGAGCGTGGTTTCCCACAGCTGGTCGGGGTTCATCTCGCCCAGACCCTTATAGCGCTGCAAGGACAAGCCCTTCTCACCTTCGGCAAGAACAGCGTTCAACAAATCCATCGGGCCGTTGATCAGTTGTGTGCGGTCTTTGCGCACCAATGTGGCAGGCAGCTTGTAAACATCCTGCAGATGCTCGGTGAATGTACCTGACTTGCGTGCTTCACCGCCTCGCAGCATTTTACCGTCAAGCGTGCGCACCTCTTCGACGCCGCGCAGAATGCGGGCAAGCTTGATCCCGTGATCTTGGGTAATGCGGCCTTGCCAGCCACGCTCGTATTCGAGCGCGATCAGATCGAGACGCTTGGCTACGGCGTCGGCAACGCCTTGCAAATCGCTGTCCACAGCACCGGGGACAAAGGCACCTGCAATCGCCGCCTGTTCAAGGATATGGCGAGGGTAATGGGTCGGGAATGCCTCAAGCACGCGGCGCATCTGACGGGCGTTCTCTACGACACGGGCCAGATCGGCGCCTGTGATCTCCTCACCATTTCCCTGCCGCAGCATCGCTCCCTCAATACCTTGCTCGATGAGGTACTCCTCCATCGCGGCCTGATCCTTGAGATAGACCTCGGATTTGCCGCGCGACACTTTGTAAAGCGGCGGCTGCGCGATGTAGAGGTGACCGTTCTCAATGAGCTGCGGCATCTGACGGTAGAAGAACGTGAGCAGGAGGGTTCGGATATGCGCCCCGTCCACGTCCGCATCCGTCATAATAACGATCTTATGATAGCGGAGCTTGTCGATGTTGAACTCATCGCGGCCAATTCCCGTGCCCAGTGCCATCACAAGGTTGCCGATCTCCTGAGAGCCAAGCATGCGGTCAAATCGCGCCCGCTCGACGTTGAGAATCTTACCTTTGAGCGGCAGGATCGCCTGTGTTTGACGGTCACGTCCTGTCTGGGCAGAGCCGCCAGCGGAATCACCCTCCACGAGGAAGACTTCGGTTTTTGACGGGTCTTTTTCGGAACAATCCTTCAACTTTCCTGCGAGAAAGTTCACATCCATTGCAGTTTTGCGCCGCGTTAGATCACGCGCTTTGCGGGCCGCTTCACGGGCATGGGCGGCCTCGATAATTTTGCCCACAACGATCTTGGCGATCTGCGGGTTCTCCTCGAACCATTCAGCCAGCTTTTCGTTCACCAAACCTTCAACTGCAGGGCGCACCTCGGAGGAGACAAGCTTGTCTTTGGTTTGGGAGCTGAACTTGGGATCGGGTACTTTGACACTCAACACGCAGGTTAGCCCTTCGCGGGCGTCGTCACCCGTAAAAGTCACTTTTTCCTTCTTCGCGATCCCGCTGCTCTGGGCGTAGTTGTTGATGGTACGGGTCAGCGCCCCGCGAAAGCCCGCCATATGCGTGCCGCCATCGCGTTGGGGGATGTTGTTGGTGAAGGGCAGAACATTCTCGTGATAGCTGTCGTTCCACCACATCGCGACCTCGACACCGATGTCGTCCTTTTCACCTACGATGAAAATCGGCTCTGGCAGGATCGATGATTTGTTGCGGTCGAGGTATTTGACGAATTCTTTAACGCCACCGTCATAGTAGAGCACAGTCTCGAGCGGCTCGGACGGGCGCTCATCGCGAAGAATGATCTTTACGCCTGAATTCAGGAAAGCCAACTCGCGCAGACGCTTTTCCAGCGTCTCAAAGGAGTAGTCGAGGTTCGAGAATGTCTCGGTGGAGGCGAGAAAGCGGACCTCGGTACCCGTGCGGTCCGTGGCTCCCAGCTGTTCGAGGTGCTTGGTGGTAAAGCCGCCCTCGAAACGGGCCACATGCTCGAAACCATCTCGCCAGACGCGCAGTTCCAGCCAGTCGCTGAGCGCGTTCACAACCGATACGCCCACGCCGTGCAGACCGCCCGACACCTTATAGGAATTACTGTCGAATTTACCGCCTGCGTGCAGTTGGGTCATGATAACTTCGGCCGCGGACACGCCTTCTTCCTCGTGGATGCCCACGGGTACACCGCGCCCGTTATCAGAGACGGAGACAGAGCTGTCTTCGTGGATTGTGACGGCGACATGGTCGGCATGGCCTGCCAGTGCCTCATCAATGCCGTTGTCCACGACCTCATACACCATATGGTGCAGGCCAGAGCCATCATCGGTGTCGCCAATATACATGCCTGGGCGCTTGCGAACAGCTTCCAAGCCTTTGAGAACTTTGATGGAATTGGCGCCGTAGTCTTCGGGGGATTGCTCTGTCTCGGACATTCATGTGATCCTGTTATTCAACCTGCTAAATATACGGTTTTTCGCGTGCATTGTCACGCGATTGACACAAGATTTTGTGGTCGGAGTTACACAGAATTAGGGCGCTAATTTCACCGTCGATACTCCGTCCTCTTCGGTGACCAAAACGCTTTGCGCACGGTCCCCCATCGCATCAAAAAGACCGTCTTCGGTCCCCGTCATCCACGCTTGGGCACCCAAAGCGATGATCTCGTCATAAAGTGCTGCGCGGCGACCTGCATCCAGATGTGCGGCGACTTCATCGAGCAACAACAGTGGCGGCGCGCCGAAATCAGCAGCCAATGCGCGGGCGTTGGCGAGGATCAGCGAGACGAGCAGCGCCTTCTGCTCTCCCGTCGAACAATCCCGTGCAGGAATACCTTTGGCGGCATATGTTCCGATCAGGTCGGCGCGGTGGGGACCAATCAGGGTACGCCCCGCCGCGAGGTCACGCATGCGGTTCTCGGATAGGGCTGCGCGCATTTCTTCGACATCGGTAGGCATGTCACATTCGAGCGCAAGGGATGCGGTTGGAAATGCGGTTTCCGCTGCATCCTGAGCCTGCGATAGGGCAGCAAGTGCGTGCAAACGATTGTGGTGTATGGCAACGCCCGTTTCGGCCATGCGTGCCTCAAGAGCAGCATACCACGAGGGTTCTTTCACCATATCTTTGAGGAGGCGGTTTCGCTCGCGCATCGCCTTTTCGTATGCGAGCGAGATATCGGCGTGATCGGGCAGAAAGCTTAGCGTCATACGGTCCAGAAAGCGCCGCCGCCCGTCCGCGCCCTCAATCCACAAACGGTCCATGGAGGGAATAAGCCACAGCACGCGTGCAATGCGCCCGAGAGCTGTTTGTGGGGCTGGCTTGCCATCAATTCGAACCTGCCGTGCCGCACCTTTCTCTGATGTGACGTCAATCTCGCTCGCGCCCAGAGGGCCATGCAGCACAGCGGTGATTTTCCACCCCAGCCCTTCGGGGCGGCGGGTCATTTGCTCTGCACTGGCACGGCGTAGGCCACGGCCAGGGGATAGCAGCGAGAGCGCTTCGAGAATGTTGGTTTTACCAGCGCCGTTATCGCCGTGAATCGCCACGGGCGTGTCGATCACTTCAATCACGGCCCTCTTGTGAGAGCGGAAGTGCGACAACGTCAGACTAGAAAGATAAAGACCCGCCATCAGAATGTGGGGCCTTCAAAAATCTCGTAGTCCTCACACACGCATTGGCATGACGACATAAACCGCCGAGGTGTCATTCCCCTCACGCATAAGCGTTGGATCGCCTGAGGAGTTGAACATGAAAACGGCGTTCTCACGATCTACCTGAGATGCGATTTCGAGCAGGTATTTCGCGTTAAAACCGATTTCCAGCTTCTCGTCGCTGTAGGCCACAGCCAGTTCTTCCTCAGCGGCGCCACTGTCAGGCGCATTGACCGAGAGAACCAAACGATCTTCGTCAAGTTGGAGCTTTACCGCGCGGGACCGTTCCGAGCTCACAGTCGCGACACGGTCAACGGCGCGGGCAAAATCAGCGGCATCTACTTCCAGCTTACGTGTGTTTCCTTGGGGGATAACACGGGTATAGTCTGGGAAAGTGCCATCAATTACTTTGGAGGTGAGTGTAATCTGCGGTGTGGCAAAGCGAACTTTGGTCTCGGAGACAGACACGGCAATGACCATATCGTCATCGTCCAACAGCTTGCGCAGCTCGCCCACGGTTTTGCGCGGTACGATCACGCCAGGCATGTCTGCGGCACCATCAGGCATATCTGCATCGATCCGTGCAAGGCGGTGACCGTCTGTGGCAACACAGCGCAACATCTTGCCGCCATCACCTTCCGCGATGTGCATGTAGACACCGTTGAGATAGTAACGCGTTTCCTCAGTAGAAATAGCGAATTTGGACTTATCAAACAGGCGACGTAGCACAGGTGCCTTGGCCGAGAAGTTCGACGCATATTCCGAAGAAGCCATTACAGGAAAGTCTTCTTTCGGCAGTGTCGCCAGTGAGAAGTTGGAGCGGCCTGCCTCGACAGTCAGACGACCGGCAGCATTATCGGCGGTTAGCGAAACAAGCGCGCCATCAGGCAGTTTGCGCACGATCTCATGCAGTGTTGTTGCAGCGACCGTTGTAGCGCCTGCACGCTCGACCTGAGCAGGGGCTTTGTCGACAACTTCGATATCCAGATCGGTGGCGCGGAATGATACATCGCTGCCTTCTGCCTCGATCAAAACGTTTGCAAGGATCGGAATTGTATTGCGACGCTCGACCACGGATTGTGCCTGAGACACGGCTTTGAGCAACGCGGCGCGTTCGATGCTGAATTTCATATGCCTATTCTCCACTGCACAGGGTCGGGAATGGCAAATTACCCGCTTCCCAGCCAATCACAAGACTTAACGCGCAACAGGCGCAAAAGGCCGCCCTGCGAAAGGCAGCCCTGTGGCAACACTGCACCGATAACGGGCTATGCTTCGAGTGCGCGGCGCAGAAGTTCGAGGTCTTCTGCAATTTGACCGTCCGAGACCTTCAGCTCCTCGATCCGCTTGACGCCGTGCATCACAGTGGTGTGGTCCCGCCCACCAAAACGCCTGCCGATCTCGGGCAGCGATCTGCTGGTCATGTGTTTGCTCAGATACATCGCAACCTGACGAGGGCGTGCAAAACTGCGCAGACGTTTAGGCCCGATCATATCGGAGAGGCGAATGTTGTAGTGGTCCGATACTTTGCGCTGGATTTCCTCAACGGTGATCTTTCGCTCCGAAGCGCGCAGCACATCGGCAAGACAATCCTGTGTCAGCTCCATATCAATGGTGCGCCCCACAAGAGAAGCAAAGGCAAAGAGCCGCGTAAGCGCGCCCTCAAGGACACGAACATTGGTAGAGATGCGGTGCGCAAGAAATTCAAGGATACCGTCTTCCATCTCGAGATCGGGATAAGAGGCGCGGTGGATATCGACTTTCGTCTGTAGAATGCCCAAGCGCAGCTCATAATCCGTCGGATGCAAATCAACCACCAGTCCGCATTGCAGACGCGATTTTACGCGATCCTCAAGGTCTTTGATGTCTTGCGGTGCGCGGTCCGCAGAAATGATGATCTGTTTGTTCTGATCCACCAGTGCATTGAAGGTGTGAAAGAACTCTTCCTGAGTGCTGTCTTTGCCTGCAATGAACTGAACATCATCGACCATCAATACATCGACAGTGCGGAAGATTTCTTTGAAATCCATCATCTTGCGATCGCGCAGCGCTTGCACAAAGCGGTACATGAACTGCTCTGCGGAGAGGTACAGAACATTCAGCTCTGGCTTCCGTGCCTGCAGCTCCTGTGCAATTGCATGCATCAGGTGCGTTTTACCAAGGCCGACCCCGCCATACAAAAACAGTGGGTTGAACGTTACGGGTCCGCCCTCGGCCACACGCTTTGCCGCAGCATGGGCCAACTCATTGGGTTTTCCGACGACGAAGGAATCGAATGAAAACCGACGTTCGAGAGGGGCTGTATATACTGTCGAAGTATTCGCCGGCTTTGATGCCTTGGTGTTGTTTTGCGCGATAGCGTCTGTCTGACGGGTGACGGGCTTCGGGCGCGCCTGAGCGACTTCAAATTTCAATCGAGAGATGGTGTCATCAAACGCACGCATCTCATGCACAATGAGATCGGCAAAGTTCTGGGAAACGTAATTTCCAAAGAACGTCGTGGGGACATTAAGAACAGCAATGCCACTACTGGACTGCGCCAGCATCAAGGGTTCTATCCATGTCGTAAAATTGTTTTGACCAACCGTCTTCAGCAAACGTTGTTTGACGTTGCTCCATTCTTCCCGCGTCATTCTATTCCAACCACCATCACTTGCGCCGCCCCATGCGACAATCCCCGACAAAGCCCCAGAACACATTCGGGCTGCTCTGGTCCCAACAGACAACAGCCCAGTTCTAGCGGCCCCAAAAGGCTCACGTACCCCGCCCAGATACATGAGTGCATCACAGACAACGAACGAAACAAACTACATTTAGTGACAGGCAAAACTGCTGGCAGCAGCATTTGCAGTTAATGACAAAGAGCCATTGGCTCCTCGCAAAATACCTTCGGTCCAAGCGCCGCCTCTAGCAAAACGGTGTCGGATTGTCGGGTCTGTCCCCCTGCGATGTGACTCGCTCACACTAACTACCAAGGGGGCACATGGCGGTTCAACAGAACTTAATCGTTGACTCTGTCTTTGCACGAAAAGAATCTCACGGACCCGTGAAAGAGGTCTCAAAACAACACAGGCGCCACCGAAGTGACGCCTGTAAAATTTTTAGTCTTGATCGCAAATTATGCGATTGCTTTGACCCGCGCGGCCAAGCGAGACATTTTCCGCGACGCTGTGTTCTTGTGGTAAACGCCCTTTGTCACACCGCGCATCAGCTCTGGCTGAGCTGCTTTGAGTGCTGCAACCGCGTCGTCCTTTACACCCGATTCGATGGCTTCTTCGACTTTACGGATGAATGTACGAATGCGTGAGCGACGTGCTTTGTTGATTGCGAAACGCTTTTCGTTCTGACGCGCGCGCTTCTTTGCTTGTGGTGTATTGGCCATGAGGATCATCCTATCAAATTATTCGTGTCAAAGCGTGCAATCGCTCCCGCTTGGGAGGACACCGATAGGTGATTCTAGCCTGAGCGGGCTGCACGCGCATGTATGAGGTGGGCTATAGCGGTGTTTATCCCGACTTGTAAAGGTCTGCTGTGCTGGGGCCTTGGTTGGTGTGACTATCTACCACCTCATTCGCGCACTCCCCGAGTTAGCATGGGGAAAGCAACGCGCAAATCAGGGCCTCTTATTGCGAAGATAGGCTAGGATATCGGCCTTGGTCTTTTTAGCATTTTTTATGCGTTAGGAGATACTTGCCTAGATGTGTTTGCTATCCAACTCAAAACACTGGGGCAGTGGCTCGATGCGCTCACGCACGACCTGTCGGACTAATCGCTGCCCGACCTTAACGGTCGCGGAACTGCGCCTCACGCTTTTCCAAAAACGCGCCCATACCTTCGGCTTGATCCTCGGTTGCAAACAGCGCGTGGAACATGCGGCGTTCAAACAGCAGTCCTTCGCGCAGCGGCACCTCATAGGCGCGGTTCACAGCTTCTTTGACGACCATCACGGAGACCATGGATTTTTCTGAGATCTTTTGCGCAGCGCCCAGCGCCTCTTCAATCAGCTTTTTCACGGGCACAACGCGCGAGGCGAGGCCCGAACGCTCAGCTTCTTCGGCGTCCATGAAGCGACCCGTCAGGTTCATGTCCATCGCTTTGGACTTCCCGACGATTCGCGTCAAACGCTGCGTGCCGCCGATGCCGGCCACGACACCGAGGTTGATCTCGGGCTGGCCGAACTTCGCGGTCTCGGAACAAATGATGAAATCGCACATCATCGCCAATTCGCAGCCACCGCCCAGCGCATAGCCTGATACAGCAGCGATGATTGGCTTACGCACGCGCATGATCTGGTCTGTCTCTGGCGTGAACAGATCCCCTGCGAACGCATCAACAAAGCTCTTGTCCTTCATCATCGCAATATCGGCACCAGCGGCGAACGCCTTCTCCGAGCCGGTGATCACGATGCAGCGGACCTTCTCATTGTCCTGACAGCTTTTGAGGCAATCGGCCAACTCACTCATGAGCTGATCATTGAGCGCATTAAGCGCATCCGGACGGTTCAGTGTTACCAAAGCTACGTGGTTATCGACGTCCAGATTGATCGTTTCATAAGCCATGAGTGCGGCCCTCTATCGTTTCTCGGAAGCCCTTCCATAACATGGCCGCAACTTGGTTCAAGTTATCTTTGGCATTGCGGACAGTAGAAGGATGAGCGTCCGGACTGGACGACACGGGCAATGATTCCCTCACAGCCTTCACGCTTGCAGGGCTCGCTTTCCCTTCCGTAAACATCAAAGGAATGCTGAAAATATCCAAGTTCTCCATCGGCTTGGCGAAAATCCTTGAGCGATGATCCCCCCGCGTCAATTGCCTCGGACAGGACATCGCGGATGATGGGAACCATTGCGGCAACACGCGCTGCGGCAATGCGTCCTGCCTTGCGTTTGGGGCTGATCCCTGCGCGAAAAAGAGTTTCGCAGACATAGATATTGCCTAAACCAGCCACGATCCGCTGATCCAGCAGCGCAGATTTCACGGGCGTGTTGCGGTCCTTGAAGGCCTCTACCAGAATTTTGTCATAAAAATCATTGCTCAAGGGTTCTGGTCCCAGCGCAGCAAGCAGCTTGTGCTCTGATTCTCTCGCCGTCTCCATCAGATCCATCGCACCAAAGCGGCGGGGATCGTTGAAGGTGATGCGCGCGCCGTTCTCCATATGAAACACGACATGATCGTGCTTCTCAGCCGCGGGATGTTCGTGGACGAACTGACCCAGCGGATCGCCGGAAATGAGCATCCGTCCCGACATTCCAAGGTGAATGAGTAGCGTCTCCCCCGAGCTAAGATCCGCGAGGACGTATTTTGATCGCCTGCGCAAACGCTCGACCCGCTGGCCTGTCAAACGCTCTGCCATGCGCGTCGGAAAGGGCCAGCGCAGGTCAGGACGGTTCACATCGGCGCGGCTAATTTCTACACCTTCCATGACGGGGGCAAGGCCACGGCGGACGGTTTCGACTTCGGGCAGCTCTGGCATGGCATCTCCTGCGGCAAATGGCGGTTTGCACCTCCCTACCTGAGGCTATATCTCCAAGATAACAAGATCAGGACCCACATCATGACCGACAACACCACCCATTTCGGCGCTCAAACCATTCGCGAGGACGAGAAGGCAGGCAAGGTGCGCAGCCTTTTCTCGGATGTGGCCAATAATTACGACATCATGAATGACGTGATGAGCGTCGGCATCCACCGTATCTGGAAAGAGGCGATGATGGATTGGCTCGCGCCGCGTGCAGGTCAAAGGCTTCTGGATGTGGCGGGCGGTACGGGTGATGTATCCTTCAAATTTCTCAAACGCGCAGGCTCTGGCCATGCCACCGTCTGTGACCTGACCGAAGGGATGCTGATCGAGGGGCGCAAGCGTGCCGAGGCTGAAGCGATGCAAGACAGCCTCGACTGGATTGTTGGCGATGCGATGGACCTGCCGTTCGAGGACAACACCTTTGATGTCTACACGATCTCATTCGGCATCCGGAACGTGACCCGCCCCCAAGAGGCGCTGAACGAGGCTTATCGTGTGCTCAAGCCAGGCGGCCGTCTGATGGTGTTGGAGTTCAGCCAGTTGCCCAACCCGATGATGCAAAAGGCCTATGACCTCTACAGTTTCAATGTCATCCCGCGCATGGGCCAGATCATCGCCAATGACCGCGACAGCTATCAGTACCTTGTTGAATCAATCCGCAATTTTCCGGATCAGGAGACTTTTCTTGGAATGGTGCGGGCTGCAGGGTTCGAGAACGCAAAGTACCGCAACATGACGATGGGCATCGCAGCCCTGCATTCGGGCTGGAAAATCTAAATGCGCGGACCGCAGGGGATTATTAACTGATGCGTGGCCCACACAATATCTGGCGACTGATCCGCACTGGTGCCACGCTAGAGCGCACGGGCGCGATGAATTTCGTTCTCGATGCATTTGAAGCACCCAAAGCTGTGCGTCTGGTGGCGCGTGCGCTTGCGATTCCGTTCAAGCCGCTTGGCTATAAGGGTGATCCAAATCTGCAGCCTGCAACCCGTGCGCTCACGGCGCTGGGCCCTGCCTATATCAAATTCGGTCAAATTCTCTCTACCCGCCCCGATGTGGTTGGGGAGGAGATGGCGCTGCAACTGCGTGTGCTTCAGGATCAACTACCTGCTTTTCCTGTCGATGTCGCAAAAGCCGAGGTCGAAAAAGAACTGGGCCAGCCCATCGACGCGATCTTTTCAGAGTTCAGCGAACCTGTTGCAGCCGCCTCCATCGCGCAGGTGCACCGTGCGCGCCTTGCATCCTCGGGTGAAGAGGTTGCGGTCAAGGTGCTCAGGCCCGGGGTAGAGAAGGCGTTCCAGAAAGACGTGGACGCCTTCTATCTTGCGGCGCGGATGGTTGAGCTGTTTTCCCCTGGTTCGCGCCGCCTGCGTCCCATGGATGTGATCGAGCATTTTGACGGTGTTGTGCATGGGGAGTTGGACCTGCGTTTGGAATCCGCCGCTGCGTCCGAATTTGCGGCCAACACCAAGGATGACGCGGGCTTCCAGCTGCCCCTGATCAAATGGGATTATTCGGCGCGGCGTGTGATGACGCTTGGCTGGGCCGAAGGTGTGCCCATGGGCGATAACGCTGCGATTGATGCAATTGGCGTGGACCGCGTCGAGCTGTCCGAGCGTATCCTCGCATTGTTCCTGAACCACGCCCTGCGCGACGGTTACTTCCACGGGGATATGCATCAAGGGAACCTCAAGGTCGCCGATAATGGCGATATCGTAGCTTTTGATTTCGGGATCATGGGCCACATCGATGAATACACCCGTCGCGTTTACGCCGAGATCCTCTATGGCTTTATCCGCAAGGACTATAAACGCGTGGCCGAGGTGCATTTTGAAGCGGGTTATATCCCTGCTGACAAAGATGTGGATGAATTCGCGCGGGCTCTGCGCGCTGTCGGAGAGCCGATTTTCGGAATGGATGCGGATCGCATCTCGATGGGGCGCCTCTTGGCCTACCTCTTTGAAGTGACCGAGCGGTTTGGCATGGAGACACGAACAGAGTTAATCCTGTTGCAACGCACGATGATCGTGGTTGAGGGCGTGGCCCGCTCCCTAAACCCGCAGATGAACATCTGGCAGGTGGCAGCGCCGATCGTGACCGACTACATCACGAAATCCATCGGTCCCAAGGCAATTATCACCGATCTGACCAAGACTGCCCGAGTGCTGTCACGCTTTGGCCCGCGTTTGCCGGCGCTGGTCGAGGCGGCGCTGATCCGTCAGGCAGAAGCGCTGCCGCCTGCCCGCAAGCCGTTCAAACGCTACATCGCCCTTGCCGCGGTATTGGGTGCGGCAGGGGCTGCTATCGTGATCGGTATTCTGGACGCAGTGTTCTGATTACATCCGCTCGATCGCCAGCGCGATGCCCTGACCACCGCCGATGCACATGGTGATCAGCGCGCGCTTGCCTTGAATACGCTCCAACTCATAGAGCGCTTTGACAGTGATGATCGCTCCTGTCGCGCCGACTGGGTGGCCCAGCGCAATGGCGCCCCCATTCGGGTTTACCCGCGCTGGATCAAAGCCTAGCGCCTTGCTCACGGCGAGCGCTTGTGACGCGAAGGCCTCGTTGCTTTCGATTACGTCGAAGTCACCTGCATTCAGACCTGTCTTCTCGAACAGCTTTGTCACAGCAGGGATCGGCCCGATGCCCATTACCTCAGGGCGCACCCCTGCGTGCGCATAGCCGATGATCCGCGCAAGTGGTTTCAACCCGCTCGCTTGTGCAGAGGATGCACGTGCCAGCACGACTGCAGCGGCACCATCATTGATGCCCGACGCATTGCCAGCGGTGACAGAGCCGTCTTTCTGGAACACGGCACGCAAGCCTGCCAGTTGTTCTGGCGTGGTAGCCTTGGGGTGCTCATCGACTTCGAAAGAAACAGTTTCGCGACCTTTGCGGACTTCAACCGGAACAATCTGATCGGTGAAATGGCCCGCCTCAATCGCGGCGGCAGCGCGCTCTTGGGAGAGCATCGCAAAGGCATCTTGCTCTTCGCGGGTGATCTCGTGCTCGCCTGCGACATTCTCTGCGGTCACACCCATATGGCCCGTGCCAAACGGGCAGTTGAGCGTGCCCAACAACATATCGAGAGAGGCGACATCGCCCATTTTCTGGCCCCAGCGGGCAGCAGGTTGAATATAGGGTGCACGGCTCATGCTCTCCGCTCCGCCAGCCAGCGCAAAGTCTGCATCGCCCAGCATCAGAGACTGTACCGCAGACACAATCGCCTGCACGCCAGATCCGCACAAACGGTTCACGTTCATTGCTGGCACGGCATCGGGAACACCCGCTTCCATTGCCGCGACGCGGCTGAGATACATGTCACGAGGCTCGGTATTGATGACGTTGCCAAAGACGACATGGCCGATTTGCCCGCCCTCGACGCCCGCCCGCGTCAACGCTTCACGCGCAACAGTCGCCCCGAGCGTTGTGGCAGGTGTCCTTGCAAGGGTGCCACCAAAGGTTCCGATTGCGGTGCGTGCACCACCCAGAATAACGATATCGTCCGACATGTTCTCTCTCCCGAAAATGATGCAATTCGTTTAGCAAAACGCAGGGTTGGTTGTCAGGCGCTACGTTCCGTCACTGTCCGCAGGAAGCAACGGCACTGGCCCTGCGTCTGTCAGGCTCCAACACTCACGCCCTTCGATGCGGATCGCACAGAGAGGACGTCCGTACCCCGCGCCCGCATCTATATTGATGCGGTTCCCGTAATGGGTCGTCTGCTCTACAGGGGTATGGCCATGCACGATGAGCTTTCCATGATCGCGGGTGTCTTTGTGAAATTCTTTGCGGATCCACAGCAGGTCATGCTCGGTCTGCTCATCCAGCGCGATCCCTGGCCGGATACCCGCATGGGCAAAGAATAGATCGTCCGTCTGATAGCTGTGTGAAAGGCTGTTCAGGAAATCAATATGGGCTTGGGGCACGACTGCTTTGGCTTTTTCATGCACGGCGGTTTGCCGTTCGGTCTGGGTCATCTCGATCCCGTAAGAGGCAAGCGTGGTGTCGCCGCCCAACCGCTCATGCAGCCAATAAAGGTAGACCGGAAGATAGGCATCATGGAGGGGGTAATCGCGCATGAACCAACTGAACATGCGGTCATGGTTGCCCATCAGACAGCGCCACGGCTTGCCCTGCTCCACGCCCTCAATCAGCGTATCAAGTACGGCGGCGGAAGCGGGGCCGCGATCTGTATAGTCGCCGATGAATACAATCTCGGCCTGTGCCCCGCCATCTGCCTCAATCAACGCCAGAACGCGCAAAAGCTCATCGTGCTGGCCGTGGATATCGCCAATGGCATAAATGGGTTTGGTCATGCGTTCTCCAATAAAAAAGGCGCAACCCACGAGGAGCTGCGCCTTTGTGGTGCCGTTTGATACGCTTAAGCGACGTCGAATTCCAGCAGCTTGATCTGGTTGAACATGCCGGTGTCGTGCAGCTTTTTGACAACAGGTGCAGGGACGGGTGCATCTACGTAAAGAAGCGCAATCGCCTCCCCCTTTACGCCGGCACGGCCAAGGGTAAAGTTGGCGATGTTGACGTCATTGGCGCCCATAGTCTGACCCAGTGTACCGATGATGCCCGGCACGTCTTCATTGGTGGTATAGACCATGTGGCGTCCCACTTCAGCGTCGATGTTGATTCCCTTGATCTGAATAAACCGTGGCTTGCCGTCAGAGAACACTGTGCCCGCGATAGAACGCTCGCGCTTGTCCGTCACAACCGTGACCTTGATGTAGCCATCAAATGCGCCTGATTTATCCTGATTGGTGGTGGAAATCTGGATGCCTTTTTCCTTGGCGACCACAGGCGCTGACACCATGTTCACATCAGGGTTGGCGCGCTTCATGATACCCGCAACCACACCACAGTTCAGCGCCTCGAGGTTCATCTCTGACACTGTGCCATCGTAAAGGATGTTGATCGCCTTGATTGGCTCATCCGTCAGCTGGCCGATAAACGCGCCGAGATGACCAGACAGCTTGAGCCATGGTCCCATGACCTGCGCCTCCTCTGCGGTAACAGACGGCATGTTGAGCGCGTTGCTCACGGCACCTGTCAGCAGGTAGTCGGACATTTGCTCGGCCACTTGCAGGGCCACGTTTTCTTGCGCCTCTGTCGTGGCAGCACCAAGGTGCGGCGTGCACACAACATTGGGCAGGTTGAACAAAGGGTTCTCTTTCGCAGGCTCTTCTTTGAACACGTCAAAAGCAGCACCTGCGACATGGCCTGATTTCAGCATATCGGCCAAGGCTTCCTCATCCACCAGACCACCGCGGGCGCAGTTGATGATGCGCACGCCCTTCTTGGTCTTCTCAAGGTTCTCGCGGCTCAGGATGTTTGCGGTTTGATCGGTGAAGGGCACGTGCAGGGTGATGAAGTCGGCGCGTGGGAGCAGCTCCTCCAGCTCGACCTTCTCTACGCCCATCTTCTTGGCTTTTTCTTCGCCAAGGAAGGGATCATAGGCAATCACTTTCATCTTGAGGGCGCGGGCACGGTCACAGACGATCCCGCCGATGTTTCCTGCACCAATCACGCCCAGAGTCTTGCCTGTCAGCTCGACACCCATGAACTTGGACTTTTCCCATTTACCAGCATGGGTAGAGGCGGAAGCCTCGGGGATTTGACGCGCTACAGCAAACATCATCGCAATCGCGTGTTCTGCTGTTGTGATCATGTTGCCGAAGGGCGTGTTCATCACGATCACACCTTTCTTGGAGGCGGCATCCTTGTCGATGTTATCCGTCCCGATGCCTGCGCGGCCAATAACCTTGAGGTTGTCCGCCGCCGCGATGATTTTCTCCGTCGCCTTGGTCGCGGAGCGGATGGCGAGGCCGTCATATTTCCCGATCACTTCGAGCAGCTTGTCTTTGTCCTTGCCCAGATCGGGCTGGAAATCCACGTCGATGCCGCGGTCTTTGAAAATCTGAACAGCTGCTTCGCTGAGGCTATCGGAGATGAGTACTTTAGGTGCCATGTGAGTGGTCCTTTGAATAAATATGGAAGGGCGCGGGGCAGTGCCCCTGCGCGAATTATGCGTTGATCTCGGCGTTGAACGCCCAGTCGAGCCACGGCAGCATTGCTTCGATGTCGGAAGTCTCGACTGTAGCACCACACCAGATACGCAGGCCCGCAGGGGCATCGCGGTAAGCACCGATATCTAGTGCGACATTCTCATCCGCGAGCCGCTTTGCGACCGCTTTGGCAAATGCTGCACCATCAGTAATGCGCTCATCGTTGAACTTGAGGCACACGGAAGTGTTCGAGCGCGTCTCAGGGTCCACCGCAAGGAAATCGAGCCAATCGTGTGTCTCGACAAAGGCGTTGATCGCCGCAGTGTTGGCGTCCGCCCGCGCAATCATGCCCTTGAGGCCGCCAACGGATTTCGCCCACTCTAGTGCGAAAAGGTAGTCCTCGACACACAGCATGGAAGGCGTGTTGATCGTCTCACCACGGAAGATACCCTCGATCAGCTTGCCGCCTTTGGTGAGGCGAAAAATTTTGGGCAAGGGCCATGCAGGCGTGTAATTTTCCAAACGCTCAACAGCACGTGGCGACAGGATCAGCATGCCGTGTGCTGCTTCGCCACCCAGCACTTTTTGCCAGCTAAAGGTGGTCACGTCCAAACGGTCCCACGGTAAATCCATCGCGAAGGCGGCGGAGGTCGCGTCACACAGCGTCAGGCCTGCGCGGTCCGCTGGAATGTCAAAGGACGCCGGTACGCGCACGCCAGATGTGGTGCCGTTGTAGGTAAAGCAGACGTCATTGTCGAAATTCACACCACCCAGATCAACGATCTCACCGTAAGGGGCGGTCTTTTCGGTTGCATCAACCTTGAGCTGTTTGAGCGCGTCCGTGACCCAGCCTGCGCCAAAGCTTTCCCATGCCAACATCTCGACGTGACGCTCTCCAAGAAGGTTCCACATCGCCATCTCGTAAGCGCCGGTGTCAGACGCCGGCACGATGCCAATCTTGTAGTCGTCGGGGATGCCGAGGATTTCACGCGTCTGTTCAATCGCGGCCAGCAGCTTTGCCTTGCCAGGAGCGGCACGGTGGCTGCGGCCCAGTGGCGCGTCAGACAGTTTCGCGAGATCAAATGTGGGGGGTTTTGCGCAAGGCCCAGAGGAAAAACGCGGATTCGTCGGACGGATGTCCGGTGGTGTAATAGCCATTGATGCTACCCTCTCAGATAAATGCCCTTCGTTGGGGAAGGGTGTCCCACCGCTGGAGTTACGGCGCATTGCGCTCTGGCACAAGTGGCAATTGAGGGCTAAACCGCCGTTTGAATACTCTTTTGCGACCCCTTGGTGCTGATCGGAAACACTGATATGTATACTGCTATCCTGTTGTGTGCGCCAAAAATGCGCAACCTTGATCCTGCTCTCGTTGAATCGTTGCGCAATGCGTGGGGTGGGGGCGATGCTATCTGGCTTGCTCCTGATGAGGCAGCAGAATTTGGTTTGGGCGGTATGCCTGATAATTTTGATGATGTCTGGCAAAGCTGTCAGGCGCTGGGCGTTGATCTGGTGATTGTCCCACAGGACGGACGGCGCAAGAAGATGCTGCTGGCCGATATGGATAGCACAATGATCCAGCAGGAGTGTATCGACGAGCTTGCTGATGAGGCGGGTGTTGGCGAACGGGTCAAAGATATCACTGCGCGGGCCATGAACGGCGAACTTGATTTTGACGGCGCCCTGCGCGAGCGCGTTGGTCTGCTCAAAGGGCTGCCAGAGACGGTCATCGACAAGGTTCTCGCCGAGCGTATTCAATTGATGCCAGGAGGCGCGGCGCTGCTTTCTACGATGAAGGCAAACGGTGCCTATGCGGCTTTGGTGTCGGGCGGTTTTACTGCGTTCACGTCCAAAGTGGCTGAAGAGCTGGGATTTGATGAGAATCGTGCGAACACGCTGATCGTGGAAAATGGCACGCTGACAGGAGAAGTCGGCATGCCGATCCTCGGAAGACAGGCCAAGGTGGACGCGCTCGAAGATATCACGGCGCGCCTTGATCTACTGGATGCAGACGTAATTGCAGTTGGTGACGGGGCCAATGATCTGGGCATGCTGACGCGTGCGGGGATGGGCGTTGCACTTCATGCAAAACCCGCTGTTGCCGCCCAATGTGATGTGCGGATCAAATTTGGCGATCTGACTGCACTGCTGTTTGTGCAGGGCTATGCCAAGGATGATTTTAAAGCCTAAGCGAGCAAGCCTGCCGCTGGTTTTAGCACCCCTGTTATCAGCCCGTCCCAATTCTTGATCGGTGCGTTGATCCGTTTGAGCGTGGCTGGATGGTTGGCGTCCAATATTCCAAGCCGCACCAGAAGTGCTGCGATCGCAGCTTCTGCCGCACGGGTCGTGCCGCAGGCAGCCTTGAGCGCGATGCCGATCTTCCGCTCTGGAATGATCGCGATAAAGAACCCTTCGGCGCCTGTTTTCAAGGCAACCTTACCATCACAGGCGCGCATCAATTCGGTGCAGGCGCGGGTTTCTCCTGCAACCAATTCGGGATGCAGGCGCATCGCCTCGTGCAGGCGCGCCTCGGCGCTGCCTTCGGGTGCAGCGGCGAAATGCGCCATAGCACGGCCCATCCCGTGCAGTGTGGTCGCGTGGTTCGGGGCAGAGCATCCGTCAATCCCGAAACCCGGACTGGTCATGCCAGTCACTTCTTCGAACGCCTCTAGGCAAGCGCGCTGTACCGGATGGTCTATGGCGACGTAATTCTCGTCTCCGCCCAGATGTTTGGAGAGCGTCAAAAAGCCTGTGTGTTTGCCAGAACAGTTGTTGTGAATGCGGCACGGGCTTTCATGCGCGCGAATCTGTGCTTCGCGCACCTCCTGATCGCGGGACTGTTCCGGTCCGCAACGGAAGGCATCATCATTCAACCCCAGTTCTTTGAGCCAAGCACCGACACCATCCAGATGGATGCGCGCCCCTTGGTGGGAGGCACAAGATAGGGCCAGCTGTCGCGTCCCAAGACCAAAAGCATCTGCAGCGCCCGAGCGCACAAGTGGCAAGGCCTGAATCATCTTGGATGAGCTACGCGCAAGCACAACTGCCTCAGGATTGCCCCATGCCTGCATGATGTCGCCATTCTCGTCACAGATCACAGCGTGCCCTGAATGTACGCTTTCAAGAAATTCACCGCGCCAGATTTCGGCAAAGGGGGCAGGAGAGGTCATTGGATGGTCCTTTTCGTCGGATTTATGCGCGAAAACCTGCCAATGCGGGGTTTCGGTACTCGCGTCTTTCGCGTTATGGTGTTTGTTGTCTAAAGAGACGTAAACCATTGCATAAGAACGACCCAGTCAAAAGTGGTTGCAGCAGTGTTTTGCATTATGTTGGGGCAACAAGACGGCTGGAGAGTTGGACAGATGGCATTTTTGAAAACGGGCGTAGCGGCTGCGTGCATGGCGGCCCTTATTGCTGGCAGCGCGTTTGCGCAAAGCCAAAGCAGCAATCGCGTCGCGGCGAAGACGGATTGGAGCGTGTTTGTAGAAGACAACCCGACAGAGTGTTGGGGTGTCTCCACGCCGAAGGAAACAGTGAACTCGCGCGATGGCCGTGTGGTTGCCGTGAACCGCGGCCAGACATTGCTGATGGTGTTTTACCGCCCCAGCGCTGGTGCAAAGGGTCAGGTCGCATTTACAGGTGGTTACCCGTTCGCCAGTGGCTCAACTGTGAGCCTCGATATTTCGGGCAACGCTTTCGAATTGTTCACAGAGGGTGAGTGGGCATGGCCTGCGACAACTGCGGATGATGCAAAGATCATCACCGCGATGAAACGCGGTGCAGATGCCAAACTGACAGGCCGTTCAGGCCGAGGGACCAAGACCGAGGATACATTTTCTCTGCTTGGCTTTACCGCAGCTGTGGAAGACGCGGCTAAGCGCTGCGGCGGTTAAAAACAGTCATTGAATCAATACGGCCCTGCCTGTCCAAGGCGGGGCTGTTTTCATTTTGAAGCCCTAGCCCCTATATAGCGTTCAGCCCAGATAGGAATCGCACCCATGTCCGCACCGATTACCCAAGACGTCCATACCATGCCGCGTAGGTTGCCTGAGGGGCCAGCGAACCTTGTGGGTATGACGCGCGACGCGATGCGCGATGCGCTGATTGCGATTGGTACGCCTGAGAAGCAGGCTAAGATGCGCGTCGGCCAGATTTGGCAGTGGATCTACAACTGGGGTGTGCGCGATTTCGACGCCATGACCAACCTGAGCAAAGCGTTCCGCGCTGATTTGGCGGAACACTTTGTTGTCGAGGTCCCCGAGGTCGTAACCAAGCAAGTGAGCGAGGACGGCACCCGCAAGTATCTTGTGCGCATTGCGGGCGGTCATGAGGTCGAGGTGGTCTACATCCCCGAAAGTGATCGCGGCACGCTTTGCGTGAGTTCTCAGGTCGGCTGCACGCTTACCTGTTCGTTCTGTCACACTGGCACGCAGAAACTGGTCCGAAACCTGACAGCAGGTGAGATCATCGGTCAGGTCATGGTGGCCCGCGATGATCTGGATGAATGGCCCAAATCAGGCACGCGTACCTATGAGGCGCGGCTGCTTTCCAATATTGTCCTGATGGGCATGGGCGAGCCGCTCTATAACTTCGAGAATGTGCGCGACGCGATGAAAATCGCGATGGACCCTGAAGGCATCCAGCTGAGCCGCCGCCGGATCACGCTGTCGACCTCTGGTGTGGTGCCCGAGATTGCGCGCACTGCGGCCGAGATCGGATGTCAGCTGGCTGTTTCGTTTCACGCAACAACGGATGAGGTCCGCGACAAGCTGGTCCCGATTAACAAACGCTGGAACATCGAGACTTTGCTCGACGCGCTGCGCGAATATCCCAAAGTCTCCAACTCCGAGCGGATCACGTTTGAGTATGTGATGCTGCACGGCGTTAACGACAGCGACGAGGATGCGCACCGGCTTATGAAGTTGATTGAAGGCATCCCCGCAAAGATCAACCTGATCCCCTTCAACGAATGGCCGGGCGCGCCCTATAAAAGGTCCTCTAATAATCGTATCCGCGCCTTTTCGGACATTGTTCACAAGGCGGGGTACGCCTCTCCCGTGCGAAAGCCACGTGGCGAGGATATCATGGCGGCTTGTGGCCAGCTCAAGTCCGAGACAGAGCGCGCACGCAAGTCCAAGCGCCAGATCGAAGCGGAATCAGGGGTTGTTCAACGCTGACGTGTGGTCAGGGTGTAAAAACCTCTGTTCTGCCATAATCGCATCCGAATCCTGACATGGTATCAAAACAGATTGTTTCCTGAGACGACTTAATCAGGAGATCAACGATGACTATTATTTTAAAGCAGGATGCCTTTGTCGCCGACGAGGTGATGCAGCTTGTCACACGCGAGCGCTGCGCAGCACTGTCTGCACGCGAATGGAAGCACCGCCTTGCAGGCTATGGCTACTCCATTCGCGATACAGAGGATGGCAAGCATGTTCTGGAAACATTGCCGCACCGCGTTGCTCTGTGTGAATTGCCCGAAGAGCTCTTTCACTAATCTGTCGAGATCGACTGCCGACCGGGGACACTATCGCGCGCCGATGGCTCGCCCCAGTTTTCGATCATCTCCACGGCCTCTTGCGCTGTTTCCACGAAACGGAACAGATCAAGGTCTTCGGCAGAGATGGTGCCTGCGTCTGCAAGTGCGTCCCAATTGATAATGCCCTGCCAGAAATCGCGGCCAAACAACAAGAACGGCACCCGCTCCATCCGACCCGTTTGGATTAGGGTGAGCGCCTCAAACAACTCGTCCATGGTGCCAAAGCCACCCGGGAAGACACAGATCGCTTTTGCACGCATCAGGAAGTGCATTTTTCTGATCGCGAAATAGTGGAAGTTGAAACACAGCTCGGGCGAAACATACTCATTCGGTGCCTGCTCGAACGGAAGCACGATATTAAGGCCGATGGACACGCCGCCCGCATCCACGGCACCACGGTTGCCCGCCTCCATCACACCAGGGCCGCCTCCTGTGACGATAACATCATCACGCCCGCCACCTGCCATTGATTTAAGCGTCATCAGCCGCGCAAATTCGCGCGTTTCATCATAGAACCGCGACAGATCGGCCAGCGTTTTGGTCCGCGCCTGATCTTTCTTGGATGGTTCGGGAATCCGCGCACCGCCGAACAGAACAATGGTAGAATTTATCCCGTATTCGTTCAGCATCACCTCGGGCTTCAGCAGTTCAAGCTGGAAGCGTACGGGCCGCATATCGTCACGGCACATGAAGTCGAAGTCGTTGAATGCGAGCTTGTACGCAGGTGCTTGGGTTTGCGGTGTGACGGGAACGCCGGCTGCTGCCTCACGGTCTGTACCTGCATCGCGCAACGGGTGCTGGGTTTTCTTACTCATCTTGTCCTCAATTCGATTGCTCTTTCGCGCACCATGCACAAAATTGACGTGGCGTGCCACGCCATTCCACATCGCACCAAAACGCCCTTAGGATTGCGTGGAAAGGCAGGGCGGCGTATAGCGCGGGCTAACACTTTTTCTCAACGGAGCACCATTCATGTCCAACGCACAGCTTGAAACCGCAATTGAATCCGCATGGGACGCCCGCGACACCATCACGCCCGACACCAAAGGCGAGACGCGCGATGCGATCGAGGCAACGCTTGCGGCCCTCGACAGTGGCAAATTGCGCGTGGCCGAACGTCAGGAAAATGGCGATTGGCATGTGAACCAGTGGGCGAAAAAGGCGGTTCTGTTGGGCTTCCGCATTCAGGATATGGAAGAGCAGTCAGGCGGACCACAAGGCTCCAACTGGTGGGACAAAGTCGACAGTAAATTCAAAGGCTGGGGTCCGGCGGACTGGAATGCTGCGGGGTTCCGCGCTGTACCTGGCTCCATCGTGCGCAAGTCTGCTTATATCGCTCCCGGCGCAGTGCTGATGCCATCGTTTGTAAACCTTGGCGCAAACGTGGGCGAAGGCACGATGGTTGATACATGGGCCTCTGTCGGGTCCTGCGCACAGATTGGCAAGAACGTGCACCTTTCCGGCGGTGTAGGCATCGGCGGTGTGCTTGAGCCGATGCAGGCGGGTCCGACAATTATCGAGGACAACTGCTTTATCGGGGCGCGCTCCGAAGTAGTTGAGGGCTGTATCGTGCGCGAAGGCTCTGTTTTGGGGATGGGCGTCTATATTGGCCAGTCCACAAAAATCGTAGACCGCGAAACAGGCGAAGTCATGTACGGCGAAGTGCCATCTGGATCGGTCGTTGTCGCAGGTTCTATGCCGTCCAAGAATAATGTGAGCCTCTACTGTGTGGTAATCGTCAAGCGTGTGGACGAGAAGACACGCTCGAAGACTTCCATCAACGAACTGCTGCGCGACTGATGCAGCGCGCCCTGCTTATACTTTTGCTGTCGGTAACGGCAGCAGGCGTGTGGGCAGGGCCGTATGACGGCCGCTACCGCCCTGATCATTCCTCTGGCGACAGTTGGGATTGTACCAGCATCGGTAAAGATGGCGGGGCAATTTTGTTGACGTCCAATATCTTTTTCGCTGTTGGCAGCCGCTGTAATTTACGCGATGCGACGCGGGTGGGCGGTATGGATGCTACGCTTTATACTGCGATCTGCCGTGCAGATGGCACGCCGTTCGAGAGGCGGATTATGATCATGCGGACGGATACGGGCATCGCTGTCATCCAAAAAGGCGCACGGATCAGCATGCTGCGCAAATGCGAATAGCCTGTTCAGGATTAAAGAATGACCGAAGAGAAAAAGCCCAAGAAGCCGTCGCGGCAGCAAGTATATACTTTGCTGGTTGAGATCGGTCGCAAGACGGGCGATGGCCTGCCCGAAAAATCAACGGGTGCTGCGCTTATGTGCTTTGCCTCTGGCATTGATGAAGCTGAGGCTGTCCGTGAGACCGTCGCGATACTTAAGCAAGCAGATACGGCACCGCTGGATGTGACTGGCTATGGCACACTGGCGGAACGTGAGGCCGAGGGCGAAGAGATCGACGCCGAGGAGCGCAGATTGATGATGCGCGCGCTTGAAGAGAACTCCGTCATCATTGCGCAGATGACACCATTCTTTGACTAGGCGGCGCGCCGCTTTGCCAGATGGATCGCCTCATACCATTTAAGCACCTTGTGCGATGGCGTTCTGTGTTCTGGCAGATCATTTCGGTCCACGCCAAACATCACGCTAGAGGCAAGCTGGTGCGTGTCGCGGCGGATACGGCCGATATACATACTCTCTAAAGGAGCTCCGCCAGCAATAAGTGCCTCGTGCTGTGGCAGGATAAGCTGCGTGTATGTAATCAGCTGTCCGGATGGCTCTGTTCGGGCGGCAAAACCGTTTACCAAATGGCGCGCAGGAGTCAGCACTTTCTCGCAAGAGAAAAGATACTCTACCTCTGGCCCATCGATCACCACATGCTGTTCAGGGGCTACGACAATATCATCCTGTAAGCCGTAGTAGGGCGCGCGCATCCGAATAGGAGCAAAGCTGCCGCGCGCCGGAACCGTGCGGCTCACTGTTTGCAGAACAGGCACAACAGAGCCGTCGGTGGTATAGACCGTATCTCCGCGCTTTAGCGTGCCGATATCGCGGTAGCCCCAAGGCGTGGCAACGGGCGTGTTGGTGGATAGGGTCGGATTGACCCCGATCGCCTCGATCTGATCCGAGAGAGCAGCAAAGACCATGTCGGGCGCATAGGTGTGGCTGCCACGTCCCAACATCAAATCGCGCGCATCATCCAGTGTGAAAGGCAGCGGATTCTCCACAGCAACACTGGTAACAGTACGCTCGCCCTCCTGCTCAAGCGTCAGCCGCCCCCAGTTGTATTTCGTGTCCCACGCGTAGGTCAGACGCAGCACCTCGGCGCGGCCTGAATTGCGATGCGCGATAGCGGCATGCGCAATCTTGTCGCCCTGTACGTGAACCATTGCAACGCCGCCTCCGGGAATTGCCTGAAACACAAGGCTGCGGTGGCTTGGATGTGGCGTGGTAAAGCCGAATAGCACTTGTGGCTTGCTGTCCTCGGCGACCTGCGTCTCGAATACGATGCTGCCGCGCGTGATTTCGGTCTCTGGGTGATCAATTAGGATCGGCTCATTGCGCTTTTCATGGCCAAGCCCGCGCAGGGACAAGCGACGCTCGGAGTGGTCGGTAAGTGCAAGCCAAGTCATTATGCCACCTTTGCGGCGCGCAAGAGCTCCGCCTCATATCGTTTCAGGGTACGGCGTGCCGCAGGCGGATAGCCCGCGCCCGTATCAGGGTCTAATTCAGGGAAAAAGCTATAAATCTCTTCGACGACTTCAGCCTCGAAACTCTCGGCAGTCTGTGGCCCAGGGAGGAAGCTCTCTGTCTCAAGGCCTTCGGAGAAGACGACTTGATGGCGATCGAACAACAGATGGACATAGGTCACTTCTCCGCCTGCGCGCCGCGTAATTGTGTGGTCGTTCACCAGATCACGCGCAGCAACCAAGACTTCGGCCTCGCCAAACAACAGTTCCGCCAAATTGTCCTTGATCAATACGCGGTGTAGCGGTGAGACGAGGAGATCCCTGTGCTGGCCCAGCGTATTGGCGCGGATGTGTATGGGGGCAAAGTCGCCCACAGCGGCCACGCTTCGCGACCCGATCCACCGCAGAGGCTGTGCGCCTTCATCTTTGGTCATCACCAGATCACCAGGCCGCAGCCCTTCAACGCGGCGGTCCCCATATGGCGTAGCGATTAAGGTTCCTGCAACAAAACAAGGCACCGATGTCGCGTTGACAAAACCGACATCCGTTTGGGTTCCGTTGTCGATTGTGTAGGTGAAGTTAAAGTCTTCTTCGTCCCCGTCCCCAACGACGTTAAACGTACCATCCGCATTCAGTGTGACCTGCTGGCCTGTTGGTAAGGTGATCGCAGTGCCGACTGTGGCTGCTTGCCCGTTGATGTGGGTAATGGTCAGTGTGGTGCCAGCATTATTGTTGATGTCATTGTCGAGCACATTCAGCGTCGTTGTCCCGTCGGGATAGACGTTTACATTGTCCGATATGGCAACGACCTCGGTCTGGACCGAGTTACCTGCGATCAGCACGTTCGAATCGTACTGGGTATCGCCAACATCTGCCAGTGCGATCCGTATCGAGTTCGTCTGGCCCGCGTTGACATTCATCGTCAACGTAAGCGTGATGGTAAAGCCGTCCATCTCGGTGTTGTAATCGTCGGTCGTATTGTCGACGTACATGTTGATGTTGTTATCCGTCGAGATATTGAAGGGCGCTGTGCTGCCATCGCCCACGTCATGCTCGACAAAGTTGCCGTTGACCCAAACACCAAAGAAATCCTGATAGATTGAATTCGCGAACTCGGGGTATTCTTCCGAGCTAAAGACAAACTGCATCGTAAGCGTGTCACTGTCGGGAATAAAATCCACATCCAGCGTTGAAGCGTCATAGGTCGTGCCGCCCGCTGCGTTGTTGTACTGACTAAAATTATTGGTGCCTGACGTGTTGGTCGAGGTACTGGCGCTTTGGTTGGATTGCCCGTTCGAGTTGGTGAAATCTTCGGCGTCGCCTGTGGACATGATCACGCCAGTATCGCCCGGCACTACCCCCGGCGATGTCGTATCGCCGCCCGAATAGGTGCCTGCGCTATCAGTATCGCCATAGTATGTGGCACCCGTCACCGTGACGCCTGCACCAAACATTTCCTGCGCCATATCCAGCGCGGTGGTGCCTTCACGCACCGTGTCGATATCAAGCTCGGATGCTGCTACCATGTCACTGCCTCACACCTTAAATGAGACAGCGCACATAAATATCTCACAGGGAGTCACCCCGTTCGAAATTGTCTGTATCCAGACTGTTCCGCCCCTGTTTTCAGGTGTTGGAACTGCTCGCACCCTGCCTCGGGTCATTTGTTATCCGTCTAGGTTAACACAATTTTGCCGCAAATGAAGCGCGATTTGTGGCGTGCTGTCGGGACTGGCACTTTTGCACCACAGAGGGGATAAAGGCGCAGCACTTTCGTGAGGAGCTTTGTCTAATGTCGCAATTTTCACCTGTTGATCCCGTTGATCTGACCGCTGCGTTGGTTCGTTGCCCTTCTGTGACGCCTGCAGATGCGGGGGCTTTGGACATCTTGCATGACCTGTTGAGCGACGCGGGATTTAGCTGTGGATGGGCGGATCGCGGTGGCATTCGTAATCTGTTCGCGCGCTGGGGGACGCAGGGGAACACGCGCAGCTTTGGCTTTAACGGTCATACAGATGTGGTGCCAATCGGAGATGAGGCGGCATGGACCATGCCACCCTTTGGAGCCGAGATTAAAGATGACATTATGTACGGACGTGGCACCACGGATATGAAATCAGGTGTCGCCGCCTTTGCCGCCGCCGCGGTTGATTTTGTGCGCAATACGCCGCCTGATGGTTCGGTTGTGATTACGATCACAGGTGATGAAGAGGGAGAGTCTGTGGATGGCACCCTCGCGTTGTTGGAATATATGGAAAACAACAACGAGCGTATGGATGTCTGCCTAGTGGGAGAGCCGACTTGCCCCAACATCATGGGTGAGATGATCAAGATCGGGCGCCGAGGCTCTATGACGATCAAGTTCCGCGTGGTGGGCAAGCAAGGGCACTCCGCTTATCCTCACCGCGCTAACAATCCGCTGCCAGCCATGATGCGCCTGATGGACCGTCTCGCCAGTCACGAGCTTGATGCGGGCACAGACCACTTCGATGCTTCCACCCTTGCAGTCGTCACAGTCGATACAGGGAACCCCGCCACCAATGTGATCCCTGCTGAATGCAGTGCCGCTGTAAACATCCGTTTTAACGATACCCATTCCGGTGCAAGCCTGAGCGAGTGGATCGAGAGCGAGGTCGCGTTGATCCGCGAAGCTTATGGCGTGCAGATCGAGACCCAGATCAAGATATCGGGAGAGAGCTTTATCACCCCACCTGGTGAGCTTTCGACGATGGTCGCGAACGCGGTGGAAGCGGTCACAGGTGTCACGCCTGAGCTGTCGACAACGGGCGGTACGTCCGACGCGCGCTTTGTCAAATCGCACTGCCCCGTGGTAGAATTCGGCCTTGTCGGCCAGTCCATGCATCAGGTGGATGAGCATGTAACAGTGGCACATATTCACGAGCTAAAGGCGGTCTACACGCGCATCTTACAGGATTACTTTGCTTGATCGAGATTTCCGAAACTCAAAGCAGGCAAGCCTGCTATGACCTGCGCCATGAAGTGTTTGTGCTTGAGCAAGGATATACAGCCGAGGGTGAAGTGGATGATCTGGATGCGGTCAGCCATCACTTGTTGGTGCAGGAAGATGGCAAACCGATAGGAACCGCGCGCATCTATCTTGATGGTGCTGTCGCAAAAATCGGGCGCGTCTGTGTGATCGCTGCGCATCGCGGCACAGGCCTTGGTGCGGATCTGATAAAGAGTGCGGTTGCGCTTGCAAAGGAGCGCGGTGCGGCCCGCGTCATTCTCGGGGCGCAGCTGCACGCGGTTGGTTTCTATACCAAGCTTGGCTTTACACCTTTTGACGATGTCTATGACGATGAAGGCGAGCCGCATCAGATGATGGAAATGACAGCGTGAAGCGCACGCTTGTTGTCATGTTGAAGGTACCCCGCGCGGGTCGCGTGAAAACACGACTTGGCCGTGATATTGGTACAATTGCCGCCAAGTGGTGGTTTCGCCATCAGGTGCGCGGATTGTTACGTCGAATTGAGGACCCTCGCTGGGAGGTTGTGCTGGCTGTTGCGCCTGACCGCGAGGGCATGATGTCGCGTGTATGGCCTGCTCAGCTGCGCCGCATCCCGCAAGGAAATGGTAATCTGGGCGATCGTATGAGCCGCGCTTTGCGGGCTGCACCCGCTGGTCCGTGCTGTGTGATCGGGGGGGATATCCCTGCAATCAACCGTGACAGAATTGCAGAGGCGTTTGCAGCGCTGGGAAGCCATGATGCTGTTTTCGGGCCCGCGCCTGACGGGGGTTACTGGCTCATAGGGTTACGGCGGCTACGAGCAGTGCCATCTGGAATTTTCGCTGGCGTTCGTTGGTCAACGGAACATGCGTTGGGTGATACCGAAGCCACCTTGCCGGACCACAGCATCGCCCGAGTTGCGATGTTGCGTGATGTGGATACCGCCGCTGATCTAAAATAATGTGACGTGCCCGTGTGTGCGTGCTACCTGCACAAGCATGAATAATATTCCGACCAAACAAGAGATCCTGACATGGATCGAGCAAAACCCCACCCTGACGGCCAAGCGTGACATCGCGAAGGCCTTTGGGATCAAAGGGGCCGCGCGCATTGATCTTAAGCGGCTGCTTAAAGAGCTTGCCGCCGAGGGCCACCTTGAGAAGCGCAAGAAATCCTATAGCGACCCAGAGCGTTTGCCGCCCGTCAGTGTGCTGATGGTGACTGGCCCTGATGGTGACGGGGATTTGTACGCGAAGCCGATGGAGTGGGGCGGTGAGGGCGTGGAGCCCGTTGTCCTGATGATCCCCCGTGCTGCTGATCCTGCGCTGGGCGAGGGGGACCGCATTCTGGCGCGGCTTACCTTGGTAAAAGGCGAGAAGCACCACTACGAGGGGCGCTTGATCAGGCGGATCGGAAGTAACCCCAAGAAGATTGTCGGCATCTTTCGCAAGCTTGCCGAGGGCGGCCGCATCCTTCCCATCGATAAAGGCGCGGATAAGGAATGGACCGTGCCTGCGGATTTCATGGCAGGAGCTAAAGACGGCGAGTTGATAGAAGCAGAGCTTGCTGGTCCTAAAGGGCGCATGGGCCTGCCGCGGGCGCGGATTGTGCAGCGTCTGGGCGATCCTTCGGCACCCAAGGCCGTCTCGCTCATTGCGATCCACCAACACTCTATTCCTGATGATTTTCCTGATGATGTCGTGGCTGAAGCGGATCGTGCCGAGCCGAAAGGACTAAAGGGCCGCGAGGACCTTCGCGATGTTCCCTTGGTCACAATCGACCCGTCCGATGCGCGTGACCATGACGATGCCTGCTACGCCGAAGCAGACCCCGATCCCGAGAACGAAGGGGGTCACATCCTCTGGGTCGCGATTGCGGATGTCTCAGCCTACGTGTTGCCGGGCTCGGCGCTTGACCGCGAAGCGCGCAAACGCGGGAACTCGACCTATTTCCCCGACCGTGTTGTGCCGATGCTGCCGGATGTGCTGTCGGGCGATCTATGCTCACTCCACGAGGGGGTCGAGCGGGCCTGTATCGCCGTGCGGATGGTGCTGGACGCGGATGGCAATAAACTGCGCCACGACTTTCATCGGGGCCTTATGCGCTCTCCGGCTAGCTTGCACTATGAAGAGGTGCAGGATGCGATGGACGGTAATCTGAATGAGCGCACTCAGCCTTTATTAGAGACAGTTATCAAGCCCCTCTATGCTGCCTACGCCTCGCTGGCCGCTGCGCGTGAGCGGCGCCAACCGCTTGACCTTGATCTTCCAGAGCGGCGGATTGAGCTGGCGAATGATGGCACTGTGCGCTCTGTGAATTTCCGTGACCGGCTGGACGCGCACCGTTTGATTGAAGAGTTTATGGTGCTGGCAAATGTTGCTGCTGCTGAAACTTTGATTGAGAAGAAAACCCCACTGCTGTTCCGCACACACGAAGAGCCAACTCCTGAAAAGCTCGATGCGCTGCGCGAAACAGCTGCAGCGGCAGGCTACACGCTGGCGAAAGGGCAAGTGTTGCAAACCGCGCATCTCAACCGTTTGTTGGAGCAAGCGGCAGGAAGTGATGATGCAGAGTTGATCAACATTTCTACGCTGCGTTCGATGACGCAGGCCTACTATGGTGCGGACCAGATCGGGCATTTCGGCCTCGCGCTGCGGTCTTACGCGCATTTCACCTCACCCATTCGACGCTACGCCGATCTGATTGTGCACCGTGCACTGATCACGGCGCATGGCTGGGGTAAGGACGGATTGTCCCAACATGACATAGACGATCTCGAAGCGACGGGTGCGCATATTTCAGACACAGAGCGCCGCTCGATGATTGCAGAACGCGATACCACGGATCGCTATCTCGCTTCCTACCTGTCGGAGCGTGTGGGCAACGAGATGTCAGGCCGCATCAGTGGGATCGCCCGCTTTGGCGCCTTCGTTAAGTTGGACGAAACAGGGGCGGACGGCCTTATCCCGATGCGCAACATCGGACGTGAGTATTTCCACCATGATGCCGACGCTGGCACTTTGATGGGGGCCGACACGGGCATGACGATCGGTCTGGGCCAGCGCGTTACCGTGCGCCTGTCAGAAGTCACGCCTGTCACGGGCGGGATCGCGCTTGAGCTGTTGGAGATCGAAGGTGAGGCGATGCCACAAGGCCGCCAAAGCCCCGCAGGTCGAAGTCCGCGCAGAAAAGGTGCAAAGGCAAAGGGCAAGAAGGCAGCGACCAAGCGGAAGGTTACACGCAGCCGCCGCTGACTGGCCGCGGCTGTGCTCCGAACCCTTAGGCAGCTTTCGCGTCTCGATCATCCTCGGTCTTGCGCGAAGTAGCCTCGGACAGTATCGCTGTCCGCAACATATTTGCTGTTTCTTGAACGAGAAGCAGCGACGCGGCCAATGGCCGCCGATCGGGTGTGTCGCCGCTTTTCTGACTTTGCAATTCTCGCTAGATTGGAAGCATTGTTAAAAGAAAGATGCTCGTATGCGCTGTGTTTCGATCCTTATTCTGATGCTTCTGGGGGTTCCAGCGACGTCCCAAACGCCCACACCGCCAGCAGAGCAAAACAATGCAGGGCTACAAGACTGGATAGCGGCGTTTCGGCCTACGGCGCTGGCAGCGGGGATCAAACCCGATATCTTTGACGGTGCGATGGCGGATGTGAGCTTTGCACCAAAAGTAGTAGAGCGTGATCGGAACCAATCCGAATTTACCAAGACAATTTGGGATTACCTCGACACTGCAGTGTCGGATCTACGCATCAGCAATGGAAAAAAAGCGCTGCGCCGCGAGCGTAAAGCGCTTGATGCGATTGAGGCAAAGTATGGCGTCTCTGCCGAGGTTGTAACGGCAATTTGGGGGCTTGAGAGCGCTTATGGCACATTCCGCGGCAACGACTCTGTCCTGACATCAATGGTATCACTTGCCTATGACGGGCGGCGCGCTGCGTTTTTTGAAGAGCAGGTGCTTGCAGCACTCTCGATCCTTCAAAGTGGAGACACCGACATCGCGCGTCTTCGCGGAAGTTGGGCAGGCGCCATGGGGCATACGCAATTCATGCCCGGATCGTTCATTGAGCACGCGGTGGATTGGAACGGTGATGGTAAGCGTAACATCTGGGGCGATGATCCGCGTGATGCGCTCGCCTCTGCAGCGGCCTACCTCAAGGCCAACGGCTGGGTGACGGGTCAGCCTTGGGGCGTGGAGGTGCGCATTCCAGACGGTTTTGACTACCTCCTCGCCAATCGGGAGGTGATGAAAAGCCCGTCTGAATGGGCTGCGCTGGGAATTTTGGACACGGAAGGGCGCATTGTTCCCGATCACGGCGTGGCGTCCATTCTATTGCCTGCAGGTGCAACGGGCGCGGCATTCATGGTGTTCAAGAATTTCGAGGTGATCGAGAGCTATAACACTGCCGATGCCTATGTGATTGCCGTTGGGCACCTCGCCGACCGCATTGCTGGAGCGAGCGCGTTCCAAAGTGACTGGCCCCGCGAAGACCGCGCGTTGAGTTATGCCGAGCGCATCGAGCTTCAGACCGAACTCACTGAACAGGGTTTTGATACTCGGAAAATTGACGCCAAAATTGGTCCCCTGACGGTAAATGCAGTTCGGTCGTGGCAGGTGGCGCAGGGGGAGGTGCCAGACGGCTATGCCTCCCCGCAACTCCTCGAGCGATTACGCTTAAGCAGGTGACATCCCGCGCAGTCGTTCAGAACGACGGCGCAATAGCTCGACCACGGTCAGCAGACAGATCGAGATAATCACAAGGATCGTCGCCACCGCCAAAATGGTCGGGCTGATCTGTTCCCGCAGGCCGATGAACATCTGCCAAGGCAATGTCTTTTGACCAGCTGATCCAACAAACAGAACGACCACGACTTCATCAAACGACGTGATGAAGGCGAACAAGCCGCCCGAAATAACACCTGGCAGGATCAAGGGCATTTGCACGCGGAAGAAGGTTGTTACAGGGTTGGCACCCATGTTCGCCGCCGCCCGCGTGAGGGAATTGTCAAAGCCAACCAGCGTGGCGGTCACCGTGATAATAACGAACGGGATACCCAAAGCGGCATGGGCGAGAACGACACCGATGTACGTGCCCTGCAATCCAACGCGGCTGTAGAAAAAGTACATGCCCGCCGCTGAAATGATCAGGGGTACGATCATCGGGGAGATTAGTACTGCCATAATTGCGCGGCGGAATGGCACGTGCGGCTGGCTCAGACCAATCGCGGCAAGAGTCCCGAAGGCAACCGACAACAGCGTGGCCACCGGCGCAATCTGGAGCGAATTCTTCATCGCGTCCTGCCATGCATCGTTTGTGAAAAAGTCCTCGTAATGCTTGAGTGAATAGCCCGCAGGATCAAAACGCAGCATTTCAGGCGTGAAGGTAAAGAAGTCTTGAGCATTAAAGCTCAGCGGCATAACCACAAGGATCGGTGTGATCAGGAAAACAAAGATTGCCCCACAAATGGTGCGAAACGCAAAGTGCCAGAGCACCTGCATCGGCGTCAGGTAGGGCGGAATTTTTGCGCGGTACCGACCTTCATAAAGCCAGAAGATCAGGAACCCGAAGAACCAGCCAAAGAAGATGCCGATCAGCAAACCGGGGATACCCGCAAGGGCCAAGCCCCCCAGAGCGATCAGGACTGTGATTGCCCAGCGGCTAACGGTCTCATTTTTGATGACTTTCGTCAGGACGAGTGCAAGCACCGCCATCAGGATGGCGCCGCCAAGGACGCCCGCGATGAGGCTCCCCTGACCAGTGCCGATGAAGATACCGAAGAAGGCACCAAAGGCGGCTGTTACCGAAACATAAAAGCTGGGCTCGGTACGCGAGATGGGTGTGAGTGCTACCATGGGTTCGCTCCTTATCCGAGTTTCACGTTATCGATGCCGACGATCTTGTCGTAGGCGTAGTAGAGCAGCAGAACCGCTGCCAAAAGGATCGCACCCAATGCAGCACCAAGACCCCAGTTGAGGGAACTTGAGATATGGTAAGCGATGCGGTTCGAGATAAACGTCCCTGACGTACCGCCCACAATCTCGGGGGTGATGTAATAGCCGATAGCAAGTATGAAGACGAGGATTGACCCCGCCCCGATCCCTGGAATGGATTGAGGGAAGTAGACACGCCAGAAAGCGGTCCAATTCGTTGCTCCAAGGCTTTTTGCTGCGCGCAGATAGCTTGGTTGGATGGTCTGCATCACGGAATAAAGCGGCAGGATCATAAACGGCAAAAGGATGTGCGTCATCGCGATGATCGTGCCGGTTTGGTTGTTGATAAGCGCAAGCCTGTCGTCGGTGGCCACAAGTCCCAACCAGACGAGTGTGTCGTTGATCACGCCTTGCTGTTGCAACATGACTTTCCACGCGGAGGTGCGCACCAACAAGGAGGTCCAGAAGGGCAGAAGCACGAGGATCAGCAACAGGTTGGCCTGGCGGGTCGGCAAGTTCGCCAAAATCCAAGCCACGGGGTAGCCAAGGATGATGCACGATGCGGTGATCGCAATGGACATAACCATCGTGCGCCAGAACAGGATGCCATAGATCTGCTGGTTCTCTGGACGCATCTCTACGCCGTCGACAGATTTTTGCATGTCGATAGCGTTCAGGAAGTATCCGTTGGTCAGGGTGGGGCTGTAGACCTTGATCGTCTGCCAGACTTCCAGATTATGCCAGTCGTCGTCAATATCCTTGAATGCTTCGGTGTAGTTCACTGTCTCAAATCCAGCAGCTTCTGCTGCCGCCGCGGTCAACTGCTCTGTCGCGGGACCGGTGTAGGAGGCCAGATCATTCTCGCCCGTGAGGTCCTTGTGGAGGGCGGAATACATGATGGCCCAAGGGTCCTCTTTGTAGAGGTTGTCACCATCTTCGTATTGGATGAAATCAGCAAAGCGGGCGTAGGCAGCTGCGGTGGCAGGCAGGGTCTGGGCGATGCCGTCGCGCATCTCAAAACGGGGCTGTGCGCCGTCCGCTTTCTTCCAGCCGTCCATCTGTGCAAGCCAGTCATCGCTGGCCATGAAGCTGTTCCAGTTCTCGCCTGTTTTCCAGAAATCATCGAGGTCTTCAAACTGGTCCTGAAAGACCTCGCCCATATCTTCAACACGGCGGCCGGATTTGCGAAACAGCGAAGATACGCCTGTCAGCTCGTAATTGAGGCGGGAGCCAAGGCGTGTGTGCAGTTTTGCCTCTTGGGCAAAAAACATGTCGTCATAGAGCGCCTCAAAGACGGCTTCGTCAGGAATATCAGTTCCCTGTGCGTCCCATTCCGCCAACATTGATGTTGTCTTGGGGAGGGTTTCCGACACGATTTCGTTCTCGACAGAGCGAAACAGCATATCAGCAATCGGAGCGATGAATGTGACCAGCACAAAAATCAACAAAGGCGCGATAAGCGCGAGCGCACGCATTTTTTGCAGCCGCAAGGCGCGGTTGAGCGACTTTTTCAGGGGCGTGCCATCGGCGGCCAGCATAGGGCCTGTATGCGCGGCATCCGAGATGCGCGCCTCCGCGGCAGAAGAAGCTGCTGTCTGGCTTGTTGGTGCGTCGGTCATGGTGTCCCCGCAGGTTTGCTCGGATAGTGAAGTAAAGAATGGATACAATGCGGAGAGGGCCACGCAGGGCCCTCTCCTCTAAGCTATGGATAGCTTATTTTACCAACCACGCCTGGAATTTCGCGTCGATATCGTCGCGGTAGTCAGCCCAGAACTCGTAGTTTGTGACAAACACGTTGCTGGCGTTTGCCGGGTCTGTTGGCATGTGCTCTGCCATTGGGATACCCAATGTGGCGTGGTTTCCAACCAGCGGTGCGGAGGACGCACGCGCGGGACCGTAGGAGATGTAGGCAGCCTGATCGGCCAGACGCTGTGTGTCTGTCGCGAACTTGACGTAGTCCATCACGCGGGCCAGACGGTCTTCTGGCAGATCTTTTGGAATGATCCAGCCGTCAAAGTCCAGCATCTGCGCATCCCAGAGCATGCCAACCGGCTGGTTCTGCTCGGCAATTACCGAGAAAAGACGGCCGTTGTACGTAGAACCCATGACGATTTCGCCATCGGCCAGCAGCTGGGGTGTGTCGGCACCAGCGGACCACCAGATCACGTCGCTCTTGATTGTGTCGAGTTTCGCCAGAGCGCGCTCCTGACCTTCTGGCGTTGCCAGCACGTCATAGATCTCGTCTTTGGCCACGCCGTCACACAGCAGTGCCCACTCGACGTTACCGATTGGCCGCTTGTTCAGCGCGCGCTTGCCGGGGTAGGCATCGGTGTCGAAGATCGCGCAGATGGATGTTGGAGGCGTGTCGCCCACCATGTCTGTGCGATAGCCAACAGTTGTCGAGAAGACGATCTGCGGGATGAAGCAATCGGAAATCAGCGAGTCGCCGAAATCGTCTGTTGCGGAAGAGCCGTCAGCACCAGCTGCCAGAACTTCGTCCGCGTCGATTTCCATCGCAAGGCCTTCGTCGCACAGACGGATTGCGTCCGCTGCTTCAACGTCGACCAGATCCCATGTCACGTTGCCCGCTTCGTTCATTGCACGCAGTTTGGAAACGGCCTCGGCAGAGGATTCGTCATTGATGATCTTGACGCCGGTCATTTCAGAGTAGGGTTTGTGGTACGCGTTCTGCTGTGACGCAGAGTAAGCACCGCCCCAAGAAACGATTGTCATTTCATTGGCCATGTGGCCGTCAGAATGTGCCATGCCAGCTGCAACAGTAAGCGCAGTGGAGGCCATTAGTGTCTTCGTGAGGTTCATTTATATAACTCCCAATTTTATCCCGTTGGGGTATTCCAAGGCGGCGACAACGGGTTTAGTCGCCACCTCTTATTGATCACGCCGCAGTGTTGCGGCGGCGCGATATGACACGCGAACGTGACGCTATGCGTCCAATGCGCGGCAATCTTCAGGCAACCAGCCAATTTCGATCTGGCTGCCGGGTGTCAGGCGTACTTGGTCGGGGGCATTTCGTGTTTTCACAACGAAATCATCGGTTCCCGCCACGCGAAGACGTGTACGGAAAATGTCACCCATGTAGATGAACTCCAACACCTCAGCCTTGAGCGTGAACGCGCCGTCCTGCATGCGTGACTTGTCAAACTCGACACGCTCGGGGCGAATGGAAACACGGGTACGCTCGCCCGCTTTTGTTACATTGACTGGTTTGGCTTGGATCACTTCACCGCTGTCTAGCTTGACTATCGCAACGTCGCCTTTCATTTCCTGAACGACACCTTCGAGAGTATTATTCTCACCGATGAACTGCGCAACAAAGCTGTTCTCGGGCTCTTCATAAAGCTTGTCTGGCGGCGCCAACTGCTGAATGCGGCCGTCGTCGAACACGGCAACGCGGTCAGACATCGTGAGAGCCTCGGTCTGATCGTGGGTCACGTAGACGACGGTGATGCCTAGATCATGTGCAAGTTTGGTAATCTCGAACTGCAATGTTTCGCGCAGTTGCTTGTCAAGCGCGCCAAGCGGTTCATCCATCAAAACAAGCTCGGGCTCGAATACCAGCGCGCGGGCCAGTGCGATCCGCTGTTGCTGTCCCCCTGACAGTTGCGCGGGGCGGCGTCCGGCGAAGTCCTGCATCTGAACCATTCCCAGCGCCCGCATCACTTTCTCTTCGCGCGTCGACTTACCGATCTTGCGGACTTCCAATGGGAATGACAGGTTCTCTGCAACCGTCATGTGCGGGAACAAGGCGTAGTTCTGAAACACCATGCCAATGCCGCGTTTGTGCGGTGGAATGTTGTTGATCGAGATGCCATCGAGGCGGATGTCGCCGTATGTCGCTGTTTCGAAACCAGCAAGCATCATCAAGCAAGTCGTTTTGCCCGACCCTGAAGGTCCAAGCATTGTCAAAAATTCGCCCTTGGGCATGCTCAGATTGAGGTCTTTGACGACAAGGTTCTCACCGTCATAGCTCTTTTGCACACGTTCAAACTCAACAAACGCATTGCCAGATTTAGTATCGGCCAAATTTATGGCTCCCCGTAGTCTTTGGTTTTATTTTGTTGCCATAGACTAAACGCGGGCTGCCGTTAATTTGCAACTACATAAACATAAATCAGGGCAAAGCGGATCAGGAAGAGACGCATTCGCTTAAATTTTCCACTCTTGCAGGAAAATGCACTCCAAAAGATGTATGGGGGAGCCAATTCTTTCACCGCTGATTGTGCGTTATGATTCCGCTTTGAGCATATCGCCGTCTTTGAGTGCCGTATATGTTTCATCCAGCGCCTTTTTGGCGCGGGCATGAAATACCTCGATCTCCTCGGGCGTGATCACAAGTGGTGGGGAGATAATCATCCGATCTCCCACGTGGCGCATCACAAGGTTGTTGGCAAAACACCGCTCGCGGCACATGAAGCCTGCAGTGCCAGTGTCCATCGCGAATTTGGCGCGGGTCTCTTTGTGTGGCGTAAGGGGGAGGGAAGCCATCATGCCTTTGACGTTCAGTCCGCCCACCAGTGGGTGTTCGACCAATTGGTTTAACACAGCATGGAATGCAGGTGCTGCCACGTTGTTTACGTGATCCAAAAGGTTGTCATCCTGCATGATGCGCAGATTTTCGAGAGCGACAGCAGCGCAAACAGGGTGGCCCGAGTATGTGTAGCCGTGATTGAACTCGACCGCGTTGATTATCTCGGCAATCTCGTCACACACGATCGAGCCGCCAATCGGCACATAGCCCGAGCTCAGACCCTTTGCGATGGTCATAATGTGCGGCTTGATGCCCATCGTGGTTGAGCCGAACCAATTGCCCGTGCGCCCAAAACCGCAGATCACCTCATCCGCAATAATCAGGATATTGTACTTGTCGCAAATGCGTTGGATCTCGGGCCAATAGGTGGTTGGCGGAACGATTACACCGCCCGCCCCTTGCACTGGCTCTGCAATAAATGCGGCGACATTCTCGGCGCCAAGCTCCAGAATTTTCGCCTCAAGCTCCTGAGCGCGCATCAGGCCAAATTCTTCAGGCGTATGATCGCCGCCCTCCGCGTACCAATCGGGCTGCCCGATGTGGTGGATGCCTGGGATCGGCATGCCCCCTTGCGCGTGCATGTACGTCATGCCGCCGAGTGAGCCAGAGCCGACGGAAGACCCGTGGTAGGCATTCTTACGACTGATAATATGGGACTTTTCAGGATGCCCTTTCTCGGCCCAATAGACCCGCACCATCCGCAGATTGGTATCATTCGCCTCCGACCCTGATCCTGCGAAAAAGACGTGGTTCAATCCTTCGGGGGCCAGCTTTGCCAGCTCGGCCGCCAAGGCAATCGCGGGCGTGTGCGTCGTATTGAAGAAGGTATTATAGTAGGGCAGTTCCTGCATCTGGCGCGCTGCAACTTTGACCAGCTCGTCACGGCCGTATCCGAGGTTCACGCACCAAAGACCCGCCATCGCATCAAGTATCTCGTTTCCTTCGCTGTCTCGCAGATACACGCCCTTGCCGCTGGTGATAACGCGTGCGCCGCGGTCTTTAAGCTCGTCGTTGGTGGTGAACGGATGCATGTGGTGCGCGCCATCGAGAGCTTGCAACTCAGACGTTGGAAGATGGTTGGAAACAAGAGTCATGAGGTGCCCCTATTGGTCAATTATCTGGCTTGCATCAAAATATGATCAAATTCCTGCGCGGTCAATCGGGATGATCCAGCGTGCTGCCTCCTACCAAGTCAAGTTTGAGCAAAAATCATGCATTGAAACGCCATTATTGATGAATCGCCTTGGCAAGCGCCCCAAAATTTGATCACGTTCTGTGCAATGCTGGGAAAACCAGCGTCACCTATGGGAGACTCCTATGATTAAGACAATTTTGACCAGCACCGCCACGCTTGCCCTTGTTGCGGGTGCGGCGCTCGCCGAAGAAGTTCGCGTTTATAACTGGTCCGACTATATCGACGAGGACTTGCTGGCTAAGTTCGAGGAAGAAACCGGCCTCACCCTCATCTATGACGTGTTCGACAGCAACGAAGTGCTCGAGACAAAGATGCTGGCTGGCGGTTCGGGATACGATGTAGTCGTGCCGTCTGGCACGTTCCTTCAGCGCCAGATTTCCGCGGGTGCGTTTCAAAAGCTGGATACAGCCCAGTTGCCGAACCTCGGCAATATGTGGGATGTGGTCACAGAGCGGACGGAACAGTACGACCCCGAAAACGCCTATTCCATCAACTACATGTGGGGCACGACCGGCATTGGCGCAAATGTAGGCAAGGTACGTGAGATCCTCGGAGAAGACGCGCCGATCGGTTCGCTCGAACTGGTCTTGAACCCCGAGAACATGGAAAAGCTGGCCGATTGTGGCGTGCACTTCCTCGACGCACCTGCCGAAATGCTGCCGATGGCGCTCAAGTATATTGGTGAAGACCCCGACAGCCACGACCCTGAGGTATTGGCCAAGGCTGAAGAAGTGATGATGAAGGTGCGTCCTTACATCCAGAAGTTCCACAGCTCGGAATATATCAACGCTCTGGCGAATGGTGATATTTGCGTAGCGGTGGGGTGGTCTGGTGACATCCTGCAAGCGCGCGACCGCGCTGCAGAGGCAGAAAATGGCGTAGAGATCGCTTATAACGCAGCCAAAGAAGGCGCACAGATGTGGTTTGACCAGATGGCAATACCGGTGGATGCCCCGAACGTTGAGGGTGCACACAAGTTCCTGAACTTTATCATGGACGCCGAGAACATGGCTGCCGCCTCGAACTACGTTTACTATGCCAACGGCAACGAGGCATCGCAGGAGTTTCTGGTCGAGGATGTGAGCGGTGATCCAGCGATCTATCCGGATGCTGCAACCTTGGACAACCTGTTCACAACAACGCCTTACCCGCCAAAGGTGCAACGTGTTGTCACCCGCAGCTGGACCAAGATCAAATCAGGCACCTGATCTGATCGCGACAAAAGAGGGCGGTGCAGGATGCGCCGCCCTTCTTACTTAGAGACCTTGCAAGGAACACATTTGTGAGCACGCCTGTTTTCGCCCCATGGAATGACCCTAACGAGACGCCATTGATCCGATTCAAAGGGGTGACCAAACGGTTTGGCGATTTCACAGCAATCGACGATTTAACGCAGGACATCTACGCCAAGGAGTTCTTTGCGCTGCTTGGCCCTTCAGGCTGTGGCAAGACGACGATGATGCGTATGCTTGCGGGGTTTGAGACGGTTACAAAGGGTCGTATCGAATTGGCGGGGCAGGATATCGCCGCTGTGCCCCCGAACCAGCGTGCTGTGAACATGATGTTCCAGTCTTACGCCCTGTTTCCGCACCTGAGCGTTTACGAGAATATTGCCTTCGGCTTGCGCCGTGACAAGCTGCCCAAAGACAAGATAGATGCGCGTGTGGCCGAGATGCTTAAACTCACGCGGCTCGAGAAGTTCGCCCGCCGAAAACCCCACCAGATATCAGGGGGCCAGCGTCAGCGCGTGGCCCTTGCCCGCAGCCTTGCCAAAGGGCCGAAACTGCTGTTGCTTGATGAGCCGCTGGGCGCGCTCGACAAAAAGCTACGTCAGGAGACGCAGTTCGAGCTGATGGACATTCAGGAAACTACAGGGACCACCTTTGTTATCGTCACCCACGATCAGGAAGAGGCGATGACCGTCGCTTCCCGTGTGGCGGTGATGGACGAAGGGCGGATCATTCAGGTTGCCACACCTGATGGCATCTACGAGACGCCGAACAGCGTATATGTCGCGGATTTCATTGGTGATGTGAACATCATTTCAGGCACGGCAAAGGCCAATGGCAAGGACCAGTATTTTGTCGATTGGGGCGTCAATCAGGCCCCTATCCTAGCCCATTCGGAGCGACCCTTCTCCGAGGGTCAGGAATGTCATCTCGCTATTCGGCCTGAAAAGATCAGCATCACAAAAGAGAAACCCGAAGAGGCCGAGAATGCCGTGCAGGGTAAGGTCCTTGATATTGCCTATCTCGGCAACTTGAGCACCTATCACGTCGAATTGCCTGGTGGTCAGATCATCAAAGCGCAGACCGCCAACACCCGGCGTTTGTCGCGCAGAGGTATCACATGGGAAGACCCCGTGTGGATTCGTTGGAACGCCACTGCTGGCGTTCTGCTGGAGCACTGAGGAATGCGCCGCTTCGCCTTGATTGCAGTTCCTTACGCATGGCTTCTGGCGCTGTTTCTGGTGCCGTTTCTCATCGTTTTCAAGATTTCGCTATCGGACATCGCCCTCGCGATCCCGCCCTATACGCCGACCGTCAAAGATGGCTTTTCCGCATTGATCCAAGGTTTGGATTTCGAGAATTTTGTCTTCCTCACCACGGATGACCTGTATTACAAAGCATACCTGAGCAGCCTGCAGATCGCACTGATCTCAACGTTACTCACCCTTTTTGTTGGCTATCCCATTGCCTATGCTATGGCGCGCGCGCCGCAGGAATGGCGGGCCACTCTGATGATGTTGGTGATCCTGCCTTTCTGGACCTCCTTTCTGATCAGGGTCTACGCGTGGATCGGCATCCTGAGCAATGAAGGTTTCCTGAACCAATTCCTGTTGTGGACGGGCATGATCTCCGACCCGCTCACTATCCTCAACACCAATACCGCTGTCTACATCGGCATCGTCTATACTTACTTGCCCTTTATGATACTGCCGATCTATGCCGCGCTTGAGCGGATGGACGATAGCCTCATCGAGGCAGCGGAAGATCTCGGCTGTTCACGGCTCACGGCCTTCTGGCTCGTCACCATACCGCTCTCAAGGAACGGCATCATCGCGGGATGCTTCCTTGTATTTATCCCAGCGCTGGGCGAGTTTGTGATCCCATCACTTTTGGGCGGCTCTGGCACATTGATGATCGGTAAGGTGCTGTTTGAAGAGTTCTTTAACAATCGCGATTGGCCAGTCGCTTCGGCTGTGGCTGTGATCCTGTTGCTGATCCTGATCATCCCGATCGTGCTGTTCCAGCGGAACCAGCAGAAACAAGCGGAGGCAGAGGCATGAAGCGGCTTAGCACCTTCAACATCACCTCTCTGACGCTTGGGTTTGCATTCCTGTATCTACCGATGCTGCTGTTGATTATCTACAGCTTCAACGCCTCCCGTCTGGTGACGGTTTGGGCTGGATTCTCAACGCAATGGTACGGAGAGCTACTGCGCGACGAGGCATTTCTAAGCGCCGCTTGGGTGACGATCAAAGTGGCTGTTATGTCTTCCACTGTTGCAACGATATTGGGCACAATGGCCGCCTATGTCCTCGTCAATGCGGGCAAGTTTTTCGGCCGCACTCTGTTTTCAGGCATGATCTATGCGCCGCTGGTCATGCCCGAAGTCATCACGGGCCTTTCGTTGCTGTTGTTGTTCATCGGCCTTGGCCTTGATCGCGGTATCCTTACCATCGTTCTTGCCCACACGACGTTTTCGATGTGCTTTGTCTCGGTAGTTGTGTCCTCACGGCTGGTTAGCTTTGATCGCTCGCTGGAAGAAGCTGCCCTCGATTTAGGGTGCAACCGTTTTGAGGCGTTTCGCCTTGTGACCCTGCCCATCATCGCACCCGCTGTGATTTCGGGCTGGTTGCTTGCCTTCACCCTGAGCCTCGATGATTTGGTGATTGCTTCCTTCGTGTCTGGACCCTCCTCGACAACGTTGCCGATCAAGATTTGGAGCTCTGTCCGCCTTGGCGTCACGCCCGAGATTAATGCGCTTTCGACACTTATGATTGCTATCGTCACTATAGGAGTGATCGCGGCATCGCTGATTTCCAAACGTAGTGCTGTTCGTGCGCAACAGGATGCGCAGACCGCTGAACGCACCGCGTGAAGCAGCTCTTTGGTGCATATGCCTATGGCGATGGTCCGCGTGCGGGATGCTGGTGGGACCAGACGGCTGATATCCCCAAATTCCCTGCATTCGAGCAGGACGAGCGGACCGATGTGGCTATTATTGGTGCAGGGTTTACCGGTCTTGTTGCATCGCTTGAGCTCGCGCGTGCGGGAGTACGTGTCTCCGTCATTGAGGCGAAGCAAATCGGATGGGGGGCATCGGGTCGCAACGGCGGGTTCTGCTGTCTGGGTGGCGGGATGCTGGAAGATGCCGCACTAGATAAGCGGTTCGGCCGTCAGGGTCGCATTGAGTTTCGCCGCACAGAGCTGGCAGCAGTGCAGTTTGTCGATGCCTTGGTTGGCGAGCTGGGATTGGATGTTGATCGTCATTCTGACGGAGAAACAGTGTTGGCACATCGCCCGAAGGACGTTGCAACGCTAAAGTCCCATGCTGCGGTCTTGCGCGAAAACTACGGTGTTGAACATGAATTGATCGCTGCGCATGCCCTTGCCGACCGAGGTTTGGTAGGGCCGTTTCATGGTGCGCTGACCATCAAAGCGGGCTTTGGTCTCAACCCGCGAAAATATTTGAGCGGGTTAGTTGATGCGGCTCAAAGAGCAGGTGTGAAGATTTACGAAAGCAGCCCCGTCACGGCCCTGGCCCGTGAAGCGGGAGGATGGGCGTTACAGATCGGCGACTGTGTGTTGCGCGCTGATCAAGTCGTTCTGGCAACGAATGGCTACTCCTCCGAGAATGTTCCCGATTGGTTTGCTGGGCGCTATCTGCCGAGCCAGTCAAATGTGATCGTTACGCGCCCTCTGTCGCCGGATGAGTTGGATGCGGCAGGGTGGACTTCCAAGCAGATGGCCTTCGACACACGAAATCTGCTGCACTACTTTAGACTGATGCCAGACAATCGCTTTCTGTTTGGTATGCGAGGTGGCGTGTTCACAGGCGCGCGCGCGGAACAACGCGCCCGCGAAAAAGCCCGAAAGGATTTTGAACACATGTTCCCTGCGTGGCGCGCTGTCGAAACACCTCACAGCTGGTCTGGCATGGTCTGCCTCGCACGCAATATGCTGCCTTTTGTCGGCGCTGTGCCCGACCATGGCGGACTGTGGGCTGGCATGTGCTACCATGGCAATGGCGTCGCGATGGGCAGCTATAGTGGTGCGCTGCTTGCCCAACTGGTTCAGGGTAAGCAGCCTGAATTACCTTATCCCGATGCCATCCGCGCGCCACTAAAACGGTTTGAATTGGGGCGGTTTCGCCGTGCAGCAATGCCCTTCGCATATGGCGCCTTCATGCTTGCCGATCGTTAGCTGGCAGCCTCACGCAAAGCAGTGATAGCGCTTGCTGGTGCTTCTGCGCCCCCTTCAAAGATAACGCGCGCCTCGGACCCGATGTTCTGGACCTCAATGATGCGCGCATAGGTCTCGGCTTGCGTCGTTGGAAGTTCGACGCCTGCAGCGCCTGTCGCTTCAATCTCAAACCTGTAGAGGCCTGGCGCCACGGGTTGCCCATTCTGCTGCACACCTGCCCAGAGGATCGGGTTGTCTGAGACAGGAAGCGCGCCGCGGTCAACTTCACGTCCCTGCGTATCATAGACCACCAGCGACATTTCCTGTGCGCCGACAGGAGGGTCGGGTAGAACAGTTATCGGCGCGGCATCAAATGCCACGGCTGCGGTAGTGCGCCCCTCCATTCCGATCCACCCTGCCATTTGTCCCATATTGCCGCTGCCGACTTGATTTGCCAAAGCAGTAAGTAGGTCATTGGAAAGGACCTGTTGTTCGACCATCGAGAACTGAGCCAGTTGAGCTGCATATTCCGAGCTGTCGAGAGGCTCCAAAGGATCCTGATACTTTGCCTGAGTGGTCAGCATTTGGATGAAGGTTTCGAAGTCTGATGATAAAACAGCCTTTGCTTGAGGAGAGTTGGCTGCTGTACTGGCAGTTCCGGTAACACTAGATGGATTGAGCGTGGGAGAGATCATAGGACTTCCTTATAAACGTATATCCACACCCTGCGTTGACGCAGTTGTGACGTGCATAATTGGGTTAGCATCTTCTACAGATTGGTTGTTGTCCCGTTGAGAGCGGGTATCGGCCTCTGAGGACGTGTGTTGTGGATTCTTGTCTGAAGCGTCATTCCCTTTTGTGCCTTGGCCGAACGCAAAATTGATTGAATCGTAGCCCATATTTCGGAGGGTTTGACCCAGCTGATCAATGTGGCGGCGCATCAGATCAAGGGTTTCAGGACGCTCTGTCATAATGTTGATAGTCACGGTCCCGTCTTCTGCGACAACAGACATATGCACGCGCCCCAGCTCTTTGGGAGAAAGAGCGATTTCGATAGGCCTGTTCGATGCTTGACCCATCGCTTCACCAATCTGACGTGCAACCTGTGGGGCTAGCTCAGCCCTTAATGCTGCTGTCGAGACCTGCGTCGGGACGTTTGTCCGAATGTGATCCCAGGTCATGCTCTCGGGTGCATCACTCGGAACAAGGAGCGACAAGCTTGGGTCGCCGCTGTTTTGAGAAGCGCCAGAAACGAGGATTTTGGCTGTTGCCGGCGGAGATATGACACTACTCGCTACTTTAAACTGCGACGATGTCTGCGCCGCCAGCAACGGCCCATCTTGTCTTGAAACGACATCGCCGGACCGATGAAGATAGGCCGTCTGGGCAGCGTTGGATGTCTTGGTATCAGTCGATTTTGCACTGTTTAGAGACGCATTCTCTGGTGTCGTCATCATCTTGGCGGATGGTTCCGTGTCCCGAACAACGCCAACAGCCTCAAGCGAAGGACCTGCTCTGGTTTGGCTCTGACGCTGGCCAGTATGTTCAATTACTGGAGGGAGCGGACCCTGCGCTTGTTTTGGTGTAGCTGCCATTCCTTCAGGGGTTGGCATTTTGAGTGTACCATCGGCTACAGCTGGCCTTGTCAGCAGGCTGGCGCCGCTAAGCTTGACGGGCGCAGTCGAAATTTCAGCCTCTGTAGGAACTGTTTGATTTCCTCTCACTAAATTCTTCTGCACTGTTTGGATTGGGTTTTTGTCTTGGGCGTTGAAAACCGCCTCTGTCTGGCTGGTTCCGGCAGTGAAACCAACAAACCCCGTGCCATCGCTGTTCTTCAGATTTTGCTCGCTAATATTCATGAGCTTTGGCTGATCAGTTTTGCTGTGTCCAATAACATGGTGTTTGGGAATATGTGCGGGAACGCTCGGGGCGGCAGTCGGCTGTGATGGCTCGTTTCTGGAAGAGCCCTGCTGAGCCTGAGCCGTCGGAAAATCTTCTGTATCGGGACTTGCCACCTTATCCTGATCTGACGCATCTGCTGCTTTGTCGATTGCATCGTTTGCGCTGGCTGTCTCGGTCTTTGCGTCTCCCGCAACCTTTGGCGCAGTTGGTTTCACCTCACTTGCAGAGATGGCTTCAGTTTCTGCGATAAACAAATCCGCAAACTCGACAATTTCAGGTTCTTTCACTCCGATATTTGCCTCGGCCGGATCAGCCTTCTCAGGAGCGGGGAATTTGGACGTTTCGGGTATCGTGTTGTGATGCGCAGAAACAGCAGTGCCATTTGGTACGAGTGGGGTAGTCATGTGAATGCCTTTCGGGGTTCTGCCGCGAGTTCCTAAAGCTAAACACAATCCTCCTTACCAGTTGTTTACCGCTTTGCGTCCATGCTGGACAAAATCCAATCAATTTAAGGAGTATTCCCAATGATCCCGATTCCTGCATTGTTGCCCTCAACAAGTCCGGTCGCCTCCTCCCGGGATGTGGCTCTCATGGAAGCGGCCCAAAACCTTGAAGCCGCCTTTCTTTCCGAGATGCTCCAATCAGCTGGCCTTGGAAAAACGAGTGAAAGCTTTGGTGGGGGCGCAGGTGAGGATCAATTTGGATCATTCTTGGTTCAAGAACAGGCCAAACATATTGTTGAGGGTGGCGGGATCGGGCTTGCTCAGTCTCTTTTCGAATCTTTGAAGGAGCAGCACAATGACAACTGAATATTCCGAATTTGAAAAACTTGATGCCTTGCTTGAACAAGAGCGCGCATTTCTTTTGGAAGGGGATCTGGAAGGGCTTGGAACTCTGATGCCTGCGAAGGAAAAGCTTGTGGATTTGCTGTTAGGCGATGTGCAGAATAACCGTGAGAAAATAAGACCGTTGGAAGGAAAGTTGCAGCGCAATCAGCTTTTGCTGGACGGTGCGTTGGAAGGAATAAGGTCTGTTGCAGCACGATTGGCTGCCCTACGTCAGGTACGTAGTGCGCTCGATACCTATGACGCGCAGGGGCAGAAAAAGAGAGTAGAGATGGAGCCAAGCCCAAACTTTGAAAAGCGGGCCTGACCTTCTTGACCGCTTCATTTTGCGAAGTGAGTTTTGCCAGACAACTGTGCGGATCAGTTTATTCAAATGCGAAGCACAGAAGTGCCGAACATTAAGAAGTTAGAAAGCTTGAAGAGAGCATGTTCGGAGGGCATCCGATCACGGATGGCGCGGCCACCCTGTAGGGTACTGCAGTAGTCAGAACGGCATTCCTGTCCCACAACAGTGAGGACGTTACTCGGGCGTAAAGCGCCCATACGAAAGGAACATGCTTCAATGTCGAGCATTCTTACAAACAATGGCGCAATGGTTGCGCTGCAAACTCTCAAATCCATCAACATGAACCTGACTGATACGCAAAACGCGATTTCTACAGGTAAAGAAGTAGCTACAGCCAAGGACAACGCGTCCGTCTGGGCCATTTCCAAAGTGATGGAATCCGATGTATCCAGCCTCGATGCCGTTTCTGACAGCCTTGCAACAGGCGGTTCAACCTTGGCGGTGGCCAGTGCCGGTGCGGAACTTGTTGTGGAAACACTCAAGGAAATGCAGCAGTTGGCCGTTTCTGCGCAATCTGAAGGTGCTGATTTCGATCAAATCGAAGCTGAGATGGCTGCCAAAAAGGAACAAGTTGACGCGACAATCGCGGGGTCCCAGTTCAATGGGGTAAATCTGCTGAATACGGATATTGATGGCGCAGGTGGTACCTCGATGACTGTAGTTTCTTCGATCTCTCGAGTTGGTTCGGGCTCACCGAGTGCGGAAACTATTGACGTTGCTACTGCTGATCTTGAAGCGACCGTCACTGGTGGTACGTTGACCACCATTGCGGATGCAGCGACTGCGGCGACCGCCTTCGACGACCTGACCACGATGCTTGAGGCGGCAATTACAGGCGCTGCCAACTTGGGCACAAGCGCGCAGCGTATCGACGACCAGCAGAATTTCGTCTCGAAACTGTCTGATGCTCTGACATCTGGTATTGGCGCACTCGTCGATACAGATATGGAAGCTGCATCAGCCAAGCTTCAGGCGCTGCAGACACAGCAGCAGCTTGGTGTTCAGGCGTTGTCGATTGCCAATCAGGCACCGCAGACAATCCTGTCTCTCTTCCGTTAAGACGCTGGGTTTTAAAATCGTTTGGGGGCGTGTTTTTGCGCGCCCCCAGCACAGCTAATAATGAGTAGGGACAATCGTGAACGCAACAACTCTTGCCCATCAGGGCTATGCTCCAAATGCTGCGCCATTGAGGTCGTCACGCCGCGCTGAATATGACGTGATCGCGCGCATAACCTCGCGAATGAAAACAGCGATGCAAGACAAGAATTTTAACAAGCTCGTAGAGGCCATACATGAAAATCAGACGCTCTGGCGCAAATTGGCACAAGACGTTGCGCACCCTGACAACCTGCTGCCAGATGATCTGCGAGGACGGTTGATCTATCTGGCGCAGTTCACCGAACAACATACCCGCAAAGTACTCGCGCGGACTGACACAGCCATTCCTCTTCTAGAGGTGAACACCGCAATTTTGCGTGGCTTGAAATAGATTGGAATCCAACATGAGTGGTCTTGTCCTTAAGCTGGGTCCAAAAGAGCGGGTGCTGATCAATGGTGCTGTGATAGAGAATGGTGATCGACGCAGCCGGTTGGCCATAATGACGCCGGATGCGAAAATTTTGCGTCTGCGCGATGCGATCCACCCTGAAGATGCGAAGACGCCCGTGCGTCGCGCCCTATTCGCCGTTCAGCTTGTCCTGTCCGGGGATCGGGAAGCGGATGCAGCGCATTTACCCCTTTTACAGCAGATTGAAGAGCTTAGTCAGGTTTTCACGGATCCGGACAGTCGACAGCTTTTGGCGGAAGCCAGCCAGGCCATCATCGAAAAGCAGCACTACCGCACTTTGAAAGCACTGCGGTCCCTTCTCGACCGTGAAGAGCGGCTACTGGCCGTGCGGCCAAACTGATGTTTCAGCCCGTAATACCTATCGGCGGTTTGGGTGGGTGGCGTTTTTTACAAGCGACCTATGATAATCAGTTCAGTGCGTTCACGCAAAGTGCGCAGCTTCAACGTACTACTGACTATTTTCGTGAGAACATTGGCAAGATCGAAACGGCTGAACAGCTTGTCGATGATCGACAACTGCTGACTGTGGCGCTTGGCGCATTTGGTCTTCAGGATGACATCAACAGCCAGTTTTTCATCCGAAAAATTCTTGAAGAAGGCAGTGTGAATGATGACGCACTGGCCAATCGGTTTACTGATCCACGATATAAAGAAATGTCGCAGGCCTTCGGCTTTGGCCCGGGAGAATTCTTAAAGACGGGGCAGCCTGTTTTTGCTGAAGCCATTATTGATCGGTATGAGGCAATCGAGTTTGAAGTCGCTGCTGGTCAACAGAATGAATCAATGCGTTTTGCGCTCTATGCTGAGCGTGAAATGGGTGGTTTGGCGGAAGAGGACATGTCTAACGATGCGAAATGGTTCACCCTAATGGGGGAGCCGCCGCTTCGAAATTTGTTTGAAAAGGCACTTAACCTTCCCTCTTCATTTGGCCAGATTGATATTGATCAACAGCTGAAGGTCTTTAAGGAACGTGCGAAGAGTGAGTTTGGTACGGATGACCTGAGTATTTTCAGCGATCCCGAAGCCGTGCAAGATTTGATAACAAAATATATCGTTCGTGATCAGATTTCTCAATTCAACAGTTCCTTCTCTTCAAACTCTATTGCATTGACGCTTTTGCGTGGGGGTTAAGACTTTGAAATGCCCGCACGCCGCATGATGAGTTCAAGCTGGCTGAAACTTCTTTGGGGATCGTCGGCTTCTGTCTTGGCCATGAAAGATTCTATTTCAGGATAGAACTGTATCGCTTTGTCGACTTCAGGGTCGGTGCCAGACGAGTAGAGACCTGCACGGATCATCATCGCGTTTTCATCATAGAGGCCTAGCATCTTTCGAGCCTGCGCCAGAATCTCGTTTTCCCGCGCTGTCGCAGCTGCCGGCAGGCTTCGGGAAACTGAACGCAGCACATCAATCGCGGGAAATCGACCTCGCTCGGCGATAGAGCGGTCCAAGACGATATGGCCGTCCAATACGCCACGTAAGATATCGGCAATAGGTTCATCCATATCCGAACCCGCGACAAGAACGCTAAGAATTGCAGTAATATCACCCTGAGAACCCATACCTGGCCCTGCGCGTTCACATAGTGAGGTTATCAGATGTGTTGTCGAAGGAGGATAACCGCGCAGTACGGGCGCTTCTCCAGCCGCAACGGCGACCTCGCGATGTGCCTCCGCAAATCGTGTAATCGAATCTGCCAAGAACAACACGGATCTACCCTGATCGCGATAGTGTTCAGCGACAGCCATAGCCGTCCATGCACAGCGCCGCCGCAAAAGGGGTGACTGATCGGACGTCGCAGCGACGACAACGGCCCGCGCCAACCCATCTTTCCCAAGGACTTCATCCACAAAATGGCGCAATTCCCTGCCGCGTTCGCCGATCATTGCAATTACAACGACATCAGCGTCCATGTGGCGTGCAAACTGTCCAAGAAGAGTTGATTTACCCACACCTGAGCCAGCGAACAGACCCATGCGCTGCCCTTGCACAAGGGGAAGCATCGTATTTGTAACAGCCATTCCTGTACTCAACCGCTGACCAAAGGGGCGACGGCCTGCCGCTTTTGGTGGTGGGCAAAGTAGGCGGCGTTCATGAGCGCCCCGTAACAGAGGTTTCCCGTCCAGAGGGTTTCCCAAAGGATCGATAATCCGCCCGAGCCAGTTTGACGAAGGGGCAATCATTGCGGGCGAGAGCAGCGAAACACGGTCACCCAAGCTGACGCCCTCAGGTCGATCTTCGGCCAACATTACCAAGCTATCGTCTTTAATTTGAACGACCTCCCCGCTCAAGGGCGCGCCGCGTTTTCGATAGACCTGCAGGCCATCACCTAGGGAAGCATCGCCTTCCAGCCCCCTAATATGAAGCGTCGCGCCGTCTGCGCGGCTCACTTTTCCGACGGGGCGGACAGGCTTGAGGCTTGCGATGTGAGCCACGAGTCCGTCGATGAGTGAAGCATCTGTCATGATTTTCCTTGGGTTGTTGCTCACTGTTTCTAAAGGAATCACCCTTAAGCCTTTGTGAAACCGCAGCAGGGAGAATCCCGATGTTTGAAAATTTATCCGTCTTCAAGACAGCATCTGCGATGGCAGGTCATGCCGCGCAAAGTCAGGCGCTCATCGCTCAGAACGTCGCAAATAGCGATACACCTGGATATGTAGGGAGGGAGCTAGCTCCTTTTTCTACGCTATATTCCGGGCCGGACAGCGCGGGGAATCAACGCGTGACCCGCGAAGGACATTTGAATGGCAGCAATACTGCATTCCAAATGACGCCGACGGATATGCGTAAAACCGACAATCCAAATGAAAATACCATCTCCCTTGAGGGTGAGTTGCTGAAGGCTGCTCAAGCAAAAAGCCACCACGATCGCGCGCTGGCGATCTACAAGTCGGCGCTCGACGTTTTGCGCACCGCATCCCGTACGAATTAAAGGAGACCGTAATGTCAGATTTTTCATCTGCCCGTTCCGTATCAGCCAGCGGAATGCAGGCCCAAGCGCAACGACTTCGTCACCTCTCCGAGAATATCTCGAATGCCGACACACCAGGGTATCGCCGTAAGCTAGTCTCCTTCGAGACGGCGCTTGGTCAGGGTGATCGGGTCTCTGAAGTTTCTGTTGGGCGCGTGCGTTTGGATCAGACAGACTTGTCACAGATTTACGACCCTGCGCATCCATTAGCGGATGAAACAGGACAGTATTCAGGCTCTAATGTGAACCTTTTGATCGAATTAGCCGACGCGCGTGAAGCACAGCGCAGCTATGAAGCGAACCTGAAAATGTTTGATCAGGCACGGAAAATGTCGAGCAGCCTGATGCAGCTACTTCGCAACTAATAATAGCCAAGACTTTACGCACTCGCGTGAACCTTACCTCACTATAAAGGAGTTCCAGAATGGAATTGAATTCACTTACCGCAGTTCAGAATTATGCGTCCTCAAAACCCGCTACGGCTCCGGCTGAAGGGGGTGCGGCGGCTGTGATGCGCAATATCGCCGGCGATTTTGCCGCGACATTGGCGCATTCCGAAACAGTTGCCCAATCCACGATGATGGGTAATGCGGATCCCCATGCATTGGTACAGGCACTTGCTCAGACTGAGCTGGCGGTTGAGACCGCTGTGAGTGTCCGGAACAAGGTCGTCGAAGCCTATCAGGAAATTTTGCGGATGCCCGTCTAATGATGGACGAATTGGTGTTCTTTGACACCATGCGTCAGGGGCTATGGGTCGCGTTTATCATCTCACTTCCGATCCTGATTGCTGCTCTGGTTACAGGGGTGTCAATCGGGCTCGTGCAGGCGCTCACGTCTGTGCAGGAAATGACCCTGACTTTTGTTCCGAAACTTGCCGCGATTGCGGTCGTGTTCTGGATGTCGATGCACTTCATGACCAATACTCTTGTCGCATTTTTCCACGACCAGATCATCCCGCTCATCATTGGAGGATAAAAAATGGAAAGCACTAGTTACATCACCCTTAGTCGGCAGTCCGGTCTGCAGCGCGAAATGCAAGTCGTAGCAAACAATATCGCGAACGCCGCGACGACAGGCTTCCGCGCGGAAGGTGTTGTTTTTTCCGAATACGTAAAGTCAGTTGATGATGCGGCGTCGCTGTCGATGGGGCAGGGTAACATTGGTAAGACATCCTTCGAACAGGGCGGTCTGCGTCAAACAAACAGCACATTCGATTTTGCGATTGAGGGTGACGGGTACTTTGTCATCCAGACGCCTATGGGAGACAGATTAACGCGGGCAGGGGCCTTCTCCCCCGATGCGGAGGGTCAGTTGGTAACTCCTGACGGGTTCCCAGTGTTGGATGCGGGACGTGCGCCACTTTTTGTGCCGACAGGTGCCGGGAAGCTTGCCGTATCTTCTGATGGTACGCTTAGCGTTGATGGCGCGCCAGTGGGGCAAATGGCGATTGTACGGCCGCTGGAGCCATTGGAAATGGTCCGCGAGGATGGTGTGATGTTTCGTGCCGAGGCAGGGGATGAACCTGCGGAAGACGCGCGCGTGCTTCAAGGGTTTGTTGAGGGGTCGAATGTGAACCCGTTGCTCGAGCTGAGCAGGATGATCGAGGTGCAACGCGCCTATGAGATGGGTCAGAGCTTTCTCAAAACCGAAGATGAGCGCGTTCGTGCCGCCGTCAAAACCCTCACACAGACTCAATAAAGGAGAGAGCCAATGCGCGCCTTAAAGATTGCTGCGACAGGAATGAGTGCTCAGCAGATGCGGGTTGAGACTATTTCAAACAACCTCGCGAATATGAGCACCACGGGTTACAACGCACGTCGGGCGGAATTCGCTGACCTGCACTATCAGCAGATGGCGCGTGCAGGATCAGTAAATGCGTCGGACGGTACGGTATTGCCAACGGGTGTCCAGCTTGGCCTAGGCGTCCGCCCTGCCGCAGTTAGTATCCATCTGCAACAAGGCGCTTTGTCTGCCACGAATGGGGACCTTGATGTCGCAATCGAAGGGCTCGGATATCTCGAAGTTACGTTACCAAGTGGGCAAACGGCTTATACCCGAGATGGTAGTCTACAGCGGACCGGTGAGGGTCTGATCGTCACCTCGGAAGGCTTCCCTGTAGGTCCGGAGATTACCGTTCCGGCCGATGCTCGAAGTATTTCGATTAATGCCAGCGGCGAGGTCTACGCCTACTTTGATGATGCGGCAGCGGGCCAGCTCTTGGGTCAATTCACGCTGACAGGATTTACGAACTCCAAAGGACTCGAGGCAATCGGAAGCAATATGTTTCTCGAAACCGAGGCTTCTGGTCCTGCGCTTGTAGCATCCCCTGGTGAGGACGGCCTTGGCACACTGCGTCAGGGATACTTGGAGGATAGCTCTGTTGATGCCGTGCGAGAGATTACCGAGCTCATCGAGGCGCAGCGCGGGTATGAAATGAATGCAAAAGTCATCTCTGCTGTGGATCAGATGATGAGTGCCACGACACAGGTGCGCTGATGAGGGGGTTGTCTATTGCATCCGCGGCTGTCTTTGCGTTCCCTGTCTTTGCAGATACGGTGATCTCTTCGCGCACGATCAGGCCGAATTCAATCATAACCGAAACAGATGTAACAGTTGCAAAAGGCGATCTGGCGACAGGGTTTTCGCGCGTCTCGGATGTCGTCGGCCAAGAAGCACGTGTGGCGCTTTACGCAGGGCGGCCGATCCTTCTAGGGGAGATTGGTCCCCCAGCAATCATCACGCGAAATCAGATTGTTGAGCTACGCTTCCGCTCCAATGGCATCAGCATAAATACAGAAGGTCGCGCATTAGAGCGCGGGGCCATCGGTGACCGGATTCGGGTTATGAATCTCGGCTCAAGAGCAACAATTTCTGGTCAAATCATGGCTAACGGCATGATCGAAGTAAGGAACTAAAAATGAATATGCTTGTGAAATGGGGGGGTATTGCCGTTTTGGGGTTAACCGTGGGATGCAATGGTCGTTCGGACCATATTGGCAAAGCACCCAGTTTTACTCCTCCGATGGATGCTCCAGAAGTACGCGCGATGGTTGATCCAGGCCTTCCTGCTGTGGTTCTTGACCAAAGGCCCGTCGATGCTGCCTCTTTGTGGTCGCCGTCCCGTGCATCCTTGCTCGGTGATCGCCGTGCGGTAGTACGTGGCGACATTCTTACTGTTGTGATTGAAATTGACGACAGTGCAGAGATCTCCAACTCGTCCGATCGTAGCCGTTCTGGTTCAGAGAATCTTAGTATTCCTGGCTTGATCGGCATTCCGCAGCGCCTCGATGAAGCGCTCCCTGAAGGTGCAACGTCAAATGAACTGGTTGGGTTAAGCTCGCAAAGCAACTCTTCAGGAGATGGCTCGGTGAGCCGCAATGAAAAGCTAGAGTTGCGGATAGCAGCGACTGTCGTCGACGTATTGCAAAACGGTGTGCTGTCCATATCTGGCAGTCAGGAACTGCGCGTAAATTTCGAGCTAAGAGAGTTGATGGTTACCGGTTTTGTTAGACCTGAAGACATCTCGCGACAAAATGAAATAACCTATGACAAAATTGCCTCTGCGCGGGTTTCCTACGGAGGGCGTGGTCAGATCAGCGACATGCAGCAGCCTCGTATCGGCCAACAAGTCCTAGACGCAGTTTTGCCATTCTAAAAGGAGCGTTTAACTGTGAAAAAAATTATTCCTCTCGTTCTACTGCTTGTTGGAATTGGCGCTGGTGTTGGTGCAGGAATATTCTTGCGGCCGGAAGCATCCACAATCGACGCTGGCTTGGAACTCCCTGAAGGTCCTGCCGGAGAAAAAGAAAAAGCAGATGTCGAAAGCAAAGATGATGCTGTCGAGAGCGATGAAGAGAAAGAACCGAATGAGTTCCTTCAACTCAGCAATCAGTTTGTCGTGCCAATTATCAAAGAGGACAAGATAGCCTCGCTTGTGGTGATGGCCCTGAGTTTAGAGCTCTCTGCTGGTGCCAGTGAAGAGGTACTTCTTCGTGAACCGAAACTAAGAGATAGTTTCCTGCAGGTGTTGTTTGATCACGCGAACATTGGTGGATTTGAAGGAAATTTTACTGACGCTGAAACGCTCAAACCTTTAAGAATAGCACTTAAAGAAATTGCACAACGAGATATAAGTGGAGAGAAGGTGAAGGATGTCCTCATTGTTGAAATCGCTAGGCAAGACTATTAGCATCCAGTCTAAATATTTCGATCGATCTCATTGCGGAGGCCCAATCCGAATGATCTGTAAGACTTATCCGGGTCATTCTGGTTTCACTAGACGCTGATATGCGACATCTGGTTTGATAACACGGATAGCGCCTAGGACAATACGATAGTAGAAATCTTGACGAACGCAATCTTCCCTTAATTGCCCGTTGTGACTAAAAACGATCAAATATGGCTTCCATGTAATCAGTCTTTCGCCGGTGAAAGCATGTACCACTTGTGGAACCCCTTCCTTAGGGCGTAGTGGGGGGCGCCTGAAAACAATTTATGCTTCGCTATTCGTCTGGGCCTTTTATCAATTCTTACGATAAACACTACGCTATAGCCAAAATAGTTCGAATTTCCTCGACCGACATAAATAATGGAAACCGTCTATGCCGTGTCATAAGGCGGGTGAACTATGTTCGAGTATTTGTAGGCGCAAAAAGATTAAAGTGCCTACTCAGCGGATATAGGTCAAAGAATAGACATATAGTGGAGTGGGCTTTCCTAGTTAGCTTTGTCCGTAAGCAATGGGTTCGCATGCGCCCCAATTGCATTCAGCAGCTGTATCTGTGCTTTCCGCTTCTGGGTCTGGAGGCTATGTGCCGTTGCAAGCTCTCTGGTTACCAGAACCTTGCCGTATGAAGCTTTGACCTGTTCGCGGCATAGCTCTTTTTTCGCTAGTACATGAGCAAGTCTTTGGTTGATCTCTTGCTTCTTCTTGCCAACCCAAGCGTGCCACATGATGTCGGCCCCAATTGCTCTTTGGTGATAGTTATGATCATGGCCCCCCTCAGCGCGATATTGATCAAGCTTGATAAGGGAGTTGCGGAGCATTTCTTCTTGCTGAAGTAGCTTGCTAAAGGCCTCTGTATCCTTTCGATACTTCATATCAACGAGCAAGTTCATATCCTTAAGAGTCCGCAATTTCTTCATACAGCACCTTTTGCCTTTCGCCGAATTGCTTCAGAAAATCGTATTGCCGCGGCGACAGGCGCGAAATCATCTTGGCGGATTTGTGAGCCTATATCTACGCCCGCAAATAGAGCTCGGGCCGTGGGTGGATCAGAGTGAATTGGAACGCCGTTTTCAGCTGCGATCCGACGGATATTGAAGGCGATCTCATCGATACCTTTGGCAATACACACGGGTGCCTGACCAGGTAGGCGACTCCATTTCAGTGCGACGGCATAGTGTGTTGGGTTTACAATAATTACATCAGCTGTTGGCACATCTCGCATCATTTGGTTTTGTGATGCTGTAAACGCTCTTTGGCGCCTTTCTTGTTTCTGATGTGGGTCCCCTTCGCTATCTTTCGCCTCGTCAGTAATGTCTTTACGAGACATTCTGTTCTTGCGGAGATGCGAGGCATGCTGCCACAGGGCATCGATGGCCCCAATAATGCCAGATACAATAACCACCACACTTAGAAAGCCAAAGCATGTCCTCAGCAATAAAGAGATAACAGTATTCGGGTCTGTCTGAACCACAGAAATCATCTCTGGCAACCAAACGTAGATAAACAGTGCTAGCATGCAGGAATAAATTACTAGCTTAGTAAAACTCTTCAGGAACTCGAATATCCCGTCACGCCCAAATTTGTTTCTGGCATTTGCGATAAGCGAGATCCGGTTTAATTTTGGTTCCAGCTTACTTGGTGCGATGACCCACGCATTTTGAGCGAATAGTGCAAGTATGACCCCAAGAGCAGGTAAGCCAAAAATTGGTGCAAGGCCCCAAAATATGTCCTGCAAAAGCCCTGCGGAAAGGGTGGTCGCGCTTCCCTTGGAGAATAGCAAGGCTAGTTCGGAGGATCGGTCAATTAGAACCTTCAGTGCCATGCCGGTCTTTAGTAGGCCCGCGGTCCCTATACCGAAGAGTCCAACCAACAGTCCCAAATATGCGCAAGCCGTCAGCAGGTCGTTCGATTTTGCAACGTCCCCCTTCCTTCTTGCTTCGAGTAGCTTTTGAGGAGTCGGGTCAAAGCTCTTGTCACTAGAATCTTGGTCGGTACTCATGGAGCCAAACTCAAAGGGTTGGCCAGAAAGCTATTCAGTGCCTCGAGCCAGGTAGTAAGGAGAACAGGTGCACACAGGCAGAGTATCGCGAGGCCGCCCGCAGTTATCACTGGTGCGCCGACAAATGCGACCATGAGCTGAGGCATCGCCTTGTTAATTACGCCAAGCGCTACGTTGTAGAGCACCGATAAAATGACAAAGGGAGCGGCAAGTGTGAATGCAAGTGCAAAAACTCGCCTAATCTGGCTCAGCCCCCATGCCGATACATCGACGCCAGAAGGAAGTTGGCCAACTGGTAGAATTTCGTATGAAAAGATGACGAATTCAGTCACGCGGATATGCAGTCCCATCATAACAGCGAGGGCGAGACCGCCAAGGACGAGTATGTGACCCATGGCAGGAACAGGCTCTGCCACAGCACCGCCGAGAATTTGTGCAAGCGATGTTGATTGGGCAGCGATAGAACCTGCCGTTTGTAATCCAAGGATAAATAGCCGAATGCTGATCCCCAATAACAGACCAGCGAGAGTCTCGGTAATTGACACCCATACCATCATATCGAGGTCCATTGTCAGGGTAGGAACCGAGACTGCAGGTGCGGTGATCATAGTAAATGACAGTGCAATCCCGAGCTTTACGCGAGCGGGAACTGACTGCTCACCAAATGCTGGAAGGAGGCTCACTAACGCACCTACCCGAAGAAATACAGTGAACCATTGCCAAAGAATAATCTCTGTCAATTCAAACAGTTCAGCAATAGCTTCAATCATGCAGGGACCACTCCTACTAGTGATGGCCTTGCATCCACGCCAATTTCCTCGAATGAGAAGATGGGCGTGTTCACTCCTTTCGTTCGCATGACTGTATGTATGAAGCGCCGTCTTCGAGTATTTGTGATGACCGCCGGAAATACTCCATGCTTATTTGCTTCATTGAGCTTCTCTGAAATACCGTCTGCGAGTTGATTGAATAGATCTGGTGGGAGAGCGATATCGAGACCCCTCTCCGCATCTACTTGATACGAGGAAAACGTATCTTCCCATTCTGGTGCAAGCTGTATGAGTGGCAACGTCCCGTCTTCCCGCCTGACTTCCGCGATCAACTGAAATCCCAGCCGTTGCCTGACCAGTTCGCATATTGCTTCCGGTCTGGCATTTTGCCCGCGTGCTTCTGCAGTAGCTTCAAGGATCAGGGGGAGATTTCGGATTGATACTTGCTCTGCCAACAGGAGCCTCAATACCGAGTGCAGAACATCAATTGGTACTTTGTCTGGTATGAGCTCGTCTAGCAGCTTTCTATTTGCATCAGCGCGGGTTGGAGAAGAAATATTCACCATCTCTGCCAGAAGGCGCCGCAGTGACTTGAGCGTCAACAAGCGAGGGAAATTTCGCTTTATGACCTCTAAAAGATGCGTAGCTAGAACTTCCACGGGGGCTACGAGAGTAATGCCAGCCATGGCTGCCTCTTCCTCACCCTTCGAATTAATCCATCGCGCGGGCGCCCCATAAACTGGCTCAACTGTGTCAACACCGCTTGGTAACTGATCAGGGTCTTCCGGTGCCAGTGCCAAAATCTCGTTGGGGTTCACCACGGCACGCGCTTGCTCGACACCTTGGATGCGCAGAACGTATGTCCCCTGCGGAAGATTGGGATTATCGGTCAGCCGTATTTCGGGAAGGATAACGCCAAAAACTGACGCAACATGTGTGCGCATATTAACGATCCGCGCGTCTAGACCTGTTCCAGGATCAAGAATAATACCAATCAGATCAGGCGCGAACTCGACATGCACATCGTCCAGTTCAAGTACGTCACCCAACAGTTTTTCACTGGGCTGTGCTTCTTCATTTGGAGTTTCCAGTGACTCCTCTGTCTCTCGTGAACGTCGATGAAACGCCCTGTAAGATAGAAATCCCAGAAGTATCGCTCCTGAGATGAATGGTAGAAAGGGCATGCCGGGCACCAATGCAAAGAGTGCTAGGAGTGCTGAGACTGTTGCAAGCGCGGCAGGATGTTTGCCTAACTGAGAAAAAATGGCGAGATCTGTCGCCCCCTTTGCTCCACCTCTTGCCAACAATAGTGCAGATGAGATCGAGATGATTACAGCAGGGATCTGGGAAACGAGCCCATCACCTACTGTCAAGATTGCATAGGTTTCGAAAGCTGCACTAATTGGCATACCATGGACAAGAGTGCCCATGATCAAGCCCGCGACTAGATTCAGAAGGGTGATTAAGAGGCCTGCGATTGCGTCACCCTTAACAAACTTAGAGGCTCCATCCAGTGAGCCAAAGAAAGTTGTTTCTTGTTGTTCTTGAGATCTACGGTCCTTTGCCTCGAGATGCGAAATGGCTCCTGCCGACATATCCGCATCAATTGCCATCTGTTTTCCTGGCATCCCATCGAGTGCGAATCGCGCACCAACCTCCGCCATGCGGGTCGCGCCCTTGTTGATAACCATAAAATTGACAATCAGTAGGACGCAAAAAACAACAAGACCTAAAAAAATGGAGCCACCCATGACAAACTGGGCGAAGCCTTCAATAACGTCTCCTGCGGCATCTGTGCCTGTGTGACCTTCACCGATGATGAGCTTTGTTGAGGAGATATTGAGAGATAGGCGGAGCATTAAGGACGCAAGCAGCACAGTTGGAAATGCCGAAAAATCAAGCGGACGTTCAATGAACAGAGTAGTTGTAAATATTAATATCGCTAACGCGAAGGAAGCAGCAAGTCCAATGTCCAGTACCCAAGGTGGCATTGGCAAGATCATCATAACGATGATCGCCATTAGACCGAGTGTGAGTAAAACGGTTGGCTGAAAAAGAGCACCAATTGAAAGGTTCATGAAATTTTCCTTCTATATCTAATGAAATAGTAGGCAATCACTTACAATTGGTTATGGATAGCAGCGAAAGTCTGAGTATGAGAAAATCAATTGAAAAGTTCTTCAAATGGCCGCTAAGCTGGTCTTAGTGGGTCAAAAGCTTCCAGAATCAGGTTGCAGGTCTAGCGTCTCATCCGCGAGAAGGTTTTCAAGAACTTCGCGCGCAGTACTACTCTCACTAAGCGCAATTGCGGCGCTTTCGAGCTGCCCAACGTCTTCAGCTCCCTGGTTTTGGTCTTCTTGTAATAGCATCGCTATTCCGCCGAATGTTGGTGTGTCTTGTGTAATGATACCCTGCCAATCGTCTGCTAGCCAGGCAGCTTCGATAGCTTCGGTGTTGGATCCGCTTTGCAAATACGCCGTGAACGCCTGAACGTATTGGCCAGTCCTTTGCAGGGCCTCGGCCCTTATTTGCGCTGCTTCTGGGCCTTCTACTCCCATTATGTCGGCCAATGCTTGAAATGGCTGCCGCAAGGCGAGCGCGGCACGGGCGGACAGAACTTTTTGGCGTCTGGTGCTTGAGTGACTTGAGTTTTTCTTGATTACTTTCTGTGCTTCAAGTGCGAAGCCTAAATCCAGCAGGCGACCCGCGATCTCCATACGAACAGTATCCGGCAGGGTGTCACTATCGAGAATGCCCTGCCGAAAAACCTGCTGTATAAACGTTGAATCATCGCCGTTGAGAGTGACCTTCTGCATAATGGTGGTTTTTAGTCTAGCATCCACATCTGGTGATAGGGATGGGGCTAAGCTACGAAGCGCTGCAAAAGCTTCTTCATATTTTTTGTTTTGAGCAAGCGCCTGAATGCGTAGTTGCTGAAGCGTATCTCCGATTTCTGTTCCACGAAATTCTTGGCTGTAAGCATCTAGAAGCAATGATGTATCTGTGTGGATCGCGTCATTATTGGTTAATTTAGACTTCACAAGTTTCGCAAGAGCCTCTGGTGAACGAGCTCCATTCGATAGCACCACTTCGCTCAGTGAGGCTTGCAGTGAGTCGCTGTCAACAGGTTGCAGCGATATTCGGGCCATCTCAGCATCTGGCGAGAGGGGCGCGCTGTGTCTTTGAATACTCCGCAGTGCGGCGGCTGCTGCACTTGAATTGCCATACTTCAGGAGTCGATCGCTTAACCCGGGTGCAATAATTGTCCGCAAATTGTGAGGTAGACGGTTAAGTGCGCGCATAGCGGCAGCGGTATTTACAGCGATATCAGAAGGAAGTTCTCGATACGCCATGATAGCCCAGAGCGCTGAATTTGTTTTGCATTCTGTGAGATGCCGCAAGGAGCTGGAAGGGGCAGAACCGTACTCAAGTATATGGGCTATAGTGGCTAAGCCTGCCTCACTAGATGTTCGATGATCAAGCATATCGAGGGCGCCGAGTGCTTCTGCTCCAAAACCATGATATATATATGATTTAGCAAGTTGAATAGTCGCTGAATGGACTAAACTATCACGCGCATTCATCATGTTTTTTCGCGCCGAGCCAATTTGTTCGGAGAAACTAGTCTCTTGGGCCCAAGTCTCAATGGCAAAAGCGCCGTCATCAGGACAGATGAATGCAGGAGAAGCGCCGTCAGAAGGCAAACCTTTATTATCGCTAGGAAGATCAAAGCCTTTGATCACTCTAATATTCTGAGATGGGGATTGTAGTATCTCAGGCAATTCCTGTGCTTTGAGGGTCGGTGGCTGTTGTCGAAGACTCGTTGATCCTGTCTGCGATCGATTTGATCCAGGACTGGCTTGAAGTAGTCCAGAAGATCCCGCGTTTGCCACTTCTGCTACTAGCGTTCTTTCAACCTCCCGCAGAACGTTCTCTTCCTGGCTGTTTTCACTACTTGCGACTACCGGTGAGTTTATGGGGTCGGAAACATGGGGGTAATATGATGGTGGGGGGCTTCCAAGCCATGGAATAGTGGGTCTTCGCTGTACACCGAAAACGGTACCGGCCTCGACCCGAGGCCTTTGGTTCTTAGGGCCTTCTAGCAATGGACCAGTAAGCTTGGAACCTCTATCGCCGATATCGAGAACGAGAAGCTGGCCACTTACAAACGCTGAAGCAATGCAGTCGCAATTTACGCTAAATAGAAGTCTACTTTCTGTTTTTCCTATTGCCGAAATTCGATCTGATCGCATCCGCATAAATACACTTCTTGTATCAAAGCCTTGAGTAAATTCGGGGAGATAAATTTCCACACCCTTCTCTGTTTGCGTTGCTTCCCAGTCCTGAGTGGACGGCAAAGGGATAGTTATTCGGCTAAATGTAGCATGGTCGCCTGATCTAATTATAAGTGGCTCTGCATGTGAGACTGGTGCCGCCAAAAGAGCTAGTGGCAGGAAAAATGCTAATAACTTCATGCTACTTCCTGCTTTAAGGCCTTCAGCGCATCTTCAAGCTCACTATAGCTTGGCCGGCAATGGGAGGGTGTATTCTGTCGACCGACTTCAATACAGATATTCGTGGCGTGATTGTGCAGGTTTGCAACTAGGACTTCCCTGATAAGCTGATAGAAGTTTGCCTCGTCTTTTGTAGCATCGCTCACTTTTGCTGCGAATGGGCCGACAAATCCATACGCTAGAAATACGCCCAAGAACGTACCGACCAGTGCCCCGCCGATAAGTTTACCAAGGACCTCTGGAGGCTGATCGATGGAGCCCATAGTCTTGATGATTCCCAGCACAGCTGCAACGATACCCAAGGCGGGTAGCCCGTCAGCGACAACTTGAATGGCGTGGCTAGAATGCAGTGCGTGCTCGCGGTTTGCGTCTATTCGCTTTTCTAGGACTTCCTCAACTTGATGTGGGTCATCATAGTTCATTGATGCAGATCGCATTGTGTCACATATCAAAGCGATAGCTTCTTTATCTGATTGAATTTTAGGATACTTCGAGAAAATAGAAGACTCATCGGGGCCTTCAATATGTTCTTCTATTGCAACTGGATTTTGCCTTGCTAGCCGGATAAGCTCAAAGAGAAGACAAAGAAGGTCTGTATAGTCTTCATGTTTCCATTTTGGACCTTTGAAAACTTTACTTATATCTTTAAGCGTATGTTTCACTGCTGGCATATCATTGCTAATCAGGAATGCACCTGCAGCAGCCCCACAGATCATCATCGCTTCGAAGGGTAAAGCCTTAAGAATGATACCCATTTTACCGCCGGCAAGAAGGTACCCCCCGAATACCATGCCCAAGATTGTTATAATACCGATAAGTCCGAACATGTTATCCTCAATTTAAATCTGAAGGCGAAGGTTTGTATCTGTATGTATATGCTTGAAGGCAGACTAAGTTTTCGGAACGTTTGCGTTTCGGCCTGCGAGTATGACGCTAATTGAATATGCAACTTGCGGTGTTAGACCAGCCATTATGGAAGCTGCCACATCCGGGCGCATCCGCCCAAGAAAACCTGCAGCAAAATTTGGCTCCATTTCCTCAAAGAGCGCTGCTGCTTCTTTTGGTTTCATATTTTCATAGACAGATGTGAGCCTAAGAAGGTCTTTCTCAGAAGCTTGATCGGCCAGTGCGAGAGTGCTACGCAGCGCCTCTTCAGCCCCGGTCAATATCTTAAGGCGCTTCTCAATTTCAGTGTCTGCGATAGAGAGCGCTTTCAACCGCATTTCAAGCTTTTGCTCACGTTCCAGTAGCACTTTTTCGCGGGTTGATAATGATTTTACTAATCCTGATAGGTCGTTGCGTTCCAGAGATTCGAGATTTTTCGTATTTGTCGAATCCTTGGTATCTTTTTGAGTATTAGGCGTGTTGGACGGCGCGATTGGTGGCACCATTGCATTGGGAAGTTGTGAATCCTGTGCGAATACTTCACTTGTTCCTGTGAGAAGTCTTATACAGGCGGAACCGAAAAGCAGTGTGGCGATGAGTGTGACGGACACCCGTTTCGTTTTCGCCAGTATGCTTGCCACTCTTGTCATTCTCATACTGCTTCCTCCGGATTAATGGACTGAACGCGCCGCGAAAACATTGGGGTAGTTGATGGCTTGGGAGGTTCTAATGGCTCTTCCCGCGAAGGTGCTTCAGGCTCTTTGTCTTGTGGAATATCATGCAATGAGGCCATCTGTAGCTCTAGTCGACGTGACATATCTTCCGCGCGTTCTGTCAGTTCGGTAAGAGTTTTCGCAGAAGTAGCTGCAGTTTCTTGAGCGCTAACAAGTGACTTGTTTAGGTCATCAACCTGAACAGACAGGACGGCTACAGCTCCGCCGACACCTTTTTCCAGATCGTTGAAGCGATTCAAGCGACGGCCTAAAATCAGGCAATACGCGCCAGCTCCAAAAGCCCCGAGTGCCAGAAGTAAATCCGCAAAAATTTCCATTATGGGCTCCTTTAAGTAAGTACGAATTCCATGATGAGGAAGTCGTTGACGCGTTCTGGTCCTGTGACTACTTGTACGCGCCGCAGCATCTGCGCACGCAGCCGCGTGAGGGCGGCCTGATTCTCGAGATCGGCAACTTCCAATGCACGTAAATAGCTGTTGAGTACGTCGACTACGCGCGGCAGCAATTTAGTGACGTCATCTTCATAGGCTTTCGGGACCTCTAATTGCGCGCGAAACCGCAACAATTTGTCTTCGGGTTGAGAATCAACGGAAATCGTCATGGGCTCAACGGGGACAAAGGCGATGTCGCCAAACGAATCCTGAACTTTCAGGCTATCAGAAGAAGCCTCGTCTGCGGTTTTATCCGCTTGGAGAATCGCACCTGACCATGTCGCGTAGAAACCGCCGCCACCACCAATGAGGGCGAGTACAAGGCCAATGATAATTGGCAATTTGGAGTTTTTTGAAGGAATGTCTTCTGGTGTGATATCTGCGTTTGCCATCGTTTTCATCCTTTGTTCTTCAATCGATATAGACTGGATTGCACTAACGGGTTGTTAAGCCCGATGAGTCATTTGTCTCTGGGAAGCTAGGCAGAACGTCTGGCGTGACGGAGGCGATTGTGCAGCAGTACCTGAATGTCTGGTTGAAACTTGGGATCAAGCGACAACTTATTGTAATCGCGGCAACAGTGGCGATGTTTCTTGCAATTCTCGCTATGGCACGCATGACCACAGCTCCCAGCATGACATTGCTTTATGCTGGTTTGGAGAGCAGCGCTGCGGGTGATGTTGTTCGATCCCTCGAGCAACGCGGCGTGGCGTTCGATGTTCGCGGAGGGTCCATCTTTGTCGATAGTAAAGAGCGCGATCAACTTCGCCTTACTCTTGCGAGCGAGGGACTGCCCGCGAATGGAAATCGCGGTTATGAGCTACTCGACCAACTGACAGGGTTCGGTACGACAAGTCAGATGTTTGATGCTGCGTATTGGCGCGCAAAAGAAGGGGAGCTTGCGCGGACTATCGTAGCTAGCCCCGCGATTGCGTTGGCACGGGTTCATATCGCAAGTACAGGATCGAACCCCTTTCAGCGTGGTGTAACACCGAAGGCTTCTGTTTCGCTCACGCCAAACGGAGGCGCAATTTCAGCAGCTCAAGGTAAGGCTGTACGGTTTCTGATTGCTTCAGCGGTAGCGGGGCTTTCGCCCGATGATGTTGCGGTGATCGATGCAAACGGGACACTTATCGGAGCTACGGAGGAGAGCGCGCCTACTGTTGGAGGTGACGATAAAGCGCAAGTACTCCGTGACAGGGTCCAGCGGTTGCTAGAGGCGCGTGTCGGCTTTGGAAATGCGGTTGTTGAGGTGAGCGTAGATACAGTCACCGAGAGTGAATCAATCCGCGAACGTAGCTTTGATCCCGAAGGTCGTGTTGCAATTAGTAGTGATACCGAAGAGCGAACAAACACGGCAGAAGGTACAGGTGGTGGTGACGTAACCGTGGCCAGCAACCTACCTGATCAAGAAGGCGCAGGGGGTGGCGACACATCATCTTCCCAAAATAGTGAAACACGAGAGCGGATAAATTACGAAGTCTCTGAGACAGAGCGGGAGGTGGTTCGCGCACCCGGAGCGATCAAGCGGCTTTCAGTTGCCGTGCTTGTGAATGAAACCGCATCTATCAATGAGCTCGGAGAGCCTGTTTCCCAGCCACGTGAACCTGCGGAAATGGAAGCGCTACGAGAATTAGTCTCCTCAGCTGTAGGTTTTGACGCTGATCGCGGAGATGTCATAACCCTAAAATCAATGGCTCTTCAAAGTGTTGCGCCTTCCGGCACATCTGCAAGTACATCGCTTTTGGGTCAGATCGATCTGGACCTTCTTTCGGCGCTCCAGATGCTCGTTCTCGCCGTTGTCACGCTGATCTTGGGCCTATTCGTTGTTCGCCCCGTATTGAGCCGACAGTCCGAGCCTACGCCCTCTTTGGAAGCCCCAGAAGATTCTAGTTCGACACAGCTCGATCTAGCCCAAGATCCTAATGCCAATAATTTGCCGACTGTTTTTGAAGCTGAAGACTTGGGCAGCCCCGAGGCGCTTGGAGCGTTCAGTGGTGAAATATCACCGTTAAGTCCTTCCTTAGCAGATGGAGCAGATCCGGTTGATCGTCTTCGAAATATGATTGGCGAACGGCAAGAGGAAACAGTCGAGATATTACGCGGATGGCTTGAAGAAAGGGATGAAAAAGTATGACGTCGATTTCACACCGATACGCGGATTTTAGCCCCTTCGGGCCTGACGGCGAACTTATTGATTCCGTGCCACTGGAGCGTGTTGAGGATCAAAAGCTCGAGGCCTTTGAGGAGGGATATCAAGCGGGCTGGACCGATGCCGAAAGGAACCACGAGAGTGAGCACAAGAATGTCGCAGAAGAAATTCTGAACACGCTTAGAGATTTATCATTTACCTATGAAGAGGCGGTCGCCCAAGTGAATCGGGGACTAAAGCCGATGTTTGAACAGGTGATCAAAGCGCTGCTGCCACCGGTGGCTACAGCAGGCTTTCGAGCGCACGTGATTCGACAACTTGTTGATCTTTCCGAGAAACAAACCGAGACGAGAGTGACGATTCGGGTATCTGATAGAGACTTTTCAACGATTGAAGAAATTCTGGAGCAGGGCAACTTCAAATTGCCAGTATCGGTTGTTGAAGACAGCACTCTTACGCTCCATCAGCTGTTTGTATCCATCGATAATAGTGAGCGTGAGATTAATTTAAGCGCCGTTTGTGATGAGATTACAGCTGCGATGACCGCTTTCAACTTTCATTCAGAAAGGGAGCTCAACAATGAATGACCAAACTTCACTAGCGACCGACTCCTCGAATCCGTTTACGTCCGTCCCCATTGAAATCACCGTCTGTGTTGGAAAAGCACGCCCTCTGGTTCGGGATCTGGTAATGCTTGGAGAAAATGCCGTTCTCACGTTGGATCGCCGTGTGGATGATCCTGTTGAGCTATATGTGGGCGATAAACTGATTGCGCGCGGAACGCTTGAAGAAGCGGAAGGCGCGGAAGAAGGACAACTCGTTGTACGTCTGACAGAGATAGTGAACACGAAGCAGGGTAGCTGATGAGACAGTGTATACCTCTCGCTGTCATTGGTCTGCTTGCACTGGCATTGCCCCAGACCGTGATGGCACAAGATCTATCTATATCGCTTGGGGAAGATGGCTCGCTGTCAGCGCGGACTATTCAGCTTTTTGTCCTCATTACAGTGCTCAGCTTGGCCCCTGGCCTTGCTATTATGGTAACGTGTTTTCCCTTTCTGATAACTGTGCTTTCCATATTGCGGCAAGGTATTGGCCTGCAGCAGTCTCCTCCAAATATGTTGATTGTCAGCCTTGCACTGTTCTTGACCTATTTTATTATGGAGCCCGTGTTCTCATCGGCATGGGCAAATGGGTTAGGGCCTCTTACGCGTGAAGAAATTGATGTTGAAGAAGCATTCTTTCTGACGCTAGAGCCGTTTCGGGAATTCATGGCGGCACGCCTCGACCCAGAAACCTTCTTTGCGCTGGCCGAATTAAGATCGGAAACTGTCTCAGCATCACCGAGCCCTGAGGCCCCACTTTCTGTCTTGGTGCCAAGTTTCATGCTATCAGAAATATCACGTGCTTTTCAAATTGGATTTCTAATTTATCTACCGTTTTTGATAATAGATCTCGTAGTTGCCGCTATTTTAATGTCTATGGGGATGATGATGGTACCTCCCGCTGTGGTATCGCTACCCTTCAAGCTTGCATTTTTCGTTGTTGCAGATGGATGGGCACTCATCGCAGGTAGCTTGGTCAGAAGCTATTTCTAAAAACTCTCATAAAGGAATAGCTTCGGAAAAGAGTTGAATCGCTGATACCGGCTATGGCGTATTTGAGCGATAATATTAGCAATATCGAAAACCCTTCACCTTACAACAGTCCACTAGTGCCAGGGGTGGCAATTGGGTGGGAGTTAAAGGGTGATTTGTCTCAGAAAAACTGCGCAGAAGAACTGCGATCGCTTGAACGGTAAAGCGCGTATTGCTCCGTACTTAGCTGATCTTTTGATAGTTCCCTGGCTGCTATCAGAAGAACATCTTTTCGCATATCTTTGTGCAAAGATGATATCGCTGGGCATACCTGTTTCTTTAGTAGTTCTTGAACGTCGATTGGGTGGACACCTTGCTTTTCTGGCAGAGGATGAACTGCAAGCCCCATTTCGGGCTGCAGCTGCAAGGGTAAATTTGTCATATTTGATGGTGTCTGGTGCGTTGGCAATAATTTCACTGAGTGTTGCGCATCGGGTCTTCGGACATTTACCGGAGCTTGATGCTTCGTTTGGTGAAGTTGTCATCTGGCTGGTGGTCGGCCAGTCGACTGCAGTACTCTTTGGCGCATCAACCTTATTGATGAGTTCCGTCGGCCAGCGGAGGCTATGCGATCTCATCCGCATCATAACACTTCTTGTATTTCTATGCTGCGTCTGGATCGTCGGGCCTCGAACTGGTGTCTTGATTGCGCAAATGTTAGCAGTTGCAAAGATTACCCATGCGGCGGTATGCGCGATTTTCCTTGCGAAATACGGCGTCTGGCCGGGCCTGACGGCTCTTTTTCATAAGGAGATTAAGATTTTCAGTTAAACTTCACCGGACAACAAACTCAGCGTGAAGAGCGCCAGCTGCTTTAATACTCTTAAGGATATCTATCATATCACGCGGTGAGACCCCCAGCGCATTGAGGCCAGCGATGACTTCTGAAAGAGATGCACCTGACGGAATCTCCGCCAATCCAATCCCTGGCTCTTCTTCAATCGCGGCACGTGTACGAGGGACAACAACAGTTTCACCTTCAGCAAATGGATTGGGTTGGGCGACGAGTGGTTCTTCCTGAATTCGCAATGTCAAATTGCCCTGACTTACAGCAACCCTAGAGATCCTGACGTCTTCCCCCATTACGATGGTGCCTGAACGTTGGTCCACCACAACGCGCGCTTTGCGTTCTGGTTTTACCTCAATATTTTCGATTCTGCCCAGAGCATGGGCTACGGATTTCATTTTGGTTGCTGGTATATTGAGTAGAACAGTCCCGCTATCCATCATAATGGCCACACCTCGGCCGAAACTACGGTTGATAGCCTGCTCAATCCGGCCTGCTGTTGTAAAATCCGCCTCTCTCAGCGCCAACCTTAGATCTGTTAGAGAACTGAGTTGAAACTCGATTTCACGCTCAATACGCGCGCCAGACGGAATGGTGCCCGAAGTTGGGACGCCTTGGGTAACCTGTCCTCCGTCCCCTTCTGCGGTGGCACCGCCTGCAATAATTGTACCCTGAGCAACCGCATATATTTCACCATCAGCAGCATTCATGGGGGTCATTATGAGTGTTCCCCCCAGAAGACTGCTCGCATCACCGATTGCTGAAATTGTGACGTCAATTTGACCTCCTGCGCGGGCAAAAGGGGGCAGTGTTGCGGTGACCAATACAGCGGCAACGTTCTTCGGGCGAAATTGTTCACCGGTTACGTTTACGCCAAGACGTTCAAGAATATTGGTCATAATATCTTCGGTGAAGGGGGCATTTCGCAGGCCATCGCCGGAGCCATCCAATCCTACCACAAGGCCATACCCCACAAGATCGTTGCCCCGCACACCGTCAAAATCCACCAAGTCCTTGATCCGGACCGAGCTGGCCTGAGCTGGCCCCAAAAGGATCATCAACAATCCAAGACACAGTACGATGCTTGCGATTATTTTCACAGGAAGTTCACCAATGAGAGCTGAGACATGCGGGATGTGATGGCGTAAAGGCTTTGTAGTTGAAATTGGACTTGCTCCAGTTCTGTAGCAGTTTTGAAGGGGTCTGCCCCAAGCAGATCATTGCGCGCCATTTCAAGGGAGGTTCGCTCTGATTCATTCCGCACTTTAGCAGATTCAATCCTGCTTTCGGAAAACCCCGTTCTTGCCGCTAGGTCGATAACTGGATCGTCTGCGTCCAACACGCCTGGTATTGATTTCTGAAACAGCTCGTTCTTTTGTGCGGTAGTTAGAGCGAGTGTGGGATCATCCGCAAGAGCCATCAATGCAACGTTCTTTAATGCATTGCGTAGAACTGGATCATCTGCACGCAAATCAAATGTTGCGGTTTCATCTTGTGAAAGTGACATTGGGGACAGTGACATATCCGAACCAAGATATGCAGTCGCAGCGTAGCCTGCAGGATCGTCAAACCACGCCTGCGCGGCGACAAGAATATCATCCACACTCCCCGCACCAGCCACTGCTCCGCTGAGCGCTGCGAGCAGATCATTGGCTGGTGCTACTGCCGCAACTTCAGTCGCGTTCCCTGCAAAAAGGGATCTTCCACCGACAGTCGTGTTGAGTGCGGCGATCATGTCATCAAGTGTGCCTTTTGCCTGAGCGAGAACATTCTCCGAATTTTCTCCAAGTGCAGAGCTTTGCGAAGTGATGAGCGTATCGCGGAGCGATGAATTTAGCGTAGTGATTTGCGACAAGGCATTTTGGATACCTTCAGCGAATTGGCCCGCTTCGCGTGTCGCAAGATTATAGCCATCGAGCTTTGTCAGACTTCGCTCGAGATCGTTGAGATAGGCCGAGTCACCACCTACTGCTTTGCGAACATCTGCAACGCGACCCGAGGAAAGCTCTAGCGTAAGCCTCTGGATGTCGTTTTTCAGCGCGCCATTGCGCGTCTGCATGGCATATCCTTGCGCCATATCTCCCAATGCATTCACTACCATTTTTACAACCTCGTTACGATTTCCAGCATTTCATCGGCCGCCTGAATGACACGGGCGTTGGCGGCATAAGCTTGCTCAAGGATCAACAAGTTCTGAAGTTCCTGATCAGTGTCGACACCATCCGACAATTGAAGCTGTGTAAGCTCATTCAATCTTGCCGCTGTGAATGTCATGTCTTGCTCTGCACCGGTTCGGGTGGATGCAAGAAGCCCATCAAATATTGAAATAAGGTTCGCAGCGCTCTGTGCACCCGGTCCAAATATGCCGGATGCAGGCATCCGGTTGGTCTCAAGCGCACCAAGCATATCGTTCAACAATCCCGCTTCACCCGCCGGGCCAGGTGCTGCTGCTCCAAGGCCATCGCGCAGGCGCCAGATCTCACCGCCAGAAGATGGATCGACAGCGTCATTGATCGCAAGACGTCCGCTGAGACCCACTTCATTCAAAGGATCAAACGCTGCTCCCGCATCGGTAAATAGACCTGTATCGCCAGCCGCGCGGGTCGCATCTAATCCCGGGTCAGAGAAGCGTTCAACCAGGTCCCTCGCAAGTGCGTCAAGTTGCGTTTGGGCATTCACACCATAGGTGTCCCGTACGGCGAAATTGCCGCCTAAACTGCCGCCACTCATTGCGCTGAGACGTAGATCCTGCCCGTTAAGCGTAAGGCCTGATAATGTGCCGGCGTCTAGCGTCTGAAACTCTGTGACCAGATTTCGAGGCTCGAATCCGATGTCAGCGGCGGTGATATCTACAAGAATTGCCCCGCCCTCGGTATAAATCGCAATAGCACCATTATCACGTGGCACGACATTGATCGGAACGATTGCACCAATTGTTTCCAGTACCGCTTGCCGTTGGTCAAGAAGCGCAGGGCTTTGCCCGCCCGTCCGCGAAACTGTCGAGACCATATCAATGTTCAAGCGCTCGATCTGCTGCAGCGCCGTGTTTAGTGTGGACACGTCCTGTGCGATTGCACCATCGGCAGCTGTCCGCATATCTTGCACTTCCTGCGACGCGCGGCCAAGACCCTCGATAAGGCGGCCAGCACTACGCACGCTATCAGCCAGCCGTTCTACCATGTCAGGCCTGCTTGCAGCTGTAATGAGGCTTTCCTCGAAAGCAGCGAGTCTCCCGCTCAGACCTTCTGCATCTCCAGGAATTCCGGTCACATTTTCCAGCTGTCTGAAAAAGTTTACCGCTGTTTGCGTGTTCTGCTGTGCTGCATTCGCGAGGCGCCGGTCTGCAACGACACCCTCGTTCATCTGGCGTGTAATCGCGTCAATGCGTACTCCTCCACTCGCACCATAGTTCAGGGGAGACAGCTCGAGACCGCGCCGACCGTAGTTCGGGGTCAGCGCATTCGCAATATTTGTCGATACGATTTCTGACCCGCGTGCGGCGGTTCGCAAACCGGTGATGGCGGCGTTCATAGCTCCGGTAATCGACATTGTATTCTCCCTCGGATGGATCGGAGGCAGGACCACCGCCCGCCTCCGACATAGTTAGATTATCGTTTGATATTGGTCGTTTCCTGAAGCATCTCGTCCACGGTCTGGATAACCTTTGCATTGGAAGAGTATGCGCGTTGGGTCTGGATCATATTGGTCAGTTCATTCGCAACATCTGTCGTTGATTCCTCACGCGCAAAGCCGACGATATCGCCTGTCGGTCCATCGCTGGCATCCCACAGAAAGAAGGATCCGCTTTCAACTGAAGGGCGGAATGTCTGGGAATCCAGCGCGACCATGCCGTTAGGATTTGGCAAATCAACAAGAGGTACCTGGAAGATCGTTCGGGTAACGCCTGTATCAAATGTGGCATGGACATAGCCGTTCTTATCCACCTCGACGCTTGTCATGTTCCCGACGGGTGACCCGTCCTTGGTAATTGAGACGGGCGCAAATGTGTCAGATAGTTGCGTTAGACCGTCACTTTGGCCAATCATGCCAATGTCAATTTCAATTGGGCCACCATCGACATTAACGATAAAGCTCCCCGTCGCTGGATCGTAGGCACCGCCGGAAACTGTGGCAACGGATGCAAGAGTACCCCCGGCCGTACGGCTGTCGTCAAATGTGAGCGTGTATTCACCGATTGTGACAGCGGGATCGACTGAATCGGTCAGCGTCATGGTCCACTCATTTGAGGAACCTGTACCGGGAACCGTGGGTGTAAAGGTAACATTGACACTCTCCGAGGTGCCGAGGTTGCCAAAATACTCTACCGCCAGCTGTTGTGTGTTGCCTACGCTGCCAGCGACGGTATCTGTTGCAGGCAGGTTGACGCCAAGGGACATGCGTGTGGTCGGTTCACCAGTCAATTGGTTGACGTTGATCTGAACAGGCTCAAGACCTTCGTCGGTATCCCTTGAGAATGTGGGGATTTCACCGTTCGGCAACGCGGGCCATCCAAGAAGAACCAATCCTGAATCGGTCGTTAGATATCCGTCAGCATCTGTTGTGAACGATCCAGTGCTGGTGAGCAGCATGTTCGTATCGCCATTACCCACGTTGAGGTCAGGGACCTTCCCGACAGGAAGCATCCCGCGACCACGTACGGCCAGATCGGTAGCATTGGCAGTGGATACGAGGGAGCCGTTCAGATCGATCTGGCGTGTCGTATTAGCGCGCACACCGCCAGCAGAGTAGCGTCCGCCGTTGCCCGAGATCACCATAGACTCAAAGTTGGTTTCTACTCTTTTGTAACCAAACGTGGACGAGTTTGCTATGTTATCCGAAATGCTGGCCAATCTCGTTGCGTTTGATTGAAGCCCTGCAACACCTGCATTTAACGAAGATGAAATTGTCATAGACACGCCTTTCTGCTCTGCCGATTTAAGATCTTGAACAGTGCATAACCCGGCACAATTTAATGCCGGGCTAACAGATAAAATGCGTTGTACTTTTGTTGATCAAGGGTCCTCGCGCAGCAGAATTACCTCTACCCTATCGTTACGAAGCGCCATCGGATTGCGTACGACTTGTTCACGGTCGGCATGGCCTGTAACACGCTGAATGCGTTCCGGCGTGATGGTCATTGCCTCGAGCAACAGGCGCATTTGGGTTGCACGTTCATATGACAAACCCCAAACAGAGTTTTCTTTGCGAACCACTGGTTGCGCCCGTACGTGTGCGCTAACCGCAATTTTGTTGGTTACCGTTTTACTGATCTCACTGATCAAAGAGGCGATGTTACGTAGTAGAGGGGTGGGCGTCGCACTATCACCCTCAAAAATTTGCAAGTTATCGCGGGAGAAAATTTCAATCACCAAACCCTCATCTGTGATGCGGGTGTTAATGTGTTCCAGAGCGTTCTCCATCACCGAAGATTCGCCGCCAAACCCTTTGAGTAATTCATCGAGGCTGGAAAAAACTTCATCTTCTGCCGCCTGCTCTTCAGCAGAGGGGTCATCGCCCGACGCACCACGAGCTTTATCTGCTTGCGTAGGTCGTTTATCTGATGCGCCAGTGCCGTTTTGAGATAGCGTTTTTTCCGTAAAGATGCTGTCGCCACCAAAAGCCCCGTCCCCGCCACCAGAGTTCGTGACAACCGGTATCGTTGGCGTGAAGTAATCTGCCAAGCCAGCTTTTTGTTGTTCTGTCGTCGCGTTCAGCAGCCACATCAACATAAAAAAGGCCATCATCGCCGTCACGAAATCCGCATACGCGACCTTCCATGCACCGCCGTGGTGTCCGCCCCCTTGGACGACTTTCTTACGTTTAATGATGACTGGCGCAAGATTCGAATCTGCACTCATATCCACCACCTATATTCACCCGAGACAAGGAATAGCGGTGGAACAGTTATCAAACTGATAACGTGATTTTGACTGGTTAACAGTGTGTTAGCTGGTATCTAAGGGTTAACCTACCACTTGCGGCGCTTTGCCAGCGCCATCTGTTTTTGGCGCTCTCGGAACCGCATTTTGTCGTCCTCGGTCGTTTCGTCCACGCAATGATGGCAGCTTACACCCGCTTCATATCCCGACCGTTCTGTATCCGCAGGGAGGATTGGACGGCGGCACCCATGGCACAGCAAATGCGGCCCGGGCGCCAATCCGTGCTCGACACTGACGCGGTTATCAAAAACGAAACAGGACCCGCGCCAAGTGCTTTGTTCAGCGGGGACGTCCTCGAGATATTTCAGAATACCGCCTTTGAGGTGGTAGACATCCTCTACACCCTGCCCAAGCAGGTAGTTGGTGGATTTTTCACAGCGGATACCGCCGGTGCAGAACATCGCGATCTTCTTGTTGTGAAAGCGCTGTTTGTTCGCCTCCCACCATGCGGGAAATTCGCCAAAGCTGGCAGTTTGGGGATCAACAGCACCGTCAAAAGTGCCTATTGCCACCTCATAGTCATTTCGGGTGTCGATGACTGCTACATCTTCGCGGCGGATCAGGTCATTCCAATCTGCGGGTGCCACGTAATGACCAACGCTCGCCCGCGGATCTACGTCCGGTTGGCCCATGGTCACAATTTCGCGCTTAAGCTTGACCTTCATCTTGCCGAAGGGTGCCTGTTTTGCATGGGAGATCTTATACTCCAGCGCTGCACAGTCGGGCAGGGCGCGTAGGTATTTGATGACGATATCTATGGCGTCTTGGCTTGGTCCCGCGATGGTTCCATTCACCCCTTCGCGCGCCAGTAAGAGCGTTCCGGTTATGCCCTGCGCTAGACACAGTTCCAGCAGCGGCGGCTTGAGCGCTTCGGGGTTGTCAAAACGGGCAAAGTGATAAAGGGCAGCGATTGTATACATGGGATGCCAAATAGGCCGCGCGGGGGTTGTTGCGCAAGAGGGGAGTGCGGTAAAAGCACCTTACCAGATGAATGCACCAGAGAGATTTTGCCATGCACGCGCTTCTAGTCATCGACGTCCAGAACGATTTTTGTCCGGGTGGTGCGCTGGCCGTGGCAGATGGTGATGCGATTATCAGTGGTATAAACGCGATTATGGCGGATTTTGATGCAGTTGTACTCACGCAGGATTGGCATCCCGCGGGTCATTCGTCCTTTGCCTCGAGCCACGCAGACAAAGCCCCCTACGACATGATCGACATGGCTTACGGTCCCCAAGTTCTCTGGCCAGATCATTGCGTACAGGGCACGCAGGGCAGCGCCTTTCATCCAGAGTTAGAGACTGATCCCGCGGATTTGATCGTCCGCAAAGGGTACAACCCTGCCATCGACAGCTATTCGGCTTTCTTTGAAAACGATCACAAAACGCCGACAGGTCTGGAAGGATACCTGCGCACGCGGGGCATGACTGACGTCACGCTTGTCGGCCTCGCTCTGGATTTCTGTGTGAATTACTCCGCCGTCGATGCCGCAAAGTTGGGGTTCAAAACGACCGTCCGTACCGATTTGTGCCGAGCGATCGATCTGGGCGGCTCTCTTGCGGAAGCAAAGCAGGCAATGCGCAACGCAAGCGTCATACTAGACTAACCGCTTGCTCCCCTGCGCGTCATAGACCACAAAACAGAGGTCTAACGGAGCATACATCATGGTTGATATCGCCACCCGCGTCTGGAACCACAAATGGAAGATCGACCCCATCGTGCGGTCGCTGATCGACACGGACTTTTACAAACTCTTGATGTGTCAGTCCATCTTCCGCAACAAGCCCGATACGCAGGTGACGTTCAGCCTGATCAACCGTTCCAAAGACGTGCCGCTGGCTGAATTGATAGACGAGGGTGAGTTGCGCGAGCAGCTGGACCATATCCGCACGCTAAGCTTGAGCCGTGGGGAATCCACATGGCTGCGCGGTAATACGTTCTACGGCAAGCGTCAGATGTTTCGCCCCGATTTCATGGAGTGGTTCGAGAACCTGCGCCTGCCGCCCTACCACCTTGAGCGAAAGGGCGACCAGTACGAGCTGACGTTCGAGGGCAAATGGCACGAAGTGATGCTATGGGAAATTCCAGCGCTTGCCGTGCTGATGGAGCTGCGCGGCCGTGCGGTTCTCGACAAAATGGAGAAGTTCGAGCTTCAAGTGCTCTATGCCCGTGCGATGACACGCGTGTGGGAAAAGGTCGAGGCGCTGCGCGATGTGCCTGATCTGACGATTGCCGATTTCGGCACACGCCGTCGCCACAGCTTTTTGTGGCAAGACTGGTGTGTTCAAGCGATGAGCGAGGGGCTGGGTGCTAAGTTCACAGGCACCTCCAATTGCAAAATCGCCATGAAGCGCGAGATGGAAGCGATTGGCACCAACGCCCATGAGTTGCCCATGGTCTACGCCGCCCTCGCAGAGGACGACGCGGCCTTGTTCCAAGCTCCCTATAAGGTTCTCGAAGACTGGCACGACGAGCATGAAGGCAATCTGCGCATCATACTGCCTGATACTTACGGCTCCCAGACTTTCCTCGACAATGCGCCTGACTGGCTTGCCGGTTGGACGGGTATCCGCATCGACAGCGGCGATCCCGCAACAGCGGCACAACAAGCGATTGACTGGTGGAAGTCACGCGGCGAAGACCCACAAAAGAAACGTGTGATCTTTAGTGACGGTCTGGATGTCGCCAAGATCAAGGAACTGCACCAGCAGTTTGCTGGCAAAACAGCGACTTCCTTTGGCTGGGGCACGCTGCTGACAAACGACTTCCGCGGTCTTGTGCCCGATGATGCGCTCGCACCCTTTAGTCTTGTGTGCAAAGCGGTAAGCGCGAACGGCGCACCAACTGTGAAACTCTCCGATAACCCGAATAAGGCGATGGGCCCCAAGGACGAGATTGCTCGATATAAGCGTGTGTTCGACCTTGGCGATCAAACCGCACAAGAGGTCATTGTATGACCACAACCCACGAAGCCGATGAAGACGCGCGGAACCAAGATATCCTGATTTACATCAATGGAGAGCTGAAACCGCGCGCCGAGGCGACCGTTTCAGTTTACGACAGCGGGTTCTTGCTAGGTGACGGCATGTGGGAGGGAATGCGGCTCTACAATGGGGTCTGGGCGTTCTTTGACGAGCATATGGACCGCTTTTTCAACTCCTGCAAAGCGGTCTCGCTGGATGTGGGAATGGATAAGGCCGGTATCGCCAAGGCGCTTCGTATGACGGCTGAGGCCAACAATATGACCACGGATGTGCACTGCCGTCTGATGCTCACGCGCGGAGTGAAGGTCAAACCATTCCAACACCCGCAACTGTCACAAAGTGGCCCAACGCTTGTGATTATCATGGAGCATTCCAAGCCCGTCGAAAAGCTCAGCGCACAGGGCATTCGCCTCGCGACGGTGCCGCAAGTGCGCGGCTTGCCCATGTCACAAGATGCCAAATACAACAGTCACTCCAAGCTCAACTGCGTGATTGCTTGCCTTCAGGCGGAACAGGCAGGCGCAGACGAAGCCTTGATGCTGGATCCGCACGGGTTCGTGAACACCACTAACGCGTGCAACTTCTTTATCGTGCGACGGGGTGAAGTTTGGACCTCGACGGGGGACTACTGCATGAACGGCGTCACGCGGCAAAAGGTGATCGATCTGTGCCGCGCCGACGGGATTCCCGTGTTCGAGAAGAACTATTCCCTCTATGAAGCCATCGGCGCGGATGAGGCTTTTTTGACAGGCACATTCGGTGCGCAGACGTTGGTGTCCGAGATTGACGGCAAGCCGATTGGTGATGGATCACGCCCTGTGACCGAACGGATCAGGCAGCTCTATAAGCAGGCGATTGCCGAAAATATCGCGCGTTAGCTTTTAGCCGAGGACCGTCGCGTAAGAATGCCTGCGCGGACAAATGCTGCAATGAATATGATCGTCATAATTAGTATGATTGTCGGTGCTGGTGCGCTGTCGAGAAAGAAGCTCGCGTAAACCCCCAGAACGCCTGATGCCATTGTGACCCCTACGGCAATGGGCAGCATGTTCGAGAACTTCTGCGTGAGCAGGAATGCAATCGCCCCTGGTGCAATCAGCAACCCGATGGACAGAATGATCCCTACCGCTGACAATGTGGCGACAATGGTGAGAGAGATCAACGCCAGCAACCCGTAGTGTAGTAAGCCTACCCGCAGTCCAACCGCCTGTGCCTGTACAGGGTCGAATGCATGCAGCATCAGATCGCGTTTTTTGGCCAGAATAACGATTGCCACGAAAAGCGAAATGAGACCAGCAGTCCAAAGATCACCCGCGCCGACGCCTAACATATTGCCGAACAGGATATGGTCCAAGTGCATGTCAGTTGTGATTTTTGTGTACATCACAATGCCAAAGCCGAACATGCCCGAGAACACGATCCCCATGACGGTGTCTTGTTTGACCCTGCTGTTGTCAGACAAAAATCCCGTAGCAAGTGCGCAGAACATCCCCGCTGCGAATGCGCCCACGATAAGCGGGATGTTCAAGATGAATGCCAGTACGACACCTGGTAAAACGGCGTGGCTGATTGCATCGCCCATCAGGGACCAGCCCTTGAGCACCAGATAGCAAGACAGCAGGCTGGTAGGCACTGCGATCATCATAAAAATGATAAACGCGTTTTGCATGAACGCAAACTGGAAGGGCTGCAATAGCGTCTCGGTCATGGCTGCAATGCCTCACGCGCTTTGCGCCGCGCAGCAAGATAGCCGTGTTTGGGCGCAAAGACAAAAGCAAGAAGAAATATGAGTGTCTGCAAGCTCACGATGATGCCTCCCGTGGCACCATCAACGAAGAAACTCAGATAAGCACCAAAGAACGAAGTAAACGTACCAATGGCCACACTCATCATCAGCAAGCGAGGAAAGCGGTCGGTCAGCAGATAGGCCGTCGCTCCTGGCGTGACGACCATTGCGATCACCAGAAATGCGCCGACCGTTTGGAGCGCTGCGACACAAGACGCCGACAAAAGCATAAAGAACACGACTTTGAGCACGTCAGGCTTGAGACCGATGGAACGTGAATGGTTCTCGTCAAAGAAGGTGACCATCAGATCCTTCCATTTGGCCAGCAGCACCGCAAGCGTGACGAACCCGATGATCGCCAGTTGTAGTGTATCGGACGGCGTAATGGCGAGGATATTGCCCATCGTAATTGTTTGGATCGAAACGGAGGCGGGCGAAATCGAGACCATGAATAGTCCAAGGCCAAAGAATGACGTAAAGATCAGGCCGATGATCGTGTCCTCCTTCAGCCCCGAGCGCTGGTTGAGAAAAAGCATTGCGCCTGCCGCCAGACCGCCCGCCGCAAAGGCCCCTAAAGCGAATGGTAGGCCCAGCATATAGGCGCCCGCAACACCGGGCACGATGGAATGGCTCAACGCGTCTCCGATCAGAGACCAGCCTTTGAGCATGAGATACGCGGACAAGAAGGCACAGACACCACCGACCAGTGCGCTTACCCACATGGCATTGAACATGTACCCGTAGGAGAAGGGGAGGAGCAGCGTCTCCATCACTCTGCATCTGCCTTTTCGATCTTCTTTGTCTCATCGCCATAGACCACAAAAGGCCGCTCATCGTCGCTGATGACGCGAATGGTGCGGGCATCATCGTCGTCATGCAGGTCTGCGCCACCAATCACAAAGTGACGCAGGACACCGCCAAAGGCGAGCTCCAGATTGTCATGGGTAAACGTCTCTTCGGTGAGGCCGTAAGCCAGCACGGTTTCCTTAACAAAGACCGTGCGGTCACAAAATTCGGGCACTGACCCGAGGTTATGGGTCGAGACCAGCATGACCCGTCCTTCATCGCGCATTTCGCGCAGAAGTTCGATGATCTGGTCTTCGGTTTGCACGTCGACACCTGTGAACGGCTCATCCAGCAGGATGACCTGACCCTCTTGGGCCAGCGCCCGCGCAAGAAAAACCCGCTTGCGCTGCCCGCCCGATAATTCACCGATCTGACGATGGCGGAATTCGGTCATGTTCACGCGGTCCAAGGCATGTGTGACTGCTGCGTAATCCGCATTTTTCGGACGCCGGAAAAAGCCCATGTGACCATAGCGGCCCATCATGACCACATCTTCAACAAGCACTGGAAAGGACCAGTCAACCTCTTCGGACTGGGGCACATAAGCGACGATGTTGCGCCTGAGCGCCTCTTTGACAGGCATTCCGAGCACGCTGATCTCGCCCTTGGCTGCAGGGACAAATCCCATTATCGCCTTGAACAGGGTCGATTTTCCCGCGCCGTTCACGCCCACAAGTGCGGTGATCGTGCCGCTGGGGATGTCAAATGAAGCGTCGCGCAGCGCAGTGTGCCCGTTGCGGTAGGTGACGGTTACGCCTTGTGCGGATATGCCTTCGCTCATTCAGTGAGGCCTTTCACAATCGTCTCTGATGTGACGCGCAGCAGGTCGAGGTAGGTTGGAACGACGCCATCAGCCTCTGTCAGGCTGTCCACATAGAGGACGCCGCCATAGATCGCATCGGTCTCACGTGCCACCTGCTCGGCCGGAGCTTGGGACACAGTGGATTCGCAGAAGACGGCTGGGATATTATTCTCACTCACTGTGTCAATCACCTTGCGGACCTGTTGCGGAGTGCCCTGCTGGTCGGCGTTCATCGGCCAAAGGTACAGCTCCTTCATTCCGAAATCGCGTATGAGGTAGCTGAATGCACCTTCGCATGTTGCAAGCCAGCGCTGGTCTTCTGGCACCGCTTGCACGGCGGCGCGGAGCGGTGCGATGGCATCTGTGATCTGGGCTTTATACGCATCGGCATTGGCGCGGTAGATATCTGCGTTATCGGGATCATGCTGGACGAATGCATCGCGGATGTTGTCGACATAGATCAATGCATTATCTAAACCCATCCAGGCATGCGGGTTGGGCTTGCCGTCATATTCCCCTGACGAGATGCTGATCGGATCAATCCCTTCGGTCAGTGTCGCAGAAGGCACGCCATCGAGATTTGTCAAAAACTGCTCGAACCACAGCTCGAGATTCAATCCGTTCCACAGCACCAGATCCGCGTCCTGCGCGCGAATGATGTCGCGCGGTGTAGGGGAGTAACCGTGAATTTCTGCACCAGGCCGCGTGATGCTTTGGACGATTGCCGCGTCCCCTGCGACTTTCTGCGCCATATCGGCGATGACTGTGAAAGTAGTCACAGCTTTGAACTTGTCTTCGGCAAAGGCCACAGTAGCGGTAAGCGTGTACGCACCGACGAAAAATAGAGCATTCAGGGTCGTCCGAAACATCGATGAAGCTCCATTTTGTAATGTACTTTCTTTTTGCTTATGAGAACCATTCACAACTGTAAATAAGAATGATAACGATTCGCAAAGATAGGTTCTTATTGAGAATATAGGGTGCATTTGATGGGCGGCGAGAGTGACAAAACCGAAAAGATGATCGCAGCGCTTAAAAAAGCGGGCATACGGGTCACGCGTCAGCGGATCGCATTGCTGAGCGTTCTTGGCGATGCGGATGATCACCCCGACGCTGTGGAGCTTCATAACCGCGCAAAGGAAATTGAGCCAAGTGTATCACTGGCGACGGTCTATCGTACGCTATCGGTTCTTGAGGAGGGTGGCGTTGTGCATCGCCATGCTTTTGACGGCGGAGGTGCGCGGTTCGAGACCAGCCATGAAGAGCATCATGATCATATTCTTGACGTCGATACCGGCGAGGTGATTGAATTCCAGTCTGACAAGATCGAGCAGTTGCAGGACAAGATCGCGCGCGAATTGGGCTATGAAGTCGTCCACCATCGTCTCGAGCTCTATTGCCGCAAGAAACCTTAGCTACTTTTTCAGTTGTTGCTCTCGCCATACAATGAGCAGGCCGCTTGCAAGGATCAACAAAGCACCAGGGAAAAGCTCCCCCCAAGGGGCCTCACCAAAGAAGATCCAGCCGAGCACGAACGCCAGCGGAATGCCAAAGTAATTGAACGGCGCCAGATCGCTCTGCTCGCCACGGCGGTAAGCCATGATGAGAAGCAGCACAGCGCAGCCTCCGAAGCCACCCATCGCCATCAGCCACCAGATGTCGTTTGCTTGCTGTAGTGGACTGAAGCCCCCAGTGAAGAGCGTCAGAAAGACCGCACCAATCAGAGCGACGACACTTGAATAAAGATTGATCAGTGGCGTTGGGACATCATCATCCATGACCCTTATCGTAACGCCCACAAGTGCATAGCAAACAGCAGCCCCCAGCGGCAGAAGTGCTGCAAGGGTGAAACTGTCCGAGCCGGGGCGGACGATCCAGACGACACCTATAAAGCCTACAATGACAGCGCTCCATCTAATCCAGCCTACCTTCTCCCCTAAAAGCGGCACAGCCAAAGCGACCGCAAAAAGAGAATTTGCATAGGTGATGGTGGACGCCGTCGCGAACGTCAGTATTCCGAGCGACATGTAAAACAAAAACTGTGCAAAGGTTAAAATCACACCGCGAAAAAGAGCCAGCTTCCACTGTCGCACAACTAGTATGCGCCCCGTGGTGTGCCATTCACGTGAGGCATAGAGAACGATCGCTGAAGGGATCAAGCCAAACATATTGCGCCACGCCGAAAGTTCTGCCGCGCTATATCGCGGTGATAGGTGCTTGATGATGAGGCCCATACCGTCAAACAAAGTAAGCGCGCCCAAGAGCAATAGAATAGCGGTGAAAGTCTGGTCTGATTTCATTTGGGTACCATGCGCTGTGCATCGCGTATTGACCAGCACGGAAGTGACCCACGTCTAGGCACTATTCAGGATCAACCTTCCCGCGCATCGCCTTTACTTCCCCGCGTACTTTCTTGGCCTTAAGCCGTAGCTTTTTTGACCCGAGAGTAGGGCGTGTGGCAATACGGCGTTTGGGTGGCGTCGCTGCTTGCTGGATGAGTTCCTTGAGGCGATCTCGAATAATCTCGCGGTTGCGCGCCTGACTCCGCGTCTCGTCACATTGAAGCACCAGCGCGCCGTCATTGGTCCACCGACGCCCTGCCAATTGGCGCAGGCGGTTTTTCACGGGTAAGGGGAGCGAAGGGGATGTAGCCGCTTCGAAACGAAGCTCCACGGCGGAAGAGACTTTGTTCACATTCTGCCCGCCCGGACCGGACGCGCGCATGAAGCTTTCGGTTAGCTCCCAATCCTGAAGGATTATTTTGTCAGTTACATGCAGCATACAGAGTGATCATAGCGCTTGGTGCGCGCACGGGAAGGGGCAGTAGACCAGATGCGAAAAGGGCCGCCCTGAAACAGAGCGGCCCAATCGAAATGTATAGGAGGCGGGATCGGTTAGACCGATGGCCCACTTCGGATTTCAGTATGCCAAGGGCTGCCCTAGCAAACGACCTCCAAAGCTGTTCCGACACCTCTCTCCAGTACCGTTCTTGACACTAGATCACCTCCTTTACCGTTGTTAAAATCACCCTTAGGTTTGCATAGGTTTTGCAAAACGCAAAGTGTTTTTTACAAGTTTGTTCAAGCGGCGCGCAGGCGGGCCGTAATGATCCGAAACGGAATAAGTGCGAGCAACGCCAGCGAGAGCTTTACCGCCCAGTCCGCCACAGCGAGCGAAACCCACAATGGCGCTTCGGGACCCATGCCGAGGATCGGCAATACGTCAGCCGCCCATGACACGTCTGTGGCAGGGTGCACGAACGAAAGGGCACCCGAGAAGGCAACGGAGAAGAAGATCGCGGTATCGACTGTGCTGCCGATCAGGGTCGAGACGAGCGGCGCTTTCCACCAGCTGGCATTGCGTAGCGTCGCAAAGATGCTGACGTCCAAGAGTTGGGCGATGAGAAAGCCGAGGCCAGATGCGATCGCAATGCGGACTGTGACCAACGGGCCGAACTCACCCATGATTTGCGTTCCAAACAGCGAGCAGATGATACCAACCACAAAACCCACAAGAACCACGCGGCGCGCTGCAGCGGTGCCATAAACGCGGTTCATAATGTCAGTGACGAGAAACGCGAGCGGGTACGTGAACGCCCCCCACGTCAGCCAGTTGCCATACAGGAATTGAACAAGGATGTTTGAGGCCACAACAATAAGGGCCATGGCAATGATGCCAGGAAGATAAGTGCGTGTCATAATATTAAACCGTTTTTTGCAAGGGTGCGGCGACTTGGCCTGCGGGGATCGCAGACAGGAGGGGCTTTAGGCGGGATTGCGTGTCGGTGCAACCCTACTCACTTACAACAAACTCGACGATCTGTGTGCGCTGGAGACGTAAAAAGTTGTCATCCGAGATCATCGTGACATGCAGTCGACCACTGGGATCTTGCCATGCACTGATCCCTTCCAGGTTGTCATACCGCGACGGCAGGGACGTGAGCATGGTGTATTCACGCGCAGACCCTGGCGCGAGGTTAAAGAGGCGTACGCGACTGCGGAACCCGACGGGCGTTGCCGTGCGCTCCAGCAACCACAGCCTGCCGTAAGGATCAAAGTCCGCACCTACCGGAACGAAGGGGCCACGCTGCGGTATGCGCGCACTTATCCGCCATGCGCCATTTGAATAGGCATAAAGGGGAAAGGGCTGGCCGTTTTCGGGGGCTTTTTCCGTAAGTGCGTAGAGTGTGCCGTCAGGGCTGATAGCCAGCGCCTCAACGCCAGAGTTGTTGCCCATCTCGTTCACAAACGGAAGCTTGATCCTGCCGCGCGTGCGGCCACTCTTGAGGTCAAGCTGCATGATCCGGTGGCGGTGCTCGAATGATATGAATGCGGTACCGTCTTCTAGAAACGCCAACGATTCCGCATCGCTGGCTTTCTTTCGAAGACTCCCGCCAGATGATTTGTTCAGACGGATGCTGCTGTGAACATCAACACCAACAATCCGCCCGTCCTCGCGTCGAATGTCGGCATCTACCAATTGCCCACGGTCACTCACGACCGTCATCTCCGTGCCGTTTGCGCGCACCTCAATCCCTGACCAGCCGCCAAACCATGGCGCATCAAGTTTCCAGCGCAACGTCCCGTTGGGGCGTAATGATGGATCAGCCAATGCAGTACCGCACAAGCAAATAAGCGCGAGCGCAAGCCTGATCACCGCGCCTCCAGTACAGCCTGACACTGGGCTGGCAAATCAGAGAGAGTAAGTTCACGACGCGGTTTACGTGGCGCTGTAGGCTTCTTGGGTTTCGGCTGTGGCTTCGCCTTTGGGGGGTTCAGGATGTTGGCCTGCCATTCGCGGGCATCATCACAGCCATCGCCAGCGGGGGGCGGATTTTGGTTCACGCAGCCTCTTACACCACTCGGGCAAGCCAGCCTGACATGGAAATGGTAGTGGTGTCCGTACCATGGCCTGATCTTGCGCAGATAGGCGCGGTTGCCACGCTCGTCATCGCACATCTGTACCTTGGCACCCGGGAAGACGAAAATCCGTTCTGTGCGCGGGTCTTTAGCGGCTGCTTTGATGATCTCGTGATGCGCGCGGGTCCATGCGTTGTTGACGTAGGCTCCTTTCGCGCGCCGTGTCGAGATTGACGATATGTTCTCGCGTTGCTTGCGCGTCAGGCTGAGCGAGGTGGGCGGCAGCATCCAGATATCCGCATCAAGACCAATCTGGTGACTGCGGTGCCCAGTCAACATCGGCCCGCCGCGCGGCTGGCTCATGTCGCCGACATAAAGACCGTTCCAGCCAGGTTGTTGGGCTGCAAATTGGCTTAGCTTTGTGACCATATCAACCAATTCCGGATGGCCCCAGTTGCGATTGCGCGACAGCCGCATCGCCTGCCAAGTTGGTCCGGTTTCGGCCAATTGAACGCCGCCTGCCATGCAGCCCTTTGCGTAGCTGCCATAGGCTGCGGGCGACTGTGAAGATGCTGCGGATTTGGTGCCAAACAGTTTCTTGGCCTCGACCCGCCCAAGCGGCCCAGCAAGCTCTCCAATGGTAGGAAGTTCTGCTTTCGGTGCCTTGGAACCGCTGATATCGCGTGCGCCTCCGCAGCTTCCGACAAACATGCCAAGCGCTGCGATTGTAAGGATTTTACTGGCTTTCATTTGGAGAAATCTCCTTTTGGTTTAACCCAGACTAACAGCACCAGACCTACGATGAACAGCCCCACAACTGGGCTGACACCCAATCTTTGGCTTCCCGTAACTTGGCTGGTAAATGCAATGAGCGCCGGCGCCAAAAAGGATGTGGCTTTGCCGGATAGCGCATAAAGGCCAAACGCTTCTGTCATGCGCTCCGGGTTGGCTTGCCGTGTCATCATGTTGCGCGACGAAGCCTGTAACGAGCCACCAGCCGCACCGATCACAGCGCCAGCGATAAAGAACGTTATGTCGGGCGCGCTCGATCCTTCTGCAATCGGGATACCCATGATCGACGTTGGCGTGATCATAACGATCAGCAGGGCGACACAAGCCAAGGTGATGACGCAAAAAACAATCACAGGCATTGGACCAACGCGCCGGTCGATTTTACCCGACATCCAACAAGCGAGCGCTCCTGCAATTGCGGCAATAATTCCGAAAATACCAACTTGAGTGATCGACCAACCGAGCACGCCTAAAGCGTAAATGCCACCGAATGTGTACATTCCGTTCAGTGCATCGCGGTAGAACATTGAGGACCCGAGATAGGCCATGAGAGACGGGTGCCTTGGTAAACCCTTCAGCGTGTTTGCGAGGTCGCGCATGCTTTGGGCGATAGATATCCTTGTGGCATACGCTTGGTTCGTATCTCGCGTGTAGAGAAAGAATGGAACCATAAACACGGCAAACCAGATCGCCGTCAGCGGTCCGACAACGCGGGTGTCTGCCTTGGTCTCTGGGTCAAGACCCAACAAAGGGCTGAGCCCCGCCATTGTTGTGCCGTTCGCAGTCGCCTGAAAAAGTGCCAGCATCACGGCAAGCGCCAGAACTCCGCCGACATAACCAAAGGCCCAGCCTGAACCTGACAAGCGGCCAAGCTCTGCTGGATCATCATCAAGCTGTGGCAGGTATGAATTGGTGAAGATCGTTGCAAACTCCATCCCGATAAGCCCCGTGCCAAAAAAGAAAAGAGCCCAAATCACCGAGAAATCCTGTGGCGCGGTCCACCACAGCGCGCCAGAGCCTACAAAATACATCAGGGAGAACAGCCATATCCAAGGCAATTTGCGGCCTGAATTATCAGCAATCGCACCAAGTACAGGCGCGAGGACCGCAATCAAGATCCCTGCTGCTGCAAGCCCCCAGCCCCAATATGCCTGTGCCTGCGCGCGTGCGGCCTCGTTCGCCATGCCGTCTGCAACCAGGTTGGCAGTAACAGTTGCTGTAAAGTAGGGGCCGAAAATAAACGTCAGCAACAGCGTGTTATATGGCTGGCTGGCCCAATCGAAAAAGTACCATCCCCAGATGCGTTTACGTTTTGAAATTGTCACCATTCCGCCGCCACTCCCCGTTTCACCTACCATAGAACAGGCTGCATCTTTTCGCGCAAGAAATGGTTTGCGCGAGACGGCGGGTGTGCCGCTAGTCCTGCATCGGTGGCCAAGGGCGCGCGGCATCGGCCTGCGTCCATTGCGCGATCCAGTCGGGCATCGGGGGCGATGCGACGTCTTGTGCCAAAGCGGCTAAAACCCTGACAGGTGTTACAATCCCTTCAGCATCAGTCACCGCTGCACGGTAAAGCACATGACTTGCACACTCACCATTCCGCTTCCACATCGACTGTTCAATATAAACGAATTTATCATCCCAGCAGACGGCACGGCTGCGCACTTCGAACCGTTCAAATCCATGGATGCGGCGGCGAAACCGCACATGCGATCCCGCCATGGTCAAGCCCCAGCGCTTTTGGCGCAGCACGTCGACTAACCCCGCACGTTGCGCCATTGCGATCCGCCCAAGATCGTAGAGAGTCAGCGCCCGCCCGTTGTTGAGTTCTAGAAATATATCCAAGTCATGCGGCCAGCAAATATGCTGGGAAACATGCATTTCCGTCAAGGACTGCAATCTAGGCTGGCGGCGCGCCAGAAAGACATCTTTGAACAATCTGATAAACGGAAACATAGGGTCACTCCTCTTGAACCTCACATGACGTCTCAAGCACTGGCGTCAACCACGAACCTCGCGGCACTCTTGTCCTTTATGTGCTGTGGCCTTAACTGAGAATGACACAAGCTTAAAAAAGGACTGCGCGCTGTGACCTCAATTTTTATGATCTTGATGCTTTTGCTAAACATCTTGTGGTTCTTCATTATCGCGCACGTGGTGATGTCGTGGTTGATTAACTTTCAGGTGCTCAACACGCGTCAGCCTTTGGTCGCGCAGATATGGTATGGCATTAACCGCCTGCTGGAGCCTATTTATGCGCCCATTCGCCGTGTGCTGCCGAATATGGGGGGGCTCGATCTGGCGCCTCTCGCTGTATTGATCGGTGTGGCGATGGCACGGATCGTGCTGACCAATAACGCCGCACTCTTTATGTAAAGGTGCCAGCATTTTTGGCTTCAAAATGAGGCGAACAGGTTTGAGAAGCCCTTGCCCCTCCGCTAGCGATATGTGAATCTCGCAGAGCTGTTTTCCAAACCTTAGGTCTCCCGTATGTCCGGCGCTGCCCCGCTGCTAAAAGATGTATTCGGCTTTGACGGGTTTCGACCCGGACAAGAGGAGATCGTTGAGGCTGTAACTGCTGGCGAAAACGTGTTGGCCATTATGCCAACGGGCGGCGGCAAGTCTCTTTGTTTTCAGCTGCCTGCGCTGATGCGCGACGGGGTAACAGTTGTCATCTCACCGCTCATTGCGCTGATGCGGGACCAAGTGCGCGCCTTGCAGGAATTGGGTGTGGGTGCAGGGGCGCTCACCTCTGGCAATACGCCCGAAGAAACCGATGCCGTTTGGGAAGGCTTGGAGGCGGGCCAGCTCAAGCTTCTCTACATGGCGCCAGAGCGTTTGGCGGCAGGATCGGTCATGGGAATGCTTAAACGCGTCGGGGTCAAAATGATTGCCGTGGACGAGGCGCATTGCGTTAGCCAATGGGGTCATGATTTTCGACCTGACTATTTGCGCATCGGTGAATTGAAGCGCGCGCTGAACGTTCCCCTTGCTGCGTTTACGGCCACCGCCGATGCCGAGACCCGCAACGAGATTGTGCAAAAGCTGTTCGCCGGCACACCGCCGCGCAGCTTCTTGGGTGGCTTTGATAGGCCCAATATTCATCTCACATTTGCGGCCAAGAATTCACCGCGCAATCAAATCCTGAGCTTTGCTGCTGCACGGCGCGGGCAATCGGGCATCGTCTATTGCGGGACGCGGGCCAAAACCGAAGGCATCGCGAAAGCGCTGAATGATGCAGGGCAGAAGGCGATCCACTACCATGGCGGGATGGAAGCCGACGACCGCCGTATCGCAGAGCGGAAGTTCCAGCAGGAAGACGGCCTCATCGTCGCTGCGACAGTGGCCTTCGGGATGGGCATCGACAAACCTGATATCCGCTGGGTCGCCCATGCGGACCTGCCCAAGAGTATTGAATCCTACTATCAGGAAATTGGCCGCGCAGGTCGTGACGGCGCGCCTGCTGAAACACTGACCTTGTTTGGCCCCGAAGACATCCGCCTGCGCCGCACACAGATCGACGAAGGGCTCGCCCCGCCCGAGCGCCGCGCTGCCGATCACGGTCGACTGAATGCGCTGTTAGGTCTGGCCGAAGCTTTGGAGTGTCGCCGCAAAACCCTGCTGGGGTATTTTGACGAGAGTGAAGTGACCTGTGGTCGTTGCGACCTGTGCGACAACCCTGTTGATACGTTCGATGGCACAACGGCAGTCCGCAAAGCCCTGTCTGCCATGCTGCGCACCGAGGAGTGGTTTGGCGCAGGCCATTTGATCGACATTCTGCTGGGCAATGAGACTGAAAAGGTTAAACAACGCGGTCATCAATCCTTGCCGACATATGGTGTCGGCACCGAGTATTCAAAACCGGAATGGCAGGCGGTGTTCCGGCAAATGATGGGCCGTGATCTGGTGCGCCCCGATCCTTCCCGTCACGGTGCTTTGCGCATGACGGATGCCGCCCTGCCGATTTTGCGGGATGAGCAGAAAATCACCCTGCGCCGCGATAGCATCAAGGCAGCAGGCAGTTCCCGCCGTCCTGCGGTCAAAGCGATGGTGAGTGATGAAGATGCGCCTTTGTTAAGTGCGCTCAAGGCAAAGCGGCGCGGGCTGGCGGAAACAGCGAAAGTGCCCGCCTATATCATCTTTACCGACCGTACCCTGATCGAGATGGCGGAAACGCGGCCCGCCGACCTTGATCAGATGGCAGGGATAAGCGGCATTGGCGCTAAGAAACTGGAAAGCTACGGGGCGGCCTTTCTTGAAGTGATCAATGGTGAGGCCGAGATGATGCACCCGCAGCGGCGCAAGCTTGCGGGACGCGATGCAGGCGACGTCTATGATCAGCTTCTTGAGGTTCAGGCCGCGTTGTCGCGCGGTGCGCTGGGCACCGAAAAGCCGCTAAGCTGTTCTGCCTCCTTGTTGGCGAAAGTCGCCCAAATGCACAATGCGAACGCGGACGCGATAGAGCGGATTCTGGGTGAGAAACGGGCGGAGCGTTTTGGTGCTGCATTTCTGGACGTCCTGCAGGCAGCGGACTAGGTAAAGGCTTAGATATAGAGGAGCGGATATGCTTGTTGTGATTTCACCTGCAAAAAAGTTGGATTGGGCCGAGCGCGACTTGGAAACGACCCAGCCGGATTTTCTGGAGGCCGCCGCAGATTTGGTGAAAACTGCGCGCGAGTTAAGCGTGGGGGATCTCAAGTCTATGATGTCGCTGAGTGAGAACCTCGCGACACTCAACCGTGATCGCTTCCAAAGCTATGTGGATACGCCAAACGCAGAGCTGACTCGCCCTGCCGCGCTCGCGTTTGCAGGCGATACCTATCAAGGACTGGAGGCGCAAAGCCTCGATGCGGACGAGTTGGCTTTTGCACAAGATCACTTGCGTATTCTTTCAGGCCTGTACGGTGTATTGCGCCCCCTCGATGCGATTCAGCCCTACCGCCTTGAAATGGGAAGCAAGCTCAAGACCAAGCGCGGCAAGAATCTGTATGAATATTGGGGCGACACCCTGTGTGCAGCGCTTGATGCCCAAGCCGAAGCCACTGGCAGCGATGTTCTGGTGAATTGCGCAAGTCAGGAGTACTTTGGCGCTGTCGATCTCAAAGCTTTGAAGCTTCGCGTGATCACGCCGCAGTTCATGGAAGATAAAGGTGACGGAAAAGGTCCCAAGATCGTAAGCTTTTATGCGAAGAAGGCACGCGGTGCGATGGCCCGTTTCGTGATGCAGAATCGCATAAAGGAAGCAGACGGCATTCTGGATTTTGATGTAGGCGGTTATGCGTATGATGCGGCGAAATCCAAGCCAGACACGCCCGTATTCATTCGGCCCTACCCCGCATCCTGAACGTCCTTTTCTTTGACCGGTTCTGTGCCACTGGGTTGTGCAAGCAGGATATGCTCCTCTATCGACCTGCGTTTAAGAGGCTTGCTGAGATAGTGGTCTAGTCCCGCCTGCAAAATTGTTTTGTCGTCATCCGGCAATGCATGTGCCGTCATTGCAACGATAGGAATATGCGCGCCAGTCTCTAGCTCGATCTCTCGGATTTCTAGGGTTGCTTGTTTGCCATCCATCCGCGGCATAGAGATATCCATGAACACGAGGTCTGGTTTGAAGCTTTGATAGAGCTGAACTGCCTCTTCACCATCTGCTGCGAATTGCAGTTCTATGTTGAAATTCTTAACCATCTTTTTGAAGACAAGCCGATTGGTGCGATTGTCCTCAGCTGCCAGTATCCGCATCTTGCGAAGTGCTACGGGTGCTTGTTTGACAGACTGATCTATTGGTTCGGGAACAAGGTGTTCAAGCTCGGAGAAAAGGGCGTGACGGGGCACGGGTTTTTGAAGCATTGCCGCAAAACTCTCGGCGCGTGGGTCTGATCGGACAGCGGCAATATTTGCGCTCAGCAACAGCACTGGAATGGGGTTGTCGCGCTCGCTCAGACTATCGGCGAGGGCAACGGCATTAAGATGGGGCAGCTTGTGATCTGTGATGATCAGGTTGATTGTATCGTCCAGCATCTCAAGCGCCTCGGCCATATCTGCAACGCCAATGGTCTCAATTTGAAGCTGACCTAATTGTCGCTGGAGGATCGCACGGTTTTCAGACACATCGTCAACGATCATGACACGGTTCATATGTTTGGCTAGCTTGGGGTAGGCCATGTCGATGTCCCCGTTAGCTGCCATGTTCATCTTGAAGCCAAAGCAAGATCCGACGCCCTCCTCAGAGGCGACCCATATCTCTCCCTCCATCAGTTCGACCAACCGCTTGGTGATGGCAAGCCCAAGGCCCGTGCCATCAAACTGTCTATTGCGTTCGTTCTCGACCTGATTGAATTCGCCAAAGATATGGCTGGTCATATGCGCGGGGATGCCGATACCCGTATCCTCAACAGCGATGTGAACCGATACATTTTTCGTTGCCGCATCAGCCACACCAGTCACACGGACAAGTACATGCCCTTGGGTTGTGAATTTCACCGCGTTACCAATCAGGTTCGTGAGCACCTGTCTGATCCGCCCCGCATCACCAATCAAATCAGTTGGCAGGAATAGATCGTAGTCCAGCAGGAGCCGCAGGCCTTTGTCCTGTGCGATAGGTTGCAGCAGCATGATCACTTCCTGACACGCGCGCTCCAGATCAAAGGCAGACTTATTGACAGTAAGGCGTCCTGCTTCAATTTTGGAATAATCAAGAACGTCGTTGATAATGACGAGCAACGCCTCGCCAGAGTTCTTGATGGTCTGGACATAAAGACGCTGTTCTTCGTCCAAAACGCTTTCGTCCAGAAGATCGGCCATGCCCACAACACCGTTCATTGGCGTGCGGATCTCGTGGCTCATATTGGCAAGAAACGCTGATTTGGCTCTATTGGCCGCTTCTGCCTGTTCGCGTGCGGCATCCAGCTCCCGTTCATATTGGACTGTCGCTGTAATATCGAGCCCGAGGGAGACGACATCCCCCCCCGGACCGCGCTGGTCAATCATCTTGATATAGTTACCATTCCAAAGCTGGATGACCTCCGGCTCAGGCTCGCGACCTTGAAAGCGTGTCATCATCCGCTGACGCCATGCTGTAGGCTCCATACCCCCAAGATCGACAATGCCCTCATCTGTCAAAGCTTGTAGAATGGTGACAAAATTCACCCCGGGTTTGATAACCTCTAGCCCTTCAAACACTGCGAGGTATGCGCCGTTCGCCATAATCAAATGATTGTCCGCATCAAAAAAGGCGAACCCGTCCTTGATCGTTTCGATGGAGTGCCATAGCCGCCGCTCGACCACAGCGATTTTCTCGTGGGCAGCGTTGAGGTCTGATTTAACCTTTCGGTTTTCAGCGCCCATGCTTTCGACCAGTGCGCGCGTATCTACAATCTCGTCACTCAGCTGACGCGCATGGTGGCCCAGTTTGCGGTTTGCGGCGAACAATTCTGCTTTTTTGAGCTCCAGCATACGCTCCGCCGCCAACCTGCCGCGCCGTTCTTCGGTGAGTTTCTGTCGTAGACTCATCGATTCCTCGTTACCTGCCTTGCCAAGTCCACTTTGTGCACTGATTAGAGTAAATGCGGCCTTAAGAGCGCAGTAATCCAAGTGATATTTGACTGGACTATCGCCAATGCGGGTGCCACTGCTCCGCGCATGTCACTTGCATTATCTGTCTTTCCATTGCTGCTTATTATCGCTGCGGGCTACTCGCTGGCCAAATCCCAGATAATACCGCGAAGCGGTTGGGCTGCGATTGAAACGTTATCGTTTCGGGGCCTGATCCCCGCAACCCTTATCCTCGCGATCTCGAAATCCGATCTATCGCTCGAACGGTTCGGCGGCTTTGGTGTATCATTGGTCGGGACACTGGTGATCCTGACGCTATCAGCACTTTTGTTGCGATTGCTGTCCAAAGACGCGCTGGGGAATCCGGCCTTCACCTCCCTGTTTCAAGGTAGCATTCGCTGGAACGCCTTTGTCGCACTCGCCGCAGCCGAGCAGTTTCTTACGGGTGGCATAGCAATATTGGCGGTCGCAATCGCTGTTCTCATCCCGCTCATCAATATCATCTGCATCGTGGTGCTGGCCTCATTCGGCCCGTCAAAGGCAAGTGTCTCCAAAGTGCTTAAAACACTATCGCGCAATCCGTTGGTGCAGGCCTGTGTTATTGGCCTCACGCTGAATATTGGCGGCGTGTCGCTACCCGTTCCTGTGGCTGAGGCACTAGATATGATCGGACGCGGGGCGCTTGGCGTGGGTCTTATGGCTGTGGGCGCTGGTGTTAGTCTGCGCAGGCTTACCCGCTTTGACTGGCGCGTGTGTTTGGGTGCTTTCATGCGGCCTGTGGTGGCTTCAACAGTCTTTGTGCTCGTTGGCACGACTGTTGGTATTCCGAACATTCAACTGATGGCGGGCGTACTTGTCTTTGCGGCGCCTGCTGCTTCGAACGGGTACATCGTGGCAAAGCAAATGGGAGGCGACGCAGACCTCTATGCGGATATTATGACTTGGCAGGTTGTACTATCGCTTTTGGCTTTGCCGCTTTGGGCGCACTATTTGCTTTAGAAGCGGTAGATCAGCCCGTGTTTCTCATAGCCTGTGAAGCCAAGCTTTTCGTAGAAACCCACAGCGCCGCGCCCTTCCCCCGTGAGCAGCATGAGCTTATATGCACCCTCAAACTTTGCATGCTCCACACAGGCCTGCAAAACAGTACGGCCAATGCCTTTACCGCGGTAATCTGTGTCGGTCACGACATTCTCGATCAATCCATACGGTCTTCCGCCCGATGTCATGTTCGGCAGCAGATGCAGCGTCGCCATTCCCACCAAGAGACCGTTAACTTTGGCGCCCATGATAGAGGTCCCAGCATGATTAAGTACCGCTAGAAACGCTTCAATGCTTGTGCTGACCGATACGGGATCGCGTGTAAGGGTCTGGTAGAGTCTGAGAGCACCCTCGAAATCACTTTGTGCCAGTGGGCGAACCATCACCATTCCTAGCGTCGACCCTCGCGCAGCCATGCAGCTGTGATCAGACCTGCACTTAGCAGGAGAACCAACCATGGGGGCAGGATTGGCGTCTGGCGGACATCACGCGTCTCATATGCGGTACGTGGAGTAAGCCCAATCCAGCCGCGCCCCGCTGCGGGTCGTCCGGCACGCACGTTACGAATATTGGGCAAGCCGTCCTCAAGGCGCAGCGCGCCTCCCCGCATCGCTGCTATAACAGGCTCTAACACGGCGGTATCGGCAATAGTTTCGACAAATTCCCGAGGCGCGGCAGGGCCGAGGCCGATCACGCTCAGCTGCTCGCCGTTTTCTAGGCGGTAAAGCCCGATCTCGGGTCCCGTAAACGTCGCTTCAAATCGGCCGGGAGCGGCAGGGGAAAGCTCCAATTCAGTGATTTCACCGTCGGGGCCTGTGATCGTGAGCGGCGGGACTTCTTCGCTCAGCGTGCGACGCTCGATTCGCATGGTTTGGCCCTCGGCCGTCGCGGTCAGTGCTTCTTCTTCCAGCTCTGGCTCTCCCATCATCCAATGGGCGAGGCGGCGCAGCATCTCGAGCTGAGGGCCGCCACCTTCATAGCCACGGTTCCACAGCCACGCATGATCGGAGGCAAGCAAGGCAACGCGGCCCTCTTCGACACGGTCAAGGACAAGGAGCGGGCGATCTTCGATGCCTGTCATCACGATATTTCCTGACGTGGCATTCACATCGACCTGCCGCACCCATCGACCCCAATCACCATTCTGAGGCAAGCCTGCCGTGACGGGATGACGGTTACCGATATCTGTAACAACAGGAAGATAAGGCTCCTCGATCACCCGCGCGGTGGGCGTGGCGGGTATCACGGTCCCCAGCGGTGTGCGGAACAGGCTGTCCGCGCTGGCAAAATCAGGACCGGCGGAGACGAGGACCGCGCCGCCCGTGCGCACATATTCTGCGATGTTCTCAAGATAAAGCGATGGCAGAATGCCGCGCCGTTTATAGCGGTCAAAGATAATCAAATCGAAGTCGTCGATCTTTTCCATAAACAATTCGCGCGTAGGAAACGCGATCAAGGAAAGCTCGGACACGGGCACACCATCCTGTTTTTCAGGTGGGCGCAAAATGGTGAAATGTACCAGATCAACCGAGCTGTCTGACTTGAGCAGATTGCGCCATGTGCGGCCGCCTGCATGCGGCTCTCCACTGACGAGTAGTACCCGCAGCCGGTCGCGCACGCCGTTCATCTGGATCACGACGGCGTTGTTGCGGTCGGTAAGCTCGCCATCGGCCTCGGGCAGGGAAAAGCGGATCACGTTGCGCCCACCGTGCGGCAGGGTCACGGGCAGTTCGAGGTCCTCGCCAATCGGCACGCGGAACTGTTGCGCATCTTCCCCGTCAATCGAGATATCAAGATTTGCAAAACCTTCGCTTTGCGGTGCTGCTCCCAGATCATCAATGCGGAGCGTCAGGACAACAGGTTCTCCGATAATTGCAAATGCAGGCGCGCCCAACACACGCAGACGGCGGTCCCAGTCGGTCTGGTCTCCGCTAAGCAGCACATGAAAGGGCGCAGGGAGGTCAACAGGTAGGTCCGCATCATGTACGCGGCCGTCCGTGAGGGCGATAACGCCAGCAACTCGCGCGCGCGGCTCTTCCGCCAAGGCATTGGAAAGGGCGGTCATCAGTTCGGTCCCAGCGTCACCCTGTCCGTCTGGAACAGTAATACGGCGCAGTTCGGTGTTCGGGCGCGCTTCGATTTGCGCGGCAACACGGTCAGCGGCCTCTGTCGTCTGGGCGGCCCGGTCGCCGAGGCGTTGGCTCGCGCTTTGGTCCTCAAGCATCAGGACGATATCGCTGAGCGGAGCACGATCTTCTTGCTGGAAGGACGGACCAGCGAGAGCTGCCAGAACGACCAACCCTGCAAGCCCGCGCAACGGCCAGCCGCGCAAACCACGTACCAGCGCAAGCATAACGCCAATTGCGGCAATCACGGTCACCATGGCCAACAGAGGCCAAGGGACAAGCGGATCAAATACGATGCTGGATGTCATTGGCCCAACCTGTCCAAAAGAGCAGGCACATGGACCTGATCGGATTTATAGTTCCCTGTCAGTACATGCATCACAAGGTTGATGCCAAAGCGGTAGGCGATCTCACGCTGGCGCTCTCCGCTAAACCCGCGACCCACGGGAAGGAGGGGCGCTCCACCCGACGTCACGGCCCATGCAGCGGCCCAATCATTACCGCCAATAACAACTGGGGTCACACCGTCGTTAAGATCACGAAACGGCATGCCTTCGATCTGCTCTGCATTGGGGTCTGCGGCTTCTACCCAAACATCACGGCTATTGTAGCGCCCTGGAAAATCCTGAAGCAAATAGAAGGTGCGCGTGATCACATGGTCTTCTGGTAACGGCTCTAACGCAGGGATATCGAGCGGTGCTGCCAATTCCTGCAACTTGCGACCATTCGGGCTTGAGGCGCCGAAACTGGCAGTATCGGCGTCGCGGGTGTCAAACAGGATCATCCCGCCCGAACGCAGGTAATTGTTCAATTTTGCATAGGCTTCTGCCGAGGGCGTCGGCTGGCTAGGCGTGATGGGCCAGTACAGGATTGGAAAGAACGCCAACTCGTCGGTTTCAAGGTTGATGCTAAGCGGGGCCGACGGCTCGACAGACGTGCGGAAAAACAGGATGTCGCTGAGGCCCCTCAGGCCAGCAAAAGCAATTTCGTCAAGCTGCGGATCGCCTGTGATTACATGCCCTAGTGTGAGCTCTGCCGTGGCGGATAGGGCAAGCTCTTCTTCTACCGTTTGAGCATCAGCAGGCGTGCCGAGTAACAGCAAAGCGCCGACAGCCGCAGCCGTAGCATTGCTTTTGCCCAAAAGGCGGCCAGAAAGCGCCAGCGAGACAACCACATCAGTGAGCAGCAGCAGGATTGCCAGACTCAGCAACCACCCCGCCACGGGTTGTTCTGGTGCGATTGCAAGGCCGCGCACGGGTACATCGGCAGGCCATGATGCAGACATCAAAGCTGCATCGGGTGTCAGAACATTTCGCGCCAGTGTCCTGTCGCCCGAGGTATAGAGACCAGGCGGGAGCAATGGCCCTGTCGGTTCTTCAACCAATGCTGGCCCGTCGATGCCCGGTAGGGTGCCTGCATCGGATAATGTGCCAAAGCCGTCCAGAACGCGGCGTGGAATCCACGTAGTGCCTTCAAGTCCGGCAACGGTCGCACTTGCAGCAGAAGAGGAGATAGCCAAACGCTCCATCATCTCGACGAACAAGCCTGACAGCGGCAGCGAAGACCATTCCGCCGTGGCTGTAACGTGGAACAATACGATCTGGCCTTGGCCGAGGTTCTTTCGGGTCACCAGCGGCGTACCATCACTTAGGGAGGCGATGACGCGCTCGGCCAGTGTTGGATCGGGCTGCGCCATGACCTGTGCACTTACGGTGACGTCATCGGGCAAGTTCAACCCGAAGAATGGAGAGCCGTTCGAGAAGGGAGACAGCGCTTTCGGCTCTCCCCAACTCATTGCGCCACCGACAGACCTGCCACCCGCACGCAAGCGCACAGGCATCAGCGGGTCTTCGTCGATGCGGGAGATGTCCGAGGCGGCAATGCGCGGCCCCGCGAAGCGCACCAGCATACCGCCGCCCTCAATCCATTCGGTCAGGGGGGCGGCCTCGGCCTCGGACAATGTCGCCACATCCGCAAGCACAATTACATCCGGATTAGCAGGCAACACATCACTCAGGCTACCGTCGATCAGATCGGCAGTAGGAGCCAAAGCCTGCTCAATATAGTGCAGCGGAGATAGTAGCTCTAACCCTTCACGGCTTTCACGCGCCGAGATCAGCGCGACCTCGCGGCGTCGCAAACCGTCATCGCTCAACGTGCTGGCCCCTGCAGAGCGCTGGCCTGCAATATCGAAGCGCGTGATGCGGGCGCGCAACTCGGATGGCAAAACAAGTGCTGTCTGTGCCTCCGTAGCGCCTTCATCAAACGTGACAGGGACTGAAGCTAGAATGCGTGCGTTACCTGCAGGATCGCGGCCTTGGGCCTGTATAACGACTTCTCGTTCTGCTCCCGCCGCTGCGCGCAGAACGCGGAGCTGCACGGCACCATCCTCATAGGTGGCAGGCAGAATCGCCAGCACGTTTGCAGCGGTCTGGTACGCCTCGACTGTTCCGCGCTGTTGGAGAAGCGACAGCAGATCGTCTCGGCCTACATAGGCAAGCGTATCACTAAACCAGAGCGTGTCGAAGTTTCCGACATCGTCAAGCGCGGACTGGGCATTTTCGAGCATTGCTTCGGAAGGCTGCCAAGGGGCAGGTGTCAAACCCGCAAGCCTGCTGCGCCAGACATCTGCAGATTGAAAAACGGGCGTTTCGGGCCGTGTTAGGGTCAAAAAACCGACCGTACGGCCAAGGCGGCTTGCGCGGACCAGCTGTGCTTCGATAGCCTCTTGCTGTTGCGGCCAGCGTGTGGCGCCTGCCCATGATCCGTCCAGCACAAACAACAAGGGGCCGTCCCCTTCTGCTTGCTCGGCCTCCGGATTGAGGACAGGCCCGGCAAGGCCAACAATAATTGCAGCAACAGCCAGCATACGCAGCAGCAACAGCCACCATGGCGTGCGGTCTGATACGGTTTCGTCGTCCTTTAGGCCCAACAGCAGCGCCACACCGGGAAAGCGGCGTTTGATCGGCGCAGGTGGCACGGCGCGAAGCAAAATCCACAAGATTGGCAAAGCGGCTAGAGCAAGCAAAAGCCAAGGTGCGGTGAACCCTATGCCCCCCAGAACCATCATGCTGCAACTGCCCGCGCATCAAGCGCACCATAAAGCCACAGCAAGCCTGCTTGGGCCGTCTTATCCGTATGATGCACGCCATAGCGCCAGCCCGTCAGCGCACACAGCGATTGAAGCTCTGCTTTGCGCTCTGCCAACCGCTCGAGATAGCGGTCTTTGAGATCGTTGGCCTTCAGTGTCTCATGGCTGAGCGTGCCGCCCATGGATTGGAAAATTGTGCGTCCCGTGAAAGGAAATGCCTCTTCAGAGGGATCAAGGACATGACACAGCACGCCGCGCACGCCGCGATCAGCGGCTTTGGTCAAGGCGGTCCTCACCCCGTCGATGTCGCCCATAAAATCAGAAATGAAAACGGCGCGTGCATGAGGGATCATCGCGCGGTGTTCTGGTGGGGAATAGTCAGCTGCATCATCACGGCAAAACAACTCGGCCAGAGAAAGGATTTGCGCACGACCCGAGCGAGGAGGCAGCTGGGTGCCTGTGAGGCCTACACGCTCTCCGCCGCGGTTGAGGAGGATAGCAGTGGCCAATGCCAGCACACGGGCACGCTCGATCTTCTGCGGCAGCTTGTTGGAGGAAGCAAAGCGCATCGAGGCACCTTGATCGACCCATAGCATAACAGATTGCGCAATCTGCCATTCGCGCTCCCGCACAAATTCCGTGTCGCCCATAGCAGAGCGGCGGTGGTCAATGGCACGGCGGCTGTCACCCATCTGCGCGGGGCGGTATTGCCAGAAATCATCACCTGCTCCAGCGCGCCTGCGCCCATGCGCGCCCAATAGAACAGCACCGGCCAAATGCTCCGCCCTAGCCAACAGCGCGGGAAATGCTTTGGCTTCCGTCTCTGATGCGGCACGCAGGGCGGTGGGGTCACTCATGCAACAGCAGCTTTCGGTGTGGCCAGCGCGCTTGCCGTCTCGTCGATGAGCGCGGTCAGGCTATCACCGCGGGCACGTGCTGCAAAATTCAGCGCCATACGGTGGGTCAGAACAGGACGCGCCATGTCGATCACATCTTCGGCGGAGGGTGCAAGGCGCCCTTGCAGCAGCGCCCGCGCCCGCACGGCCAACATCAAGGCTTGCGCAGCACGCGGTCCCGGACCCCATGCAACAGTCTCTTTCACACGCGCACTGGCGTCTTCCTCGTCAGGGCGGAAGGCACGCACCAGATCGAGGATCATCTCGACAACGCTATCGCCCACAGGCATCCGGCGCAGCAGCTGTTGCGCATCCAGTAGTTCATCTGAAGTGAACACTTCAACTGATCGGGCATCCGCCTCGCCTGTAGTGGCGATCAGAATGTCACGCTCCGTCCCACGATCAGGATAGCCGATATCGATCTGCACGAGGAAACGGTCAAGCTGGGCTTCGGGGAGGGGATAGGTCCCCTCCTGCTCAATCGGGTTTTGCGTGGCGAGCACGTGGAACGGCTTGCCCAAGGGGCGGCTCCGTCCGGCAACGGTGACTGTCTTCTCCTGCATCGCTTGCAGCAGCGCAGATTGCGTGCGTGGCGAGGCGCGGTTGATTTCATCGGCCATCAGAAGCTGACAGAATACGGGCCCCTCAATGAAGCGAAAGCTGCGGCCACCCTTGTCATCTGTGTCCAAGACTTCGGAGCCGAGAATATCGGCGGGCATCAGATCGGGTGTGAACTGTACCCGTTTGCCGTCCATGCCCATCACGGTGCTCAGCGTCTCAACCAAGCGCGTCTTGCCCAGACCAGGCAGACCGACCAGCAGACCGTGGCCGCCACATAAGAGCGCCGTCAAAGTCAGCTCGACCACGCGCTCCTGCCCGATGAAGCGTGCAGTAATGGATTCGCGCGCCTGCCCCAGCTTTTCGCCCAAGGCTTCGATCTGTTCGACCATATCTTCCGCTGCTTGTGTGTCAGATGTCATGACTTCTCCGCTGTGCAGGTTATATCCGTATAGTGTGAATGTATCTCGAACAGAGGGAATGGCAAAAGGTATGAGCGGACAAAAAACTGTGACACCGTCGGCGGAAAGCCTCGCGGCGTCGATCAAAGCCACAAAAACGCGCGGTTTGCCGCCTGTTGAGCAATGGAATCCACCATTTTGCGGCGACATTGACATGGAGATCAGGCGTGACGGGACGTGGTTTTATGAAGGTACGCCGATTGGCAGGCCTGGCTTGGTGAAACTCTTTGCGTCGATTCTGATCCGCGAAGATGATTCATACTTCTTGGTCACGCCCGTCGAGAAGGTTGGCATCCGCGTACACGATGCTCCCTTCGTAGCGGTCGATTTCGAGGCCTCGGGGGAGGGCGCTGACCAGCGCCTGACCTTTACCACCAATCTTGATGACATCACTGTCGCTAGTGCCGACGTGCCGCTTCGATTTGTGCGCGATGACACTACGGGAGAGCCATCGCCCTACGTGCGTGTGCGCCGTAATCTGGAGGCGCTGATTGACCGCAAAAGCTTTTATCGTCTTGTCGATCTGGGTGTGCACCATGAAGGCTGGTTCGGGGTCTGGTCGGATGGTGCGTTCTTTGGCATCATTCCATCCGAAGAACTGCCCGCTGAGGAATAGAGATAACATATGAAACCCGCCGCCAACCTGAGCCATCTTTGGCCCGAGCTGCCTTATCTTGATCGTTTTGCGGCTGCGGCAGCGGCGGGATTTGAGGCCGTTGAGGTACTGTTTCCTTACGATGTACCGGCCAAGGAGACCCAGCGGGCATTAATGCGGGGCGGTTTGCAGATGATCCTGATCAACGCGCCACCTCCCAACTATACAGGGGGGGAGCGAGGATTTGCCGCAGTCACTGGAAGTGAGGCGCGGTTTGCGCATGACATGCGCCGTGCGTGCCGGTATGCGCAGGAATTGCGCGTGCCGATGCTGCATGTAATGTCGGGTGTGGCTGAGGGTGCATCAGCGAAATCCACGATGATCGCGAACCTTAAAGAGGCGGTTCAAACAGCACATGAAGGTCTGATGCTGACGCTCGAGCCACTGTGCCAAGAGGCGCAGCCAGGCTATTTTCTGAACGACTACGGGCTGGCCGCAGAGATCATCGCCGCAGTGGACGCACCCAACCTGCGGCTGCAATTCGACAGCTATCATGCGCAGATGATCCACGGCGATGCTGTCGCTGTGTATGCCCAATACAAAGACATCATTACCCACGTCCAGATCGGGGACACGCCCAGCCGTGGTGCGCCACTAACAGGCGATGTGGATTTCCCTGCACTGTTCGAGGCGATGCGCGGCGTAGGATATGATGGCTGGGTGAGTGGTGAATACACTCCGGGACCCGATACTCAATCTACGCTAGGGTGGATGGACCAGCTGAGCTAGGGCTGCTGAGGAAAGAAGGTCGGGGCATCACCTTCGTGCCATTGCGGGTACTTCTTCATGATATGAGCAAACTCTGCAGAGTTGAGAAACGTCTCCAACCAGCGTTGAAGGTGTGGCCATGGTTGCTGGTCGAATAGCGGCTTATCGATAAAGGCAAATTGCCGAACGAATGGCAGAATGGCGTAATCTGCCAGCGTGGGGCGCTCAAAAATCCACGGAGTTAAAGCACCGTCAAGCTCCGTCAGATACGCATGAGCTTCTGCACGATGAGCTTCTGCATCTTCCTCGGGATAGCGGGTCGCGTATTTTGTACGGTCCAACGCACGTTTGAACGGCCCGTCACAGCGGGCAATCCACTGCTCACCCGCTTCAGGTATATCCAGCCACTGTTCCGGATCATCCCGCTTGAGCGCCCAGCGCATTATGTCGATGCTCTCATCAATCACGCCGTCGGTCGTTTCTAGACAGGGCACTGTCGCCGAAGGTGAGACGGCCAGAAACGCCTCAGGTTTGTCGCGTAGAACGACCTCGCGCAGCTCTACCCGTGTGCCTGATTGCAGCAGCGCCAACCGCGCACGCATGGCATAGGGGCAGCGGCGAAACGAATAGAGTATCGGCGTCACAGTCTAGTGCGCCTGCGCCCAATTCGCGCCAGTGCCTGCATCGACGCTGAGCTTCACATCGAGTTTAACCACGGGGTCCGAGGCATTCTCCATCACATCAGTGGCTACCTTGATCAGATCATCTTCGGCCCCTTGCTCAACCTCGAAAAGCAATTCGTCGTGTACTTGGAGGAGCATCTTTGCGGGCATCCCTTCGATTGCGTCAGGCATACGGATCATCGCGCGGCGGATCACGTCAGCGGCGGTTCCCTGAATGGGCGCGTTGATCGCGGCGCGCGCAGCAAATCCTGCGCGAGGCCCCTTTGAGGCAATCTCGGGTGTGTGGATTTTGCGGCCAAACAGCGTCTGGACATAGCCGTGCTCTTTCGCAAAGGCTTTGGTGTCATCCATATAGGCTCTAATACCGGGGAAACGCTCGAAATAGCGGTCGATGAAGCCCTGTGCCTCGGCGCGCGGGATGCGCAGGTTGCGGGCAAGGCCAAAGCCCGAGATGCCGTAAATAACGCCAAAGTTGATCGCTTTGGCCTGACGGCGGATATCGGGGGTCATCTCTTCCATCGGCACGTTGAACATCTCGCTCGCCGTCATCGCATGAATGTCGAGGCCATCTGCAAATGCTTGTTTTAGCGCAGGCAGATCAGCGATATGGGCCAGCAAGCGCAGCTCGATCTGTGAGTAGTCGAGGGCGACCAATGTCTTGCCTTCTGGCGCAACGAATGCCTCACGGATGCGGCGGCCTTCCTCGCTGCGGATGGGGATGTTTTGCAGGTTGGGATCGGTAGAAGAGAGACGACCCGTCGACGCACCTGTGATCGAATAAGAGGTGTGCACGCGGCCCGTGTCTGCATTGATATGCGTCTGCAGTGCATCTGTGTAGGTGGATTTGAGCTTGCTCAACTGCCGCCAGTCCAGAACGCGGGCAGGCAATGCATGTTCGGTCGCCAGATCCTCCAGCACGTCAACGCCCGTGGCGTAAGCTCCCGTTTTGCCCTTTTTGCCTCCCTCAAGGCCCATCTCGTCAAAGAGGATTTCCCCTAGCTGTTTGGGGGAGCCTACGTTGAAACTCCGCCCTGCCAGCTCGTGAATCTCTGCCTCAAGGCCAGCCATTTTCTGCGCAAAAGCGTTGGACATGCGGCTGAGCGTGTCTCGGTCGACTTGTACACCGTGCCGCTCCATCTGCATCAGAACTGGGGCGAGGGGACGCTCCATTGTCTCATACACCCGCGTGGTCTGCGCACGGTGCAGCATCGGCTTGAACTGCTGCCACAGGCGCAGTGTGATGTCGGCATCCTCGGCAGCGTAAGGCACGGCATCTTCCATAGGCACTTTGTCAAAAGTGATCGCGGATTTACCAGAGCCTAATAGGGGCTTTATCGGAATTGGCGTGTGGTTGAGATACCGCTCGCTCAGCGTGTCCATGCCGTGACCGTGCAGTCCTGCGTGCATGGCGTAGGACATGAGCATCGTGTCATCGAAGGGTGTCACTTCAATGCCAAGCTGCGCAAAAATCTTGGCATCATATTTCATGTTCTGGCCGATCTTGAGGATCGCGGGATCGCAGAGCATCGGCGTGAGCATCTTGAGCACTTCCTCGACACCCATCTGCCCTTCGGCCAGATCACCCGAGCCGAACAGATCACCCCCACGATTGGCCTTGTGCAGAAGCGGGATGTAGCAGGCCTCCCCCGCCTCCACGCACAGCGATATACCTACCAGATCGGCGGTCATGTCATTGAGGCCGGTCGTCTCCGTATCGACAGCGACGTAGCCGCGTTTGTAAATTTTATCGAGCCACGTTTGAAGGGTCGCGGCGTCACTGACTTGGGTGTAGGTCGCCTTGTCAAATGGTACCACTTCGATCTCTGGCGCATCAGCGCTGGGCGTTGGCTCCGGAATGGCGGGTGCCTCGACCTTAAGCGCATCGGCGATGCGTTTGGTGAGCGTGCGAAACTCCATCTCGGTGAGGAATTTCAGTAGCTTGTCCGGATCGGGATCGCGCACTTCCAGATCATCAAGGGTGAAGTCCAGCGGTGTTTTGTCGTCCAGCAGCACGAGCTTGCGTGACAGCCTAATTTGCTCGGCGTTATCAATTAGCGTCTGACGGCGTTTTGGCTGTTTGATTTCCTCGGCGCGCTCCAGGAGCGCATCGAGATCGCCGTATTCGTTGATAAGGAGTGCGGCTGTCTTGATCCCGATGCCCGGCGCGCCCGGCACGTTGTCGACGCTGTCACCTGCCAGTGCCTGCACATCCACAACGCGCTCGGGGTAGACGCCGAATTTTGCATGCACCCCGTCGCGGTCGATGGTGTTGTTCTTCATTGCGTCAAACATCTCGACGCCGCCACCGACCAGCTGCATCAGGTCCTTGTCGGAGCTGATGATGGTGCAGCGTCCGCCTGCTTCTCGCGCCTGAACGGCTAGCGTGGCGATGATGTCGTCGGCCTCGTAGCCTTCTTTTTCCTCACACGCGATGTTGAAGGCGTGGGTCGCATCGCGGGTAAGTGGGATTTGCGGGCGCAGGTCTTCGGGCATTGCCTCGCGGTTGGCTTTGTACTGGTCGTACATCTCGTTTCGGAAGGTGTGAGAGCCTTTGTCAAAGATTACGGCGACATGGGTCACATCCCCGCCTGCGTTCCCCTCGACATAGCGTTGCAGCATGTTGCAAAAGCCCGACACGGCACCGATGGGCAGCCCGTCGGATTTGCGCGTCAGCGGCGGCAGTGCGTGATAAGCCCGAAAGATGAACGCAGAGCCGTCGATCAGATGAAGGTGGTGACCTTTGCCAAATGCCATAATGCGGTGCTCCTCATGTGCGGTGGCCTTCCTTTTGCCACGCTACACCTAGAGCCGCCAGAGCGTTTGGCTCAGACTTTGTCTGCGAAATCCTCATGGATAAACTTGCAGTCGCAATAGCCGCATTCGACCCAGCCTGTATCCTTGGGGATTTGCAACCAGACGCGGGGGTGGCCCAACGCGCCCTCTGCTCCGTCGCATGACACGCGATAGGTTGAGACAATGCGGGTTTCTGGTGCGCTCATGGTCATGTCTGGCCCTCTGGATATGGGGAATGTGATTGCGGTCGTTATGGCTAAAGTAGGGGACGCGGGCAAGGGGCAGGCCGTTGTCTATGATGCGCAAACTGACGCTTGGACAAGAATATGTGCGAAAACCTACCTACAATTCGCCGCATGGCTACAAAACGGTTCACGCGCAGCCCAGTCGTGGCTACAAGGCGCTCTATATGCATGTAGACTATCCAAGCGAGCCACTTGACCCATGAAAAAGTCCAAACCTGTCGTTCTTTGTATCCTCGATGGTTGGGGAGTTGGTGCGGAGCGTGAAGGGAACGCGCCGCTGTTGGCTGATACTCCTAATATGGACCGCATCATGGACACCTGTCCTAATGCGACGCTTACCACCTTTGGTCCTGATGTAGGGTTGCCGCGGGGGCAAATGGGAAATTCGGAAGTAGGACACACCAATATTGGCGCAGGTCGCGTGGTCGCGATGGACTTGGGGCAGATCGACCTCGCCATTGAAGAGGGGCGGTTTGCCAATCATGCGCCGTTGATTCAGTTTATTGGCAAAATGAAGGCATCAGGGGGCACTGCACATTTGATGGGCCTCGTCTCCCGGGGAGGGGTGCACGGGCATCTTTTGCATATGATTGCGGCCGCTCAAGCGATTGCCGGCGCAGGCGTACCCGTGGCGATCCATGCGCTTACGGACGGGCGTGATGTGGCGCCTCAATCGGTATTGGCTGATCTGGAGGCCCTTGAGGAGGCTTTGCCTGAGGGGGCGCGCATTGCAACGCTGACGGGGCGCTATTACGCGATGGATCGGGACAATCGTTGGGACCGTGTTGCCCTTGCTCATGCAGCCATTATTTCAGCTGAGGGGCCTTCAGCTGATAGTGCGCATTCAGCCGTCCAAACCGCTTATAACGCGGGGATCACGGACGAGTTTATCAAACCTTACGTCGTCGGTGACTACGCTGGCGCGCAAGACGGAGACGGTTTTTTCTGCCTTAACTTTCGCGCCGACCGTGCACGCCAGATTATGGCGGCACTTGCCGCGCCACAATTTGATGAGTTTGATGGGGGCAGGGCAGTTGACTGGTGCGCGGTGATGGGAATGGCAGAGTATTCCAGTGGGCACAGCCTCTACATGACGACGATGTATCCCAAGCTTGCGATTGTGAACACGTTGGGCGCGTGGGTTGCCCAGAAAGGCCTGCGACAGTTTCGTCTCGCTGAGACGGAGAAATATCCTCATGTGACCTTCTTCCTCAATGGGGGTGCTGAGGAGCCGGAGACAGGTGAAGACCGCTTTATGCCGCTATCGCCGAATGTGGCGACTTACGATTTGCAGCCCGAGATGTCGTCCGCCCAAGTCACCGAACAGTTTGTGCAGGCCATTGAAGCGAAATATGATCTGATCGTCGTCAACTATGCCAATCCCGACATGGTTGGCCATACAGGGGACCTTGATGCAGCAATCGCGGCTTGCGAGGCCGTGGACCAAGGACTTGGCCAAGTGCTTGAGGCGCTGGAGCGAGTTGGTGGTGCCATGGTCATTACGGCGGATCACGGAAACTGCGAGATGATGATTGATCCCGCAACTGGCGGGCCGCATACTGCGCATACGTTGAACCCTGTTCCGGTGGCTGTCTATGGCGCGCCGGAGGGCTCGGAGTTGCGCGATGGAAGATTGGCTGATTTGGCGCCAACTATCTTGGATCTGATGGGCCTTGACCAACCAAAAGAGATGACAGGAAAGACATTGCTGAAATGATTCTGCGCGCAGCCGTTCTTGCCCTTCTTTGCGCGGGGTCTGCTTTAGCGCAGGATGACGCCTCTGCGCAGGCGCGTGCGGCTGTCGGGATGTTGGAAGCAGCGGCAGAACAGATGGATCAGGCGGACGGCGCGCGCGACCGTATCCGCGCCCTGACAGAAACGATTCAAGCTTTTGAGACGGGTCTGTCGGCCATGCGCACAGGTCTGCGGCAGGCGGCTATTCGCGAAAGCCAGTTGAGTGCGCGCCTTGAGGCGCGTGACGGCGAAGTCGGACAACTCCTTGCTGTGTTGCAGAGTATCGGGACAGACAGCCCCACGGCGCTCCTGCATCCCGACGGGCCGACGGGTACTGCACGGGCGGGCATGTTGCTGGCCGAGTTGACGCCGACCCTCAACCAGCGCGCCGCGCAACTGCGCAATGACCTGGAGGATGTGCAGACTTTGCGCATCTTGCAAACGGATGCTGAAGCCAGACTGCGCAGCAGCCTTACCGCAGTACAGGCCGCTCGCACCGCGTTGAACAAGGCGATGGCAGAGCGAACCGACCTTCCCCAACGATTTATCGAAGACCCCGTATCCACCGCGATCCTGATTGCTTCAACCGAGACGCTGGGCGGTTTTGCGTCTGGCCTGTCGCAAATTGTTGCGAGCGAAGATGTGATGGTAGAAGCGCCTGCGACAATAGATGGTCAGATTGGCGATCTGCCTCTTCCGGTGCAAAGCCTTGTTTTGCGCGGCATGAATGAGGCGGATGCCGCTGGCGTCAAACGGCCTGGTCTTTTACTGGCCACACGTCCGCGTGCCATTGTCACATCGCCAACCGCTGCTACCATTCGGTATCAAGGTCCCCTGCTGGACTTTGGCAATGTGATAATTCTCGAACCTCGTGCAAATACGCTGTTTGTGCTGGCAGGGCTTGAGACAGTATACGGAGAAACGGGTCAGGTTATAGCAGCCGGAACGCCGATCGGCTTGATGGGTGGCGCAGATGCAGGCAGTGAATTGTCAACAGTTGGTGATGGCACTGGCGCTGCTCGCTCAGAAACGCTCTATATAGAGGTAAGACAGGACAATGTTCCCCAAGATCCCGCATCTTGGTTCAGGACGGACAAGGATGGATAGACAATGAAGAAGTTTTTGATGGCCGCTGCTGGTGGGACGCTCCTTGGAGTTGTTGCCACCACCCAGATCGCGGCACCGCTTTTGGCGCAGGAGGCAGCCAAAACCGAGAACGTGTACGAGCAGCTTGACCTGTTCGGCGATATTTTCGAGCGCATCCGCGCGCAGTATGTCGAGGAAGTCGATTCTGGAGAGCTCATCGAAGCTGCTATTGACGGAATGCTGACATCGCTTGATCCGCACTCCAGCTATTTGTCCCCCAAGGACGCCGCCAAAATGCGCGAACAGACGCGGGGTGAGTTTGGCGGGCTCGGTATTGAGGTCACTCAGGAAGACGGCTTTGTCAAAGTTGTCTCCCCTATTGATGGCACACCAGCCGATGAGGCGGGTATCGAAGCGGGTGATTTTATTACCCACGTGAACGGTGAAAGCCTGTTGGGCCTCGTGCTGGATGAAGCGGTTGATTTGATGCGCGGGCCTGTTGGCTCGGAGATTGTTATTACCGTTGCCCGTGAAGGCGAGGGGGAGCCGTTCGACGTTTCCATCATCCGCGACACGATTGAATTGACGGTTGTTCGGTCCCGCACCGAAGGCGACACTGTTGTGCTGCGCTTGAGCACATTCAACGATCAGACTTATCCGAAGATGGCAGAACAGCTGGCCGAGAAGGTTGAAGCCGCGGGCGGCATGGATGCCGTCAACGGATTTGTCATCGACCTGCGCAACAACCCTGGCGGCTTGCTTACCCAAGCGATCAAGGTATCCGATGCTTTCCTCAATGAGGGCGAGATCGTGAGCACGCGGGGGCGGGAAGCTGCAGACGGGGACCGCATCAATGCGCAAATGGGCGATCTGGCCGAGGGCAAGCCGATTGTTGTCTTGATCAACGGTGGTTCTGCTTCAGCGTCCGAGATTGTTGCCGGGGCCTTGCAGGACCATCGCCGCGCGATCGTAATCGGCACCAAGAGCTTTGGGAAAGGGTCTGTCCAAACGGTCATGCCGCTGCGCTCCGAGGGGGCAATGCGCCTGACGACAGCGCGCTATTACACACCCTCGGGCCGCTCGATCCAATCGCTGGGAGTATCGCCCGATATCGTTGTGGCCCAGCCACCACGTAGCGCAGAGACCGAGGAAGAGGACGACTCCACAATCCGTCGCTCCCGTTCCGAGGCAGACCTGCGCGGTAGTTTGAACAACGACAGCCTGAGCGAGGACGAGATCAAACAGATTGAAGAGGATCGCGAGAAGGCAGAGAGAGCGGCAGACCTGCGGATCGAGGATTACCAGCTCGCTTACGCTATTGATATTCTCAAAGGCCTGTCGGCGCTGGGAACCAGCGAATAACGCTTTTCTGACGTCCAAGATTATAGGCCGCTCTGTCAAAGGGGCGGCCTTTTTCGTTTTGGAGTGTTAACCATTTGCGTCTTGTCGTGACGTTCAGCGAGGCCAAGGTGCCTTTTCACGCAAAACACCTCCCCCGCGATCGCCCAAAACGACAGATTCATCATCGCGCCGCATCGACATTACCTAGCGGCTGTCTTTCTCAATAGTGATGCTGCCGAAAGCGGACGGAGAACAGGGCGTAGGCCATCGCTAGCAGGCTGGGCCTAGCTTGTCTCAAGGCAATGACGGCGAAATGCCCGCTTTAACATGTCGAGCTCGGCGCGCAGCAGATCAACTTCGACCTGCAAATCATCGCCCAAAGCTTCGCCAGCCATAAGTGTGATGGTGGCCAGCTTCGTATCATCACTCGCATCTTGAACAAGTAGGGTCTGCATACCGTCTGCAATCGCCTCGGCGGGAATGGGGATGGCGACTGCAAAAGTGTTCGTATCGCTTATTTCGGTGACGCTTACATCTTGCACCTGCGTACCCTGATGAGTCACCGATAACTTGGGCGCGCTAGATGCTGTCGCACCTGACAAAATGCCCTCCCATCGGCCTTGTTGCAGTTTCGTTTTTGTTAGCACGAGGTTGGACATTGGTTCCTCCATCACCCTCAAAAGGGTGGGGCAATAGGCTTAGATTTGAGCGCGAGGCCGGCGTGAAAAGGTGAGATCATGAAGGGTGACCTGATTCATCTCCGGCCCTTCAAAAATAAGATCAACCCATGCGCCTTCTACCCGCCGTTCGTTCAGGTTGGAGTAGGCGAGGTCGAACTCGACAACAGTTTGCTCTTGGCTCAAGTCAAGCTCACGTACGATTTGCTCCGTGTTAGGCCCGTTCTTGATGTTGAGACGCGCAAAAATCTCGATCGGCTTTTCCAGTTCGACAATCACGTCCATTCTGATCAAATGCGTTCGCTTTAGTCCGTCGATCCCATTGTCGGGCAGATCAACGACCAAAGACAGGAACGACCCGTCAAAGCGGAAAACATCCATGCGCAGACCGTAAGGCGCAAGATCTTGTTCACGAAGATTGCGAAGCTGTCGAAGCGTCAGCTCCGAGAACTCGCAGTCATGGAAGAGCGTAACTTCATTGCCAAGCATGGCGCGCGTTTGCGCAGCCGACATACCTGGCGTGGGCAATGGACCGCGCCATAGCTCAGGGCGCCAAGACCAATCCGCATTATGGGGTTTTGGAAAGCTGGTAGACCCTTCGAGGGGCAAGGCAAGCCGTTCGTCAGCGACATGAATAAGTTGGTCCAAATGCGCTTTGAGCTGCCTCGCACGCATCCGTTGACGACGCAGAGATATCAGATTTGCAGAACGGGCCAAACGCGCATTGCGCGCCCATTTCGAGAGCGTGCGACTGAAGACCGCTTTATCTAACAGGTGTTCACCAAGTTTAGCCATTTTGTCTGCCTTGCTGCTCACGGCATCTTTTTATGGCGCACAATCGAAGCAATTGACTGAACGCAGATGCGTTAGCCTTTAGATGACATGCTTGCACACCTTCGTGCAAGTATACTCGTCCGCTAACCCGCGCTGGTTTGCGCTGTGGTGCGGCTTATCATTTCTTCCAACAGCTCGGCCCCTGCGGAGGAAACGGCCCGCTGCCCTTCTGGTCCAAAAAGCGCGGCACCCATAGTGATGCGCCCGACTTTTGAGATGGACCGCCAATGAGTGGACGAAAGGTCGCTCGATGGCGGGGAGCCCGTTGTCTGGAATACAACGCTTTGCTCTGACTGGCGCGCATCTGTTGGTGCTCCAAGGTTGGATGCTGCCGCAAGCTCTTGGGCAGACGGCAGCGCAGGTGCGAGACCGCTGCGTGCCAGGCTGACTGTCATAACGCCAACGGGCGCATCCGCGCTTTGCGTCGACGCACCCAATGCATCACAACGCGCCATAAGCGCGAAGCTCTGTGTCAGGCTATCAGGGTCGATACAATATCCAGATGGTGGGAGAAGGGTCAAACCGCCCCGCATCATCGTTGCTTGGGTCAGGGGCACTGCAGGCAGGGCCGCGTCCTCGGGGGGCGTGAGAGCTGCAAGAAGACCCTCCCCTCCCGTCGTGGCGTCGCAGGCGCCCAGCACTCCGAGGAGGCTGAGCGCTGCAAGGGGCTTACAGGTCCATATAGTCATGCTTTTCCGATCCGCCGCCCGGATGCGTTACCGCGCCAAGGTATGTCGGCCCGACCAGCTGTGCATATTTCCAGAGCGCACCAGAGGCATAAATCGTCTCGCGCGGGCCTTCCCACGCCGCTTTGCGCGAAGCCATCTCTTCGTCTGTCAGATCAACAGATATCGACCCTGTGATCGCGTTGAGAGTGATCATATCGCCGTTTTTCAGCAATCCAATCGGTCCGCCCATCGCGGCCTCGGGACCCACGTGACCCACACAGAACCCGCGTGTCGCACCAGAGAAGCGGCCATCGGTGATAAGTGCCACCTTCTTGCCCATGCCCTGACCCGACAGCGCTGCCGTGGTTGCCAGCATTTCGCGCATGCCTGGACCACCGCGTGGCCCCTCGTTGCGGATCACGAATACATCGCCTTCGGAGTATGTGCGGTTCTGGACCGCTTCAAATGCGTCTTGCTCACATTCAAACACGAGCGCGGGACCAGTAAAGACAATGTCTTCCTCATCCATGCCCGCGATCTTTACGATAGCACCTTCAGGGGCAAGGTTCCCTTTGAGGCCAACAACGCCGCCTGTGGTGCTGATCGGGTTCTCGATGGCGTGGATCACTTTGCCATCTGCGTTCCGCTCGATTTTGTCCAGTTCTTCACCCATGGAATAGCCCGTTACGGTCAGGCAGTCCTCATGGATCAGACCCGCTTTGCGCAACTCACGCATGACGACAGGCACCCCGCCTGCCTCATAGAGGTCTTTGGCGACATAGGCGCCACCGGGCTTCATGTCGACGAAGTGCGGCGTGTCGCGGAAAATTTCGCAGACGTCCTCGAGGAAGAACTCGATCCCCGCTTCATGCGCCATGGCGGGCAGGTGCAGGCCCGCATTGGTAGAGCCACCTGTGCAAGCGACGATGCGTGCAGCATTCTCGAAGGCTTCACGTGTACAGATATCGCGGGCACGGATGTTCTTCTCGATCAGGTTCATCACCGCTTTGCCTGAGGCAATCGCGTATTCGTCGCGGCTTTTATACGGGGCAGGCGCGCCAGAAGAGTTAGGTAGCGCAAGGCCGATTGCTTCGGAAACACAAGCCATCGTGTTGGCGGTGAACTGGCCACCACAGGCACCCGCAGAGGGGCAAGCTACCCGCTCGAGCACATCGAGTGCGGCCTCGGACATTGTGCCGCCCTGCCAGTTGCCTACAGCTTCGAACATGTCCTGAACTGTAAGATCGCGGTCGGCAAAACCTGCGGGCACATCCGCACCTTCGGGAGCACGACCCGGCAGGATTGAGCCGCCATACATGAACACGGAAGGCACGTTGAGGCGGATCATCGCCATCATCATACCAGGCAGGGATTTGTCACAGCCCGCAAGCCCTACAATCGCGTCATAGCAATGGCCGCGCATCGTCAGCTCGACCGTGTCCGCAATCGCCTCGCGCGAGGCAAGAGAGGAGCGCATGCCCTCATGACCCATCGCGATACCGTCGGTAACAGTAATAGTTGTGAACTCACGCGGTGTGCCCTGTTCGGCGGCAACGCCCACCTTGACTGACTGCGCCTGACGGTTGAGCGCGATGTTGCACGGTGCTGCTTCGTTCCAGCAGGTTGCGACGCCGACCAGCGGCTGGTGAATCTCCTCCTCCGTCATGCCCATCGCGTAATAGTAAGAGCGGTGCGGCGCGCGCGCGGGCCCTTCGGTCACATGGCGGCTGGGCAATCTGGATTTGTCGAAACGTGGGTTGCTGGTCATCGTTGGGCGCTCCTGCGAAAAAATCTTTGTGAACGGCATACTGGCGCGGGCGCATTGCTGCAAGAGTTTGCAACGCGGGCATAGCTGGCAATGTGCAGGCAGTAGCCCTAGATAGTGTCCAGACCAACGTGCAGAAAGCAACGCTATGGACCGTAGCCTCTCGGCCTTTATCTGGAAACACTCCAAGCGGGATCAACTGGTTCTCTTGCTGGTGACGCTACTGACGTTTCCGTTTCTCTACGCCACGCTTGAGTTGCCCAAACGGATCATCAACGACGCGATTGGCGCAGAGGACCCGATGGTCATGGCCTTTGGCTACCAGTTTAGCCAAATCCAGTTCCTGAGCGCGCTGTGCTTTGGCTATCTGGCGGCAGTCCTTGCGCATGGGCTTCTGAAGATGCGCCTCAACACGATGAAAGGGGTCGTAGCAGAGCGTCTTTTGCGCAGGTTCCGCTATGGCTTGATCTCGCGGATGATGCGTTTCCCCAAGCTGTACTTTCAAAACACATCACAGGGCGAGTTGGTGAGTATGGTCACCTCCGAAGCGGAGCCGATGGGCGGCCTGATGGGTGATTTCATCGCACAGCCTGTGTTTCAGGCGGGCCAGATGCTCATCATCGTGGTGTTTCTCTTTCTACAGTCCTTCTGGTTCGGTCTGGCTGGCATCGCGCTCATCCCGCTACAGGCCTACGTCATTCCGATGATCCAGCGGCAGATCAATCTTCTGAACAAAGACCGCATTAAAGAGGTGCGCCTGCTGTCCTCGGAGATTGGCGAAACGGCAGCGGGGATCGTGGATCTGCGCACCAACGGCGGCTGGCGTTTCAGGCTGGCGGGGTTCACCGTCCGCTTGGGGCGGCTGTTCGATATCCGCTTCAAGATCTACAAAAAGAAGTTCTTTATGAAGTTTCTCAATAACTTCATTACTCAACTCACGCCGTTCTTCTTCTACCTCGTGGGTGGCATTCTGGTTATTCAGGGCGACATCACCGTGGGTGCGCTTGTCGCCGCCCTTGCGGCCTACAAAGATCTCAGCAGCCCATGGAAAGAGCTCTTGGCCTACTACAACCAGACGCAGGATATGGCTCTGCGTTGGGACGTGGTTACAGAGAGATTTGAACCGAAAGGCGTGATTGACGAGACGTTGTTCGACGGGACGCCCAACGAGATACCTCATCTTTCAGGTGAAATTGTCCTGAACAACGTTTTTGTCCGAAATTCTGACGGTGGGATGGTTATTGAAGACCTGAACCTCAGCATCCCAAAAGGTGCGCAGATCGCAATCAAAACCTCGACCATGGCCGAGCGCCGCGCCTTGGCCGAACTTTTCACACGAGAGGTGCTACCGACGCGGGGCAGCATTTCTATGGGTGGCCATGATATCTCAACACTACATCAGGCTGTCATTGCGGCGCGCATCGGCTATGTGCCAGCGCAGCCGTATCTTTTTCACGGCACAATTGGCGACAACCTTTTGATGTCACTGCGCACCTCGCCAAAGACGGTGCTGTGGGACCCCGAGAAGCGGGATCGGACGGGGATTGAGGCGCGCAGGTCGGGCAATAGTCTCGATAGCATGCGCGCAGACTGGCTTGACCCCGAGCTTGCGGGTCTGGATACGATGCAGGACGTGAATGATTGGTGGTTCGAGCTGAGCCGCGTCCTCAATACTGACGAAGGCATTATTCGTGGCATGCTTGGCACGCGGCTTGATCCCAATCAGAACCCCGATCTGGCTCAGAAAATCGTGGATCTGCGCCCTGCGGTCTACGAAGTGCTTAAGGAGCGCAGGCTTGATGGTGCGGTCCATCGGTTTGACCCCGAAAAGTTTAATCCCGCTATTCCGCTGGGTGGTAACCTTTTGTTCGCGACACCCTTGCGCGACATCACCCAGCAAGGGCTGGTGACTGAAAAAGCGTTCATGGCGATGATTGCAGAAAACGGCTTGGCGGAGAAGGGTATCGCAATCTCGCAAACCCTGATCGAGACGCTGCACCAGACCTTTGGCATGGACGGAACGAACCATCCGCTTTTTACCGCACTCGGGATTGAAGAGGGTCTGTATGAGCAACTGGTCGATATCGCGACGCGGCGGCGCAATAAAGGGGATGGCGCGCTGAGCGAAGAGGAATTTGCGCTTCTGCTTACCGTGCCCTTCGCCTTCACGGCAGAGCAGATCGGCCCTGCTTTTCCCGAAACGTTCAAAAGCGAAATCCTTAGTATTCGTGAAAGACGTGGGGCCGAGATGCGTGAATTGGCCAAGGATTTGTTTGTCCCGATCGGTCCGCAAAACTATCTTCCGCGGATCAGCGTTCTGGACAATCTGATTTATGGCCGCGTCTCTGCCATGGCCGGTGTGCAGGCAGATTTGATTTTGGATGCCGTCTCTGACGTGTTGCGAACACACAATTTGCGGGCACAGGTTGCCACCAACGTATTCGATATCCCGACGGCGATTGGTGGGACAAACCTGCCACTTTCGATTCAGGAACGCGCTTCGTTTACCCGTGCGGCGATCAAGCGGCCTGATGTGATTGTGTTTGATCAGGCGCTTTCCGGGAGTGATCTGCAGCGCACCCGTGAGCGGCTGCATAAGCTGATGCCCGACACAACACAGATATTTCTGGATGACCGTTTTGATGCCCATGAAAGCTATGACATGTTTGTGGAAATTGACCACGGCCGGCTGGACGGCGTGGACAGCACGGTCAATCCGGATGGCTCGGCCGATATATCGGACGATTTACGCCGCAAACTGACCCTGATCCAGCGCAACGAGCTTTTTGGCGCATTGGAACCACGTGCGCAGCGGCTGCTTGCTTTTGCGGCGAAATGGTATGACGCCCCTGCTGGAACCGTTGTATTCAATATCGATGAACAACCTGATGCTGTTTACCTGTGCGTTGATGGTAAGGCTGAAATCACTTTCTTTGATAAAACGGGTGTGGAGCAGCATATTACCACAGTAGAGCCGGGGCGCGTCATCGGCGATCTTGCGGTGATCTTGCGCGAGCCGCGACAGGTGAACCTCAAGGCGATTGAAGACAGCAAATTTCTACGGATTGGCGCGGAACAGTTCAGCTCTGTGGTCGAAAACGATAATGCGGTCTTGATGAGCTTGCTCAAAACAGTAGCAGGCCACCTGACAGGCGCAGCGGAGGTGATCCGCGATGCACAGCTCGAAATTCCTCGCGAGCCGGCAACCGATGATGATCCAAAGGAGAACACTTGATGTCCCTTTGGCCGGACTACTCAGCGCATGGGCTACACACGCGTGCGGCCGAACCCCGTCCCGAATTGTGGCGCTTGCTGTTGGGTATCGTGGCAATGGTCGCAGTCTATGTTCTGCTTTCGCTCTTCTATCAGCAAGCCATCTCGGAGCTAACGCGCTTTCGACCACAGTTTACAGATGAGTTGATGGCAGGCAGCACACCCTTGGCGATGTACGTGCTGCTGTTCAGCTTTGGTTTGATCAGCTTGAGTGTCTTTATCGTCGTGCGGCTGCTGCACCAACGTGAAGCATTGAGCGTATTCGGCCCTACAATCCTTGCCGCGCCACAATTCTTTCGTGTCTTCACTGCGATGCTTGTGCTCGCTGCGGTGCTGATGATCCTTCCGCCCTACGGCTATGGTGGTCCGTCTGTGCCAAACATGGCCTTTGGTCTGTGGGCCTTGGTTCTGCCTCTGTCGCTGATCGCTGTGTTTGTGCAAGTCAGCGCGGAGGAGATTTTCTTTCGCGGCTACCTGCAACAGCAACTAGCTGCGCGATTTGCATCGCCCTGGATATGGATGGTTTTGCCTTCTGTTCTATTCGCTCTTGGCCACTATCAACCCGTAGAGGCAGGCCAGAATGCGATTATGATTACCGTCTGGGCAGGGTTGTTTGGTTTGCTAATGGCGGACCTTACTGCGCGCTCAGGATCGATCGGGCCCGCATTGGCCGTACATTTTTTCAATAATATCAGTGCGCTGTTGCTCACATCTCTGCCCGACACCCTCAGTGGGCTGGCGCTGTTTCACACGCCTTTCGGGATGGAGGATGCGGCACAGCTGCGGGCGTGGTTGCCCGTCGATTTTGCAATGATGATCGTGAGCTGGCTTGCGGCCCGTCTTGCACTGCGGCGTTGATTGCAATTCCCAGCAGACCCTCTTATTTGAAGGGGATGAGTAACGTGAGCGAGGCTGCGATATGAACTGGATCAACAATTACGTCCGGCCCCGGATCAATTCGATTTTTTCGCGCCGCGAGACGCCAGAGAACCTTTGGACGAAGTGCGATGAATGCGGCACGATGCTGTTTCACCGTGAGGTCAGCGAAAACCTCAATGTTTGCACCAACTGCGGGCACCACATGCACATCTCTCCGCGTGACCGGTTCGGCGCGCTGTTTGATGGCGGCATCTTTACCGAGGTGAAAGTTCCCGCACCCACCGCTGATCCGTTGCAGTTCCGCGATCAAAAGAAATACCCCGACCGTCTGCGTGCCGCGCAAAAGGCAACAGACGAGAGTGAAGCGATGCTTGTTGCCCATGGTGAAATCGGGCGCACGCCGATTGTCGCTTGTGCGCAGGACTTCAGCTTCATGGCCGGTTCGATGGGGATGTATGTTGGTAACGCGATTATCGCGGCGGCCGAGGAGGCGGTGAAGCTCAAGCGCCCACTGGTCCTTTTCTCTGCCGCTGGTGGCGCTCGTATGCAGGAAGGCATCCTGAGCCTGATGCAAATGCCGCGCACCACAGTTGCCGTACAAATGCTCAAAGAAGCCGACCTGCCCTATATTGTCGTCCTGACACATCCGACCACGGGCGGTGTCACAGCCAGCTATGCGATGTTGGGTGACGTCCATATTGCCGAGCCGAACGCGCTCATTTGTTTTGCGGGTCCTCGCGTCATCGAACAGACGATCCGTGAAAAGCTGCCCGACGGATTTCAGCGCGCGGAATACCTGCTTGAGCACGGAATGCTGGACCGCGTGACACCGCGCACCCAGATGCGCGATGAGCTGATCAAGATCACTCGGATGCTAATGGGTCTGCCGCCGGAGGTTCGTGGAGATCTGCCACCCCCTGAGGAAGTGCCGCAAATCCAGAGCGAGGCTGATACACCCGTATCTGAGGGTGATCCGCAAAAATGATGCTATGGCCCGTAGTGATCGGGGGCATATCGGGGCTGGTTCTTGTTGGGGCGCTCTACTCAACGGGCGCGCTTCAAGAGCGAAGCGGTCTTGCTGTTCTATTGGCCGCAATTGCATTCTTCTGGCCCGTATTTGCCGTACAGGCCGATGCAACCGCGATCACTCTGGTACTTCACGCTGCGGTTTTCGTTTTATTCGCAGCGCTCGCCGCTTTTGGATTTCGCAAGAGCGCTATAGTGCTTGCTGGGGGGCTGATCGCGCATGGTGTGTTTGATGTGCTTGTTCTCTTTACAGGGCATCCGGGCCCCGTCTGGTGGCCTGCGTTTTGTGGGGCGCTCGACCTCGTTGCGGGTGTGCTTGTGATCATACTCATCCGGACGCACCGTATTCCCGCATAACGCTGCCAAGCCCTCTCTCTCAACAGGTGAAACCCATGACCCAGAACTCTGATCGTATTCTCGAGCGTATGATGGCGCTGCATCCGAAGATCATTGATCTGACACTCGACCGCATGCTGCGTCTGCTAGACGCGCTGGGCAATCCGCAGAACAATCTGCCGCCAGTGATCCACATTGCAGGCACTAATGGCAAAGGATCGACCCAAGCCATGATCCGTGCAGGGCTGGAGGCCGCAGGCAAGACTGTGCACGCCTATACCTCCCCGCATCTGGCACGGTTTCACGAGCGTATCCGCCTCGCGGGGGAGCTGATCACCGAAGAGCATTTGAGCGAAGTGCTCGATGAATGCTATGCAGCCAATGGCGGCGAGAACATCACCTATTTCGAGATCACGACATGCGCTGCGCTGCTCGCGTTTTCGCGGACCAAGGCGGACTATACACTTTTGGAAGTCGGGCTTGGCGGGCGTCTGGATGCCACCAACGTGATCGCCGATCCCGTGGCGACGGTCATCACACCTGTTGATCTGGATCACCAGCAATTTCTTGGTGATACGCTGCCGCAGATCGCGGGCGAGAAGGCGGGTATCATCAAACGGCGCGTGCCCTGCATCGTCGGACCACAGCAGGAGGCAGGCCTCGAGGTTATCGAGGCTGTTGCCGCCCGCAATATGGCGCCTCTTAGCGTGTTTGGCCAACACTGGCACGCAAGCCGCGAGGCAGGGCGCATGGTGTATCAGGACGAGCAAGGATTGCTTGATTTGCCGCTGCCAAACCTGCCCGGCGTGCATCAGGTCCAGAACGCAGGGGGTGCGATTGCTACTCTGCGCGCGCTTGGCTTTGACGCTTTGGCTTGTGAGGGTGCCGTAACCGGGGCGCAGTGGCCTGCACGCATGCAACGCCTGAAACACGGGCCGTTGGTCGAGGCCGCAGGGCAGGCGGAGCTGTGGCTCGACGGGGGGCACAACCCTGCGGCAGGTCATGCCCTGGCCGCTGTATTGGACGAGTTGCCGAAAGTGCCAACCTATCTCGTTTGTGGCATGCTTAACACCAAAGACATCACCGGATATCTGGCGCCGCTAGCGCCGCATGTGGCAGCTTTACATGCTGTGTCCATCCCTGATGAAGCGGCGACACTGCCTGCCGAAGTCACCGCGCGCGCTGCGCGTGAGGCAGGTATGGTGGCATTTGAAGAGGTTGATGTCGCCGCTGCTGTGTCCAAAATTGTCGGCCAGACACCGCAGGCTCGTATCCTCATCTGTGGGTCGCTGTATCTTGCCGGCAACATATTAAAACACAACAGATAGGTTCTGCCTGCCATCCGCCTACCACAGGTTGACGTGGGGATGTCCTTCCCGCAGTCAGACTTTGTAAAGTCACAGGTTCCAAAGTGGCGGCGAGCGGAGTCCGAGCATGAAAAAACAAAGTCAGGATATGCGCAACACACAGTCGCCCGTGACGCGTCAATTGATCGTTTGTGCTGTTGCCATTGGTATTATGGGCTTTGGTGCATGGAGCCTGATGGGCCAGAACGCCCCCTACCATCCGGAGGGGTTTGAAAATGAGGTCAGCCGCGATAGCGGGCTCGGCATCCTTAGTGTGGATGAAGGTAACTAGGCCTGCGCCCAACTCTCGCTTTGCATTTCGCGCAAGCGCGAGGCGGTACGCTCGAATTCGAATGTTCCCTCGCCCTCAAGGTATAACATCTCGGGCGATGCTGCGGCTGAGCATATAAGCTGAACCCGCGCTTCATAAAGTGCATCTATCAGCGTGACAAAACGCTTTGCCTCGTTGAAATTGCTGCGCCCAAGAGCGGGAATGTCATCGAGCATGAGGACTTTCACAGCTTCTGCGACCGCCAAGAAATCGGCAGGTCCGAGCGGTTGCCCACAGATAGCATGAAATTTCGTGCGTCCCACGCCATTGCGAAAAAGCGGTAGGGTCACATCCCGCCCTTTGACATGTAGGGTCAACGGCCCTGCCTCACCGCCCGACAGATCACGCCAGACAGCGTCCATCTGTGCGCGGCTCTCGGCATTGATAGGGGTGAAATAGACAGGGCTGCCCGCCAAACGGTCCTGTCTGTAATCTGTAGGGCTGGCTAATTCGTGCACGACCATCTGCTGTTTGATCAACTCGATGAACGGCAAAAACAGATCACGGTTCAGCCCGTGTTTGTAGAGGTCGCCGGGAATGCGATTGGAGGTGGTGATCACAACAACACCATCCGCAAACAATGCCTCGAACAAGCGGCCAACGATCATTGCATCGGTGATATCGGTGATCTGCATTTCGTCGAACGCCAAAAGCCGAACCGAACTGCTCACCGCCTTTGCGACAGGAGCAATCGCGTCCTCAACACCCGTTTTACGTGCCTCGTGCATCGCAGCATGAATCTCCTGCATGAACGCATGGAAATGCACCCGCCGTGCGGGGATGTCGCCAAGGTTATTCACGAACATATCCATGAGCATGGATTTCCCGCGCCCGACCCCGCCCCAAAGATACAGACCCTTTGGGGGCTCTGGTGCTTTGCGGAAAAACCCTTTTTTCACAGGCGCTGACAGGGCGTCGAGGATGCGGTCAAACTCGGGCATCAAGGCGGCCTGCGCGGGGTCAGGGCGCAGTGTGCCGTCGGCGATCATCGTGTCGTATTGGGTGCGCATGCTTGTCATGTGAGTTTCCTAGCGCCTCGCGACATCCTTGGAAAGTGTGTGGATACAATCGGCTGATTGACGTAGGCGCATGCGGGGCGCAGATTGCATGCAGGGATATTGGAGCCACCCATGCAGAAATCACCGCTTTTTACGCCTGTCCTGATCGTCGGCTGTCTTATCATCATGGTGAGTTTCGCGATCCGCGCATCCTTTGGTGTTTTCCAGATACCTATCGCGGAAGAGTTCGGTTGGCTGCGTGCTGAGTTTTCACTGGCAATTGCCATCCAGAACCTGGCGTGGGGCATTGGTCAGCCTTTGTTCGGTGCCATGGCTGAAAAGATCGGAGATCGCAAAGCCATCATCTTGGGTGCCGTGATCTATGCGCTGGGACTGGTTCTGTCAGCAGGAGCGGACACGCCCGTCGGGCACCAGACATACGCATGGTTGGTAGGCTTTGGCATCGCGGGAACAGGGTTTGGCGTTATTTTGGCGGTGGTGGCGCGTGCGGCGTCAGATGACAACCGCTCTATGGCGTTGGCCATCATCACAGCTGCAGGCAGCGCAGGCCAGATATTCGGCGCGCCTGTGGCCGAGTATTTGCTTGGCATGATGAGCTGGCAGATGGTGTTCTGCGTCTTTGCTGCGGCGATCCTGTCGATGATCCTTACGCTGCCCTTCATGCGCGCTCCCGTGCAGGCAGACCGCGCAGAGCTGGAAGAGGCGATGGGCACCATTCTGTTGCGTGCCTTCAAAGACCCCAGCTATACGCTGATCTTTCTGGGCTTCTTCTCCTGCGGCTATCAACTGGCCTTTATCACAGCGCATTTCCCTGCGTTTGTAACAGAGATGTGCGGCCCGATCATGGCGGGCAGTGCACTCCACAACATGGGGATCACGACCACTTCGGCGCTGGGTGCTGTCGCGATCTCGTTGATCGGTGCCGCGAATGTGGGTGGCACGCTGCTGGCGGGTTGGGCGGGTAAGCGTTACTCCAAAAAGTACCTGCTTGCAGGGGTCTATACAGGACGCACGATCATTGCCGCCGTGTTCATTCTGATGCCGATCACTCCGATGAGTGTGATTGTATTCTCAGTCTTGATGGGGTCGCTCTGGCTGGCGACGGTGCCGCTGACTTCCGGCCTGATCGCCCATATTTATGGACTACGCTATATGGGTACGCTCTACGGTATCATCTTCTTTAGCCACCAGTTGGGAAGCTTTGTTGGCGTCTGGCTTGGCGGGCGGATGTATGATGCCTTTGGCACCTATACGACCGTCTGGTGGATTGGTGTCGCTGTTGGCGCTTTTAGCGCAATCGTGCATCTTCCTATCCGCGAAAAACCTGTGCACCTCGCCGCCGCTTGAACAAGAGCTAGGGATCATGCCCCCAGTCGTCAGCTTCGGGCGCAGGCAGAAACTCTGTGATATGCGCAAGAACTTGATCAGTGTGCGTATAGGGCAAACCGTGCCCCGCATCTTCGAGGACTTCATGGATGATGCCGCGGTTCCATGACGCGAAATTGCCCATGGTGCTTGCTGGAATCACATCATCTTCGGCGCCCCATATGGCAATGATGGGTAGCTCTGCTTGGCGCAGCGCCATATGCTCGCCTTCCATCGGCCTGCTCATAATGCCGCGCAGGCTTGAAAGAACGGCAGGTACGAACCCTTGGAAAGCAAGCTGGTCTTCCTGACCTTGGGTGATTTCGGGGCTGGCCGTCATAGCCTCCCGCTCAGCTCGGATTCCACGGCGCAGTTGGGCGGGATACGCCGCAAGCATAAGCCACTTGCCCAAAAGACCACGCTCCCTGATGATCTTGAGCAGGGGTGTCTGTCGCAATTTAGCGCCAGCGGAGGCCAGCAGCACCAGTCGCCTAACTTTGGCGGGATGTGCGGCCGCGAAACCAGTCGCAATAGCGCCCCCCATAGAATAGCCGATCAAGTGAAACGGGTCTTCGATTTCGATACGTGAAAGCAGATCGTTCAGCTGTGTATTGAAGAACGCTTTGTCATGCAGCCCTTCAGGACGATCAGAATAGCCGCGCCCGTAGAGGTCATAGACCAGAACCCGAAAGCCCAGACGCACAAGCCCTTTGGCAAGTGGTTCCCAAACAAAACTGGGCGTTGTCAGGCCATGGACGCAGACAATCAAGGGACCGTCGCTCGGGCCGCGAAGGTGAAAATGGGTGACCCCTTGGCTCAGCTCTGCGAACTGCCCTGGAGCAGAGCCGCGCCGCCCATCGCTCATCTTTGGACGGTAGTGTTCGATGAGAAATGGTGCAGCGATTGCTAAGCCGATCGCAAGAACAACAAACACTACGATCAAGAGGCCGCCCTGCGCCATTGATCCAGAATATACCTGCTGGTCATAAGATCCAGATGCGCCCCGCCGCCATTCTTGCAAATGGTGATTTCCTCATCCGAGCGTCGAGTGAACGCATCCAGATCATAGAAGTCCGCAATGATGTGCGCACGTGTGATGGCGCCAGTCTCCAGCGGGGTTTTGATCTCTCCGATATGGGCCACGGTTGTGTCAAAACTGTCGACAAACACCCGCGCCCGCTGGAGGGCTGCATCGTCGACTTCTCGCATGTCGGGACGGTAGGCACCGATGAGGTCAAGGTGCTGACCCCGTTGCAGCCATTCTCCTTTGATCAGCGGCTCGGTCGTCATTGTGGCTGTTGCGATGATGTCGGCCTGAGCCACTGCTGTCTCCAGATCAGTCGCGGCGCTCATGCTCGGGATACTGTCCGCCATGCTTTGCGCGGTCGACTGCGTTCGGCTCCAGACAGTGAAGGACGCGTGCGGAAAAACGCTGGAATAGGCCGCGTGCAGGGAGCGGGCCACGGTTCCCGCTCCGACCAGTAGGATGTGGCTGGCATCCTTGCGCGCCAGTCTGCGCGCGGCCAACAGGCTATCGCCTGCCGTTTTCCATTTCGTCACCAGATGGAAATCAATGATCGCTTCCAGCGTGCCATCGGTGTCAGAGTAAAGGCTCACTCCGCCATTGATATTAGGCATGCCCTTCGCAGAATTTTGCGGGAAGATGGTGGCGGATTTCACGGCCATCCCCATCCCGTCAATCCACGCGGCGCGGCTCAAAAGCGTATCGGGATCACGGTAAAGAAATGTATCGCCAATCTCGGCTTTCGGGAGCATGTGGCCTTGCGCAAAAGCATCCGTCAGGGCGACCCAGTCGAGCAGTGCCTCACCCGCTTCGAAGGATATGAAGGGGATAGATGTCATCGTGCCTCCTCGGTGCTGAGCAGCCCTTCTGCGACCAATCTGTCCGCCCAGCCTTGCGGCCCTTCGAACAAATGCGTTCGCCAGTTTCGCGCTTTTGCTGCGGCGATGTTCTCGGCGCGGTCATCGGTGAACAAGAGCGCTTTGCCTGACAGGCCCGACCCGGATTCGAGCATTTTGTAAATCTGCGGATCAGGCTTGATCACGCCCATATGACCCGAAATAAAATCACGGTCAAACCCGCGCAAAAAGAAGTATTTGGTCGCAGCCAGAGCATAGGTCTCGATCCCGAAATTCGTCAGCGAGAAGACAGGCCCGCCTTTGCTTTGCAGAGCTTCCATTAGCCGAACTGAATGCGCGATCACGGGGGAGGCCAGATTAAGCCAGTTGTCGTGCCAGTGCCAGATTTCAGATTGCCATTGGGGATAGGCATCGGCGGTTTGTCGGATCACATCGGTAAAGTTTTCGCCACGGTCAACGCGGTCATTCATGGCGTGCAGGTCTACATCAGCAAACATCGCGCGGCGGCGATCTTCCCCTATGATACCGTCAAAATACCGCTCGGGCTGCCATTCGATCAGCACATTCCCAATGTCAAAAACGACGGCCTGTGGTGTCATGGTACCCTCAATGTTAGACGAGCTTGCCCGCTGCCCTGATTTCCCGCTCAAGCGCTTCCAAAAAGCGGGAGCGGTCCGCTTTTGTAAAGGCTTTCCCGCCGCCTTGGCGGAAGGGATCAGCAGCACGCAGGTCTGTCATCAGGTCGCGCGTAGCCAGCACGTTGCCAATGTTCGCTTGCGTGAGTGCCTCGCCGTTGTGCTTGATCACTCGTGCACCCGCTTCGACACATTTGGCAGCCAGTGGTATATCCCCCGTCACCACGACATCGCCGCGCGTGCAGCGATCCGCGATCCACATATCGGCCACATCAGGGCCATCAGGCACGATAACAGTCTCTACAAAAGGGTTTTGCGAGGGGCGTAAGCCACCATTGGACACGACGTACATCTTGATTTTGTGACGCGTGGCCACCCGCTCGGCCTCCTCCTTCACAGGACAAGCATCCGCGTCGATGTAAAGAGCGGTCATGCGGACCAAAGCGCTTCGGCATGGAAGGTCACGTGATCCTCCATAAAGGTCGCGATAAAGAAATAGCTGTGATCATAGCCGGGCTGCATGCGGAAAGTTCCGTTCTGGCGGCGTTTGGCCATCGCAGCGCTGAGCGCTTCGGGTTGTAGCAGGTCCAGAAATTGGTCATCTGTGCCTTGGTCGATCAGAACAGGGCCATCAAACCCGCGCTCTTGCATCAGCAAGGTCGCATCATGCGCGGTCCACGTTGTCTCGTCCTCGCCCAGATATGCAGTAAGCTGCTTGCGGCCCCAATCGCTTGCTGTGGGGTGCGCGATTGGCGCAAAGGCTGAGACCGAAGCGAAGCGGTCAGGGTATGTCATTGCAATCGTCAGCGCGCCGTGTCCACCCATGGAGTGACCCGTGATCGCCTGTCGTTCCATATCCAGTGGAAAGTTCTCGGCTAGCAGGGCAGGCAATTCATCTGAGATATATGACCACATCTGGAAGTGCGGTGCCCAAGGGTCTTGGGTCGCATTCACGTAGAACCCTGCGCCTTGCCCCAGATCATAGGCCTCGTCGTTGGCGACATCTTCGCCGCGCGGCGACGTGTCGGGGAAGACGAGCGCGATACCTTGATCCGCGGCCCATGCCTGTGCGCCGGCTTTGACCATTGCGTTCTCGTGTGTACAGGTCAGGCCCGACAAAAACCACAGGACAGGTACGGGGCCGTCTTGCGCTTCTGCAGGTAGGAACAGCGCGAATGTCATATCGCAGGCGCAACTGGTTGATGTGTGCTTGATCACATGTTGCACGCCGTTGAAGCAGGCGTTGGATGAAATGGTTTCCATTGAAGGCTCCGTTGCAAGTTTGTTCTATGGCTAGCGAGGCTAAGCTTGCGGGGCAACCCTTAGCTGCTGGTCAGCCACGCGATCCAGACGCTCACGCTGACGATGCTGAGCGCAGTAGAGACGAGGATCGCCGCCGAAACACGTTGCGGAGAGGTGCCATAGTGCTGCGCAAGGATATAGACGTTGCCTGCTACGGGCAGCGCCGCAGCAGAGATAACCACCATCGCCTGATACGGCTCTACCTTGAATAGAACGAAACAGGCAAACGCCACGAACAGAGGATGCAGCACCAGTTTGCAAAAGCTCAGCCATCCCGCAACGCTCAGCCGCTCGGCCGATTTTGAAGCCAGCGACGCGCCAATTGCGAACAGCGCACCGGGTGTCGCGGCAGCGCCGAGCAGCGCTAGAAATTCGTTCATCGGGACAGGGATCGGGATTTTCAGACCCGACCAAAGCAGCCCCAGTGTAATCGCAACGATCATCGGGTTTTTAACGAGGCCAAGACCAACGGTACGCAAAATGGCAAGGCTCATCCGCCCATCGCGCGAGCCTGTTATCAGGATCGTAATCAGTGACGAGAACACAATCAGATCAACGGCCAGTGCCATCATGACAGGGCCAATTGCCTCGGGTCCCAGCAGCAGCGTGAGCATCGGCACGCCCAAAAAGCCGACATTCCCGATCACGGCACATTGCGCCTCGATTGCGCTGACCTCAATGTTGAGGCCACGGAAATAGCAAACCAGCGTTGCAATCCCGTAGACAAATAATGTCCCCCACAAATAGGCCACGACAAGGCGCGTGTCCCAAACCTCGGCAAGAGACAGGTTTGCGGAAAAGTTGAACAGCATGGCTGACAACGCGAAGTAAAAGACAAACTTGGTTAGATATGCTGTGGCCTCGGCTGTGAAAAACCGTGTGCGGCCCGCCCAGTAGCCCAGCCCGATCAGGGCAAAAAATGGAAGTGTCTTGAGGAAAATTGCCAGCATACAGGACGGTTAGTCCCTGTGCTGCACCGATGCAAGATGTTGGCCCCGGTCTTGAGAGTGTGGGGTTGGAAGAATCCGCTTGGAACTAAACGAAACGGTTTATAGTTTTGACGAGACAGAAGCGGAGTATCAATGAACGTCAGCCCGAAAAATATCCGCAAGGGCCGCAAGTATGATCAGGTGCTCGAAGGCGCGCGTATCGTCTTTATGGCGGATGGTTTCGAAGGGGCGAGTGTCGATGAAATCGCCCGCGTGTCTGCCGTGTCCAAAGCAACGCTTTATAAATACTTCCCTGACAAGCGGATGTTGTTCTTGGAAGTAGCTGATATCGAATGTCAGCGCCAAGCTGGTGGCGCACTGGATGTAATTGACCGCACAGCAGCGCCCCGTGATGTCTTGGGGCAAACGGGCCGTCATTTCCTGCAGTTCGCGTCCAGCAATTTTGGCCAACAGATTTTTCGCATAAGCGTCGCCGAGTCCGCGCGATTCCCGGAGTTGGGCCGCCGTTTCTACGATTCAGGGCCTGGCAAGATGCGTGGCGAGATTGCGGCCTATTTTGAAGACGCCTGCGCGCGCGGAGAGCTTAAGATAGAGGATCACTTGATGGCTGCAGACCAGTTTGGCGAGCTGTGCAAAGCAAAGCTGTGGCCGCAACTGATGTTTGGCGTTATCAAAGAAGTCAGCGCGGAAGAAATTGATCATGTGGTCGACAACGCGGTTGAGACGTTTTTAGCGAGGTATGGCGTATGAGAAATTCGATTCTAACAGCTCTTTGCGGGGCAGGTTTGGTGCTGGCAGGCTGCGGGGGTACGGGCCTTTCGACACAGACAGGGGCGACGCCTTCGGCAAATGCGCCTGACACCTGTAATGCGGCAGCGTATCAGAACCTGATCGGGCAGGAGGCGGCATCTTCGCTAACCTTGCCAGAACCAAAGCGCCTTGTCGGCCCCACGGATGCGGTCACCACCGACTTCATTGCAGGGCGCCTCAACGTTCAGTTGGACGACACCGATAACATAATTGCGATAACCTGCGGCTAAGCCTTTGGCCGCATGTCGATGATGCGTACGGCCTTCCCCTCGGAGCGGGGGACGGCACCTACATCGCCGACCTCGACCTTGGCACTTATGCCCACAGATTGTTTGATGGCCGCAGCCAGCTGGGCCGTGGCGTGATCGCGAGCGCTGGCATCAATGCCGCTGTTTGATACTTCGGTCAGTATGCGCATCTGATCCATGCGATCAGGGCGCGACAGCTCGATCTGGAAATGGGGTGCCAGCGCGCTTTGATCCATCAACAGCTCTTCGATCTGGGTGGGAAAGACGTTTACGCCGCGCAGGATGATCATATCGTCGCTACGCCCTGTCACCTTCTCCATCCGCCGCATGCTGCGCGCCGTCCCTGCCAGCAGGCGGGTCAGGTCGCGGGTGCGGTAGCGGATGATGGGGAAGGCTTCTTTGGTCAGCGAGGTAAACACCAGCTCGCCCATCTCGCCCTCCGCCACTACCTCTCCTGTTTCGGGGTTGATGATCTCTGGATAGAAGTGATCCTCCCAGATGTGCAGCCCGTCTTTACTTTCTACGCATTCCATCGAAACGCCCGGCCCGATGACTTCGGACAGCCCGTAGATATCGACGGCGTGCATGTCGAAAGCTTGCTCGATCTCCAACCGCATCGCGTTCGTCCATGGCTCCGCTCCGAAGATTCCGACCTCAAGCGAACTGTCGCGGGGATCAAGGCCCTGCGCGTTAAATTCGTCCAGCACTGACAGCGCATAGGACGGCGTCACAGTGATGCCCTTCGGCTTGAAGTCCTCGATCAACCTGACTTGACGCGGTGTCATCCCGCCTGAAATCGGCACCGTGCTCAGCCCCAGCGCATCCGCGCCTAAATGGATGCCAAGACCGCCTGTGAAGAGGCCATAGCCATAGGCATTGTGCAGCATATCGCCCGCACGCATACCCGCCGCGCGCAGGGAGCGTGCAACCACATTGCCCCAGTTCTTGAGGTCATTTTCGGTATAGCCAACCACGGTCGGCTGCCCCGTCGTGCCAGAGGAAGCGTGTATCCGCTTCACCTGATCCTGAGGCACCGCGAACATGCCGAACGGATAATTATCGCGCAGATCGGTTTTGACGGTGAACGGGAATTTGGCCAGATCGCTTAGATCGTTCAGATCGTCAGGATGTACCCCTGCCGCATCAAAACTCTTTTTGTAGAAGGCCACATTGTCATAGGCATGGCGCAAAGACCATTTCAGCCGCTCGAGTTGGAGCGCGCTGATCTCGTCACGGCTCGCGATCTCGATGGGATCAAGGCTGTCGCGGGCGGGGGTCAGGTCTTTCATGTATCGTCTCCACTTTCGTCGAATACGTGCCCTTTGATCGTGCGCGACAGCCCGCGCATGGTGGCGACGGTGCGTCCGTCTTCGCCGTGCACCATCACATCATAGACGCCTGAGCGCCCTGTCAGTGCTGTCTCGGTCGCCGTCGCGGTGAGTATCTCTCCCAGCTGGCCGGGCGAGATATAGGTAATCTGGTTCTGCTGTGCGACCGTCAGGCGGTTATAGCTGTTGCAAGCAAATGCGAACGCGCTGTCGGCGAGCGTGAAAATATACCCGCCATGACAAATGCTGTGACCGTTCAGCATGTCGTTACTGACCCGCAAGGTGAGTGACGCCGCACCAGGCGCGATGTGTGTCACATTCATGCCCAAACCTCGCGAGGCTTTGTCCTTGGCCATCATAGCCGAAGCAACCTGTTCTGCGCGTTGCTGTGGTGTCATGCGGAGCCTCAATACGTTTCAGTTTCGAAAATTTATATCGGCATCTGTAACGCAATCAAGCAATTTGATCTTTGGGGGCTTGATTTGCGCCGCCTGCAAGGCAACTCTTTGTATATGAACATACCTCATCTTCCCAGCCAGAATGCCCAGAGCCGCCCAGTCGAGCAGGTCGCGTTTCATCGTACCGAGCTGTCGGTGATCCTGTCCCTCTATGGTCGGATGGTCGCGGCGGGGGAGTGGCGTGACTATGGCATTTCATGTCTGCGCGAAGTGGCGGTGTTCTCCGTGTTCCGCCGCACGGCGGAGATGTCGCTTTACCGCATCGAGAAGCGTCCAAAGCTGCGCAACAAGCAAGGCATGTACTCGGTCGTTGCCTTGAACGGGCAGGTTTTGAAGCGCGGGCACGACCTCAAATCAGTGCTGCGCGTGTTGGAGCGTAAGTTGATCCGCGCTGTAGATTGATCGACGCCGCGGTGGCGGCTTTCGCAGCTACAGGACAGATTAATGAAGATACTACATCTGTGATCGACGTCTGCACCGTGATCGGCGTTTCAGACGTCGTGCAAGAGGCCGCGTAAATCCGTTGGACAGAAAACATTAGGGTTCTTCTACACTAGAGGGCAGAGCATTTCCGAGATCAAGACGTAAGGGTCAGCCTGCGGTGCGCTGTGACAGGGCCATCGGTTTGCGCGATGCGCGCGATTGCTTCCTCTATCGGTTCATAGACCACTGCCATCGCATGGGCGTTTGCATGGATCAGCGTTTCTTCATCCCAGACAATTGCCACATGCCCTTTCCAGAACAACAGGTCATTGCGCTGGGGCGTTGAGCCATCTTCAAGCAAAGTGCCAAGCTCGGCCTCCTGCATGTCGCTGTCTCCGCCGCATGGGATATTGCACGCCTGACATGCCGCCTGAACGAGCCCCGAGCAATCAATGCCGAGGCGGCTATTACCGCCCCACAAGTATGGTGTACCTGCGAACAGCGATGCGATGTCAGCAGGGTCATCAGCGAAATCATCCAGCGCCGTGATATGCTGCACTGGGACAAACCCGTGGCTGGTCTGGATGAAGCCGTCTTTTTCACCCAGCGCTGCCAAACGGCTGCCGTGACTAAGCGCACAGCGGTCAATGGATTTCATCTTGGCGTTTTGATAGCCGTGGCTGGCAGGGGCGCTGACCTTATGTGTCGTCTCCTGCGGCGCAGTAAGCGATGCCACGCCGACAAATCCGCAATAGCCATCGGCCGCGGCTTGAACGTAAGCCCAACCGTTCTCGCGCCACAGGATCGTGACATCCGCGCCGAGCAGAAGCTGGCGGTCACGTGCGCCATTGGGTTTGCGCAGCAGGTTCACCACGCCGCGCCCGATCTGGGCAGGCTCGTTCAGGCCGGAAAATTCGGGATCGGGGGTCAGTCTGGGGTGGCTCATCTGGTCAATATCCTGTCGAGGGCGTCTAATACGGCGCGGGTGCCTTGGCCCACGCCCCCCTTGGCGCGGGCGGGTGCCGCGCTGGGTTGCCAGCCGTATATGTCGAAGTGCGCATAGTTGCTAGCGGTCACAAACCGCCGCAAGAAAAGCGCTGCGGTGATGCAGCCCGCGAACCCGCCCGAGGGCGCATTATCGAGATCAGCCACCGCAGGCTCGATCATCTGCTCGTAGGGATCGTGGAAGGGCATGCGCCAGACCGGATCGGCCACTTGCGCCGCCGCCGCCTCAAGAGCTGCAACAAAAGATGGATCATCGCTGAAGTACGGTGCCAGATCAGGACCAACAGCCACACGTGCGGCACCCGTCAGTGTCGCCATCGAGATGATCTGGTCAGGCGTTTCTTCATCCGCCAACGCCAGCGCATCGGCGAGCACAAGTCGCCCCTCGGCATCTGTGTTGTTGATCTCGACTGTGAGACCTTTGCGCGACGTGAGCACGTCTTGGGGGCGGTATGCATTGCCTGAGATCGAATTCTCAACAGCGGGGATGAGCACACGCAGCTGTAGCTTTGTGCCAGTCGCCATAATCATATGCGCTAGCCCAAGTACCGCCGCAGCGCCTCCCATGTCCTTTTTCATCAATCCCATGGAGCTGGCGGGTTTGATGTTGAGGCCGCCAGTATCAAAACACACACCCTTGCCTACAAGCGTAAGCGTTGGCCCTGTATCTCCCCAGCGCATGTCAATCAGCCGCGGTGCGCGGTCAGCAGCGCGGCCGACCGTGTGGATCATCGGCAGATTGGCGGCCAGCAGGTCATCACCCACCGTCACCTCGATCCGGGCATCATGCTGCGCGGCCAGATCGCGGGCAGCCTGTTCCAGATCGGGCGGCCCCATATCCGAGGCGGGCGTGTTGATAAGCGTACGTGTGAGCGCTTCCCCGTTGGCGATGGCCTCGACACGTTGAACGTCGATCCCTTCAGGAGCAAGCAACTGTGCCTTCATAGGTGTCAGCGCCTTGTAGCGGTCGAAGCGGTAACTGGCGAGCAACCAGCCGAGGCATTCTGTCTCTGACTGATCTTCGGGTAATCCGCTTGCAATGCGGTAAGTGCCCTCGGGCAATTTGGCGGCGGCAGCGGCAAGGGCAAAGCGACCTCGCTTGCGGCTGCTTTCGCTGCCGAAACCGACGGCGGCAAGCGCTGGAAGGTCTGCGGTCGCAGGAAGGGATATAGCTTGCCCGATCCCGCCATTAAACCCGCTCGCCCGCGCCCAGTCGGCGGTGGCGGTTGGCATCATATCGAGCCAAGCAGAAGCGTCCTGTTGTGAGACAATGTGAAGATCGATTGCATCGGTCGTATCGGTGGCAAAGCTTAGAGGCATCTGGCTCGGAACCTTTTTATTGGAATTGGTCCCAAGCTATCTCATCCTGCCCCTACTGCAAGGACGGTCGAATATTCAGATACTCAGATCATCCATAGACCAAATTGCCGACAATGACCGTTCTCCGATACGCAGCATGCGTGACAGTGTGGCAGCAACGGCAATATCATCCCTTGCATCAATGCAGGCTGTTACGTCTCGCGCGACCTGTGCCAGATGGTGCATCCCGATCTGGTCTGCGATCGCGATGAGTGAGCGCGCATGCTTGCGCAACTTTTCAAGATTCCTGGACCGCCATAGTGTATCACATTGCGACATACGCACGGCGAGTTCCTCCATAGCGCGGCACACGATGTTTTCTGCACTGCTTTCTCCCAGTTGCGCGTAGAGCGTTCCCAACCTGCTTTCATCCAGATGGATTTGCTCCGACAACCGGATTTTTACGACTTCACTCATCTCTTACCCCTATTCATGCCCCCACGGCTTCCGCTGGTATGATGGACAGGCGTTTTCAAATCGTTTCAGTGATCATGTCTTTTCTCTCGAATTCGGTGACAATTCAGGCTAATTGGGAGAAAATAAAGCAAGGGATCCTCGGTTTATGAAAGAGGCAAAAGCACTGCCAAGCTATCTGGCCCAGCGTTATCATGGCTGGAAAGCGACCACATATGCCGAGAATGCCGCGTGGTATCGTAGACTGGCCAGTGATGGCCAGCGCCCGCGCGCGATGGTGATCTCATGTTGTGACAGCCGTGTGCATGTCACCTCGATTTTCGGGGCGGATCAGGGCGAGTTTTTTATTCACCGCAATGTCGCCAACCTTGTCCCACCCTACAAACCCGACGGGCTTGAGCACGGTACCTCGGCGGCGATCGAATATGCTGTTGAAGTCTTGAAGGTCACACATCTGATCGTTCTGGGCCATTCAAACTGTGGGGGTGTGCAAGGCTGTCTGAATATGTGTGCAGGCCACGCGCCAGAGCTGGAGACAAAAGAGAGTTTTGTCGGCCGCTGGATGGATATTCTGCGCCCCAAATATGAACTGGTCAAAGACATCGCGGATCAGGCCGAACAACTCCGGCAGTTGGAAAAGCATGCGGTGCTTATGTCGCTGGAAAATATGATGACCTTCCCTTGGCTGGCCGAAAAGGTTGAGGCAGGGACACTCACGCTGCATGGTATGTGGACGGATATTGGTGAGGGCGGTCTGGAATGTTTCAGTCCTGCATTAGAAAAATTCGAACAGGTCTAGGATCAGGCATGAGATGGAATTGATGAAAGCAGAGCTGCAGCGTGTCTGAATTTCTGAGCCTTGCTGGGCAAAACCTCTTATCCCCGATTATCCTGAGTTTTGCGCTGGGCCTCATGGCCTCGCTTGCGCGCTCTGATCTCAATGTCCCCGAGGCGGTAGCAAAGGGTATGTCGATCTACCTGCTGTTCGCAATCGGGTTTAAAGGTGGTGCGAGTGTTGCCTCCTATGGTCTTGATGCGCGGTTGGGGTTCTCTCTGCTTGCGGGGGTCATTTTGTCTGCCCTTCTTCCGATCATCGCGTTCGGTTTGCTGAAGGCCATGACAGGGATGAACCGGCTGGATGCAGCAGCTGTTGCGGCACATTACGGCTCGATTTCAATCGTGACCTTCGTGGCGGCCACATCCGTTCTCGAAGGGCGAGGCATTCCGTCAGAAGGCTATATGGTTGCAGTCGCTGCTGCGATGGAAGCACCGGCGATTTTGTCCGCACTTTGGCTTATCTCACGCAGTGATGGCGACAGCGGCAAGGGAATGGACAGCGCGCTGATGCGGGAGATTATGCTTAACGGCTCTATCGTGCTGTTGGTTGGCGCCTTCGCCATCGGTTGGATCACTGGCGAGGAAGGCCTCAAAGAAATCGAGAGCTTTATCGTCAATCCGTTCAAAGGCGTGTTGTGCCTGTTCTTGCTGGACATGGGGCTTGTCGCGGGGCGCGGATTGCGCGGCGGCGGCGGTGTGCTGACCCGTGGCGTGCTGGCGTTTGGCGTGTTGATGCCGCTGGTGGGATCGCTGATTGGTCTGGGTGCTGGCATGCTACTGGGCCTGTCGCCGGGTGGTGTCGTGCTGATGATGGTGCTGTCGGCTTCTGCCTCCTATATCGCAGTGCCTGCTGCCATGCGCGTGGCCCTGCCCGAGGCGAACCCGTCGCTGTACCTCACCCTGTCGCTGGGTGTGACATTTCCCTTTAACCTGACCATCGGTATCCCGCTTTATGTGGGTATTGCTATGGCCGTCACAGGAGGCTGAGCGATGCAAACATACAAAGCAAAGCGGGTGGAGATCACTATAGAGAACGTGATGGAATCGCGCCTGACTGACGCGCTGCGGGGCGCAGGCGTGACGGGATATTCGGTGCTGCCTGTGCTGGGCGGTTCTGGCCGCTCGGGTGCTTGGTCCCGTTCGGGTCAGGTGAGCCGTGCGCAAGGCATGGTTCAGGTGGTGTGCATCATTAAACCCGAACGTCTTGATGCGCTGCTCGATGCGGCCTTCGAGGTGGTAGAGCGGCACATCGGTGTGGTGAGTGTGGTTGATTGCGACGTGCTGAGGGCGGAGCGGTTTTAACCCACTGTTAACCATACCCGCGCAAGGCTCAGGGTATGGAATTGGAATCAGTCACTCTCAAACTGCCCCGTGACCTGCTGTCAGGTGCGCAACGCGTTGCCTCGGCGCGTGAAGTAACAATCGGGCACATGGTGCGCCAGCTTCTCAAACGTGAAGTCGCACGGCAATTGACAGCGAATAGGAGCGAGGCGACGGATGAGCGGCTCCTCGCTGCCTTGCAGGCCCTCCTCGGGCGCGATTTGGCGGAAGCTGAGGACTGGGATGATCTGGCTGCACGGCTTCGTCCGCATGGATATGACATGCGCGAAGTGAATGGAGGTGTGGCGCTCTATAAAACAAGTTGCGGCACACGGGTCTGCAAAGGGTCTGAGCTGGGCTTTTCCTACGCCATATTGTGCAGGCGGTTCGGGGCGGATATGCCTGCACACCCTATGAAGAGTCCTAGCGCTGGAATTATGCCAGCAGGAAACATTGACCCAATTCGCCACAAGTCATTTTGCGAGCACATCATGGCAGCGCGCAATTGGCCTGATTTGATAAACCGTTTGGCTTGCGAAGGAATAGAGCTTCGGCTGTTGGGCACTGCACTTGGCCTGCACAATGCTGCAACCGGCAGACATCTGTGTAATTCGGCTGATGTCGGCGCGGTCTACGATGATCTGGTCAGGCGTTTCGGTTGTAGACTGCCTAGCGACCCTCTCGCGTACAAAACATCGCAAACTGCTCTCACACCGCAGGAGTAGGTTAGCGGAGCACTTTGCCGTCAGGCCAGCGCACCGTCTGTTCTATCAGAATCTCCTGCGATTGCTCCGCTCCAAGTGTGAAATCCCATTGCATCAATCCGCGGCGATCTTCGACGTCCTTGGATGAGGCGGCAGGTTGCGCACTCCAGTCGATGACCAGATCGTCTTGTTCGCTGAACGGGATGGCTTCGCGCAATTCGACATCCCAGGTTTCTGCGGCAAGGTTCTGTACGCTTATCTGAACTTCTTGGGTCTGTGCATTGCTTCGACTGATTATGCCGCGATCCCCTTCGCTTTTGTCCAGAATGGCATGGCTCAGGCGCAATGATTCAATGGGGCCGAATGCCTGCGAAAACGACTCGCCCGCAGCGACAGCAGAAAACCCGCTCTGCCCGACCAGTGAACCATCGACAAATATCTGGGCGCTATTGGCTGCCAACAGCGGCTCTTGGCTTGCGTTGACAACTTCGGCCATTAAGAACGCAGTCGTATCACGTACAGGCACAGCGCGCGCAAATACGCGCGCATCGAATGTCAGTGTATCAAGCTCGATCCGCACACCCTCCGCATCTTGCGCAACGCTCACGGGTGTCGGCAAGGAATAGGACACACCGGGTCCGTCGAAATTCGGCTCGGGCGTAGGGGCTTGGATCATCACAGGCGCTTCATCTGCTGCGACACCTGCAAGACTGCTCACGGACCGCTCGACTTTTGCACGAACTTGCGGGTCTTCAAATCGCAGGAGTTGTGGATAGAGCTCGGATGGCATCACCTGACCGCTCGGCGTGAGAGTGGACAATGTGATCGACACGTCCTCCCAATTCTCTCCACTGTTCTGGGTGATCAATGCTGCACGGCGCAGTGCCACGCTGTCTCCGCCCTCACGCGATAGAAGAACGTCATAGGTTGGCTGCCACGACGCCTGCACAGGATAGCTGACAGAGGCAACAATGGTGCCTGCATCCGCTGCGGATACTGACAACGCCAACAACGATTTCGGTGCCGCGGGTGGGGTTAAAGCAGCGAGTGCCGCGCGCGCGTCATCAAGATTACGCTGCAATTCTTCGCGGTCTTGCTCAATGTCGCGTATATCACGCTGTGCCGTGATCTGCGTTTGCGTCGCGACGAGGGTTTGCGCCTCGATCATCTCGGCGAGCTCTGCCAATGCCTGCGGCGTGGTAGGAAGGCTCTCGCTCGATGTCAGGCCTTGAAGGAAATTCAACCGGGCTGCGGCGGCTGTCGCGGCAAGGCTGGCGTCCTGAACGGCATCATCCAGATCGACCAAAGCCTGTTGCGCTTGTTCAATCTGCTCCTTCGCCGCGAGAACCTCTGCGCTGTCAGCCTCCGCTGCTGGAGGCAGGGCATCTGTGCGCAGCCGTGTCCCTGTCAGACTTGCGCCGCCGATCGAGGCACGCAGACTTCCTGCGTCGATCCACTGGGGTAAATCAGGCAAGATGACCTCATGTGAGCCTTCAGGCACATCGATACTCACCTCACGTGTCACCATGGCAAACCCGCTATAGACGGTCACCGCTGTCGGCATCGACTCTACTGTGAAGCTTTCGGCCAAAGCAGGGAGGGGAAACGCAGCAAGGGCGAGAGGGAGAATGCGCATGGGTATCTGATCCTTTTATTCAGGCAGCAGCATGCCTCGGTGGGCCCCAAAGAAAAAGGGGCACCCTTTCAGGCACCCCTCTGGATTTCGCGTATGGGCGGAAATCAGCCCTTCTTGAGACACTCTCGGCCCAACAGCTCGGCGATTTGCACCGCATTGAGCGCAGCACCTTTGCGCAGGTTGTCAGAGACGCACCACAGGTTGATGCCGTTGTCGATCGTGCTGTCCTGACGGATGCGGCTGATGAAGGTCGCGAAATCACCGACGCATTCGATGGGCGTGACATAGCCGCCCGCCTCACGTTTATCGATCACCATCACGCCAGGCGCTTCGCGCAGGATGTCGCGGGCTTCATTCTCGTCGAGGTGGTCTTCAAACTCGATGTTGATGGATTCGGAGTGACCGACGAAAACAGGCACGCGCACGCAGGTTGCGGTGACCTTGATCTTCGGATCAACGATCTTCTTAGTCTCGACGACCATCTTCCATTCTTCTTTTGTGTCGCCGCTGTCCATAAACACGTCGATCTGCGGGATCACGTTAAACGCGATCTGCTTTTGAAACTTGTTCGGTGGCACATCGTTGACGGGATTGTAGATGCTCTTGGTCTGATCCCAAAGCTCATCCGCACCCTCTTTGCCAGCGCCCGAGACGGACTGATAGGTGCTGACCACCACCCGCTTGATCGTGGCGCGGTCGTGCAGCGGCTTGAGTGCTACAACCATCTGCGCTGTCGAGCAGTTGGGATTGGCGATGATGTTCTTATTGGAATACTTGTGAACCGCTTCGGGGTTCACCTCGGGCACGATCAGCGGAATATCCGCGTCATAGCGGTAGAGCGAGGAGTTATCGATCACCACACAGCCTTGCTTGGCAGCGATGGGCGCATATTTCTTAGTCGCTTCCGAGCCGACAGCGAAAAGCGCCATATCCCAGCCCGTAAAGTCAAACGTATCAAGGTCCTTCGTCTTGAGCGTCTTCTCACCAAAGCTCACTTCAGTGCCCAGCGAACGCCGGCTGGCCAACACGGCAAGCTCGTCCGCAGGAAACTGACGCTCGGCCAGAATGTTCAGCATTTCGCGGCCCACATTACCAGTGGCCCCCACGATCACGACGCGATAACCCATCTCGTTTACTCCAGAATATAAGATTGAGGGTGATGTGCAGTTATACCGCTTTTTCCCTTATGGAAAGGGCACAGGCTCAGGCGCTGTCTGGTTTGGTGTCGGTAGAGAAGAGATAAATCACCAATCCGACTGCAAGTGCTGCGGCAAAGAACAGAAAGATCATCGCAAACGGCAGCGACTCATATTTGGCAGGCGTGTTCGCGGCATAGATTCGCCCAGTCACAAATTGCGCAATCCCGACCCCGCCGATGGAGCAAAGGTTGAGCATGGTCACACCCCGCCCGACCAGATGCGGAGGGAGGAAGCTGCGGCCGTGTGACATGATCGCGGGGTACGTCGAGCCGAAGAAGGCGATGAGGCACATCAGGGCTGTGACCCACAAAACGGACGTATCGGCCGTGAAAAACAATATGACTGTTGCGCCAAGGACCAGCGCACTGCCCGCAAAGATTACCCATTTTCGTGTGTTCAGGATACGGTCGAGCGGGCCGTACATCAGCGGCCCCACGACCATGGCCAGACCCATTGCCAAAGTCGCCTGCCCGATGACACGCGGCTCGGCACGGAAGACTTCTGTAAGATAGGGCCCGATCCAGAGGCCGCGCAGCGCGCCGACTTCGGCATAGCTGACCAGCATCAGGGGGAAGATGAACCAGAGCGCGCGAATTTTCAGCACATCCAGAAAGCTTCCTTTTGCGCCGTCGGCGGCTTTTGCTGGGTCGCGGACAAGCGCCCAGATGCCCAGCGCGGTGGCCGTCGACATTGCGGCCAGCCCCCATAGAGCCGCGCGCCAGCCCATCGTCTCGGCGGCCAAAGTCATGGGGTATGACGCAACCAGATTGCCAAGCATGCCCACGACAACCATCAACGCGGCGAGCGTGGCAAAGCGCGCGGGCGGGTGTTCCAGCGCAAAGATATAGTAGCTGGCCATCAGGACGGGCGCACAGCCGATGCCGATCAAACCCATCGCGATGGTGACGTGAATCGGCGCTGTCGCCAGCGCAAAGACTGCTGCACCGCCACCGCCGCCCAGCAACAGCAGAACAGCCGCTGTGCGCCGCGGCCCTATGGTGTCCAGCGCCCAGCCGATGGGGGGCTGCATCGCGGCAAAAGTGAGAAACCACAGCCCAGACGCAAACGCGAGATCTTCGGGTGACGCACCAATATCTGCGCCAAGGAACGGGCTGAGCACAGCCAGAAAGGCGCGAAAGAACTGGCTCAGCACATAGGCGAAAGCGAGAAGGGCGATGCCCGTATTCATGTGAAAATTACCCTTTGGTCGCTTGCCACTTTTTGGCAAGCGCACGCGCGGCTTGGCCCAGTAACAGAACGTCTGCTCCCACAGCAACGAATTGCGCCCCAGCGGCGATGGAGTCATTTGTCATCTCGTCGCGGGTCGACAAAATTCCGGGCGCTTTGCCTGCGGCTTTGATCCTCCGTAGCGCGTCCATAATCGCTGCCTGCACTTCGGCGTGCGCGGCATTGCCCATATGGCCCATGTCCGCTGCCAGATCAGCAGGTCCGATGAATACTCCGTCCACACCATCCACCGCCAAGATGTCATCCAGCGCAGCAAGCCCTTTTAGGTTTTCCACCTGCACCAGCAGGCAAATCTGCGCATCCGCCGTGGTGCCGTAATCTGCAATCGTACTGAACCGTGACGCCCGCGTGAGCGCGTAGCCCACACCACGGTCGCCATGCGGGGGGTAGGTTACGTCGCGGACCAGCTGGCGGGCCTGATCGGCACTTTCGACCATGGGCACCAAAACAGTCTGCGCGCCTGCATCTAGCACTTGTTTGATCATATAGGTTTCGCCAACGGGCAGGCGCACAACAGGGTGCGCATCGGTGGCGGCCAGCACCTGCAATTGCGACAAGATCGAGCGCAGGTCATTTGGCCCATGCTCTCCATCCACCACGAGCCAGTCAAAGCCAGCCTGTCCCATCAATTCGGCGGAGAAGGCATCGGCCAACCCCAGCCAGCAGCCAAACTGCAACTTACCCTCGGCGAGGGCTTTCTTGAACGGGTTCAGGGGGGCGGGCATCTGCGGCTTCCTTTTCAACAGTGTCGCCGCACTCTAGCGCTGGACGTTCCTCTTTGACCAGAGGCCGCGTATCTTCCCAAACCTGCTTCAACGCGTTTCGAGCCTGCTGGTGGACAGCCTTGGTTGTTGGTCGCTGTGTGACTGTAGATAACGGTTTCACAGCATGTGCGACGCCTGCACTTCCCGTAGCGCGCAAAACGCCGTCACGGATAAGCGTATTGAACAAGGACTGCGCCACGTCTGGCTGCAGTTTCAGATACCTCGCCAAAAACGCAGGGTCGGCTTTTGCCTGCGCCTGCACAATCAGTTTTGCCCACGCATATGTCGCAGAGGAGAAGACTGGCGTTGCAGCCGCAGCAGCGGGTAGAGCTGAGAGTGGCATAGCAGCGGCACCCGAGAGCGCGCCCAACGAAGCGGTGAATTCACGTCTGTTCATGCTTAAAATATAAGGGCGCGATCTGACTTTTGCGAGTCGTTCGCAAATATTGGCGCTAAAGCACCTTTATCACGTCTTTATCAATCGCCAGCATATAGCCCCGCCGCGCGATGTTTTTGACAAGCAGTTCGCTGACGAGCTGGTTGCCTAACGTATCACGCAGACGTTTGATCCGCGTGGCCCCTGCGGCTTCGTCACAGTCAGCCGCAGAGCGTCCAGATATGACGCCCTCAATCTCGGAACCTGACATGACGTCATCGTCCATCCGCGCCTCGGCCAGCACGGCCAGTGTCTCCATCGCCGCAGGGGTGAGTGAAAAGCCGAGGTTGTTGAGGTAGACCTTATTCTCTTCGCGGCTGATCAAAAGGGAGGAGACCTGAATGCCCGTTCGCTCAATCTGGGCCATGCGGCGGTTCATCAGGACAAGCAGCATAAGAAAGACGACCGCCGCGACCAGCATCGCCGCGGCAAAGATGAGCAGGACGCCAATCAACACGCGGTAGTTGGTCAGCGTGTCGGAGAACGCCGTACCAGACTGTGCAAGTATCTCCAGCAGCTTGATCTCGGAAGGAGACGTAAGCGTATCGTTCTCAATAAATATTCGCTCAACCCGCGCATTGAATGCATTCGCATCGGGCAGCGCCCAGAACATTACAATCGCCCCGATCACGAGCAGAGCCGCCACCGCACAAATGCCAAGAGCGATCAATCGCCCTCCGCTACGGCGCACATCAGAAGCGGAGGAAATTTGATCCGGCACTATCTTTCCTTTGTGAAAGCCCGTCAGGCCCGAAAACCGAAACGACGTTTAAGAGGGTCCAGCCACGTGCTGCTAGACGCTGGGACAACTGGGTGCGCGCTGCAGCTTTGCTGCATTGTCCCGAAATCTGCGCAACACCGTAGTGCAGGCGGAGGGGATTGTCCTGTTTTGCTTTGTAGTCGGCATAGCAGTCTGCGGCAAACGCAGGACTGGTAAAGGCGACCAGCAAAGCGGCGCTTAGGATAAGGCGTACGTTTTTCATGGATTTGAAGATGCGGTTTTCTCGATTGATATACAATATCCATCGCCAGCCGATGGTTCGCTATCTGATAACAATCCACTGTTATTGCCTGTCTGAGCGGCGCCGCACCAGATTGATCCCATACCGCTGCGTGCACTTTGTGTGCAGCGCTTGAACCCAAAAAGGATCACAATATGAAACTCTCAATCAACTCCCGCTTTGTTGGTACAGTGACTGCGGCTGCCGTCGCGTTGACGACTTTCACAGCCGCACCCGCTTTCGCGGATGAAGAGCGTACGGCTCGCGCCATCGCTGCTATTCTGGGTCTCGCTGTTGTGGGCAAGATTATCCACGACAATAACAAAGACCGCGGTCACGTGAGCCAGCACGTCTATAAAGAAAAACCCAAGGTCAGGAAGCAGACGCAGCACACTGCCAAGAAGCAGCGTCAAAAGGGGCAGGCGCACGTGTATAAAGAGCGCCGACTTCCCGCCAAACCCCTGCCGCGCCGTGTAAGCCGCAACATCCTGCCGCAACACTGCCTGCGTAGCTTTGAGACGCGCAGGGGTCATATCCGGATGCTGCCACGCCGCTGCCTTGAGCGTAGTTATAACTTTGTGCACCGCTTGCCGCAGCACTGCGGTGTGCGCGTCAGGACCGAGCGCGGCCCCCGTATGGGCTATGCCGCACGATGCCTGCGTCAAAACGGATACCGTTTCGGGGTGAGCTAATGCTATTCGGCGCAGTTTGAAAAGACACGACTGCGCCGGTTCCGTATGCGGTACGTCCCATCGCATACGGTATAAGGGAAGGGGGAGATGTTCGTGCATCTCTCCCTTTTCTGTTGCACCGGGCCGCTGTCTGCGCTTTTGCCATGGGCATGGAACCTGACTATTCATTTGAGAGCGCTGCGCAATTGCGCGGCTATACGCGGATCGCTGGCGTGGATGAGGTGGGCCGTGGTCCGCTGGCAGGTCCCGTGACTGCGGCGGCAGTCGTATTGGATCCTAAGCGTATTCCCGATGGCCTCAACGACAGTAAAAAGCTGAGCAAGAAAAAGCGCGAGGCGCTTTATGAGCAAATCATGGAGGTGGCCGATGTCAGCATTGCCCACGCTACGGTCGAGGAAATCGAGGAGCATAACATCTTGCGCGCCAGCCACATCGCGATGGTGCGGGCCGTCGAGGGGCTCAAGACGGCACCTGACTACTGCCTGATAGATGGCAACATGGTTCCTCGCGGATTAACGCTGCCATCCGAGACAATCATCAAGGGCGATGCCCGTTCAGTCTCCATTTCGGCGGCCTCAATTATGGCCAAAATATGTCGGGATTATGTCATGTTGTCCTTGGCGCAACAGCACCCCGGTTATGGCTGGGAAACGAACATGGGATATGGATCAAAAAGACACATATCTGCACTGCGAGAATTGGGCGTAACCCCACACCATAGACGTCTGTTCAAACCGGTACACAACATCTTGTGGCAAGAATAATTCTTAATAGATTGATTAAATTAAGAAATTGACCACGAATCACTCTCTTGTCATCTTGGTCCTCAAGCAACGAGCGGAAATAATTCGCCGGGCAATGAGGCAGAGCAATGACAGTAAAAACCAAGGGAGCGCAGGCGCTTCCCCTGAACACGATCCTGAATGGCGATTGCATTGAGGTGATGAACTCACTCCCAGAAGCAAGCGTCGATCTGATCTTCGCGGATCCCCCGTATAACCTACAATTGCGCGGTGATTTGCATCGCCCCGACAATTCCAAAGTCGATGCAGTGGACAACGACTGGGACCAGTTCGACAGTTTCGCGCTCTATGACCAGTTTACCAAAGCATGGCTGAAAGCAGCGCGCCGCCTGCTCAAACCGAACGGTGCGATCTGGGTCATTGGCAGCTATCACAATATCTTCCGTGTGGGGGCCGCTTTGCAGGATCAAGGCTTCTGGATTCTCAATGACGTGGTTTGGCGTAAGTCGAACCCTATGCCGAATTTCCGTGGCAAGCGCCTTACAAACGCGCATGAAACGATGATTTGGGCGGGTAAGGACGAGAGCAGCAAATACACCTTCAACTATGAAGCGCTCAAAGCGTTGAATGAGGGCATCCAGATGCGCAGCGATTGGGTTTTGCCAATCTGCAACGGCCATGAACGTTTGAAAAACGACGACGGCGACAAAGCGCATCCGACGCAAAAACCAGAAAGCCTGCTGCACCGTGTGCTGGTCGGCTCCACCAACCCAGGCGATGTGGTCCTTGATCCGTTCTTTGGCACAGGCACCACAGGTGCTGTCGCAAAGATGCTGGGGCGTGACTACATTGGCATCGAGCGGGAAGAAGAATACCGCAAAGTGGCCAAGAAGCGCATCGCTTCCGTGCGCAAATTCGACAATGAAGCGTTGCAAACGACCACGTCGAAACGTGCCGAGCCACGTGTACCCTTTGGCCAGTTGGTCGAGCGCGGTATGCTGCGCCCCGGCGAGAACCTGTATTCAATGAACAACCGTCACAAAGCCAAAGTGCGCGCCGACGGCACGCTGATTGGCCCTGACATCAAAGGCTCTATCCACCAAGTCGGGGCTGCCCTCGAGGGCGCACCCAGCTGTAACGGATGGACTTACTGGTGCTATAAAAAAGAAGGAAAAACCGTCTCGATTGACGTGTTGCGCCAGCAAATCAGAGCAGAAATGCAAGCCTGATTTCCCGAAATTCGAACACCGCCAGTGTCACCGCACCCTCCATATGAGTACTGCGCTGATGACACTCACCTTGGCCCCGCCTTTATGGCGGGGCTTTTTTTGCGCCTAGTTCAGGCGCGCTTTCTTGCGCAGTCGGCCGCGCAGCGCCTGATCGACATAGCGCACGCCAAATTCGGCCTTGTTCACTACATAGAGGACACCAGCAGAGGCCGCTTTCTCCCACATGAATGGGGTTGGCCAGTCACTCACCATGATGACAGGAATGTTGCCAAGCTCGGGATCAGCGGCCAGCTCAATCGCGAACTCCGCACCGATCCCGTCGGGCAAATTGTTGTCCAGAAGAATGAGCGAGATTTTACCTGCCGCAAGAGCGCTACGTGCTGATTGTAACGTAGCGGCTACTTTGACGTTCATCTTCGGGCCAGCCCGTCCTACAACGCGGGCCATCATCTGTTGATCAAAAGCACTGTCTTCCACGATCAAGCAAGTCGACCCCGAGCTGTGATGTCCGTGCGCGTTCTGCTGCATAAAAATCCCCATTTGCAAAGCTATGGGGTAAACATGCGGCAAAGGGATTAAAATGCGCTTAGCGCGGCAGGGGCGTCGTCGCTTTGTTATACTCATGCCATTGCGTGACCTCGGGGTAATACATGGCGCGCCATTGCCGCACCCGAGGGTTCATCACGCGGCGCCACAGCGGCGGCACCATCGCCAGCATAGTCATCACGGGATAGCCGTAAGGAAGTTGCGGTGCTTCCTCTGGTCCATAGTTCTGCAACACGGCAAAGCGGCGGTCGGGCTTGTAGTGATGGTCCGAATGGCGCTGCAGGTTGATCAATAGCCAATTGGAGGCCTTTTGCGCTGCGTTCCAGCTATGGCGTGGCTGGACATGTTCATATGTTCCATCGCCCAGATGTTTGCGCGTTAGCCCGTAATGCTCAATGTAGTTGACCAGTTCCAGCTGCCAGACCGCGACACCCGCCTGCACCAGAAACAACCCCACGCCAGACCAGCCGCCCAAGACCAATGCGAGGATAAGGAAGCCGATCTGCAGCCCCCAGTAGCGCCAGAACGGGTTGCTGCGGTCTGTCCATGGCAGGTTCTTGCGCGCCAGCATCGCTTTTTCCGCACCAAACCCACTGACCAGACATTCAATCAAAACGCGGGGATAATAGCGGTGGAACCCCTCATTATACCGCGCCGTGACAGGATCACGCGGCGTGCCAACATATCGGTGATGGACCAGCAGATGCTCAGAGCGGAAGTGAGAATAGAGTACCATGCCGAGAAGAAGATCGGCCATCCATCGCTCCAGCTTGTTCTTCTGGTGCATCAATTCATGGGAATAGTTGATGCCAACTGTACCAGTGATAACGCCTACACCGAAAAAGACGCCGATCCGTTCTAACGTGCTGAGGTGTTCGGCCTGCGGCACATACCACAGCAGACACGCAAGCATCAGAAATTGCGCAGGCGCCCAGATGATTGTGATCATCCTGTACCAGAACATGTCGCTTTCTTGAGCGGCCAAGTCAGCGTTGTCCGTGTTCAACCCCAACGCGGCATCAAGCGCCGTAAACAGATACCACGTTGCCACAGGCACCATGACCAGCGTCCAGCCACCATAGAGAGCGCTGACCCAGACCAGCGGGAGTAGCCCGAGCGACAGCCAGAAAGGCAGCGCCCGCGATAGCTTGGAGAGCTCGGAAGGGGGGATCGTGATCGGGGTATCAGTCATAACGCTCGCCTCAGGGTTGATTCACTATAACAGAGAATCGCCCTCTGTCATATGTGGCGTAACGTCTGTGCGTGTCAGGTCGAATGCCTTTCGCATCACAGTCGGTAGATCGGAAGGGCTAAAAGCGTGCTGCGGCTTGAAGTCGCCAACGTCAGGTTGGCTGTCTTGTGACAGATGTGCAGTCATCACCCGCAGGACCAAGTGGAAATGCGTGAACGTATGGCGCACCTCACCCGCCACCTGCTTCCAATCGCCCGTGGCAGGAGGGGTGCTATCAGGATGGGGCAGGCCGGTATCCACCCAATCCGATCCGGGCCAGCCCAGCATACCACCCAGCAGCCCCTTCTCGGGGCGCGTCTCAAGCAGCCATGCGCCATCTACGCGCTGACCCAGATAGACCGTGCCATGGCGAACGGGTTTCGCCTTTTTCGGAGTCTTCTTGGGAAGCTCGGCCATGGTCCCCGCAGCGCGGGCCGCACAGGGGTCCCGCCACGGGCAAATCCCGCAGGCGGGTGATTTGGGCGTACATATCGTGGCACCTAGGTCCATCACAGCTTGGGCATAATCTCCTGCTCGCAAGGTTGGGGTGTGCCGCTCGGCATAGGCCATCAATTGCGGCTTGGCCTCTGGCAGCGGCGTATGCTGATCATAAAGCCGCGCCATCACCCGCTCTACATTGCCATCAAGCACGGCATGTGGAAGATCAAACGCAATCGAGGAAACGGCAGCGGCCGTGTAAGGCCCGATGCCCGGAAGCTTGAGCAATGCCGCATGATCGGCAGGGAAAGTACCGCCATGATCCGCGACCACGGCACGTGCGCATTTAAGCAAATTGCGTGCGCGCGCATAATAGCCAAGCCCTGCCCATTCGGCCATCACATCGGCATCCTCTGCCGCGGCCAGATCACGGACCGTGGGCCAACGCGCGATGAATCTGCGGAAATAGTCTTTGACGGTTGCAACAGTGGTCTGTTGCAACATGATCTCGCTCATCCAGATGGCGTAAGGGTCGGGGCGCACACCTGCTTTGCGCGCCTGTGGTGGCACGCGCCAGAGCATTTCGCGGGCGTGAACGTCATACCACGCCAACAAGCTTACAGAGATGTTATCATTCTCACGCACTGTTTATGAACCAATCCTGATTTGTCCTAGTGGCAGGGCCAGCGCCTTGCGCTATGCTATATCCGACAGACATAGCGCGACGTCTCGATCGGGACCACCGCAATAGCCAGAAAGCACCGCAGCCCATGCCGCCCCGCCGCACCACAACCAAAGGATTCGCCCGCACTGCGACATTGCTCACGGGTAAGATTCGCAAGGCTTCCGAGAGCCGTGGTTTTGCGCAATCGCGTCTGCTGACCAATTGGGCCGAGGTCGCGGGGGAAGAGGCAGCGGCAATCTCGCGCCCTGTGGAGGTCTCCTACGGACGTGGCGGGATGGGTGCGACTCTGACGCTGCTCACAACAGGGGCCAACGCGCCTGTGCTCGAGATGCAAAAGGAGCAACTGAGGGCAAAGGTCAACGCGATCTATGGCTATAACGCCATTGCGCGCATCCGAGTCACGCAAACCGCAGCCACAGGATTCTCCGAGGGGCGCGTCGCGTTCGAGGGCGCACCCAAAAAGGCGATTGCAGCACCTGATCCAGCGCTCAAAGCCAAAGCAACCCAGACAGCCGCACCCATCGCGGATGAAAGCCTGCGTGATGCCCTTGCACGGCTGGGCGAGAACGTATTGAACAAGAACAACCGCTGAGCGTGGACCGAAGCCGCGCCTGACTGACATTGAATAGAGGACACTTGATATGAATCGCAGAAATATTCTCCTTGGTGGGGTTGCTACTCTCGCACTGGGCGGCTGGTACATGACCAGCAACCGCGCAACGTCCACAGTAGCCTTCCCCGATGCGCCACTTCCTGGTGCTGCGAATGCGCAAACCTCGAATGGTGATGTCGATATTTCGGGCATTCAGGATATGGTGACTGGCAATCCCGATGCCACAGTCGAGATTATCGAATACGCGTCTTTCACCTGCCCGCATTGTGCGACCTTCCACCAAGGCGCGTTCAAGCAGCTGAAAGAGGAGTACATCGACACGGGAAAAGTCCGTTTCGTCTACCGTGAGGTCTTTTTCGACCGGTTCGGTTTGTGGGCTTCCCTTGTCGCGCGCTGTGGCGGGGCTGAGCGTTATTTCGGCATTGCCGATCTGATTTACGCTGGCCAGCCCGAGTGGACTCGCGCAGGAGATCCTGCCGCGATCGTTGAGGAACTGCGCAAGATTGGCCGTCTGGCAGGATTGGATAACGACACCCTCGAAGCCTGTTTGCAGGACGGGGAGCAGGCACAGGCAATGGTCGCATGGTACCAGCAGAACGCCGAAGCCGACGGCATCGATAGCACGCCAAGCTTTGTCATAAACGGGAAAAAGCACTCCAACATGAGCTACCCTGATATGAAAGCAATCATCGACGAAGCACTGGAAAGCTGATGACTGCTCCGCTCAGTGGCCTCAAAGTCATCGAATTGGCGCGTGTTCTGGCTGGCCCTTGGGCGGGCCAGACGCTTGCGGATCTGGGGGCCGAAGTCATCAAGGTCGAAAGCCCTGCAGGGGATGATACGCGCCAGTGGGGCCCGCCCTTTGTCGAGCGGGACGAAGACAAATCAGCCTCCTATTTCCATTCGGCCAATCGGGGCAAAGCATCCGTTGTGGTCGATATGCGCACTGAAGAAGGCAAGGCAAAGCTTCACGCGCTACTCGCCGACGCCGATATTCTGATCGAGAATTTCAAAACGGGCGGCCTTGCCAAATACGGCATGGACTATGCCACCTTGTCGGCGCTCTATCCGCGCTTGATCTATTGCTCGATCACGGGCTTTGGGCAGACAGGCCCTTATGCCCACCGTCCGGGATATGACTTCATCATCCAAGGGATGTCTGGCCTGATGTCGATCACAGGAGAGCCGGACCGCCAGCCGCAAAAACACGGGATGGCGATCACGGATATCTTCACAGGTATCTATTCCACCACGGCTATTCTGGCTGCTGTGCACCAGCGCAACAGCACGGGCGTTGGTCAGCACATTGATATGGCACTGCTCGATTGTGCGGTCGCGATCACAGGCAATCAGGCGATGAATTACCTGACCACGGGCAAGGCACCCACGCGTCTGGGCAATGCGCATCCCAATCTCACCCCCTACGAAGTGTTCGAGACGTCGGATGGTCACGCGATTGTTGCGACGGGCAATGATGCACAATTTCAGCGGCTTTGCATTTTACTGGGCCTCGATGCGATGGCCAGCAATCCTGATTTTGCGAGCAATGCCGACCGTGTCGCAAACCGCCCCGCGATGAACGCAGCGCTTGAGAGGGCCACACGGCAACATACCCGCGATGAGCTGCTGGCGCTGTGCGAGGAAAACAATGTCCCCGCAGGGCCGATCAATACGCTGGAGGATACGTTTAACGATCCTCAGGTCAAAGCGCGTGGGATGCAGATTGAACTCGACGGTGTGCCGGGTATCAACTCACCGTTCAAATTCTCGGGTGCCGATCTGGCACTGCACCGGCCCGCGCCCAAGCTGGGCGAGGATGGCTAGGACGCGAGCTTTTTAATCGCTTCCCACAGTGCATTTTCCGCATCCATCTTTAGCCTGACAGGCAGTGTAATCACCTTTGAGCGGAACGCAGGCGGCAGGCGTACGGCATCCTTCTCTGTCGTCACTAGTTGTGCACCCTTTGCACGGGCATCTGCCTCCAACCGGCCCAGAAGTGCGGCAGTGAGAGGCTGATGATCCTCAAGTGGTTCTGCATGCACCAACGTTGCCCCAAGCCCGCGCAGCGTGGCAAAAAATTTCTCGGGATGTCCAATCCCTGCAAAGGCGAGCAGCGGCGTATCGGTCCAATCCATACCTGTTTGCAAAGGCTCAAGCGCGGCTTGGACGTGCGGCAGATCGTCGGGCAGGATGCTCGTATCAAAAGCAGTTTGTGCGGTTTCGTCGCCGATCGACAGTATCAGGTCAGCACGCTTCAACCCTACAGCCGCAGGCTCACGCAATGGTCCTGCGGGGATGCAAAGGCCATTACCGAACCCTTTGGCGGCATCTACCACAACGACACTCAGATCATAGGAGAGTGCGGGATTCTGAAATCCGTCATCCAGCACAATAACCTTCGCACCTGCATCTTGAGCCGCTTGCGCGCCCGCGGCGCGGTCTTTGGCAACCCAGACCTCGGCAAAGGCGGCAAGCAACAGCGGCTCGTCGCCAACCTGCGCGGCGGTGTGGCGGGCAGGGTCCACGCGTACGGGGCCGTCCAGCGTGCCACCATAGCCGCGTGAGACGACATGCGGCTCCATATATAGATCGCGCAGTTTTTCGGTCACAGCGATAACGGTAGGGGTCTTACCAGTGCCGCCTGCGTTGATGTTGCCCACGCAGATCACGGGCACATCCATCTTTTTGCGCGGCCCTGTCGTCAGCCTGCGCGCTGTTGCGCGGGCATAGAGCGCCCCAAGCGGTTGCAGCAGGCGCGCGCTCGGGCTTTTGTTTGGGCGGTGCCAAAAATCAGGTGCGCGCATCAGCGAAATCCCAACTGTGTATCAAGCGTGTCTTGCACCAGATCGGTGATGCGGTCGGTGAGTGCCGCGCCTTCGCTTATAACGTCCCACCCTGCATGCGCCATGATAGCGGCCTGATCCGGTGCAACCAGACGCGATACAGCCATGCCAAGCGCGGCGCTGTCGTTGATGATGCGCGCAGCACCCGCAGAGGCCAGTCTCGAATAGCTTTGCAAATGCCGCCCCACGCGGGGGCCATAAAGCACGGCCGACCCCAGCGCAGCGGCTTCCAGTGGATCAACCCCCTCACGCCCCGCGACAAGCGATCCACCGAGGAACGAGACGGGGGCCACGCGGTAGAACAACCCGATGTCGCGCGTCTCCTCACTCAAAAGGATCTGTGTCGTCTCATCAGGAAAGTTGCCATCATCCCAATTCAACAGTCTAAAACCCTGTTTGCTGATCTCGTCCATGGCATCTTGGGGTGACAGGTTCCCCGCAGGCCGCAAGACAAGAAGTAGCCTGTGCGATAGCCGCAGCGCCTGACGGTGTGCTGCCAATACGGTTTGCAGCTCCTCTTTCTGGACACCATTCGCAAACCATATGGCGCGCCCTACGCATGCCGACGCAAGGTCCGATAGATCGCTTTCGTTACATTCCAGCGCCTGCCCCCCCGCCTGAAGCGCAGAAGTCACAGCGATGTCGTCCTTGGCCAAGCCAAGCTGCATCAGGCGGCGCGCGGCCGCAGGGGTGCGGACCATCACGGCGGCAAACAGCGGTAAAAGGTTGCGCGCTACATCGGGCAGCCAGCGGTCCCGTCGTCCGTCAAATCCTGCTGTGTCTGCGTTGACAAGAAAGAGGGCGCACCCTCGCTGGGCTGTCGCGAGAATCAGGTTGGGGCGCAACCCCCCCCACGTCCAAACGCAGCAATCAGGTGCCCAGTGATCCAAGAACGCGGCTACACTGGCGGGATGATCATCGCAAATCTCGCACTGCGTAACAGCGCCAGGCAGCTCATGATCCTGATTGCGCAGCGGGCCGACGGTCGTGATGAGGATATGCAAACCGGGCCTGCTGGCGATCTGGCGCTGTGCAAGATCAAGTACAGCCAGATAGGCATCCTCTTCGGCGCAGTGAATCCACAGCAACTCTCCTGCCTGCCGCGATCCTTCATATGATGGCGGTCGCGCATCCTTGCGCCGCGTCAGGGCGCGGTAGGCCGCAAGACTGAACGATCCCGCCACCGCAGTTTAGCCAAGCTCTTCGGTTGAAGATGCGGGTGTTGCCTCGTCCCGCAGGCGATGCAGGTGGGCAATAAAGTACCGCATGTGCGCGTTATCAACGGTGCGCTGTGCTTCGTTCTTCCAAGCATCATATGCCGCGTCATAGTTCGGAAAGATACCTACCACGTGCAGGTCATCGACATTCTTGAAGGTGTTCTCGCTGGGGGTGACCAGCTCGCCACCAAAAACAAGGTGAAGGCGTTGTGTCATGGTGCGCATCCTTTGCAGCTATCGTTGATTGTGTGTGTACGGCGCGGGGCTGTGCAGTCAAGGGATCTGCGCGTCAGGCCAGTGCGTTCATCAAGGCAGCGTGGATATCCTGACCCCCCGCAACTACACCATCGAGGCGCGGATCGGGATTGTTGAACCGCAACGGCGCGCCGCGCTGGTTGGTAATGGTGCCGCCTGCTTCGGTGATGATCAGCGCGCCTGCGGCAATGTCCCATTCCCAACTTGGGCGCAGGGTCAGCATAGCGTCAAACCTCGCCTGCCCCACAAGGCCAAGGCGGTAAGCCAGCGAGGGGCGGTAAGCAGGTTTAAACGCAGGACACGTGCCGCCAACCCAAATTTGCCCTGCCAGCGCAGGTTTTGCCGCAAGGATGCACGCCTCTTCAAAAGAGGTGACAGCCGAGGCGCGAATAGGCGCGTCATTGAGGTAGGCACCCCTGCCAAGGGCCGCTGTATACAGCAGATCGCGCAAGGGAAGGTAGACGACTGCAGCGGTAATCCTGCCTTGCTCGGCCACGGCGATTGCATGCGCCCATGTGTTCGCGCCTTCGGTAAAGCTTCGCGTGCCATCGATGGGATCAACGATGAACACGCGGTCATGGTCCAGCCGCTTTGCCCCGTCTTCTGTTTCCTCCGAGAGCCAGCCATAGTCAGGCCGCGCCAATGTCAGAATACTCTTCAGCATATCGTTGACGGCCAGATCAGCCTCGGTCACGGGACCCGCGCCGCCCGGCTTGTCCCAGCGCTGTGCCGTTTTCCCGACAAAGCTGGTGGCAACACGGCCCGCCATGCGCACCGCGTCAATCAGGAGGGGAAGATCAGCTGCCGGCAATGGTCATCGCCGGCACGAGCAGGGAGGGCACCACACGGCTCAGATGTGTGCGGGCGTCATTGGCAGGAATAATCGCAAGCAGCATGTCGCGCAGATTGCCCGCAATTGTACATTCATTCACGGCATAGGTGATCTCGCCGTTTTCAACCCACAGACCGGCGGCTCCGCGTGAATAGTCGCCTGTGTTGGGGTTGATGGTTGAGCCGATCATGGAGTTCACGAGCAGCCCGGTGCCCATCTCGCGGATCAAATCATCGCGGCTTTGCGCGCCTTGGGTCAGAGAAATGCCCGCCGAACTTGGTGAGGGGCCAGAGCTTACGCCACGCCCTGCGTTGGCGGTGGAGGCAAGACCAAGCTGGCGACCTGTTCCAAGGTCGAGCGTCCAGCTGCGCAAGTAACCGTTCTCAACAATTGTGCGCTTTGCAGTGGGCAAAAACTCGGCGTCAAAGGGGCGGCTGCTGCCCAGTCGTGGGCGGTGGGGGTCCTCGATCAGCGACAGGCCTTCTGGCAGGATCTGTTGATCCATGCTGTCGCGCAGAAACGATGCGCCGCGGGTAATGGCGCTGCCGTTCACAGCCCCCAGTAGATGCCCGATCAAGGAGGCGGCAATACGTTCGTCAAACAGAACGGGATAGGTGCCTGTCGGGGGCTTGCGCGGATCACGACGCAACAGTGTTCGCTCTGCTGCTGTGCGGCCAATGTCCGTGGCCGAGCGCAGATCGTTCTGGAAAACGCGGCTGTCGCTATCATAGTCACGCTCCATCTGCGTGCCGCTTCCTGCAATGGCGACGCAACTCAGCCCACGGCTGCTCCGACGATACCCACCCGAGAAGCCGTTGCTTCCAGCCATATGGATATCATAGGCGCTGTATCCTGCGCTCGACGCGTCAATCTGGCTGATGCCCTCCACTGCGCGTGCTGCGGCCTCGGCCTCGGCGGCGTCTTGTTGCAGGGCTTCTGGTGCAGGCTCTGGCGCTGGATCAAAAAGCTCAAGGGCGTCTGCGTCCCAATCGGTTGCAAGCTCACCCGCATCGGCCAACCCAGCATAGGGGTTTTCGGGTGCTTCACGGGCCATGGCAACAGCGCGCTCGGCCATCTCGGAAATGGTGCGGGAGGAGAGGTCAGAAGCAGATACAATTGCCGTGCGTTGGCCCACAAAGACGCGCAGTCCAATGTCTGCGCCTTCTTCGCGCTGCGCCTCTTCAAGCGCGCCTGCCCGAACGTCGACCGACAGGGATGTTCCCCGCGTGGCCATCGCATCGGCACTATCTGCGCCAGCGGCTTTGGCTGCATCGAGCAGTTGCGCGGTGAGCGCATCGAGGGCTTGGGTCATGGGTCTCTCCTGATCAGGTGATAGAGGTAGCGGCGCAGGCAGGTTCCCGCAAGGGCAGGCTCCAAAAAGAAAAAGCGGCCCGTGCGGGGCCGCTTCTGGAGTTCCGCGATGCGCGCGGGCCTATTTGATCCGCTGCCCGTTGGCGAGGATCTGACCCGCCTCGTTGAACTCGATCTTAGATTTCAACGTGTCAGGCGCATCACCCGGCACAGCAAACAGACCGAGCATCATACGTGCACCCATCACCTGCTCCTCAGGTAGCAACCCCATCGCGACCAGCTTGTCCATCAGTCCGTTCGCACCAGCAACACCAATCGTGACATCCCCGACAGGCTTGGGAAATCCGGGCAGCGTGGTGGTGTCCGTGTTGTCGAAAGTCACATCGCCCTGTGCCTCGATTTTTGCACCGACGGCATCGACGACCAGTGTGTCAATGCGCAGGCTGTCCAATTCGCCGGGGTAGGTACCTGCTTCTGCGGATTGCTGGATTGCATCCGGATCAAACGGATTAAGCAGGACCTTGGCCTTGCCGCTTATGCCTAATGCAATAGTAGCCGGATCGCGGGGCAATTGCTGCGAGGGGTCGAACAGCGCCCAGATGATGTCCGACATCGTGAAGTCGCTCAGATTGAACGCCATCTTGAAATCTTGTGGTGTCTCCGATTGGACAACAGGAGATTGAAGGCTGAAGCCCGTGTTTGCGACTTCTGCAAATAACGGGAAGGGCAGTCCCGCAAGCTCCGCGCCAATCTGCACCTGCTGTGCATCGGCCTCATAGCGGATGCCATCTGCGCCCATCGCCACGCCCAGCTTAGAGCTGGCAGATCCTGTTTTGATCCGCGTTGTGCCGTCTTCCGAAGTAAGCTCGACCTCCGTCTCGGTTCCCTGAGTGTCAAAAGTGCCGTCAAAGGCAAAGCCAGCCGCAATCAACGGCATCAAATCGGACGTCGGTGTCACTTGATCCACAGGTATGGTGCTGGTGCCTTTGAATGACATGGCTCCAACGTTGGAATTCACGACCATTGCCTCGACATCATCGGGCGCATTGAAGAGCGTGTCATAGGACAGGTTACCGATCTGCACGGACTGATCATAATCGCGCGTCTCACCAACGGTTACGGCTGTTGTGGAGGTAAGCGGGCCGCCCTCCATTCCGAACCGTGCCGTTGTCTCGTCCATGGCCTTCCCGTCAAGAACCAGCGACGCCAGCATCAGCCCGAAGGTTTCAGCGCTGTAATCGTAGGTCATCGCGCTGGCGTCCCCGCGCACGGTCATCTGGTGACCGCTTTGAGAGTATTCCACGTTCATCTCGACGGAGGGCGCATCGCCATCAGGGGCGAGGACAATCGCTATTGGCATCCGTTCCGCCATCATAACATCCACGCTGCCATCGGCGGTCTCGACGAAGTCCAAACCACCCATACGCATGACCATGGGTCGGATGTTTGGTCCGTCGCTTGACTGGATTTCGATATCACTCACCGAAAGTGTACTGCCGTCAGTGCTCTGCGTCGCGGTTACGGCATAGCCCAATCCCTCCAGATACCCGCGCCAGTCGCTCCAGACATCTATTGCGGTCAGATCAGCGCTGGCTGTGCTCGCCAAAAGGGACAGGCCAACAGTGGCCGAAGACAAATATGTGTGGTTCAAAGCCATGGCGCTATTTCCTCAAAAGCGGGGTCTTCTGTCAGGGTGTTGCAAACGGCCCTGCGGGTCAAGGTGGCTATATTGTGTGCCAAGCCACGCCATGCTTTGCATCTATGGGTGCGCCGCGCTAGCTTCAGGCAGGCTTGAGGCGAAGCACAAATATATAAAGGAATGTTGCAGATGGATATGACCTCGAAAACGGTGATCATCACGGGGGCCAGCCGCGGCATTGGTGCCGAAGCTGCGCGGGTTTTTGCCAATGCTGGGGCCAATGTGGCGCTGCTGGCGCGCTCTCAGGATGATATTGCAGCGCTCGCAGGTGAAATCGGCGAACGTGCCATCGCAATTCCATGCAACGTGGCGCGATACGGCGAGATGTCGGCAGCGGTTGCGACCACGGTGCAAGTGTTCGGCGGTTTGGACGTGCTGATCAACAATGCAGGCGTCGTGGACCCCATCAGCCACTTGGGCGCTGCCGATCCCGAGGCTTGGGGCCAGCTGATCGACATCAACATCAAGGGTGTGTTCAACGGCATTCATGCGGCCTTGCCCGCACTGAAAGCGGGCGGTGGCGGCTCTGTCCTCACCATCAGCTCGGGTGCGGCGCATAACGCGATCGAAGCATGGAGCGCCTATTGCGCCTCCAAAGCGGCGGTCAACATGATGAATCGCTCGCTTCATCTTGAGGAGGCGGCAAACGGTATCCGCGCCATCGGGCTGTCACCTGGCACGGTAGCAACAGAAATGCAGCGCGTGATCAAGGCATCTGGCATCAATCCTGTGAGCCAGCTCGATTGGGACGTGCACATCCCTGCCGACTGGCCCGCGCGGTGCCTTCTGTGGATGTGCAGTGAACAAGCAGATGAATACTGCGGTGAGGAAATCTCCCTGCGTGAGGACGCCATTCGCCGCGCGGTGGGCCTGATATGAGGTCGGGATTGATTGATCTGAACCAAGATGGTGGCATCTGGACGGTCACGCTGAACCGTCCAGATAAAGCAAATGCGCTGACCGAGGATATGCTGCATGATTTGTGCGAGATCATGGAAGGCGCAGGCGAGGCGCGTGCGCTGATTCTTACCGGACAGGGGAAGATATTCAGCGCAGGTGCAGACCTTGATGCCGCGCGCGCAGGGCTTGCAGTGTCGGATTTATGGGAGCGCTTGTCAGGTGCAATCGTGCGCCTGCCCGGGCTGACCATAGCCGCGCTCAATGGTACACTTGCGGGCGGGGCCATGGGGATGGCACTTGCCTGCGATATGCGGATCGCGGTGCGGGGGGCTAAATTCTTTTATCCAGTGATGAAAAACGCTTTTCTACCACAGCCAAGTGACCCCGCGCGCATGGTGGCCCTTATCGGCCCCTCACGGACCAAGCTGATCCTGATGGGCGGACAGAAGATCATGGCGGACGAAGCCTTGGCCTTTGGCCTGATCGACCGAATTGTGGAGCCTGAGGCGTTGAATGAGGCTGCGCGGGATATTTGTGCCGACAGTGTTGCAGCGCCGATTGACGTCGCGCATCGAATAAAAACGATGTGCGCGCCTTAGATCAGGGGTACAAAAGGGACACCGCAGGCGGTCAAAAGCATAAGAGACGTCAGAAGAAGCGTGAGGCGCATGGGTAAGATCCTGTGACTGCTGTGCCCGTTCGGGCGTTTTTTTCGGTTCTCTAACACAGACATGCATCACAGGCATACCCCTTTGGGATAGGGGCGCTTGAACCTGTTGCCTTGCTGGGCCATGAGGGTGGGGTAGTAGACCGCACAGTTAAGGGCGCCGGTATGAATTTCGATCTCACACAATACCCCCCCATCGTACAGCAAATCGCAGGCTATGGTGTTCAAGGCTATGAGTTGGCGCTTGGCTGGCTGCTCAGCCCTGCGGCGTGGTCGCAGTTCGCGGTTCTTGTGGTCGCCTATCTGCTGGCGGTTCTGATCTCGCGCCAGCTGCGACCTGCATTGTCGCAGTTGATCGACCCGGCGGACGTGCAAAACATGTTCACCGCTCCGCGGCTGTTTGTTTTGCAGTTCCTGCCTTTGCTCCTGCCGCTTCTGGCCTATGCGCTGACGGGCATTGGAGAACAGGTCATCCGCTCGATCTTTGACAGCGGCGCGGTCATTGCTTTCGGCAAACGGGTGTTTCTCTTCCTCGCGGTGCGTGCTTTTGTCCGCGATATTCTCAAGGATCAATTCCTGCGGCTGTTGGGTCGCTTTATTCTGATCCCGATCGCCGCGCTCTACACTCTTGGCTTGCTCGATGTGGTGAGTGTGCAACTCACCGAGACGGTTATCGGCGTTGGCAATATCAAGTTCTCGCTTATGTCGATTGTGCGCGGCTTGATCGCAGGTTCGCTGCTGTTTTGGCTCGGCCAGTGGTCCAATGGACAGACATCGGCGCTTATCGAAAAACAACAGGAAATGCGGCCGTCCATCCGCCAGCTGCTGATCAAGACAGTCGAATTCATGATCTTTGGTGTAGCGTTTCTCGTCTTGATGAACGTGATGGGGATCAATTTAGGCGCGCTGGCCGTATTGGGCGGTGCCATTGGTGTGGGTCTTGGTTTCGGCCTGCAAAAGATCGCGTCGAACTTCATTTCGGGCGTGATCCTGCTGGTGGAGGGTCAGGCTACCGTTGGCGACTTTGTCGAGCTTGACGGCGGCGAGAGCGGCAAGATCGTAAAGATGACGGCCCGCGCTGCCATCCTCGAGACATTCGATGGCCGTTGGATCGTGGTGCCCAATGAGGACTTTATCACGACGCGAGTGGTCAACTACTCCGATTCAGGCTCCGCCAACCGGTATGAGGCGCCTTTCTCGGTGAGCTATGATACCGATATTAACCTTGTTCCGCCAATCATCGAGGCAGCAGTTGCAAAGCATGCGGAGGTTCTCGATTTACCCTATCCGCCTGATTGCGAGCTGCGGGGTTTCGGTGACAATGGCATCGATTTTGCGGTCGAGTTCTGGGTGAATGGTCTTGATGACGGGCCAAACAAATTTACCTCTGATGTGCTATTCCTGATCTGGAATGCGCTCAAGGACAATGGCATCGAAATCCCTTATCCACAGCGCGTGGTCGAGATCAAAGGCGGCCTGCCCGCAGCAACCTCCGAATGAAACACGCAGTCGTCATTGGCAGCGGCCCTGCGGGTTTGATGGCAGCGCAGATCATGGCCGAGGCGGGGATCAAGGTCACAGTCTGCGAGGCGAAACCCTCTGTCGGGCGCAAGTTCCTGATGGCAGGCAAATCGGGCCTGAACATCACCAAAGCCGAGGCCGCCACCGCCTTCAACGCCGCTTATGCCGAGACGGAAACATGGCTGGCTCCGATGCTCGACGCTTTCGGGCCCGAAGCTGCGCAAGCATGGGCGCAAGGGCTGGGCCAAGAGATTTTTACAGGGTCCACAGGCCGTGTTTTTCCCAAAGCGATGAAAGCCTCACCGCTGTTGCGCGCATGGCTGGCGCGGCTGGACAGCCTTGGGGTGCAGATTTACACCCGCTGGCGTTGGACGGGATGGGAGGAAAGTGCTTTAAAATTTGAGACCCCGACGGGACCTCAAACCCTCACCAACGATGCCACCATTCTAGCGCTGGGCGGCGCCAGCTGGCAGCGGCTTGGCTCGGACGGCGCATGGGCGCAGATGTTGCATGAAAAAAGTGTACCGCTCAGCCCCTTTGCGCCAGCGAATGCTGCGCTTTCCATCACATGGTCGCCCTATATGGCCAAACACCTCGGAGCTGCGATCAAAAACATCGGTTTGCGCGCAGGGGCTCATACATCACGCGGCGAAGCGATTCTGTCGCAGCGAGGTTTGGAGGGCGGCGGCGTCTATTCTGTCTCGCGCGGAGTGCGCGAAGAGGCACCGCTGTTAATGGATCTGACGCCCGATCTGGCGCTGGACGTAGTGGTCCAAAAGCTCTCCAAGCCACGCGGTAAGGCGACCCTGACGAACCACATCCGCAAAGCGCTAAAACTCGACGCGGCCAAAATTGCCTTGCTGCAAGAAATGGCGATGCCCTTGCCGCAAGACCCCGCGGCTTTGGGGGCGCTGATAAAAGCATTGCCCATCCGCCACGACGGATTGCGGCCGATGGATGAGGCAATCTCGACGGCTGGCGGTGTGACGCACGAAGCGGTTGATGATGCGCTGATGCTCAAGGCGCTGCCCGATACATACACCGTTGGCGAAATGCTTGATTGGGAGGCACCCACTGGCGGCTATCTCATTACCGCCTGCCTCGCCACCGGGGCATGGGCGGGCCAGCATGCTGCGGCCCGACTGCTGGCCTAGGCCGTATCGCGCGCGCGGGTCGCTTTGAACGCATCACGCTTGCGCAGGCCGCTCGCCCATTCCGCCAGACGATCATCGACGGGATCGAACCCCGCGCCGATGGACCAGTTGAGGCAGTGCACAGCAAGCAGGTCAGGCACTGTGATCTCGTCGCCCATCAGGAACGGCCCTTCCAGACGATCCGCCAACACCGATGCAGCGCGCGCGAATTCAGCCTTCAGGCTGGGCTTGATCTCGGGCACGCGCATCTCTTTGGGCCAGACAAAGCTGTGTTTGGCCGTGGCCCAGAGGATCGCGTCGAATTCGTCAATCAACCAGCAGGTCATTGCATCCTGACGTGCGCGCTGGATCGTCCCGGCAGGAGCCGTCAGCGCGCCATGTTTATCCGCCAGATACTGCATGATCGCCACCGAATCGGTGAGTAGCTCCTCTCCGTCGAGCATCGCAGGCACCTTTCCCGTCGGATTATAGGCCTTTGCTTCATCCGTGCGCGGCCCTGCAGGGATCAACTCAAATGGCTGGCCCAGCTCCTCCAGCATCCAGATCACGCGGAAAGCGCGGGTTTTGACGCCACCGATAACTTTATACATTTTCTTCTCCCTGAGATCGTTTAGCTGGCGCCGAACATGGCCAACCTGATGAATGCGCGCTCGATGATTGCCATGGCGGGCGCTGTCTGTCCTGCGGATCGCAGCTGTAAATCCGTATCGGTCAAAATCCCCAGTGCTGTTTCCAGCTTGGCCGTGCCCCAGTCGCGCGACTGGCGCATCACGCGGTCACGGTCGCGCACGCCCCAGATCGGCGCGCCGGGGTTGCAGGCTGTGCGGTGCAGCGTGCGGAAATGGCGCATCGCCATGATGCTGAGTGTCACCGCATTCACCCCCTGACTTTGCAGCCGCCGCATCAGCGGGCCAATCAGCGCTGCCTTTTTCTCTGCCACGATGTTGAGGATATCATCCACCGCTGCTTCCATAGAAGCGGGGGCGCAAGCGCCAATATCTTCAAGGCTCACGGGAGTGTCAGGCTCACTCAGCTTGTAGAGCGCAAGCTTTTCAAGTGTCTGGCGGAAATCACCAGGGTCAAGGCTGCGCGCCAGATCCTCAAGCGCGCCCATGGCAGGCCCGTCCGTCCGCAGTTTGGCTTCACCCAGCATCCGTTCGATTTCTGCGCGGTCTGGCGGATCGTCAAATATACCCCACGCGTATGCGTCGCGGTGGCCCTCGAATGCTTTGAGCAGTTTGGAAGTCTTCTTGAGATCGCCGGCGGTAACGACAATCTGCGCATCGCCTGCCTGCCAATCCTTGAGTGTGTCAATGATGATCGCAGCGACCAATTCGTTCGCGCCCTCGACAAAAGCGGCGCGGGGACCGGGGAAAAAGCCGATGGCTTTGATCGCGTCCATCAAAAGCGCAGGCTCTTTTCGCAAATCCCCCGCAGGGATGCGAGTCAGGCGCATTTCCTCTTCCGCTTGCGGTCCCAGTAACGCTTTGAGGTATTCCTGCCGCTTGAGCGCCACGCGCATGGCGTCACTGCCATAAAGCAGCAGGCCAAGCTTGTCCGCAGGCGGCTTGGCGACGATGCCATTGCCGTCGCGTTTGTTCAGTTTCATGTGGGCAAATCCGCGGCGAACAAGCGTGCTGTGATCTGGTCACCAAGTATGACCATCAGCCGCTCTACCGCGTTTCGCTCTGCGGCAAGGGAGGCAACGGTGGTACCTGTCGCGGAATAGGCGGTGAAATTCTCGACCTTGCCCGAGGTGACAATGGTGCCAGCGGAAGTGTCGCGCAGCGCATATTCGACGCGGCCCACCAGATTGAACCGTGTAATATCGCCCGAAGTATTCACAGCAAGCCCGTCTTCTTCGGTCGTGATGCTTAGGTCCAGAGCATAGCGTTGACCGCTTGCACTACGCCCCAACCGTGTCTCGAGATGTCGCGTCAGCAGGTAGCCCGCTTGGGTAGACGGTTCTTGCACCAGAACTTGCCCGCGCAGTTGAGACCCCGTGCCGCCCGTTCCGTAAACAGGAGAAAAGCCGCACGCCGCAAGGGCGAGGGGCAAAGCGAGCAAGCTGCGGCGGTTATACAACGACATTCACAATCCGTCCCGGGACGACGATCACCTTCTTGGGCGATCCACCGTCGAGGATACGGATCACATTTGGATGAGCAAGGGCCAGCTTCTCTACCTCGTCTTTGGGCATGTCGGCAGGCACATCAATTTCACCGCGCCGCTTACCGTTAACCTGGATCGGCAGGGTTACGGTGTCATCGACGAGCATCGCCTCATCGGCCACGGGCCAAGGCGTGGTCGTGATCATTCCCTCACCGCCCAGTTTTTCCCAGATATCCTCGGCCAGATGCGGCGTCATGGGGGCCATCAGCTGTGCCAGCGTCAGGATCGCCTCACGCTGCACCGCCTGAGAGGCATCTGATTTCTGGATCGCGGCGGTAAAGCCGTAAAGCTTGGCGATGGCTGCGTTGAAGCCGAAGCTCTCAATAGCCATGGTCACATCATGGATCGTCTTGTGCATCTGCTTGAGGAGGTCGTCATTGCCCTTACCCTCACGCGCAGTATCGATGGTGGCGATGCGGTTGCACAGATTCCACACGCGGGACAGGTGCTTATAGGCGGCCTCGGCCCCTGAAGCGGTCCATTCTACATCCCGCTCGGGGGGCGAATCGCTCAGCACGAACCAGCGGGCAGTGTCCGCGCCAAAGTCCGAGATAATGCTCAACGGGTCGACGACGTTGTTTTTGGATTTGGACATTTTGGCGGACGGGATCACCTCGACCTCGGCGCCGCCCTCCTTGAGGAAGGCCTGATCACCCTTCAATTCGACCTCTTCGGGGTAGTGGAAGATTGGGCGGTCGTCCGCACCGACGGATTTATAGATCGCGTGGGTCACCATCCCTTGGGTAAAGAGCGCATCAAAGGGCTCAACGGCAGATTCGGGCAGATGCCCCGTGATCTGCATCGCGCGGGCAAAGAAGCGAGCATAAAGGAGGTGCAGGATCGCATGCTCCACCCCGCCGATGTACTGGTCTACGTTCATCCAGTATTCGGCATCTTCCATGACCGTAGGCGTATCAGCGTGCGGCGCAGTAAATCGGGCATAATACCATGACGAATCAACAAACGTGTCCATTGTGTCCGTCTCGCGCAGCGCGTCCTTGCCACAGGTCGGGCAGGGCGTCGTGCGCCACTCCATATGACGATCGAGCGGGTTACCGGGAATGTCGAAGGTCACATCCTCGGGCAGTTTGACGGGCAGGTTCTCTTTCTTCTCTGGGACCACGCCACAGTCATCACAATGCACAACGGGGATCGGGCAGCCCCAATAGCGCTGACGGCTCAGGCCCCAGTCGCGCAGACGGAACTTGGTGACGCCCTGACCCACACCTTGCGATTCGCAGAAGGTGATAGCCGCGTCGATGGCCTCGAGCCCCGTTTGCCACTGTTCGCCCGCGAAACCACGGTTATAGAAGACCTTCTCCGTCTTTTGCGGAACATAAGCTTCGGTCAACTCCTCTGCCGCATCCTCTGAGGGCAGATAGGTCGAGATGATCGGCAGGTCGTATTTGGTGGCAAACTCAAAGTCGCGCTGGTCATGGGCTGGGCAACCGAAAATTGCGCCTGTGCCATAGTCCATCAAGATAAAGTTTGCGATATAGACTGGTAGTTCCGCGCCTGTATCAAAGGGATGGCGAACACGGATGCCTGTATCCAAGCCGAGCTTTTCACCCGTCTCGATGGCTTCCTCTGTGGTGCCGCCCTTGCGACATTCGGCAACGAACTTTGCTACTTCCGCATTGTCCCGCTCCAGCAGCTTGGCAATCGGATGATCAGGCGAGATGCCCACGAAGGAGGCCCCCAGCAGTGTGTCAGGGCGGGTCGTATAGACCTCGATGCGGTCGTGACCGTCAGGAGGGCTGATTGTGGCGTCGCCCTCTGGGTCAAAGATGGTCGAGAAGGCAAACTGCAACCCGCGCGACTTCCCGATCCAGTTCTCCTGCATCAGGCGCACTTTGGCGGGCCAGTTCTCCAGATTGTCCAATGCACCCAACAATTCGTCGGAATAGTCGGAGATCTTGAAGAACCACTGCGTCAACTCGCGCCGCTCTACCAATGCACCAGAGCGCCAACCGCGCCCTTGCTCGACCTGCTCGTTTGCGAGCACGGTCATGTCCACAGGGTCCCAGTTCACGATGGCGTTCTTGCGGTAGATCAGACCCGCCTCGATCATGTCGATAAACATGGCCTGCTGGTGCTGGTAATAATCGGGGTGGCACGTCGCAATTTCACGCGACCAATCCAGCGAGAAGCCAAGCGGCTTCATCTGGTTCTTCATGTCTTCGATGTTCTGGTAGGTCCATTCCCCCGGATGGATGCCCTTCTGCATCGCTGCATTTTCGGCAGCAAGACCAAACGAATCCCAACCCATCGGGTGCAGTACGTTGAAACCCTTCGCCATTTTGTAGCGCGCGATCACATCACCCAATGTGTAGTTGCGCACGTGGCCCATATGGATGCGCCCCGAAGGATAGGGGAACATCTCGAGCACGTAATACTTGGGCATGTCGGCCTTGCGCACGGCTTTGAAGATGTCGTCCTTTTCCCATGCCGCTTGCCAGCGGGCTTCGATCTCGGAGGGGGTGTAGCGTGTTGGGGCAGTCATGGGGGGTACCTTTTTACGTCGGAACGCCGGGCATGTGGTCATCACAAGGCCCGGCGTTAAACTTTAGCAATAACAAATGTGTGGGCAATCAGAGCTTGTTGTCCGCGATGCGTAGCTCGCGCGCGCGGGTCAGGATGGCATCTTCAACAGCGCGGCTCGTTGCTTTGCTGACGGGGCCGCCCCGCGACTGCAGCGCCACATTAAGCGAGCGCGCGTCCAATGCCGGATCGTCGATCAAAACAGTCGCGCGGTAAGCGCGGCCACCGTTGGGCGGAGTGCCATAGCCTGTTACAATAACGCCAGTAAACGGATCGACCGACTGCACCGGCAGGAAATTCAGTACTTCAAGGGATGCACTCCAAAGGTACTTGTTTACCTGCACTACACTCTCGTTGCTGCTGGTATTGAAAATCGACCAAATGGTATTGCGCGGATCGGTCTCGATATTATTGGGGTTGTTGGCATTGGTATAGGTGTCAGGACGATCAGTGGAAGGTGAACCGATTCCACAAGCACCCAAAATGCCAAGAGCCGCCACAAGCGCCACCGTGTTCCGAACTGTACTGCGCCCCATAGCCGCCACCCTTATTGACCTATTTGCTTATGCAATACCCAAGCAGGCCCATGTGGGCAAGGCATATGTAATTATGGCTTGGGGCGCATTGGGAGATTAAAGGCCCCGACTTCCCTAGCGGCAGCTGAAAACCGAGTGTGGCAAAGCTGCACCATTGCGGCTCACATTGCATTTCTGCGTTTCGGCACGCTTGCTAAAAGGGTGGGTGAAGCGCAGAACAGCGTCATACCTAGATCGGAATTCACCGGTCAGGTCCTTTTGATTTCTTACCCGAGGGAAAACTCATGAAAAAAGTTCTCTTCGCTACAACAGCTCTCGTTGCGACAGCTTCCGTAGCAGCAGCAGACGTAACATTCGGCGGCTACGGTCGTTTCGGTGTTCTCTACACAGACGTAGCTGGTGTTGATGACACAAACATCACTTCACGCTTCCGCCTGCAGATCGATGCAACAGCAGAATCCGACGCTGGTGTAACATTTGGTGCACGCGTTCGCCTCGAAGGTGAAGAGCGCGACGCAGCAGTAGGCACACGCGCAGCATTCAACGGCGTACGTTACTTCGCACGTTCCGGTGGTTTTGAAGTTGGTGTTGGTAACATCTTCGGCGCGCTTGAGTTCATGCCTGGAATGTACCCAATCGACCTTGGTCTGACCGGTCACAACTACGACTACACAGCATTCAACTTCCGCGGCGACGCGTACTCCTCCGGTGGCCTTGGCGCCGACGGCGACAACGGTGTTGAAGTTCTGTACTCCATGGGCGACTTCTCCGTACACGTATCTGCTTCCGACGTATCCGACCGTATCGCAGCACACGCCGCGTACTCCTACAACGGCTGGACATTCGCTGTTGGTGCACAGGACTCCGACAACGATGCTGACACAGAGTTCGCTCTGTCCGCAGGCGGTTCCTTCGGTATCGCAGACGTAACTCTTGCGTATGCACGTAACGGTGACGAAGATGACGGCGCGGGCCGTGGCGATCACATCGTTCTGGCCGGTCGTTTTGACGTAGGCGCAGCAACAAACGTTGAAGCGTACATCGCAGACGCTGACTACTGGGAAGACGTATCCGTAGGTATCGACTTCAACCACGACATGGGTGGCGGCACGTCACTTCGCGGTGGTATCTCCTCCGGCGGTTCCTTGAGCACAGCTACAGACTCCGGTCTGGCAGTTGACATGGGTGTTCGCTTCAACTTCTAAGTTGAACGATATCTCTACAAGATTTGGGGCAGACTTCGGTCTGCCCCTTTTCTTTTGCGCTATGCTGTTATCTCTAGCGCTGACAGGAGGCCCACTATGACATTGCAAAGCATCACTGAAAAAATTGCCAAAGCCGAAACTGCGGCGAACAGACCTGCGGGGTCTGTCTCACTCATCGCGGTAAGTAAGGTGCAGCCAAATGCCCGCGTTCAGGCCGTCCTTGAGGAAGGTCACCGCATCTTTGGTGAGAACAAGGTGCAAGAGGCCGCTGGAAAATGGCCCGATTTCCGTGTGCAATACGACAATATCGAGCTTCACCTGATCGGCCCTCTACAAACGAATAAGGCGCGTCAGGCGATGGAGTTGGCCGATTCGATTCACACATTGGACCGCCCCAAACTCGCCAATACCCTCGCGCGTTTGGCGCAGGAGATCGGGCGCTGCCCAGATCTGTTTATTCAGGTCAACACGGGTGAAGAGGCGCAGAAGGCAGGGGTAATGCCCGCCGAAGCCGATAGCTTTATCGCCGAATGTGCCGCGCTTGATTTGCCCGTACGCGGACTAATGTGCATCCCGCCTGTGGATGAAGAAGCCTCGCTGCATTTCGCACTTCTGGCCAAGATTGCCGCGCGCAACGGGCTCGACGGCCTTTCGATGGGTATGAGCAGCGATTTCGAGAAAGCCATCGCGCTCGGGGCCACGCATGTTCGCGTAGGGTCCGCTATCTTCGGCGAACGCACGCCTGCCTAAGCCACGATCAGTCGGGTACGGTAGCGGATGCGCCGTGCAATCTGGTGCAAATGGCTGCGCGAAAAGGCAATACATCCTTCTGTGGGATATCCCGGGCGCCGGTATTGATGGATAAATATTGCCGATCCTCGACCTTTGACCGCATAGGGCCAATTCCAGTCCGTGAGAATCACTAAGTCGTAGAGCGGATCGGCCCTGCGCAGCTTCTCATGGCTATGTGGATAAGGGGCGCGGACCATTATGTTATAGTCGGCGTCGCCTGTATCATCAGACCATAGATCATTCGGCCCGATGGGCTTGGCCCAGTCTACAGGCTTTGCAATGCGGTCTGGACGATAGAGCATCCCCACAATGGCATGGACTCCCCGCGGCGTCGCACCATCCCCCTCACGTTTGCTCCCCGAGATGCCGCCTTTGCCGATTGTGCAAGGCCACAACCGGCCCTGAAACCGCACGCCCAGCGGCGTGAGAACCATATCATCAGGTGTCACAGCAGGTGTCCCGACTTCGCGGCCTTTGTTGCCAGATAAGCAGTGTTATGACGGTTTTCGCCCACCATCAGCGGCACCCGCTCGGTCACCTGCACACCGCTAGCCTGCATCATGTCGACCTTGCGGGGATTGTTGGTCATCAGCCGTGCGGCAGAAAACCCCATGGATGTCAGTATATCAGCCCCAAGCCTGAAATCACGCTCGTCATCCTCAAATCCGAGACGATGATTCGCTTCCACCGTGTCAAAACCCTGATCCTGAAGGGAATAGGCACGCATTTTATTGGCAAGCCCGATCCCGCGCCCTTCCTGATTGAGGTAGAGCAGCACCCCGTGACCATGCTGACCAATCTGGGCCATTGCTGCGTGCAATTGCGGACCGCAATCGCATTTCAGGCTTCCCAAAACATCGCCCGTGAAACAGGCCGAGTGCAAACGGCACAGAACAGGTGCACTACGATCTGGCCGCCCGACTTCAATAGCGTAATGCTCCTCACCGCCGTTCTCGGGGCGGAACACGTGCAAGCGGCCGTTTTCGGAACTCTCCATTGGCAGGCGGGCGTGCACGACGGAATGCAAAGGGCTATTGGCCTGCAACAACAACGCTGCCGCTGCACTATCTACAAGAGTTAGCGAATGGGTCAGAGCAAAGGCCGCGGGGTTTTCCAGTACTGCGATGACCGCCGCAGGCAACAAGCGCGCAGACTTGGTCAGGTTCAGTGCGGTCATATAATGCGCGGCATTGCCTTCTCGCAGCGTGGGCAATGGGCCTTTCATTGGCGCGCTTAGATCGTCGGCGGGGTCTGCAATGCTCTGCACCCACCGCAGCGCGGCATCGGGGGCAAGCTTGATACGCGCCAACTCCCCGTCATATGCGCGCGCTTTGAGCGTCTGCGCACGCCGTGCGGTAATGGCCAGAACAGGCTGCGCATCCATTGACATAACCCGATTGAACCGTGCTTTGGTCAGGGTCTCAGCCGCTAGCACCAGCAAGTTACCCAAAACCACGGGCACACCCATGCGCAAATCTGCCCGCGCACGGGCCAAAGTTTCTGTGACATCGGGGGCAAAGGGCATCGGTTTTGTTACAACCTTTAGGATCTGTTACGTGATATCTAGGACATGATGGTCTGAATTGAAACAATTGACCGACATGCGACACGCCGCTGTGAGGCAAGGTGCGAAACCCTTGTTGATTTGCCGCAGTAGCATACCTTTAAGTCAACTTAAGGGAGGCCCCATATGGCACAGCTTAAAAAAATTCTACTTGTCGATGACGATGATGACCTGCGCGAAGCGCTGAGTGAGCAGTTGCTCATGACCGAAGACTTCGACGTTTTCGAGGCAGCCAATGGTGCCGAGGCGCTGAGCCGTGCCAACGAGATGATCTATGACTTGCTCATCCTCGACGTGGGCCTCCCCGATACCGATGGTCGCGAGCTGTGCCGTTTGCTGCGCAAACAGGGGATCAAAAGCCCTATCATGATGCTGACCGGACACGACGGCGATGCCGATACTATTCTGGGCCTCGATGCGGGTGCGAATGATTATGTGGCCAAGCCGTTCAAGTTCCCGGTACTTCTTGCCCGCATCCGCAGCCAGTTGCGCACGCACCAGCAATCAGAGGACGCGATTTTCCAACTTGGGCCCTATACGTTCAAGCCGTCCATGAAGATGCTGATCACAGAAGACGACAAGAAAGTGCGCCTGACCGAGAAAGAGACAAACATCCTGAAATTCCTGCACCGCTCCTCTGACGGTGTCGTGGCGCGCGAAGTACTCTTGCACGAGGTCTGGGGCTACAACGCAGGTGTAACCACCCACACGCTCGAGACGCATATCTACCGCTTGCGTCAGAAGATTGAGCCTGACCCTTCCAACGCCCGCCTTTTGGTCACGGAATCAGGCGGTTATCGTTTAATGATATAAGAGATGAAACTTTTCCCGCACCGGCGGGTTAACGATACGACAGACAGATATTTTTCATGAGTTTTTCCGTCTGATGACCCAAGCGATGATTGGCTGGGACGATTGCCACTCTACCTCCCTGTTGGACTTGGCCGGGCCTTTGTGCCCGGTCTTTTTTTGCCCCTTTGTGGTGGTTGCCGTCCTCTGTGCGCGTTACGGTGCGCCAACAGCCAACAGGAGCACGCGACATGTCATTTACCCTCGCTACATGGAATATCAACTCGGTTCGTCTGCGCGAGCCTATTGTGTGCAAATTACTCGGCGAACAGGGACCAGACGTTTTGTGCCTGCAAGAGTGCAAAAGCCCCGTGGATAAAATCCCGATGGAGCAGTTTGCCGCCCTTGGCTACACTCACATGGTGGCAGAGGGTCAGAAGGGGTATAACGGCGTTGCAATCCTCTCCAAACTACCGTTGGAACCTGCGGGCGCCCAGGACTTTGCACAATTAGGCCATGCGCGGCACGTGGCGGCCAAGCTGCCCAACGGGGTGACCGTCCATAACTTCTATGTCCCTGCGGGGGGCGACGTGGCCGACCGCGAGGTGAACGAGAAGTTCGGCCAGAAGATGGACTACCTCTCCGAGATGCGCGACTTTTTCCACGCTGATGTACCGTCCAAGTCCATCCTTGTAGGAGACTTGAATATTGCGCCCCGCGAAGATGACGTATGGGACCACAAAAAACTGCTTAAGGTTGTGAGCCACACGCCCGTCGAAGTCGAAGCGCTGGCCCAGACCCAAGATGCCGGCAAATGGGTCGATATTACCCGTCAGGACATCCCCGACGGGCTGCTCTATAGCTGGTGGAGCTACCGCGCCAAGGACTGGGACGCGGCCGATAAGGGGCGCAGACTGGATCATGTCTGGGCGACGCCCGATATCTCCAGTGCCGCCCACAGCAGCCGCGTTCTGCGTGATGCGCGCGGATGGGAAAAGCCTTCGGATCATGCGCCTGTTTTTGCAACTTTCGATCTTTGACGCTAAGCCTCTTTGAAACCAGACGTCGCGGTCTCATATAGAGACCAACCGCAAGACACAGAATTTTAGGACCGATGATATGATGGATCTCAATCTTTCCGCCGCCGCCCCGACCGATTTGGTTATGGACACCACCGAGGCAACCTTCATGGCTGACGTGATCGAAGCGTCGCAGACCACGCCCATCATTGTGGATTTCTGGGCGCCGTGGTGCGGCCCGTGCAAGACACTCGGCCCCCAGCTTGAGGCGGCGGTCACTGCTGCCAAAGGCGCGGTGAAGATGGTTAAGCTCAACGTGGACGAGGCTCAAAGCATCGCAGGGCAGTTGCAAATTCAATCCCTTCCCACGGTCTATGCCTTCTGGAAGGGCCAGCCTGTCGATGGATTTCAAGGAGCGATCCCGCCCTCCGAGATCACCGATTTCATCGATCGCGTTATCAAGGCATCGGGGGGCGAGGCACCATCAGACACGCTCAATGATGCGGTGGAGGCAGCCGAGGAAATGTTGGGGATGGGCGAGGCGTCCGATGCGGCCCAGACCTTTGCCGCGATCCTTGGCGAGGACCCACTGCATGCCGCAGCTTATGGCGGGGTGGTGCGGGCGCATATCGCGCTTGGTGATCTGGATCAGGCCGAAGGCTTGCTCAATGGCGCACCCATAGAGATTTCGAAATCGCCCGAGCTTGAGGCCGCCCATGCACAGCTTGAGCTGGCCCGACAGGCAGCGGACGCAGGCCCTGTGGCCGATCTGACCGCCGCCGTAGAGGCAGACGAAAGCAATTCGCAAGCGCGGTTCGATCTGGCCCAAGCGCTTTATGCAAATGGCGATGCAGAAGGGGCCGTTGATCACCTTCTCGAGCTGTTCAAACGGGACCGTGAATGGAATGAAGATGCTGCAAAAACACAGCTTTTCACGATATTTGACGCCTTAAAGCCGAACGATCCCGTGGTGTTGAACGGTCGCCGAAAATTGAGCTCGATGATATTTGCCTGATGCCCACAACGGGCTACTTCAGCAACATGATAAAAAAAGCAGACCTGCCCGACACGATCCCGATTTTCCCGCTGGGGGGCGCATTGCTCCTTCCGCGGTCGCGATTGCCGTTGCACATTTTTGAGCCACGGTATTTGCAGATGATCGAGGATGCGCTGAAAACCTCCACCCGCCTGATCGGGATGGTGCAGCCGAATGTAGTGCCTGGCCGCGAAGGGCCCGGCCTTCACACCATCGGCTGCGCAGGCCGGATTAGCCAGTTTTCCGAAACGGAGGATGGTCGATATATGGTCACGCTTGCGGGCATGTCTCGCTACCGCGTTGTTAAAGAGGTAGAGGGCTTCAGCCCTTACCGTCGCTGCGAAGTGTCTTGGGAGGGGTTTGACCTCGATTTCGAGGCGGAGGAAACTGACGCAGGTTTCAAGCGGCAGCCGTTTCTGGATGCGCTTGGCCGCTATTTCGATGTGCGTGGATTGTCGGCAGATTGGGAAACGCTCAAGGATGCTGATGATGAGTTACTGATCAACTCGCTCTCAATGATGCTTGATTTCGATGCCGAGGATAAGCAGGCGCTGCTTGAGGCGCCATCGCTCAGCACGCGCCGCGAAACATTGGTCACGTTGATCGAATACGCTCTTCGCGGGGGCAGCGACGGAGAAGTGATGCAATGAGCGATACGACCGTGGAGTTCGACCGTAGAATGCTCGAAGCGTTGATTTGCCCACGCAGCCAGCAGACCCTCTCCTATGATGCAGAGCGGCAGGAGCTGATTTCCAAATCGGCAGGTCTCGCCTATCCCATCCGCAACGGCATACCCGTCATGCTTGTGGACGAGGCGCGGCCGCTTGATTAAAGCGGCAGACCGCGCATTAGTCGCGGCAGATCGCCGTTGAGGCCAGCCGCTTCGCGGATAAATCTGCGCCGTAGACCGGGCAGGGCGCTCACGACACCCATACCGATGTCCCGCGCCATCCGAATTAGGCCGTTATCATTCGAGAACAACCTGTTGAAGCTATCTGTGGCCAGAGCAAGTGTTGCGTTGTCAAATCTCCGCCATTCCTGATACCGCGCCAATGCGACTGCGGCGCCGAAATCCTCGCCCCGGCGCTGCGCATCCACGATCACTTCGCAGAGTGCAGCAATGTCGCGAAACCCTGCGTTCAATCCCTGACCCGCAATCGGATGAACGCCATGCGCGCTATCGCCAACAAGTGCCAGCCGTGGTGCGATCATTTCATGGGCCAACGACAGGCTTAGCGGATAGGTATAGCGCGCACCCGCCAATGAAATCTCGCCCAAAAAATCACCAAAGCGGGGGCGCAGAATGTCCAGATACTCTGCATCGGGCAGGGCATGGATACGCGCAGCGTTTGCCGCTGTCTCTGACCACACAATTGAACTGCGGTTCCCTGTGAGCGGCAGGATCGCAAGCGGTCCGGGTGGCATGAAGAACTGATGCGCGATGCCATTATGCGGCAATTGATGCTCAACAGCGCAGACCAATGCCGTCTGCCCGTAGGCCCACCCCGTCCGCTTGATCCCTGCGCGCTTAGCCGTGCCCGAGGCACGCCCGTCTGCGCCGACGCACAGCCGCGCACGCAGCGTTTTGCCAGAGGCCAGCGTAAGTGTGATCCCTGTGGTATCGGCATCTTGCGCCACAACGGTCTCGCTATTGATCACTTCGACCATCTCTGCGGCGTCCACCGCGTCCATCAGCGCGCGGCGCAGATGGCGGTCCTGCACCATATGGCCCATCGGGCCTTCCTCGATCTCGGCGTGATCGAAGTGCATGAAGAAGGGGGAGGGGCCTTCGCCCGCGCGCCCATCGGTAACCTTTATCTCGAACATCGGCTGCGCCGCATCGGCAATGGCATCCCACAGGCCGATCCCTTCGAGCACGCGCACCGACGTCAACGCAATCGCATAGGAGCGCCCGTCAAATCCTTCGTCCTTGCGAGGCTGCGCGGGAAGGGCGTCGATCACAGTCACACGCAATCCCTGCTGGCTCAACGACAGGGCAAGAGCAGAGCCGTTCAGCCCGCCGCCAACGATGGCAATATCAGTGTCAAAATCCATAACCCTAACTATGTCGGGCGACGGGGGATTGTCCATGCGCCCATGCGCCGCTACCGTTATGGAAATTCGCAAAAGGAGCGCGCTATGCAAGACTGGCTTACGATGACAGCCGCCGATCTGGGGCGTGGTATTGGCGCGGGAACCATTGATCCTGTAGCGCTCTGCGAGACGTATCTGACCGCGATAGACGCGCACCCGTTGCGGGACCGTATCTATGCCCGCGTCACCCATGATCGCGCGCGGGCTGAGGCCAAGGCCGCGGGCCAGCGTGCCGCAACAGGGCAACGCCTGTCACTCCTTGATGGTGTGCCGATCAGTTGGAAAGACCTGTTTGACACAGCGGGTATCGTGACCGAGGCGGGCAGCAATCTGTTGGCGGGCCGTGTGCCTGATCGTGACGCGCTGGTGCTGCAAAACGCCACTGGTGCGGGCCTTGTGTGTTTGGGCAAAGTCCATATGAGCGAGCTTGCTTTTTCGGGATTGGGCTACAACCCTTCTACGAACACGCCCCCTTGCGTGAATGATGCTGGTGCTGTGCCGGGGGGGTCCTCCTCGGGCTCGGCAGCGTCTGTGGCGTTTGGTCTGGCGGCGGCAAGCATCGGCTCTGACACAGGCGGTTCGGTGCGTATCCCGTCCGCGTGGAACGACCTGACAGGGTTCAAACCGACCCATGACCGCCTCAGCCTTGAAGGTGTTGTGCCGCTTGCAATGAAGTTTGATACCGTTGGCCCTCTGTGCCGCTCGGTTGAGGATGCAGCCCTGCTGACCGCAGCACTTGAGGGCAGTAAATCGCCTGATCTGCGCGGTGCGTCCCTTGCGGGGCGGCGGTTCGCGGTCCTTGAAACTGTCGCTATGGAGGGCGTTCGCGACGCACCCCGCGCGGCGTTCGAAGCGGCCCTTGCCAAGCTTGAGGCCGCAGGCGCACATATCGAGCGTATCGACGTGCCTGCTGTGCGGGATGCGCTCGATCTCTCGGCGCCTCTCTTCGTTACGGAGGCATACGGCCTGTGGCGTGACATCATCGAAGCCGCACCCGAGAAGATGTATGATGAGATTTTGAACCGCTTCCGTTTGGGGGGCGGCTTTTCTGGCGCGGATTATGTTTCGGCATGGTCCAAACTGGAGGCCGCGCGCGCGGCCTATGACGAGGCGACGGCAGGTTATGACGCGGTGCTTGCGCCCACGGCACCCATCTTGCCGCCCGATCTTGAGCGGCTCAAGACCGACGCGGATTATTATGTCACTGAAAACCTCATGGCGCTGCGCAATACCCGCATCGGAAATCTGATGGGTCTGTGCGCGCTCACGCTGCCTACAGACACGCCAAGCTGCGGTTTGATGATGCTCGGCGCGCCTCATCTGGACTCTGCATTGCTGCGCATGGGGGCGGCGGCAGAGGCGGCGCTGGCATAGGTGCCCAAAAAGCCACAAGTCACCCGCTGCATGGGGGATTTTCCTAGACGCCACCCGTCGGTTTAAGCTACTTTGGAAGAAACGGGGCGATAACGATCCCGATCCGAGGCAGTTTTGATGAATTTTCCTGAGCGGTTTTCGAACCTTCCTGCTCATGCGTGGCCCCGTCTGCGTGCACTTCTTGACGTGCATGAGGGTGGCGGTCCCTTGATCCAGATGACAATTGGCGAGCCGAAACATGCGTTTCCGGCGTGGGTCACCGATGTGATTGTGCAAAATGCGGCGGGCTTTAACAGCTACCCGCCCAACGATGGCTCGCCTGCGTTGCGCGCCTCGATCGCCGCATGGGTCAATCGCCGCTACGGCGTACCCGTGGATGCCGACACGCAAGTGATGGCCCTGAACGGCACGCGCGAGGGGCTGTATAACGCTGTGATCGCACTGTGCCCCGAGACAAAGAATGGCCAGAAGCCTGCGATCCTGATGCCGAACCCGTTTTATCAGGTCTACATGATCGGCGCGATCTCTGGCGCGTGTGATCCTGTGATGGTCAATGCGACCTCCGAAACGGGGCATTTGCCCGATTTCCATGCGGTGGAGCCCGGGACGCTCGACCGTACGGTTGCCGTTTACATCTGCTCGCCTGCCAATCCGCAGGGTGCTGTCGCCAGCCGCCAGTATTGGGAAGACCTGATCCGTCTGGCCGAGAAGCATGATTTTCTTATCTTCGCCGATGAATGTTATTCCGAGGTTTACCGCGAGACACCACCCGTGGGCGCGCTGCAAGTGGCCCATGAGATGGGCGCAGACCTCAACCGCGTGGTGATTTTCCACTCCCTGAGCAAACGCTCCAACCTTCCTGGTCTGCGCTCGGGTTTTTGCGCATCCGGTCCAGAGTCCATGCGCGAGATCAAGCAATTGCGTAACTACGCAGGCGCGCCTTTGCCGCTGCCCTTGCAGGCGGCTTCTGCGGCGGTCTGGGATGATGAGGATCACGTAGCTGAAAGCCGTGCGATGTACGCCGAAAAATTTGAGATCGCGGACCGCATCTTTGGCAATGTCGCGGGATATGTCAGCCCCGAAGCGGGGTTCTTCCTGTGGCTCCCCGTCGAAGATGACGAGGAAGCGGCAGTCAAACTGTGGCGCGAGACTGGGGTGAAGGTTCTTCCCGGTGGCTATCTCGCACAGGACGTCGCGGGCAAGCAGAACCCGGGCAAAAAATATATAAGAGCAGCCCTAGTGGCGCCAAAAGAAGAGACGGAGCGGGGCCTGCAGGCCATTCGCGACTGTCTGTACGCGGTTTAAGAGGGACGAGTTCATGGCATATCAAACGCGACAGCGCGAGCCGCTGCTAGACAGCACAACAGCAGAAGCGATCGAGAAACGCGGCAAGGAATTGCTGGGTCTTGTGTTGCTGGCGCTGGGTGTGATGGCGGCCATGATGATTGGCAGCTACACGCCGGATGATCCAAATTGGATGCTGGCCACGGACGAGCCTGCGCACAACTGGATGGGCCGTATTGGTGCGTCACTTGCAGCACCCCTCTTTATGATTGTCGGTTGGGGCGCATGGGGCCTTGCCATTGTCCTGTTGGCTTGGGGCGTGCGTTTCGCGCTGCACCGTGGACAGGAACGCGCCATGGGCCGTCTGATCTTTGCCCCGATCGCTGTTGCACTTGGTGCGATCTATGCCGCGACCCTCACACCAGGGGCTGAGTGGCTTCAAACCCATAGCTTTGGCTTGGGGGGGCTGTTCGGCGATGCGGTCATGGGCTTCTTACTGACAGTTCTGCCGATCGGTTCCACCTTTGCCGTCAAGCTGATGTCACTCCTGATGGGTGTCGGTATTCTGGTACTGGGCGCGTTCGTTCTGGGCTTTACCCGCAGCGAGCTTCAGCGTTTCGGGCGTTTTCTGCTGGTCGGCACAATCATGGTCTACGCCGGAATCATGAACATTCTGGGCCGCAGTGCGAGCACTGCTGTGGCCGCCGCCCAAGACTTGCAGGCAAAACAGAATGAACGCCGTGCGTTGCGCCGTGAAGAGCAGGCGGAGGCAGATGCCTATGCCCAAGCTGAAGCCCAGGTCGCTGCAGCGCCTGCGCGTACACCGAAAATTATCGCCAGCCGCCCCGCTCCTATGGCGGAGCCGCAGATGTCATATGCGCCCGAGCCAGAGTTCATCGAGGAACCTGCCCCCGCACCAGAGCCGAAAACAGGTTTGTTGGCGCGGATGCCGAACCTGATCAAACGCCCCGACGCGATGCCCGAGCCAGAGTTGGTTGAGGCACATTCAGAGGCCGTTCTGGAAGATGTCCCAAGCGAAGACCGCATCAAAAGCAAAATTTCGGATGTGATCCGCAACCGCGTACGCACAACGAATGCGGTGCATGTGCCTGCTACGGCACCCCTGACGCGTGGCCGTGGGCGCGGCCCCGATCCGTTGCTGCTCAATACGGCGCGGGCAGAGCCTCCTCTGACAACAGCACCTGCCGCAGCGCCCGTAGCACCACGTGCTCATTTGACAGTGAACCCGCCTGCGCCGATGTCTGCGCAGCCGCAAGCGATCCCCACCGCGCCTGAGGCACCAGTATATGCCGATGCCGCTCCGATGGAGAGCTATGAGGCGTTTGAAACACCTTATCAGGAGGATGAGGTAAACATCTTTGCAGAGCCTGAAGTAGTCGCAGACGCGATGCCAGTAGCTGCACCTGCAGCGCCGAAAATCCCTGTGCCAGAGCCTAAGCGCGTGGTTATGCCCATGACACGCAAGCCCGTACCCCAGAGCAAACAGGCCAAGGCAGAGGCGCAGCCCGTCTTGTCATTTGACGACAACCACCCTGGCTTTGAATTGCCGCCGCTGAGCTTGCTGGAGAGCGCGGAGAACGTACAGCGCCTGCATCTGAGCGACGAGGCATTGGAAGAGAACGCCCGCATGTTGGAAAGCGTGCTGGATGACTATGGCGTTAAGGGCGAGATTGTCGCCGTGCGCCCCGGTCCTGTTGTCACCATGTACGAGCTTGAACCTGCGCCGGGCCTCAAGGCCAGCCGCGTGATCGGCTTGGCCGACGATATCGCCCGCTCCATGGCGGCATTGTCTGCGCGTGTCTCTACCGTGCCGGGCCGTAGCGTCATCGGCATCGAACTGCCCAACGAAAACCGCGAGAAGGTGGTCCTGCGCGAGATCCTCAGCTCCCGCGATTTCGGCGATGGCAACCAGAACCTGCCGCTTGCGCTGGGTAAGGACATCGGTGGGGAGCCTGTGGTCGCAAACCTCGCCAAGATGCCTCACCTCCTGATTGCGGGTACGACAGGATCGGGTAAATCCGTGGCGATCAACACGATGATTCTGAGCCTTTTGTACAAGCTCACGCCAGAAGAATGCCGCATGATCATGATCGACCCCAAGATGCTGGAACTCAGCGTCTATGACGGCATCCCGCATCTGCTGTCCCCCGTTGTAACAGACCCTAAAAAGGCACTAGTTGCCCTCAAGTGGACTGTGGGCGAAATGGAAGACCGCTATCGCAAGATGTCCAAAATGGGCGTGCGCAACATCGAAGGCTACAACGGCCGTGTGAAAGAGGCGCTTGAGAAAGGCGAGATGTTCAGCCGTACCGTGCAAACGGGTTTTGATGATAACACGGGCGAGCCGATCTTCGAGACGGAAGAGAACACACCCGAAAAGTTGCCCTATATCGTCGTCATCGTAGACGAGATGGCCGACCTGATGATGGTCGCGGGCAAGGAGATCGAGGCCTGTATCCAGCGTCTGGCACAGATGGCGCGGGCCTCTGGCATTCACCTGATCATGGCGACCCAGCGTCCCTCCGTGGACGTGATCACTGGCACGATCAAAGCAAACTTCCCCACGCGGATTTCATTTCAGGTGACGTCAAAGATCGACAGCCGTACGATCTTGGGTGAGATGGGCGCGGAGCAGCTCTTGGGTATGGGCGACATGCTCTACATGGCAGGTGGCTCGAAAATCGTGCGTTGCCATGGTCCGTTCGTGAGCGATGAGGAAGTCGAAGAGATCGTCAACCACCTCAAGCAATTCGGTGAGCCCGACTATGTTAGCGGCGTGGTCGAAGGGCCGCCCGAAGACAAGGAAAGCGACATCGACACGGTGCTGGGCCTCAACACGGGCGGTAACACCGACAGCGAGGATGCGCTCTATGACACCGCCGTGGCGATTGTGACCAAAGACCGCAAGTGCTCGACTTCCTACATCCAGCGCAAGCTTGCTATCGGCTATAACAAAGCCGCGCGACTGGTTGAGCAGATGGAGGACGAAGGTCTCGTCTCGCCCGCCAACCACGTCGGCAAACGCGAAATACTGGTGCCAGAGCAGGGCTAATCTCCCTCCCTGTTGGCACAATCTGAAGATGGCTCTCGGCACAAAGCGGGAGCCATTTTTCATGGGACAGTCCCATCACAGCGGTGGCGTTTGTCCGCTCGTTTAAGGGGAAATTCGCTAGGGTGCGCTCCAAACTGCACGGTTGATATCGCATATCAACGCGGGTGAGCCTATGTTGGAGATAATGAAGAGAATAAGTATACAGGATGATCCCATGCGATTTCTGAAAACGATCACGATGAGCGCGGCCCTTGCCGTCGCGGCGAGTGCGGCAATAGCTGACAAGCTGCCTTTGGGCAATATCAGCAGCTACCTCAACGGGCTGACCACGGCCAAGGGGGAGTTCACGCAGATCAATGGAGATGGCACGATTTCGACGGGAACAATCTATATCAAACGCCCCGGTCGCGTGCGGTTCGAGTATAACGCACCTGACACAGGGTTGGTAGTTGCAGGGTCCAATACGGTGGTGATCTATGACACCAAATCCAACCAGCCGCCCGAGACATATCCGCTGGCGCGCACACCGCTGTCGATCATTCTGGCGAAGGATGTAAACCTTGGCCAAGCCCGCATGGTGACGGGTCATACCTTTGACGGGACGGCGACCACGGTGACGGCCCAAGACCCCGAGAACCCGCAATACGGCAACATCCAGATGAAGTTCACTGGCCCCCAGCCAGAGCTGCGCCAGTGGATCATCAATGACGGTAATGGTGGCCAGACCACCGTGGTGTTGGGTGATCTGCAAAAGGGTGGGAACCTGCCCAACAGGCTGTTCGATGTGGGCAGCCCTGGTTCGAACAACCGCTAGGATGTGTTAGCGGGGCGCCTGATGCGGCGCCTCGAAAGGTCCCTCAACGCAGCCTGCAGCCTGCGATCTGTCCCTCGTACATCTGCGAGCGTGCAGCCACTTTGCCCGCCACACCGACAAGCCATGGCTTGGAATTATACGAACCACGGCGGAAGCCTGTGTGCCCTTCATGGTAGGCAAGATACTGGTTACGTGCATCATCCAGCGCGATGCCGTTCCGCTCGCGGCTGATGTTCTTGTACCAGCCCATAAAGTCGGTCGCGTCATGGATGTCGTCACGCCGCGCGCCGCGCTTGCGCTCGGCCACGAGGTATTCGTCCCATGTTGCGTCCAGCGCCTGACCATAGCCGAAAGCACTGGATTGACGGCCCATCGGGATCACCCCCGCGACATAGCGGAAGGGCGTGCGGGCATCGCCGACGAATTTGCTTTCCTGATGGATTGTGGCCATCTGTACGTGAATGGGTACGCCCCATTTTCGCTCGGCGCGTTTGAACGCCTTGTAATAATCTGGACGTTCTTTCAGTATCTTACAGGCATTGTCCAAATCCCGTGGCGGGGAAGTGGAAGAGCCGCCGCAATTGGCCAGCAGCAGCGCGACAAGCATGGCGCGTAGGGGTAATTTCATCTGATCTGCTCAATAATAATTTTTTATATTTTGAACGAGTATACCCTAATAGACAGAGATTTTACAGCTTAAATCTACAGCAAAACCGCCAAAAGGAGCGGCAATGCGCCGACGGAGATGAGTGTGGATACAACTACCAGCCCCGCCACTGCTTGGGCGTCCGCGCCATATTTCTCGGCCAGCATGTAGGAGGTGACGGCAACGGGGGTTGCGACCTGCAAAACCAATACGCCAAAGGCCACATGCTCTAGCTCGAAGGCAACCCCTGCGAGGGCTGCAACGCCAACGCAGACCGCCAGTTTGAGAACGGACAGGACTACGGCCTGACCGATTCCAACAGGTGTAAGTCGCGCTACAGCGACGCCCAATGTGATCAGCATCAGGGGAATCGCCATCTGGCCGATGAGTTTAAGCGTGCTGGTCAGAAAGGCGGGAGTTTGCCAGTCCTGCCAAAGGAAAAGCGCACCCAAAAGGGTCCCCCAGACCAGCGGTTGAGCGGCCACTTTGCCGAGGCTTCCCGCACCTGCAACGAGCCAAATCCCGAAGGTGAACGTCAGGATTGCCATGACCGCAAACACGACCACAGCATAGCTAAGCCCTTCCGAACCATAAGCAAAAAGCGCCAGTGGCAGCCCAAGGTTGCCCGTGTTGCCGAAGATCATCGGGGCCAGATAGGTGCGCCTGTTCAGCTTGCCCAGCCAGACCAGCAGGGCCACCACAATGCTCACCCCCAGATAGGCGACTACGGATGCCAGCGTGAGGGCCGTCAGCGCCGCAGGATCAATCTGGGTCTGCATCAGCGATGTAAAGATGAGGCACGGCACCGCCAGCGTCGTCGCCAACTGTGTGACAAAGTTAATACGGTACTCGTAGCCCAGTTTGACCCACATGAAACCCACCGCAGCCAATAAAAAAACGGGTGCCACGATCTCCAGCACTGTCAGTGTCAAGTTCACAGACTGTTTCCTTTAATCTCGGTGCAATGATTGGACAAAATGGGCTTGTTTCATGTAAACAGCAGGGGTAGGGAGCGCATTGCTATGATAAGAACGCGCGCAAAATATCATCTGGGCCAAGTGGTCCGCCATAAGAAGCATCCCTTTCGCGGGGTGATTTTTGATGTCGATCCCGAATTCGCAAATACCGAAGAATGGTACGAGTCGATTCCCGAAGAGAGCCGCCCGATCAAGGGTCAGCCGTTTTATCATCTGCTCGCCGAGAACGACCAAAGCTATTACGTGGCCTATGTCTCGGAGCAGAACCTTGTGGCTGACTATTCGGGTGAGCCTGTCGATCATCCTGACATTCCTGACCTCTTCGGCCCGTTCGAGAACGGGACCTACCCGCTGCATTTCCAACTGAACTGAGCGGGGGTTCCATGCGTGCACCACCTGTACACCCCCCGTACACCGCTGTGGCGTCTTAGTACCCCAGCGCGCAGCCGTCTTTGCGTGGATCAGACGCGCCTTCCAGCACACCGCTGTCGTGAATTTTGATCGCCTGAGCGCCGCCGATTGCGGTGGTGGGGATTGCGACTGTGTGGCCCATCTCCGACAGCTCGGCGCGCACAGCGTCTGAATATCCGCGCTCGACGTTGAGCGTGCCATTGTCCGAGAAAGCGCGCGGCGCATCAATCGCAGCCTGCGGGTCCATCCCGAAATCCGACAGGTTGGTGGCAAAGCGCGCATGGCCGTTTGGCTGATATGCGCCGCCCATCACGCCGAAGGGCATCACAACGCGACCGCCCTGACGGATCATGCCGGGGATGATGGTGTGCATGGGGCGCTTACCGCCCTTGAGCTCGTTCGGGTGGCCTTCCTCAAGCGTGAAGCCGGCGCCGCGGTTTTGCATCAACAGGCCGAATTTATCAGACGCGATGCCAGAGCCGAAGCCGTGGAAGATCGAATAGATGAGAGAAACGGACATGCCGTCGCCATCGACCACTGTGATGTAGATCGTGTCCTTGTGTACGGCTTCCGACAGGGCGGCGGGGCTGTCCATTGCCTTGGCAGGGTCGATCAGGGCAGCGAGCTTCTTGGCCGTGTCCATCTCGAGCATGTAATCGGCGCGGGTGGCGTAATCCTGATCTGCGAGGAAACGGTTGCGCGCGTCATAGGCGAGCTTGGCCGCTTCCGCCTCGATGTGCACACGCTGCGCCCCGAGCGGGTCCATCCCTGCAATGTCGAACTGTGACAGGATGTTGAGCATCAGCAGCGCGGTGGCGCCTTGACCGTTTGGCGGATGCTCGACCACTTCGAGGTCCTTGTAATCGCCTGAGATCGGATCGGTGCGGGTGCAGGCGACATTCGCAAAATCCTCTGCCGTGTGCTTGCCGCCCATCGCGTTGAGGGCTGCGATCATATCCTCGGCCACTTCCCCTGTGTAGAAGGCATCGCGCCCGTCTTTGGCAACACGGCGGAGTACCTCGGCCTGACCCGGCGCGCGGAAAATATCGCCTGCTTTGGGGGGCTTGCCGCCCATGAGGTAGGCATCGCGCGCGCTGCCTTGCAGCGTCTCGGCATCGTTGCCCCAGTCGAAGGCAACGCGGTGGGCAACGGGCACGCCCTCGTCAGCATATTTGATCGCAGGAGCAAGAATCGCATCAAGGCCGATTTTGCCCACCGTCTCCGAAAGGTGGCAGAACGCATCAATCGCAGCGGGGATGGTCACAGCATGGGCTGATCTGAGCCCGACAGTCTTCTCGCCTGCATCTCGCAACTCAGCGGCATCGAGGGCGGCAGGCGCGCGGCCCGACCCGTTGAGCGCATGCACTTTGTCACTGCCCCCTTCGGACCAGAGCACAAAGCAATCGCCGCCAATTCCAGTCATCTGAGGCTCGCAAATGCCCAGCACCACGGCGCCAGCAATCGCAGCATCCATCGCGTTGCCGCCGCGCTCCAGCACATCAATCGCGGCTTTTGCGCCGATGGGGTGGGATGTGGCGCACATGCCGCCTGTTGCCAGTACAGGAGAACGACCTGGAAATTGGAAATCGCGCATTTGGAAAAGCCTCGCTTGAACATTCAGTTGAGCGGAAACCTAGTCCGATCCGACATGTGTGCCAATGCGAATGAAGCGGGATATTGTAAATTGGGGGGGGGAGTGCTCCGGCGTCGCGCACTGGGTGGGGGCAATTAAGCGCAACGCCGGAGGAAGCTATATGCAGCTACATAAATCCGTATGACCTTGGAAGATGGTCACAATGTGATGAGTCCAAGGCATGTTCGCGGAATACTGGGGTGAAATTATGACAGGGTTATCGAGAAATGAAGAAACGCGTCGTATAATCGGCTATAGCCCGACAGGAATCTGTAAATCGAGATGGTTGGACTCTCCGACGCGGGCATAGCGTACCTCCGAAGCTAAGGCGTGGATCATAAACCAGCCAAATCCGCCCTCTGGCAAGTCATCGGTTGAAACATCAAGATCGGGTGTTTTTGATGTGGGAGCTTTGCCTGCTGGCATTGGCGCACCGTGGTCGATAACCGTCATGCGCAGACCGTCCGCTGCGCAGAACGCACCGCGGATCTCGATCCTTGTGGGCGCAGAGCTGTCCGAAAGAGCATGCTCAATTACATTGTTCAGCGTCTCCGCCAGAACCAATTCAATAGTATTGGTGTCTTCCGCGCTCAGCGCCAAAGGTTTGAGGCACAGTAATACTTCTGCCAGTCCGTTGCGTACGGCTTGCTCGTCTCCCGGAATGCAGATGGCAAAGGGCGGCAGGTGGGGGGGGTCACCCATAGCGCAGCCCATGTCGCAGATGCCTCACCCGTGTAGATCGGCCAAAGCCGCCTCAACCGTCGGAAAGACGCCGAAGACAGTGTCCATACGCGTCAGGCGGAACACTTTGTCCACGGGGGGGGTAAGCCCTGCCAGCACCAGTCTGCGCTCTGGTGCAAGGTTTTTCATAGCAGCCACAATCGCCCCTAGGCCGCTGGAATCGATAAATGTCACGTGGTTGAGATCAAGCAGCACGGTCCCCTCGCCCTCTTCGGTCAGAGCACGCATGCGGTCTTTGAAAGCAAGGGCCACCGCGGCGTCGATCCGCTGCTCCTGAATAGCAATGATTTGGAGAGCGTCTTCTTTCGAGCTGGTAAGTTCCATGATACATTCCTGCAAAGATTGCGTGCGACCCATGTGCTAGGGTCAAACCCCTAAGAAGTTGTAAGCACCCCCGAATTAGGAGCTCTTGAATGCGGAAAGTTGTAATTGCAGGTGCCGCGCGCACCCCGATGGGCGGATTTCAGGGCGCACTCGCCGATATGACGGCCGCGCAGCTAGGCGGGGCAGCGATTCGCGCCGCGTTGGACGGTGCGGGGAACGCCACCGTGGACGAAGTGCTGATGGGCTGTGTGCTGCCAGCGGGGCAGGGTCAGGCCCCCGCGCGTCAGGCAGGGTTTGCCGCAGGTCTGGGCGAAGAGGTGCCCGCGACCACGCTAAACAAGATGTGCGGGTCAGGCATGAAGGCTGCCATGATCGGCTTTGACCAGATAGCACTTGGCCATACTGATGTGATGGTCACAGGCGGAATGGAAAGCATGACCAATGCTCCATATGTGCTGCCCAAAATGCGCGGCGGCGCACGGCTGGGCCATGCTGCAGTGGTCGATCACATGTTCCTCGACGGGCTTGAAGACGCTTATGACAAAGGGCGTTTGATGGGCACTTTCGCGGAGGATTGCGCGGAAACGTTCCAGTTCACGCGTCAGGTGCAGGACGATTATGCGCTGGCCTCCCTCAGTCGCGCGCTGGAAGCGCAGGAGAGCGGCGCGTTCGAGCACGAGATCGCCAGCGTTGATGTGGTGTCGCGCAAAGGAACGGTATCGGTGGCCGCAGACGAGCAGCCTGCCACAGCGCGCCCCGATAAAATTCCGCAGCTCAAACCCGCCTTCCGCGAGGGCGGCACGGTGACGGCAGCAAACTCATCGTCCATCTCCGACGGTGCGGCGGCCCTCGTTCTTGCGTCCCAAGAGGCAGCCGAGGCACAAGGCCTCACAATCCGCGCCCATATCATGGGGCACGCCAGCCATGCGCAGGCACCAGGCCTGTTTACCACTGCCCCCGTGCCTGCCGCGCAAAAGCTGCTCAAACAAATTGGCTGGACCAAGGAAGACGTGGATCTGTGGGAAGTGAACGAGGCCTTCGCGGTTGTGCCGCTGGCTTTCATGCACGAAATGGGCATCGACCATGAAAAAGTGAACGTCAACGGCGGCGCCTGCGCGCTGGGCCACCCTATCGGCGCATCAGGCGCACGCATCATGGTCACGCTTCTCAACGCTCTCGAAAAGCGCGACCTGAAACGCGGGGTCGCTGCGATCTGCATCGGCGGCGGCGAAGGCACGGCCATCGCAATCGAGCGCCTCTAATTTCTTCATTTTGCCTTTAAACTGAATTCCACAGAAGGGTCACAGACCATGCCTGTCGACTACGATCTCCTGTCCAAAACGATTGCTTCGCTCACCGAAGGGGAAGACGATCCTGTCGCGCTCATGGCCACCGTTGCCTGTGAGGTACATCACAGCGACGACCGCTTTGACTGGACAGGATTTTACCGCGTAACAGCGCCCGAGGTCCTGAAGATCGGACCATACCAAGGCGGGCATGGCTGTCTCGTCATCCCCTTTGCACGCGGTGTATGCGGTGCTGCAGCGCGCACGGGGGAGGTGCAGCTGGTCGCGGATGTGGAGGCGTTCGAGGGCCACATCGCCTGCGCAAGCTCGACCCGCTCGGAACTGGTGCTGCCCGTGTTCGGAGGGCAAGGCCAACTTCTGGGCGTATTCGACCTCGACAGCGATCAGCCGGATGCATTTACCCAAGCGGACGCCGATGGCTTGGCGGACATCTTGAAAACGACATTTGAAGTCGTGAAATAATACTAGATTTTTTCACGGACCTCTGACAGGCTTTGAGCACAGCCAACCTGTCAGGGATTCCATGCGCCACGATTTGCCACAAACGCCGCCCCCGTTGGGGGCCGACTTGCGCGCCCTGCGCCGTGCGCGGGGCATTACGCTGGCGCATCTGGCGGAGACATTGGGCCGCTCGGTTGGCTGGCTCAGTCAGGTAGAGCGGGACCTGTCCGAGCCGTCGATTACCGATCTGCGCCATATGGCCAAGGAATTCGATGTCCCCGTGTCGATCCTGTTCCGCCACACGGCGGCACCTGCGGACGAGGCTGGATACATCGTGCGCGCAGGTGCGCGGCGGCCCATCGGCTCCAGTATTGCAGGGCTGGTGGAGGAGCTGCTCTCCCCCGACCTCACAGATGATTTCGAGATGGTGCATTCTACCTTTCTGCCCCACAGCCGCATCAAGGACGCAGTGACGCGCCCGACCCAAGAGGTAGGCTATGTCATTTCAGGCACGCTGGAGATCGAAATCGACGGCACCGTGCACTCTCTGAACGCTGGCGACAGTTTCCGCATCCGCGGGGAGGCATTTCGCTGGGCCAATCGAACGCCAGATCCCGCTGTGGCGATTTGGGTCATCGCGCCGCCGGTGTACTGACATGAGCATGGACGCATGGACCATATTCGCGCTGTTCTGGGTGGTCTTTGTCACCACACCGGGCCCGAATGCGGTCAATTGCATCAACAACGGGATGAATTTGGGAATGCGCCGCGCCATGGTCGGCGTGCTGGGCATCCTGACCCAAGCGCTCTTGTTTCTGACCCTCTCAGCGCTGGGCATCACGGCGCTCATCGCTGCATCGCCCGAGGCTTTTGCGGTGGCCAAATGGCTGGGCGCCGCGTTTCTGATTTATCTGGGTCTGCGCGGCATTATCCAGGCGAGGAAGCCTGTCGAGGCGGAGGAGAGGCCTGCGGCGTCGGTCTATTTGCGCGCCTTTGCCATCGCCACGATCAATCCCAAAAGCGTGGCAGGCTACCTCGCCGCGTTTAGTCAGTTCGTTCAGCCCGATGTGCCAATCGGAGCGCAGATGTGGGTTATCGTGCCTACCGCGCTGACGCTGACAGCGCTGAGCTACACAGGCTTTACCGCGCTTGGTGTTGGGCTTGGCCGCGCCGCCCTTGGCGCTGTGTTCAACGTCTGGGTGCGCCGCATCATGGGCGCGTGTTTTGTCATTTATGGTGTGCTGCTGGGTTCAGCATCCACACCTGCGCGGGGTTAGCGATGCCCGTTGCCAGAAATTCCCATAGCGATCAGGAGCAGGACCAATGAGTGATTTTCCAACCACAGCCCGTGTTGTCATCATCGGGGGCGGCGTTGTCGGGACCTCGACACTCTATCATCTGGCCAAAGCAGGGTGGAAAGATTGTGTTCTGTTAGAAAAGAACGAACTGACGGCAGGCTCCACATGGCACGCGGCGGGCAACTGTCCTAACTTCTCTAGCTCATGGGCCGTGATGAACATGCAGCGCTACGGGCTGGAGATGTACCGTACGTTGGGCGCGGATGTGGATTATCCGATGAACTATCACGTTACGGGCAGTTTGCGGCTGGCCCACTCAACAGAACGCATGATGGAGTTCGAGCGCGTGATGAGCATGGGCGCTTATCAGGGTCTGGACATGGGGATGCTGACGCCTGCCGAGCTCAAGGAATACAACCCGTTTATGGAGGTGCACGACCTCAAGGGCGGGCTGTGGGATCCGCTGGACGGTGATATCGACCCCGCACAGCTGACCCAAGCCTTAGCCAAAGGCGCGCGCGAGGCGGGCGGGCAGATCGAGCGGTTCTGCCCCATGACAGGCCTTGACCGCGACGGCGACGAGTGGATCGTCAAGACCGAGAAGGGGGACATCCGCGCCGAGATCGTCGTCAACTGTGCAGGCTACTATGCCCAACGTGTGGGCGAGATGTTCAAGCCCTTCGGCGGGCGCACGGTCCCTATGGTCGTCATGTCCCACCAGTATTTCCTGACAGGGCAGCTGCCTGAGTTGGAGGCGTGGACCAAGGAGAAGGGCCACAAGATGCCGCTGATCCGTGATGTGGATATCTCCTACTATCTGCGCCAGGACAAAGCGGGCCTGAATCTTGGCCCCTATGAGCGCAACTGCAAGGCGCATTGGGTGACGCCCGATGATCCGATGCCCGAGGATTTTTCCTTCCAGCTTTACCCCGACGATCTGGAGCGGCTCGAGTTCTATATCGAGGACGCCATGGCGCGCGTACCGCTGTTGGGCGAGGGCGGCGTGGAGCGCAATATCAACGGGCCTATTCCATATGCGCCTGACGGGCTGCCGATGATTGGCCCGATGCCAGGGGTCAAGAACGCCTATGAAGGTCATTCCTTTACCTTCGGTATCGCGCAGGGCGGTGGTGCGGGTAAGGTGCTGTCCGAGTGGATCATGCACGGCGAGACAGAGCTGGATATGTGGGCCGTCGATCCACGCCGCTACACCGATTACACCGATCACGATCACTGTCTTGCCAAGGCGCTGGAGACCTATGGCCACGAGTACGCCATGCACTTCCCGCACCACGAATGGCCAGCGGGCCGCGACAAGAAGCTGTCGCCAGTGCATAAGACGCTGCTGGCGCAGGGTGGCCAGATGGGCGCCTACAATGGTTGGGAGCGTGCCAACTGGTTCGCCAAGGACGGCGATGACACCTCCGAGGAGAGCACGCAAACGTGGGACCGCGAAGGCCCATGGGCCGTGCGGATCCGCGAAGAGGTCGAGGCCGTGCGCGATGGCGTCGGGGTTCTAGACCTGCCCGGGTTTTCGCGCTTTGCCCTGTCGGGGGCGGGTGCTGCGGAATACCTGCGCGGGCGCATCACAGGTGGCCTGCCAAAAGTAGGCCGCATGAACCTTGCCTATTTCGCCGACAGCCGCGGGCGGATTTTGACGGAAATGTCGATCCTGCGCCACGGCGAGGATGCGTTCACCCTCATCACCGCCGCTACAGCGCAGTGGCATGACTTTGATGTGTTGAACGATGGCCTGCCCGAGGGGCTGAGCCTGAGCGACCACACGACAGAAGTATCAACGCTGATCGTGAGCGGACCAAAGTCGCGCGCACTGTTCGAGAAGATCGGGACCGAAGCGGACCTGAGCGCCTCTTGGCTGTCGATCCAGCAGGGAAGCGTGGCAGGCGTGAAATGCATGCTGGCGCGGGTGTCCTTCGCGGGGGAGCTGGGCTGGGAAATCCATGCGCCAATGGCGGATATTCCTGCGCTCTATACGGCTGTTACGGGTGCAGGGGCCACGCCGTTCGGGATGTATGCGCTTAATTCCATGAGGATCGAGAAAGGATACCGCGCGTGGAAGGGTGATCTGTCCACGGATTACACGCTGCTTGAAGCGGGGTTGGATCGTTGGGTGAAGCTCGACAAGCCACAAGACTTCACGGGTAAGGCGGCGCTGGTGAAGCAGGCCGAGGAAGGCATCAAGAAGCGCTTTGTCACCATGATTGTCGAGGCTGGCGATCAGGATGCGCCTTACATGTCGACGGTTTATCACAACGGTGAAGTTGTCGGTGAGACGACGAGTGGCGATTGGGGCTACCGTGTGGGAGCCAGCATCGCACTTGGCACCATCCGCGCCGATCTGGCGGTTGAGGGCACCGAACTGGAGATCAACATCTTTGGACGCACGTGCAAGGCTGTCGTGCAGTCGGACCAGCCGCTGTGGGATCCCGAGAACGCGCGACTGCGGGCATGACACCACTGTTCACAGCCAAGTCGGACGAGGTGGAACTGGCGGCGCGGCAGCTTGTCTGTCGCATGTCGCTAAACGCGACTGTGCCGCTTTGGAAGGACGTGCTGTGCCTCGACATTCTGGTTGAGGGTGAAACGGAAGACGCGCCGCTGGTGTTCTCGAGCCAATGGATGGACGTCGCCCTAGGCGATCTGAAGCTGGACCGTGCCGCGTTTCTGGACGGGGTGCACGTGACTTGGCCCCACGGCAGTGCGAACGATCCGCTGCAACCGCCAGCGTCACTCTATGACGGGCGACACGGGATGGTGACAGCCATGGATTTGCGTATGACGCATGTAGAGGGAGCGCATTACAATCTGGTGGTGACGGGAGCGGCGGAATTTGCTGCAGAGTTCGCGATTGAGACCCGTCTTCCCTTAAATGAAATCACGATCGCGAATGATGCCAGAACCCGCGATGCGGATGTTGCCGCATGGTTTGACAGTAGCTTTGCGCAGACAGGGCTGACGGGCGATTGGAAGGCCTTGCAGACGGCAAATGGCGCGCTGCACAGGTATGTGGCAACTGTGCCTGTACAAGACGGTGCATGAGGGCCATTTGGTGCGGACAACAGACATAACCGCGATATGTAAGAAGAGAATCAAATGACGCAGATAACACTTCTAGACGGCTCTATCGGGCAGGAACTGGTGAAACGGGGCAGCAGTCCTGCCACGCAGTTGTGGTCCACCAATGTGATGATGGAGCAGCCCGAGCTGCTCGCTGATGTGCATGCGGAGTACTTCGCGGCGGGGGCCACGGTGGCCACAACCAACACCTATCCAATCCACCGCAACCGTCTTGAGCGGGAGGGTATCGAGGACCGTCAGGCTGCGCTGATTGAACAGGCCGTGGATCAGGCGGTTGCGGCTGTTGCAGCCCACGGCAGCGGGCGCATTGCAGGCGCGTTGGGCCCTGTGGTGGCATCCTATCGCCCCGATGCGATGCCTGATGTCGGCATGGCCGCAGAACAGTTTGCCGCCAAGATCGCGATGATCGGAGAGCGCGTGGATTTCCTGCTGGCCGAGACGGTCTGCTCGCTTCAGGAAGCTGAGGGAATTTTTCAGGGCTACGCCGATTCAGGCTCTAACAAGCCCCTTTGGATGGCATTCAGCGTTGATGACGAGGATGGAACCAAGCTGCGTTCGGGGGAGCCGCTTGATGTCGTGACCCAGATGCTTGGCCATTACAAACCTGCCGCTGTTCTGCTCAATTGCTCCCTTCCCGAGGTGATCACCCAAGGTTTGCCGATCCTGACGGATTGCGGGCTGCCGTTCGGTGCCTATGCCAACGGTTTCACCATGATTACCGACGGGTTCAAGGAGGAGGCGCCCACAGTTGATGCGCTGAGTGCGCGCACGGACCTTACGCCGGAGCGCTATGCCGATCACGTGATGAACTGGGTTGGTGCCGGCGCCACCATCGTAGGGGGCTGCTGTGAAGTCGGCCCCGCGCATATTGCTGAAATCGCCCGCCGCCTGAAGGATGCGGGCCACACCATCGTCTAAGAGAGGTCTACCATGGCTGATGTTCCTGCGCATGCGCGTGTTGTCATTATCGGGGGCGGCGTTATTGGCTGCTCCGTTGCGTATCACCTGACTAAACTGGGGTGGCAGGACGTGGTCCTGCTGGAGCGTAAACAGCTGACCTCGGGGACGACATGGCATGCAGCGGGGCTGATCGCGCAGCTGCGGGCATCCGCGAATATGACGAAGCTCGCGAAGTACAGCCAAGAACTCTACGGCAATCTGGAGGCCGAGACGGGCGTGGCGACAGGGTTCAAGCGCTGCGGCTCTATCACCGTTGCGCTGACCGACGAGCGGCGGGAGGAAATTTTCCGCCAAGCCGCGATGGCGCGGGCCTTTGGCGTGGATGTGGAGGAGATCTCTCCGCAGGAGGTCAAAGAGCGCTATGCCCATTTGAACATCGAAGGTGTCACAGGCGGTGTGTACCTCGACAAAGACGGGCAGGGCGATCCCGCCAACATCGCACTGGCGCTGGCCAAAGGTGCGCGGCAACGCGGCGCTAAGGTGCTGGAGCGGACAGCCGTCACCGGTGTCACCTGCGAAGGACGCCGCATCACAGGCGTCGACTGGCAACAGGGCGAGGAGAACGGACATATCAAAGCGGATATGGTCGTGAACTGTGCAGGTATGTGGGGTCATGCGGTGGGCAAGATGCTCAACACCAACGTGCCGCTGCATGCGTGTGAGCATTTTTACATTGTCTCTGAGGCGATACCGGGCCTCACCCAGATGCCCGTGCTGCGCGTGCCTGACGAGTGCGCCTACTACAAAGAGGACGCAGGCAAGATGCTGCTTGGCGCTTTCGAGCCCAACGCCAAGCCTTGGGCCATGGACGGCATTCCTGCGGACTTCGAATTTGACCAATTGCCCGAGGATTTTGACCACTTCGAGCCGATCCTCGAGGCCGCTGTTGAGCGGATGCCCATGCTGGCCGAGGCGGGGATACACACGTTTTTCAACGGACCTGAGTCGTTTACGCCCGACGATGCTTACCACCTTGGGCAAGCACCCGAGATGGACAATGTCTGGGTCGCGGCGGGGTTCAACTCCATCGGCATCCAATCAGCGGGCGGCGCTGGCATGGCGCTGGCGCAGTGGATGGATGAGGGAGCAAAACCCTTCGATTTGGGCGATGTGGACATCAGCCGCATGCAGCCCTTCCAAGGCAACAAAACCTATCTGTTTGAGCGCAGCAAGGAGACGCTGGGCCTGCTTTACGCCGATCACTTCCCCTACCGCCAAAAAGCCACGGCGCGCGGAGTGCGGCGCACGCCGTTTCACGGCCAGCTCCTTGAGCGCGGTGCCGTCATGGGCGAGTTGGCAGGTTGGGAGCGGGCCAACTGGTTTGCGAATAAAGGGCAGGATGCGGAGTACCAGTATTCATGGCAGCGGCAGAATTTCTTTGACAATGTCGCCGCTGAGCACCGCGCTGTGCGCGAGAATGTGGGCCTCTACGATATGTCTTCTTTCGGGAAGATCCGCGTTGAGGGTCGCGATGCCGAAGCCTTCCTGAATTACATCGGCGGCGGCGATTATTCGGTCCCCGTCGGCAAGATCGTCTATACGCAATTTCTCAACCATCGCGCCGGGATCGAGGCGGATGTGACCGTCACGCGCCTGTCCGAGACGGCCTATCTGGTTGTCACCCCAGCGGCGACGCGACTGGCGGACGAGACGTGGATGCGGCGGCATGTGGGTAAGTTCAACGTGGTGATTACCGATGTTACAGCGGGTGAGGGCGTGCTGGCCGTAATGGGGCCTCGCTCGCGCGAGCTGTTGCAGGCCATCTCACCCAATGACTTTAGCAACGACGTGAACCCGTTTGGCACGGCGCAAGAGATCGAGATCGGTATGGGGCTGGCCCGTGTTCACCGTGTGACGTACATCGGTGAGCTGGGCTGGGAGGTCTATGTCAGCGCCGATCAGGCGGGGCATGTGTTCGAGACACTGGCGCAAGCGGGCGAGGACTTCGACCTCAAGCTCTGCGGCATGCACATGATGGACACCTGTCGTATCGAGAAGGGTTTCCGCCACTTCGGGCATGATATTACCTCCGAGGATCACGTACTGGAGGCGGGGCTTGGCTTTGCCGTGAAGACCGCCAAGTCTGATTTTATCGGGCGTGAGGCCGTGCTGGAGAAGAAGGAGGCGGGGCTGGACATGCGCATGGTGCAATTCAAGCTCACCGACCCCGAGCCGCTCCTTTATCACAACGAGCCTATCGTGCGCGATGGCGAGATTGTCGGCTACCTCAGCTCAGGCGCTTACGGTCACCACCTTGGCGGCGCGATGGGCCTTGGCTATGTCCCGTGCAAGGGCGAGAGCGTGGCGGATGTACTGGCATCGACCTACGAGATCGACGTGATGGGCACGCGGGTGCGGGCCGAGGCGTCGCTGAAGCCGATGTATGATCCCGCTTCCGAGCGGGTCAAAGTGTAGCGGTACAATTCAAGGCTTTCCCTCGCCCCCTTCCTTGCCCTAACGCTGTGGGGCAAGGAGACTGAAATGAGCACCCCCAACACTGATCAAGACACGCCCCAAGGCCTCTTCTTTGCGGGTTCCGCCTATGTGCTGTGGGGATTTTTGCCGCTCTATATGAAGCTGCTGAGCCACGTGCCTGTGGCCGAAGTCATCGCGCATCGCATTATCTGGTCTGTGCCGATTGCGGCGGTGGTGCTGATCGCGCTGGGCCGTACCGCGACACTGCGCGAGGCGTTTCGTACGCCCCGGATGCTGGCGATGGGGGTGGTGACGGCGGTGCTGATCTCGCTGAACTGGGGCATCTACGTCTATGCGATTGTGACGGAGCGCGCGCTGGATGCGGCGATCGGGTATTATATGAATCCGCTGTTTAGCGTGTTTCTGGCCGCGATCATCCTGCGCGAACGGCTGGCGCGGGCGCAATGGGTTGCGGTGGGTATTGTATCGGTTGCAGTGTTGGTGCTGATCGTTGATGCAGACGAGACGCCATGGCTCGCTTTCGGCATGATGCTGACGTGGGGATTTTATGCGCTTGCGAAGAAGAGCCTGCCCATCGGCCCGAACCAGGGCTTCCTGATGGAGGTGTTGATACTGCTGCCGCCAGCGCTGGCCTATGCGGTCTATATGGGCAGCACAGGGGGCGCGCAGTTCCTGACCAGCGGTACGGACACTTGGATGCTGTTGGGGTGCGGTGTCGTCACCGCGGTGCCCCTGTTGTGCTACGCGAATGGGGCAAAACTGCTGCGCCTCTCCACAATCGCCATCATGCAATACATCGCACCGACGATGATCATGCTGAACGCCGTGTTCATCTTTGGCGAGCCGTTTGGTCGCGCGCGCGCGATTGCGCTGCCGCTGATCTGGCTGGCGCTGGTGATCTATACCGTTTCGATGATCCGCCAGATGCGGGCCAAGCGCTTAGCTCAGGGCTGATTTATGCTTGAGGAATGCGGGGTCCTTGGCGACGCGTTCATTCATCGCAGCGCGTAGGGCACCGATGGTCTTATGCGGGCGCATGACGACCTCCATCTCCTGAATAAGCCCCTCTTCGTTAAGGGTGAAAAGGTCGACGCCCACGCAATCAAGCCCATCAACCTTGCACTGGAACTCCAGCGCCCAGTCCTTGCCGTCGCCCATGACGCGGCGGTATTCGAAGTCGGTGAAGACCTCGTTCACGTGGCCCAGAACAGCGCCAACCGCTTCGCGCCCGTTCCATGTGGCCCAATAGGTCGGCGGCTGGAACGTGACATCATCGGCCATCAACGCAGGTACGTCGTCGTGATTATGCGCAAGAACGAGGTCATGGAATTTCTGGATAGTCGGATGCATGATGGTCTCCCTATTTGTTTCAGCGTGCCACGTCACGGGTTGAAAACAAAGCCTGCACATGGGACGAGGCGGGGATGGACGCAACGTATTCTCCCCCGATGGACCCGCTTGAGGTCCTGCATCTCGACCACGAGGTGATTGTGCTGAACAAGCCCGCGGGGCTACTGTCGGTGCCAGGCAAGGGTGAAGAGTTGGCCGATTGCCTGCTGACCCGCGTACAGGTTGCCTTCCCCGATGCGCTGCTGGTGCACAGGCTGGACCGTGATACCTCGGGCGTGATGATTTTCGCGCTGACACGCCATGCGCAGCGAAACTTGAGCCAACAGTTCGAGAAGCGCACGACCAAGAAGACATACATCGCCCGTGTTTGGGGGGTGCCGACGGAAAAATCGGGAACAATCGATTTGCCACTCATCGTCGATTGGCCGAACCGTCCGCGCCAGATGGTCTGTCATGCGACGGGTAAACCTGCTCAAACCGACTGGCGAATGGTTCGTGATGAAGGCTGCACCGCCCGCATGCGCCTGTCACCGCACACAGGCCGCAGCCACCAGCTGCGCGTGCATATGCTAAGCCTCGGCCATGTGATCCTCGGTGATCCGATTTACGCTGAGGGACCCGCAGCCGAATTCCCGCGGCTGATGCTACACTCTGAAGAGCTAAGGTTTAAACATCCCGACGGGGGTCAGATGACCCGCGTGCGCAGCAAGGCACCCTTTTAACGTACGTCCGCCCGCGGGTGTATGTGAGGATTGAGTTTAAAGGGAAAAATGACGAAGTAGCTTTGGTGAACACTCCGCCCTACGTTGACCATAGGACGGAGCTTCGTCACTTTTCACGCGGGATCGCTCTCCAGCTATCCGCGCGGTCTTAGCAGACCTTATGTTTATAGACTTAGGGTTAAATCAGGAGCACTTCTTCTTCATTTTTCCCTTTAAACTCAAATCTGAAGTTTTTGCAGGCGCTATTGAACAAGAAAAAGGGCCACCCGCAGGCAGCCCCTTCCTTGCAATTTTTCGTAGTGTTACTCGGCAGCCCAGCCGGACACAGCCTTGATCTCGAGGAATTCTTCGAGGCCAAACACGCCGCCTTCGCGCCCATTCCCGGACTGTTTGTATCCGCCGAAGGGGGAGCCTTGGGCAAAGCCCTGACCGTTGGTTTCAACCATCCCAGAGCGCAAACGACGTGCCACGCGGCGGCGTTTTTCATCGTCAGAAGTCTGGATATAGTTTGTCAGGCCGTAGGGCGTGTCATTGGCGATGGCGATCGCTTCCTCTTCGGTCTCGAAGGGGATGATCGACAGGACGGGGCCAAAGACTTCTTCTTGGGCAATTGTCATGTCGTTGGTGACGTCGGCAAAGACCGTGGGTTTAACGTAGTAGCCGCGGTTGAGGCCATCGGGGCGGCCAAGGCCACCAGCGGTGAGGCGTGCCTCTGCCATGCCTTTCTCGATCAGGCCTTGGATCTTGTTGTATTGCGCCTCGGAGACGACGGGGCCGATCTGTTTGCCTTCCTCGGAGGCAGGGCCGACATGCGTGTTGGTCGCGACCTCGGAGGCGGAGGCCACTGCTTCGTCGTAGCGGGATTTGTGCACGAGCATGCGGGTAGGTGCATTGCACGACTGGCCCGAGTTGCGGAAGCAGCGGATGGCGCCTTGTTTGGCGGCCTTAGGGTCGGCGTCCTCGAAGATAATGTTGGCACCTTTGCCGCCCAGTTCCAAGCTTACGCGCTTGAGCGTGTCTGCGGCGGCCTTGGAAATGGCGATACCAGCGCGGGTGGAGCCTGTGAAGCTGACCATGTCGACCTCGGGGTGCGCGCTGAGCTGGCTGCCTACGCCTGCACCGTCACCATTGACGAGGTTGAACACGCCTGCGGGGAAGCCAGCTTCATGCACAAATTCGGCGAAGAGCAGACCCGACAGGGGCGCGATTTCGGAGGGTTTCAGGACAACTGTGTTGCCCGTGGCCAATGCGGGGATCACTTTGAGGATGATCTGGTTCATGGGCCAGTTCCAAGGGGTGATCAGTGCGCAAACGCCGATGGGCTCGAGCAGGGTCTTCTCAGTGGCGGTGAAGTCACGCTCGAAGCTGAAGTCCTTGAACGCGTTCAGGAAGCCGCCGATGTGCCATGTGCCTGCACCGACCTGCTGCTGGCGGCTGAGCATGATGGGCGCGCCCATTTCCATAGACATGGCCTGGGCCATTTCTTCCTGACGGGCGTCATAGATTTCGGCCAGTTTCTGGATTAGCGCCGTACGCTCTTCGCGCGAGGTCTGGGACCAGCTGTCAAAGGCGGCGCGCGCGGCGCCTACGGCCGCATCCGTGTCGGCCTTGTCGCCCAACGAGATCACGGCGCATTGCTCTTCCGTAGAGGGGTCGATGACCGCAAAGTCATTGGCGGCAGCAGGGGCTGTCCATGCGCCGTTGATGTAAAAGTCGCGTTTCTCCAGCATGGGTATGCTCCTTGATTTGAGATTTGAGCGTAGTCTGTCACTGCCGCGCCTCCCCTGCAAGATGGGGGATGAAACCCTGCGCATGAATGCCTACATATCTCGTAACGGAAATTTAACGGAGGACGCAGCGATGAGTTTGCGCATTAACGACACAATCCCCGATCTGACGGTTGAAACGGATCATGGCACGATAAGCCTGCATGATTTTGTGGGCGATTCCTGGGCCATTATGTTCTCGCACCCCAAGGATTTCACGCCTGTCTGCACTACCGAATTCGGCGCTGTGGCGCAGTTGGCGGATGAGTGGGAGAAGCGCGGCACTAAGGTGATCGGTGTCTCCGTGGACGGGGTCGAGGACCACAAGAAGTGGAAGGGCGATATCGAGACTGTTGCGGGCACAAAGGCGGGTTTTCCCATCATTGCGGACGCGGATCTCGAGGTGTCCAAAGCATTTGATATGTTGCCAGCTGAGGCCTATTTGCCCGACGGGCGCACGCCAGCAGACAGTGCCACTGTGCGGTCGGTTTTCATCATCGGGCCTGACAAAAAGCTGAAGCTGTCGATGACTTATCCTATGACAGTCGGGCGCAATTTCGCCGAGGTGCTGCGCGCTTTGGACGGTTTGCAGACTTCTGCGGGTCAGGGCGTTGCAACGCCTGCCAACTGGAATGTGGGTGATGATGTTATCATCCCTACCGCCGTCTCCGACGCGGATGCGACGGCCAAATTTGGCGCATTCAAAACGGTTCTGCCCTATCTGCGTATGGCCAAACTGCCTGAGTGATCCGCGGCAATTAAAGTAGACTGCGGCGCAGGTGCGCCGCGCCAATGACACAAGAACCAGCCGGGATGGGGGTCTCCTGTCCCGGCTGTGGGCATCGCGCTTCAGGTTTCAGGCCTTTTGAAGCCGCCGACACTTGCAAGAAGATCAAGGACCGCGCCAGCCCCTTCGTCATTGCGCAGGCTGGTGAAGACAAACGGTTTGTCACCACGCATCCGTTTGGCGTCCCGCTCCATTACATCGAGAGACGCGCCGACATGGGGTGCGAGGTCGGTTTTGTTGATCACCAGAACATCGGACTTGGTGATTGCAGGTCCGCCTTTGCGCGGAATTTCTTCGCCTGCGGCCACGTCGATCACATAGATCGTCACATCGGCCAGTTCAGGGCTGAAAGTCGCTGACAGGTTATCCCCGCCGCTCTCGATGAGCACGATTTCAACATCGCTGTGTTGCGCACGCATCTGCGCCACAGCGGCCAGATTGATCGAGGCATCTTCGCGGATTGCCGTATGGGGGCAGCCGCCAGTCTCAACGCCGATCACGCGGTCTTGGGGCAGGATTTGCATCCGCATGAGCGCTTCGGCGTCCTCTTGGGTGTAGATGTCATTGGTGATGACACCTATGGACATTTGCGGATGCAACAGCCGCGCCAATGCGGCAGTCAAGGTGGTCTTGCCAGCGCCGACAGGGCCACCGATGCCGATGCGCAAAGGTCCGTTGGGAGAAGTCATAGGGTTACCTCATTAAGATCGAAAAACGCGGGAATACTGTGTCTCATGGCGCATCGCTGCGATGTCGGACAGCCATGCGCAACTGTGCAAATCCTCCAGCGTGGCTCCGACACAAGCCTTGGCAACGGCCTCACATTCGGGGCGCAGCGCTGTTTGTACTTTTTGCCCATCAACCTGCCCCAACGGCACCAGACGCATCGCGGCAGCGACCAGATTGGCAATGAATGATTGCAGGTAAAGTGCGGTCGCCAGTTCGGGATCAAGGTTCATGGCGCGTGCCACCTGCCCCACGGCAATGGGATAGCAAAGCCGCCCGATGTCGAGGCCCCAAACAGCCTGAACCGTTTCACAAAAGGCTGCTCCTTGCAGATCGGTTTCCATCAGCCGTTCGGCGCTGGCAGCGAAAGCGCGTGCTTGGGCATCAACCGCTCCGGCATCCGCGGTGATCGCCGCGTTCATCAGAACGGCATCGGATTGCGCGCCGCCAAACTCCAATAGGTCCAGCAACCACGCCTGTAGCGTCGCCGCATCCGCGATGGCCCCTTCCTCGATCGCAGTCTCAAGCCCGTGGGAATAAGCGAAAGCCCCCACGGGAAAGGCGGGCGACAGAAGCTGGGACAGCGTCAGGATATCAGTGTTTGTGCTCATGTGCGGTCGCTACGTGTTCATGGGAATGGGTGCGACCGTGCCCGTAGGCACCGCCTTCGGGAGTGAAGGGTGCTTCGACCTTGCTGACCTGTGCGCCGAGGTGTTCCAACATATGCCCGATCACCGGATCATCCTGAATAAGCAGGCGGGTCGCCTCGATCTGGCAGGGCGTGTGGCGGTTCCCGATATGCCATGCCAATTGCACCAGATCGCCCGTGATCTCCAGCAGAGGCTCCTGTGCGGCTGTCACCTCAATCAAGCGGCCATCCGTCAACTCGAACGCATCGCCATGATCAAGCGATGTGGTCTGTGGCAAATCGACAAGCAGCGCCTCGCCCTGAGCGGTGTTCACCACTTTGCGCCGCAGGAACCTGTCTTCGTAGGTCAGTACACAGCGAGTAAAAGCGCCGGCCCAGTCGCCAGCCTTGCGGATGGTATGTGTCGTGTAATCAGTCATCAGAACAAAAAGTACCTTTGTGCCATGGGGAGTTCGGATGCGGGTTCGCAGGTGAGAAGCTCCCCGTCTGCGCGCACCTCGTAGGTTTCGGGGTTCACTTCCATCTTCGGGGTGGCGGTATTGTGGATGAGGTCGGATTTTCCGATCTTGCGGGTGTTTTCAACGGCGATCGTTTGCTTGGCGAGGCCCAGTTTGTCACCGATCCCGTCAGCTTGCGCAGCAGCAGAGACAAAGCACACGGCAGACTGCTCAACCGAGCGCCCGTAGGCACCAAACATCGGCCGCGAATAGACGGGTTGCGGCGTGGGGATCGAGGCATTGGGATCGCCCATTTGCGCACATACAATCGTGCCCGCCATCAAGACCATCTCGGGCTTTACACCGAAGAATGCGGGGTTCCAGAGCACCAGATCAGCGCGCTTGCCCTCGGAAATGCTGCCGATCTCATGGCTGATTCCATGGGCGATGGCGGGGTTGATGGTGTATTTCGCAATATAGCGGCGGACGCGGAAATTGTCGTTCTCCCCCGTCTCTTCGGGCAGGCGCCCGCGCTGTTTCTTCATCTTGTCAGCGGTCTGCCATGTGCGGATCAGCACTTCGCCAACCCGTCCCATGGCCTGACTGTCAGAGGCAATGATCGAAAACGCGCCCATGTCATGCAGGATATCCTCGGCGGCAATTGTCTCGCGGCGGATACGGCTTTCGGCAAAGGCGACATCTTCGGGGATGGATTTGTCGAGGTGATGGCAGACCATCAGCATGTCCAGATGCTCTTCGAGCGTATTTACGGTATAGGGGCGCGTGGGGTTGGTGGAGGAGGGCAGGACGTTTTCATCGCCGCATATCTTGATAATGTCGGGGGCATGACCGCCGCCTGCGCCCTCGGTATGAAAGGCATGGATTGTGCGGCCTTTAAGGGCGGCGACTGTCGTCTCGACAAAGCCGCTTTCGTTGAGGGTGTCGGTGTGGATCATGACCTGCACATCCATGTCATCGGCAACAGACAGGCAGCAATCAATCGCGGCAGGGGTGGTGCCCCAGTCCTCATGCAGTTTGAGGGCGCAGGCCCCGCCATTGACCATCTCGACCAAAGCTTCGGGCTGGCTCGCGTTGCCTTTGCCCGCAAACGCGAGGTTCATCGGGAAGGCATCGGCGGCTTGCAGCATGCGCCCGATGTGCCACGGACCCGGCGTGCAGGTGGTAGCCAAGGTGCCATGGGCAGGCCCTGTACCGCCGCCCAGCATCGTGGTCAGGCCCGAGTGGAGGGCATCCTCGATTTGTTGAGGGCAAATGAAGTGGATGTGTGAATCGAACCCGCCAGCGGTCAGGATGCGCCCTTCGCCCGCGATGACTTCGGTACCCGGACCCACGATAATGTCGACGCGCGGTTGGGTGTCGGGGTTACCCGCCTTACCGATCTTGTGGATGCGCCCGCCGCGCAGGCCGACATCAGCCTTATAGATGCCGCTGTGATCAATAATCAGCGCATTGGTGATCACCGTGTCCACAGCGCCCTGCGCACGCGTTGCCTGAGACTGCCCCATCCCGTCGCGGATGACCTTGCCGCCGCCGAATTTGACTTCTTCTCCATAAACAAGCGCGTTGCCGCCCTCGGCTGGCTGCGCGGTAAGATCGCGCTCTACCTCGATGATCAGATCGGTGTCGGCGAGGCGCAGTTTGTCGCCCACCGTGGGTCCGAACATAGCAGCATAATCTGCGCGGCTGATTGAGGTCGCCATCAGAGATCCCCCATAACTTTGTTGTTGAAGCCGAACACACGCCGTGCGCCTGACATCTCGATCAGGTTCACTTCGCGGCGCTGGCCCGGCTCGAACCGCACCGCAGTGCCCGGTGCAATATCGAGACGGCGACCGTGCGCGGCAGCACGGTCAAATTCCAGCGCCTCGTTGCATTCGGCAAAATGATAATGACTGCCGATTTGGACGGGGCGGTCGCCTGTGTTCGCGACCATCACTGTAATCGCCTCACGGTCTGCATTGAGAACCAGATCGCCAGCGGCTGGGAAAAGTTCGCCCGGTATCATCTTGGATGTCATAATCGCCTCCTAGCGGATCGGGTTGTGCACGGTGACCAGTTTGGTCCCGTCGGGGAAAGTCGCTTCGACCTGAACGTCGTGGATCATCTCGGCGATGCCATCCATGCATTGGGCGCGGGTCACGACATGCGCCCCCGCTTCCATCATATCAGCGACCGAGCGGCCATCGCGGGCGCCTTCGACGACGGCGTCGGTGATCAGTGCAATGGCTTCGGGGTAGTTCAGCTTTACGCCACGGGCCAGCCGCTTGCGCGCGACTTCCGCAGCCATCGCCACCAGCAACTTATCTTTTTCTCGCGGGGTCAATTGCATGGATCAGAGTCTCCAGTTCTTGGGAACAGTGTTGTGGGTCAGACATTCGAGCAAGGGCAACAGCGCCTCGCGCAGAGCAAAGCCGTCGCGCGCAAGCATGCGCACCACAAGGACGGTGTTCGAGAGCAGGCTGGCACCCGCCGTCGCTGGCAACAGGGCGCGGCAGGGCGCAAGCATGAGCGCGGCGTTTGCATCCACGAGGATAATGCTGGCCATCGCCCGTGCACCATCTGCAACAGCAGCGCGTGCCAATGAGGAAGTGAGATCACCAGTGAGCTGAATGCGGTCGAAATAGACCATCTCGTCATTGGATGTGATCGACACGCAGTCTTGAAATCGGCACGATCTGATCGTCTCGCCCGAGGCCTCGCGTCCGAAGACCATAGGCTCGAGGATCAGCGTAGAACCCGATGGGTCAACCTCTACCTCCAGCTTGCGCCGGATATTGCAGCCGTCAAATAGAATAGTTTCCTGCGGCAGCCAGTAGACTTGCGCATTTCTGCCAATATTCAGTCGGTTCGTGATCTGGCCCGCGTTCCCGTCGGGCGCTCTGTAAAAGCGCTCTGCGGCTTGGGTGGTGAGTGCTACTTGCGCGTTTTCCTGCGCTGTAATCTCGATGGAGAAGATATCCCCACCCGTCACACCGCCCGAGGTGTTAATCACGACCGCTTCAAGTTTTGGTGTAGAGGGTCTGGGAAATATGGCGCGGTACGCCCCTTCCTGACGTAAATTCTGTAGCCGGCTGGCCTGACCTTGGTCGGATGTCGCGCTGATAGAGAGCGCACCACGCGCGCGTTGAAAAGCCTGCTTTGGTTGATCGGAAAAATGCAGTGTCACATGGCCCTCTTTGGCCCATTCTACGCGGGCAGGGGGATTGTGACAGACTGGTACAGAATTTCCCAAAGCGACCGCATCGCTGTGGAAGATTAAAGCGCTTGTGATCGGATTGTGTGCGGTAGTGCTCATTTTGTGAGCACAATTAGAACGAGTCAGTTGATATACGGCTCAGAAATCATTGAACGCAGTCTCTAAACGAAAAGCCCCGCGCGGGGCGGGGCTTTTGAAGATCAGTCGTTGCCGTTAGGCCTAGTGCAAGACCACGCGCGTCCCGTTTGGCACGCGGTTATAGAGGTCGATGACGTGTTCATTAATCATACGTACACAACCGTTCGAGACGCGCGCTGCAACGGTTTGCGGCTTCGGCGTGCCGTGAATCCGCAGATAGGTATCGCGGCCACCTTTATAGAGATAGAGCGCGCGTGCCCCCAGCGGATTGTTCCCGCCGCCAGCCATACCGCCCGCAAACTGTTTGTAGATATGCGGCTCACGACGGATCATCGCAGCGGTCGGCGTCCAGCTTGGCCATTCAGCCTTGCGTTTTACGCGAAAGGTGCCCGATTGGTAGCGCCCTGCCTTACCGATGCCGACGAAATAGCGGATTGCTTTGCCGTTGGGCAGCGTCCAGTACAGGGTGTAATTACCAGGATCTACGTGGATTTCGCCCTCACGGAAACCCGCCTGCGTATTTACGATGCGCGGACGCATGTTGGCAGGAACCTGATAGGCCGAAAGCGCAGGGCCTGCGGTCAGAGCAGCGGCGCCAGACAGCATAAGAGTTCTTCTGTCGAGAAGGAGGGACATGGCAGTGGCTCCGTTCATTTAGTGATTCGTTTTCTACCTTCAAGATAATCGAGAAGCCGCGAATCTGTTAGCTTTGTTTGTTCACATCTTGTCATGTCAACTTGGTAGGCTTTTGAATTGTTCCATTTTTAAGCGGTGCAACAACTTAAAAAGGCCCCGATGTTTCCATCGGGGCCCTCTAGCTGTCCGAGAGTAAGGAGGCTTAGTCCTCTTTCTTCTCTTCTTTGATTTCTTCACCAGTTTCCTGATCGACCACTTTCATGGACAGGCGCACCTTGCCGCGATCGTCAAACCCGAGGAGCTTCACTTTCACTTCCTGACCTTCCTTCAGAACGTCGGAAGGGTGGTTCAGGCGGCGGTTTTCGATCTGGGAGACGTGCACAAGGCCGTCACGCTTGCCGAAGAAGTTCACGAAAGCACCGAAATCGACGATCTTCACGACTGTCCCAGTGTAGACCATGCCCTCTTCGGGCTCGGCTACGATGGACCAGATCATGTCGTAGGCTTTCTTGATGCTGTCCGCATTCGGAGAAGCGATCTTGATGATGCCTTCGTCGTTGATGTCGACCTTCGCGCCCGATGTCTCGACGATCTCGCGGATGACTTTACCGCCAGAACCGATGACTTCGCGGATTTTATCCGTTGGCACCTGCATCGTCTCGATGCGCGGAGCGTGCTCGGAGAATTCGCCAGCACCCGAGATGGATTTGTTCATCTCGCCAAGGATGTGCAAACGGCCCGCTTTGGCTTGAGCCAAGGCTTTTTCCATGATCTCTGGCGTGATGCCTGCGATCTTGATGTCCATTTGCAAGGACGTGATGCCTGCCTCTGTACCAGCAACCTTGAAGTCCATGTCGCCGAGGTGGTCTTCGTCACCAAGGATGTCGGACAGGATCGCGTAGGAGCCGTCCTCTTCGAGGATCAGACCCATGGCAACACCCGCAACGGCGGATTTGAGCGGAACGCCCGCGTCCATCATCGACAAGGAGCCACCACAAACGGACGCCATGGAGGACGAGCCGTTGGATTCCGTGATCTCGGAAACCAGACGGATGGTGTATGGGAAGTCTGTCGCGGCGGGCAGAACGGCCTGAAGGGCGCGCCATGCGAGTTTACCGTGACCGATTTCGCGACGACCTGGAGGGCCAACGCGACCCACTTCACCAACCGAATAGGGAGGGAAGTTATAGTGCAGCAGGAAGTTGGATTTGAAGTTGCCGTGCAGCGCGTCGATGAACTGCTCGTCGTCTCCTGTACCCAATGTCGTGACAACCAAGCCTTGCGTCTCGCCGCGCGTGAACAGGGCGGAGCCGTGTGTGCGGGGCAGGATGCCGGTCTGGGAGACGATGTCGCGAATTTCGTCAGTCTTACGACCGTCGATGCGTGTGCCCGTCTTGACCACGTCACCGCGCAAGATGGAGGCCTCAAGACCTTTCATCGCGGAGCCGAGGTTGGCGTCGGCCAACTGCTCTTCGTCAAGCTTGGACATGATCGTGTCACGCGCGGCGGCAACAGCGGCGGTGCGCTCTTGCTTGTCACCGATAGCGAAGGCTGCGCGCATCTCTTCCTCGCCTGCAGCCTTAACGGCAGCGGAGAGATCGGAGTAATCAACAGGCTGAAAATCAAACGGCTCTTTCGCCGCTGTCTCTGCCAGATCAATGATGAGATCAATGACGGGCTGGATCTGCTCATGGGCGAATTTCACCGCGCCGAGCATTTCTTCCTCGGACAGCTCATAGGCCTCGGATTCAACCATCATCACGGCGTCTTTGGTACCTGCAACAACAAGGTCCAGACGCTGGTCAGGATTGTTCTTGAGGTCCTGCATGTCGTCGATCTCAGGGTTCAGGATGTAGTCGCCGCCCTCATAGCCTACGCGGCAAGCGGCAATCGGACCCATGAACGGCGCGCCGGAAATGGTCAGCGCCGCAGAGGCCGCGATCATCGCGACCATGTCGGGATCATTGACCAGATCGTGGGACAGAACGGTACACATCACCAGCACTTCGTTCTTGAAGCCGGGGACGAACAGCGGACGGATCGGACGGTCGATCAGACGGGAAGTCAGTGTTTCTTTCTCGGTGGGGCGGGCCTCACGCTTGAAGAAGCCACCAGGGATTTTACCCGCGGCGTAGTATTTCTCGTTGTAGTGAACGGTCAGTGGGAAAAAGTCCTGACCCGGCTTTTGCTTGCGCGCGAATGTCACGTTCGCCATCACGGATGTCTCGCCATATGTGGCGATGACGGAACCGTCGGCTTGGCGCGCAACTTTCCCTGTTTCCAGTGTGAGCGTCTCTTCGCCCCACTGCATGGATTTCTTAACTTCGTTAAACATCATCGTTTCCTTGTCGGCCCATTGGCCATTGCATAGAGGGCGTATTCCCTCTGACCCCTATTTTGCACACCTGCGCTGGGGACTTGGCACAGGCGCGTCGATGGATGCGCTGTACAGCAGCTGTCTCTTATACACATCTGACGCTGCCGACGATCTACTCTGTGTA
>CAJXSZ010000001.1 GCA_913060815.1 uncultured Sulfitobacter sp. | reverse complement strand
CGGCATACGAGATTTCTGCCTGTCTCGTGGGCTCGGAGATGTGTATAAGAGACACGCCCCCTACAGCGGCGCGCCTGCTGACAACACGGGACTGCTGCTGCACTCGGATGATCTGGGCGCACCATTTCTTGAACAGCTACAGATCAGGCCAGCGCGGATCGCCTATATTGACGGTACATCCACGCAAACCCCGTGGCTTATGTCGGAGCAAGTGGTAGAATTCCGGCGCAGGCTCGCCGCTGACATCTGGCCTGATGCTGATATCCTCGACAGCGCCGAGGATGTGGACGCGTGGACGCGCGAGCACGACCTTGACCAAATCGTTACGCCGCATGCGCCTGTGGGGCCTGTGCGGTCGCTGCTGAAACGTGTGCGCAAGGATGGTGACGCGCCACTCACCGAAGTACGCCGTAAGATCGACACTGCCGCATGGCCGCTGGCCACCGCAGGGTTCTTTAAATTTCGTAAGAATATCCCCGATCTGCTGGATCAGTTTGCACGCTGATACAAAAATTTGGCGCAGCCGTCACAAAACCGTGACGCATCTCTGCAACCCTGCCAAAGTAGATTGAAACCCGCAGGAGCACTGCCGTGAACCGTACAGATATTCTCAACGATCCGACCATCGGCAACAAGGCCGAAGCCTATGAAGCCTTTGATGACATCCCTACGAATCCTAACCTGAGCCGCACGATCGGAGAGGTGGTCGCGGCACGGTATTCGCGCCGTGATATGTTCAAGGGCGCGCTGGCTGTGACCACGACAACCGCCCTCTTTGGCACCTCCGCCATGGTCGCGCCCAAAGGCGCCGCAGCGGCAACCACTTCGCGCTACAACTTCTCCGAGTTGGCGTGGGGCAATGACGAGAAGCACCACGTGGCCGAAGGCTATGACGCGGACATCCTGCTGCGCTGGGGCGATCCGATTACGGCGGATGCGCCAGAGTTCGACGTGATGAACCAGACGGCGCAGGCGCAGTTGACGCAGTTCGGCTATAACAACGACTACGTTGGCTTTACTGCGCTCAATGACGAAGGCACCCGTGGTCTGTTGTGTGTGAACCACGAATACACCAATGAGGAAGTCATGTTCCCCAAGCTGGGCCGTCAGGACCGCGACGGATTCAAAGGCATGACGCCCGAACTGATCGACATCGAGATGGCGGCCCATGGTGGCACGGTCGTCGAGATCGAGAAAGAGACCACAGGCCAGTGGCGCGTCGACAGGAACGGGAAATACAATCGCCGCATTACCCCGCTCAACACAGCGATGACGATTGACGGCCCCGCTGCAGGGCATCCTCGTATGCAGACGAACGAGGACCCCGAAGGACTGACGGTGATCGGCACGCTCAACAACTGCGCAGGCGGCATGACGCCTTGGGGCACGTACCTCATGGCCGAGGAGAATTTCCACGGCTATTTCTGGAGTGATGTGACGAATGCGGACGGCAAGGTCGATCTAAGTGCCCAGCCTGAGGCGCGGCAGATGAAGCGCTATGGTGTGCCGGGTCGCTGGTACAACTGGGGCACGCGTCACGATCGCTTCAACATCGACAAAGAACCAAATGAATCCAATCGCTTCGGCTGGATTGTTGAAGTCGATCCGCGCGACCCTGACGCCATGCCGGTCAAGCATACCGCCCTCGGCCGATTCCGCCATGAAGGGGCCGAGACGACACTCGCTGCTGATGGCCGCCTTGTGATATATTCAGGCGACGATAACCGCTTTGACTACCAGTATAAGTATGTCTCTGGCGGTGTGGTGACCGAGGATAAGGCAGCGAACTCCAAGCTGCTAAGCGATGGCACGCTCTACGTGGCGCGGTTTGACGACGACGGCACCATAGCGTGGCTTCCACTGATCCACGGTGAAGGACCGCTCACCGCCGAGAACGGCTTTAACGATCAGGGCGACGTGATGATCGACACCCGCATCGCGGCGGACTTGCTGGGTGCCACGCCGATGGACCGCCCCGAGGATGCACAACCGCGTGGCGATGGCTCGGTCTATCTGATGCTGACCAACAACTCCAAACGCAAACCCGATCAGATCGACGCCGCGAACCCCCGCCCCGAGAGTGCTTTTGGCCATATCATCGAGGTCAAGGAGGACGGTGGCGATCACGGCGCCACACGCGGCACATGGTCGATCCTCGTGCAATGCGGTGATCCTGCGGTCGCCGAAGTGGGCGCTGTCTGGAACCCCGAAACTTCCGAGAACGGCTGGTTCGGGGCCCCCGACAATGCCGCAATCGACGCTGAAGGGCGGCTATGGATTTCGACTGATCAGGGCCGCAATTGGGGCAAGACGGGCAAATCCGACGGGCTCTATGCGCTCGAGACCGAAGGCGAAGCGCGCGGCACCTCAAAGCTCTTCTTCCGCTGCCCTGTGGGCGGAGAGATGTGCGGCCCGTATTTTACCGACGATCAGGAGACGCTGTTCCTCGCTGTGCAGCATCCGGGTACGGATGGGACAAGAGACCTCGCTGGGTTCGAGCGCGACAGCACCTTCGAGGACCCTGCCACCCGCTGGCCAGACTTTGATCCCGCCATGCCGCCACGCCCCTCCGTGGTGGTCGTGACCAAACAAGGCGGCGGTAAGATCGCCGTCTAGGGAGCGGCTGCCCTACTTCTCAATAGAAAACGGCCCCGCATATCTCTTGCGGGGCCGCGCTTGTAGTTTTGGTATGCCAAACGGCTGATCGCCTTAGCGCCCTTCGAAACAATCGACCATCGCAGTGGCAAAGGTGCGCATAAACGTGGCGTAGGAAGTTTCGCCATCGCCCAACGGGTCAAGCACAGCCACACGGACATCTTGCCCTTCTGTTGCAGTCCGCAACAGGCTCTCGTTTTCCTGCGGGGCCGTAAAGGCGCATGTGACAGGGTTATCGGCAAGGTGTTCGCGCAACGCCTGCACGCGCGCAGGACCAGGTGTCGCGCCGTCTCCAGCGATCACAAATGCTTCCGCTTCTACGCCAAATGTTTCTTCGAAATAGGAAAACGCGTCATGCAGCACCAAGAAGGGGGTGTCACGGTACGGCGTCAACATAGCGTTCAGGTCAGCCTCGAGGGTCCGGACTTCAGCGTTAAGGTTTTCCCAGTTGGCCGCGTAAGTCTGGACATTGGCAGGATCAATCTCTCCCAGCTTCTGAGAGATCACCCCCGCCCAGAGTACCGCATTGGAAGGTGACAACCAACTGTGAGGGTCTATGGTGCCATGATGCGCATGGCCGTGACCTGCGTGATCTTCATGGCCTGCATGGTCGTCATGTCCCTCGTCTTTATGCTCTTGCTCATGGCCGTGACCTGCGTGATCGTCATGGCCTGCATGGTCGTCGTGTCCCTCGTCTTTATGCTCTTGGTCATGGTCGTGGCCTGCGTGATCATCATGGCCCTCTTCTTTATGCTCCTTGTCGTGGTCATGGTCCGCATGGTCATCCTCATGCGACGCTTCCAGTATTTCTGCTTCGCGCATGGGCAGTTCTTTGGACCCGCCCAGCGCCATTAGCGTCAAATGCTCCGCATCAGGTGCCAGCGTTTCCAGCGGCTCTTCGAGCCAGTATGTGAGCGCAGGACCAACCCAGACAACCAGATCGGCGTTACTCAGCGCGCGCGCTTCTGACGGGCGCATGGCATAGCCGTGGGGAGAAGCACCTGTCGGAATGATCTGCGACGGCGTGCCGACCCCTTCCATGATCTGCGCAACCAGACTGCGGATCGGGGCGATATCGACCACTACGTTGGGCGGCTCTTGTGCAAAAGCAGGGGTGGCGAATATACAAAGGGCGGCAAGGGTGCGACGCATGGCAGGCTCCTGTCAGAAAATGAGTGTCCCCTTGCTAAACAGAATGTTATAACATATCAATAGCTGACTTTAGACAAGGTGCGATACCCCCATGCCCCACACGATAGGCTTTCAATGTGCCGACCATAGTAGGTGCAAAACCACCTCGCTGGCGCAGGCGGAGGCCCATTGCGCATCGCGCGGGCTGCGGCTGACACCCGTGCGGCGACGCACACTGGAGATTTTGCTGGCCGAGCACCGCGCCTTGGGCGCCTATGATGTGCTGGCGCATTTGGCGGACGCAGGCATGGGCAGCCAGCCGCCCGTCGCCTACCGAGCGCTCGATTTTCTGGTCAAAGCGGGATTGGCCCATAAGATCGAAGCACTTAATGCCTATACCGCCTGCATGCATCCGGGTCATGATCACACTCCAGCCTTCCTCATCTGTCGCGGGTGCCAAACCGTGGCCGAGACGGATACAACCCTCGCAAATGGGCGGTTGGGCGCTGCCGCGCGCGGAGCGGGCTTTGTCATCGAGCATACGGTGGTCGAGGCGACGGGCCTCTGCCCTGCCTGCACGGAGGAACGTGCATGAGCGCATTGATCGAGACCGAAAACCTGCACCTTGCCTATGGCGGCAACACGGTGCTGCGCGATGTGAGCCTGCGCGTCCAACGCGGCGAGATTGTCACTATTGTTGGCCCCAATGGGTCGGGCAAATCCTCACTGCTGCGTGCCCTCATAGGAGCGATCCACCCTATCAGCGGCCGCATCATCCGTGCGGAAGGGCTGCGTATCGGCTACGTGCCGCAATCGCTGAGCATCAACAGCACCCTGCCCCTCACTGTGGCACGTTTTCTGAACCTGCCAAAACGGGTCAGCGCGCAGGCGGCCCTCGCGGCCCTCGAAGGCGCAGGTGTGCCAGAGCTGGCACAGCGACAGTTAGGGGCACTCTCTGGCGGTCAATTCCAGCGGGTGCTGCTGGCCCGCGCGTTGCTGCAATCGCCTGACATCCTGATCCTCGACGAGGCTACCCAAGGCCTTGACCAGCCGGGGGCTGCACGCTTCTACCAACAGATCGAGAGCGTGCGACAAAGCATTGGCTGTGCTGTCCTGATGGTGAGCCATGATCTGCACGTGGTTATGGCCGCGTCTGACCGCGTGCTCTGCCTTAACGGGCATTTGTGCTGTGAGGGGACGCCGCAGGTGGTCGCCGATGCGCCCGAATATCGCGCCCTGTTTGGCACAGGCACCCAAGGGGCGCTTGCGCTTTACCGTCATCACCACGACCATGATCATCACGACGGCTGCGACCATGAACACAGCGACGTCCCCGTCGAAAAAGAGAGCGCATAGCCATGGACGACTTTATCATGCGAGCAGCCCTCGCTGGGCTTGGTGTGGCGCTGGCGGCTGCACCCTTGGGCTGTTTTGTCGTTTGGCGGCGCATGGCCTATTTCGGCGATGCCACCAGCCACGCGGCGATCCTCGGGGTTGCTTTGGCGCTGGCGACCGAACTGCCCGTCTTTGCAGGCGTGCTTGCCACGGCGCTGGCCATGGCATTGCTGATCACGGGTCTGTCTGCGCGACAATTCAGCTCGGACACGCTCTTGGGGGTTCTCGCCCATTCGGCGCTGGCGCTTGGGCTGGTGGCCGTCTCTCTTATCGACAGCATCCGTGTGGACCTTGAAGGGTATCTCTTTGGTGAAATCCTTGCCGTCACAAACACCGATCTGGTGGTGATCTGGTGCGGTGCGGCTTGTGTCGCGGCCCTGTTGATGTGGCGCTGGCATGCGCTTCTGACCGCAACGCTCTCGCCCGATCTTGCCACAGCAAGCGGAATATCACCGCGCCGCGAACAGCTTGTCCTAACCCTCGCTCTGGCTGTCACCGTTGCTGTGGCGATCAAAGTGGTGGGCGCATTGCTTATCGCCGCGATGCTGGTCATCCCCGCCGCAACCGCGCGTCCCTTTGCCCGCACGCCCGAAGCCATGGCCGCCTATGCCGTGGCGGCAGGCAGCATTGCCGCGCTCGGCGGGTTGGCGGGAGCCTTTGCCCTCGATACCCCCGCTGGGCCAAGTATTGTCGCCGTGGGGGCCGCGCTTTTCGCCCTCAGTGCTGCCATCGGCCCGCTCTTGCGCGGTCGGACCTAGACGTCAGACTGGGCTACCTTTTGTGCGCTGGAAAGGTGAAAGCGGTGGCACCAGAGCCGATGGTGATTGGCTTTATTTCCGAAAGTATCCGCACAAGCGCGGGTCCAGCATAAACTATGTGTCCCGACACTGCTGCCAAGGGCACAAGGAGACGGCAGGTACGACGTGAGTATCCGAATAAAGCGATACGGTGAGAGGCTTATTTTCAAGGCATAGGAATTGATGCGAAGTTCTATTAAGCCCCTGCCATTGAGGCATAGCATCTCGATATTGAAGATACTTCACCTTTTCATCGCACCACCGCAGCCTATAGTGCGCCCCTCACGTGCCACAGCTCAGGGAACAACTCCACTTCGAGCATCTTGCGCAGGTAAGCCACCCCTGCGGTGCCCCCCGTCCCACGCTTGAAACCAATAATACGCTCCACCGTGGTGACGTGGTTAAAGCGCCAGCGGCGGAAGTAGTCCTCGAGATCGACCAGCTTTTCGGCCAGCTCGTAGAGGTCCCAATGGGCGCGCGGGTCTTCATACACCTGCTGCCACAGGTCCTGGACGGGCTGCTTCGCTTGCCAGTCCTGTGTGGCAGCCGGGCCTGCCAGATCGGCCTCTTCAAACCGCGCAGAGAGCAAGGAGATCGCCACTTGATAAAGGCTCGGGCGGGCCAGCTCTTCCTCCAGCCGTGTAAAAGCGTCGGCCTTGTGTTTGTGCAGCTTCATCAACGCCTCATTGCGGTTGCCCAGCATGAACTCCACCAGCCGGTACTGATGTGACTGGAACCCTGACGAGTTACCAAGGCTGGGGCGAAAGGCAGTGTATTCGCTGGGTGTCATTGTGCGCAGCACATCCCACGCATTATTGAGCTGCTCGAATATCCGCGCCACGCGGGTCAGCATCTTGAACGCAGCTGGCAATTCGCCCGACAGCATCGCGCGGCGCGCTGCCTCCAGCTCATGTAAAGCCAGACGCATCCACAGCTCGGACGTCTGATGCTGCACGATGAACAGCATCTCGTCATGCGCTTCAGACAGCGGATGCTGCGCATTCAGGATCGGATCAAGCGAGAGGTAGTCGCCATAAGCCATGTCCTTGGAGAAATCCATTTTGGCTCCCCGTGATGCTGCATCAAAATCGCTCATGCGGGCCTCTCCTTCAACAATGGTGCCTCACGAGGCCTATGGCATCAATACACGAACGCCCGGGATGGCCGCGATCGTGGTGACATCCTCATCATAGACCTCGGTCATCTCGTCCACGACCTCGTCCGTCCAACCCGGCATATCCAGTTCTTCTTCGACTTCGGTATCCAAGGCGTATTTATCGAGGAAAGCAGCGATCGCGCGGCGCTTTTGATGTTCTGTCATCACGGGGTGGTCTTTGAGATAGGCGCGGAAGCGCTTCATACCTTCGGCGCTCATAATCGAGCTGAGTAAATCAAACCCGCCGATGATTTTCTGGCTATCAGGCAGACCTGCCATCTGACGGATGATATGCGCCCAAATCAGCGGCGTATCCTCGTTGCACCAAACAGTGATGGGCACGTCAGGCACAGAATCACGCACCAGTTTTATCATATCGGACCAGACGATATCACGCGGATCGCGCCCGCCCCAAAAGGCTGCAGGGCTTTCGGCACCCGACTTGCTGTACAAGATCGGCAGTAGCGTCGCAGGATTGCGGATCGCCATGAAAATCTCGACGTCATCTTGTGCGAAGATCTGCGCCATATGCATCATGCGCACCGCTGCCGCCGGATAAAACATCCCCTGCTCGAAAGCAGTCTTGGGTGTACGGAAGAAATTTGCGTCCGACAGGATAATGCGTTCCGCCTCACCCTCATCCAAAATCGCATCCAGCAGGACGTCACGTGCCATTTCGGACGGTGGTGCTTTGGCCATTGCATTAAGCGTATCGCGCAGCAGACCGCGATATTTGCCATGCCCGGGTACTGTGGTTCCACGCGCCGCGAAGTCCTCGGCGTTGCGCAGCAGGCATTTGAACATCCTGTCTTCTTCGGTGAAATGCACGCCAGCATGCAAGATCATTTTCATTATGTATCGCCTGTTTATTTTCGCCAAACTATATCAGTCCGGACCAAATCTGTAAAACCTGCAAAACGAAGATAAAAGCCTCTTGCACGATCTTCTGAATGCGATTAAACGACGCCGCAGTGCCCCTATAGCTCAGCTGGTAGAGCAATTGATTTGTAATCAATAGGTCCGCGGTTCGAGTCCGTGTGGGGGCACCACTTATTCAGCTAACACCTTGGTATCACTACAGCTTTTAAGTTGAGCTAGGATTCGTAGAACAATTCACCCACGTTCACCTTCGTCAAAGACGGCGTATTCTACTTCAGTCGTCGCATCCTGAAAGAGCTGCTTCGTCATTACTCGTCACCTCGGATCGCTTTCCCTTTATGTACGAGGTCCCCAAGGGTAGCTGAGGCGAGAGGTAGAAAGGCCGCTGAGCAACTGGATGATTACTGAATCGCTCTGAGGTCGAAAGATGCTGACCTGGCCGGAAAGCACATGTTGCGGCGGGGATGTTCAGCGTCGAATGGGGTTGGCACCACCCTGCCCGCTTACCCGTCTCCATTTGTACTTTTAACAGAGGCTGTAGAAATCTATCTTCAGCAAAAAGGAAAAGGCCGCCCAGTAACTTTTCGCCGAGCTGCTGAGAGAGCGTGTGGCTACTTGATCGATGCCTGCGGCGACAAGCACCTCGACGTCTCCACCAAAGCTGATCCGAATGCGTTCCGTGATGCCCTGATTTCACGTGGTCTGGCTGGCAGCAGTCTGACCCGATTTCTTCGGAACAGTGAGGGCTGTGATAAACTTTGCAGCCAGTGAGAAAGGCATGTCTTCAACCAATATACTTGCTGGTGTTTACTAGAACAGGACCGCTGGGGTCTCTGGTCGCAACGCAGTCCCTAAAGATGTCATTGCAGTCATCCGGAGAAAATGCTGTGAGGCAAACGACGATCTTCGATGGCTGGTCGCGATGGTCTCAGATACAGGAATGCGCTTAGCAGAGGCCGCAAGTCTGACTAAAGATGACATCGTTGGGGAGTGAGATGGGCCACTCGTTACGCTTGTCCATCCGCATGCTTGGCGGCGTCTAAAACCGAATGGCAGCGAGCATGTTGTTCCCCTTGAAGGGCAAGCGCGATGGGCCGCAGAGCGTATTCTAGAACAGTCGTCCAGCTCTTCATTCGCCTTTCCACGCTATAACGCCACAAAAACCACGAACGCGAGCGCCGCCAGCGCTGCATTAAGCAAATGGGTGAAAGAATACGTGCCCAACGGATGCACGATGCGTGGCTTTCGTCATTCAATGCGAGACCGCCTCAGGGCCGTCGTATGCCCCGCTGATGTAGCAGATCAGATCGGCGGATGGCAAACAGACGGAGTAGGTCACGGATACGGCACCGGATACCCCATTGACGTTCTTCGCAATGGGATGAAGGAAGCAATGTAAGCCGACATGGTCTACGGCTCCTAGCTCAAATTAAAAGTAGTATTGAGGCCAAGGTATTAGCTGAAGAAGTGGTGCCCCCACACGGAGGTTCTGTTCCCGTTACAGGCACCTGTCCAACCCGTATCTCCGGCAAAACACAGGGTATCGTGGCAGATTGCCCGGCGTCAATAGGCACCAGATGGTCTACGGTACGGTGCTTCAGTTACGATCTGAGCGGGCTGAAACAGCAAGACAAAACGGCCTCTCCGACCCAGAAGGAGAAATACGTTCGTTCCTTGATACTGTTTTGTCAGCTTGTGAAACTCATGGCGTTGACGAATTAGTTCTGTCTATGATCGGCGACTTCTTGAAAGCTAAGTACGGCGGAACGGATGGAGCCAAGAATAAGCTAGGTGATAGTCCGAAAATCAGAAATGTCTTCATGGATATTCTAGCTCACCTGCACGCCCCATAGTGTAGAACGTCGCGCACCTTTGAATTGATGCAGGGGATTATCTGGATCGGATCAATGACCCGCCTCGTACAATATTGGCCAAAACGTCAAACATTTCTGACGTAGACTGGACCTTGGGTGCGGTCTAGGTCAGCGTTAACAGAACGGTCATATCTGCGACTTTCTGCAGCGCCGCATTCAACAAGATTTTCGACCTGGCTCGAGATCAAGGGGCGGAAACCGCCCATTCGCTGCGGGTGCAAAGTTCACCGTTCACCCAGTAAAAATCGGGCCCTTAGAACCGATGGCGCACTTTGGCCAATGGGAGAAATTGAAACATTCCTGCAACCTCTGGGCCGTGGAGCTGAATTGCTCCCAGAAATAAATGCTCTTCAATAAGGATCGCTTTGGTCAAGATCAGCTGGAGCATTGCGTGTCAAAAGCCACTCTCACTCGACTTCACTAAGCCAAGGTGGATTTGCTCCTGCGCGGGATACCGTTATCCCCGCTACTTTCGCGCCAAATCTGATCGCGCGCTGCAGCGTTTCGGCCGACATGTTCGAAATACCTGTTTTGGTCAGATTTCCGGTCGCGTAAAGGTCTGCAAGAACGCCCGCGTTGAAGGTATCACCCGCACCTACCGTGTCCACAACCTCCGCGCGGGTTGCAGATACACGAACTTCAGTTCCTGTCCTGAGATATCCGATCGCACCCTCTGCGCCGCACGTCACAATCACCGCGGCAGGTCCCAATTCAAGCACGGCGCTTGCTTTGCTTTTCAACGTTGAAGGTCCTGGAGACAACCAGTCCAAGTCATCATCAGAGACCTTGATAATGTCCGCAAGAGCCATGGCGGCCTCAAGCCGCGACCGATAAGCTTCGACATCATCGATAAATCCTGGCCGTATATTAGGATCGATCATTACCGGACGGCGGGCGCCTTCTTTCTTAAGAAGCGCGACATAAGCATCAGCACCCGGTTCGCAAGCCAAGCTTATTCCGCCAAGATAAAGTGCCGAAACATCTGCATCAAGATTTGGCATGTCTTCTGGTTTCAACATTCGCCCCGCAGAATTCTCGTCGAAGAAGGTGTAGGTGGCCTGCCCCTTTACAAGATGCACAAAGGCCAATGTTGTCGGCCGCTTGGACGTCACAATGTGGGAAGTATCGACCAAGCTGGCATTCAACGCCGAGGCAAGTTGCTGGCCAAACATATCTGTCGACAGGCCAGTCAGCATTCCGGTCGAAATGCCCAGCCGACCCAATGCGATCGCTGTGTTGAATATGGCCCCACCGGCATGAGGAACAAACCCCTGCGACCCCGTCATGGTCGGGGCGGGGATCATGTCGATCAAAGCTTCACCGCAGCATAAAATCATAGGATCATTCGCGGTTATTCGCGGTCGCTGGTGCAGGTGACGATGCGATTGTGATCTGATCACCAGCGATGACGACATCACATTGCAGGCTGGTTTCTTGCACTAATTCGGCATTTGGTAGATCGTTGCTGCGCGCTTTTTCTGTTGCTTGCGCCTGACTGTAGTCGTGATCCAGCCACCGTTGCAGCAAGCGCTGCCGCAAGACCTGAAACGGGACGTCAATCCTGACGGAAAAATCCCACAGGCGGGCAAGATCCCGCCAATGGGGTCGGTCCAGCATTAAATAATTGCCTTCAACAATCACAGTCTCGGTACTGTGCAATATCACCCCCACACCTGCAATGGATAGGTCACGGGATCGGTCGAACACGGGAAAAATGACGTCATCCTCTGTTCTGAGCCTCTCTACCAAGTGCAAAAACCCGGCAACATCAAAGGTTTCAGGCGCACCTTTGCGGTGCAGGACGCCGCGATCGGACAGAACGGAGTTGTCCAGATGAAAGCCATCCATCGGGACGACCTGTGTGTGCTGGTCGATTTTGGCAAGAGCCTGTGCCAGCGTTGATTTCCCGCTTGCGGGCGGGCCGACCAAGGCGACCAAGCGCCGCCTTCCGCTGAACGGCGCGGCTTTGATCATCTCGAATAGATCTTTGGGTTGGACCACTTTCTCTATGCCGCCTCTGGCACCGCGGCACCTGTCATATAGGCTACAGCGTCTGACATCGAGTGATCTTTCGGGTCAATCAGGCAAAGCCGCTTGCCGAGGCGGTGCACGTGGATGCGGTCAGCTACTTCAAAGACGTGCGGCATGTTGTGACTGATCAGGATGATTGGAATGCCGCGGCTTTTTACTTCGAGGATGAGTTCAAGCACCTTGCGGCTCTCTTTGACGCCAAGGGCGGCTGTCGGTTCATCAAGAATAATGACCTTGGAGCCAAAAGCGGCCGCACGTGCAACAGCCACGCCCTGACGCTGGCCGCCTGAGAGTGTTTCTACGGCCTGATTAATATTTTGGATCGTCATCAGGCCAAGCTCGGACAGCTTTTCGCGGGCGACTTCTTCCATGCGTTTGCGGTCAAGCTGACGCAGGACCGACCCCCGCAATCCGGGCTTGCGCAATTCTCGCCCCATGAACATGTTGTCTGCAATGGACAGTGCGGGTGACATGGCCAGTGTTTGGTACACAGTTTCGATGCCTGCGTTGCGCGCATCGATCGGTGTGCGGAAATGGATTTCTTTGCCTTCTAGAGTGACTGTCCCCGCGTCGGGAACGACCGCACCCGAAATCGCCTTGATCAACGAGCTTTTGCCTGCACCGTTGTCGCCGATGATCGCCATGATTTCACCTGGCATTAGATCGAAGTCGCAATGATCGAGTGCAGTAACCTTGCCGTAGCGTTTTACCAGTCCACGGGCTTTCAACATCGGTTCCATCAGGCTGCTACCTTTCTAATCCATTGGTCCACTGCGACCGCGGCGATGATCAGCACGCCGATCAAAAGATATGTCCATTGTGCGTCAGCGCCTGCCAACCGAAGACCCAGCGTGAAGACCCCAACGATCAAGGCACCGAAGAATGTTCCGAGGATCGAGCCGCGTCCCCCGAAGAGGGATATCCCGCCGATCACAACCGCCGTAATGCTCTCGATATTGAGCAACTGACCGGAGGTGGGAGAGACCGAACCGATCCGTCCGATCAAGGCCCACCCCGCAAAGGCGCAAATCAGGCCCGCAATGGCGTAAACCGATATGATCGTTTTCTTGACATCGACGCCCGACAGCTCCGCCGCATCGGGATCGTCACCGACAGCGTAGACATGCCTGCCCCAAGCGGTGTGCTTCAGCACATAGGCGAGCAGGATAACCAGAACCAACAGGAAAATTACGCCGAGCGTGAAGATCGCACCGCCCACATTGAATTTCGTGCCCAGCAGTTGAAGCAACGGCGCTTCTACCGCGATTTCCTGACTGCGAATTGTTTCATTCTCGGAATAGAGGAAGTTGGCCGCAAGCACGATCTGCCACATACCAAGCGTCACAATGAAGGGAGGCAGCTTCATCACTGCGACGAGCCAGCCATTGACCGTCCCGATCAAAGTACCAAAGGCAAGCCCGCAAGCGACGGCGATTTCAGGAGGCAAGCCATAGCGGAAGGTAAATTGCCCCATGACCACGGAGGAGATGACGGCAATTGCACCGACGCTCAGATCAATGCCGGCGGTCAAAATGACGAGGCTTTGCGCTGCGGCGACAATGCCGACGATCTGCACCTGCTGCAAGATTAGGGTCAGCGCAAAGGGGGAAAAGAATTTAGACCCCAGTAGCAGCCCAAAAACGATAATTGAGGCCACAAGAACGATCAACGGCACAAGGGCGGGTGTCACATGTAAAGCGTGGTGTATCTTTCCAACAAACCCCGAAGAGGTTTCATCGAAACGCGCGACATCCGTGGCGCTATTCGAGGCTGCCGCCTCATAGTTATCTCCGGTGGACATTGCCCGCTCCCGTTAGGTTGACTGTGCTGTGAGGCCTCGCGTTCGAGGTTGCTGCCGGGCGCTAAAATCCGCCCGGCAGGCTTTCTGCATAGGATTGCCGGGGGTTAGCCCCAGCACAGTTCCTTGCCTTCAGCGACGCTGATGCTCTCTACACCGTCGACTGCTTTGTCGGTCACAAGCGCAACGCCCGTGTCAAAGAAATCTTTGCCTTCGGTTGCCTGAGGCTTCGTGCCGTCCTTGGCAAACGCGGCAATCGCCTCGATGCCTTTGGATGCCATCAACAGCGGATACTGCTGCGATGTGGCACCGATCACGCCATCCTCGATGTTCTGAACACCGGGGCAACCGCCATCGACGGACACGATCAGCACGTCGTTCTCACGACCGATGTCTTTCAGCGCTTCATATGCACCCGCTGCGGCAGGTTCGTTAATCGTGTAAACAACGTTGATGCCCTGATCCTGCGCCAGAAGGTTTTCCATCGCCTTGCGGCCCCCTTCTTCGTTACCGGCTGTTACGTCGTTGCCCACAATACGGGGATCGGTCTCGTCACCCCATTTACTTGCATCGCCAAGATCGATGCCGAAGCCTTGCAAGAACCCCTGATCGCGTAGAACGCCAACGGTTGGCTGGCTGACGGCAAGGTCAAGCATGGCAATTTTTGCGTTCGCTGCTTCATCACCCAAAGCTGCGGCAGCCCATTGACCGATTAGCTCACCTGCAAGGAAGTTGTCCGTTGCAAAGGTCATGTCGGCGGCATCAATCGGATCAAGCGGTGTATCAAGTGCAATCACAAGGATACCTGCATCGCGAGCCTGCTGCACGGCCGGTACGATCGAGGATGTGTCGGATGGCGTCAAAAGGATGCCTTTCGCGCCATTGGCAATGCAAGTTTCAATCGCGGCCACCTGTGTCTCGTGGTCACCGTCAATTTTGCCGGCATATGTGTTCAGCTCCATCCCAAGCTCTTCTGCCTTGGCCTGAGCGCCTTCGCGCATTTTGACAAAGAAGGGGTTGGTGTCGGTTTTCGTAATCAGGCAAGCCGATACCGAATGTGCATCTGCCGATGCCGTGCCAGCCATTGCGATCAGACCAAGTGCGGTCCCTGCGATAAGTTTTTTCATGATTTTCCTCCCAGAAAGATTTTACCAACGTCACGAATCGCAGCGTTGCCATGATGTCAAATTTTACAAAAAACCGACGCCTGTCAATTAGTAAATCAACTTGACTTATTAATTCGATCAGAGGAAAGTTTCCTGATGTAGCTACAAGGTATGAGTGCAGTTGATGAACCAGATTAACGCCATAGGCGCGGGGAACCGCCCAAATCATGCACCGCATCTCAACCCGAACGAGCGCGCTATCCTCTCCCTTTTGCAACGCAACGGGGCGATGCCGGGCAGTGATCTGGCACGGCAGACTGGCCTGTCAGCCCAGACGATTTCGGTCATACTGCGAAAGCTGAAAAGCAACGGTTTGACGCAACAAGGCAAGCCGGTGCGCGGAAAAGTCGGCAAACCTTCGGTTCCGATCACGCTTAATCCTTTTGGCGCGCTCTCCGTTGGATGCAAACTGGGCCGCCGGAGCTGTGACCTGATTGTTATGGATTTTTGCGGCAAGACGCTGTTCGAGCGCAATTTGACCTATGATATCGCGATTCCACAGACCGTCTTTAGCTTCCTCGAGGAAAGCTATGCGAATGCTCTTGGAGAAATTGGTGAGAAAGCTGCGAAACGGCTATGCGGCTTTGGCATCGCAGCCCCTTTCGAAATCTGGAAATGGGGTGCCTCGGACGGCAATACGCCCGAAGAGTTCCTCTCTTGGAAAGATTTGTCATTCGAGCGTGAAATCGCCAGGTTCACCGATCTGCCAGTCTTCATGCTGAACGACGCGACAAGCGCGTGCTGGGCCGAGCAGCTTTATGGCGGGGGGCGAAAATTCAATGATTATGCTTATTTCTTCGTCTCGACTTTTGTCGGGGGCGGTATCGTCCTGAACCAGTCCGTTTATGAAGGCACCAGAGGCAATGCTGGAGCGTTCGGACCGCTACGTGTCGGGGACCGTTCTGGCAGAACGCAGCAACTGCTCGATGTAGCATCTGTTTATGTTCTTGAAACCGCTCTTGCCAAGGCAGGAAAGGACTACCGCGACCTTTGGAAACAGCCCCAGGATTGGTCGGGTTTTGAAGATGAAGTCAAAGACTGGATCGACGGGGCGGCACACGCAATCGCACAAGCATGTATGTCGGCCTGTGCTGTCATCGACTTTGAAGCGGTCATTATCGATGGTGCGCTTCCGGGAGATGTTCGCCAGAGGTTGGTTGAAGCCGTGCGCGCAAAACTCTTGAACGAAGATAGCCGCGGTCTGCTCGTGCCGGACGTGGCCGAGGGCGTCATCGGCGGCGGAGCGCGTGCGCTTGGCGCTGCCTGCGATCCGATCTACAACCAATTTTTCATAACATCGCAACTCGTCTGACTGGCAGGGAACATCCGGTATGAAGCGGTCTCAAATAAATATGCTACTCGAAGACGCAGGCGAAATGTTCAAACGGCACGGATTTAGCTTACCTCCCTTCGCGCATTGGAGCCCGACCGATTTTGCCGCTCATCAAAGAAGCGCCGCACATCTGATTCAATCACGATGCGGCTGGGATGTTACAGATTATGGTGCTGGGCGTTTTGACGACATGGGTTTGGTTCTGTTCACATTACGCAATGGGGTTCTAAGTGACCTGAACGCTGGTCGTGGCATGTGCTATGCCGAGAAATTGCTGATCTCGCGACAGGACCAACTCTCTCCAATGCACACCCACATCATCAAAGCCGAAGATATCATCAATCGCGGTGGCGGCACTCTGGTGGTAGAACTCTTTGGCTCGGATGCCGAAGGACACTTGGACCAGCACGGCGGTGGCAGCGTAATGTGCGACGGCCTGTCGGTCCCCTTCAAGGCAGGCGACAAGCTGAAACTTGCTCCGGGCGAAAGCGTCACGTTGCGCCCCGGAGACTGGCACGCGTTTTGGGCCGAAGGCGAAGATGTGTTGATCGGCGAAGTCAGCACCGTCAACGATGATGAGACCGATAATATATTCCATGAACCAATAACGCGTTTTTCCCAGATTGCAGAGGATGCAGAGCCATCGCGGCTTTTGGTAAGCGATTACCCTACCCATTTTCTCGCATAGGCGGCTGAATACGATTGATCGCTGCTGCTCGCCTGTCTTGAAGCGAATGAATTTTAAGTGCTTTGAGCAAACGAATTGGCGCGGGGTTGGCAAAGAACGTTAACACGAATGAATTAAGTTGTGCGGGCGGTCGCACTCCATTTGTAGCATAGTCATCGGACACGTCCTGAAGTCAAAAGCCTCGTAGTCTTCAAATATGCCGATTTTCGTACCTTCTTCTCGTCTCGGCCATCCTGAAAGCTGGACCGCACCGCAGCATACCGATCTGTAGATGAATGACCGCATTGGACCGTCCGTGAAGACGGCCCAGTCGTTTAGAATTCGATAGCCTCGGCGATAGCGATGGCATCTTCAAGCTCAACGCCGAGGTATCTGACCGTGCTGTCCAACTTCGCGTGTCCCAACAGAAGTTAGACGGCTCGCAGGTTGCCGGTTTTCTTCTAAATCTACGAGACCTTCGTGCGCCGCATTAAGTGCGTGCCAAATGTGCTGGCCTCCAGACCGATGTATGTCCCCCACTCACGGACAATCCGCGCCTACTGGCGGGTCGAGATATGAAGCCCGTCGTGAAAACACCCAGGCCAGAGGTATTCGGATACCATCATTTGCCGCTCCCGCATCCACCTTGCCAGCGATGCTCGGGTGCCTTCAGGAATTGCGAAGCGTACGGGTTCCTGCGTCTGGATTTGCAGCACCGACGCCCGCTTTTGGTTTTGGCCTGACGCCATAACATCGACTAGTTTCATTTTGACCAAATCGCATCCGCGCAGCTTGCTAGCGATGGCAAGGTTGAATAGCGCGAGATCGCGATGGTTCTCGGCAAGCTCAAGCCTGACCCGGATCGCCTACACATGCTTGGGTTTCAGTGGCCGCTTCTGACCGAGAATGCGGCCCTTGTTCCAGGCGGGGCGAAGCGGCCGGATGGCAGGTACGTTTTGTGCTTCCATGACTGATCCTTCGATCCGCCAATCCCTCCCACATCGACAATCCGACGTTGACCGAGCCAGCATATCGCAGGATGCTGCAATGCATCCGAAGTCGGCTTCGAGCCCAACCTTCCGGTTTTCCGCTGCGCGGCGAAGGCCATATCTCGAAAGCGGGGAGCTACCCTGCACGCTTGACCATAGCGAATTTTCAGAATATCCGACATTCAGGTTACAGACACCTGCCTTCCGCTGACGCTTGTCCCGGTTAAGTTCTGCGACGAATTTCTCTATCTAACTCTTTCCGCATTTCGCGCGGATGGTAATGCGGGTCCCATCTCAAACTGCGCGATCAGGCAAGAGAGATATGGGAAATGACTGATACTCGCACCAATACATTCACCGAAGGGCCACTTGCCGCGATCTACCTCAAGACCGCGCTGCCGATCATTTTCGTGATGGGGATGAATGGGCTGCTGTCTGTTGCAGATGCGCTTTTTCTGGGCATTTATGTAGGCCCAGACGCGCTGGCGGCGGTCACGTTGATGTTCCCGATCTACATGTTGATCGTAGCCCTCTCCACACTTGTGGCCAACGGCATGTCGAGCCTCTTGGCACGTTCGCTTGGCGCAGAGGATATGGAAGGTGCGCGTGCCACGTTTGCAGGTGCACACGGGCTTGCCGTCGGGTTGGGCGCTGTGCTGATCGTCATGTTCTTGTTGCTGGGTTCACCTGTTGCATTGCTTGCTGCTGGTGGGTCCGAGACGCTGGCGCATATGGGGTTGGTGTATCTGCGGATCACCGTGTTCTTCTCGCCGCTGCTGTTCGTGTTGTCGGTCAATTCTGATGCGCTACGCAACGAAGGGCGCGTGGGCTTCATGGCCGCGATGAGCCTTCTAGTGTCGATTGCTAACATTGGTTTTAACTACTTGCTGATCGCCATTCTGGACATGGGCGTTGCTGGGTCAGCCTATGGGACGGCAGCGGCACAAGCCCTCGCGTTCGCGATCATTCTTGCCTTCCGCTTGTTTGGCGAAACGTCGTTGCCACCTGCAACCCTACTGTCATACTCCATTCGCGGGAAATGGGGGCGGATACTCGCACTTGGTGCGCCACAAAGTCTTAACTTCATCGGACTGGCGCTTGGATCGGCTGCAATTATTACCGCGCTACAATGGGTAGGTCGACCGGGCTTCGCAGACACCATTACTGCCTATGGGATCATCACGCGGGTCATCACATTTGCCTTCCTGCCGCTATTGGGACTGTCATTCGCAATGCAGACGATCACGGGCAACAATTTCGGGGCTGCACTTTGGCACAGGTCGGATGCGAGCCTCTACATGGCGCTCTGGGTCGCGTTTATCTATTGCGCAGTGGTGCAGATTGTCGTGATGAGCATGCCGGGCCCGATCGCCAGAGCATTCGTGGAAAACGTAGCTGTTATCGACGAAGTGTCACGTATCCTCCCTGTTATGACCAGCGTGTTTTTTCTGGTCGGGCCGCTGATGATGATAGCTTCCTATTTTCAAGCCATTGGCTCCGCAAGCAAGGCCGCTCTGCTGGGTCTGACAAAACCTTACGCCTTTGCAATCCCGATGACGTTCATACTGCCCGTCTGGTTCGGTGAAATAGGTATCTGGATTGCGGGCCCATTGGCCGAAGTGATGCTGTTGGGTCTAACGGCTGTTGTGCTCAGGCGCGCCGCCCAAGACCAAAGCCTGAAATGGGGTATTTTCCACACCAAGGATGGGACAGCGTCATGAACACGCAACTTCCGTCAGCATCGCAAGCCAATGAGTAGGCAAGGCTTTTGCGCATTAATATGCCGAGGATGGGACATTATTGAACAAACAATCGACGGGCAGGCACACCTTCAGGTCGACCCATGGTGACGAAGAAATACGGCTTTTGGTCTTGCAGGCGGCCAATGGCGCGTTTCGCACCGAGGGCTTCTCCGTCCGCGATGCAGCGATCCAGCACGTCAAAATGCTGCGCTAATGGGTCCATGTCTGCTTTGGGGAAACTGCGATGCAGAAATTGGACCCCAGACAATGGCTGCTCAGGGCCGCTCGCGTCGATCGGGACTACAGGGCGGATTGCGGACCTTCGCTGCTGATGCTTGAGATAAGATTCTAAATGGAAAAGCGGACATTCTGAAAGTTGGCCGTCTCCCGTACTGTTGAACTGGCGTGTTAAGTATCCTCTAGTATTCTTCTACGCGCGTCGGTGACTGCATGAACCAGATCAGTTTCATCAACGGGCTTCGGGAGCATTTCAAAACGGTTGCGATATTTCTTGATCACAGGGACTTGGGCAGGCAGGCGCGATGATATCAAAATGGCAAATGCCAAAGGGTGTCGTTCTAGTGTTGCGTGGATCAATTGCAGCCCTGAATGCCCATGGTCTAGATTGAGATCAGAAACCAATAGTGTTATTTCTTGGGTCTGTTCGATGGTTTTTTGCGCTTCCGAGTAGGTTGTGGCGACCAATGTATCGAACCCGAGCGTCGTGAGCGTGACCTTTAAGGCAGACGCCGTTTCTCGATTGTCATCGACAACGATTGCCCTACCCGCAAAAGGTATTTTTGGCTTGGGAATGGTTGCCGTATCCGCAATAGGGAAGCGAATTTCGATGGTTGTGCCCTGCCCCATGGCTGAGCAAATTTCGATATTGCCGCCAGACTGAGTGACGAAACCATATACCATCGACAGGCCCAGTCCCGTGCCTTCTCCGTTCGGACGGGCCGTATAGAAAGGTTCAAACGCATGGCGGCGGGTTTCTTCTGTCATGCCGGTGCCGTCGTCTTTGACCGACAGGACAGCGTGACGGTCCGGTGACATCAAGGTGATCCAGATGTTGCCCACGTCAGGCATGGCCTGTGCGGCGTTCATACAGACGTTTAGCAATGCGCTTTCAAGTTGGCCGGGGTCGAGCGAGACGATCAAAGGCCCATCCCCGACATCGAGATGAAGTTCGACATTCTCGGGCAAGGCAATGTCCAACAGATCCTGCATTCCCTCGACCAAGGACCCAAGATCGACCCTTTCTGGTTCAAGGTGTTGTTTGCGGGCAAAGGCGACCAGACGTTCCGTCAGGGACACGCCCAAATCAACGGCTGTCCTGATACGTCCAAGGCGGAAGGGTGCGGCGGCCGCGTTGGATGTCTCCAACAGGTGCAAGTTGCCGGAAATTGTCGACAGGATGTTGCCGAAATCGTGGGCCACTTCGCCCGTGACCTTGCCAAGCGCCTCTACACGGCGGATTTCCTCAAGACGGTCTTCGATGCGCTTGCGCTCAGTGGCTTCGGACAACAGCCAGACGGATCGACCATCGGGCAGAAGCGAAGAGCGCACCTCGATTACGTCACCCATAGGGTTAGTGTATTCATCATACCCGCCGCGGTCATCCGCCGCGCTTTGCAGGCGGAATGCCGACAGCGCGAACAGATCCTGCATGGTTTGTGCCAAGGCGTCGCGGGGAATGTTTAAAAGCGCGCGCACCTTGTCGTTCTCGGCCTCGACCTCGCCTTGTGGTGTCAGGATCGCGACGCCGTCCTTGATGCCGCTGAAGACACTGGAAAACAGCGTGTTCTGGCGGGTGATTTGCGCCGTCCGTCGATCTAGTTTGCGCGCGTTTGAGCGGAACACGCCGAAGGCATGGAACAACTGGCCGATCTCGTCATCCGTCGCGTTCTTGGTCGGCACGGTAACGGAGTGATCGCCCGCCGCAAGTTGACGCATCCCGTCTGCAATAAGGCGTAGATTGCGGGTCACATATCGCGATACAAACAATGACGAGATCACCGCAACGCAGGCACTAAACGCGGCAAGCACGGCAACAACCGTTTGCGCGAGCTTAAGATCATGCGAGGTTTGCATGCGTGCTATCCGAAGCCGCTCCTGCGCCGATTCAACCCGCGACGTCGCATAGACATTGATATCGCTGGACAACTGGCGGATGCGAAACAGCGCGTTTTCCGCATCCAGAGCAGCGGTGAGTGATTGGTATTTAAGCTGGAATAGATCGGTTGTCGGGCGCGTCAGTATCGCCTCGATTTGACGCAAACCCAGCGCCGCAATTTCGCTCATAGGAAGCGCTGCACGACTGCGGTTGTAGCGGCGATTTATCTCTCCCACTTCGATGATTTCCTGAGCACGGGTCACGCGGCGGGCGTCGCTGGCCAGGCGGCTCAGGGCTGCCCACGCCAGCCGATCATCCAATGACGAAGAAATCGCGCTGGCTTGCCGCTGAAATCGGTCTTGCAGGCGGGCCAGCTCGATATCGACTTGTGAAATTTCGGCCTGCAACCTGCTTTGCGGCAATGACACACGCAACAAGTTGGAAATTGCCACTCTGATCCGCGCAAGAGGCAGCGCCAAATCGTCCGTGTCCTTTGATAGGGTTTCCAATTGTTCGATGGTTTCCAAGATGGCGTCTGCATCGACCTGTCGCTGGTATGGCACTTGCACCGTCAAAAGAAACGGCGCAGCGGTGGCGAGGTGGGCAGCGTTGCGTGACAATTCCAAGGCTTGTGACACCTCGGACAGCGTGTCACGGTGGATCGTATCGAGCCAGCTTTCCGCATTGCGCAGCAGCAAAAGGCTGATCACTGAGATGACCAGTGTCGCAGCACAAAGCGTCAGGATCGCAATCGAAAGCCGTGCCTTGACGCTGGGCGTGTGGATTGCGGGACGCATAGCCCTATTCCGCTTCTAGCTTGAAGAAATAGCCCTGCGAGCGGCGGGTTTGCAGGTGAACCGGCTTTGAAGGTGTATCCTCGATCTTGCGGCGCAGTCGCAGGATCAGCACATCAATCGTGCGGTCCACATAGCGTTCCATATCCGAGCCGAGTTCGGACAACAGTTCGGGTCGTGAAATCACCCGCGACGGGTTACGTGCAAAATATTCTAGCAGACGGTATTCGCCGTTTGTCAGGGGGACTTCATGGCCCGCGTGATCAAGCAGAACTCGACTTTGCAGATCAAGATTCTTGTTCCCAAAAGTGATAGTGTGTTCAGGCAACGATGGCGCGCGGTTCATTCCATGCCCGTAGCGGCGCAGTACCGAGCGGATACGCGCGACCAGCTCACGAGGGTTGAAGGGCTTCATCAGGTAATCATCGGCACCTGTCTCGAGACCGATGATTTTGTCGATCTCGTCGCCAACACCTGTCAGCATCACAATTGGCAAGGCATAGCGCGCGCCGATCTGCACCGCTAAATCCAGACCGGATTCACCGCTCAGCCGCAGATCAATGATTGCGAGGTCAACGGCGGGCGGTTCACCAAGCGCGTGAAAATCTGTGCTGCCCTCGCAGGCAATCGGGGTAAAACCACTGCTGGACAACAATTCGCACAAAGTCTCGCGCACCTCTTGATCGTCATCTACGATTGCGACGACGGGCGGCGACTGATCTTGGCTTTGATTTTCGAACGTCACCCTGATCCTCCCCGAGACAGCGTTGTACAAGCTTTGCTTAAACTGCGCGGGGTTTAAAGGAAAAGACAGTGCGAAGGTATCGCTTGTAATATTGTTAACATTAAAGCCGATCCTGTAACCTCGTGTTAACACAGGCACCCTCGCGTGACGCTATGCGATGCACATAGTCTTACCAAATCGCGTGGTGGTGGTAGGAGGACCCCACCAGATTGCGAATGAAAACTAGGGAGAGATCTACATGACCTTTAAAGTGACCAATGCAGCTATTGCTGCAAGTCTTCTCGTGCTTGGCAGTGCAACCGTAGCCGCCGCGCAAGAGTGCGCTGAACGTGGTGCGCTGGACGCATTGTATTGCGATGCGAACGGTGACCTTGTGGCCGACGCGCCAACAGATCCGGCTGAATTGAACGACCCGAACACTTTGGTGTTCGCCTATACGCCCGTCGAAGACCCTGCTGTTTACGCTGACATCTGGGCGCCGTTTATTGCGCACCTCGAAGAAGCGACAGGCAAAGATGTGCAGTTTTTTGCGGTGCAGTCCAACTCTGCTGAAGTTGAAGCAATGCGCTCTGGTCGTCTGCACATTGCAGGCTTCTCTACCGGCCCGACACCTTTTGCGGTGAACCTTGCAGGGGCCGTGCCCTTTGCAATCATGGGCGCAGAAGACGGACAGTTCGGTTACCGCCTTCAGGTGTTCACACAAGCCGATAGCGATATTCAGGAAGTGTCCGATCTTGCTGGCCGCCGCGTGGCGCACACCTCGCCAACATCAAATTCCGGCAACCAAGCGCCGCGCGCGTTGTTCCCCGGTCTTGGTGTGATCCCTGATGAGGACTACGAAGTGGTCTATTCCGGTTCGCACGACCAATCCATGTTGGGCGTTGTTGCAGGTGATTATGACGCGGCCCCCGTGGCTTCCGAAGTTGTGGACCGCATGGCGGAACGCGGCCTGTATGACGTCGCAGACGTGCGTAAAATATGGGAAAGCGATCCATTCCCGACGACATCCTTCACACTGGCCCACGATCTGGACCCAGAGCTGGCAGAGACCATCAAAGACGCATTCTTCTCGTTTAAATTCGAAGGCACCGCATTGGGTGATGAATTCGACGGCGTGAGCAAGTTCATCCCGATCACCTATCAGGACCAATGGGCTGTGATCCGTGAAATTCAGGCGTCCAATGGCGTTGAATACACGCCACAAGGCCTCGCTAACAATTAATACTCCCGCAAAAATGCAGCTCCGACCAATTGGTCGGGGCTGCTCATGCGTTTGAGAGGCAACATGCTAGAAATTAAGAATCTTGTGAAAAGATACGGGAAAGGTGCGCCTGTCCTGAAGGATCTGAATCTCTCGGTTGACGGTGAACAACTGATGTCGATCATTGGATCGTCCGGTGCAGGCAAAAGCACGCTATTGCGCTGTGTGAACCGTTTGGTCGAACCCACGTCAGGCAGCATTACGCTGAACGGGACCGACTTTACGACACTGGGTGCAAAAGACCTACGCAAGGCGCGTCGCCGTGTCGGCATGGTGTTCCAAAGTTTCAATCTGGTGGACCGATTGAGCGTTATGGAAAACGTGCAGTCTGGCCGTCTGGGCTACATTTCCACATGGGCCGCCGTCACGCGCCGCTATCCTCCAGAAGACATCGAACGCGCGTTTGAGTTGATGGAACGTGTGGGCATTGCGCAGTATGCGGACAAACGTGCCGACGAGTTGTCGGGCGGTGAACGCCAACGTGTTGGCGTGGTGCGGGCCCTGATGCAGCGCCCCGAAATACTGCTTGCGGATGAGCCTACGGCCTCGCTCGACCCGAAAACATCCGAACAGATCATGTCATTGCTGCGCGACCTCGCACGCGAATTGAACCTGCCAGTAATCATCAACATCCACAACGTGACCGAAGCCAAAGAATACAGCGACCGGATTGTCGGGATGCGCTACGGGCGGATCATTTTTGACGACAAGCCTGCCGCATTGGACGCAGCCCAGATGGATGAAATCTATGCGGGCACCCCGTCCAAGGACCGTCAGGAAATGGGTGCAGTCGCATGACCACCCAAACAGTCTGGCGTAAACCGCCGTTCATCAAGTCCCCGATCGTGAGGTGGGCGTTTTATATCGCCGTCGCGGCCTATGTGATCGGGACCATTGCGACGCTGCCCATTGATTGGGAACGCACAGCCCAAGGCCTTACACGGGCACAGCGCATCTTTAGCGGGGCGTTTCCGCCCAGCTTTGAACGCTCTGGCTTGTTGATTTCGGGCTTCATGGAAAGCCTGAAAATTGCGATCCTTGCCACTACGCTGGGGATGATCCTGTCGGTGCCGCTGGCTTTCATGGCAGCGCGGAATATCTCGCCCAAGCCGGTTTATCTGCTGGGCCGCGGTACGTTCATCCTGGCACGCAGTTTCCACCCTGTGATCGTTGCGATCATCTTTGTGAAGGCCGTGGGCTTTGGCCCCTTGGCTGGCGCGTTGACGCTGACCGTCTATTCCATCGGCTTTGTAGCAAAGCTGCTGGCCGAACGGATCGAGGAGATCGACTTCGGGCAGGTCGAGGCCATGCGCTCTGTCGGAGCGTCGTTCTTTAGCACAATGATCTATGCAATCCTGCCGCAGATCATGCCGCGCCTTGTGGGGCTTGGGATCTATCAGCTCGATAGCAATCTGCGCGCCTCTGCCGTGGTTGGCATTGTTGGCGCGGGCGGCATTGGGGCGACCCTAGCCAATGCATTCGGGCGCTACGATTACGATTTCGCGCTTGCCATCACGATGGTCATCGTCGGGGCGATCCTGATTTCCGAAGCCGTCAGCGGCATGATCAGAAAGCGGATGACATGACACAGACATTCACTCACGAATGGGCGCGGTTTACCCCTGCCCAACGGATGAAACGCTATGTTGCGCTGCTAGTCATCACGCTGGTGGTCGTTTGGGCTTTGGGCAGTATCGACGTGATCTGGGAATGGGTCTGGGATGCGCCGATCCAACTGGTCGACCTGTTCGCCCGTATGGTGCCGCCGGACCCGACCAACCTGCCCTCGATCCTTGAGGCCACGTGGCAAACCATCAACATCGCCACAATCGCCACGATGATCGCCGTCGTGCTGTCGCTGCCTGTCGCCTACATCTCGGCGCAAAATACCACGCCGAATGTGGTATGCCTCTGGATCGGGCGGTTCATTCTGGTGTCGTCGCGGTCGGTCAACACGATCATCTGGGCACTCCTGTTTGTAGCCATCTTCGGACCGGGGATCGTTGCGGGGATCATTGCGATCATGTTCCGGTCAATCGGGTTCCTTGGCAAACTGCTGGGCGAAGCGATTGAGGAAATCGACCACGCTCCGGTCGAGGCGCTGGAAGCCTGCGGCGCGTCGCGGTTCAAAGTGGTGATGTATGGGATCGTGCCGCAAGTGATGCCCGCGTTCTTTGCGATCAGCATCCTACGCTGGGACATCAACCTGCGTGAATCCACGGTTCTCGGCCTCGTTGGCGCAGGCGGTATCGGGATCATCCTGCAAGGGGCGATTGATACCTTCCAATGGCAAGAGGTGTCGATGGTCCTGCTGACAATCCTCGCCCTTGTCATCGCAGGTGAGGTGATCTCATCAGCGCTGCGCAAGAAACTTCTTTAACAACTGTCAGGGCTGCTGGATCATCCAGCGGCCCTGATGTTTTGCCCTGTCCAAAGGACACACCACGTGACCAAGCCAGATGCCTCGTTGAGCACCAACCAAATTTTCGACCGCTACGAAGAGATTCGACCACGGCTGCCACAGGTCACGACCCAACCGAACACCTTGGACATCAACTCGCTGCTGGATATTGCTGATCAAGTCGACGCCTTCGTCTTCGATGCCTTTGGCGTGCTGAATGTCGGTGAAACGCTCATCCCCGGCGCGGACGAGCGCCTTGACCAGCTCCGCACGCGGGGCTGCGCTATTCGTATCCTGACCAACGCCGCCAGCTATGACCGCTGCGGTGCGATCGCCAAATTCAAACAGCTCGGCCTGCGGGTCGAGGATGATGAGATCATCACAAGCCGGCAAGCCGCCCTTGATGCGATGGGCGAAGGACACTGGGGCGTAATTACCGCCGATGCAGACCAACTCGACGATCTACCGCATAAGTCCACACGCTTAACGGACACTGCCGCCGACTATGACCTAGTGGACCAGTTTCTATTCCTTTCAGCGGCTGATTGGACTGCTTCGCGGCAGGCGTTGTTGGAAGCCGCCATGCAGCGTAATCCGCGCCCACTGTTAATCGCGAACGCTGATCTTGCCGCGCCCCGTGATGACGGGTTCTCGGTCGAGCCGGGGTATTTTGGCCACCTCATCGCAGACACCTTCCCTGACCATGTGCAATTTTTCGGCAAACCGTTTCCTGAAGTCTATGATCTGATTGAGGCCTCACTCCCGACGACCCCGACGAACCGGATCGCGATGTGTGGAGACACGCTTCATACGGATATTCTGGGGGCCGCCGCGCGGGAGTGGCGCACCGTTCTGGTTACGCAGGATGGACTATTCTCGGGTTATGAAACAAAGCCGTTCGTCAGGCGTGCGTGCCTATTTCCCGATTGGAGCCTTTGTCGCATCTAGGTCTCGGTGCATTAGGGCAAACGGGAATACTTCAAATACTCCTCACCAGATTACGTCATGCACAGTTTTCATTCTCAAAAACAGCTCCCTTCTCGACCTTCAAATTTAGGCTCGAACCGGACCTTCGTCACAGTTTGCGCCAAGGTCCCATTTGACGTGCTTGGGTAAGCTGAACACGTACTGGTCAAATTCACCTAACGTTCAACACCCAGTATCCCAATTTTCAGTCAGTAAGAAGAATTCGGAGTTATCAATGGCGTATCAGTTCGGTTACAATAGATTTAATGTTAATAATTCAAACGTTTATAAACCTAATATGAGGACGCTTGGGCCATCTCAATTTTTCAAATAGCTTGATAGAAATTTCCGTCACTTTGCAGGCTGGCCTTCAGATACCCCTCTGCTGTCATCTACACTCGCTTGGAAGAGCATTTGCTGCAAAGACAAGCCTTCGATCCTTCCAGCTTGATGTTCGTATCGGTCCGCAAGGCGAAATGGCCTTCGCTAATCCGGAACTGCCGCTCCTCTGCTCAAGCGTCATCCATCCGATAACCCCCAAATACACATACCTCGAGCCCTGATCCGCTTCGCGTCTGAAAACACGCTGTGTTTGCGAGGCTGTTTACTCTGTCGCTCATGTAGAGAATGCTTGTTTTCCGGTGCGCGTTGGGGTGACGCCTGTCTCTCGCGCAGCATTTTCCGCAGTTGCAGCACTGCGCGCTCGCTTGAGGAACGCTTCTAATGAACCAGCCATTTACGAGGGCTGATCTTTTGGGATCAGGCTCCTGAATTTCAAGCCTGCTTACCCCCGCCTTCTATGTACCCGAAAGCGTAGATCTCCTTTCAATGATGGACCGCAAAGGCAGAATATATACCAAATGCACCAACGACGATAAGGCTCAGCGCCCAGACCAAATCAAGGTTGAACCAGCTCTTCGAGATGAATTTCAAACCGAACCAAGCATAGACAAAGACAGCGATCCCAGCCCCTGCAAAGGTCATGGCAAAAGTATGGGTTACGGCCACCAGAAGGGCAGTCATCACGTTGTTCCCCATGAGCGATTGTGCAGCAGCGTGCCCCGTTTCGGAAACGCTTTCTCCAGGGACCAATAGGCCGCAAATGCCGAGATAAATGGGGACCAGCATCAATCCCGCGCCATGCGCAGTGGCGGCCAGAAACGACCATAGGCCCAGCTTGGCCGGATGCACCCGCGCAAGGATTTTCGGATGACGGCGGTTAATAAATAGATAGAGCCCCATTGCGATGACAAGGACGCCTGCCCCGATGCGGATTTCGCGTTCGAAGTCGACGAGAAAAGACAACAGAGAGAACGGGAGCAATATGACGATCATGGCGAGGAAATGACCCGTCGCCAGCATAGCCAGCGCCTTGGCCATTGCGGATTTTTTACGCTCGAACAGGGCCGCTGAAACGGCCAGAGGCCAACCCATCCCAGGATTGACGCCGTGATAGATGCCCGAAAAAATGACGGCCCACCAAAGGGCCGTCAATGTCATGTCTTCCATCAATTATACCGACGGATAGCAGAAGCTGTCGGTTGAACAGTCACCGCCTTCCAGACGGATCTGGTGCGCGCGCGTGTTCTCCGGGAAGTCGATGTAGAAGTCGGGATCAAGCGCGAAGCTGCCATCCTCGCCCACATTGGCCATGACCATCTGCCCCCCCTCCTGATGCGGATAGAACTGGTCATCCCACGTGGAATACAGCGAGTTGGTCCAGTAGACGCGCTTGCCGTCACGGCTGATCTCGACCATTTGCGGGCCATAGATCACTTCCTTGCCGTTGGGGTGTTTGTGCTCGGTGGCGATGCCGCCCAATTCCACCTTGCCGTTCAGCACAGGGTTCATCGGGTCCGATACATCGTATTGATGCATCTCGCCCAGCCCCCAGCAGGCGACATATAGATATTTGTCATCGAGGCTGAGATCGATGTCGGTCACCAGCGGTGGCACCGCACCAAACCCTTTGAGCAATTCGGGCAGGTTCTCGGGGTCTTCGGGGCGCGGATCAATGGTGATGGTCTTTTTGGACTGCCACACACCGTCATCATCGCGCCACCAAGTAAAGATCGCGCCTTGCAGATTGGTTGTATCCACCACCACACCGCAGAACCCGTAGGATTTTGCGGGATCATGGGCGGGTCGGATTTCCAGCGCCATCTGGTAGTTTTCGCCAAAATCTATGGTCTGGATGTTTTTGCGCGCGCGCAAATCCCAGAAGTGGATAGAATGGCCGTATTTGTTGGACAAAAGGTCCTCGGCTACAACACCGTTTTCATATTGCGGCGGCAGACCCCATTCGGAGCTGACCATGTAATCCTGCGGCAGGTTCCACCAGAAATCATAGTGCTTGTCCTGCGGGCCGCGGTCCAACTCATAGCGGCCGATGATCTCGAACGTCTCGCAATCCATGATGAAAATGCCCGGCGGGCCGTCTGTCCCGTCCTCACCGCCGCCGCCGAGCGTTGAGACGTAGATGCCCTCAGGCCCGCAGTGAATTGTGTGCGGCCGCGAGTAGCCTGTTTTCTCGAATAACTCTTCGGGCTCGATTATCTTGTGGATATGCGCCTTGAGTGGCTCTTTGACGTCAAAGATAAAGATGCGCGAAGAGCGGATGCCAGGCACAATCAGATACCTGCGTTCCAGAAATGCGTGGCCGGATAACGGCGACAGCGAGGATGAACAAGCGTTCCAGCCAAAGTGGTGGAACTCATCACCCGTGGTTTCGGTCATCACGGTATGGACGATCTCCCCGTAGGTGTCTGAACCATCGCGCAGATCGATCACAGCAATCCCGTCATGCTGATCCTTGTCTTTGCCAAGCATCACCGTAAAGGCGAAATTTTCTGGCGGCGCTTCCATCGCGAGCTTGGCTGATGCGTGAAATGTTGGGTCCGGTTTCATCGGTTTATTCATTTGTATTCCTCCCTAGGATTTTCCCCACCTCCATGGGGTTGTGATACAACCGTGGCCTTGGCCTCCTCAAACCTCGCCCACATTGCATAGTTGGATGGCACCGCTGATCTTTGTCGCAAGTTGCGTCAACTGGTGCCCGATATTGTGTCTGTAGTCCGTTGCGAAACGCCGAACCGGACCAACCGCGCCTACGCTAAAAGTGGCGCCAATATTACCTATAGTCACGGGGGCCGCGACACTGGATATCCCTATATCAATCTCTTGGTCGCAGTCCGCAAATCCTTGACGGCGGATCACGTCAAACTCCGCCAGCAGATCGTCGCGCGTTGTCTTCGTATGATCCGTATAGGCCTGCAGGCTGCCCTGCATGATCGTTTCCTGAAATTCGGTTTCTGCAAAAGCGGCGATGGCCTTGGAGCATGAACATGCGTGCAACGGGCGTTCTCCGATGCCCGGATGGATAAAGGCGCGTGCGGGGTCGTCCGGCGTTTCCACGTGGATAATTTCAACCTTGCTGTCACGGAAGCGCGCAAGAAACACTGTTTCGTTAAACACTGTGGCCGCGCCCTTCAGCAACGGAGCGGCCACGCGCCGTACGTCTACATCCGACTTGCCCAGCAGAGCGATCCGTATCAATTTCTCGCCGATCACGTAACGCCCGTCATCATTCGGGTCTTCGATCAACCCCTGCCCATGCAAGGTTTGCACCAGCCGATAACATGTCGGCTTCGGTAGACCGCTGGCGCCTTGAACTTCTGTCGCAGAAACGGGGCGACCGATGACGGCAATAATTTCGAGCAAGCTGATGAGACGTTCGAGATGCATTTAGAATGATCGCTCTTGTTACACGAGAAGTGTTCTCACAGGATGAGAGTGAATCAGATAATAAATCAAGATATTTCTAATAAGCGGGCATCCATGGCCGCGCCGCGGCAACTCCCGTTGCGGCCGAAGTTTGCACAGGCCCTTCAGAGTCTCGGAAAGCCTCCGAAACCCGAATTCGAACCAGCATTTGACCCTCCGCGTAGCCTGCGACAACAGCAGGCTCTTCACCGGTGATGATCCAAGGGTTTTCGTCGAACCACGCGGCACCTTGGTTCAAGATGGTCCGGCTCGGGGCGTGCAGGACGAAGCTGGCATCCGCGACAAACTGAATGGCTTGGGTTCCCGTAGCGGCACCTCCTGAAACGAGCAGGCCAGTTTTTGTAAGTTCGATTGTGGCGGACGTACTGTTTCCAGCAGGATGAGGAGTAGTGCGCCCGTCGAAGCGGAGCATGCCAAATCCGTTCGATACCTACCAATCACCAATCTAGGACTGTTTATGTTCTTCGATGCTGCGCGCGCAGGCCAAGCTGGGGACCGAGAAATTAGCAAAGAGCCCAACGGACAACAGAGAATCGTGGAACATGCAAATTCCTTTCAGTTTTTGGTGTAGTCACTATTAGTGGTTACCAAACAGGTTGTCGGGCCATGTGGGCGTGTCCTGCACTTACAGGAGTTAATCGATGGATCGCCGTAAATTTCTGGCAACGGGTGCGGCGTTGGCCCCTGCCTCCATGGCAAATGCAGCGCAAAACGGGGTGACGGTGCAGACTGACGGCGACCGCCCCACCCAAGAAGGGCGCGAGCTGCTCGTTGACCAGCCGCAGCAGCGCACAATCGCGGTCATGCAGGACCTGCAACCCGACGCCAATCCCGATCACAAAAGCCATGCTGGCGGGTTTCCCGATCAGGTCCAGATTTGCCGCGATATCTTGAACGAACTGCGGGTCCACCATCCAAGTGTGAACCATTTGGTCGTAGGGGGTGACATCATCGACCGCGGCCCTCCCGATGCGGCCGAGCTGGCTTCGAACAAAGTGCCCTACTACGATTTTCCTGATGTGATTGCGGATCTTGAAGGCAGCGGCGTCGCTTACATCAGCCCGATCCCGGGCAATCACGACCGCGACTACAGACCTCTGAGCGAACGCACTGCGCCAGAAGAAGGCGATCCCTTCTACCATTTTAAACGCTATTTCCAGAAAACGTTTTACTATGAAATCTGGGGGAATTTCCTGTTTATCTATCTTGGCGATATGGGGGAAGGCACCGAAGGCATCATCACCGACTATGTTTTCGACTGGTACACTCAGGTCATCGAGAACCACGCGGGTTTCAACAAATTTGTGTTCAGCCACCAGCCCGTGTTCGGAACGGGAATGGCGACCTCTTCAAACCCGCTAAGTGATCAATACATCAGCCAAAGCCAGCGCTTTACCGATCACATGAAGCAGCACCCCGTGTCCGCATGGTTTAGCGGTCATGTCATGGGAGATACCGCCACCAAACAATCCGACATGCACAGTGTCGCGCATAACGGCTGCACGTTCATAAATGCAGGCGTGCACATCCCGGGTCATGCCGAGACGGCAGTGACCGATCTTACCTACCCGTTGGTGCGTTTCACCGATGGCAGCGATCAGGTAAAGATCACGCGCTGGGACCATGTTGCAAAAGACTTCGTGGCACTTGGGGCAATAACCGTGGCAACGCCCTACCAAGCAAGGCTTGCCTCCATTCCCACCCACACCCGCCACCACGTCTCCGCGCTCGACCCGCTAGAAGGGACACGGACCTCGTTCAAGAGCATTGAATTGAACGCCGACGGCAGCACCAGCACGGGGCCCTATTGGGTCACAGACCGCATCGTCGATGACCGATACGGCACTAATATTCCTGCTAATCTCGAAGTGGGCCACCTGCTCCAAATTCCCGGTGGGAGGAATGACGATCCCGATAGTAAAACGCATAGCTACGGTGCTGGCGGGGCGCTCACGGTGGTCAAGACCAGCGGCGCGGACGGCAATTATACTGCTGACATCGTGGGCTATGCCTCTGGCAAGGGCAAAGACACCGACAGTCTGGTGGAAGCGTTTCGGGGGCATGCGGATGGTAGCCTCTCAACGCCAAGCGGCGTGCATACCCACTACACATCCAGCTGGACGCCAATACGCGTTGATGCGCGTTTCAGGTTCGAACACGACTTGGAAACCACTGATTTCGAAGTCGTTTACATCAAACTAAAGACCGTGGCCGACGGGCGCGTTTTTCGCGTGGCCGCAGGGGTTTCTCAAGACGGGCATGGCTTCTCGGTGGAGGATATAAGCAATAACGCTATCGAAGTCGCCTGTGCCTCTAGCGGCGTATTCTTGCGCCCCGACACAGGTTCAGTACCCAAGTCTTTTGACGGTGTAAGCGCAGGCGCGCAGATCGAAATACAGATTTGCTTGCGCAAAATCCCAGCGCATTCGGCCTAGGCTTTCCGGAGCATCGGCCTGCTAGATCTTCGCCTCTGCCGTCGCATCTAGCAGGGCAAATTCCCACCTATAGAAACGCAAGACGCGGCCCCGAAAGGAGCCGCGTCTTTTCTCATTCGTCGATGTGTTTAGCGCAGGACGGAGCGGTGCAGATCGAAGCGGTCGAGCTCCATCACTTTAACCCATGCCGCGACGAACTTCTCTACGAACAACGCTTCACCGTCACCGGCCGCATAGACCTCGGCCAAGGCGCGAAGCTGGCTGTTGGAGCCGAACACAAGATCGACGCGTGTGCCCGTGCGCATAACGTCGCCTGTACTTGTGTGGCGCGCCTCGAACACGTCGCCTGTCTCGTTGGCGGCAGTCCATGTCACGTCCATATCCATCAGCGCGCGGAAGAAGTCATTGCTGAGCGTACCGGGGTTTTCTGTCCATACACCGTGGGTCGCACCGTCATAGTTGGCGCCCAAGACACGCAAGCCGCCAACCAGCACAGTCATCTCTGGCGCTGTGAGCATCAGCAGTTGAGCGCGGTCGACCAACAGCTCCTCGGCGGAGATTTTGAACTCGCGCGGCTGGTAGTTGCGGAAGCCGTCAACGGCGGGCTTGAGCACATCAATGCTCTCGACGTCCGTCTGCTCCTGGGTCGCATCACCACGGCCTGGCGTGAACGGCACAGTCACATCGTGACCGCCTGCCTTGGCTGCTGCTTCTACCGCGGCGGACCCTGCAAGCACGATCATGTCGGCCATTGAGACAGGCTTGCCAAAATCAGCGCGGATGCTTTCCAGCGTGTCCAGAACTTTTGCAAGCTGTGCAGGCTGGTTCACTTCCCAATCCTTCATTGGCGCCAGACGAATGCGCGCACCATTGGCACCGCCGCGTTTGTCAGAGCCACGGAAGGTGGAGGCAGACGCCCAAGCCGTCGAGACCAGCTCGGCGATGGTCAGATCGGAAGCGAGGATTTTCGCCTTGAGATCGGCCACATCTGCTTCACCGATCAACTCGTGTTCCGGTGCAGGGATCGGATCCTGCCAGATCAGCTCTTCCTTGGGAACTTCCTTGCCCAAGTGACGCGTTGTCGGGCCCATGTCACGGTGGCACAGCTTGTACCATGCGCGCGCGAAGGCGTCGGCGAACTGGTCAGGGTTGGCGTGGAACCGCTTGGAGATTTCTGCATAAATCGGGTCCACTTTCAGGGCCAGATCAGCGGTGGTCATCATGGGCGCGTGACGCTCGTCATCATGCGCGTCAGGCACGGCATCTGCCAGTGCACCGTTTGCAGGTTTCCACTGGTGCGCACCAGCGGGAGATTTGGTGAGCTCCCATTCGTTATCCAGCAGGGTGTCGAAATAGGACATATCCCACGTTGTAGGTGTGGGGGTCCATGCGCCCTCGATACCGGAGGTGATCGCGTGCTTGCCCTTGCCGCTTTCATAGGTTGAAAGCCAGCCAAAGCCCTGCGCCTCGATAGGTGCGCCCTCAGGCTCCGAGCCTACATGTGCCGCGTCGCCTGCACCGTGGGATTTACCGAAAGTATGCCCGCCCGCCACGAGTGCGACGGTTTCTTCGTCGTTCATCGCCATGCGCGCGAAGGTATCGCGAATGTCATAAGCCGACGCCTGCGGATCGGGGTTGCCGTCAGGGCCCTCGGGGTTGACGTAGATCAGACCCATTTGCACGGCGGCCAGCGGGTTCTCAAGCTCGCGGTCGCCGGTATAGCGCGTGTTTGGACCGCCCGAATTTTCGAGCCAGTTTTCCTCGGACCCCCAATAGATGTCCTCCTCGGGCTCCCAGATGTCCTCACGGCCACCCGCGAATCCGAATGTCTCAAAGCCCATGTCCTCAAGCGCGCAATTGCCCGCGAGGATCATCAGGTCGGCCCAGCTGATCTTGTTGCCGTATTTCTGTTTGACCGGCCACAAAAGGCGACGCGCCTTATCAAGGTTGCCGTTGTCTGGCCATGAATTGAGCGGCGCAAAGCGCTGTGTCCCTGACGAAGAACCACCGCGGCCATCAGCGGTGCGGTAGGTCCCTGCGGAGTGCCACGCCATGCGGATAAAGAACGGGCCGTAATGACCGTAGTCCGCAGGCCACCAGTCCTGACTGTCTTTCATCAAGGCAAAAATGTCAGCCTTGCACGCATCCAGATCGAGCTGGGCAAACGCTTCGGCGTAGTTGAAGGTGCCGCCCATCGGATCGCCCGCAGGCTGGTTCTGATGCAGCATTTTGAGGTTAAGCTGGTTCGGCCACCATTCGCGGTTGGAGCGGGAGGCGTTCTTTACCTGCTTTGCCGTGCCAAAGCCCATCGGGCAGCCCTGTTCGCCGTTGTCTGATCCGTCCATCATACACTCTCTCCATGTTTGAAAATCAATTTAAGGATTCGCATCCCTTACAATCGTTCTAACAAAGCCCGCCGATATGTTTAAGTTTGATTTTCTGATTATCATGATAAGTTAAGCCTATGATCAATTTCACACTTAAACAGCTCCGCTATTTCGAAGCCGTCGCGCGGCAGGGCCATTTTGGCCGCGCTGCCGATTTTTGCGCGATCTCCCAGCCTGCCCTCTCGGCACAGATCGCAGCCCTTGAGGCGGCGGTGGGCCATCAGCTTTTCGAGCGCTCTGCGCGCCACGTCCAGCTGACAGCCTTCGGAGAGCAGTTTGCCCCCCGTGCAAACACAATCTTGCGGGAGGCAGAAGCCTTGGGCGATCTGGCGCGCAGCGTGGGCGGCACAGCGCTCAGCCGTTTGCGCATTGGCGTCATCCCCACCATCGCGCCCTATCTGCTGCCTTCGATAATCGGGCAGATCACCTCCCGCTTTCCCGAAATTGATCTGCTGGTACGCGAGACAATGACCCACAAACTCATCGAGGAGCTGGGCGACGGCAAGCTTGACTGCGCTATCGTGGCCCTGCCCGTCTCCGAGCCTGCACTGACGGAGGTGGCACTTTTTGACGAAGCGATGGTGCTGGTGCGCCCCGAGGCCGATGCCGAACGCCCCGTGCCCGATATGAATGCGCTTAGCCAGATGCAACTTTTGTTGCTGGAGGAAGGACACTGCTTTCGCGATCAGGCGTTGTCGTTTTGCACCCTGCGCAATGCCCTGCCGCGCGAGGGACTGGACGGCTCATCGCTCAGCACGCTTGTCCAGATGGTGGGCGCTGGCATCGGAGTGACGCTTATCCCCGAAATGGCTGTTCCTGTTGAGACACGCTCGGCACGCGTCAGCGTGGCGCCAATGGGCGCGCCTCACCCCAAACGCACTGTTGGCATGATCTGGCGCAAGACCTCCGCGCTTTCGGTCCAATTAGAAGAGATTGCAGCCTTGGTACGGGACGCAGGCAAAAAGCATCTCGCCCATGCCACATCCTAAAGCATGGGTTTGACAGAGCCATCGGCGATCCAGCCGTCCAGAACCCTAAGCGCTGCATCCGCGAAGGCCTGATCATTGATGTGACAGTCCAGCATCGTCAGCTCGGTTGGCGCTTTGACGGCCTTGCCCATCTCGTCCACCATCGCCGCCAGTGCTTCTGGATCATACATCGGCTCGCCTTCCCTGTCCCATTCCTCAATGCCTTGGGTGGGCATCAGGACATGAGCGGGGCCTTTTGCTTCTGCCAAACGTTCTGCCATCGCCTGAACCACCGCACGCCGCTCCTGCGCTGACAGAACGGCGGATTTGATCAGGCGGTTATGCTCGTGTAGCGGGCGGTCGCCATATTGTGCTGGGATTTCCTGCCAGCCTGCAAAATCAATTAGGTCGGCGCAGCCTGCGGCAACAATTTGAGGCACACCCGCGGCCCCTGCCCCCGTCAAACGGTCCTGACCTGAATGCACAACCGAGCCACCGACCAAATTGCTCAGCTCTTGGAGTGAAAAATCCATCACAGCGGCGAATTTTCCTTGGCGGGCCAGCGCCTCGAACGCCATACCGCCCATGCCCGTGGCGTGAAACACAGCGACGTCAAAGCCCCGTTCAATCAGCGGATCGCGCAGCAGCTTCATATACTTGAGGCAGGACGACCCTAGTGAAGTCATCCCGATCATCGGCCGCGTGGCCTCAGGCGCTTCCACCGCCATGGCAGCGCCCAACACGGCCCCCGACGCTTGGGACAGCGAGGATTTGCAGATCGCGTTGAGGCCATAAAGCCCGCCCGCCCAGAGGATCATCTGGATATCGGGGCTGAGGCGCTCTGTCGGGATGATGGGTGAAAAGCTTACGGTGGAGACGACATATTTTGGCACGCCCATCGGCAGGGCCTGCGCACAATCGAGCGCCAGATCGGTGCCCATCGTCCCGCCAAGGGCAATCATGCCGTCAATCGCGCCGTCACTGTGCAATTGCGCAGTGAGGAGCGCCGCGCCCCGCGCCATGATCTGCATGGCCGTATTCTCGTCGCCGCTGTCGATGGCGGCCTTAATGCTGGAACCGCCGGCTTCGGCCACCTGATGCTTGGACCAATCGGCGGGCTTTGACGGATCGCCCAGCACGCTCACATCCATCGAGACAACGCTGCCCCCCATCGCCTCGATCCGCTCGGCGACATAATGCAGCTCTTCGTCCTTGGTGTCATAGGTGCCGATGACGAGTATGGTTTTGCTCATGGGTGTGCTCCCTTACTGGCCCTGTTGCGTAGGATGAATATCAGTGTCCACATCGCGCGGTGGATTGCGCGCCTCCTTTACCAGCGTGCGGATATGCAGGGCGATCACCAGCAGAATCATGACGAAGATTATCATCGCAATCGGGCGTTCAATCATGTCCAGCGGGTCCTTCACCCGTGGCATGGCCGAACGCAGCTTGGTCTCCATGATTCCGCCGAGCACCATGCCGAGGATAATCGGCACGATAGGCAGGTTGAGCCGTTTCAGGATAACGCCAAACACGCCAAACCCCGCCGCGATGGCGCAATCCGTGATAGAATTGCGCAAGCTGTAGACGCCCACAAAACCCAGCAACAGGATCGTCACACCAATGAGCCGCGTGGGCAGTTCGATCATTTTGGTCAGGCGGTTGGTGGACACCATGAGAAACGCCAGCACAATCATATTGAGCACCAACAACGCCAGATAGAGCGCCATGACAAACGGCATGTCGTTCTGGAACAACTGCGGGCCGGGGATCACGTTGTGCACATAGAAGACAGAAAGCATCATCGCCGTGAGCGCCTCCCCCGGAATGCCGAGCGCCAGCAAAGGGATCATCGCCGCACCCGGTACGGCGTTGTTGGCCGCCTCCGAAGCAATCAACCCTTCGGGCGCCCCCTTGCCAAACAACTCGGGCGTTTTTGAGGTCTTCTGCGCATAGGTGTAGGACATGAATTGTGCCGTGAACTCTCCCACACCGGGGATCATGCCCATCAAGACTCCAAGGCTCGATGCGACAGTCGCCACGCGTTTATAAAGCCATAACTCCTTGAGCCCCGATAGCATGGAGCCTTCAATCGAAACCATCTCAGGACTTTCGTCGGGTTGGGTGAGGAGCAAGAATGCTTGGCTCAGCGCGAAGAGGCCCAGCACAACAACAATCAGATCAACGCCAGAGGTGAGCCACGTCTGGCCAAAGGTGAACTGGCGCGAGTAGGTGATCGGCTCAAGCCCTACGGTTTGCAGGAAGATCCCGAACGCGGCGAGCATACCCGCAGCGAAAATCTGGCCGCGGTGGGCCAGCACCACAAGGATGATGCCCAGAAGAGCCGCAAGAAAAATCTCGCGAGAGCCGAAATGCGGAGCAATCTTGGCCAGCAGCGGGGCCAGCAGCATCAGACACAGGATCGAGAAGATGCCCCCAAAGAAAGAGGCGGAATAGGCAAGTGCCACAGCGCGTCGCGCCTCGCCCCTTTGCGTCATCGGGTAGCCGTCGTACGTCGTCAGCGCGTTCACCGCCGTGCCCGGTGTGTTGATCAACACCGCAGGCAGCGCGCCCCCATACATGCTAGAGCCGTAGATCCCCAGCAGCATCACCAGACCGACCAAGGGCGGCAGGGCAAAAGTCGCTGGCAGCAGGATCGCAATGGCCACCGCCGCCCCCACTCCGGGGATCGCACCGATGATCACCCCGCCGATGGAGCCGATCAGCAGCGCCAGCAGCACCTGCCAGTCCATCAACAACGTCACAGCAGAGGTGAGTACATCCATCAGTCAGGTCTTTCAGAAATAGGTCAGCATGAAGGAGCGCAGCGCGGTGGGCAGGAATTCGTAAATCGCCCCCCCCGGTATTTTGACCTGCAATAGCGACTTGAACAAAACTACAATTGCGATGCCTGTCAGGGCCATCGCAAGAAAGGTTCGCCTATCGCGGTAGCCTGCGCGCAAGGCCAACAGCACCGCGAAGATGATCGTTGTGCCCAGATAGCCCAGCTGCGGCACAATAAAGACGTACGCCATGAACCAGCCAGCGTATTCGACCGAGCGGACCCACGCCCATACCTCGGCCCAGCGCCCCAGGATACGTGGGGACAAGGCGGATGAGAGCAGATGGAGGGCGGCAAACCCTGCCATAATTATGATGGAGATTGTCGGCCAGAAGGCAGGCTGGGTGAACGTCTTGCCTCCTGATTTCCACGGCGCTTGGGTGCCAAGCTGGCTTAGCAGAAACAGCGAGAAGAGCAGGAAAACCCAAGCGAAAACAATATCACCGGGGCGCCTATAGCGTTTAAAAAGCTCTTGCAGCCCTTTGAGGCGGGTCATGGTGGCGTGCCCTTTTGTGAAATGGCCCAAAGCGCGCGGATGCAGCGCCTCCCCGCCAAGGGCAGCGCTGCGACCAGTTTACTCAAGCATGGCGCCGATGGCACCCATTGTCTTGATATCCTTGGCGATCAGCGCTTTGCTGTCTTCGGCATTGATCCAGTAGACCAGCGCGCCAGTCTCGGCGGCCAGCGCTTGGGCGCGCTCGGACATCACTGTCTCCGAGGCAACTTCGATGATCTTTTCACGCACATCCGCAGGCGTGTCCTTGTGCACAAACAAGCCGTTCCAGAGCGATACGTTCAACTCGGGCGCAAGCTCGGCCACGGTGGGTGCATCAGGTGTCAGGCTGATCCGCTCGCCACCGATGGAGGCCAGCACTTTGACATCGTCCAAGCACGGCAGCACCAGTTGCAGCGTGGTGTTGATCACATCCACATCGCCAGAAGCCAGCGTGTTGCAGTCAAGCGCATCGAATGCAGCGTCCGAAGCGTAGGAGAACTCCATCTTTTTGGCGAGCGCCTTGGTCACCTGCGTTGGAACCAACGGCGCGCCAAAGTGGCCGAGCACCACATCGTTTTCTTTCGCATGCGCAGCCAGTCCTGCCATATCGTCATAGGGCGCATCGGCCCCTGCCACGATCACGAAGGGATACGTCAGGAATGTGCCAAGCGGTTCGAACGGATCGGGGCTCAACTCTGGAATGCCGATGTTCGGGCCGACAACAGGCACCGCGATAATGAAGGAACCGACTGTGTAGCCATCCGCAGGCGCATTGGCCACTTCAACAGCCCCCGGGAACGGGCCACCGCCGCCGCCGGGCTTGTTCACCACAGCCGCTGGCACGCCGTATTTAATCTGGAAGTCTTCGGCAATCATGCGCGTCAGCACATCCTCGAGGTCACCCGGAGGCCAAGGCACCACAAATGAAACCGGCTTTTCGGGGTATTCGGCGACAGCCGCGATAGGTGCGGCAAGCAGGGCAAGCGCCGTGCTGGCGGCCAATACGGCCTTGGTGATGGTCTTCATTTCATTCTCCCTGATGGAGGTCTTCGCCCCCGTGAAATTGTCGAGCAGATCGTGTCTTGACCACGTCGGTACGCTATTGTTACCGTCGGTACATATAGTTTGCACTGCACCTTTTGTTCTGTCAACATTACTGTGAACCCGCACCACGAGGAGCCCCCGCCCCATGTCGAAACCCGTTATGAGCACTGTCGACAAAGCCCTGTCGCTGCTGCGCCATTTCACGGTCCAGAATCCCACACTGGGGCTGAGCGAGCTTGCGCGGCTGGCAGGATTCGATAAGACGACGACACTACGCTGTCTGACGGCGCTCGAGCGTAACGGCTTTGTCGAGCAGGATGCACGCACCAAGCACTATCACCTCGGGCTGGCCCCGATTAACCTTGCACGCATCCGCGAACAGAGCTTCCCCCTGATGGCGATCCTGCAACCGCATGTGGAGGCCTTGCGGGACCTGACCCAAGAGACGGCCCATGCAACGCTTTTGTCCTCTGGTCGCCTGATGAACGTGTCGGTCGCGGAACCCGACCGCGCAACCCGCGTCTTTATGGACCCCTCCATCGATCTGCCCGTGCACGCCACTGCATCAGGTCTTGCGATTGCCGCCCATCTGCCAGCCAGCGAAAGCGCCGCGATGATTGCCGCATCGGATCTGGAGCAATTCACTCAGAACACCCTGCCCTCGGAACCTGCATTTCGTGCCGCACTCGCGCAGACTCTCACCCAAGGTTTTGCCCGTGCAAACCAGTCTTATGAAGCTGATGTCATCGGTACCTCTGTCGCCTTTTTCGGTGCGAATGGCAGACCAGCAGGGGCCATCGCAGTGGCCGCCGTCGCATCACGATTTGACGGGGCACTGGCACGCAAAATTGAAACAGCGCTTTTGACAGCTGGTCAAAAGCTCACCCGCGAATTGGGTGGCATCCAACCCGCCGCCCCTCATCAATCCCCTTTGCAGGAGCACCTGAAATGAAAGACGAAAATTTTCTCAAGGCCAACAATGCGCGCCATATGTGGCATCCGATGGCCCACCCCGCCGACATGCACGCCAACCCGCCGCGCATCGTGACCAAGGGCAGCGGTGTGCGCATCACCGATATCGACGGGCATGAAACGATTGATGCGGTGGGCGGTCTGTGGAACGTCAACTTGGGCTTCTCGAACGCGGCCGTGAAGGAGGCGATCAAAAGCCAGCTGGACGACTTGCCCTATTATGCCACATTCCGTGGCACGTCGAATGATCAGGTGATTGAACTCAGCTACATGCTGGCTGAATTCTTCGAGCCTGACGGGCTGTCGCGCTCTTTCTTTACCTCTGGCGGCTCTGACAGCGTCGAGATCATGCTGCGTCTCGCGCGGCAGTATCACAAGGTGCGTGGTCAGGCGGGGCGCACCAAATATCTATCGCTCAAGAAGGGCTATCACGGTACGCATACAGGCGGCGCCTCCATCAACGGCAACGCCAACTTCCGCACGCAATACGAGCCGCTGCTGGCGGGATGTCACCACCTGCCCGCCCCCTATACCTACCGCAATCCATTCAATGAAACGGATCCCGAAAAGCTGGCCCAGCTCTGTTTGCAAGCGCTCGAAGACGAGATCGCTTTCCAAGGTCCGAACACCATCGCGGCGTTCATCATGGAGCCTGTTCTGGGTGCAGGCGGTGTGATCCCGCCGCATCCGAGTTTCCACAAAGGCGTGCGCGAAATCTGTTCGCGTCACAGCATCCTGCTGCTGCTGGACGAGGTCATCACCGCCTTTGGCCGTCTTGGCAGCTGGTCGGGCGGGCGTCACTTTGGAATCAAGCCCGATATGATATCTACCGCCAAAGCCATCACCAACGGCTACTTCCCTTTTGGTGCGGTGATGATTTCAGACGCCGTGGCCGAGACCTTCGAGGGCGACACTGCGGGCGTGGCCAACATCGGCTCGGGCTATACCTATTCGGGTCATCCCGTGGGGGCGGCGGCGGCTGTGGCCTGTCTCAAGGAGACACAGCGCCTCAACGTCAAAGACAATGCTGCCGCGCGTGGCACCCAGATGTTCGAGGGCTTCAAAGCATTGATGGAGAAACACGACATAATCGGTGATGTCCGTGGCGGCGTGGGTCTGATGACAGCGATGGAACTTATTGGCGACAAGGACAAAAAGACACCGCTCGATAAAAAGCGCATCGACGCCGTTTATGAGGCAACCTATGCCGCTGGCACGATGGTGCGCGTTTCTGGACCAAACCTGATCTGTTCGCCTGCTTTGGTGATTGAAGAGGCGGAAGTGGCCAAAGTCCTGTCCGACATCGATCACGGCCTTTCACAAGCCTAGATCCTTCCGCACAGCCCTGTCACGGCGGGGCTGTGCGCGCACTTAGGTGCGCGATTTTTCAAAGGCAGCCCATGCTTTCTCGAACGCTGCAAAGTCAAAGCCTGCCGTGCGCGCAGGCTCCAGTACCAGCTTCTCCGTCTCCTGCATCTTGGCAATCGCAGCGCCCAGTTGCCCGACAACCTCTGGCGGGATGACAACCGCGCCGTGACGGTCGGCATGGATTAGATCACCCTGCGCGACAGTCATGCCGAAAATCGTCACAGGCGTGCCAATCTCGCGCACATGCACGAACCCGTGGCTCGGCCCGATGGAGCCTGCGACCACGGGAAAGCCCTCGGCCATATCGCCCAGATCGCGCATCACCCCGTTGGTCAGCGCGCCAGACATTCCGAACCCCTTGTGGATGGTAGTGTTCACCTCTCCCCAATAGGCACCAATGGCGTGGGGATAATCGAGATCCTCAACAACGGCGACCGAAGGCTTTGGCCCCTCTGCCATTGCTTTGTAATAGGCCATGCGCCGTGCGCGGATTACGTCGGGCGCCTCAGACGGTGGCTCGACAGCGGCAATCTTGGCCGTGACCGCATAGCCCACCATCGCACCGCCATCGGTGTCCGAGCACAGCATCGTGCCACGGGTAAACGCATCAAACCCGCGCTTGCCCTGTGCGACCTCGATCGCATTACAAACCGTCGGTGTATCCACGCTGCGCAAAAGCGCCAGCAGCGTGTCGTCCAGAACGTCTTTTGTCATTCTCTCTCCAGCCAGCGGACCAGTGCCGCCGTTGTTGTCTCAGGTTGTTCCAGCGTGGGCAGATGCCCTGCCCCTTCGATGATCTCAAGCATGGACCCCGCCATCAACGCGTGCATTAGGGTATGGCGCGACACGGGGCAAAGCTTGTCCTCGCGCCCACATAGGATCAGCGTTGGCACAGTGACGTCGCGCAGGGTTTCGGATTGGTCCGGTCGCGCGCGCAGGGCCTTTGATTGGCGCACGAAGGCCTCCGCCCCAAGGTCCAAGGCCATCTCCATGCATAGATCAAGGATCGCCGCACGGTTTGGACCGTCGGTAAGGTAGTTCGGCTTCATCTCGTCGCGCATCACGGCGTCCAACTGGCCTGCCTGCGCCTTTTCAATCTGGGGTGCGCGGCGGGCTGCGACCTGCTCCGTTTCCGCCAACGGATTGGTGTCCATCAGACAAAGCTTGGCCACACGCTCGGGCGCTTGTCGCACCATCTCCATCGCGACGATCCCGCCCATCGACAAACCGCCCAGCGCGAATACAGGCGGCGCATCCGCAAGCACGGCGGCCGCCAGATCGTGCATCGTTTCAAGCCCACTGATATCCGCAACTTTGACCGCGCGCTGCGCGCCTAACGTCTCAACTTGCGGCGCAAACAAGCGTGCATCGCACATCATGCCAGGCAGCAGGATCAGCGGCAGTGTCATGAGGCGAGCGCTGCCCCGTCCGAAAGCGCTTTGAGCTTGGCAAAGGCAATGTCAGGGTCGACCGCGCCAAAGCCCGCAAAGGTGCCGAAACCGCAATCTGATCCTGCGATCACACGGTCGTGGCCCACCAACGGCGTAAAGCGGTCAATCCGTTGGGCCACCAGTTCGGGATGCTCGACGAAATTGGTGGTGGTGTCGACCACCCCCGGCACGAGCACTTTTGTATCGGGAATATCTCCCTTGCGGTCGCGGAACACTGTCCATTCATGGCCATGACGGGGGTTGGATGTCTCGAACAGAACATAACGCGCTTTAGCGGACATAAGTGTGTCAAACATCGTGGCCATGGGCACGTCACAGACATGCGGCCCCTCGTAGTTGCCCCAGCAAATGTGGATGCGGACCTTCTCTTCCGGAATATCCGACAGCGCATGGTTGAGCGCTTCGACGTGACTGTTGGCGATCTTCACGAATTCCGCATCTGTGAGGTCATTGAAAAGCATATGCCGCGAGAGTGCGAGATCGGGGCAATCAAGTTGCAGGTCTAGACCAGAGGCGACAATCGTCTCGTATTCCGCCTTCATCGCATCGGCGAGAGCAGTGAGATAGGCTTCACGGGTTTTGTAGAAATCGTTTTGCAGGAAAAGCGAGATCACCCCCGGCGAGGCCGCGTTCATGAAACCGCGCTCGGCCCCATGCGTGCTCATCGCCGCCTTGAGGTTTGCGATGTCCTTTTCCAGCTCGCCCTGCCCTTTGGATTTGACTTCACCTACACACATGGGCCGCGCGTATTTGGGCGTGCCGCCACCTTCGGCAAGACGCTTGAGAAAGCCCGGGAATTGCTTGAGGTCCGCTGGCGCGTTGCGCGGGCTGTCACCATCAAATCCAGTGTAGCGGTCTTTGACGTAGGTGGCATAGCTTATCTTGGAAGTCTCGCCGTCACTCACGATCCCGACCCCTGCTGCGACCTGTTTGGCCACCGTGTCCGAGACGGCGGATGTCATCGCCGCGTCAAAAGCACTTTGATCAAAGGGCGTGTTGTTTTCGCGCGCAAAAATGAAATCCACTACTTCCTGAGAGCGGGGCAGCGAGCCTACATGGGTTGTTAGTACAGTCATCTTTTATCCTTCCCACGTGGGGCCAGCGGCGTCATTGGTGGCGACCACATGGTAAAGCGCGGCTTCTCCAGTCATCGACGGAACCGCTGCGTGGCTCAACCCCTCGGGCACCGACATCGTATCACCAGGGGCGAGTACGGTGTCGCCGCCGTCCCATGTCACTTTCCAATGCCCTTTCACCGGCATCAGGACTGACGGGCGGTCATGGCTGTGGGGGGCGTCTGTCGCGCAATCGCGGGTGATGAGATCAACGTCAAATCCGGGCTTGTCGCGGATGAGCCCTGTCTCGCCGATGACTTTCACGGGATCACCACTGGTCGCAAGCGCCAGCATATCAAGGTAGCGGCGCACATAGCCGCCGACCACTTGCGCAGGGGTTGGCGTGTTGACCGTCGCCAGTTCGGCCTGTGTCAGCACGGGCATCGGAGAGACGCCTTCTGGCAGCGCATCACCCTGTTTGGTGTCATAAAGCTTGCCGTTGTCGCCCAGCACGAGGCCGTGCGCTTGCGCATCCTCGATCACATGGGGCGCCCAGATCACACCACCGCCTGCATCATCCCCGCCGAGGATCGCCATGATCATTCCATAGTCGGTTCCGACATTCTCGAAGCCACGGAACATATTGGTCGGGATGTTGAAGATGTCACCCTCCTCGAGGATGACCTCACCCGCGTCCCCATGCTGCCCCCAGAAAAAGCGCCAGCGACCCGAGAGGATAAAAAACACCTCCGCCGTACGGTGATTGTGCAGGGAATTGCGGCAATGGGGCGGCTGGCCTGCGGCCCCGATGTTAAACCCGTGCGGGATGGCGATGTGCACGTGCTGGTCAGGGCTTTCCGAGACGCCACCGCCGATGATGGTGAAGTTCTCTTTCTGGTCCGAGCCAGGCGTGTGGGCGTCGATAAAGGCGGTTTTGCAAGGGCGCAATTCGCCGTATCGGACGATGCGTTCGTTCATCTGTTGCGGGGTCATAGAGCACCTGTGCGCAAAAGGATCTGCTTCCAGATCGCGGTTTCGTCAATATTTACAAATTCGCGGCGCAGTTTGGGCTCGGTGCCTGTTATCGCACCAAACTCGGCGTGACTGATGCCCATGATGTGGACCTCGGCGCCCGTAGGCTTGCCAAAATCACCCCAGCCTGAATGCTTGCCATGCAGGCTCCACCGTACCGCCGCGCGGGGTGGCAGGGTCGGATCATCGCGGCCAATCACGTGATGGATTTCAAACTTTGCATCAGGAAAGGCTGCGCGCAGGCCCATCCAGAAGCGGTCGGCATCACCCCAGCCGTGGCCGGTTACACCGCCCGGCAATTCGAGCTGGCAAGCGCGGTCATAAACAGCGGGGATCGCCGCCATATCCGCGCCCATGATCCGCGTCAGCAGATCGGCATAGCGTGTGCCCCACTCGTTATGATTGCCGCGCCCCTTGTACGGTCCGGGTTTGTCGATAGCAGGCGTGAATGGCTGCACCGCGTTCTCGGGTCCGCCTTCGCTCTCGATGAGGCTGCGGGCATAGTCGGCAGGGTCCCATCCCATCTGGCGCACAATGGCTCCCTGATCGCGGATGAGCCATTCATCGTTGATCTGGTCATTGATCGCATGGCAGTCGGCGATGATCCGGTAGACCAGCTTTTTGCCCGTGGCCTTACCGTAGACCCCGTCGCCAAGATGCGTCGCGGTAGAAAACAGGCGGTGCGAGGACAGCATGCCCTCCTCGGGTGTACCGGACCAGATCACATCTTCCCCCAGAAGCGTGCGGTCAGGAAATTCGGCCAGCGTGGCCATAGTGGCTCCGATGACGTTCTCGTTGCCAACCACTACCGATGAAGGGGAGCGGACGACAAGATCGGGGGCATAATAGTGGTGCAGCGTGGCAATGCCACGGTCCTCCCAGATCTCCTTGGTAATGCCCAAGATATAATCGGGAAAATCCTCGAACCTGTCTGAGAAACCCTTCACGCTGTCCATCCTTCTGGTATTTTCGCCGATCCGCGCAGGATCAATGGCCCTTCGATTTCGATTTTTTGTGCGGGGCGCGCTGCGTCTGTAATCTTGGCCAGCAGCGTGTCGACCGTCGCCTCGACCATACGGACAAGCGGCTGGCGCAGCGTTGTCAGATCATACGCGGCCCATGCCGCAAGCGGCACATCGTCATAGCCCACGACGGACACATCATCAGGAACGGACAGGCCCAATTCGCTGCGCAGCGTATCCATGACCGCAAATGCCATATGGTCATTGCCGACAAATATGGCGTCTGCGGGCTGTGGTCCTGCCATGATGTCGCGTGTGGCCTGTGCCGCGATCTCGCGGTCGAAATGACCGTCAATGATGGCGACAGACTCCATAGCGTGATGCGCCAAACGGTCTGTAAATCCACGCTGGCGGTCGCGGCCTGTGGAAGAGCCTTCCCACCCTGCGATATGTGCGATGCGTGTATGCCCGCCCGCCACAAGAAAATCTGCAATCTGCGCACCGCCCGCAACGTTGGCGGATGTGACCGAGGAAATGCCGCTACCGTCCTGCCCGCGATTGAACATCACCACAGGAATACCAGCATCCGTACAGCGCTGCGTCAGGTCGTTCGTCATGCCGACACTGGCTGTGATGATCCCCGCCACCTGATAGTCCATCAGGTCATGCACCACCTTCTCGACCGCCGCTTCATCGTTGGGCGCCATGAAGACCAGCACGTGATACCCTTGCTCCTGCAGCGCATTGGACAAATGCTCCAGCGCCAGCGGATAGAATTGATTATCGAGATAAGCGACCACCAGACCGATGATCTTGCTTTTCCCTGTGATCATGGCACGGGCAAGCGGATTAGGGCGATAGCCCAGATGCTCGGCTGCCTTGCGCACTTTGCGCACTGTCTGCTCGGAGGCGGACGCACCAGAGAACACGCGGCTCACAGCCGACTGGCTCACACCTGCGCGGCGCGCAACGTGCAAAGATGTGACTTTCCCCTCAGCCATCAGTCAGCTGTCCAACCTCCGTCAATGAGCAAACTCGCGCCCGTCATCAGCGCCGAGGCGTCAGAGGCCAGAAAGACCACGGGGCCCATCATGTCCTCGATCTCCCCCACGCGTCCCAGCTTGATCATGCTCTCGATCCAAGCGCGGCGTTCAGGATTTTTGAGTGTCTGCTCGGCCAGCGGCGTGCGGATGAACGTAGGGCACAGCGTGTTGACGCGGATGCCCCTGCTGCCCCATTCGATCGCCATGGATTTGGTCATCCCCTCGAGCGCGTGTTTACTGGCGCAGTACACTGCGCGCTCGATCCCGCCGACATGGCCCATCTGCGAAGATATATTGATGAGGCTGCCGCCTTTGCCTGCAGCGATCAGCCCTGCCGCAACTGTGCGGGTCAGGAAATAGGCTGCGCGCAGGTTCACGTCCATGACGGCATCGTAGTCTTCGGGCGTTGTATTCACAGCCGCAGAATGGCGCGCCAACCCTGCCGAGTTGACCAGAACGTCGAACGGGCCCTGTGCCTCCACTGCGGCCTGCGTGGCAGCCAGATCGGTAATGTCGAGTTGCAGGGCCGTAGCCGTATAGCCCGCCGCCGTCATCTGGTTCCAGACATCGTCCAGCGCCTGCGCCCCGCGCGCGACCAGAACCACATCCGCCCCCGCCTGCCCCAGAGCAACTGCGGCTGCGAGGCCAATGCCCGAGCTTGCCCCTGTGACCAAAGCCCGCTTGCCCTCAAGGCGAAAGCTCGGAGTTTGCGGCAAGCTCATGTAAATTCTCCCTCAGGCAGCGTGATTGGCCCCAGATTGCGGGCCTTGTTAAATTCGCGCATGCGGGCGAAAACATCTACGCCCAATTGGCGGTAGACGTCCAAAAGGTCCACCAGCACCCAGTTCTCGCGGATGAGCCCATCCTCAACGCGCCAGAAATCAAGACTGCGCATCAGTATTTCGCGTCCCGCAGGGGCCAGCCCCATCCATTCTCCTGCGCTTACGGTGAGGCGCATGTTGGGCCAACCTGTTTCACAGACGTAGTCACCTTGGGCAAACCAATGGGACATCAGATCGCCCAGCGCATCAAGCTTGCGATCAGGCATTGCTTTGAGAAACGGTATCTGGTGCCAGTTGCGGAACCCCGCGATACCGCGCCCCGTGCCGATGCCTGCAGGCCCGTACCAATTGCTGCGCGGATGCCAGTAGGTCTCAAGCTGCATCACCGCAGGATCGGGGTTGGAGGGGTATTTGCACAGATCGGTCAGCATGGCGATCACATGGTCCATCGTTGCGGTGCCATCGCCCTCCGCGACCAATCCGTCTTGGGTCATAGGCGCAGGCGTAGCGAGGTATTTGCCCAGCTGTGGCGCCATTGGCCATGCGCTGGCCTGCATCATTACTTCGGGGATGTCCCAGATAATCTGCGCTTGGGTGACGCGGCCCTCCTCTATGCGGAAGAACTCGTGATAGCGCATGTGGGTGAGATGCCCCGTGGGCGGGATATCCAGCCACGGGCGCAGCATCGTGCCCATGTAATTGCCCATGCAGCCGACCCATGTCTCCCCCTCAGGCGTCACATTGGTCAGGGTGACCATATCGCGCCGTTCCAGATCAGGCATTGCATCCATGAGCGGGGCATAGAGCGTGTCATAGACGTCTGTAGCGTCGATATCACCAAACGGGTGGCACATGTGGATCACGGCGTCGGGCGCGATGACTTTGAGCGCTTTTTGCACGTCTTCCGCCGTCGCCGTCGCCAATGCCTTCTGCAAAGGCTTCAGTGCAGCGTGAAGGGTCATTCCGCCGCCGTCCCGTAGGCCACGTTCTTACCGCCATACCGGCGCACGCGGACATTGCATTGCTCGGCATGGCCCACGAACCCTTCGAGCATGCAAAGGCGCGAACCATATTCGCCGATCTGCGCTGCTGCGGCATCTGAGGTAATACGCTGGTAGCTGTGGGTCTTGAGAAACTTGCCGACCCAAAGGCCGCCCGTGTACCGCCCTGCCTTTTTCGTGGGCAGCGTGTGGTTGGTACCGATCACTTTGTCGCCGTTGGCTACATTGGTGCGCGGCCCCAGAAACAGCGCGCCATAGCTGTGCATCTGCTCGAGATACCAATCATCACGGTCCGTCATAATCTGCACATGCTCATAGGCCATATCATTGGCCACCTGCAGCATCTCGTCATGGGTGTCGCAGACGATCACATCACCGTAATCACGCCAGCTGATGGAGGCCGTCTCCCGCGTGGGGAGGATCTCCAGCAGGCGGTCGATCTCGGCCAAAGTCTCCTCGGCCAGTTTGCGGCTTGTGGTAATGAGACAGGCGGGCGAGTTGTAACCGTGCTCTGCCTGCCCGAGCAAATCGGTGGCGCATAGCTCTGCGTCAACCGTCTCGTCCGCAATCACCATGGTTTCGGTCGGGCCAGCGAACAGATCGATGCCGACGCGGCCATAAAGCTGGCGCTTTGCCTCCGCCACGAACGCGTTGCCTGGCCCTACCAGCATGTGCACGGGATCAATCGTCTGGGTGCCGATGGCCATAGCGCCCACGGCCTGCATCCCGCCCATTACGTAGATCTCATGCGCCCCGCCCAACTGCATCGCCGCCACAATGGCAGGATGCGGCGCGCCGTTCATGGGCGGCGCGGAGGCCACAATACGCGGCACCCCTGCTACGGTAGCGGTTAGGACGGACATATGCGCAGACGCCACCATAGGGAACTTGCCGCCCGGAACGTAGCAGCCCACGGATTGCACGGGGATGTTCTTGTGGCCCAGCACCACGCCTGGCATCGTCTCGACCTCGATATCGGTCATGGAAGCACGCTGCGCCTCGGCAAAGGTGCGGATCTGGGTCTGGGCGAATTTGATGTCCTCCATATCCCGCGTGGAGACCTTTTGCATGGCCGCTTCAATCTCGGAGGCATTGAGCAGGAAGCTCTCGGGCTCGTATTTGTCGAACTTGGCCGACAGTTCCCGAACGGCGGCATCGCCGCGAGCTTGGATATCGGCGAGCGTAGCCTCAACCGTTTTGCGCACGGCCGCGTCATCTTCGGCGCGTTCGGACTCGGGTTTTCCTGATTTCAGATGGGTGATTGTCATTCAAATATACCTTGATGATTAAAGGCGCTCGCCTGTCTCGCTGTGAAACAGGTGGCAAATCTCGGAGGAGATGGCGGCGGAAAACGGCGCGCCAATTTCTGCGCGGAATTCTTTATGCGCTTTGACGGACACCAACGCGCCGCCTGATTTGACTGTGACCATCGTGGCATCACCCAAAAGCTCGAGCGAGTAGATCGGCGCACTCACCTCGCCTGCCTCCGCCGCTTTCGCATCCTCGGCGCGAAAGCCGAGTGTGCATGGCCCGTCAGGTCCACTTAGGCCGCTGATCTGCACGTTTGGCGCTGTGAAAGTGCCGCTTTCTAGCTTACCCTCCATCAGGTTCATCGCAGGGCTGCCAATGAAGCTGGCGACAAAGGCGTTCGCGGGGCAGTCATAAATTTCCGTAGGCGTGCCCACCTGCTGGACCACGCCACCGTTCATCACCACCACACGGTCGGCCAGTGTCATCGCCTCTATCTGGTCGTGGGTCACGTAAATGGTGGTGACCTTCAACTCATGGCTCAGGTTCTTGATCTGCGCACGGGTGGAGACGCGCAGCTTTGCGTCGAGATTGGACAGCGGCTCATCCATCAAAAACACATTCGGCTCACGCACGATGGCACGGGCAAGTGCCACGCGCTGGCGTTGTCCGCCTGACAATTCGGCGGGGCGGCGGTGCAGGAATTCGTCAAGCTCCACCATGGCAGAGGCGCGGCGTACCCGCTCGTCGTGCTCACCCTGCGGGATGCCGCGTACTTTCAGCGGAAAGCGGATATTCTCATAGACATTCATATTGGGATAAAGCGCATAACTCTGGAACACCATCGCCACATCGCGGTCCTTGGGGTCAAGATCATTGATACGCTTGCCATCGATCAGGATGTCTCCGCCCGACGCATCCTCTAACCCAGCAATCATACGCATGGTCGTTGTCTTCCCGCAGCCCGACGGCCCCAGCAGCACCAGAAACTCGCGGTCCGCAATGGTCAGGTCAAAATCAGCGACCCCGAAAAAGTTGCCCCATCTTTTGGAGATATTGCGTAGTTGAACCTCGGCCACGGCGTGCCCTCCTGCATACGTTTGCACGCAATCAACGCAGGAATCTTTACCTCTATCAACTCTTTTTTTTCTGGTGCCTGAAAATTCACCAGTAGAGAGAAAACGCTTGCTAGAACCGGGTATTTGCGAATTTACTTGCACACGTATGCAGATGTGCTCCGATTCGTCAGGGCCAAGCCGGCGCTGTCCGGACACAACAAATAACGGCCTCCTCGGTCTGCTGTGCGGGGCCTGTACGATAGGGATTTGAAACTATGAACATGTTTAAGACAGCCGCTCTCGGGACAGCTTTCGCCGTTTTGTCGGGCACAACAGCTATCGCGGGCTGCGGCATCGCAGCAGGAAATGTATCCATCATCGCCAATGACTTCCCCGCCATTCAGGCAATCTCGGAAGCGGCCAAGGCCTGCGCGGGTGACGGGGTTACTGTTACCGCGAACCTCACCAAAGAGCATCAGACGCTCAATGCGCCCGGCATGACGGGCAACCCTGCTGAATACAGCGTTGCTGTGATCGCCAACTCCTCCATCGTGCCGCTGCTCAATGACGGTCTGATCCGCCCGCTTGATGATCTGATCGCACAATATGCGCCCGATCTGCCAAATGTGAACAAGGTCACGGTAGATGGCAAAGTCATGGCTGTTGCCTTCATGGCCAACGCGCAGCACCTCTTCTATCGTGCGGATATCCTCGAACAGGCCGGTGTTGCAGTGCCAACCACCTACGAAGAAGTCGTCGCCGCGGCGGAAGCCATCCGCGCCGCTGGCATCATGGAGACGCCTGTCGCGCTGAACACCGGCGCAGGCTGGAACCTCGCGGAAGAGTTCATCAACATGTACATGGGTACTGGCGGTGAGCTGTTCGAGGCAGGTACTGCCAACGCCAGCATCGAGAACGAGAACGGCGTGGCCGCGCTCAACATGCTCAAGGAGCTGACCGCCTATTCCAATCCCGACTTCCTGACCTTCGATTCCAACGCCACGCAGGCGCTTTGGGAAGCAGGCGACACAGCATTGTCGGTTATGTGGGGCTCACGCGGTGGTCCGATCCTCGACGACGAAGGCTCTGACGCGTCTATCGTAAGCTCGACAGTTCTGGCAGCGGCGCCCACATTCGGCGGCAACGCGATCCCTGCGACCACTCTGTGGTGGGACGGCTTCACAATCGCGACCAACATCTCTGACGAAGACGCCGCCGCCAGCTTTCAGGCGATGATGGCAGGTCTGGCCACCGAGGTGGTCGAGGCCAATCAGGACGCGGCCGTCTGGCTGAACCCTGCATATCAGGCGACACCAGCATCCGCAGGTGTTGTGGCTTCTGCCCAGTCAGGCGCGCGCCCCTACCCCATGCTGCCCTATGTAGGCCTGATGCACACGGCTCTGGGTGAGAATCTGGCCGAGTTCTTGCAAGGCTCGGAATCAGCCGAGCAGGCGCTCGCTGACGTGACCGCTGCCTACACGACGGCTGCGACAGCGCAGGGCTTTCTCCAGTAAGCACGTAGACCTAGAGAGGGCAGCCTGCGCGTTGCCCTCTTCTCCATCATTCTCATAACAGGGCGACGCTGATGCCACATCGTACGTTTTTCTGGTTCATCCTCCCCTCCGCCCTTGCGATGCTGCTGTTCATCGCCTTTCCGCTTGTCTCTGTGGTGATCCAATCGCTCCACATCGAGCACGAGCAAGTCATCATCACAACAGAGAGCTGCGGCCCCTTCGGCTGCACCCCCAGCACCGCCGTTGACCTCGAAGCGACAGCCCTCCTCAAAGAAGCCGCACCTTTGGGCCAATGGAACGGGCTCGGCACCTATCTCAGCCGCAACCATCTGGCTACAGCCGAGGTGGCAGAGGCGTGGCGCAGCTCCACGGGGCTCGCGAGTTTCGGCTCGAAGCTGATGAATCTGCCTTTCTATAAAGCACTGGCGTTCACGATGGCCTACACGGCTGTTGTCACACCGTTGGTCATTCTGCTGGGCCTTGCCGTGGCGCTTGGCGTGAACAACCTGCCAAAGCTGACCAAAGGACCGACGATCTTTATATCATTGCTGCCCATGATCGTAACGCCGCTGGTCGGCTCGCTGATCCTCTATTGGATGATTGATGCGGACGGTATTCTGGGTAAGGCGCTGCAATGGGTGTTTGACGATCCTGCCCTCTCTCTCAAGGCCTCGCCCTTGCTGACGTGGCTTACCCTGTTTACTTATGGTGTCTGGTCGGGCATCCCCTTTGCCTTTGTGGTCTTCTATGCAGGCCTGCAAGGCGTGCCCGAGGAGACGCTTGAGGCCGCTATGATCGACGGTGCCTCGCGGTGGGAGCGTATCCGTTATGTCGTCGTGCCCTATATGGGGCCGCTGTTTGTTTTTGTGGCGCTTATCCAGCTCATGGACAACTTTCGCGTGCTTGAGCCGATCATCGGCTTCTCGGCGCAGGCCAATGCCTCATCGCTTTCGACCGAGATTTACGGCGATCTGCTGGGCGACAATGTGCAATACGCCTCGGCCGCGGCCACATCCGTGCTGACCGTTATTGGCGTAGCAATCCTGCTGACGCCTGTGCTGGTCCGCACATGGCGCGACTTTAACCGAAAGGTGGTTTGACCATGGCCGCAGCATCAACAAAACGCTCGAGCACACTTGTCATCGTCTCGTCCATACTGGTGATCACGTGGATCATCGTGGCCGCCTTTCCGTTTCTCTGGACGCTTTGGGGATCGTTCAAAGTGCAGGGGGATTTCTTTTCCAAAGCCGACTGGCGCAATGCGATCTACGGCACGCGCACCCTGATTGAAACAGGCGGCCCCTTCACGGGCGCGGGGTATGAGGGCGCGTGGATCGAGAAGGAATTCTGGCGCGCTGCGATGAATACAGGGATTATCGTCTTCTTCACGGTAATCATCTCCCTCACCCTTGGCACGCTGGGCGGCTACGCGCTGGCGCGCTCGGGCTACCGCTATGCCTTCTGGCTGCTGATGCTGGCTTTGGTGTTTCGCGCGATGCCGCATATCACGCTGGTCTCGGGCTATCTGGTGCCGTTTTTCGAATGGAACCTCTGGGGCTATATCCCGACCTCGATCATCGTTCTGGTCGCAATCAACCAGCCGTTCACCCTGTGGATGCTTCATTCCTTCTTTCTCAACATCCCCAAGGATCTGGACGAGAGCGCTATGGTCGACGGGTGCACACGGTTTCAGGCCTTTCGCCATGTGATCGTGCCTGTGATGTGGCCCGGTGTGATCACGACGGGGCTGTTCTCCTTCCTGCTTGCGTATAACGACTTTGTCGTGACCGCCCTGCTGCTCAATCAGGAGAACCAGACGATGATCCCCAAGATCGCCAGCTTCCTTGGCTCGACGCAGGTGGAGGGCAACGTGATGTTCGCCGTAGCTGCCGTAATCTCGGCCACAGCGCCACTCTTCGTGCTGATCCTTTTCTTCCAACGCCAGATCGTCAGTGGCCTCACCGCAGGCGCTGTTAAAGGATAATCCAATGTCTGAGCTTCAAGACGCAAAAGCGGTTGTCCGCGCCTATCAGGCTGCTTTGGACAGGGCTTCGGCGGGGGATGTGGCTTCCGCCCTTGCCCCGCATGTGAGCACCGATTTTCTATGGCGCGGGATGCATCCGTTCTACATCCAGAACGGCGCAGAAAGTGTGGCCGACACCTTCTGGAGCCCGCTCAAAACCGCACTCACCTCGCTCTCGCGCCGTGAGGATATCTTCATGGCAGGGCGGAATCAGATGGACGGATTCGAGAGCGTTTGGGTCGTCTCGATGGGCCATATGATGGGCCTGCATGACGCGCACTGGCTGGGCATTCCGCCCACGCGCAGGATGACATTCCTGCGCTATGCCGAGTTTTGCAAAGTAGAGAATGGCCGCGTCACCGAGGCTGCGATGTTCTGCGACATCCCGCATTTGATGATGCAAGCAGGCGTAAACCCCTTCCCGCCCCAGACCGCAGCGCATCTGGTCCAGCCTGGCCCTGCCACGCACAACGGCGTGATGGACGCACCCCAAGCCCCCTCTGAGGGCGAGAAGACCCTTGCCGTGATCAATGCGATGATCAACGATCTGGGCACGTGGCAGTCTGGCCTGCCGCTGGTGGAGGAGCTGGCGCGCACGTGGAACGAAGACATGGTCTGGTGGGGGCCTGCGGGGATCGGCGCCACCTACACGATCCAAAGATATGCCGAGCAACATGCTGGCCCGTTTCGCGCCGGTTTCACAAATCGCACAGGCACAGGGCACCTGTGTCGTCTGGCCGAAGGCGAATTCGGCGGCTTTTTCGGCTGGCCAAACTTCACTGCCGAGGCCACAGGTGGCTTCATGGGCCTGCCCGCCACGGGCAAGGCGGGTGAGTTTCGCGTGGTAGACATCTACCGCCGCGGCGGCGACAAGCTGTCTGAGAATTGGGTGTTCATCGACCTGCTGCACTGGCTGTCGGGTCAGGGCGTGGATGTGCTGGCGCGCATGCGGGCTGGGTCTCCCCTGCCCTGACACACGCGCCCGCGTGTTTTACGCCTCCAGCAGGACTTTCCCGAATTCATCGCGCAGCAGGTTCTTTTGAACCTTGCCAGTCGCCCCGATGGGGAGCGCATCGACAAAGATCACGCGGTCGGGAATTTGCCAGCTCTCTACTTTGCCTTTGTAGAAGGCAAGCAGCTCTTCTTCACTGACCTCGCCTGACTTGATCGCAACAATCACGGGGCGCTCGTCCCACTTAGTGTGCAGCGCTGCGATAGCGGCGGCATTGGCGATGGCGGGGTGGGAGATCGCGATGTTCTCCAGCGTGACGGTAGAAATCCACTCGCCCCCTGATTTGATGATGTCCTTGGAGCGGTCGCGGATCACCATGAACCCCTCGCCGTCAATCGTGGCCACATCGCCTGTGTCAAACCAGCCATCGTCGGTGAGCGCGGTGGTCTCCTTGCCAAAATACGTCTCGACAATCCACGGCCCGCGAATTTGCAGATCGCCCTGCGCCTCGCCATCATGGGGCAGCACATTGCCAGCCTCATCCAGAATGCGCAGATCAACACCGTAGGGCGCGCGGCCCTGCCCCAGCCTAATCTCCGCCTGCTCTTCCGCGCTCAGCGCCATGTGGCGTTGGAGCAGTTGATTGACTGAGCCGAGCGGCGACGTCTCGGTCATGCCCCAAGCATGCACAAGATCAACACCATACGCCGCGAATTTCGGGATCATTGAAGGCGGCAGCGCAGAGCCGCCTACCACTGTACGCGTGAGGCTCGGCATTTTGGAGCCTGTTTCTTCGAGTGCGGCCAGCAGCCCCATCCAGATCGTGGGCACGCCCAGCGCCAGCGTGGTTTCCGTCTCGTCAATAAGGTTCACAAGGCTGACCCCATCGAGGTTCGGACCCGGCAGCACCAGCTTACAGCCCGACATGGCAGCGATATAAGGCACGCCCCATGCGTTGACATGGAACATAGGCACCACAGGCAGCACCGTATCGGTGGCCGATATGTTGAGCCCGTCAGGCTGGTTACCCGCCAGCGTGTGCAACACGGTCGAGCGGTGCGAATAAAGCACGCCCTTTGGATCGCCAGTGGTGCCAGAAGTATAGCACAGGCTCGAGGCGGAATTCTCGTCAAACTCGGGCCACGGCTCGGACGCGTCGCCTGTTTCCAAAAGCTCGTCAAAGAACATCAGGTTCGGCACTTGTTCCGCTGCCGCCTCGTCGCGCGGCCCCATCATGACAATGTGTTTGCAGTGCTTAAGCGCTGGCGCGAGCTTGCCCGCTGCTGGCACGAAGGTCTGGTCGATGAACAACACCTGATCCTCGGCGTGGTTGATGACATAGACCATCTGCTCCGGTCCCATGCGCGGGTTGATCGTGTGGCAGACAAAACCGCCCCCCGCCACGCCGAAATATATCTCCAGATGGCGGCGGTTGTTCCATGCGATCGTGCCACAGCGCGCGCCCTGCTCCATCCCCAGCTTGCGCAGGGCACTGGCCAGACGCCGTGCATTGGCGCCGACCTGCCCCCACGTGGAATGCTCGACCCCGCCCATCGTCTCGACCGAGACGATCTGTCCCGCGCTGTGAAACCGTGCGGCGTGGTCAATCAGGCTGCCGATGGTCAACGGCATTTGCATCATTTGTCCAAGCATTATCTTGTCTCTCCTTGTTATCTTATTCTGCGGCAAGCGTCTGTGCGGCGCTCGCTTTAATCAAATCTGCAGCACGCTCCGCGATCATTATCGTGGGCGCGTTGGTATTGCCACTGGTGACCGTCGGCATGACAGAAGCATCTACGACCCGCAGCCCCTCCATCCCGTGCACGCGCAATTCAGGATCGACCACGGCCATCGCATCCACTCCCATTTTGCAGGTGCCCACGGGATGGTAAATCGTATCGGCGCGGTTGCGGATGATCTCTTCCCAATCTGCATCAGACATGCCGTCGCGGACGCCAAAGAGCTCCTTGTGCTCGTATTCCGCCAAGGGCGGCGTCTTCATAATCTCGCGTGACATCTTTGCGCCTTTGATCAGCGTTTCCAGATCACTGTCCTCTGCCAGATAGTTCGGATCAATCGCGGGGGCAGCCATCGGATCGGCACTTGCCAGTGTTACAGAGCCCGTTGATGCGGGACGCAGCACGCAGACGTGACAGCTGTAGCCGTAGCCCGCATGCAGCTTGCGCGCATGGTCATCCACCACCGAGATCACGAAATGGATCTGTATGTCGGGACGCTCGATATTCGGGTCGGTCTTGAGAAAGGCACAGCCTTCCGCAAATGGCGTGGCCAGCATGCCCTTGCCTGTTTTCCGCCATTCCAGCGCATGTTTGATCAGATTGACCGTGCCTTTTGCACCGATGCCAAAGTTGTCAGTGTCCTTGGATTTATAGCCAAGCGTGAAATCAAGGTGGTCTTGCAGGTTTTGTCCCACGCCTGCCAGCTCATGCACCATGTCGATGCCGTGCGGCGTGATGTCCTCGGCGCGGCCAATCCCCGACAGTTGCAGTAGTTGCGGGGAATTGAACGCACCGCCGCACAGGATCACTTCACGCGTGGCCGCTACGTGTTTGTCTTGCTTGCCCTCACGGTAATGTACGCCTGTGGCACGCTTGCCCTCCAGCGACAGGCGCGTTGCGTGGGCGCCCGTGATCACGGTGAGGTTGGGGCGCTCCATCACAGGATGCAAGTAGGCAGCCGCAGCCGAGCACCGCTCCCCGTTGCGCGCCTCATCATGGAATTGGGTGACCTGATAGAGGCCGACGCCTTCGTTATCACCCGTATTGAAATCGGCCACTTCGCGGTGTTGCAAGCGGCCTGCCGCCTCGATGAACGCTCGCGTGATCGGGCGCGGGGACTTCTGGTGCGAGACTTGCAGCGGGCCTGTACCACCGTGCAGGTCGCTGCCGCCGTCCTCGTGGTTTTGGGAACGCTGGAAGTACGGCAGAACACTGTCCCAGTCCCAACCGTCACATCCCGCAGCCGCCCAGCCGTCGTAATCCTCGCGTTGGCCGCGCACATAGAGCATGGCATTGATCGCGCTCGACCCGCCCAGCGCCTTGCCGCGCGGCTGATACCCTTTACGCCCGTTCAGGCCTTTCTGGGGGACCGTCTCATACGCCCAGTTCGATATCTTTCCAATACCGGGCAGCATTGCCACCACTGCCGCCGGGGTACGGATCAGCATGTGATCGCCCTTACCGCCCGCTTCCAGCAGGCAGACATTCACACTAGGGTCTTCGGACAGGCGCGCCGCAAGCGTTGCCCCGCCCGAGCCACCACCAACAATAACGTAGTCATATCCCATGGTTTATCCTCCCCTGCACCACGCGGTGGAGTAGGCCAAAGATTGGCGGCTAAGTCCATGGACGATCGGGGAATGAGAGCGCTGACAGAGCCTCAATTTCGTGTGACGCTGCGGCGCTCAAGCCCCGCGCAGAGGGGACCACTGCAGCACGACCACCATCCTCTATCGGATTATTTTGTCGCCTATCGGAAACTTGGCTGGAAATTCATTCCCGTTGCTGGAATAAGCGCGATCAGTCGCATTCGTGCATTTGGGCGGATGTTTCCATGAATGACCAACAGGACCTGACACAATGACATCTCAACGCCTCAACCGCGCCGACCTCGCCATCTCGGAAGAGCTTGTTTCTTTCATCGAAGAGCGTGCCCTCGCCGGCCTCAACGTCACCGCTGACACATTCTGGGCAGGTCTGTCCGCGCTGGTCCATGACTTTGGTCCGCGCAACCGTGAGCTGCTGGCGCGCCGCGCCGAGTTGCAGGCCACAATCGACCAATGGCACATCGACCAACGGGGCCAAGGGCAAGACGGCGCTGCCTATAAAGAATTCCTGACCAAGATCGGCTATCTGGTGCCCGATCAGGGCGACTTTAAAATTACAACGGCCAGCACCGACCCAGAGATCGCCAGCATCGCAGGTCCGCAGCTGGTCGTGCCAAGCACCAATGCCCGCTTCGTGCTCAACGCTGCGAACGCCCGCTGGGGAAGCCTGTACGACGGGTTCTATGGCACCAACGCCATGGGCAGCCTGCCTCCCAAAGGCCCTTTCAATGACGGGCGCGGCGCGCGCGTTGTAGCCCGTGCAGCAGTCTTTCTGGATGAGGCCTTCCCCGTGGCAGACACCAGCCACGCCAAGGCTGCATCCTATGCCGTAAAGGACGGCGCGCTGCATGTAGATGGCTCCGCGCTGATGCAGCCGGAGAAATTTATCGGCTACCGTGGCGACGCGGCCAAGCCTGATGCGATATTGCTGCGCAACAACGGCCTGCACGTCGAGCTGGTGTTTGATGCCAGCCACCCGATTGGCGCGCAATCGCCCTCGGGGCTGGCCGATGTGGTGATGGAATCCGCGATCTCTGCCATCGTCGACATGGAAGATTCTGTAGCCTGCGTCGATGCCGAGGATAAGGTGCTGGCCTACGGCAACTGGCTGGGCCTTATGAAGGGCGATCTGTCAGAGACGTTTGAGAAGGGCGGCGCCGAGATGACCCGCGCGCTGCACGGTGACCGCAGCTTTACCGCTGCAGACGGCAGCGAAGGCGCGATCAAGGGCCGCGCCCTATTGCTGGTGCGCAATGTCGGCCACCTGATGACCAACCCTGCCATTCTGGACCGTGACGGCAACGAAGCCTTCGAGGGTTTGATGGATGCGATGATCACCACGCTGATCGCCATGCATGACCTGAACAAAACCGACGGCCTGCGCAACTCTACCTGCGGCTCTGTCTATGTGGTCAAGCCCAAGATGCACGGGCCTGACGAAGTCGCCTTTGCAGACGAGATCTTTACCCATGTGGAAAACGTGCTCGGCCTGCCCGCAAATACCGTCAAGCTGGGGATTATGGATGAAGAGCGCCGCACCTCGGCCAACCTCAAGGAATGTATCCGTGCTGCAGCTGCGCGCGTGTGTTTCATCAACACTGGCTTTCTGGACCGCACGGGCGACGAAATCCACACCTCGATGGAAGCAGGCCCCTTCAGCCGCAAGGATTTCATCAAGCGCAAAGGCTGGATCACCGCCTACGAGAACCAGAACGTCGACATCGGGCTGGAATGTGGCCTGTCGGGCAAGGCGCAGATCGGCAAGGGCATGTGGGCTGAGCCTGACAATATGTCAGGAATGCTCGATGCAAAGATTGACCACCCGCGTGCGGGGGCCAATTGCGCATGGGTGCCAAGCCCAACTGCCGCGACGCTGCACGCGCTGCACTACCACAAGGTTGATGTTTTTGCCGTTCAGGAAAAGCTGGCTGCCGGTGGGCGTCGTGCCTATGTCGAGGCGCTGCTGACCATTCCTGTGGCCGCATACCGCCGCTGGAGCAAGGCCCAAATCCGCCGCGAGGTGGAGAACAACGCCCAAGGTATCCTGGGCTATGTGGTGCGCTGGATTGATCAGGGTATCGGCTGCTCCAAAGTGCCGGATATGAACGATGTGGGCCTGATGGAAGACCGCGCAACCTGCCGCATCTCTGCGCAGCATGTTGCCAACTGGTTGCACCATGACGTCATCGGCAAAGAGGAAGTGACCGAGATCATGCAGCAGATGGCCCAGGTCGTGGACCGCCAGAACGCCGGCGATCCGCTCTACAAGCCGATGGCGCCTTCGTTCGATGGCATCGCGTTCAAAGCGGCCTGTGATCTGGTGTTCAAAGGCACGACGGATCCGTCAGGCTACACCGAGCCTACGCTGCATGCCCGCCGACTGGAGCTGAAAGCACAGCAAGCTTAATACAGCGGGGGCGGGCACGGGGTGATCCCTGCCCGCCCTTACTCCGCGGTCGCGCCGATAGCAGCCGATAATGCTCGCGCTGCCTGCATCACCGACGCGCTGATCGGCTCAATCCGGTCCAGCCCAACCCGCGAGGTCGGGCCAGACACAGAAATCCCTGCCACCGCCTCCCCGTAGATATCAAACACAGGGGCCGCGATGCAGCGCATCCCCAAGTTACGCTCTTCCGCATCCACCGCGTAGCCGCGCCTGCGTGTCTCCTCCAGATCAGCGCGCAACGCCGTGCTGTCGGTCAGGGTGTGATCTGTGTAGCGCTCAAGCTCATACCCCGCGAGCAAGCTCTCGATCCGAGGGCCGTCCATCTGCGCCATCAGCGCCTTGCCAATCCCCGAAGCATGCATACGCGACAGCGTGCCTGGCGGGAAGAAGGCGCGGATCGTGGCATGGGTTTCCACCTGATTGACGAAAAGCACCTGACCGTTTTGCTCCACCCCCAGATTGGCCGTCTCGCCCGTCTGCTCCATGAGCATGCGCAGAACGGGGCGCGCACGCTCCACCAGCGAAGTGCGGCGCAGATAGCGCGCGCCGATGACAAACGCGCGCGGCCCGATGTGCCAAAGCTGTTCGGCCTGATTAAACTCGACCAGTCCCCGCCCCTCAAGCGTGACCAGAATGCGGTAGACCGTGGCAGCAGACTGCCCGAGGTCGGAGGCCAGACCGGACAGCGTGCGCCCCTGCCCCTCGCTCAGGAATTCAAAAACTTCCATCGCGCGGTCCAGCGATTTGATCGTGTTCTGGGCTGTCTTATCGGTCCAGTCGCGGGGGCGGCCGCGTGATTTTCGGGCGTCAGGATTCGGTGGTAGTGGTTCGTTCACAGATTATCTTCTTCAAAAATGAAATATTCATTCAGTATATGAAAAACTCAACCCTCTGACAATAAATCATTTTTTCTATCCTTCGCAAAATGAAAAATCTTTTCAAAAAAATATGCAAAACAGTGCAACACGCCTAAGTTGCTTTCAACAAGCAAAGGATACCGTCATGAGCTTTCAAAACCCTGTGTTCATCCCGGGCCCTACCAATATGCCAGAAGCTGTGCGGCTGGCCTGTTATATGCCCACGATCGACCACCGTGCGCCGATCTTTGGCGGTATCCTTCATCCGTGCCTCGACGGGGTGCGCAAGGTTCTGAAATCAGATGATGCGCATATTTTCATCTTCCCCGCGACGGGAACCGGCGGCTGGGAGACTGCGCTGACCAACACATTGAGCGCGGGTGACAAGGTGCTCGTAGCGCGCAACGGCATGTTCAGCCACCGCTGGATCGATATGTGCCAGCGGCATGGGCTCGATGTGCAGATTGTCGAGGCGCCTTGGGGTCATGGCATTCCGACCGACCAATATGCGGACATTCTTGCTGCGGACAGCACGCACCAGATCAAGGCGGTCCTCGCGACCCACAACGAGACTGCGACAGGGGTGAAATCTGATATCGCCGCCGTCCGTGGCGCAATGGATGCCTGCGACCACCCCGCGATGCTCTTTGTGGACGGGGTAAGCTCCATCGGCTCAATGGATTTCCAGTTCGACGGATGGGGGGTCGATGTCGCCGTCACGGGGTCGCAAAAAGGTTTCATGCTTCCCGCGGGTCTGGCCATCGTAGGTTTCTCGGACAAGGCGATGGCCGCTGGTGAAAGCGCCGCACTGCCACGCACCTTTTTCGATGTGCGCGATATGGAAAAGGGCTATGCCAACAATGCCTTTCCCTACACGCCGCCTGTGGGCCTGATGAACGGATTAAAGCTGTCGTTGGAGATGCTGCTGGAAGAGGGAATGGACAATGTCATCGCCCGCCATACACGGATTGCCAACGGTGTGCGCCTCGCAGTGGCTGCATGGGGGATGGAGCTCTGTGCCGCTTCGCCAGACCTCTACTCCGATACCGTCTCTGCCATCCGTACGCCCGAAGGCTTCGATGCCACCGACATCGTGACCCGCGCAGATGAAGTCTACGGGGTCGCCTTTGGTGTGGGGTTGGGCGATGTGGCGGGCAAGGTGTTCCGCATCGGTCATCTAGGCAGTCTCACGGATGTGATGATGCTCAGCGGCTTGGCCACAGCGGAAATGTGCATGGTTGATCTGGGGCTTGATGTGAAGCTGGGATCAGGTGTGGCTGCGGCGCAGGAATACTACCGCAGCACCCCCGCCAAACGCTAAGGAGAGAGTGATGTATATCCCTACATTTGACGACATGCAGGCCGCACATGCGCGGATCAAACCGTACATCCACAATACGCCCGTTCTCACATCAAGCTACCTTAACGAGCTGACAGGCGCAGAGCTGTTTTTCAAATGCGAGAATTTCCAGAAGGCAGGCGCATTCAAGGTGCGCGGCGCTTCAAACGCTGTGTTCGGCCTGTCGGATGAGGCAGCAGCGGCAGGCGTGTGCACGCATTCTTCGGGCAATCACGCGCTCTCGCTGAGCTATGCGGCAGGGCGGCGGGGCATCCCCTGCAACGTTGTCATGCCGCGCACGGCACCGCAGGCCAAAAAGGACGCGGTCATGGGTTATGGCGGGATCATCACGGAGTGCAAGCCATCAACCACCAGCCGCGAAGAGGTCTTTGCGCAGGTACAGGCCAGAACGGGCGGCGATTTTGTGCATCCCTACAATGATCCACGGGTGATCGCGGGCCAAGGGACGTGTTCGTTCGAGTTCATAGAGCAAATGAAAACAGAGCATGGCGGCGCCCCCGACATGATGGTTGCCCCGATTGGGGGTGGTGGCATGATCTCGGGCACCTGCCTGACGCTCTCGCATCTGGCACCTGACATCAAAATTATCGCCTCCGAGCCAGAGCAGGCGGATGATGCCTACCGCAGTTTCAAGGCGGGCCATATCATTGCTGATGATGCGCCTGTGACGGTTGCGGATGGTCTGAAGGTGCCGCTGAAGGATCTGACGTGGCATTTTGTGTCCAACCACGTGAGCGACATCATGACCTGCACCGAGCAAGAGATTATCGACGCCATGAAGCTCACATGGCAGCGCATGAAAATCGTGATCGAGCCAAGCTGTGCTGTACCGTTAGCCACGATCATAAAGAACAAAGAGCAGTTTGCCGGCAAGCGTGTCGGCGTCATCATTACGGGCGGCAATGTCGATCTTGACCTGCTGCCGTGGACCCTTTGAAGGAGACCTCGCTATGAACAAGCATGTAGATCTTGAAGATTATGAAGTCGGCTATGACATCCCCGCCCTCCCTGGCATGGACGAGGCAGATATCCAGACGCCCTGCCTTGTGCTTGACCTAGACGCGCTGGAGCGCAACGTGAAGAAAATGGGTGATTTCGCCAAGGCGGCAGGCATGCGCCATCGCAGCCACGGTAAGATGCACAAATCCGTAGATGTGCAAAAGCTGCAGGAGAGTCTTGGCGGTGCCTGCGGTGTGTGCTGTCAGAAGGTATCGGAGGCGGAGGTGTTCGCGCGCGGGGGCATCAAGGATGTGCTGGTGTCGAACCAAGTCACAGCTCCCCAGAAAATCGACCGCCTTGCGCGCATCCCCAAGCTGGGCGCGCGTGCGATTTGCTGTGTGGACGACATCGCCAACGTGGCCGACCTGTCGGCTGCGGCTGTCAAGCACGGCACGCAGATCGAATGTCTGGTCGAAATTGATTGCGGCGCAGGCCGCTGCGGTGTGACCAACACGGCTGCGGTGGTGGAGCTGGCAAAGGCGATTGACGCGGCCGAGGGGCTGAAATTTGCAGGGCTTCAGGCCTATCAGGGTGCAATGCAGCATCTCGACTCATATGAGGAGCGTCAGGGTAAAACCCAGATCGCGATTGATATGGTCAAGGATGCGGTCGAGACGCTCAATGGCGAAGGGTTGGAGTGTGACATCGTGGGTGGCGGCGGCACGGGCAGCTATTACTTCGAGAGCGCATCGGGAGTGTTCAACGAATTGCAGTGCGGCTCGTACGCCTTCATGGACGCCGATTATGGCCGCATTCTCGACAAGGACGGCAACCGCATTGACGATGGGGAATGGGAGAACGCCCTGTTCTTGCTCACCACGGTGATGAGCCACGCCAAGGCGGATAAAGCCATCGTGGATGCGGGCCTCAAGGCGCAAAGCGTCGATAGCGGCCTACCGTTTATCTATGGCCGCACGGATGTGGAATACGTCAAATGCTCGGACGAGCATGGCGTGGTTGCAGACCCTGACGGTGTGTTGAAAGTGAATGAAAAGCTTAAACTGGTGCCCGGCCACTGTGATCCGACATGCAACGTGCACGACTGGTACGTCGGCGTGCGCGGCGGCAAGGTCGAGACGGTCTGGCCAGTCTCGGCACGTGGCAAAGCCTACTAACCTCTCAAAAGGAATACCCCGATGCTGATCGTCCCCGAACGCGAGATCGCCAATCTGATGACCCGTGAAGCCGCGTTTGACGCCGTTGAGGGCGTGTTTGCGGCTATGGCCTCCAAGGACGCCTATAACTTTCCCGTTATTCGCGAGGCGATTGGCCATGAGGATGCACTCTATGGCTTCAAGGGCGGGTTTGACCGCGCGGGCATGGCGCTGGGGCTCAAGGCTGGTGGCTATTGGCCCAACAACATGGAGAAGCACGGGCACATCAATCACCAGTCTACGGTGTTTTTGTTTGACCCTGATACAGGCATGGTGCGTGCGATGGTGGGGGGCAATCTGCTCACGGCGCTGCGCACAGCCGCCGCCTCATCTGTGTCGATCAAACATCTGGCGCGCGAGGACGCAAAAGTGATGGGCATGGTCGGCGCAGGTCATCAAGCCACGTTCCAGCTGCGCGCCGCATTGGAGCAGCGTGACTTCGAGAAGGTCATCGGTTGGAACTACCACCCCGAGATGCTGCCCAATATCGAAAAGGTCGCAGCAGAAGCCGGCGTGCCCTTTGAGCCCGTGCCGCTGGAGCGGATGGTGGAAGCCGATGTCGTAATCTCGATCACGTCCACCTTTGCGCCGACGATTATGGCAGAGCATATCGGCGCAGGAACCCACATCGCCTGTATGGGCACTGACACCAAGGGCAAGCAGGAGGTTGAAGCATCGCTGCTCGCACGGGCAACCGTTTTTACCGATGAGGTCGCCCAATCGGTGAGTATCGGGGAGGCACAACATGCCGTTGGCGAGGGGCTGATTGCCGAATCCGATGTGCACCAGCTGGGCGCCGTGATCAACGGCACCCATGCGGGCCGTGCCTCTGCATCCGAGATCACGCTGTTCGATGGTACAGGGGTTGGCCTGCAAGACCTCGCGGTCGCCGCAAGTGTTGTCGATCTTGCTGTAAAAAGTGGCGTCGCCATCGAGGTGGATTTCTAGACGCCGCCCCCTGTTGCTTTAGGCCTACAATATGATCATATCAGCACTGTGCCTGATGCTCATTGATCAGGCTTAAAGCTGTGAAGGATTGTTAAATGCGTATTGTGATCAACGGGTTCGGTCGGATCGGCCGTACTATTTTGCGCCAAATTCTCACGACACCCTCCCTTGCAGGGATCGAAGTTGTACGGATCAATGACATCGCACCGCTCGAGACCTGTGCCTATCTGTTCAAATACGACAGCACATTCGGCCCCCTGCCCCTCCCCATTGAAATCGAGGGCGACAGATTGCGCATTGGCGACCGCCACGTTGCGTTTTCATCGCACGATGATCTGGGCGATGCGGATTTGCCTGCCGTAGATATTGTGATGGAGTGCACTGGAAAAATTGCCTCACGCGCGGCGGCAGAGCGTGGCTTGGACGCAGAAGCGCGTGCGGTTCTGATCTCTGGGCCATCGAAATTCGCTGACAGAACCGTGGTGCTTGGTGCCAATGAACCCGAGCTTGGCGCGGCGCGGATTATCTCGAACTCGTCGTGTACCACCAACGCGATTGCCCCGCTGTTGCGGACTGTGGATGCGCAGCTGGGCATTGAGCGCGCCCACGTCACGACGATCCATTGCTACACCAGCAGCCAACCGATGGTGGACGCGCCGCGGGGTGATCTGGCGCGCAGCCGTGCAGGCGCGGAATCCATTGTGCCGACCACGACCAGTGCAGCACGCGAGTTGCAAGGCATCCTGCCCCGCATTGGCGCACGCACCAGCGTGGCGGCCGTGCGCGTGCCAAGTCTGAGCGTTTCGGCCATTGATGTCACGTTGCAGCTCGAAAGCGAGGTGGGCGTTGACCCCCACGCAGTAGTGAGTGCCATTGCGGATGCCTCCGATGTGATCGGGATGACCGAAGACCCATGCGTGTCGCGTGATCTGCGCGGACGGGCGGAATCGTTGGTGCTGGCGCTTCCGGAGACACAGACCATAGACGCGCGACAACTGCGTCTGTTCGGATGGTACGACAATGAGTGGGGATTTTCGGCACGGATGATTGATATGGCGCATAGATTGGTTGCACGCGGCGCCTGATATATCCGCCCCGCCGCAGTTGAGACAGCGGGGCGGGCTTGTACCTACTTGCCGTTCAACGATCCTTCGCCGTGACCGGAAAGACCGCCAGAGACTTCCTCTGTCGCCCGATCAGACAGCTCCTCTGGCAGCACCAGATTGAGCACAATCGCGATAAACGCGGCAGGCAACAGACCCGATGTCATCAGGATACGCAGCGTGTCGGGAAGGTATTGTACCGCCTTGGGGTCAAGCTGAAGACCAAGGCCGACTGACAGGGAGATCGCAAAAATCACCATATTGCGGCGGTTCCAGTTAACGTCAGACAGCATCGAGATACCCGCCGCGACGACCATACCGAACATCACAATGACACCGCCGCCCAAGACCTCGATCGGGATGGTGCGGATCAGGGCGCCCACTTTCGGGACCAGCCCGCAGATGATCAAGAAGAGCGCGCCGATGGTCACGACATGGCGGCTCATCACACCGGTCATGGCGATCAGGCCGACATTCTGGCTGAACGACGTATTGGGAAAGCCGCCGAAGATGCCTGCGATTGCGGTGCCAACACCATCAGCATAGGTGGCACCAGTGATTTCCTTTTCCGTTGCCTCGCGGCCTGCGCCGCCTTTGGTGATGCCAGACACATCGCCCACTGTTTCAACGGCGGAGACAAAGGACATCATGCAGAACCCGATGATCGCGGCAAAGCTCAGCTCGAACCCGTATTTGAAGGGGGACGGAAAGGCGATGGGGGCGGCGCGCTCAAAGCTGGTTGCGATGCCCTCGACTGTGACCATACCCATCGCCATGGCATAGAAGTAGCCCACGATGATGCCAATCACGACGGCAGAAACCGCCAGCATGCCACGCGCATAAAACTTGAGCGCGAGGGTCACAAAGATCACCACCAGCGCGGCAGACCAGTTCAGGAGAGAGCCGTATTCAGGCTTGTCAATCGCTGGCACGCCTCCCGCTGCATATTGGATGCCTACCTTGACCAGCGCCAGACCGATCATCGTCACAACAAGGCCCGTGACCAGTGGTGGCAGGGCAAAGCGAATGCGCCCGATGAATGTACCGATCAGCGTGTGGAACAGGCCACCCACAATCACCCCACAAAATAGGGCTGGCAGGGCATCAACGCCCTTGCCCGCCACCAGCGGGATCATAATCGGGATGAAGCCAAAGGACGTGCCCTGAACGATGGGCAGCCGCGCGCCGACAGGACCAAGGCCGATGGTCTGGAACAGGGTCGCGATGCCCGCAAACAGCATCGACATCTGAATGAGGTAGGTCATATCGGGAAAGCCCTGCGCGCCTGCGTCAGAACCAAAGCCGAAACCCGCAGCGCCCGAGATAATGATCGCGGGGGTCACGTTGGAGACGAACATGGCCAGAACATGCTGGATGCCAAGCGGCACAGCACGGTGAAGGGCGGGGGTATAATTGGGATCGCGCAGCTGCTCTGGCGTCCCGATGGATGTGTTACTCATTGCTTTTCTCTCTGTCGTTGGTGCGTTGCGCCAGCTTTTTTCTGCCGGTCTTTTGTTGAAGGCGTCGGGCGCAAAGCTGCGTTGCTATGCGCCCAATTTCTGGAGAAGCCGATGCTCGGCGATGCGTTCCACCTGTGTGCATGCCTCCGCAAATTCGGTATCGCGGTCATGCTCCAAGCGGCGCACGAACGCCGCCATGATTGAAGACTTCGTGTGATCGCGCACGGCAATGATGAAGGGAAAGCCGAATTTTGAGGCATACCTCGCATTCAATGCCACAAATTTCTCCCTTTCTGCGTCCGTGAGCGCATCGAGACCTGCGCCTGCCTGCTCTGCCGTGGAGTCTGCGGTCAGGCGCTTTGCCTGCGCTAGCTTGCCTGCCAGATCAGGGTGGGCGTTTAGCACGGCAAGCCGCTTCTCCTCGGGCGCGCCGCGAAACGTGCGGACAAGCATCTGGTGCACGCCCAGTGCAGTGTCATGAGTTGGTCCGAGCTCAAGTGCATGCGCGCCCTCGGCCACCCATGCACTATGCTCGAAAATACCGCCAAACTCGGCGACGAAGGTGTCGCGGTCCATTTCAGATGGGCGTGGGGTATGGCGGGGCGGATGGGTTGCAGCCCAATGCTGTGCTATCTCCAGCCGCGTGGCAAACCAGACATCAGCATGGGATTTCATATGCTTGATCGCGCGGGCCAAAGCCGCCGCACGCCCTGGCCGCCCGATCAGGCGACAGTGCAGTCCGATCGAGAGCATCTTGGGCGCGCCCGCCAATCCTTCTTCATAAAGCAAATCAAAGCTGTCTTTAAGATAGCTCTCGAACTGGTCACCCGTGGTAAAGCCCGCCTGAATGGCAAACCGCATATCATTGCAATCCATCGTGTAGGGCACAATGAGCTGGTCGGTGCCGTCGAACGCCATCCAATAGGGCAGATCGTCGGCATAGCTGTCGGCGATATAAGCAAATTGCCCTATCTCCGCCGCAAGGCGAACGGTATTGTTCGAGCAGCGGCCCGTGTACCAGCCCCGCGGCGGCGTACCAACCACTTGGGTGTGCAGCGCAATCGCCTCTTCAATCTGGGCGCGCTCTTGCGCCTCCGGCATGTCCTTATGCTCGATCCATTTCAGGCCGTGGCTGGCAATTTCCCAGCCTGATGATTTCATCGCCGCGACCTGTTCAGGGGCGCGGGCCAATGCGGTGGCCACGCCGTAAACTGTAACAGGCAGATCAGACAGCATCCGGTGCACGCGCCAGAATCCCGCACGCGACCCGTATTCATAGATCGATTCCATGTTCCAATGACGCTGATCCGGCCATGCGGATGCGCCAGTGATTTCGGACAAAAACGCCTCGGATGCGGGGTCGCCATGAAGAATGTTATTCTCGCCACCCTCTTCATAATTCAGGACAATCTGGACAGCGATTTTTGCGCCATTCGGCCATTGCGCCTGCGGCGGATGCGCCCCGTAGCCTGTCATATCACGCGGATATCTGTTCACACTTACCCCTCCGAAGTCGCCTCTTTAGTATTCCAAAATAATAGTATTGTTTTTCAAATAAAATGCGAAGGTGCCTCAAAGCAAGCGCACTTTGCCCATTGGGGCTGGCTACGGCATAACGGCATTGTATCGAATATTTGATCAAAGGACGGACTGACATGAGTGGATTTTTGACGACACATGTTCTGGACACCGCGCGCGGCTGTCCGGCGGCGGGCTTGAAGATCGAATTGTATCGCTTGGACGGCACAGAGCGGGCGTTGCTCAAGACGCTGAGCACCAATGCAGACGGGCGCACAGACGAGCAGATCCTGCCAGCGGACGACTTCGAGGCGGGCATCTATGAGCTTGTGTTCTATGCTGGCGACTACCTTGACGCCATCGGCACCCCGCCCGAGGAGCCGCGTTTCCTTGATGTGATCCCTTTGCGCTTCGGCATGTCAGAGGCATCTCATTACCACGTGCCGCTTTTGCTCTCGCCCTTCGGCTACTCCACATATCGCGGCAGCTAAATCTCACTGGCGGACGTGCGCAAGCCGCCTGAGATACGCTCTATCACGTAATCCATAAACAACCGCGTCTTCGGGTCCTGTCCCCTGCGATGGGTATAGAGGCAGGCCATCTGCACAGGCACAGGCGGGGTCTGGGTTGCCACGGGAACAAGGCGCCCTTCCTTGAGATGTTCGGCCACCTCGAAGAGCGGCTTCATCACGATCCCGTTGCCAGCGAGCGCCCAATCAGTCAGCACGTCACCATCATCACATTCATACCGCCCCGCCACCCGAAATCTGCGCGGCCCTTCGGGCGTATTGAGCCTCCATTGGAACTCTGTCGCACCCGGAAAGCGCAGGTTGAGACATTCATGCGCGCCCGACACAAGATCATCCCCCGACACGGGCATCCCGTGGGCCGCGATATAGTCAGGACTGGCGCAGAGAACGCGCTCGATATCTGCAATTTTGCGAATGCGCAGGTTGCTGTCCTCGGGGTGGCCAAGGAAGAACGCAAGGTCCAGCCCTTCAGCGGTGAGATCAACCTTGCGGTCGGTGAGACGCAAACGCAGGCGCACCTGCGGATACTCCTCAAGGAACCCCGCTACCAGAGGCGCAATCATGCGCCGCCCCACTCCCAGCGGGGCCGCAACATAAAGCGAGCCTTTGGGATTGTCGGTCATATTGACCACCTGCGCTTCGGCATTATCAACCGCGTCGAGTATCTCGCTCGCCCCCTTGTAGAACGCCCTGCCCTGCTCTGTCGGGGTCAGGCTTCGGGTCGTGCGCTGGAACAGGCGCACGCTCAGATGCTCCTCCAGTTGGCTGATGCGCGATGAGGTCACGGCGGGCGAGATGCGCAGATCGCGCCCTGCGGCGGACATGCTGCCCAACTCGAAAACGCGGACAAAGGTGCGGATGTTGGCAAGATAGGACATTGTTCTGATTTTTTTGATGCTGCTTGGCTTTTCGCAGCAATACCAGAATAATCATCTAACGGGTAGTCTGGTGTCCATATGCAGCGGGGAAAGCATCTATGTACGACTTTGCAATAATTTGGGACTGGATCGCGTTTGCAGTCCGCTGGCTGCACGTTATCACGGCCATGGCGTGGATTGGCGCGTCGTTCTTTTTCATCGCCCTTGATCTGGGCTTGCGGAAAGCAGCCAATGCGCCCCAAGGGGTGCACGGTGAGGAATGGCAGGTCCATGGTGGCGGGTTTTACCACATCCAGAAATATCTGGTCGCCCCCGAGAACATGCCCGAGCATCTGATCTGGCATAAATGGCAAAGCTATATCACGTGGGTCTCTGGTGCTGCCCTGCTGATGATCGTCTATTGGGTGGGAGGCGAGATTTTCCTGCTTGACCCGACCAAGGCGGATTTGACCCTTTGGCAAGGTATCCTCATTTCAGGCGGCTCCCTCACGATTGGCTGGCTGGCCTATGATTTCATGTGCAAATCCAAGCTTGGGGAACATTCGACCCTGTTGATGCTGCTGCTCTTTGTGCTGCTGGTCGTGATGGCATGGGGCTATAACCAGATATTCACGGGCCGTGCGGCCTTGCTACATCTTGGAGCCTTCACCGCGTCGATTATGACGGGCAATGTGTTTTTCCAGATCATGCCGAACCAGCGCATCGTGGTGGCCGACCTCATGGCAGGCCGCAAACCCGACGCAAAATATGGCAAGATCGCCAAGCTGCGCTCGACCCACAATAACTACCTGACGCTCCCCGTTATTTTCCTGATGCTGGCAAACCACTATCCGCTTGCCTTTGCGACCGAGTACAACTGGATCATCGCAAGCCTGATTTTCCTCACAGGCGTCACGATTAGACACTACTTCAACACGATGCATGCCACGGGGAGCGGTCCGCACTGGACATGGGCGGTCACGGTGCTGCTGATGATCGTCATCGCGTGGCTCTCGACGGTGCGCGGGCCGGATAGCTACGAGATCGCGGAGAACCGTGATTTGACGGCCTATGAGACGCAATACGCCTCGGCCCAAGGGTTTGACGAGGCCTATGATGTGGTACTTGGCAACTGCTCCATGTGTCATGCACGCGAACCCGCATGGGAGGGGATGCATTGGGCACCCAAAGGCGTGCACCTCGAGACACGTAGCGATGTGGCGCGCAACGCACAGGCCATTTTGCTGCATGCAGGCTTGAGCAATGCGATGCCACCGCCCAACGCCATCGCCACCATGACGCCCGAGAGCCGCGGCAAGATCGTTGCATGGGTGCGTGCCGCGCAGGCAGATTGAACCATTGATGCGCTGTCCGATTTAGCGCAGTTTCCCACACGGAACTAACCTGAAAGGCCAGACATGATTGAACGTATTGAAACAGGAGCGCGCTCTTCCAAAATCGTGAAGCACCGCGGTGTTGCCTATATCACCGGACAGGTGGGCGAAGGGGCTACCATTCAAGAGCAGACAGCCGAGTGTTTGCGCCGCGTCGACGCACTTTTGACCCAAGCAGGCTCCTCACGCGAGCAGATGTTGCGCGCCACGATCTGGCTCGCGGATATGAGCGATTTTGACGGGCTGAACGAGGTCTGGAATGCGTGGGTGCCCGAAGGCCATGCCCCCGCCCGTGCTTGTGGCGAAGCAAAGCTGGCGCGTGAAGTGCTCAAGGTCGAGATTATCGTGGATGCGGCCTACGACGAATAGAAACGTAGCCCGCTGGCACACACCAGCGGGCCGTATTGTCTAGCCAACAACGTTGAAATCAGGGCCGTAGGGATAGCCCGTGATGTTCTCGTTGCCGTCCTTGGTGATGATCAGAATATCATGCTCTCGGTAGCCGCCTGCACCGGGGTTGCCCTCGCCGAGGGTCAACATCGGCTCCATCGAGATAACCATGCCTTCCTCCAGCACCGTGTCGATATCCTCGCGCAGCTCCAGCCCCGCCTCGCGGCCATAGTAGTGCGAGAGCACGCCGAAGGAGTGGCCATATCCGAAGGTGCGGTATCGCAACAGGTCACGCTCGGCGAAGAAGTCATTGATCTTTTGCGTGATCTCGGAGCATTTAGCCCCCGGCACAAGCAGGCTCATCCCGTATTCATGGGCTGCCACGTTGGCCTCCCAGATTTTGCGGCTGGCATCATCAACCTCACCTACAAACATCGTGCGCTCCAGCGCAGTGTAGTAGCCTGAGATCATCGGGAAGGTGTTAAGGCTCAGGATATCACCGTGCTCCAGCTTGCGGGTGGTGACGGGGTTGTGCGCGCCGTCGGTGTTGATGCCTGATTGAAACCAGACCCAGCTGTCGCGGATCTCCGAGTCGGGAAAGCGCCGCGCAATCTCCAGCTCCATCGCGTCACGGCCTGCCATGGCGATATCAATCTCGCGCGCGCCGACTTTGACGGCATCGCGGATCGCATAGCCGCCCACATCAGCAACATTGGCCCCTGCGCGGATCAGATCAAGCTCTGCCGCGGATTTGTGCATACGCTGGCGCATGGTGGCGGGTGCCACGTCAACTGTGGCTTTGGGCGTCAGGAACTTATCCAGCAAAGCCTTTTGCGCGATGCTCAGGTGATCGGCCTCGAAACCGATGGTTTTCTCCGCGCCCGTCACACTCAGGATGGCGCGCCAATAATTGTTCCGCTCCCAATCCGTGTAGGTGATGTTGTCGCCATGGCCCCGCCGCCATGGCTGGGCCGCGTCAATGCCCGCGCTCATCGTGACGCTGTCGGTGGGCGTCACCACCAGCGCATAGGGGCGGCCGAAGGCGCAATAGAGAAACCCCGAATAGTAGGCGACATTGTGCATCGAGGTGAACACGCAGGCATCGACGCCCAGCGCTGCCATATCGCTGCGCAGCTTGGCCAACCGCGCCTCATATTCGGCGGTTGCGAACGGAAGCACACGCTCCCCTTGGTGAAAACGATAGTGTTGTGGACGGTTCATAACCTTCTCCTTCAAAAGCGCATACCGCCAAGCGAAGGGAGAACGGACCTCCCCCGCCGCACAGCGGCAAAGCAAGATCCCGGCGTTCAGGAAGGGAATACAGGTCCGCAGAAACTGCGTGCGACGCCATCGCTGACCTATGGCTCCTCTCTGCCCCAGATCACGCGATCAGGGCAAGCATTTTTAGACGCCTGAAGGCTCAGTCGCGCAGCAGCGCCGCCTGCACATCCGCGTTCCAGCCCAGATGATAAGAGGTGCCGTCGAAGATCACCGGACGGGCCATGACTTTGGGCTTTGCCGCGATCTGCTCCTCCGCTTCGGAGTTTTTGAGCCAGTCGTTGAGGGCGCGATAGTCATTCGTGCTGCGGTCCACCAAATTGTCGCCGAATTCGGCAATCAGCGTGGCCAGTTCGGTCTCGCTCAGCGGATCAGAACGGACATCACGAAACGTCACGTCGCGGCGCTGCGCTTCCATGGCTTTGAGCGCTTTTTGACACTGCGCGCAGGTGCTTAAGCCGTAGATAATCACTCGCGGTCTCCGATAATTCTTTAGCCTCGTTTCCCATGGATATGCGCGCAGGTCCAATGGTTTCGCTGCTCGCGGGCACTACACGGGGTGGAGGGCTTGGAAAAAATACCATAGGCTTTGACAGGGCCGCACTCACAAACACATGCAAAGAAAGTTCCAAATGATCAAAACAACACTCATCGGTCTGGGCATCATGGGCCAGCGGATGGCCGAGCATATGGTGCGGCATCCCGCATTTGAGGTGGTAGCTCTGTGGGACCCTGACCCGAGCGCGTGTGACGCAGCCGCGGCCTTCGCACCCGACGCAGTCATTGCAACAGATGCTGAAGCTGCGATTGCCGCAGGTGATCTGGTTTATCTCGCCTGCCCGCCTGCCCCGCGTAAAACCTATGCCTTGGCGGCCGCAACTGGCGGCAAAGCGGTGTTTCTCGAAAAGCCCCTTGGTGTTGATATCGAACAGAGCCGCGACCTCGTGGCGCGGCTGCACGCAACTGGCGTGCCCACGGCTGTAAACTTCACCCAAGCGGCGGGTGCCGCCCTCACCGATATCTCTGCCTCAGCACAAGCGGGCGAGATGGGAGAGCTGCAGGGTGCCGATATCATTGTGACCTATCCGCACTGGCCCCGCGCGTGGCAAGCAGGGGCAGACTGGCTGCGCTTTGCCGCCGAGGGGGGCATGACCCGCGAGGTGATCTCGCATTTCCTGTTCTTCTCGGAACGGCTGCTTGGCCCGCTTGATCTGGTCTGGGCGCAGGCGGATTATCCCGCTCAGAGCGATCTGTGTGAAACCCATGTGGCGGCACGACTGGAGACTGCCGAAGGCCTGCCCGTAACAGTGATGGGCAGCGTTGGCGGCGCGCAACCCGACCGTCAGGAGCTCACCATCAAAGGCAGTAAAACGAGCCGCCGCGTGTCCGAGTTCTACCGCTATGCCATATCGGACGGGGGGCCGTACACGCCTACCGCCCCCGATCCCGCCGATCCCCGTGCAATTAGCCTCAAAGCGCAGCTGGATGATCTTGTACTGCATATCGCAGGCGAGCCGCACCGCCTTGCAACCATAGACGAGGCGTTGCGCGTGCAAATCCTTGTTGAGGGTATCCTTGCTGGTAGAGGCCGCACCACATGAGCGCTAAAACACTCAGTGCGTCGCCCCAGACCTGTCACTGGGGATACTTCGATAGCGCCTTGCCCCCTGCGCTGACAATTTCGAGCGGCGAAGAGGTCGTGATGCGCTCGGTGTCGGGGACGCCGATGAACCTGCCGCCCGAGGGCTTCCACATCCCGCCTGAATTGTTGGACATCCACGCAGCAGGCGTACCGGCCGTACCGGGTCATATTCTGACGGGGCCGGTTGCCGTTGAGGGTGCCAAGCCCGGTGATGTGCTCCAAGTCGACATCCTTGATGTGAGCGTGCGGCAGGACTGGGGCTATAACTATATCGGGCCGCTCAAGGGCACGTTACCGCAGGATTTTCCCGATCTGCACCACACGATCATTCCGCTGGACATTGAACGTGGCATCGCACAGATGCCTTGGGGGTTGGAGCTACCATTGGCCCCGTTCTTTGGTGTGATGGGTGTTGCACCGCCGCCTGCATGGGGCCGCATCTCAACCATTGAGCCGCGGATGCACGGCGGCAACATCGACAACAAAGAGCTTGTCGCAGGCACAACGCTATATCTACCTGTCAATGTCGAGGGCGCGCTATTTTCCTGTGGTGACGGACACGGCGCGCAGGGCGATGGCGAGGTGTGTGTGACCGCGATTGAAACAGCGCTTGAGGGGCGGTTTCGCCTTACGGTTCTCAAAGACAGCGCCCTCACCTATCCGCAGGCAGAAACGCCCACGCATTACATCACGATGGGCATGGCCCCCGATCTTGACGTCTGTGTCGAGATGGCCCTGCGCGATATGATCACCCTGATTACGCAGCGCGCAGGCATCAGTCGCGAGCAGGCCTATATGCTCTGCAGCCTCGCGGGGGATCTGCGCATCACACAGACAGTGAACCGCGAAAAAGGCGTTCATATGATGATCGCCAAAGACCTACTTGGTCGCCCCACCACCCCATAATTCAGAAAGCTACCGCAATGGAAATTCGCGCCAACAGCCCCTATCCCTCCCGCCGCTCTGCCGTTCTGGCGGGCAATGTCGTTGCCACGTCCCAGCCGCTGGCCGCCCAAGCAGGCCTCGCCATGCTGGCGCGCGGCGGCAATGCAGTGGATGCGGCGATTGCCACTGCAATCACGCTGACACTGGTGGAGCCTTCGGGCAACGGTCTGGGCTCGGACGCCTTTGCAATCGTCTGGGACGGCAAGGAGCTACACGGCCTCAACGCCTCTGGCCGATCCCCCGCTGCTTGGACGCCTGAACGGTTTGCGGATCACGACACAATGCCGTTTCGCGGGTGGGAGACGGTCACCGTGCCAGGTGCGGTATCAGGCTGGGTCGCGATGTCGGAGCGGTTTGGCAAGCTGCCCTTTGCCGATCTTTTCATCCCTGCCATCGGCTATGCCGAGGCGGGTTTCATCGTCACACCCGTCATCGCCAAACTGTGGCAGCGCGCGGCGGAAGAGCTGGGCGACTACCCTGGATTTGCCGAGACGTTTCTGCCGGATGGTAAGGCTCCGACAGCGGGTAGCCGATATGTGAACAAGGATTTTGCAAAGACGCTTCGACTGATCGCCGAGACGAAGGGTGAGGCGTTTTACCGTGGCCCACTTGCCGATGCGATCTGCGATTTTGCCGCCGCCCATGATGCCGCGCTATCGCGGGAGGATATGGCAGCACATACGGCTGACTGGTGCGGAACGATCAGCCAAAAATTTGATGATCTGGAACTGCATGAAATTCCGCCTAACGGTCAGGGCATTGCCGCCCTTATGGGGCTTGGCATTCTGTCGCATACGCGCATCCGCGAACTGGAGGCGGATGATCCACTGGCGTTTCACCTCCAGATCGAGGCGATGAAGCTCGCGATGCTGGACGCGGAGGCTTACGTGGCTGACGGTGATCACATGAGCGAAGTTACTTCGGAAAAGCTGCTTGATCCTGCTTATCTTGCCAGCCGTGCAGCCCTCATTGACGAGACCCGCGCGCAGGATTTCAATGTCGGCGCACCGCAAAACGGCGGGACGGTCTATATGACAGCCGCAGATGCCTCGGGCATGATGGTGTCCTTCATCCAATCGAACTATGCGGGCTTCGGTTCTGGCGTTGCCATTCCGGGGACGGGCATTTCGATGCAAAACCGTGGCGCGGGCTTCAGTCTTGGTCCTGCCAGCCAGAATGTCGTCGGACCGCGCAAACGTCCCTTCCACACCATCATTCCGGGTTTTCTGATGGGACCTGACGGGCCACTGATGAGCTTTGGCGTGATGGGAGGCCCGATGCAGGCGCAGGGCCATGTGCAAATGGTGCTTCGCACGCAAATCTGGGGTCAGGATCCGCAGTTGGCTGCTGACGCGCCACGCTGGCGGTTTGTTGCCGGGCGCGAGGTTGCGGTGGAGGATACGATGCAACCTGCGACCCTCGACGCTTTGCGCAAGCTTGGGCATGATCTGTCGCTTGAGGCACCCGACAACGCATTCGGCTTTGGCGGTGCGCAGCTGATTTGCCGTCTTGAAGACGGGGCTTACGCGGCAGGCTCTGATCCGCGCAAGGACGGGGCTGCGGTAGGGTTCTAAGGCTCTGCCAAGCCTGTCCAGTAAATTAACTCACCGAATACCCCCGAAGTTTGATTGACACTACTCGGGAATTTTCCTTACCTTGGTTCCACAGGGCGGAATGGCGTTTCACAGAAAGCCGCCTCCGCCACGGCATGTCCGCTGCAGGTTTTGCATGCGGATATGGAATTTTTTGGGAGGAAAATATGAACTATATTACTGCGTCTATCGCTGCCCTCGGACTGTCCTCGACGATGGTCATGGCACAAGATATCGATTTACCAAAACAGCTGAGCTGGACCGCCTATGGCACGGGCTCTGCGGGCTATAACCAAGCTGTAGCCATCGGGGCTGCACTTCAGGACGCCGCTGGCGTAAACCTGCGCGTTTTGCCTGGCAAGAATGACGTCTCGCGGACAGAGCCGCTGCGTCAGGGTCGTGTGCAATTCTCCGCCACGGGTGTCGGCGGCAGCTTCATGGCACAAGAAGGTGTATTCGATTTTGGGGCCGAGAACTGGGGGCCGCAGCCCATTCGTGTGCTGATGGCCAACAATGGCGGCGCTATCAACCTCGCCGTTGGTGTAGCAGGCGATCTCGGGATCGAAACCTACGCCGATCTCAAAGGCAAACGCGTAGCCTATATCGTTGGCGCGCCCGCGCTTAACGTGAACACAGAAGCCTATCTGGCCTATGGCGGCCTCACGTGGGACGATGTGGAGCGTGTGGATTTCGGCGGCTTTGGTGCCAGCTGGACAGGTTTGATCGAGGGTCAGGTCGATGCGGCCTTTGCTTCAACAAACTCAGGCAAGACTTATGAGGCCGAAGCAGGTCCGCGCGGCCTGTTCTGGCCCCCGATTGATCCTGCCGACACCGAAGCGGTCAAGCGTCTGACGGACATTGCGCCCTTCTTCCAGACCAACAAAGCCCGCGTAGGTGCCACAATTGACGGCACGGACGGTCATCAAGGTGCAGGTTATGCCTACCCCGTGCTGACCGCCATGGAAGCCACCGAGGCAGACCTCGTCTATAACATGACCAAGGCGATGGTGGAGCTTTACCCATCCTATGAGGGCAACTCCCCCGGCATCAACGGCTGGGCGCTGGACAAACAGAACATGGAGTGGGTTGTCCCCTACCACGAAGGTGCGATCCGTTATTACACCGAAGCTGGCGTCTGGAACGATGCAGCACAGGCGCATAACGACAACCTTGTAGCACGTCAGGCAGCGCTCAAAGCTGCGTGGGATGCGACTGTTGCCGCAGCTCCCGATGACTTCGAGGCCGCTTGGTCCGAAGCGCGCCGCAAAGCCCTCGCAGATGGCGGTTTCAGCGTCGTCTTTTGATCTCTTTTGATTGATCCCAAGCGGGCTGGCCTTGTTAGGGGCTGGCCCGTCGTCCTTATTATTTAAGCAGTATATCTGAGGTTGACCCCATGTCCGATACGAACGCAGCCCTTGAATCCAAGGGAATTGAGCAAGTTGCCATTGACGGTGCTACACCAGCGGAGCGTCTGGCGGGGCTTGCACGCTGGGTCGTGGTCATCGGTACACTGTTGTCACTGGTGTTGGTGATCAACCAGCTCTTCAACTTGCAACTGTTCGGGGTTGTCCTGATCGAGGGGCGCTATCTCTATCTTCTGGGCGGAATGTATCTCGCGCTCAGCTTTCTCATTTTTCAGATGCGCGGTGGCAAGGGCGGCGTGCCCTCGCTTCTTGACTGGGTGCTTTTTGCCGCCTCGCTTGCCTGCACCGGCTATCTGGTGGCCAGTGCCCAGCGCAATCTTTCGTCAGGTTGGGAATATGCCGCACCCGAGTTTGCACAATATGTCTCGGTCGTTTTCTTCTTTCTGATCCTTGAGGCGTGTCGCCGTGCGGGTGGCATGGTGCTGTTCTTCATCGTGCTCTTCTTTGCCTTCTACCCGACCTTCGCAGGCGTGGTGCCTGACCCCTTCTCGGGCTTCCAGAGCAGCTTCATGCAGACGGTCCCCTATCACATCTATTCCGCCGAAAGCTCGTTTGGCATCCCGATGAAAGCCTTTGGCGGCGTGGTCATCGGCTTTATCCTGTTCGGCGCCGTACTGCAACGCACAGGCGGCGGGCAGTTCTTTAACGATCTCGCGCTTGGCATGGTCGGCGGCTACCGTGGCGGTGCCGCAAAAGTCTCGATCTTTGCGAGTGGTTTCATGGGATCTATGTCGGGCTCGGTTATCTCCAATGTGCTGACCACGGGCGCCGTGAGCATCCCCGCCATGCGCAAGACAGGGTTTTCTGCAAAGACCGCCGCCGCGACCGAGGCATGTGCTTCGACAGGCGGGGTGCTTATGCCGCCGATCATGGGGGCTACGGCGTTTATCATGGCGTCCTTCCTCTCGCGCCCTTACGTCGAGATCGCCCTGGCCGCGGCCATTCCCTCCATCCTGTTTTACTGGGGTCTGTTCACAGGCATCGACGCCTATGCGGCGCGACGCGGCCTCAAAGGGCTGCCCAAGCCCGACCTGCCGCGCCTCAAGGAGGTGATGATCGAGGGCTGGCCCTATATTTTTGTCTTTGCGCTGCTTCTCTACATGATGATCGGTCTGCGTCAGGAAAGCTCCGCGCCCTTTTATGCCACCGCGCTGTTGCTGCTGGTTAACCAATTCCGTGCGCGCTTCCGCCTGAATTTGCAGCGGCTTGGTAATATGATCGTGGGCGTCGGTATGGGACTGGCAGAGTTGACGGCGATCCTGCTGGGTGTGGGCCTTATCGTGGGCTCCTTCTCGGCCACAGGCCTTGCCGGAACGCTGGTGAATGAGCTGGTATTTATGGCAGGCGACAGCACGCTGGTCCTGCTTGCAATGGGTGCACTGACGGCGTTTATCTTTGGTATGGGGATGACGGTGACTGCCTGTTATATCTTCCTCGCTGTGGTCCTTGCCCCCGCGCTCGAGGCTGGTGGCCTCAACCAACTCGCCGTGCATTTGTTCATCCTCTACTGGGGCATGGTGAGCTATATCACGCCGCCCGTGGCCTTGGGCGCGTTCGCCGCTTCCACGATGGCGGGCAGCAATCCGATTGCGACAGGGTTCGAGGCGATGCGCCTTGGCGGGGTGATCTATATCGCGCCCTTCTTCTTTGTGCTAAATCCTGCGCTCATCGGGCAAGCTCCTGCTTGGGAGGTCGTGGTAGCCCTCACATCGGCTCTCATCGGCGTGGCTATGATTTCTTCGGCGTTGCAAGGCTACATCAGCCTTGTCGGGCCCCTCAAAGGAGCCATGGGTATGCCCTTGCGGATCATGACGTTCGTTGGCGGCGTGTTGATTGCCAAACCTGAAACAGCGCTGCTGCCCATGAGCTATGCAGGCTCCTTTGCCGTCGGTGCGGCCCTGTGCGCCCTGCCAATCTATTCCGCGTGGCGCGCAAACAACGAACCTGCGGAGCCTACAGTCGCATGAACACGGACCTCAAAATTGATCCGCCTCTGGGCGAGATGCCACTGACGGAGACTGTCATCGCGCGCATCCGCAGCAATGCCGCAGCGCATCCCGAGAAGCTTGCATTGGTCTGTGGCGCACAGCGTGTCACATGGGGTGCGTTTGATCTACGGACCAATGCGGTGGCGAACCTGTTGCTAGGGGTCGGGGTCCAGAAGGGTGACAACGTTGCCATCTTGTCTGCCAACTCGATCCCTTACGCCGAGCTCTTTATCGGCATTCTCAAGGCAGGCGCATGTGTGACGCCGCTGTCCTCGATGGCCTCGCCCGAGGCGTTGAAAAAGATGCTGGTGGATTGCGGGGCGAAGGCGGTTTTCGTCGCAGAGCAATACGCGCCGCTGGTGGAGGGGTTTGTCGCTGACCTGCCGCTCAGACGCTTTTCGATTGATTTCGAGCATTCCGATTATGCAGAATTCGAAACTGCAGTGCGGGCCGAAGACACAACCGACCCAGACATCCCGCTTGAGATGTCAGACGCGTTCAACCTTATCTATTCCTCAGGCACCACAGGCACGCCAAAAGGTATCTTGCACAACCACCAGATGCGCGCCGCACAGATGGAGCGTGTCTCCCCCAACGGATATGACGACAATGCGCGCACGCTGATCTCCACGCCGCTCTATTCGAATACCACGATCGTGGCCTTCATCCCGACTCTGTTCGGCGGCTCCACCGTGCATCTGATGCCGAAATTCGAAGCGCGCGGGTATTTGGAGATCGTCGAGCGTGAGGCAATCACCCACACGATGCTGGTGCCTGTGCAGTACAAGCGCATTATGGACGTCGCGGATTTCGACAGCTTTGATCTCTCTTCGATGCGGATCAAATTTTCCACCTCAGCCCCCCTCCGCGCCGACGTAAAAGCAGATGTTCTGGCACGATTTCCCGGAAAGCTGATTGAATACTATGGCCTTACCGAGGGCGGCGGCGTCAGCGTGCTGGTGGCGGACGAGCATCCCGACAAGCTTCACACCGTGGGCCGTCCCGCGCCGAACAACGACATCCGTCTGATTGATCCGCAGGGGCGCGAAGTGCCCCAAGGTGAAGTGGGCGAGATAGTCGGCCGTGGACCCACGATGATGGCAGGGTACTTCGGTCGTGATGATCTGACCGCCGACTACATCTGGCGCAATGCCGAAGGAGATGTCTATTTCCGGTCGGGCGATATGGGATCGTTTGATGCAGACGGGTTTCTGGTTCTGTCTGACCGCAAGAAGGACATGATCATCTCGGGCGGGCTAAATATTTTCGCGAATGATCTGGAGCTGGTGCTGCTTGACGACGCAGATGTGACCGATGCCGCGGTGATCGGCATCCCGAGTGCTGACTGGGGCGAGACGCCGCTGGGGCTTGTGGTGCTGCGCGATGGCGCCACGCGTGGGGCTGACGAGCTCATGACGACGGCCAATGCACGGCTGGGCAAAAGCCACCGCTTGTCGGCTTTGGAAATCCGCGACCACTTGCCGCGCAGCACCATTGGCAAAATCCTGAAGAAAGACCTGCGCGCCCCCTACTGGGAGAAAGAGCCGACATGAGTGACGAGATAATGAATGGTGCCGAGAGCCTTGTGAGAACGCTGCTCTCGAACGGGGTCGAAGTGTGTTTCACAAATCCGGGCACCTCAGAAATGCATTTTGTGGCGGCCCTTGATCACATCGCGGGCATGCGCTCGATCCTCGCGCTGCATGAGAACGTGGCGACGGGGGCGGCTGATGGTTACTACCGTATGACGGGCAAACCTGCCTCGACGCTGCTGCACCTCGGGCCGGGGCTCGCCAATGGTCTGTCCAATCTGCACAATGCCAAAAAGGCAGGCTCGGGCGTAGTGAATATCGTGGGGGAACATGCTTCGACTCATATTGAACTCGATGCGCCACTGACCTCCGACATCGAAGGGATCGCGCGGCCTGTCTCGCATTGGGTGCATACGTCCAAATCAGTCGCGACGGTGGGTGAAGATGCTGCCCGCGCAGTTCAAGCTGCCATGACCGCTCCAGGCCAGATTGCCACGTTGATGCTGCCCTCGGATACCGCATGGAATGAAGGGGGTGTGGCCGCCCCTGCCGCAGCGCCACCCGCACCTGCGCTCTTTAATGAAGACCTTCTTGAAGATGCGGCGAACTCGCTGACAGGTCCCGATGCGCTATTGCTTCTGGGTGGTATGGCTTTGACGGAGGAGAACCTGACAATCGCGGGGCGGATCGCTGCGCAGACGGGTTGCGCCCTGTTGTCAGAATGGTCCAATGCGCGGCAGGAGCGTGGCGCAGGCCGTGTGTTCGTAAACCGTGTTCCTTACCCCATCGATGTAGCCCTCAAGGTGCTGGAACCGTTCAAACGCATTGTGCTTGTGGGTGCGCGTGCGCCCATCGGCTTCTTCGCCTATCCCGACAAGCCTGCAATCCTGACGCGGGACGGTGCCGACATCCTGACGCTTGCCCCTGCGGGCAGTGATCTCGATGCGGCGATGGTAGCGCTCTGCGATGCGACTGGGTCCACACAAACGCCGCCCGCCCATATTACTGAGCCCGCCCAGCGCGAACGGCCTACTGGCCCGATCAATCTCGAAAGCCTCGCAACGCTCATTTCTCGGGCGATCCCCGAGAACGCGATCATCGTGGACGAATCCGTGACATCGGGCCGTGCCTTTGCACCTGCAACCAAAGCAGCCGCGCCGCATACATGGCTTAACAATTGCGGCGGCTCTATCGGCTATGCCATGCCCGCAGCCGTTGGGGCGGCTGTAGCCTGCCCTGATCGCAAGGTGATGTGCCTGACCGGCGATGGCTCGGCGATGTATTCCAATCAGGCGCTATGGACCATGGCGCGTGAAAACCTCGATATCACGGTGCTGATTTTTGCCAACCGCAGCTACCAGATTCTGCGCGGCGAGTTGACCAATGTCGGCGTGCAGAACGCAGGCCCGCGCGCGATGGATATGCTGACCCTTGACCGTCCCACACTTGATTGGGTGCAAATGTCCCGTTCCATGGGAGTGACAGCGCACAGTGTCAGTACATGTGAGGACCTTGAGGCCGCTCTTGAGGAAGGGTTGAGCAGTGGCAAAGCCAATCTGATCGAAATCGTGTTGTGAGCGGGCAAACGACATGCGCAAGGCAGCCAAGCATCCATGAACAACCAGCTTAGGCAACTTCCGCAAATCCAGACCCTACTGACCCTTCCGGCCATACAAGATGCAGTTGTGCAATACGGGCATGATGACGTCGTAGCCGTTTTGCGCGATATTCTCGCACAAACGCGCGCGGCGCTTCTTGCTGACGATCAGGCCCAGCTGCCCGAATTTGCGGGACCCGGTTTTGCGGCATGGGTGACCGGCGCCATCGAGGCCACGCGCGCGCCGTCTCTTGTGCCTACAATCAATGCGACGGGCATCATTATTCACACCAATCTGGGCCGTGCGCGGCTGGCCCCACAGGCGCTTGAAGCGATGCACAGCGCAGGCGCGCAGCCGTCCAACCTTGAACTGGACCTCGCCACGGGCAAACGCGGATCACGCCATAGCCATGTCGAGCGTTTGATTTGTGAATTGACAGGTGCCGAAGCCGCAGTGGTCGTCAACAATTGTGCCGCTGCCGTGCTGCTCAGCCTGATGGCCACGGCGCAGGGGCGTAGTGTCGTGGCCTCTCGCGGCGAGTTGATCGAGATCGGCGGTGCGTTCCGTTTGCCCGATGTGATCGCGCAGAGCGGTGCGCAGTTGGTTGAGGTCGGTGCCACAAACAAAACCCGCACCAATGATTACGCCAAAGCGATTGATGACACCACGGCTGTCCTGCTCAAGAGCCATACCAGCAATTTCAAGATCGTAGGCTTCACCGCCGCCCCCGACCGCCGCGAGCTTGCAGCCCTTGCCCGCGATAGCAATGTGATCCTTATGGAAGACTTGGGCAGCGGCGTTCTGATTGATCTGGCGCCATACGGCCTGCCCGATGAGCCAGTGGTAGCGGATATCCTCAACAGCGGCGTTGATCTGGTCATGTTCTCGGGGGACAAGCTGCTTGGCGGCCCGCAGGCAGGTATCATCGCTGGGCGGCGTGATATCGTCGCCCAACTCAAGGCACATCCCCTGATGCGGGCTGTGCGCATCGACAAACTTTCCTTGGCGGCACTCGAGGCCACATTGCGCCTTTACCGTGCACCCCATGATCCCGTCGTGGAGTTACCCGTGCTGGCCATGCTGGCAGAACCCCTGGAGCAGGTTGAGGCGCGCGCGCAGCGCTTGGCGCAAATGCTGGAGCAGATCGGGATTACGCAAGTGCATGTCTGCGACAGTGTCGGTTACGCGGGAGCGGGGTCCCTGCCCGATCAGGACCTTCAGAGCTTTGCTGTTGCGATCACAATACCCGAACATACCGCCGAGGCGCTGAGCACCGCCCTTCGTACCAGCACCCCGCCTGTAATCGGGCGCATCTCACGCGAACAGGTAATGCTTGATATGCGCACGGTGCAGCCTGACGAGTTGGCGCAAATCGTGGATGCTTTCCGCCACATCACCGCACCATGAAAAACGCCTGCGTCGTCGTCATTGGCCATGTGGATCATGGCAAGACATCGCTCGTCCGCGCCCTCACAGGGATCGAGACGGACCGTCTGGCCGAAGAAAAGCAGCGCGGTCTGTCGATCACCAATGGCTACGCGCATAAGTCTTATGCTTCCGGCACAATCGACTTCATCGACGTACCCGGACATGAGGACTTCATCGCCGCGATGGTAGCCGGGGCCACTGGCGCGCGTGCGGCATTGGTAGTGATCTCGGCCACGGAGGGTGTCTGCGCCCAGACCCGCGAGCATCTTGCTATTGCGGACCTCTTGGGGATCAATACGGGTATCATAGCGATCACCAAGGCGGACCTGCTCCCCCCTGATCTGGCGGATCACGCTGTCGAGGGCATCAAGCAGGCATTGGCAAACACGGGATTTGCAAACTTGCCCATCGTGCTTTGCTCCGCAGCGACAGGCGATGGGCTTGATGCGCTTCACGCGAAGCTTGAGAACCTTCTCGGTCAGGCTCTGGATACCAGTGCGCCCCTGCACAGCTTTATGCCGATTGACCGTGTTTTCAGCATCGCGGGTCACGGGACGGTGGTGACGGGGACGCTGCTGGGGGGAGCTTTGACGGTTGGCGATACCGCGACCCTCTACCCGACGGGCCAAAGTGTCACCCTGCGGGGGCTGCACTCCCGTGGCGAGGCAAGAGAGCAGATTACCAACGGCACACGCGCGGCCGTGAATCTGCGCGGCGTTTCGGTCGCGGACGTGCCGCGGGGCGCGGTTTTATCTGTCGCTGGTGATGTCGCTGCGACTCTCTGCATGGACGTGGCACTTGATCTATTGTCCGATCAGGACAAGCCCCCCAAACACAACGAACAGATGCGCGTACTCTTTGGCACTACGCAGGAGGTCGCGCGCATACGGCTCTTTGCGGGCAGCCGCTATGCACAACTGCGGTTCTCTCGACCTCTGGTTGGATATGCAGGACAACACGCAGTCCTGCGAAGGCTCTCGCCACCGCAAACAATTGGCGGAGCCGCTATTCTCGACCCGCAAGCGAAACCTGCGCGCGCTAAAGACAAAGCCTACGTTAGCGCGCTTCAGGCTGCAGAGCATGGAGAGACTGCCGGAATTGCCCGCGCAGTTGGAGCCGCGCCGGGAGGTGTCTTTTCCCTGCGTGATCTTGCGCGGCTGGCGCGCAATGCCCCAGATGCAGCACGCGCCGCGTTGGGCGCAGAGTTCGAAGACATCGGCGCCGGTTTGATTTGTGAGAGCGAAAAAGTAGAACGCTGCAAGAGGCGTATCATCGAAATTCTTGAAAGCTACCATAAGCAGCATCCCTTGAAACGAGCTGCGCCTCAATCTGTGCTCAGCATGCGCAACCTTTCACAGGCACTCATCCGACACGCCTGTGCGCAGCTTGAACACAGCGAAACGATCCGCAGTCATGGCGCGGAGATTTCATTGTGCGGCCATGATCCGTTTGCGAACCTGACAGCGCCGCAAAGCGCACGGTTGGAGGAGATTGAGCGCTGCTTCGAAGAGGCTGGCCTAATTCCGCCTGCGCCAGCGGCGCTGGAAGAAGACCCCTCCGACAGCGATCTTGTTGCCCTGCTCGCCCAAACAGGACGGTTGATGCGATTGCACAACATCGCGCTCAATCAGATTGTGTTGCTCCATCCCCATACGATCGGGCAAGCGCGCAGCACGTTGTCCACCGCTTTCCCAGCGCCACTACGTTTCACAACTTCGCAGGCGCGCATCGCCCTTGGCACAACCCGAAGGGTCATTGTCCCGCTTCTAGAACATTTTGACACTGAAAAGCTGACCCGCCGAAAAGGCGATTTGCGCGAAATGAATATCCCGAAAGGAGTTTCCCCTGATGAGCCGAATTGATAGCCTGACAACCTACGGAGGTGACTGGAGTCTGGTGGCTTCCCTGGTCTTCAAAACTATGGACGCGCAGATGATGCGTGTGGTGGGTTCGATTCCCATCCACCTCCGCCAGACACCGTGCGCTGGACATAGTGTGCCGATCCTTCACAATAAGAATGTAACACGCAGGAGGCAGATATGAGCAGCACACAACCGGCATTTTCACTCACCGATCTGGACGGGAAAAACCATACGCTACCGAATGCAACAGCTACCCTTGTCTGTTTTGTCAAAGAAGATTGTGAGACCTGCAACATAGCCGCTCCCGTGCTTGAGGCGATGCACAAAGCCTATGGGAGCAAGGTGCCCGTGTTGCTTGTCGCTCAATCGGGTTCTGGTAATGCTGTCTATGCCCAGCGCCACAGCCTGAGCATGCCAGTGCTGGATGACAGCGCCTGCCAGACGGCCTTTGATTGGGATATCGAGAGCGTCCCCTCGGTATTCTGGCTCGGCGACGACGGCACAGTAACGCAGCAGTTCGAGGGTTTCATCCGCGCAGACTGGGAAGCGCTGAGCGCTGATATCGCTGAACATTGCGCCCTGCCCGCCGCCCAGATCGATTGGACCAGCCTGCCTGCGTGGCGGCCTGGCTGTGGGTCCAAACATCTCGACCCCAGTATTTTTGACAAGCTGCAGGCACAGGCCGAGGGCAATCCGATGCATGCCCGCCGTATCGAAGTGGCGAGCAGCGACGATGTCGCCGAATTTATGTTCGATCAGGGGTTTTCCGACGGGCTGCCCTTGGTGCCGCCCACACCCGAGCGGGTCATGAGGATGCTGCAAGGCACCCACCGAGATCCGCAAGACGTGATCGCCGTTGTGCCGCCCAATATGGGTGAGGCAACAGTCGAAAAGATCGCGATCAATGCTGTGATGGCAGGGTGCAAGCCTGAGTACCTGCCCGTTGTCATTGCAGGCGTTGAAGCCGTGTGCACCGATGCCTTCAACATCCACGGCGTTACCGCCACCACGATGGGGGCCGCCCCCGTGATGATCGTCAACGGACCTATTCGAGAAAAGATCGGCATGAACGCGGGCCTAGGCGCTTTGGGTGCTGGCAACCGCGCCAATGCCACCATCGGGCGTGCTCTGCGCCTTGTGGTGCGCAATGTCGGCGGGGCAGCCACAGGCGGGGTCGAGCGCTCGTGTCTCGGCAATCCGATGAAATTCACCATGTGTTTTGCAGAACATGAAGAACGCTCCCCTTGGGAGCCGCTGCATGTGGAGCGTGGGTTCAACGCCGAGGATTCTGTCGTAACGGTGTTCGCCATGACGGGTGGCCCTGTTCACATTGTGGACCAGACCTCGCGCGCGCCCTCCCAGATTGCGGGGTCGCTTGGTCTTGGGCTCGAGGGGGTCTTTTTGCCCAAACTGCGCAACTTGCCGATTGATGCGCTACTGGTGGTCTGCCCCGAGCATATTGATACGCTGATGCGCGATGGTGATTTCTCCAAAGCGCGTCTGCGCGATGCCATTCAAGAGGTGACCAAGCGCCCCCTGTCGGAGATGGTGCAAGACGCGCATTCGGGCGCGGGCATCCCTGTGGAGACCGCCGAAATAATGGGCGCGGAGGCCTTGGCAAAAGAGGTGCCGAAATTCGCCAGCACTGATTTTATCCACGTCGTCGTAGCCGGATCGGACGCGGGCAAATTCTCGTCTGCCTTCCACGGATGGGCCACAGGCGAAGTCGGATCTATCGCTGTTTCAAAGAAAATCGACTTGGGCTAAGCTGCCCACAGAGGAGGAGATATATGACAACAATTCTCGACCCCACGGACGAGCGTACCCCTGTTGACCGTCAAATCACGCCGCGTAGCGGGAGCGTAAGCGGTGTGATCGGCCTATTGGACATCAGCAAGCCACGCGGCAACGTGTTTCTGGACGAGTTGGAGAGCCTCTTGGGTAAAGCCGCTCCTGATGTGGAGGTGCGCCGCTATATGAAGCCCACTTTCGCCAAACCCTGTCCCGAGCCGCTGCGCCAGCAAATGCGCGACGAATGCAGCTTTGTGATCGAGGCATTGGCCGACTGAGGATCATGTACCACGTGCAGTATGCACGATACATTTTGGTTTGAAACCCAAGGGATCCCCGCAGTCGCCATCGCTTCAAGCGAGTTTGGCCAAGCCGCGATAGCGCAGCGCAGCGCGTTGGGCATGGAAGATGCGCGCTATCTTCTGGTGCCGCATCCGATACAGGATGCCACAGACGACGAGATGCGCGCCAAGGCCCAAGAGGCGCTGGCAAATATCCTGTCTGCTCTGACGGAAAACTAAACCAAACGGCGCAGCACTTGGAAACGGGTGCTGCGCCGCTTCATTAGAGCTTCATGCCGCCCAGTTCGGCCACACCGACAAAGCTGCGGTTCCATTTCGGGCTAATGAGTACTTCATTGATGCAGACATGCGGCGGTGCCTCGGCGATATAGCGGACCATTGATCCCAGATCATCAGGCTGCAGCATCTTGGCGATGTCCTCTGCCGATGGCGGTTTGGGACGCGACTGCATAATCGGGGTGGCCACTTCACCCGGCATGAGCGCCGTGCAGCGGATGCCATTCACACCCTCGTCCTGATTGATCGAATGACTGAGGGCGACCACCGCATGTTTGGAAGCGCTATAGGCCGGCCCTGTGAGGCGAGAGGGGTGGCGTCCCGCCCACGATGACGTGAGGATCAACGTGCCTTCCCCCTTCTCGCGCATCTGCGGCAGGACTGCGAGGATGCCGTTCATCACCCCGTTAAGATTAATATCCACAACGCGGGCGAAATCCATGGCTGTGATCGCACCAACCGCACGGTTGGGCACATTAATACCTGCGTTGGCCATGAAGATATCTACCCCGCCAAGGCGTGTGGTCAGATCATTCGCAATGGCTTGGGTCGCTTGCGCGTCGATCACATCCAGCGCGATGAATTCTGCCTTCCCGCCAGCTTCGGTGATCTCGCTTGCGACCCGTGCAATCTCTGCTTCCCGCCTGCCTGACAAAACTACATGCGCGCCTGCCTCTGCCAGCGCTTTGGCCGAGGCCTCGCCGATGCCGCCTCCTGCGCCTGTGACCCATGCCACCTTACCTGTCAGCGTACCCATTTCCGTCTCCCCCCTGTTAAACCGCGTTGCCGCCAGAAGTTCACAGAATTTCATTGTTGTCCACAAGGGCCTCTTAAGGGCAGGATGAAGGTCTAGTCATTAGGGAGAGACGCCATGCAGCTGAAAAAGATATGCGACGGATTGGATTTCCCGGAAGGGCCCATCGCGATGGCCGATGGCTCTGTCATTCTGGTCGAGATACGGCGGCAGACGCTGTCACGGGTTGCGCCTGACGGCGAGATTGAAGTGATCGCCCATCTGGGCGGTGGTCCGAACGGTGCAGCCGTAGGACCCGACGGGATGATCTACGTGTGTAACAACGGCGGCTTTGTCTGGACGCAAAAGAACGGCATCACCCGCCCTGTCGGCACGCCCGAGGATTATGTGAGCGGCTCGATCCAGCGGGTTGATCCTGCGACGGGCGATTTCGAGACGATCTATGAGAGTTGTGACGGGACGCCCCTGCGCGGACCAAATGACATTGTTTTTGATGCAGAGGGAGGGTTCTACTTCACCGATCTGGGCAAGGCCAACGCCGACTACATGCACCACGGTGCATTCTACTATGCCAAGACAGACGGCAGCCTTATCCGCCGCGTGCACAGTCCCATGATTACTGCCAACGGCATTGGCCTTTCGCCTGACGGCAAGACCGTGCATGTGGCCGAGACGCGCACGGGGCGGGTCTGGAGCTTTGATCTGGTCGGCGCGGGTGAGATCGGGCCGCTCCCCTTTGACATGCCAGGGCGGTTGCTCTGTACCTTGCCCGATTATCAACTTCTCGACAGTCTGGCCGTTCAGGCGGATGGAACGATTTGTGTCGCCACACTCATGCGTGGCGGGATCAGCCTTGTGCCAGCGGACGGGGGCGAAGTTACGTTTTTGCCAGTTCCCGGTGATCCTTACATCACCAACATCTGCTTTGGCGGGGAAGACATGCGCGATGCGTGGATTACTGCGTCGGGGACGGGATGCCTTTACCACACCCGCTGGCCCAGCGCGGGACTTCGGCTTAACTTCAATGCCTGATGGATCACAAATCTGGCATGCCGAGCGTTTCGAATTGAATTTGACAAGAAGGCAGGCAAAACCGTCACCATGATCCAAACACCTTTGTGCCCATGCTGACCGCCCCTCCCCTGACTCGTGATCTGGTTCTGGTGGGTGGGGGCCATGCCCATGCGCTTGTACTGCGGCAATGGGGGATGAACCCGCTTGCGGGTGCACGGCTGACCGTGATCAATCCTGGTCCGACTGCGCCCTATACCGGCATGCTGCCTGGTCATGTTGCAGGGCATTACAGCCGCGACACGCTCGAGATTGATCTGATGGCGCTGGCGCGTTTTGCGGGGGCGCGTCTGATCCTGAGCCATGCCACAGAAATTGACCGGCAAGCCCGTCTGATCCACGTCGAGGGGCGTGGGCCCATTGCCTATGACGCGGCCTCGATCGATATCGGGATCACGGCGCAGATGGGTATCGAGGGCTTTGCCGAACATGCCACAGGGGCCAAACCGCTAAACATCTACGCGCAGGTCTGGCGCGATTTCCTGGAGGCGGTGGCAGAGGGGCGAAAGACACCAGAGATAGCGGTGATTGGCGGCGGAATCGCAGGGTGCGAACTGGCCATGGCGATGGCCTTTGCCCTGCGCGGCAAAGGTATAGAGCCGAAGGTCACTGTTATCGAGGCGGGACCGCAGATATCGGGAATGAATGCTCAGGCGCGCCTCAAGATAAGCAAAGCAATGGCTGATCTGGGGGTTGAAGTGCGGACGGACGCAAGGATCGCACGGATCACAGCCACCCATGTACATCTGGAGACGCAGGAGCCCGTAGCCACCTCCCTCTGTGTTGGCGCAGCAGGAGCTTTTCCGCACAGTTGGGTGGCAGAGACAGATCTGCCGCAGCACAACGGATTTATCGTGGTGGACCCCGACCTGCGCGTTTGCGGCGATCCGCATCTTTTCGCTGTGGGGGATTGCGCGCACATGCCTTTTGCGCCGCGCCCGAAGGCGGGGGTGTTCGCTGTGCGCGCCGCACCCGTGCTACATGACAACTTGCGCGCTGTGCTTACGGGTGGACGCCTTCGCCGCTTCAAGCCGCAAAAATCCTATCTCAAGCTCGTCTCCCTCGGCGGCAAGACGGCACTGGCTGAAAAATACGGGGTGGCGGTAGCCGCCCCTCTGTTGTGGCGTTGGAAGGACAGGATCGACCGCGCATTCATGGACAAGCTTGCACATCTTCCAGTCATGAAAGCCCCTGCCCCGCCTGCTGATGTAGCACTCAGTGAAGCGGGCGAGCATCTAGAGACCCCACTGTGCGGCGGCTGCGGGGCCAAAGTGGGCGGTGGCGTTCTACGCGGCAGTTTGGAACATGCGGGCGCGCCAGACCACCCGGACGTGGTGCGCGCACAAGGCGATGATGCCGCGATCCTGCGCCAGACGGGCGGCGGGTTTCAGGTGCTGAGCACGGATCATTTGCGCGCTTTTGTGGAGGATCCCGTACAAATGACGCGCATCGCGGCTGTGCATGCACTCGGCGATGTCTGGGCCATGGGGGCAGCGCCCCAAAGCGCGCTTAGCACGATCATTTTGCCGCGCATGTCGCAAGCGCTGCAACGCCGCACCTTGGAAGAGATCAACAGCACAGCGCAGGAAGTGTTTGGCGCGGCGGGGGCCACGGTGGTGGGCGGTCACACCACGATGGGGGCAGAGTTGACCATCGGCTTTACCGTCACAGGCACCTGCGCGCAGAAACCGATCACCCTTGGCGGGGCGCAGGCAGGTGACGTTCTGCTCCTGACACGGCCTATTGGCACTGGCGTCATTCTGGCTGCGCATATGGCAGGGCGCGCACCGCCGCGTGTGACCGCACGAACGCTTGCACAGATGGAACAACCACAAAGCATTGCCGCGCAAGTGCTGGGCGGCGCCCATGCCATGACCGATGTGACCGGTTTCGGCCTTGCGGGCCACGTCGAGGCTATGTGCAAAGCCTCAGGACTGCGCGCGACCTTGTGGCAATCGGAAATCCCTATCTACGAGGGTGCGCGTGCGTTGTCGGCGCTCGGGATCGCATCGTCTTTGCTGGCCAGCAATATCGCGGACACCCCCGTCGAGGGTGAGCATGATCCATTGCTGCATGACCCGCAAACTGCGGGGGGGCTGCTTGCTGCTTTGCCAGCGGACAGGGCAGAGGCTGCATTGGCAGAACTTGCCGCGCGAGGGTGCGGTGGCTGGGTGATCGGTTCGCTTTCAGAAGGAAGAGGGCCGATACATCTGGCGCGACAGCGCTAGCTCGACCAGTCCAAGGATGCGGCATGACTTGCCTGAAATCTCAGGTGAAGTCGAAGTCACTGCTCCCCAAATCGCTGACTTCAATGTCTGCGAGGGTCACTGTTGTCCCCTCACCCGTGCTGACTTTCGCGCCCGCACTTGTATCGGCAAACACCAAATCGCTGTAATCCAGACCTGCGATATCGAACCTGATGAGGTCCTCACCGATTTCAAAATCGTTTATCACATCATTGCGGTCCGATTTTCTGAAGATGAATTCATCTTTACCTGATCCGCCAGTCAGTCTGTCATTCCCCGCGCCCCCGATAAGCTTGTCATCGCCATCGCCCCCCTTGATGGTGTCCCAGCCGCCAAATCCCCACAGTTTGTTATCCCCCGAATTGCCTGTCAGCCTGTCACCGCGGCTGTTGGAGCCCCAAAGATGCTCGATGCTGCTATAGCTGTCGGAGGATGAATTATAGCCTGTCCTGAGGTTGACAGTAATACCGGCTGAAAGGTCGTAATACGACACTGTATCCTGACCTGATCCGCCGATAAATGTTTCGGCGCCTGTGGTGGCAACCAACCGGTCACTACCTGAGCCACCATCAAGTGTGTCCCTGCCAGAACCGCCGATCAGTGTATCATTACCACCACCGCCTGACAGCCGGTCATTGCCGCCGTATCCCAAAAGCTCGTTTCCGTTGGCATCGCCCGTCAAGCGGTCCGATCCCGTGTTCGAGCCGCGCACATGCTCGATGCCAGAGAACTGATCCCCGCCGTTGTTGCGCCCCGTCGATAGATCAAGTTCGACCCCGTCGCGGCGGCTGTAGAAGACGACAGTGTCCTGCCCCGCGCCACCGTTAAAAACATCACGCCCGCTTGTGTCACGCAGGTAGTCATCCCCGTCGCCACCACTCAGGGTGTCATTCCCCGACCCACCATAGAGCCGGTCATCCCCCCCATCGCCACTAAGGAAGTTGTCTTTGTCGCTGCCCCGCAAGGTATCATCCCCCTGCCTTGTACCCAGCACACTTTCGATGCTTGAGTAGCGGTCGCCTGAATTGTTCTCTTTCGTGGCCAGATTAATATTCACCGCGCCGCTGTGACCGACGTAGGATACGGTGTCGTTTCCCGAGCCTCCCCTAAACACGTCCTTCCCCTCATCGTCGCGCAGATAGTCGTTGCCAGAACCGCCTTCCAGGATGTCGTTGCCACCCATGCCGTTCAGGCGATCATTGCCGCCTGAACCTTTTAAAACATTCTCCTCATCGTTGCCGATAAGGGTATCGTCTCCTCTATTTGACCCTTTCAAGGCCTCGATGCTGCGATACCTATCACCGCTATTGTTAGAACCGTCACGCAGATCGACCTCTACACCGCTGCGCTTGGAGTAATACGATACGGTATCTCGTCCCGATCCTCCGGAGAAGTAGTTGCGGCCGCTGGCATCGGAGAGGTAGTCATTGCCTGAATCCCCAATGAGAGAGTCGTCGCCTGCGTTCCCGACAAGCGTGTCACTGCCGCCATAGCCCCGCAAATAGTTGTCGGCGCTGTCGCCCTCCAATCTGTCGCGGCTCCCTGTCGTTCCGAACAGATGCTCGATCCCCGAAAAATAATCACCGCTGTTGTTCTTGCCCGTAGACAGATCAATTATGATCGGCGTCGAGCGGCCCACATAGGATACAGTGTCCTGCCCCGAGCCGCCAATAAAACGGTCCCGTCCGCTTAAATCACGAAGAAAGTCATCCCCTGAACCGCCGTTAAGTGTGTCATTACCGCGCCCACCTGTCAGGCTGTCGTTGCCACCAACACCATCCAGACGGTTGTTCCCGTCACTGCCCGTCAGCGTATCTGCACCGCGGTTCGAACCGCGAGCATTTTCAATACTGATGTAGCGGTCACCGCTGCTATTCTCGCCCGTGCCCAGATCCACTTCCACGCCGCCTTCTCGACCGTAGTAGCCGACAGTGTCGCTTCCAGAGCCGCCATGAAACACATCGGCGCCATAGTCATCGCGCAGGTAATCGTCGCCTGACGAGCCTATAAGCGTGTCGTCACCCCTACCTCCAATGACCGTGTCATCACCACCGTTACCTTCAAGCCTGTTATTCGCGGAATCGCCAATCAGCGTATCGTCGCCCTTGTTCGATCCCCTGAGCACCTCGATGCTGGAGTAGCGATCACCGCTATTGTTCTCACCTGTTTCGAGGTTGACCATGATGCCTTTACTGCGGCTGTAATAGGAGACCGTGTCACGGCCGGAACCGCCCAAAAACCAATCTCTGCCGCTGTTGTCGAAAAGATAGTCGTCGCCATTGCCTCCATCTAAAGTATCGTTGCCAGTGCTCCCAGATAACGTGTCGTCTCCCCCGAACCCTTGCAAACGATTTTCTTTATCGTCACCTTTTAAGACGTCCCCAGCAATGTTGGAGCCGTTGATGCCCTCAATACTGATGAAGTCATCGCTTCGTGAGTTTTCACCCGTGCGCAGGTTCACTCGGATAGAGACGCTGCTGGAGTGATAGGAAACCGTATCGCGCCCATCGCCGCCGTTGAACGTGTCAGCACCCGAGATATCGACAAAACGGTCATTGCCCGCCCCCCCTTCGAGACGGTCGTTCCCGCGACGACCGTAGATCAAGTCATCGCCTCCTGAACCGTGAATATGGTTGTTGCCGCTTGTACCGAACAAAGTGTCATTGCCCCGCCCAGAGCCGCGCACATTCTCGATGCTCGAATAAATGTCGCCGCTCGTGTTTTCGCCTGTTTCGAGATCGACAAGGACGGAGCCGGTCCGGTCCTCATAGCTGACAGTATCGCTGCCCGCGCTGCCGAAAAATACATCACTACCTGCCGCGTCGTGCAGATAATCGTTCCCAGGTCCGCCATACAACCTGTCATCGCCAGCACCACCATACAGCGTGTCATTACCGCCCAGACCGCGCAGTTTGTTGTCCCCTTTGTCACCTATGAGAAAATCAGCTCTTTCTAAAGAACCGTGCAGGTTTTCGATGCTCTCGAAGCGATCCCCACTGGAGTTTTCACCTGTTTCCAGGTTGACCATTACCCCGCTCGCATGGCCTGCGTATGAAACAGTGTCATTTCCCGCGCCGCCAATGAAAAAATCAGCACCCGAATGATCCGTGAGGCTGTCATTGCCAGTGCCACCGCTCAGCACATCATTGCCTTTGCCGCCGAAAATGTTGTCGTCCCCTGCAAGACCGAACAAGCTGTCATCGCCGCTGGAACTGCTTATGGTATCGCTGTCGGCAGAGCCGCGCAGCATATCGCCTGTGTTGCTGCCTTCCACGATCCTCTCGGGAAAGAACATGCTGGAGGGGGCGGAGACATCAATACGGCTCAGCCTAGCGGAGACCAGGGCATTGACGTCTGCTATGCTGAAGCTGTCGCCATCCGCGCTGCGCAGATCAAGTGTTTCACCCTTGTACGCTATTCTTGCGCCCCAATTCCTCTCAGCGATGTCCAGTTGCTCGGCGCCGTAGAATTGCGACCAACGGCTGAGATCGACCGTATCAACACCGGCGATCAAACCAGTGATCACATCGTGATCACCGTCGCTGAGAAGAACAAAAATATCCGCGCCCGCACCACCGCTCAGGGTTTGAGTACCGTTGCTGTCCTCAATGATCTCATCCGCTGCACTGCCCGACAGCTGGAAGGGCTCAAGATCGACTCTGAACTGGTTGACCCCCGCTTCGGACCCTGATGTTGTAATAATTTCCAATCCGCGCGATGTCTCGACCATTGCAAGGGCCGATACGCCTCGCAAGGCGGTGTTTGTCTGGTCGGCAATGGTATCGAGATGGATCAGCTCCCCGTCTTCGGTAAGAGTGAGCAGGGTCAGCCCCCGATCACTGCCCGTGACGGCAACAAACACATGATCGCCTACCGTGAGCGTTGCCATTTCCGTAACCCCGCCAAAGCGCGTGTCGCGCCCGTCGAGGACGTGATCCACAACACTCAACGTGCCATTACTGTCGATTTCCATGACTGTCAGCGAAGACGTGCCCGCACCCGCGGCAATCAAAAAGTCTTTTCCGCCAATGCTGACGACATCAAGCGCGCTGACACTTTGGATCGGCATTCCTTGCCTTTCGCCCAGATGTCCAACTTGCGTAAGATATCCAGAACTGCTGATGTCAAGAACGGATATGCCATTCTCGGAACCAGATCCTGTAAACAAATAACGGTCGCCGCCCCCAAGGTCGACCATGGCAAGCGCGCCCACATCCCGTAGATAGTTCGTATCGGTGTTCATTTCGGAATCTACGGCGCTGAGGCTGCCGTTTGCATTTCGTTCAAACGAGTGCACACCGCTGCCCCCTGCGCGTGCGACAAAGACGATGTCAGTGCTGCCGATGCGGGTCGCCAGCAGTTCTGCGCGATCGCCGTAAAACCCGTTTGCCGAAAGGTGCACCGCAATCGAGCTGCGGCCCCCTGCGTCCCAAATGTCGAATGCATCGTTGATCGCAAGCTGTTCAAGGCTCGCCCCGACACGGTCCGACATCTGGATGGACACGCGGTTTGAATTGGAGATCGAGGCGGTATTAGTTGCCCGAAAATCGCCATTACTCAGGGGCGCGAGAACTGTGCTCTCGCCCCAGCCATAGTTGGACACCCGCACCGACGCCTGTGCCCCTGATCCGAGAACACGAACATCCGCGGCCTCAATAGGCTCATCGAATTGGCTACCGCCAATCGCAGCTACACGCGTAATTCTATCTGGCATCGCGCCACCCCACATAGTCCCCACTATGCGCTCGGTTATCGGGCTGGCCCGCTAATGACGGTTTAATGCAATGTGGCGCAACAATGGCGTTTGGAGCGAATTCACTTCAATAAAACATGGAGTTTTCTACAAATCATACTTGGGAGATCTCCGAGGAAAGACGACCTGAACCAACCTGGTTGGCACGGCGTCACAGTCACCCCTTATTGTCAGAAGCACGGAGCCAAGCGTTTGAACAAAATGCTAACGCTGCGCACGGACACGTAGGCTGCTGATAAGCCCCAGCATGGAAAGTGATCGGGTAACCCTTAAAATTTCCTTACCGGAGCTCGCCCTATGTCATCCGCCTCCCCACGGCTTTCATTGCCATACATTGCCCCTGCCCAAGCGCAAAAACACGTAACCCATAATGAAGCACTCAGACTGCTGGACATCATTGCACAGCTCAATGTGCTTAGCTTTTCTGAAAATACACCGCCTGCAAGTGTCTCCGAGGGCGATACATACGTGGTCGGGACCACGCCCACCGCAGATTGGGTCGGTCAGGCAGGCAACGTTGCTGCGTTCTCGAGCGGCAGCTGGCTGTTTATCACTCCAACGTCCGGATGGTATGCCACCAGCGCAGTAACAGGCGAGTTGCGGGTATATGACGGTGAAAACTGGCAATCGGTTTCACCAGACACTCAGAACCTCGACGGCGTTGGAGTAGGTACCAACTGGAACAGTGCCAACCGCCTTGCGGTGGCGTCAGATGCGACCCTGCTCACCCACGTGGGCAGCGATCACCAACTCAAGATTAACAAAGATAGCGCGGGCGATACCGCCAGCCTTCTGTTCCAGACCGGCTTTGACGGCAAGGCGGAAATGGGCCTCAACGGATCGGATGACTTCAGTGTGAAAGTCAGCGCTGATGCTACAAACTGGAATACCGCACTCACCGCAGATGCCGCGACGGGCCATGTTACGGTGCCGCGCGTTTCAAGCGGTTTCATAGATATCGAAGGCGGTACTGTGGGTCTTATTCCCACCCCCGGAGCGGGAGGATTTGTGATGATCACCATCGTTGATGACACCTACCCGCAAAACGATCATAGCGGTATTTTCGTCTATGATGTGGGAAGTTCGCCCAAGCTTGTCGCGATGACGACGGCGCCGGCTATGTTCGGCCTCAACACGGACGTTCTGACCGGTACAACTGGCGCGTCAGGCACTTCATCGGTCGCAGCAAGTGCGGGACAGTTGCAAATCGAGAACAATACGGCTCATGAGCGCCGCTATTCCTACCTGTTCTTATGTGGCAATTAATCTGATCAATTCAACTGAGTGCGCCGTCTTGTTCATCTGTGTTTTTTGAACGCGGGTGACCAAGGCGGCATTTGCACGATTTGGCCGTGCTCATAAATTACGTCTGATCCAATTCAAATTTGGCGCATACCCGCGCATGACGGATGCTCCGATCAGCGCAAACTTGCGCGTTTGGGGATGTGTAGGCCTGAGCAATGTTGCTTTCCCAAACGCATGTGTATTGCGGCACCGACGTGGAAATTCACCACGTTCGATAACACAAGATTGGATCCGCATAAGCTGAGGAATAAGGAGCGAAAGCTGCCTTTTAGCGCGTCTATTTATAGAAATAATTGAAACTCATTTGATCAGTTTGTTCACCGCAATGCCCAGCGATGGTCTTTTTTGTGCCATACCAGCGGGGTCTGTTCGGGGCAACTGTGAGTAAAGATGGAGCTTGTTGAAGCATGGCACTTGCAACTGCACTGGAACGATATTTTTTTGGTTTGGTAAACGACGTCCGTGAAGACGCGGGCTTGTCTGCTTTGCGCCTCGAGACGAACCTCAATGATGCTGCGGATGATCACAGCAGGTGGATGACCAAAGCTGATACGTTCAGCCATACAGGCGTGAGCGGCACGTTCCCCTCTGAGCGAATGAAGGCTGCCGGCTATGATTTCTCTGGCTCATGGCGTGCCACAGAAAACATCGCAGCGGTTAGCGTGTCGGGAAGCAGTAGCTATTATGATGAAGTAAGGCAGCTGCACACGAACCTGATGAACAGCCCTGGCCACCTCAAGAACATCATGGATGCAAATGTAACATCCGTGGGTATTGGCATCGCCGTAGGGCCGCTGACCTATTCCAACGGAGTATTTACGAGCGTCTTGGTAACGCAGAATTTCGCCCGCACGTCGGGCACAGAAGATCTCCAGCTTTTGGGTGGCAGCGGAAACAATAAACTGACTGGCGGTAGCGGGAACGACCGTCTGGACGGAAATGCTGGTCGTGACAAAATCCAAGGTGGCTCCGGCAATGATACTATGAGTGGTGGCTCGGGGAATGACTACTTCATCGATACCGTCGGCCGCGACCACTTCAGTGGTGGATCAGGTGAAGACACTGTTTCTTTCCACAGCCAGACAGCTGGCCTTACGCTGAACCTTGCTACAGGCAAGAACAGCGATGGGGACCGTTATACCAGTATCGAACACGCCTACGGCTCAAACAAGGGCAGCGATTACCTGACAGGTGACAGCGATGACAACCAACTGCGCGGCTATGGCGGGGCCGATACTCTGCGCGGGGGGACGGGCGACGATACGCTGAACGGCGGTTCGGGCAACGACTATCTTATTGATTACAGCGGACGGGACCAGTTCATCGGCGGCTCAGGTGAGGATACTGTTTCTTTCCATGGTCGCTCGGGCGGCGTCACCGTCAATCTCGATACCGGCAAAAACAGCGGCGGCGATCGTTTTTCCAGCATTGAACATGTGTATGGGTCAAACACTGGCCGCGACTACCTGATTGGTGATAGCGGCGAAAATCAATTGCGCGGATATGCTGGCGAGGACACTCTTAGAGGAGGCACCGGCGACGACACGCTTAATGGCGGCACTGGCAACGATTACCTCATTGATATCAGCGGGCGGGACTGGTTCATCGGCGGTGCTGGTGAGGATACAGTTTCTTTCCATGGCGGCTCGGGCGGGGTGGAGGTTGATCTTGATACAGGCAAGAACAGCGGCGGCGACCGCTTTTCCAGCATCGAACATGTGTACGGATCGAACAAGAGTCGGGATCGCCTGACGGGTGACGACGACAACAACGAATTGCGCGGCTACGGAGGCCGTGATGTCCTGCGCGGCGGCAAAGGCAATGACACCCTCAATGGTGGAACTGGCAATGATTACTTGATCGATACCAGTGGTCGGGATCGTTTCATTGGCGGTGCTGGTGAGGATACAGTGTCCTTCCACAGCCAGTCCACGGGCATCAAAATCAACCTCGAAACAGGCAGCAACAGTGGTGGTGACCGCTATTCGAGCATCGAACACATCTACGGTTCAAACAAGGGTAGTGACCGTATTACAGGCGATGATGACGATAATCAGCTTCGCGGATATGCGGGCAACGACACTCTGACAGGCGGGTTGGGTGACGACACGCTGTTGGGTGGCAGCGGCAGCGATCGGTTTGTGTTTGAAGCGGCGGGACACGATGACATTATCAGGGACTTTCAGGACGGATATGATGATATTGTGTTCAGAGACGTCAATTTCGACTTTAATGACCTTCGCATCTCCGACACCGCAGATGGCGCGCTGATCACATATGACGAAAACGATACGATCCTTTTGGAGGGCATCTCCGCCAAATCGCTGAGTTCTTCCGACTTTGATTTCGTCTGAACGCTGATCAACGGACAGCGCCCAAGACGACCCCATTCTTGCTCAGAGACATCGGCACCCCGTGGCGCAATTTGCACCACGGGGTGAGCCTGCTGTCGACCAAGCTCAACCCACCTCGATATTTCCCATCATCTGCAGCAATTTAGCAATTAGGCAGCAAGATGCGGCCAGTTGAACAGGCTGCAACGGCTTAGGTCACTGTAGGATCATTCCAGAGCACGCCCTCAGCAACGAGAACACTCCTCACCTTGTCTCCTTTTAAAACAAAAGCGCTATTGCTTTTATATTCACTCACTTCATTGATGCGCTGCGTCCGCAACCTAACTATAGTGCATCAGGGTCCATCGATATGACTCGTCTGCGGTGCGATCCACCCCCCTTTAACGCTTAGGAATATCCAATGCGGTTTTTGATCCGTGCCAATCTTGTATATGAAACATCGCAGCCTGTTGATCTGCTGCTGCAGATTGAAGCTGCGGCGGAGAATACGCAGAAACTGCATGCTGTTGAGATGACATTCAATAGCGGTACCGTCTCGAACATCATCGAAGGCGAAGGCGGTCTTGGTACCCGAAGATGGATACAGGCTGGATCAGGATTTGAATGCGCGTATCAAGCGGAAGTGGATGTTTCGCGCGCGGTCAGAGCATTGGACGGTTTGCCGCAGACCCCCCGGGTCCAGATTCCCGCCGAGGTTATTCAGTATCTGATGCCGTCACGTTACTGCCATCCTGAATTGTTTCTCGACTTTGTCGCGGCCCAGTTCGGGGACTTGAAGGGCGGAACACTCGTAGATGCCATGCGCGACTGGATCTATAGCAATTTCACTTATGATAGTGCGGCCAGCCCTGCGGGAACAACTGCGACAGACAGCTTCAACAGCTTGTCTGGTGTGTGCAGGGATTACGCCCATATGCTTATCACGCTTGCCCGCGCGGCCGGAATTCCTGCGCGTTTCGCAAGTGTTTACGGTCCAGACGTGACGCCGCAGGATTTTCACGCGGTGGCCGAGGTCTATCTGGATGGTGCGTGGCACTTCGTGGATGCGACAGGCATGGTCCAGCCCGAGGAGATAGTGCGCATCGGTGTGGGTCGCGATGCGGCGGACGCTTCCTTTATGACCTCTTACGGCTGGATGGGTTTGATTGAACAAACCGTCGATGTGTCGCGCATCACATCATGATGATGTAGGCACCATCGCCTGCATGCGCAAATATGGTATTAATCAACTGTTGAACTGACTACTGTATCAGCCTAGTTAGAACGACAGTTTGCCGCTCCTATCCCTAATCTGGACCCAGAAAAATGACCTATTGCGTTGGCCTTCGCCTGAACCGCGGCCTTGTCTTCATGTCTGATACCCGCACCAATGCGGGGGTCGATAACTTCTCGACTACCAAAAAGATGTTTACCTTCAACGTAGAAGGCGAGCGGACGATCACGATCATGACAGCGGGCAACCTTGCCACGACCCAAGCGTTGATCAGCGTGCTTGAGGAGCGCTCCAAAACTGTCACCGAGCGCAACCCTACGATTCTCGAGCAGCCAACGATGTTTCAGGTCGCACGGCTTGTCGGGCAAACCTTGCAAGAAGTGATCCGCGACAGCGCCATGGGGGGCCATGGCCAAAGTGGATCATCACGGTTTACCGCCTCGCTCATCGTCGGCGGACAGATCAAGGACGGCGCGCCAACGATGTTTTTGATCTACCCCGAAGGAAACTTCATCGAGGTGACTGACGATGCGCCATTCTTCCAGATTGGTGAGGCAAAATATGGCAAACCGATCCTTGTGCGGGCCTATGATCCCGACATGACATTTGAAGACGCGATCAAACTCCTGCTTGTCTCGTTTGATTCAACGATCAAGGCGAACCTGTCGGTAGGCCTTCCGCTTGACCTACAGGTCTATGCCAAAGACGCCTTGGATATCGAGGAGCAGACGCGTATCGAAGCGGACAACCCTTACTACCAGACCATCTCCCATGACTGGGGTGATGCCTTGCGTGTTGCGCTCCAACGCCTGCCTAGCTACCGCAAGAAGATAGCAAAAGCCGCCGAATAAGCGGCCCCTACCCTTCAAAAGCCCTTACAAACCTGCCCTGCGGCGCAGATCCAGCGTCATGGGAAACTCTGGATGTGGCCGCTCTGGCGCGGGTGTAAACGTGCCTGCCGTATGGCCCATCTTCTCGAACCGGCTCAGCCGCCGCGCCTCTGCCTCGTTGCCATTGACGGGGAAGGTATCAAAGCTGCGCCCGCCCGGATGGGCCACGTGATAACGGCACCCCCCCAGCGATTTACCCGTCCATGTGTCATAGATGTCAAAGGTCAGCGGCGCATCGACCTCAAGCACTGGATGCAGAGACAATGAGGGTTTCCAAGCCTTATACCGCACACCGCCCACGCGAATGCCATTCGTCGCCGTAGTCTGTAGCGGCACCACACGGCTGTTGGCGGTCACAATATAGCGGTCGGGGTTCGCGCCCTTGAGCGTTACCTGCAACCGCTCGGAGGAGCTGTCGGTATATCGAACCGTACCGCCAATCGCGCCTGTTTCTCCCAGCACGTGCCAAAGCTCCAACGCTTGGCGCAATTCCAGCGTGATGCCCTCATAGGTCACCTCACCACAGAACGGGAAGCGGAACTCGGCCTGCGCCTCGAACCAAGCAGGGTCGAGGGCCAGATCATGCGCCTTCAGGTCGGAAAGCACTTCACCAAAGTCTTCCCAGATGAAAGCAGGCAGCATGAAACGGTCGTGCAGCGTTGTGCCCCAACGGGTCAAATTGCCACTAATCGGGTTCTCCCAGCATCGCAAAATGATCGCCCGCAGCAAGACCTGCTGCGCAAGGCTCATCCGTGGATCGGGCGGCATTTCAAACCCGCGAAACTCCACCAATCCCAAGCGCCCTGTTGGGCCATCAGGGGAGTAAAGCTTGTCGATACAAATTTCGGTCCGGTGCGTGTTGCCGGTTACGTCGATGAGCGCATTGCGCAGCAGCCTGTCCGTAAGCCATGGCGGCGGCACTTCCCCCTCGGATGGTGGCCAGATCTGATCAAGCGCGATTTCCAGCTCATAGAGCACATCGTGGCGCGCCTCGTCGATGCGCGGGGCTTGTGACGTAGGCCCGACGAATGTTCCCGCAAAAAGATACGACAGGCTGGGGTGACGCTGCCAAAACAGGATCAGACTTTTGAGCAAATCAGGGCGGCGCAGAAACGGGCTATCTGCGGGCGTTGCACCCCCAACAACCACATGATTGCCGCCGCCTGTGCCTGTGTGACGCCCGTCCGTCATGAATTTATCCGCACCGAGGCGACATTGACGGGCCTCTTCATAGACAGCTTCGGTGGTATGCACGCAAGCTTCCCAATTGGCGGCAGGGTGAATGTTCACTTCGATCACGCCTGGATCGGGCGCGATGCGCATGACTTCGATGCGCGGATCAGAGGGCGGCGCGTATCCTTCAATCAGTACTTTATGCCCGATTGTGCCCGCCGCTGTCTCAACAGCAGCGATCAGTTCAAGGTAGTCCTCGAGTTTTTCGACAGGGGGCAAAAAGACACAGAGCCGCCCGTCACGCGCTTCGACGGAAATGGCAGTTCGCACACGGCCATCAAGGTCCCCTAGAGTTTGCTCGATCTGTTCCTGACCCGCAGGTGCCGCCTTGCGATCTACTGCTTTCTGCTCTGGCTCTCTCGGCGCAGGTGCAGGCGCATCCGGCAAGGGGCCGCGCGGCTCGGTCGGGTCTTGGGGATTGATAAACGGGAAGTCACTTTCCGGGACATGGGGCAAGGTGCCCAGTGGCAGACGGTACCCCACAGGGCTGTCGCCCGAGACAAGAAACACTTTCCCGCGCCGCAGATTCCAGACTTCGGACATCCAGCGGCTGCTGGCGCGCGCCTGCCAGCGCTGCACAGGCAAGACGTATCCCGCCGGTGTAGTCAGGCCGCGCTCGAACACTTTTGCGATCCGCGCGCGTTCTTCAGGGTCTTTCAATTTTGAATTCTCGGGCGTCACATTTGCGGGCAGATTACCCTCTTTAATAATCCACTCTGCTGGGTCCTCAAAAGCTGGCAGTACGTTTTCGCGCGGCACTGCGAGGTAATGGGCGATTTCGGTCAGCAGGTTTTGCGCATCGTCGGGGCCTACGTCCTCGTTGGTATCCTCACGCGCTAAAAGATCAGGGTCGTTCCAAATGGGTTGCCCGTCCTTGCGCCAGTAAAGCGAGAAGGTCCAACGCGGCAGTGTCTCCCCCGGATACCATTTGCCTTGACCATAGTGCAGCAAACCGCCTGTCGAGAATTTGCCCTGCAAGCGGCGCATCAACTGGTCCGCTAGCCCCCGTTTCGTGGGACCGACCGCGTCGGAATTCCATTCGTCGCTCTCGAAGTCATCAATGCTGACAAAGGTTGGCTCACCTCCCATGGTGAGCCGCACGTCGCCCGCCTCAAGCCGTTTGTCCACGTCGCGCCCCAAAGTGTTGAGCGCATCCCAAGCCGCCTCGGAGAAGGGCTTTGTGATGCGTGGATGCTCGGCTGTGCGTGTCACCTGCATATCGAACGAGAATTCCACATCGGCCGCACTGGCAACGCCGGAAATAGGCGCCGCGTGGCTGTAATGGGGTGTGGCGGCTAGCGGAATATGGCTCTCGCCCGCCAGCAGACCCGAGGTCGGATCAAGCCCGACCCAGCCCGCTCCTGGCAGGTAGACCTCGACCCAAGCATGCAGATCGGTGAAATCTTTGTCCGTGCCCGCGGGACCGTCGATTGCGATCAGGTCAGGCTTGAGCTGGATCAGATAGCCAGAGACAAACCGTGCGGCCAAGCCAAGGTTGCGCAGCGCCTGCACCAAAAGCCAGCTTGTATCGCGACACGACCCCGCCGCGCGGCCCAGCGTCTGTTCGGCGCTCTGCACCCCCGGCTCCATCCGGATCTCATAGTTGATCTCGGAGGCCAGGCGGCTGTTGAGCATTACGAGAAAATCGATCGTCACCATCGGATCGCGCGGCACAGAAGCAAGAAATTCTTTCAACAGCGGCCCGACAGGCTCAGCCCGCAGATAGATGCTCAGATCGGGGGCGATGTCGTCGCTATAGGTAAGCGGGAATTCTTTTGCGCTATCCTCAACGAAGAAATCGAAAGGGTTGTAGACCGACATGTCCGCGACCAGATCAACCTCGATCTTGAATTCGCGTACCGGCTCCGGAAACACGAGCCGCGCCTGCCAGTTTCCGTAGGGGTCCTGCTGGTGGTTCATAAAATGCCCTGAGGGCGATACGATCAGGCTGTGGGAGATCACTCTGGTGCGTGAATGCGGCGCGGGACGTAGACGGATTACTTGCGGCCCGAGCGTCACGGGACGATCGTACTTGTAATGTGTGAGGTGATAAATGCTTGCCGTTATTGACATTTTCGCTGATCCCTAAGTCCATCATTACAAATTCTTGGTGCAATGGTCGCACTTCGCACGGACAAGTTGCAACAGGTAGACTGCATCAGCGGGCCACATTTCTAAAATCGCCCTAATATTAATCGCTTACCTTGCGGCATGGACGCAAATCCTTGTTCTCTCCCTTTGTCGCGTTGCAGTTTCGTAACTTTACGATACGCTAAGGCCATGAACCACAAATTAGACCACTTCGACGAAATGCTGACCGGGCCCGATGGTGTGCGCGATCCATACCGTGCTTACAAAAACTGGTTCTCGAACCAAGACCCCGCACGCCTCACAACCAAATCCAATGAGGCAGAGGCGTTTTTCAGGCGTACCGGTATCACCTTCAACGTCTACGGGCAGGAAGCCGCCCAAGAGCGGCTTATCCCATTTGACCTCATTCCGCGCATCATCTCCAACCGCGAATGGACCAAGCTGTCGCGGGGGATCGAGCAGCGGGTGCGCGCCATCAATATGTTCCTGCACGATATTTATCATCGGCAGGAAATCTTGCGTGCGGGAATTGTCCCCGTCGACCTCATTGCAAAGAATGACGCGTTCCTGCCGCAGATGATGGGTCTATCACCGCCGGGCAATATCTACACACATATCGTTGGCACTGATATCGTGCGCACCGGAGAAGATGACTTTTACGTTCTTGAGGACAATGCCCGCACTCCTTCCGGGGTCTCCTATATGCTGGAGAACCGCGAGACGATGTTGCAGATGTTTCCAGAGCTTTTCAGCCAGAACCGCGTCAAGCCTGTCAGCGATTACCCCAAAAATCTCCGCCGCTCGCTTGCCGCTTGTGCGCCGCGAAATGCGGAAGGGAAATGCACCGTCGCAATTCTCACTCCGGGCATCCACAACTCCGCCTATTTCGAGCATTCCTTCCTCGCTGACCAAATGGGCGTCGAGCTGGTTGAGGGGCATGATCTACGTGTTGTAGATGGCCGCATCGCCATGCGGACGACCGAAGGCTACCGCTGTATCGATGTGCTTTATCGCCGTGTCGATGACGAGTATCTGGACCCGCTGAACTTCAATCCCGAAAGCATGTTGGGCGTGCCGGGGATTATGGATGTCTACCGCGCAGGAAATATCACCATCGCCAACGCTCCGGGCACCGGGATCGCCGATGACAAGGCGATCTATTCCTACATCCCTGATATCGTTGAGTTTTACACGGGCGAAAAGGCAATCCTCAAGAATGTCGAAACCTACCGCTGTGCTGAGCCTGATGCACTGAAGTACGTGCTCGACAATCTGGCTGATCTTGTCGTGAAAGAGGTGCACGGCTCGGGCGGGTATGGCATGCTCGTCGGTCCCGCGGCGAATAAAAAGGAACTGGCGGATTTCGCTTCAAAGCTGAAAGCGAACCCCGGAAATTATATTGCTCAACCTACGCTTTCGCTCTCGACCGTTCCGATATTTGCCGAGAATGGCCTTGCCCCGCGTCACGTCGATTTGCGGCCCTTCGTGCTCGTTTCGCCAAAAGGGATCAACATCTCCCCCGGTGGGCTGACCCGCGTCGCCCTTCAGGAAGGATCGCTTGTGGTGAATTCCAGTCAGGGCGGCGGAACAAAAGATACTTGGGTTCTGGAGGACTAGCGCAGATGTTAGGCAAAACCGCAGGTGGCCTGTACTGGATGTTCAGATTTCTGGAGCGCAGCGAGAATACCGCTCGGCTGATCGAGGCAGGATTTCGCATCGCACTGACACGCTCGAACGACACCACATCGGATTGGAAATCCGTTGTAACAACTGCTGGTGTGCGAAGGGGCTATGACGCACTCTATGACACGTACACAGACGCAAATGTAGTGGACTATTTGCTGCGCGACACCAGCAATCCGTCCAGCGTGATGTCATCGGTACAAAACGCGCGCACCAACGCACGTATGGTGCGTACCGCTTTGACAACCGAAGTCTGGGAAGCCGTCAACGAGAATTGGATGGCAATGAAAGAGGCGTTGAAAGCGCCGATACCCGAGACAGAGTTGCCAGTGCTTCTGGGTGAAATCCGCCGTCAATCCGCGTTGGTGCGTGGCGCGATGCATGGCACGATGTTGCGCAACGATATCTTTGATTTCGCGCAAATCGGAACAGGCGTGGAACGCGCTGACAACACGGCCCGTATTATCGATGTAAAATACTACACCCTGCTCCCCTCAGCCAGCTTTGTAGGCTCCCCGCTCGATAACGTTCAATGGGAAACAGTGTTGCGGTCAGTCTCGGCCCACCGCTCGTTTCGCTGGATCAATGATGATGAGATGAGCGCATCGGGGATTGCAGAGTTCCTGATCCTTGACCCCCGCTTTCCTCGGTCACTCTATTTCTCCAGCAGTCTGATCGCTGAAAAGCTGGCTTATCTTGAAAAAGACTATGGCGTGCGAATGGACTGTCACGCATTGGTTGATGCACAAATAAAAGAACTGCAGGACCAGAACATCGGCGCGATCTTTGACTCAGGGCTGCATCAATTCATCAGCAGCTTTCTGCGCAACAACAATGCCATTGGTGCGCAAATCGAAAAAGACTACCGATTTAACGGATAGCCATCTGTAAGGGATACGCACCGCATATGAAGATTCGGATCAGCCACACGACGACATATTCATACGACTCTCCCGTAAGCTATGGGTTGCAACAAGTGCGCCTGACGCCCCCAACCGATGGCAACCAGACGGTGATCGACTGGCGTATGGATATTGAGGGCGGAAAGGCCGAATTGACCTGCGAGGATCAATACCAGAACACCTGCACACTTGTTCAGACACATGACAACGCCAGCCAAGTTGCGATTACCGTATCGGGTGAGATCGAGACGCATAATCCGGACGGGGTTTACGGCAAAAGATATGGTCCTGCGCCTTTGTGGCATTACCAGCAAACAACCAAACGTACAGAACCTGGTGACGGGATCGCCGCGCTGTCACAGCTGATTACAAATTCCGCCGGTGACCTCGCCGAGTTGCACGCGCTTTCGGCCCGCATCCTTGCCGACGTCCCCTACGGCAAGGTGCCGACAACCGTAACTACAACCGCCGAAGAGGCGCTCGCCCTTGGTGGCGGGGTTTGTCAGGATCACGCGCAAATCTTTATCGCGGCTGTGCGCAATGCCGGTATTCCCGCGCGCTACGTGAGCGGATATTTGATGATGGACGATCACGCGGATCAGGATGCGACCCATGCGTGGGCCGAGGCCCATATCGAGGGTTTGGGGTGGGTTGCCTTTGATGTCTCGAACGGTATCTCGCCCGATGAGCGTTATGTCAGACTGGCGGTGGGGCGCGATTCCACTGACGCGGCGCCAGTCTCGGGGCTGTGGAAGGGCAACGCGCAAGAGGCCGTTAAGGTAATGCTTCAGGTGCAGCAGTAGTCTGAATATCCGCCGCGGGATCTTCGGCACGGTGTCCGTCTGGGAACGCAATGATCGAAACCAAATTACCCGCCTGCCCATCTCAGTCAGTGTTTTTACTGCGTGATCAAGATAAGCCCTCTAGAGGCGGCAGCTTCTGGAATTCGGGGCTATTTAGCCTGAGCTTGAGAGCCCAAATGGTCTAGCAGAAAATCCATAAATACGCGGACTTTGGCGGAGACGACATTGCTTTTTGGATAGATCAGCCACAGCGCTGGCTTATCGGAAATTTCGTGATCGGGCAGCACACGTTGTAAGGCCCCGTTCGAGATTTCCTTTTTCACCGCCCAAAGTGAGTTGATAGAGATTCCTGCACCGTCGAGAGTCGTCAGCTTTTGGGTCAACCCATCGTTCAGGATAAGGCAGTGTGCCGCCCGTTTGGGGTTGTATGTCGCCTCTGTTCCGTCATCGGATACAAGCGTCCTTGGCTCGTCATCGTTAAATGCGATCAGTCGATGGTTTGTCAGATCGTCAGGACCATCAGGGATGCCATAGCGTTCAAGATAGGCCGGCGCGGCGCAAAGGATGCGCGTGTCATCGGCCAGTTTACGGGCGGTAAGGCTGCTGTCGGCGAGAACTGCATTGCGCAGCGCAAGATCATAACTGCCCTCGATCAGATCGAACCGAGAGTCCGACAGATGCAAGTCGAGTCGAAGATCAGGATATTTGTCCATGAATATCGGCAACAGCGGCGCGATATAGAGCTGTGCGAATGTGCTGGGTGCGGCGAAGCGAAGTGTTCCGCTTATTTTTGTGCGGCCTTTTCCAAGAGCGGCAAGTGCGGCCTCTTCTTGCGCGATCATTTCGCGCGCATAGGGCAAAAAATCCTGCCCTTCTAAAGATATAGATACTTTGCGCGTTGATCGGTGCAACAGATCGGCGCCAACAAAACGCTCCAGCTTTGCGATACGTGTACTCGCGACAGCAGGTGCCATTCCGAGCGTGCGGCCCGCCGCGCTGATGTTCAGTGTCTCGCAGGCGAGGACAAATAGGCGGAGGGTCTGGGTGTCCATATCTTATACTTTTTCGGAATACTGAAATCAAAACTACCCACTTTATATAAATATTGGAAGTGATAATTCTGTTTGCAACACGAGCGAAGGAGCGCATTATGACCCAGATGGCGACCGTCAATTACCACGTCCATAAACCCGAACGGCAGGCATTCGAGCTTGATGCTGGCGGGATTGCTGGCAACCTGATCTCCCCCGAGCTTGCGCCGACGCAGATATCGGTACGGGACATTCGCAAGTCCGGGTCGGGCACATCGTTCAAATCCAACTCCGTCGGGTTCACGGCCTTCCCGACAAGTGTAATTTCCTTCGATGTGGAGAACGATTGGCAGGAGACCTACGATGAAGAGGTGTCGAGACTTCTGACAGCGGAAATTGGTGCGCAAGAGGTCATCGTTTTTGACCATACGGTGCGCGTAGATGATCCTGATGCCACCAGACCTCCTGCACGCAACGTTCACAGCGATTATAGCGTTGATGGGGCCAAACAGCGATTGGTCGACATTCTTGGTGCGGATCAGGCCGCGGAATGGAGCAACGGTCATTATGCCTTCGTCAATGTGTGGCGTCCTATCGGTGCACCTATCAATTCCGCGCCTTTGGGTTTTGTCCAGCCGTCCAGTACTGCTGATCGCGACTGGATCCTACTCGACCTGATATATCCGGACCGCAAAGGCCAAATCATGGGGATCGCGGCGAACCCTGATCATGAATGGCTCTATATGTCGAAAATGACACCGGATGAGGTCGCCTTTTTCAACATCTTCGACAATCGCGGGCTACCTTCTATCGCTCACAGCGCTTTGGACATGATTGAAGATGTCAATATTCACACGGTGCGACGCAGCATCGAGAGCCGCACTTTGGTCCGTTACGCGGGCTAATTTCCCAGAGCGGGATAAACATAGAAAGAGTATCAAATGTCCAAGACAATTCTTATCACAGGCTCCACCGATGGTATCGGCCTTCTGACAGCTCAAACCCTTGCGGCTGACGGGCACAAGATTTTGCTGCATGGACGCAATGCCGCAAAGCTGGAAGCCGCAGCGAAGGCTGTCGGCGGCACACCCGAACAGTACATGGCCGACCTGTCGATCATGGCCGATGTGCATGCACTGGCAAAGGACATCCGCGCAAAGCATGGTGAGATTGATGTGCTCATCAACAATGCGGGGATACTCAAGGCACCGAAAACCGTGACTGAAGACGGCTTTGACATCAGGTTTATGGTCAACACTTTTGCCCCCTACGCGCTGACGCGGGACCTTATGCCGATCCTCGCAAAAGACGGTCGTGTCGTGAACCTGTCCTCGGCTGCGCAGGCTCCCGTTGATCTGGATGCTTTGCAGGGGCGCAAGCAATTGTCCGATATGGACGCTTACGCACAAAGCAAACTGGCGATCACGATCTGGTCGCGGGAGATGGCGAAAGAATTCCCGAACGGCCCCGCGATCATTGCCGTAAATCCCGGATCCCTTTTGGCTTCAAAAATGGTCAAGGAAGGGTTCGGCCTCGCCGGCAACGATCTGGGCATTGGCGCAGACATCCTGCGCCAAGTAGCGACAGACGCTTCCTTTGCGAATGCCAGCGGCAAGTATTTTGACAATGACAGCGGTCAGTTTGCACAGCCGAATGCCGCAGCACTTGATGAAGCACATAGTACCGATGTGATGCGGGGTATCGAGGACGCATTGTCCAAAACCAACTAGCCGCCAAAAGGCCCGCCTGACATCGGGCCTTAGACCTCATCGCTCACCTAAAACTCAACCAACCCGCCAGTGTTTTCTGCGCGGATCCAAGAAAGGCAGTCCCATGAAATATGAGAACTTCACAACCTTCGATGTCAAAGTAGAAAACGCAATTGCCACTGTCACTTTTGATTTCGGCACGGTGAACGTACAAGGCCAAGAGATGCTGGCAGACCTCAACAGCCTTGCCATGAGGCTGGAGCGTGACCGCGAAACGAAGGTCGTCATTTTCCAATCGGCAAACCCTGAAATCTGGGTCTGCCATTACGACACCGAATTGCTTAAGGACATGTCCACCGAGGCAGTGTCGCGCGAAGACGCGCAGTTGCTGGATCTGCAAACTGTATGTGAGCGTATCAGCAAGGTGCCGCAGGCCACGATTGCGAAGCTTGAAGGCTTTGCGCGCGGTGGTGGACACGAACTGGCGCTGGCGCTCGACATGCGCTTTGCCGTGCGCGGCAAATACAAATTCATGCAGATGGAAGTCGGCATGGGGATTTTGCCATGTGGCGGAGGTGCCTCCCGCATGGCCCGTCAGACAGGTCTGGGTCGCGCCTTGGAAATCATCCTCAGTGCACGTGATTTCAGCGCCGATGAAGCCGAAGCAATGGGCACGATCAACAAGGCGTCTGAGGCCGATGAGATTGATGACTACGTCAACACGCTGGCCAATCGCATAGCGAAATTCCCTGCGGAATCGATCAACGCGTGCAAACAGATGGTCTATGAATCTATCGACAAACCAATTGATGAGGCCCTCAAGGCCGAAGCCTACTGGCTTTATCAGGCGACCAGCAAAACACCTGCGGTTAAACGCTTTGCTCTCGCAGATGAGCAAGGTCTCGAACACAGCATGGAAACCAGCGCAATTGGAACAACTTGGTCATGGATGTGCAAGACATTCAATGACGGGCTGATCTCTGCGGGTGTCCCCGAAGAAACTTGGGGGGCCAATGCCCCCTACCCCCGACGACATCAGGCGAGCTCTACTAAGCCGATAGGCGCAGTGGCTGATGGTCACGCAGTATTACAAGGACAATGACACAATGACACAAAATCCACTTGAACGCGCGCGCGCGATACAGCGCCCCACCCGCGAGGAGATGCTGCAACGCACGCCATCGGTTCAGCAGTTCTGGGATAAAAACCACGATCTCTTTCAGGAAGCTTGGAAAGAATGGGAAGGGACAGGTGCTCCGAAACCTGTTCTGGATAGCAGCCTTTATGATCCGAAGTTGCGCACTGCCATCGAGCAAGCATGGCAAGATCCCAGCAAAGAGACCGCTGTAAGAGATCTGTGGAAAGAAGTTTTTCCTGGCGTGTATGAGGCGCAATTCTTTGACCCTGAACGCCTCTCCGTTCTGCGCGACTATCTTGAGAGCGTGGCTGATGCTGACATTCCGCTGCGCCCTCCTTACGGAATTTCATTGAACCGCGGCGGCGCGATGCTCGACAAACGGTCGGAAGGCTACCTTGCAGCACCTAACTTCCAGACATTCTACCAAGATTTGATGGACGTATACATGCGCCCTATCTCCCGTCTCTTGTTCCCTGATATCGTCGGCTATGACACCCAGACCTTCGGCTTTTCTATCCAGTGGCAAGCGGACGCAGACACTTCCTTGCGCGCCCATACGGACGCGTCATCTGTGACGCTGAACCTGAACCTCAATCTGCCGGGCGAAGAATTCTCCGGATCTGGCGTAAAGTTCTTTGATCCCAGAACCCGTCAGGTGGCCGAGCTGAGCTTTGCACCCGGTACTGCGCTGATCCACCACGGCAGCGTGCCGCATGAATCCATGCCCATCACCAAGGGCGAGCGGTCAAACTTTGTTTTATGGCTCTATGGCGATCACGGTCAGATCCCGCGTGTCGGTGGCGAACCCCCCCCCGATCTCTGCAAAGGAGCGCTGGACACGGCCAACAGCGCAGAGCGACGGCTTCGCCCCGTTCTGAGGCAAAGTCGCAGTCAAGAAACAAAGCACGCCCAGTGAAGGACGAAACGATGCACCCTTCGCTGGGCAAGCGACGCGGACACAAATCATTATATCCAAAAGCCGAATACTGAACTTAAAAATGGGCCAATTCACCCCGATCCCAAACAATATAAGTTCTAATGAGCAAACACTTCTAAGGAATAGCATCATGAAAGCCATGACCATCACTGCCTACGGCGAAAACGCAAAATTTGAGGTCGCCGATCTGCCTAAACCCATCGCAACGCTGGGGCATGTTGTGATCCGCATCGCGGCAAGCAGCGTGAATACTGTCGACACCATGATCCGCTTCATGGGGGCCGATCTGCCCCTATCGCCCGCACTCCCTGCTGTACTGGGGATGGATTTCGCCGGTGTCATTGACGCTGTCGGCGAAGGTGTGACCGAGTTTTCCGTAGGCGACGAGGTCTATGGCTGCGCGGGTGGCTTGGCCGACATTCAAGGCGCATTGGCAGAGTTCATGCTGGCCGACGCCAGATTGATCGCCAAGAAACCGAAATCCATCTCCATGCGTGAAGCAGCGGCGATGCCTCTGGTCGGCATCACGGCTTACGAAGGGCTCGAACGTGCTGGCATCACCGCAGGCCAGAAAGTCTTGGTACAAGGTGGTGCAGGTGGTGTTGGTCACCTCGCCCTCCAACTGGCCAACCACTTTGGTGCCGAAGTATACGGGACTGGCACGGGCGACGCCCAGATTGAAGTGATCAAAGGCTATGGCGCAACACCGATTGATTTCGCCGCAGAAAAGATCGCAGACTATGTCGCAGAATATACTGATGGCGCGGGCTTTGACCTCATCTTTGACACCGTCGGCGGCGCGAATATGACCAATTCATTCGAGGCCGCTGCCCTGAATGCCAATATCGCTTCAACCGTTGGGTTGCTGGAAATCGACCTCTCGCCTGCACATTTCAAAGGTTTGTCGCTCCACATCATCTTCATGTTGCTGCCGATGCTCAGCAACACAGGGCGCGAAAAGCACGGCGCGATCTTGGCCAAGCTGGCAGAGATCGTTGATGCAGGCGCATTGAAACCATTGCTGGATGACGAGGTGTTCGGTCTTGAGGATGTCAGCGGTGCATATGATCGTCTGACAAGTGGCAAAGCCATCGGCAAAGTGGTTATCGATATCTAACTGCAATGAATACAATCATGAGCGGCTACCGGCTTGGCAGCCGCTCATGATGGAGCCAAGCACCAACGATCAAAGCAAAAATGGTCGGCGCCATAAGAGCTCTATCGAAAGACCAGAGCTAGGCAGTCACAGGCTTTTGGCACCCCGAATACAGGTTCGCAGGGCTTTCATATTCGCCGCGAGGATCATGGTCCCCTTGGTGTACCACCTAGCTTCGCGGATCGCGCAGTTTTGCCAGAATACGGTCTTTCGAAATCTGTCCTATGACTTCGTCATCCTCCGTCACACCGATCATCGTCCCGTCTTCGCCAATCTGCTCGATCACATCATGGATGCTCGTTTCAGGGGTGACCGTCGTTGTCAGGGACTGGGTGGCAGGCTCCATGACATCGCGTGCACAAAGCACACCGAGGGGATTCATATGCGCGACAAAATCACCGACATATTCGTTAGCAGGATCAGAGTAGATTTCTTGCGGCGTGCCGCATTGCACAATCCGCCCCCCCTCCATGATGGCGATGCGATTGCCAAGTTTGAACGCTTCATCCAGATCGTGTGAGACGAAGATGATCGTGCGACCCCGCTTGGCCTGCAACTCCAACAATTCGTCCTGAAGCCGTGAGCGGATCAGCGGATCAAGCGCCGAGAACGGCTCATCCATCAGCAGGATCGGTGCATCTGTTGCAAAGGCGCGGGCAAGGCCAACCCGCTGCTGCATCCCGCCAGAAAGCTCTCCGACCAGCGCATCGGCGCGGTCCAGAAGGCCGACGCCCTCCAGCTCCTCTTCCACTCTCGCACGGCGTTTGGCAGCAGACTGGCCGCCAAGTTCCAGACCCAGCCCTACGTTGTCGCGCACCGTGCGCCACGGCAGCAGCCCGAATTGCTGAAAGACCATCGCAACCGTGCGCAGGCGCAGATCGCGCAGTGTTTTGCTATCGGTGCCAGAGACACTGGTCATGGTATCGCCTGTCCGCACGCGCACTTCGCCGCGAACGACAGGGTTCAACCCGTTGACTGCACGCAGCAGCGTGGATTTGCCAGAACCCGACAGGCCCATCAGGACAAGGATTTCGCCCTCTTTCACGCTGAGTGAGCAGTTGTGCACACCTAGGATCTGGTCACAGGCCGCGCTGATCTCGGCCCGTTCCTGCCCTGCGTCCATCAGCGGCAATGCAGCGGTCGGATCATCCCCGAAAACAATGCTGACGTTATCAAATTCGACTGCATTCATGACCGGTTCACCCGCAACATGCGGTCTAGCATGATCGCAACAGCGACAATGACGAAACCTGATTCAAAACCTAAACCGGGATCGTTGCGCCCAAGCGCCTGCACCACGGGTTTACCGAGCCCGTCTGCCCCGACATAGGCAGCGATCACTACCATCGACAGCGAGAGCATGATGACCTGGTTCAGACCTGCCATGATCTGTGGCACCGCATAAGGCAGCTCGACCTTCCAGAGCAGTTGGGTCGGGGTCGCGCCAAAGGCCACCGCGGCCTCGGTCAACTCTCGCGGTGTCTTTGAAACACCGAGGTACGTCAGGCGGATCGGGGCGGGAATAACAAAGATAACCGTCGCAAACAGACCCGGCACCATGCCAAGACCGAAAAAAACGATCGCAGGGATGAGATAGACAAAAGTAGGCAGGGTTTGCATCAGGTCCAGAACAGGGCTGATAAACTGATAGGCGCGCGGACGGTGCGCGAGGAATATACCAATAGGCACACCCAGCCCCATACATACCACGCAAGACGACAATACCAGCGCGAGGCTATCGGTCGTTTCCTCCCAATACCCCTGATTGATGATAAACAACAGACAAAGCGCGACAAGCAGGCATACTTTCCAAGAGCGTTGCAACGCCCACGTCAAAGCCACAAACAGGATTACGATGAGCAAGGTCGGCGGGGTCTGCAAGGCCCAGACGATGCCGTCGATCATCCAGTCAAGGACGTCCGAGAGCGTGTCAAAAAATGGACGTGCATTTGTCTTGAGCCAGTCAACGACCGACTCTGACAAATCATCCATCGGAATTTTATAATCTTCCAACCAGTCCATTGGTGCCTCTTATGGTCAAAGGAGGGAGCACCGGTGCGCCCCCTCCGTTCTTCTAGTTTTAGTTGGCCAGTGCGGCTGTAACGGCGGCAGTCGCGTCGCCACCGTCCATCGTTGTCACACCGTCAAGCCACGTAGTCCACGTGTCGGTATTGGCTGCAAGCCATGTTTTGGCTGCATCTTCCGGATCAGCACCATCGTTCAGGATTGCGCCCATGATCTCGTTCTCCATGGCCAGCGTGAACTCGAGGTTGGTCAGCAGTTTACCTACGTTGGGGCATTCTGCGACATATCCTGCACGGGTGTTCGTGGCGACCGTGGCGCCCCCCAGATCGGGGCCAAAGAAATCATCACCACCCGGAAGATAGGTCAGATCAAAGTTGGCGTTCATGGGATGCGGCTCCCAACCCAGAAATACGATAGGCTCGGAGCGGTCAACGGCACGCTCGACTTGCGCCAGCATCCCTTGCTCGGAAGATTCAACGACCTCGAAATCGGAGAGGCCAAAGACGCCGCCATCAATCATATCCTGAATCAGGCGATTGCCGTCATTGCCAGCCTCAATTCCGTAAATCTTGCCATCAAGCGCCTCGGCTGCCGTTCCGATAGAGGCGAAATCCGTGATCCCCGCGGCCACACCAGCAGCATTGGTCGCCAGCGTGTATTTGGCCCCAGTCAGGTTTGTGCGCACGGTCTCCACGGTGCCGGCTTCACGGTAGGTAGCGATATCGCCTTCCATCGTGGGCATCCAGTTGCCGAGAAACACATCAATATTTCCTTCCGCCATGGACGCATACGTAACTGGCACAGACAGGATGTCGGTCGACGGCGTGTAGCCAAGGGCCTCAAGAACGATGGAAGTGGCGGCTGTTGTTGCCGTAATGTCGGTCCATCCGACATCGGAAAAGCGGACTTCATCACAATTTGCGAAAGCTGCATTGGCGGCTGAGATCAGCGCGATTGTGGACAGTGTGGTGGCGAATTTCATTGAAATTTTCCTTTCTCTTGAACTGGCTCAATGAATGAGTCGTGGCACATAAAGCAGGTACACCGCTTATCGTCTACGCACTTTTGGCTGCGCGGAGCGAACAAGTGCGACATTCTGGCTCCGGTTTTGCCGGTTTCCTTGCACGAGGCGTTCTCTCTGTGGGCCGCTTTTCTCTGCCTTTGCGGGCAAAGCCGGGCTTTGGTCGGGACCGCTACGTATGCAGCGCTAAAATGGTGCGGACCCGCGCATATGTATAGGAGTTCGTCCTGCGTATAATACAGGCAAGTTGAACTGTTGACTGCCCATTTTTTCAGGATCTATGAAAGGCATTCGCTCTGCCGTCTGCTTGGAGCAGCATGCATTCGCATGTAGGGAAACCACGTGCTAACCTTCGCTCAAGAGACTGGAAGTGTGAGCCGTGATTTATGAAAGACCCTACCCGTTCAATAGGTCAGAAACTGGCCCTGTATCTTGGACAGATCTATCCCGATATGGACAGTGCGGTCCTATCCAGCCTAGTGATCGATGCCTTTTGGCCCGAAGGTGCTGAAAGGCGTCAACGGGGCCGCGTGCGTGGAAACGGGCTTTGGTCGCAAAAGGATGCCTTGCTGATCACTTATGGAAACTCGATCATCGACGGCGCGCACAAACCGCTTGATCTGCTCTCCGATTTTTTGGGTACCTATTTGGACGGTGTACTCAACGCGGTGCATATCCTGCCCTTCTTCCCCTACACTTCCGATGACGGGTTCGCCGTGTCGGATTTTCGCAGCGTCAATCCGCAACTCGGAGACTGGCCAGATATCAACCGGATCGCGGATGATTTCACTTTGATGTCTGATCTGGTGCTCAACCATGTCTCGAGCCAGGGCGAGTGGTTCAATGCCTATCGCCAAGGCCAAGAGCCATATGACAAGTTCTTCTTCGAGGCATCCCCCGACGACGATCTGCGCGATGTCGTACGCCCCCGCACAACTCCGCTGTTGCGCGAAGTCGAGACGAGCGCTGGCACCAAACATGTCTGGTGTACCTTCAGCCATGATCAGATCGATCTGGATTTTCGTAACCCAGAGGTTTTGCTCGAGTTTTTACGGATCATCAGGCTGCATGTGGATAACGGCGTGCAGATTATTCGGCTCGATGCCGTGGCGTTCTTGTGGAAGGAGGTGGGCTCCCCCTCGATCCACTTGCCGCAGACCCATGCGGTGATAAGACTGATGCGACTGCTGTGCGACTTCGCGACAGAGAAAATCATCCTGTTGACCGAAACCAACGTCCCAAAGTCAGAGAACTTGAGCTATTTCGGCACGGGTGACGAGGCCCACGCAATCTACAATTTCCCGTTGCCGCCTCTGATCCTCCACGCAATGATGTCGGGCAACGCCCAGTATTTGCGACAATGGCAACGTGGTATGCCGCCCGCTCCGATGGGGTGTGCTTACCTCAATTTCACGGCCAGCCATGATGGCATCGGAATGCGCCCAGCCGAAGGACTACTCCCAGAGGATGAAAAACAGCAGGTTATCGACACTGTTAAAAATGTCGGCGGCCTTGTCTCGATGCGCACAATGCCTGACGGGAGTGAGAGCCCGTATGAGCTGAACACAACTTTCTATGATGCGATGTCGCGCACATTTGAGGGGGCGGACGGGCACCAGCACGCGCGCTTCATTTGTTCGCAAACCATCGTGATGTCGCTTGAAGGCATACCCGCCTTCTATATTCACGCAATGCTAGCTACGGAAAATGATCACGCAAGCGTGGAGAAGCGCGGGATGAACCGTGCTATCAACCGCCACCGTTGGGACTACCCGAGTTTACGCAAGCTCTTGGATGATCAGGATACGCGTCATGCGCGCGCTTTGTCGGACCTGTCGGACCGTTTAAAAATCCGCCAAAACCAAGCGGCATTCCATCCCAATGCAACGCAGTTCACCGTCAATATGGGAGATGAGCGCATCTTTGGCATTTGGCGTCAAAGCCTTGATCGTCACCAATCCATATTTGCACTGCATAACGTGAGTAACGCGGAGGTGCGCGTACCCTCAGTTGCTCTCAATCTGATCGAGGATCAGCATTGGGTGGATTTGCTCAGTGGCACCACAATTGATGCCACTGCACCCGAGGTCATTGTCGCCCCGTACCAATGTATGTGGATCTCCAATCAGACCTAGACATACTCCGCTTCATCTGCGGCAGCGGCGGCTTGCAATTCTTCCAGAAAGGTTGGATCCGCCGAGTGGATGCGGTTCCAAGTGGGGATAAATGGTGTCTCGTGCGGGTTGTCCAAGAAGGTCTGGCCCGCACGCATGATGTTCTCCGCAAAAAGCTCGATCGCGCGTTCCTCTTGGTGGCGGTCGATGATCAGACCATTCATCTTGGCATCGTTATAATAGGCCTCCATCACATCAAGCGCACAGCGGTAGTAGGTCGCCTTTAGCGTGCGGAAGACATTAGGCGTAAATACGGTACCGTCAGCGGCCAGTTTGCGGAAGATCGCCTTGCAAATATCAGTGGACATGCGGCTGAGGCCTGCGCTTGCGTCCTCCTCACTCAGCACCTGATGCTTGTGATCGTATTGGTCCGCAATTTCCACCTGACAGACCGCTTGGGGGGCGAGGTTGCGCCATGCCTCCGACAAGATGCCGATCTCGAGACCCCAGTCTGATGGTATCCGCAAATCCGGCAGCATAGTGGTGCGCATCGCGAATTCCCCCGATAGCGGGTATCGAAAACTTCGTAGGTAGTCGATGTAATCGCGGTCGCCGACGACCTTTTTGAGCGCGATCAACAAAGGGCTGACCAGCAAACGCGTCACCCGTCCGTTCAGCCGCCCTTGGCCGACGCGGGCGTAATACCCTTTGGCAAGTTGATAAGGGAAATTTACGTTCGCCACGGGATAGACAAGCCGTGCCAGCAACTCGTTTGTATAGGTCAGGATATCACAATCATGGATCGCCATCACGGCACTGTCCTGACACCCGATCAGATATCCTATGGCGGTCCAGACATTCTTGCCCTTACCCTGCTCCGATGGTGCCAGATTCATGTCCCGAAGCTTGTCGCCAAGCGTCAACATACGCGGACTATCGTTCCAGATCACAATGTGTTTTTGGTTGAGCCCTTTGAAAAACTCCTTGGCATAGCGGTATTGCTCCTCGTTCGCGCCATCCAGACCGATGATGATACGGTGGAGGTAGGGAACAGTGGCGAGTTCCGATAGTATCCGCGGCATCGCGTCGGTCTCTAGCTCAGAGTATAAACACGGCAGCACCAAGGATATTTTGCGCGTCTGTGCGAAGGCCTCAAGCTCTGAAGTCAGCTCACTGACCGAGCGGGTGCGCAAGTTGTGCAGCGTTGTGATGTTTCCGTTTTGGTGAAAGTCAGCCATATTATTTTATCCTCTTCATAGTTCGAGACGCTCAAGATGGGCGAGCATTGCCTCGTTCCACCCTTTAGGGCCTTCATAGGTCGTGCGCGTGATGCGACCTGCCGCCTCCCCTTCTAGCGAAGGTAGGGGCGATTTATGCGGGTTTGCGATGATGACGCCAACATCGGTAGCCTCCAGCATCTCAACGTCGTTCGGGGCATCGCCAAGGGCAATGGTATGGCGGGGGGCAAAGCGCGAGGTAATCAGCGCCATTTGATCCGCTTTGGTCTGGCCGAACGAGAGCGTTAGAAAGCGCCCGCCCTCGCGCGCCGCTATTCCGAATTTTGCCAACTGCTTCAGGAAATTGGCTTTTTGCTCTGTCGTGCCCAACCAAACTCCAGGCTCTGAAAAGGCACGTTGCTGTGCGCGTTGCGCATCCGCTTGGGGTAAACCTGTCCGTTTACAGATTTCGCTCAGGTCCATATCTCCGAACCCCCGAAAACAATCCCGGAGGTTTGCTGAAATTTTCATCAGATTGGCGCGCAATTGTGCATAGGTCGAAGCCTCCAGAGCCGCAGTTGCATCAGGTTCCAGCAGACCTGCGCCATTTTCAACGATTGCGGGCCACTGCTGCAGGCCCATGCTCACGCGCAGGATGCCTATTTCAGCTCCCGTCTTACTGCTGGCCAGCACAACCCCCGCACCAATGCCTGCTAGACGCTCGAGGGCCGGACGCGCTGCGTCCCAACTATAGTCTTGGTGGGACAACAACGTGCCATCAAGATCGGTAAATACAAGCAAAGGCATTCGTGGCTTCATAAGAACAAGATTGATCTCTAACGCCAATGTTAGCAACCCGATCCTGTCAGAACAGCACCGCTGAAAATAGGAAATGGAAGTTGCGCGCACAGCCGCCCGAGGGGCGATTTATCCAGCCACGAGACGGATTCGTCGGCTTCATTGGACGACCATTTCTTCGAAGTTTCCTGAGTAGCGAAAAAGCATGCCTGCGCAAATTCGAAAAAAGGGTGTGGCGGCGAAATTGGCACGTCCCTCTTGAAGCGCCATTGCGTCTTGGTGCGTCTGTTCTTTCAAGCTTTCGCGCAAAAGCCGTGACCAAGTTTCTAACTTTCATGCAAAGCAACATGATACCATGGTAGCCCATTTGGCCCTGTGTCGACTTGCGGTTCGGACCGATCTACTACAGTTTACGCTTATACAGGCAGCTTTGGGTGGATGCGCTTACACAATGAATAGATTGATACTTTTTTCTTGTGCTGCTGTCTTCGTGGCGGTTGCCATAGGCGCATTTTTGATGGGGTCGATGCGTGACACCATATCAGAAACCGATGCTTTCACCGCTCCGGGTCTTGATCCTATGACGATCAGCGAAGCACGCGCGGAGTTTTGGCGCCTGACGCCTGCACTGCTGTTGGAAGTCTATGATGCGTTTAGCCTGACCGAAGAGGATGCCATCTATGATACGTTGGCCGGAGTCACGCACGGCGATGCGCTGGAATTTCTCTATCTTGAACGGGTCGGTGCGATGGCTGGCGGCGGGCTTGAAGAGGCGGATCAGACAATCCACGAAATCAAGCTTTTGAACACACAGGTCACCCCTCGGGGAGGCTCTCTTGCGATTGACGCATCTTGGCAAGTGGTCGGGACCGTTGGGCATGCCGAACACCTGCACGTGCGGGGCAATACCTACAGTGCCGATCTTTTGGTATCGCCAATAGACGGTGCGTGGCGCATTGCCGGTTTTGAGTTGCGCGATGTCAATCGCGACGCCGCTGGAGAAACCTTTTTGGCGCCGCCGGAAGACTGATGATCAGTATTGAAAACCTCACTTTCCGCTACAATGCGACCAGCTTTCGGTTGAATATTCCCGCATTCGATCTGCACGACCGCGAACGCCTCGCAATCGTCGGTCCCAGCGGCAGTGGGAAGACCACTCTTTTGAACCTGATCGCAGGAATCTTGACGCCGCAGGCGGGCAGCATCGATGTTGCAGGCACCGATGTTGCCGCACAGTCAGAAGTGGAGCGCCGCCGCTTTCGGGCCAGCACCATCGGCTTTGTGTTTCAGGACTTCGCGCTGCTGGACTATCTGTCTGCACGGCAGAATATCCTCTACCCGTATCGTATCACCCCTGCCCTGACGTTAAACGCGCAGGCGCGCGACCGCGCCGAAGCCCTCGCGGTGGCCTGCGGGATCGGAGACAAGCTGGACCGCCACCCAACGGCGCTGAGCCAGGGTGAACAACAGCGCGTTGCTATCTGCCGTGCGCTGGTCACACAGCCCAAGTTGATCCTGTCGGATGAAGCGACCGGAAACCTTGATCCGGAAAGCAAAGCGCGCATTCTTGACCTACTTTTCGAGCAGGCACGCGAGGCGGGTGCCGCTGTTCTCGCCGTGACCCATGACCACGAATTGCTACCACGCTTCGAGCGTGTTCTCGATTTCACAGAGTTTCGCCAAGGGGCGGTGGAATGAACGCGCTCTATCTCGCCTTTGCCTACTTGCGCCATCACTGGGGGCGCAGCCTCGTGCTGACGCTGGTGGCGGCGCTCATTATGTTTGTGCCAGTGGCGACGCAAATTCTGCTCTCGACCAGTGAACGCGCTTTGGTCGCGCGCGGCGATGCGACCCCCTTGCTATTGGGCAGTCGCGGCTCCCAATTGGATCTGACGATGGCCGCGCTCTATTTCTCGGACGAACGCCCTGACCCGATATCCATGGCCGAGGTCGAAGCGGTATGGGATAGCGGTCTTGCCATCCCCATTCCCGTCCATTCCGCGTTTTCCTCTAGCGGGTTTCGCATCGTCGGCACATCGCTGGACTATTTCGATTTCCGTGGCCTGCGGTTGGCTGAAGGGCGAAATTTGTCAATTCTCGGCGATGCTGTGATCGGAGCAGAGGTCGCTAAAACTCTTGGGAAAACTGTTGGCGATACCCTCGTATCTTCCCCTGAAAACCTTTTCGATCTTGATGGTGTTTATCCGCTTGAGATGCCGATTGTCGGCGTCCTTGCACCGACCAATTCGCCCGATGACGACGCGATTTTTGTGGATATAAAAACCGCTTGGGTCATTCAGGGCATTGGCCACGGCCATGAGGATGTCGTTACTGCCAGTGATCTTGCAGCAGGCACTGCAAACCTATCCAACGCGGCTGTCGTGCAATATCAGCGTATCACAGATGACAATATCGACAGCTTTCACTTTCATGGCAGCCAAGACGGTTTTCCCACTTCTGCAGTGATTGTGGTTCCAAATGATGCGCGCTCGGCTACGATCCTCAAAGGGCGCTATCTGGATAGCGAAAACCCGAGCCAACTGGTTGAGCCTGCAGGGGTGATTCAAGGTCTTGTCGACCGCATATTCCGGATCAAATCCTTGCTTGATGTTGTTACGCTGATTATCGCAATTGCGGCACTCGCGGCTATCGGGCTTGCCGTATTCCTCAGCTACCGATTGCGCGCAAAGGAGATTGCAACCGCTGTAAAGCTCGGCGCGCGGCGCGGTATGGTGCTGCGGCTCTTGTCAGCGGAAACAATTACATTACTCTCATTGTCAGCAATTATCGCAGCGCTTGGCGCAGCTATCGTATCCCGCAATTCCGAATCCTGGGCCGGTTGGTTGCTTGCCCTTGGTTCATAGCCAACAGGAGACTAAATGAATCGTCATCTTATCACCGCATCCCTTGCCGGCATGATCGCGGCCACGCCAGCCTTTGCTCACTATGGCATGATTATCCCGAACGATCCGATGATCAGTCAGGAAGACGGGCGCAGTGTTGATTTGACGATGTCCTTCTCCCATCCGTTCGAGAAGGATGGCATGATGCTGGAGACGCCCGTGTCCTTTGCCGTAACGCATGAGGGCAACACAACTGATCTACTGGGCGACTTGCAGAGCGCTACGATCATGGATGATCAGGGCTATACGCTGAGCTACCCGATTGAACGTCCCGGCACCTATATCTTCACGATGGAGCCAAAACCCTATTGGGAACCTGCCGAAGATGCGTTCATCATCCACTACACAAAAACATACGTTACGGCCTTTGGGGATGATGAGGGCTGGGACAGTGAACTGGGCCTCAAGACCGAAATCGTGCCGCTGTCCAAGCCGTTTGGCCTGTGGGAGCACAATGTGTTTCAGGGGATCGTCAAGATGGACGGGGAGCCTGTTCCCTACGCCGAAGTCGAGGTCGAGTTCTTTAATGAGGGCGGCGATGCCACTGTGCCTGATGCATTGATGATCACCCAAACTGTCAAAGCTGACGCAGCCGGGGTCTTTACCTATGCGCCACCATCAGATGGTTGGTGGGGTTTTGCGGCCCTCAACACCGCCGACTACACACTGACCGAAGAAGGCTCTGGTGAGGAAAAAGCGGTCGAGCTTGGCGCCGTGATCTGGGTCCATTTCGAAGAGTGGACAGGCCAGTGATACGCGCATTGGCTTTGGCGGGAAGCTGTGCTGTCGCCCCTGTGGGGGCGGCGGCACATCAGATGACGGTATTTGCGTCTTCGGATTGTGAGACCGTTACCGTTGAAGCCAAATTTTCAAACGGCAACCCTGTGATGATTGCAGACGTCCGCGTGCTGGACGGCAACAATGTATTGTTGCTGACACTACCGATCAATGATGATGGGACACTCGCCATTCCGCTCGACAGCGTCGATCATTCAGGCGGATTGTCCATCGAAGTCGACACGGGCAGTCACGACAATTACTGGATCGTTACACCCGACGATCTCGCCCGCAATTGCCAGAGTTGATATGATGACCTTCCCGAGAATTGCGTTTGCCGCCCTACTCAGCCTTGTCGCTGCGAGCGGCGTTATGGCACAAGAGCGCGCAACCATCACCACAGTCAACTACCCGCTGCAATACATTGCAGAGCGCCTTGTGGGGGATGCTGCCGACGTCGTCTTCCCTGTGCCACAGGATGTCGACCCCTCGTTCTGGCGGCCTTCTATTGCCGACATCAGCTCCATTCAATCTGCCGACCTGATCCTCCTGAATGGCGCGGGATTTGCAACATGGATTGATCGCGTGTCTTTGCCGCGCTCAAAGGTCGTGAACACCACGGCCTCCATCGAAGACCGGTTCATCCGTACCGAAAGCATCACCCATAGTCACGGCGAGGGCGAGGAACATTCCCATGAGGGCACTGCATCCTATACATGGCTTGACCCGATGCTGGCCATTGCACAGGCCGAAGCAGTTGCAGCGGCACTCACCGCCCGGGGCATTGCGCCGGCGGACGAGGTCAGCGCGCAACTCGATGCATTGCGCCTAGATCTTGAAGCGCTGGATGCGGACAACCGCGCAGCGCTGGAAAGTTTGCAAGACACAGCAATCATTGCCACGCACCCCCGCTACCAATACTTCGCACAACGCTACAGCCTTTCTATCTCCTCGCTCGAATGGGAAGCGGGCACAATGCCAACAGAAACGGAGCGCGCCGATCTCGTAGCGCTCATTGAGCAGACTGGTGCGCAAATCCTCATCTGGGAGGCTGAGCCACCGGCCCGCGCCGTTCAAATGGCCACCGAGCTTGGCCTCAAAAACATCGTCTTTGCGCCCTTGGCGCGCGGTGTCGAAGGGCAAAGTTTTACAGAGGCGTATCGGGATGCAGTGTCATCTATGGCAGAGCCTGCGCTGTAGACAAATAGCGCTGTAGGAAAGCCGCTCTCTTGCTTTCTGCTGAGTGTAAACGTCAGCATTAGTCCGTCCCGAGGGTAACACCGGCGCGCCCGTGAGCCGCCATGTCATCTCAATCTACGCCCCCGAATGCGATGAGTTCGGGGGCAGCAGGTCTGGGAAAACCAACCTCTGCCAGAACGTTCGGGCACCCCGAAGACGCGGCTTCATGCCCAAAGGCACCCACTATTCGAGAGGATAGCAAGCCGACTTGCCTCACATGGGCTGCAATTACATCATTGTCAGCCCCTCCAAAGAAGCGGTCATCGCCGTTACCACCGCGCATTGTGTCATTGCCGTCGCCGCTGTTAAGCGTATCCGCGCCATCGTCGCCATTGGACGTATCGCGGCCACCCCCGTCCACCAGCACATCATCGCTTTTACTGCCAAGCAACAAGTCGTTGCCCGCATCTCCATAAAGCGTATCCGCTTCCATTCTATCTCTCAGACTATCATCACCGCCGTGTCCTCGCAGCACATCACCAAATGGAGTTACTGAACTGATAGTCGACGCGACTGCCCAAGGCGCATCTTCAATTGACACTCTTTTACCCTCGTCCGTGCCGTAGGTGATCCAAAACACGTAGTCGTCATCTCTTTCGGCACCCTTTCGCACGAAGACCGACGAACCGTCTGCAATTACTCGACTAGTATTCCGACCGCTGCCGCCTGAACCCGAATTCAAATCAGCGAGCATTCCGGTCCCAGCCGCTATACCATCACTCATCCCCAATTCTTGTCCATCTGGAGCGATGGAAAAAGGCGAGTTGTGGCATATCCTTGCCGTAGCGTTGCCGACCAACCTTACCGCGCAACTACGGCAGGGTTTGTGCGACTGATGATGCCGTTTCACAAAGCCTGATCATTTCGGCGCATGGGTCATGGTCAAAGCGGCGGTAAACACACCTGACGCACTTCTGGCCGCACTGAAAGCAGCCCACCATTACAGCACAACAGGTCCCGAGCTGCGCAACATCACCTTCGATGCCGAAGGCGTAACCGTTGAAAACTCGGCCGTCTGTGCCGTCATCGTAAAAGGCAAAGAAAACGCCGTACATGGTGCATCGATGACCCGCAGAAAAGTGCCTTTTGACCTTGTCGCGACATCGGACTGGTTCCGTATCACAGTAATCGATAGCGCAGGAAAGCGTGCGTGGTCCAACCTCTAGTTCCGCAGCTGAAACGCGCGGGAGGCCCGCAGCAACGAGTTCCTGCGCAGATCGGCCCCACACTTCAAATGACTGTCCATCCCTTGAGTGATCTTCCCAAAGGTGGCCAATCGGTGAAGGCTGGTTCTCCTAAGGCCCCGATCAACGTAAAAAGGGGTGCTGAGTTGTCCACTTTGGGCCAAATTTCACTCCCCCTTTGCAGATGCTACAGCAGGTTCTTCCCAGACCCATGACCACTGACAAAGCAGGCAAAGCCAGAGATACGACATAGCCGCGCTAATTAGACCTTACGCGGAGTGTTGCTCCTTTCTTCAGCTGCGTTTGGGAATGGCGGCTTAACGTGCCACGTTGCTAGGCAAAGGACTGTCCTTTGGCAAAACGTTTTGTGCGCTGCGTGCAGATAAATTAAGGAATCCAGCTCGCACAGCAGCCCGTTCTAAACATATGATCAACCGCAGCTTTTTTGGTTTAAGCCAGTTTCTAAATGGCAGCTTTACCGCGGAGGCGTTAGTAGTCCTGTACCCGCAGCGAAGGTCTCCTTTCCGCCCCCAGTGCGCCTACAATGCTTGCTTTCCGCAGATCTCAGCCTCGGTAAGAAGACCCTATTCCCGAAGTCTATCGTGACCAGCACGTCTTCAATCTGGCTTCCGCCATTTCATTACTATGAAAAAATTCATCCTATGACGCAGGACGTAAGGTGCAAAGAAATTGCAAAAGAGTGACCGCCCTCGTCCCCTCCCCTCAAGATCCTGCCGAAGTGTGGCAAATGTGTGTGGCTAGCGTGCGGTAGCATCAACTGGCCGCCACTCATATTTCAACAAAATCAATTATTTCGGCGAGATTTGGAGAAATGGCGGAGGCTCAGGGATTCGAACCCTGGGGACGCTCTCACGCCCGTCGGTTTTCAAGACCGGTGCAATCGACCACTCTGCCAAACCTCCGCTGTGCGGGCTTCCTAAAACGCTGTGAACGATTCTGCAATTGGGGAAAATCACAACTTGCAGCGGGGAATTTTGCCTATGCGCGTGCGCAGCGCTTGTCCCAGAGCCCCTGCACACGCTAAGGTGCGGAAAACCGCCCCGAAAAGGGGTGATCAGACGTGTCCAAAACAGACATTTCTGGATATAAGGACGAGGGTACATGGGCAGCCAAATTCAAACAATTCACAGCGAAGCCAATCGCCACAAAGCCTTGCGCGGCGTTGTGGGGGCAATTCTTCTGACGGGCTTGCTTGCTGCTTGCGACGAGCAGGGCAAGTTTGCACTGCCCACTGCAGTAAAGCCAGCGAGCGAAACAGCGGCACCCGCCGGCCCTACCGTAGAGCGTGATGTCGAAGCGCCAGAAATTTTCTCTGTCACGGATGACGGCCTGTGGGACGGACGGCCAAGCCTTGGCGGCGTCTGGGTTGCCCATCCCGATGTGGATGATCCCGAGCGCGTCATTATCCGCAACCAAGCCAATAACAAGTTTGTGGTCGGCGCCCTCTTCCGCCGTGAGCGCAACATTCCGGGGCCAAGCCTGCAAATCTCTTCGGATGCGGCCGCATCCCTCGGTATTTTGGCAGGTGCTCCGACAAAGCTGAACGTCACAGCACTGACCAAAGTGTCCGAACCCGCTGCGGTGACACCCGAACCTGCGAGCGAGACATCAGAAACAATTGCGGAAGCCCCCGCTGTGGCCACCGCATCGCTCGACCCTGTTGCCAGCGCAGCCGGTGTTGCCATAGACGCAGCAGCGGCTACACCGCCAGCAACACCGCAGCAGTCAGTTCCAGCGCAGGCATCAAGTTTGGACAAACCGTTCATCCAGATCGGTATTTTCAGCATCGAGGCAAATGCGGAGCGTGCAGCCAAACAGATGCGCGGCGCGGGTCTCGGGCCGAGCGTCAAGCAAAGCAACATTAACGGAAAGACTTTCTGGCGTGTCGTCGTGGGCCCCGCTGCGACCACCGCAGAGCGCGCCAAAATCCTGTCGTCGATCAAGGCCGAAGGCTATACCGATGCCTATGCCGTTTCCGGATAACTCTGAGAGGTTAAGACTATGCGTGGACTAAAACTTACCCTGAGTGCCCTTGCGCTCATGGCCTCATCTGTCAGCGCGCAGTCCTTTGATACCCGCGCAAGCTCAGCCTATGTTATGGATTACAACACTGGCACAGTCTTGATGGCTAAAAAGGCGGACCTGCCTTTGCCCCCTGCCTCGATGTCCAAGCTGATGACCCTGTTTATGACGTTCGAGGCGATCGAGAACGGCATTCTCGACCTTGATCAGGAACTTCCCGTCTCTGCCGCGGCCCAAGCCTATGGCGGCTCTACGATGTTTTTGCGCGCGGGTGAGCGGGTGAGCGTCGAAGATCTTATCAGAGGTGTCATCGTGCTGTCAGGCAACGATGCTTGCGTCGTGCTGGCCGAAGCGATGGCAGGAACAGAAGCACGCTTTGCGCGCCAGATGACCATGCGTGCGCAGCAATTGGGCATGACCAATTCGACTTTCACCAATTCGAACGGCTGGCCAAAAGCGGGCCACCGTATGTCCATGCGTGACCTTGGACTGATCGCCTCCAAGCTGATCAAGGACTACCCCCAGTACTATCCTATGTTTGCCCAAAAAGAGTTCCTTTTTGATCCAGCAGAATCTGCCAATCGCTTGAACCGAAATCCCCTTTTGGGTTTGGGTATCGGTGCGGACGGTCTTAAGACGGGTCACACACAGGAAGCCGGTTACGGCCTTGTCGGATCGGCAATTCAGGGCGACCGCCGCATCATTTTCGTGCTGTCGGGCATGGATACAGCAGCAGAGCGGGCCCGCGAATCTGAATCCGTGACCAACTGGGCCTTTCGCCAGTTTGCACAAACAGAACTTGGCACAAAAGGCACCAAGATCGCCGATGCGCCCGTTTCCATCGGGGCGGAGCAAACCGTCGGGCTGATGCTGGATGCCGATGTCTCGCTCCTGTTGCCTGTGCGTCCGCTTGAGCCGCTGAAAACGGAAGTCGTCTATAACGGTCCTGTCAAAGCACCCATCTCGAAAGGCGACCAGATTGGTGAGCTGATCATCAGCCCCGAAGGTCTGGCCGAGACGCGCGTGCCCTTGGTTGCGGACCGCGATGTGGCGAAACACGGGTTTGTAGGCCGCGTCGTTGCGGCAGGTCTGCATCTGGTCAACCGGATCAACAACGGCCCCGCGCCGGAGGCTTCGTGAGCACAACGCCCGCTGAAAACGGCCTTTTCATCAGCTTTGAGGGAATCGACGGGTCTGGGAAATCCACCCAAGTCACCCGCTTGGCAGCGCATTTGCGCAGCAGCGGCCATGACGTTGTCGTCACACGAGAGCCAGGCGGCTCGGAGGGGGCCGAGGAAATCCGCGCTTTGGTGTTGCAAGGCGATCCTGACCGCTGGTCCGCCGAAACGGAAATCCTGCTCTTTACCGCTGCGCGCCGTGACCATCTGGAGCGGTTGATCCACCCTGCCCTGAAGGCAGGCAAGATTGTCATTTGTGACCGCTTTGCCGACAGCACGCGCATGTATCAAGGGCTGAGCCGTGGTGATTTGCGCCCCGTGGTGGATCAATTGCACGATCTGATGATCGGAACCGAACCTGACCTGACCCTGCTGATAGACATGGACCCCGTTGAAGGCCTCAAACGCGCAAAAGGGCGTCAGGGCGTGGAAGAGAGGTTCGAGGACTTCGGCGCGGAGCTACAAGCCGCCATGCGCGCAGGCTTTCTGGCGCTCGCAAAAGAGTATTCCGAGCGCTTTCGTGTGATTGACGGGGCGCAGGATATGAATGCGGTCGCCCAGCAGATTGCGACGGTTGTAGACGCCGCACTGACCGCGCCGCGATAACCGTTTTGTCGCAAGATACGGTCGGAGTTTTGGAATTTCCCGATGCCCATTTCAAACCGCCCCAATCCCCGCTAAACCACGCGCATGAGTGATGATCTCCCGCCACAGCCAGAGCGCCTTGAGGGTGCACCCCATCCGCGTGATACTGCCCATCTGATCGGGCAGGACGCCGCACAGCTGGCGTTCGTGGATGCCTTCAACACAGGCAGACTACACCATGCGTGGATGCTCACGGGGCCACGCGGTGTTGGTAAAGCCACGCTGGCATGGCGCATTGCGCGGTTCTTACTTGCGACACCTGCGCCTGATCCCGACAGTATGTTTGCGGAGCCTGCCCCCACCAGCCTCGAGGTTGCTGCGGATCATCCCGTGGCGATGCGCATCGCTGCGGGAGGCGAAGGGCGCATTCGCAATGTCACGCGCACAATCAACCCGACAACCAAAAAGATGCGTCAGGAAATTGTCGCCGATGATATCCGCGCACTGAACGGGTTTTTCCAGATGTCCGCTCCCGATGGCGGCTACCGCGTCGTCATCATCGATGATGCGGATCTGATGAATGTAACGGCTGCCAATGCCTTGCTCAAGATGCTCGAAGAGCCACCCGCCCGAGCACTGCTCATTCTGATCTCGCATCAGCCCTCAAGCCTGCTGCCCACGATCCGCTCGCGCTGCCGCACCTTGCCATTGCGCACACTAGAGGCGTCAGAAGTGGCAGAAGCAATGGCTCAAGCCGATGTGCAAGCCGCCAATACCGATGCACTTGCGGCACTCTCTGGCGGCTCTGTCGGCGGGGCGATGCGCCTGTCTTTGTTGGGCGGGGCGGCGCTATATGCAGAGTTGGTAGGGCTGCTTGGCACCATGCCAATGATGGATCGCCCGCGCGCCCTCAAACTGGCCGAGCTTGCCGCCGCACGCGGGGGCGAGGCAAAGCGCGATCTGTTGTTCTCGCTTATTGATCTGATGCTAAGCCGTCTGGCGCGCACAGGGGCCACGGGTCTGCCGCCCGCCCCGCAAGCGGCGCAAGACGAGGCGGAAATTTTCCAGCGCCTGTGCCCCACGCCGCATCAGGCCCGTATCTGGGCCGATCTGGCCGCCGAGATCGGCGCACGAGCGCGCCACGGCATTGCCGTCAACCTTGACCCTGCTGCGCTGGTTCTAGATACCTTCATCAAGATGGCAAAAGCCGCACCCCGCTAGGCGTCCCTGCCCTGCACCGCCCTATACTTCCGGAGCACCATGACCGACATTCCCACCATCTCCGACAGCCACTGCCATCTCGATTTCCCCGAGTTGATCGCGGAATTGCCCGATGTGATTGCGCGCGCACAAGAGGCGGGCGTGGCGCGGATGGTAACGATTTGCACCAAGCTCGAAAACGAACCTGCGGTGCGCGCCCTTGCCGAAGCCCATGCGCCCGTTTTCTATGCAGCAGGCACCCACCCCATGTCTGTCGCCTCCGAGCCTATGGCCACGTTAGAGCAACTCATCGAGATCGCCCAGCATCCAAAGATGGTCGGGATCGGAGAGACGGGGCTTGATTACCATTATACGGCCGAGAGTGCGCAGGCGCAGCAAGACAGCCTGCGCATCCATATTGCCGCCGCGCGAGAGACGGGCCTACCGCTCATCATCCACAGCCGCGATGCGGATGACGATATGGCCGCGATCTTGCGCGACGAACACGCCAAGGGCGCATATACTTGCGTCATGCACTGCTTTTCGTCTTCCGAAGCCTTGGCCCGTGCCGTGCTCGATCTGGGCTTCTATCTCAGCATGTCGGGCATCACTGCCTTTCCGAAAAGTCAGGAGTTGCGCGATATCTTTGCCAGCGCGCCGCTTGAGCGTATTCTGGTCGAGACAGACAGCCCCTACCTCGCCCCTCCGCCCCACCGTGGCAAGCGGAATGAACCTGCATTCACCGCACATACGGCGCGCCGCGCCGCCGAGACATTCGGCATAGACTACGCAGATTTCGCAGCACGGTCAGAGGCGAATTTCGAGCGGTTATTCACCAAAGCAGCACGATATGAGGCGACGGCATGAGTGATGTGATGCGCGTTACCATTCTTGGCTGTGGCTCCTCTGGCGGCGTGCCACGGCTGGGCGGCAATTGGGGCGCATGCGACCCGAGCGAGCCGCGCAATGCGCGCAGGCGCTGCTCGGCGTTGGTAGAGCGGATCACGGAAGCAGGCACCACCACCGTGCTGATCGATACCTCCCCCGATATGCGCAGCCAATTGCTGGATGCAGGTGTGGGGCGGCTGGATGCCGTCCTCTATACCCATGCGCATGCGGATCACGTGCACGGCATGGACGATCTGCGCATGATTGTGATGAACATGCGGGCGCGCCTGCCTGTTTGGGTGGACCAGCCTACGCGCGATGCGTTTCTTGACCGATTTTCCTATGCTTTTGTGCAGCCCGAAGGCTCCATGTATCCGCCTATCCTCGAAATGAATATGATGGACGGCGATGTGGTGATTGACGGCGCGGGTGGCCCGCTCAAGTTCACACCATTTCTGGTGCCCCATGGCGGCATGGACGCCTTGGGCTTTCGTGTGAATGATGTAGCCTATCTGCCCGATGTTCATACGATCCCAGAGCATATCTGGCCACACCTTGACGGGCTTCGCTGCTGGATCGTGGATGCCTTGCGCCGTGACCCGCATCCGACGCACAGTCACCTTTCTCAAACACTTGAGTGGATCGAAAGGGTAAAGCCCGAACATGCCGTGCTGACTAACATGCACAATGATCTCGACTATGCCACGATTGCTGCCGAGACGCCCGATCACATTGATCCTGCCTATGACGGGATGCAGCTCGACTTTGACCTGAGCTGATATCGGTTCTGGCCCGCAGCGCCGCGCGGGTGTAGGCAAGGGCGAGCAAGCCGCGGACCCTACCCTATGCAACTTCTTCTGGACGTTATTCTACCTGTCTTTCTGGTCATTGGCTTTGGCTATGTTGCGGTGTGGCGCGGGCTCTTTCCTGTTGCGGGTGTCGATGGTGTGCTACGCTTTGCCCAAAGCTTTGCTGTGCCCTGCCTGCTGTTCCAGGCGATTGCCAACCTTGATCTGAGTGCTGCGTTCGACGCACGACTGCTGGTCAGCTTCTACACAGGTGCCGCGATCTGTTTCGCCCTCGGGATGATCGGTGCGCGCCTCTTGTTCAAGCGCGAGTGGGAGGACTGCGTGGCCATCGGCTTTTGCTGCTTGTTCTCCAATTCGGTGCTGCTTGGCCTTCCGATATCGGAGCGGGCGTATGGTGAGGACCAGCTCACGGGGAACTACATGATCATCGCGATCCATTCGCCGTTCTGTTACGGACTGGGGATTACCGTGATGGAATTCGTGCGCAACCGTGGGCAGAGCGGCGCCGCCCTCGTCCGCTCGGTCAGCAATGCGATGTTCCACAATCCGCTGGTCATCGGCATCATGGCAGGGTTTGCAGTCAACCTGTCGGGAATTGTCATACCTTCCGTGCTCGATGATGCGCTGTCCCTCATCGTGCGCGCCGCACTGCCCGCCGCCCTTTTCGCGTTGGGAGGCGTCCTTATCCAGTATAAACCCGAAGGCGATATGAAGGCGATTGCCATGGTGTGTTGCATTGGTCTTGCCGTGCACCCCGCCATCGTCTGGCTGATGGGGTCTGCCCTGTCTGTGCCGCCTGATCTGTTCCGCTCTGGCGTGTTGACGGCGGCGATGGCGCCTGGGTTCAACGCCTACATTTTCGCAAATATGTACGGACGGGGGCGCCGTGTGGCTGCCTCATCCGTTCTGATCGCGACAGGTGCATCGATCCTCACCGTCTGGGGCTGGCTCAGCGTTTTGGGCTGAGCGCGAAAAGATTACTCATTTCAAATAATTTTGGCCTCTTCTGTAGGGGCATCGCAATCTGTGAGGGCCGTTCGTGAGGCCCGAACGCCTTCTTTTACACGCAAAAACGCCCCGGCGCGTCATAAAGACATCAAGCCAGCACAAACACCCAGCGTTTATTTCGTTTGAAATCAAAGTGGTGCGGGTGAAGGGACTCGAACCCCCACGCCATAGGCGCCAGAACCTAAATCTGGTGCGTCTACCAATTCCGCCACACCCGCACTTGCCACAGCGTTCTAAAAGCTGCGTCTGCCCTGTCCCTAACAAACCACATCAAAAGTGGCGAGACAAAAAAAGCACCTGACATAAACATTATCTTGTCATATTGTTGGAACAACCTGAGGCAGGTTAAACAAGCAAAGAGAGACGCCCATGAAACCGAATACGGTCGGGCGCGTTGGTGGAGTTAATTCACAAACGGGCCAATACGCGCCTTATGCATCCCGTGACACGGGATTGCTGCAAGGCACCACACTCCTGACGCTCGAAGGCGAAATGCCAGTTGAGTTCATTAATGTCGGGGACAAAATCATTACACGTGACAGCGGCATCGCAAAGGTCGAGCATATCCAGCGTAGCACGCGCATGGTACACACGATCTCTGTGGCGGCAGGATCCCTTGGTCATCAAAGGCCTGAGCGTGATGCAATTCTGGCAGGTGACCAGATGTGTCTGATCCGCGACTGGCGCGCCCAAGCACTATTTAGCGCAGACCGCGCATTGGTTGCTGCGCGCACGCTTGTGGATGGTGAATTCATCCGCGACCTTGGCGTACAAGAACACACATTGATCCAGATATTCTGCGACGGGCCGCATATCCTTTATGCAGACGGCCTTGAAGTCAGCACCGCAGACGGCGCGCGCGCCCGCGGTCAGGTTCTGCACGCCGCCTGAAGCAGATGCGTCTATTGTTTAACCGCAAGGCTCCGGATTTATCCGGAGCCTTTGGCGTGTAAGTGGCTGCACTTAAACTACCCTTTGATAGAGAGAGATTTAGCGGTTGGTATAGCCCATCGCAGCCCGCGCCCGTCAAAGTTTCACTTTCGCCCAATAATTAATCACTTCGATTAATTTCTCACCCCTTCGTCCGAAATTGCGTCTTGCTCTCGCCTGTTTGCCCGAGGCTGTCTGGATTCCCGCCATGGTGAATGAGACGAAGTGGACGAAATCAGCCATGGGAGGCACTCAGGTGAAAAAGATCGAAGCGATCATCAAGCCGTTCAAGCTCGACGAAGTGAAGGAAGCCCTTCAGGACGTAGGGGTACAGGGCCTCTCTGTGATTGAGGTCAAGGGTTTTGGCCGTCAGAAGGGTCATACCGAGCTTTATCGCGGCGCCGAATACGTTGTCGATTTTCTCCCCAAGGTGAAAGTCGAGATCGTCCTTGATGACGATCAGGTAGACGAGGCCATTGAAGCTATCGTCAATGCCGCGAAAACCGAAAAGATCGGCGACGGTAAGATTTTTGTCTCTACCATCGAACAAACAATCCGCATCCGCACCGGCGAGACCGGTTCAGACGCGCTGTAAACCCACACAATCTACACAAGACATCAGTAAAAGGACATCGCCATGAGCGCCAATGCAGACCTGATTAAACGCATCAAAGACGAGGATATCGAATATGTCGACATCCGCTTTACCGACACACGCGGTAAGTTGCAGCACGTCACACTCGTGAACGACCTTGTGGACGAAGACTTTCTCGAAGAAGGCTTCATGTTTGATGGCTCCTCCATCGCAGGGTGGAAGTCCATCGAAGCGTCCGACATGAAGCTGATGCCCGATGTATCCACCGCCTACATCGATCCCTTCTATGCCGAGAAAACAATCTGCATCCACTGCTCCATTGTCGAGCCTGACACAGGCGAAGCCTATGATCGCGACCCACGCGGCACAGCACAGAAGGCCGAAGCGTATCTCAAGTCCACAGGTATTGGCGATGTAGCCTATATGGGCCCTGAGGCGGAATTCTTCCTCTTCGACAACGTCAAGTTCTCCAACTCTATCAACAAGGTATCCTATGAGGTCGACGCTTCCGACGCTTCATGGAACACCGACACAGACTACGAGATGGGCAACATGGGCCACCGTCCTGGCCTCAAAGGCGGCTACTTCCCCGTCAACCCCACCGACGAAGCGCAGGACCTGCGCGGTGAGATGCTCTCCACCATGAAGCGCCTCGGCATGAAGGTCGACAAGCACCACCACGAAGTCGCGTCCTGTCAGCACGAGCTTGGCCTGATCTTTGACAGCCTGACCAAGCAGGCCGACGAGCTGCAGAAGTACAAATATGTGATCCACAACGTAGCGCACGCCTACGGCAAATCCGCCACCTTCATGCCAAAGCCGATCTATGGCGACAACGGCTCCGGCATGCACGTGAACATGTCTATCTGGAAAGACGGCAAGCCGCTCTTTGCAGGCGACAAATACGCTGATCTGTCACAGGAAGCGCTCTATTTTATCGGTGGTGTGCTCTCCCACGCAAAAGCGCTCAACGCGTTCACCAACCCCTCCACCAACAGCTACAAGCGCCTGATCCCGGGTTTTGAAGCGCCTGTTCTGCGCGCCTATTCCGCGCGCAACCGCTCAGGCTGTGTTCGTATCCCATGGACCGAGAGCCCCAAGGCCAAGCGCGTCGAGGCCCGCTTCCCCGATCCAGCAGCGAACCCCTACCTGTGCTTCGCCGCACTCCTGATGGCCGGCCTTGACGGCATCAAGAACAAGATCGACCCCGGTGAGGCGATGGACAAGAACCTCTATGACCTGCCCGCAGAAGAGCTGGCCGGTATCCCGACTGTCTGTGGCTCCCTGCGTGAAGCGCTGGACGAGCTCGAGAAGGACATGGACTTCCTGCTGGCAGGTGACGTGTTCACCCGCGACCAGATCGAAGGCTACATGGAGCTGAAGATGGAAGAAGTGCACAACTACGAGCACACACCCCACCCTGTCGAATTCGGCATGTACTACAGCTGCTAAGCCACCAAGTAGTATGGTTATGAGGGCGTCCCTTGATGGGGCGCCCTTTTTCTATTCTTGTACCGTGGCCAAGCGATCTGTCCACGCTGGTCAGGATAAGGGAGGCTTTGCAAGCAGCCTTAGGTTGGTTAACGTAGCGCAAACCAATTTACAGAGGTACACAGCAATGCGCTCGTTCAAAACAATCTCGATTTCTTTCGCCCTATGTGCAGCGCTTGCGACGCCTGCGATTGCCGCGCAATGCGGTAACAATGCGGGCGGGTTCAACGCATGGAAGGCCGCCTTTGCAGCAGAGGCAAAGCGCGCAGGCGTCAAGCAACGCGGCCTCGAAGCGCTCGCCAATGCGCAATACGCCACGGCCACGATCAAGGCTGACCGCAACCAGAAGTCGTTTCGCTACTCCCTTGATAAATTCATGCAAGTCCGTGGTGCTAACACCATTGTGAGCCAAGGCCGCAAGCGGAAGGCAAAAAACGCGAACTTCTACGCTTCACTTGAGCGTCAGTATGGTGTGCCCGCAGGAGTGCTCCTCGCGATCCACGGCATGGAGACGGGATTTGGCGGGTTCATGGGAAGCAGCCGCGTCGTCTCGGCGATCACCACACTGGCCTATGACTGCCGGCGCTCCGACTTCTTTGCGCCCCACGCCATTGGAGCGCTAATGCTAGTGGACCGTGGCTCGATCACGTCCAACACCAAAGGGGCCAAGCACGGCGAGTTGGGCCATACCCAATTCCTGCCCGGCAATGCGCTGCGCTACGGCGTGGATGGAAACGGCGACGGTCGTGTGGATCTCTATAACCAGACCGACGCTATGGCCTCGACCGCCAATTTCCTGCGCAAAAAAGGTTGGCGCCCCGGTGCTGGCTATCAGGAAGGCCAGCCAAACTTCAAAGTGATCAAGCAGTGGAACGCTGCGACAGTTTATCAGCAAGCGATTGCCATCATGGGCGCCAAAATCGACGGCTGATACGCCCTACTTGCGACAATGATGCCACAGCCCCCGATGCAGCAAAAGCGTCGGGGGCTTGTTTTTGTTCACGCCCCTCTCTATCTGCGGATCAAGGGTCAGGCCCCTGCCGTCCGCAATTCGGTGAAGTCCTGTCAAAAAAATATTGCATCTTCTACCACACCAATACCGTGGGACGAGGGCAACGCGGACACCCAAGACACACGTCCATTGGAGTGATGAACATGACACAAATACCTTCCCGCGATGTGCTCAAGGCACAAGCAAAACGCCTTCGTGCCGATCTGGGCGCACAAGGCACCGAGATGACCCACGCCAATGCGCTGGAGACAGTGGCGCATCAATGGGGCATGCGCGACTGGAACACGCTGGCTGCCAAAGCGGATGTAAGCGCCGTGCAATGGCAAGTGGGCAGTCGCGCCACAGGCCGCTATCTGGGCAATCCATTCACTGGGGTGATCAAGGCCGCGCGCCTTGCCTCCTCTGGTTTCTGGGCCCTCACCGTGCGCTTTGACGAAGCGGTGGATGTTGTTGAATCCGAGCATTTCTCGGCCCTGCGACAGCAGGTCAACACAACCGTGAATGCCCAAGGAGAAAGCCCGCAGAAAACCTCTGACGGCCAACCCCATATGGTTATTGGCCCTGCATAAGTCCTGCGCGCCCGATTGCTGTCGGGCGCGCGTTTAGCTGCGCACCACGAATGTGTGGATCGAAAAAACCACCGAATCCGTGCGCGGCATCCGCACCACACATTGCCGCTCCGAGCGAATGAAGGGTGCGGCAGTCTTGTCAGGCTGTATGCGCCGCGGTGCAGTGGCGGAGCGCGGCTGGAACAGTTCCGCATCATCATACCAGAGCTTGTTGAACCGCCACATGGGCCGCCCCGCCTTGACGCCGTCGAACAGGCGTTGCACCCGTTTGGCAAGTGTTTCGTCATATTCCTCAACAGGTTCATGGATACCGATCAAAGGCTTGCCTGCCTTCTCGGCCAATCGCCAACTCGCAGGGAAGCAAAGCACCGCCCCCGTCAGCACATGTTCCGCCCCTTGCTTTTGCAGAAGGCAGATGTCTTGCTGCACCAGTTGGCCAAGGGTCAGCAGCGGCGCTGAGCGGTTGAGCGTCACCACCCGCCCGTCGGGGCACGTGACCCTGTCAGCCGACTGCTCGAATCCCATATCTGGAAGAAGGTTCAGTGCTTCTTCGAGCACTTCACAAGCAGCATCTTGCGCGGACGGATCCATCCACAAAACTTCGTCGCGCTGCGTTTGCAACAGATCCAGACGGCGCTGCATTTGCGCGCCATATGCCTCGTCCACGCGCAGCCAATCATGCGCGGTGGCCGGGGCCATGCCCGGCAAACCGGTTGGTCCCTCCATCTCGGAGGGGAGGGCTTTTTGTAGAATTATGCTCATTCCACTCTCATACCGCGCGCCAGCCCGCATGGCAAAAGCGACATGAGGCCATGTCGCAGATTGAAAAGCGCGGGCCTGTTTTTGCGCCACGCTTAAGGCCACGGAGGCCCGCCATGAACCAGCATTACCGCGAGACACGCAAGATCGACCCGGCAAGAGGAGCCACCCTGCCCGACGGCTCGCCTAATGATGCAGACCGCGTGGAAATCGGCCCCACACAATTGGCCTTTCGCGAATGGGAGGCGGCAGGGCTGGTGCTGCCGAATCTCGCAAACATGCGCCGCTACCGTTGGGAGCGCCTGACCCGTCATATCGTTGAACGCGGCTATGGTGGGCTCTTGATGTTCGACCCTCTCAACATCCGCTACGCCACCGACAGCACCAACATGCAGCTTTGGAATACCCACAACCCCTTCCGCGCCGTATTGCTTTGCGCAGATGGCTATATGGTCATGTGGGACTACAAGAACTCTCCTTTTCTAAGCGAATTCAATCCACTGGTGCGGGAGCAGCGCTCTGGCGCGGACCTCTTCTATTTTGATCGCGGCGATAAGGTGGGCGTGGCCGCAGATGTGCTGGCAGGCGAGATCAAGGAACTGATTGCCGAGCATGGCGGCGCAGAGAAGCGCATTGCCGTGGATAAGATCATGCTCCACGGTCTGCGCTCGCTCGAACGCGCTGGGTTTGAGGTGATGGACGGCGAGGAAGTCACCGAGAAATCGCGCAGCATCAAAGGGCCTGACGAGATACTTGCCATGCGCTGTGCCAGTCACGCCTGTGAGACCTCCGTGAAAGTGATGGAGGATTTTGCGCGGGCCAACGTGCCTCTTGGCCAGACTTCCGAGGATGACATCTGGGCCGTGATGCACGCCGAGAATATCCGCCGTGGCGGAGAGTGGATCGAGACGCGGCTGCTGTCCTCTGGTCCACGCACCAATCCGTGGTTTCAGGAATGCGGTCCACGCATCACGCAAAACAACGAGATTATCAGTTTTGATACCGATCTCGTTGGCTCTTACGGGATTTGCGTCGATATCTCCCGCAGTTGGTGGATCGGCGATCAGGCTCCGCCCCCTGATATGGTTTATGCCATGCAACACGGGGTCGAGCATATCATGCAAAATATGCAGATGCTCAAACCGGGTGTGATGATCCCTGAGCTATCAGCGAACACCCATGTCCTTGATCCGCAATTTCAAAAGCTCAAATATGGCTGCTTGATGCACGGGGTTGGCCTGTGTGATGAATGGCCGTTGGTCGCCTATCCCGATCATGCGGTGGAAGGTGCCTATGACTATCCACTAGAGGCGGGCATGGTGCTTTGTGTCGAAGCGCTGGTCAGCCCCGAAGGTGGCAAATTTTCAATCAAGCTGGAAGATCAGGTTCTCATCACCGAGGACGGGTTTGAGAACCTAACGCAATATCCGTTCGACGATGCCCTCATGGGCCGCGCCTAAAGCGTGGTCCAAAGCTGGAAGATCAGGCCAATGGCGAATGAACCTGTCAGCGCGATACCGAGATAGAGCGCAAATACCTCGCGCCGTACCAAGGCCCAGACCGCAATCGCTGCGGGGAGCGAGCTAACGCCGCCTGCTACCAAGAAGGCAAGCGCCGCCCCGGGTGCCATGCCCTGCCCGATCAATCCGCCCACCAGAGGCAACGCGGCATAACCGTTGAGATAGGCAGGCACGCCAACAACAGTCGCCATGGCGATAGGTCCAACACCCGTGCCGCCCAGCGCTGATGCAACAAGATCAGCAGGCAACCATGTCAGCATCAAATTCTCGAGGATGAAGGCAAGGGTAAGCCATTTTGCCAAAAACAGAGCCGTCTTCAACGCTTCATTCCAGAATTTGGATACGCGCGCATCATCCTGCCAGAACTTCCAGATCACAGGCTGGATCGAGCGGACCGAGGAGGCACAGCAGCCGCCGTTGCCCACTCCTTCACGCAAGGGGGTCTTCAGATGGCCTGCGCGTGCCAAACCGTGCACCACCAGCCCGCCAAAGACACCAAGGCTCAAGGCCGCGATCGTCTTGGCCAGAGCGAATTCAAAACCCAGCACGCCTGTGGTCAGCAAGAACATTGACGGGTCCATAACGGGAGAGGCCAGCCAGAAGGCCATAACCGCCGACAACGGCACCCCCATCGCCAGCAATGCAGCGATCAAGGGGATCACACCGCAAGAGCAAAACGGCGAAAGTCCACCGACGACTGCAGCAAGAAAGATCATCATTACAGGTGAGCCCGTGAAGGCCCGTGCAATCAGACGGTCCGCGCCCGTCGACCCTGCATAAGCGGCAAGCCCGACCGAGAGCGCCAGATAGGGTGCAATGCTGGCTAGATTAAGTGCTGCGAATTGAGCGGTTCCAAGCCCCAAGGCGGGCGAATAGATAAAAAGCGCCAGAAGGATCGCGGCCGAGACCAGCCACACTTTTTCATGTTGCCACAGATGGGATGTTATTCTGGCGGTCCCCTGTGGGGGATCAATTTGTGTCTCGGCCATCTTTAAATCCTTAGGTTTATGGTTTTAAGTGGGTGTGAAATTCATCAAGCAGCCGTATCGCGGGTGAGTGTCACACCCGCGCAGCATTCGGATGTCAGGAAATCTACCGTCTGGTGCATGATATCGAAATCGACACGATTGATGGTCAGGCGCCCCTGCCGTTCTTGGGTCACCAGTCGCGCATCCACGAGCGTCTTAAGGTGGTAAGCCAGCGTCGAGGGCGCCATGCTAAGATGTTCACCGATCTCACCGATGTTCAGCCCCGCATCGCCTGCACGAACCAAAAGGCGAAATACCTTTAGACGTGCGTCATGTCCGAGGGCCGCGAGGGCGGTTGCTGTTGTTGAATGTGTCATATCAATCAAAATAACCACAAAACTAGTTTTGTAAAGGTTTTTCTATTGACCCAGCGCTTGCCCCAGATCATCCATCAGATCACCTGCATCTTCTATCCCCACAGACAGGCGTAGCAGGCCTTCGGGGATGCCCGTATGAGGCTCGATTGTGTGGCGGTGCTCCACCAGACTTTCGACACCGCCCAGCGACGTAGCGCGATGGAAAAGCTTGAGACGCCCAACTGCGCTAAGCGCAGCAGCACCGCCCTTGACCACGAAAGACAGCAGCGGACCAAAGCCGCCTTTCATCTGGGTACAGGCAAGCGCATGACCCTTGTGATTAGGCAAGCCGGGATAGAGCACAGCCTCAACCGCGGGATGGTCAGACAGGTATTCGGCGAGGCGTTGTGCATTCTGTGACATCCGCTCCGCCCGCAAGGGCAAAGTGCGCATGCCCCGCAGCAAAAGCCATGCTTCGAATGGCCCCAGCACGGCGCCCGCCATGTCGCGATCCGCGCGTATTGCCTGCCAGATATCGCTTTGGGCATCCGCTACGCTCAGCGCGCCCGCCAGCACGTCCGAGTGACCATTCAGCCCCTTGGTGGCAGAATGCATGGCGATATCCGCGCCAAAATCCAACGCGCGCGTGAGTACGGGTGTGGCCGTTGTCATATCCGCCACCAGCAGCCCGCCCGCCGCATGGACAGCATCCGCACAGGCGGTGAGGTCGACAATACGCAGCCATGGGTTGGACGGCGTCTCGATCCACGCCAGCTTTGGTTTATGCGTGGCGCAGGCCGCAGCAAACGCCTCTGTGTCCGCCGCCTCTACCTCGATCAGGGTAATGGCACGGCGGGTGCAAAAGTCACGTATCCACGCAGTGGTGCCCCAGTAGATCTGGCTTTGCACCAACACAGTTGCACCTGACGGCAACGTGCGAAAGATTGCGGCAACCGCCGCCATACCCGAAGGAAACACCATCGCATCGGCAGCGCCCTCAAGCTGGGCCAGAACCTTCTCGACCATCTCCCCGTTGGGCGCACTTGAGCGGGAATAGACATTGCCCTCCACAATGGGCGCATAATCCTCACCCCGTACAAATGTCGTTGCGGGATGAATCGGTGGGACCACGCCGCCTGTGCCCTCATCCAACAGGCCTGCGGCCTGTGCCGCGATGGTTGCGGGGTGAAGAGTGTCGAGAGACTTGGGCGCCATGTTGTATGCTCCGGTTCGATTATCAATGTGTTCGCGCTCGGTGTAAGCCTGTGCAGCAGTGCGTGCAATCATTCCGTCACACCGGCGTGAGGCACATGACAAGCCCTTGAACCCTGCTAGCCCTTGCGCCACCTTCTGCGCAGATAAGGAGCCCAGACATGGCTGTAGAGCGCATTACTTTCCACGGCCATGACGGGTCAGAGCTTTCTGCCCGTCTAGACACACCGTCAGGCCCGCATCTGGCGACTGCCGTGTTCGCCCATTGCTTTACCTGCGGCAAGGACATACCCGCCGCGCGGCGTATCGCGGCCCGACTGGCAGCCATGGGGATTGCCGTTTTGCGGTTCGACTTTACAGGCCTTGGCCATTCCGAGGGTGAATTCGAGAACACCTCGTTTACCAGCAACGTAGACGACCTGATCGCTGCCGCTACGTGGGCTGCACAAAAAGGGATGCCACCCAGCCTCTTGATCGGCCATTCGCTGGGCGGAGCTGCGGTGATCAAAGCGGCCAGCATGCTGGACGGGATCAAAGCCGTGGCAACCATCGGTGCGCCATATGATCCCGCTCATGTGACACACCACTTTGCCGATGCGCTGCCCGAGATCGCTCGGAACGGCTCTGCCGAGGTGACGCTTGGCGGGCGGCCCTTCACCATTGGCAAATCATTTATCGAAGATACGGGTAATGGCGTCTTGGGCGATGTGCTGCCAAGGTTGGGTGCGGCCCTTCTGGTGATGCACGCGCCACGCGATGCAATTGTCAGCGTGGACAGTGCCGCTGAGATTTTCATGGCCGCCAAACACCCCAAGAGCTTTGTCTCACTTGATGACGCCGACCACCTTGTGACCAACCCCAGGGATGCCGAATACACGGCCAATCTGATTGCAACTTGGGCCGCGCGCTATATCGAGCGGCCTGTCCCTGCCCCCCCGATCGGCACACCAGAGGGCATTGTCCGTGTCTCCGAGGCGAACGCCGACGGGTTCTTGCAGGACATCACTTCGGGCAGTCATCTACACATGCTCGCGGATGAGCCGCTGGCCTACGGCGGCACCAACATGGGCATGTCGCCTTACGGCTTTCTGTCGGCCAGTCTGGGGGCCTGCACCTCTATGACCATCCGCATGTATGCGCGGCGCAAAGGCTGGCCACTGGAACATGTGAGCGTCGATGTCTCCCATGACAAGGTACACGCGCAGGATGCAGAAGTCGGTGCAGACCACAAGATCGACAGCTTCACGCGTCGGATAAAACTGACTGGCCCCGATCTTGACGCGGAGCAACGCACGCGTCTTCTGGAGATCGCAGACCGCTGCCCCGTGCACCGCACCTTGGAGCGCACCTCAAAGGTCGTAACGGAGCTCCTCCCTTTCTGACCACGCCTCCTCGCGGCTTCAGCAGATCAAAACCACAAGCCTGACCTTGTTCTCGGGGGCTTCACAAGCTATTGCGCGCATATCTTGCAGTCTGACAGATAGGTATGCCGATGATCCCCCGCTATTCCCGCCCCGAAATGGTTGCCATCTGGTCACCAGAAACGAAGTTCCGCATCTGGTACGAGATCGAAGCGCATGCCTGTGACGCGATGGCGGATATTGGCGTGATCCCGCGCGAGAACGCCGAAGCCGTTTGGAAAGCCAAGGACGTAGAATTCGACGTGGCACGCATCGACGAGATCGAGGCCGTGACCAAACATGACGTGATCGCATTCCTCACGCATCTGGCCGAGCATGTGGGCAGTGACGAAGCGCGCTTCGTGCATCAGGGCATGACCAGCTCGGACGTGCTCGACACCGCCTTCAACATCCAGCTCACCCGCGCCGCCGATATTCTGATCGCCGATATGGAGGCACTGCTTGCCGCGCTCAAGCGCCGCGCCATCGAGCATAAAGACACCCTGCGCGTGGGCCGCAGCCACGGCATCCACGCCGAACCCACCACGATGGGCCTGACATTCGCGCGCTTCTACGCCGAGATGGACCGCAACATGACCCGCCTGCGCACCGCACGCGAGGAGATTGCAACCGGCGCCGTCTCGGGCGCTGTTGGCACATTCGCCAACATTGACCCGCGTATCGAGGAGCATGTCTGCGAAAAGCTGGGACTCAAGCCTGAGCCGATCAGCACTCAGGTCATCCCGCGCGACCGCCACGCGGCCTTCTTTGCCTGCCTTGGTGTGATCGCCTCCTCCATTGAGAATGTCGCGACTGAAATTCGCCACATGCAGCGCACCGAAGTCCTTGAAGGGGCGGAGTTCTTCTCGGCAGGGCAAAAAGGCTCCTCTGCGATGCCGCACAAGAAAAACCCCGTTCTGACCGAGAACCTGACAGGGCTGGCGCGCACCGTTCGCATGGCCGTGATCCCCGCAATGGAGAACGTAACCCTGTGGCACGAGCGCGATATCTCGCATTCCTCCGTGGAGCGCGCGATTGGTCCCGACACCACGATCACCCTTGATTTCGCCCTGCACCGTCTGACAGGTGTGGTCGACAAGATGCTGATCTACCCCGACAACATGCTGGCCAACATGAACAAATTCAGCGGCCTCGTGATGTCACAGCGTGTACTGCTGGCCCTCACCCAAGCGGGCGTGAGCCGCGAGGACAGCTATAAGCTGGTGCAGCGCAACGCGATGAAGGTTTGGGACCACGGCAAGGATTTCAAGACCGAGCTTCTTGCGGACGACGAAGTCCTCGCCGCGCTCAGCGTTGAGGAGATCGAAGAAAAGTTCGACATGGGCTATCACACCAAGCACGTTGACACGATCTTCAAACGCGTGTTCGGCGACTGAATATTGCGCAAAACCTAAGCGCTGTCGCAATTAAACTGCGGCAGACTGACACATATTTTACCGAACGGCGCGATTTCTTTTGATATCGCGCCGTTTCGCGTTACCGTTACGTCATGTCAGAAAAAGGAGTAATGGACATGAAAATGAAGATTGCACTTGCGACCGCCACCCTGATGCTGCTGCCGTCCTTGGGCATGGCAATGGGCTGTAACCACAGCAAACAGGCAATGTCATGCGCGGCTGGGTCCGTCTATGACGCCGAAAGCAAAAGCTGCGTGGCGACAACGACCTGAAACGACCATAACACCAATTTGTGAACGGGCGTGGTGGGTTTTTTCTTTACCGCGCCCCTTTGCGGCTTACCTTTATTCCGACTGTTCTCGCACACTGGAGTTTTCCCATGCGTTTTGTACTCGCCACCGCTCTTGCTCTCGCTTTGCCCGCAACGGCATTCGCCGCAATGGATGAAACCGCACCGCCGAAAAAGCCGAAATGCCAGAGCGGCTTTGTCTATGACAAGAACTCCAAAAAATGCGTGAGCAGCAACGGCCACACGTTTGATTTCGATACACTCTACCAAGAGGTCCGCTCATTGTCTTATGACGGGCGCTACACGGATGCGCAGGATTTGCTGGCGCTGATGCCTGCCGAAGATGACCGCGTGATGACCTATATGGGCTTTACCAACCGCAAAATGGGCAATGCCGATGCGGCGATGAAATTCTACGCCCGCGCCCTTGTTCAAAATCCCGCAAACGTGATGGCGCGCTCTTACATGGGCCAGGGCTTTGTAGAGGACGGCAACATCACAGCCGCGATTGAGCAACTGCGCCAGATTCGCGCGCATGGCGGGACAGGCACCTGGGCCGAAGCATCCTTGCGCACGGCAATTGCCACGGGCGAGACGTTCGACTGGTAAACAGTCTCTCCGCCCAACACCTTAAAACAAATTGGCGCAGCAATATTGTTGCGCCTTTTTTGCGAAGGCTTTGGCTGTAAGCGCCGCGATATTTTTAGCTCTTTTTTACCTTTCATCGCCATACCTGAGGCATCCCACAGAGATTGGTCCCGATGAACGATTTTACCCCCATGCCCATGCCCATCGCTAGTGCAGAGCCCGCAGCAATGCCGCGCATCGTTGCCCAGACAAACCTGAGCAAACGTGCAAAAGCGGCCATAGTCGTGCGACTGCTCCTCAATGAGGGCGCGGATATCGCGCTGGAAGAACTCCCGCCCGAACTTCAGGCCCAGCTGACCCAGCAAATGGGCTCCATGCGCGTGGTTGACCGTGTTACCGTCGCCGCCGTTGTGCAGGAATTCACCGAAGAGCTGGAGGCAATCGGCCTCTCATTTCCTGGCGGCATTGCAGGCGCGCTCGACGCGCTCGACGGTCGGATCAGCCGCGAAACCGCCATGCGACTGCGCAAAGAGGCGGGCGTGAGGGCTGCAGGCGACCCATGGCAGCTGGTATGCGCCCTCCCCGCCGAACAACTGCTCGAAATCGTCCAACAGGAAAGCACCGAAGTCGCCGCAGTCCTTTTGTCAAAGCTCGAAGTGCCCGTTGCGGCCAGCCTTTTGGGTAAGCTCTCTGGTCCAGAGGCGCGGCGGATTACCTATGCCGTCTCTCTTACCAGCGAGGTAACGCCAGACGCAGTGGACCGCATCGGCCTGTCGCTGGCCGCGCAGTTCGAGGCGCAGACAATTCCCGCTTTCGAGACGGGCGCGATAGAGCGGTTGGGCGCGATCCTGAACTCGGCTTCGACACCGACACGCGATGACGTCTTGAACGGTCTTGACGAGACAGATCAGGAATTGGCCAAAGCTGTGCGCAAATCAATCTTTACCTTTGCCCATATTCCTGACCGTGTTTCTCCCCGCGACATTCCCCGCGTCTTGCGCGAGGTGGATGGCGCAATGCTCATTACCGCAATGGCAGGCGCTGAAATCGCGGGATGTGGCGATACACGCGATTTCATTCTCGAAAACATGTCAGGGCGTATGGCCGACCAGCTGCGTGAAGATATCGACGAAGCGGGCAAAATCAAATCCAGTGCCGCTGATGAAGCCATGTCTGCTGTTGTCAGCGCCGTGCGCCGCATGGAAAAAAGTGGCGACATTGTTCTGATTGCCGAAGACGAAGAGGAGGAGGATTAAAGCTTCCTCTTGTTGGGCACGCGGTGGAGGTCTATGTCTGTCCCACCTCAAATATGCATCAGGCCAGTATGTCCGCACCTGCACCCTCTGAAAATTCAGGCACTTTCCGTCATTACCTGACCAACTTGGTCACGGTCGGGCTGATACGGTCTGCGCTGATGCTCCCGTACAAGTTGCGGGTGCGCATGATGGGTGCGGTGGTTGCCAATGTTATCGGCCCGCTTGCAGGGTATCGCCGCCGCGCTTTGGACAATCTTGCGCTGATCTGGCCCGACATGCCCCAATCCGAACGCGCAAAGATCGCAAAGAAGTGCCTCGATAATGTAGGCCGCACCCTGATCGAGAATTACTCGGCCCGTGATTTCCCCGAACGGATGGCAAAAAATGCCCTGACGGGCGAAGGCAAAGAGGCTCTAGACGCGGCGATTGAAAGCGGCCAGCCCGTTATTCTAGTGACCGGACATTACGGAAACTACGAGGCGACGCGCGCCGCCCTTGCCGCGCGCGGGCTCAAGATCGGCGGCCTGTACAAGAATATGCGCAACCCGTATTTCAACGCGCATTACGTCAAAACGATGGAAGCGTTTGGCGGCCCTGTTTTTGCACAAGGTCGGCGCGGCACATCGGGTTTCGTGCGCCACCTTAAGGATGGCGGACAGCTCGTTTTGCTTTTTGACCAGCACGTCGCCCATGCACCGTTGTTCGACTTTTTGGGTAAACCCGCCAAAACTGCGACCTCAGCGGCTGATCTGGCGCTGCGCTATAACGCGGTAATGATCCCGTTCTACGGCATCCGCAAATCCGACGGCATCAGCTTTGAAACGGTGTTGGAAGCACCGGTCCCGCACACCGACGGGCGCACCATGACCCAACACGTCACCGACAGTTTGGCAGCGCGGATCGAGAATGACCCCACGCAATGGTTCTGGATACACCGCCGCTGGAAATAGTGCGCGCTATTCGACGCGCGCAGCGGCTACAATCGGGCCGGCATCTGCCTCTTGCACCAACACAACGACGGGATCGTCGCCCGACAGGCTCACGCTAAGTTCAAGCGTGCCCTGTCCATCCCATGTGCCCGCAACGTTCCAGTCATGGGCGATGTTGGTATACTCGTAGGTCTTACCGCGATTTTCGCCTCGCGTGATCTCGCTCGTGTGGGAAGGGATGAGGCGCAACACATGTACATCCATGGGCGTTTTCGCCCCTGAAAGGATACGTCCCTCAACCCGCAAGGTGTCGCCCTCACGTGTCGCAGATAGAGCCATTCGCGCAGGCTCCGCTTTATGCTCGGCGATCGCTTTTGACAGTACCATAGGTTTTGCACCCACAATATCCGTCTGGCCGTTCACGATCATTTCGGGGGTATACACCGTGCGCCGCCCTGCTTTTGCGGCATAGGCACGCTGGCGTTCTGCATGGGCGGGCTGGCCAAATTCATCCTGCCAGCCAATGTAGTCCCAGTAATCGACGTGCAGGGCAATCGCGATCACATCATCACGGTCTTTCAGCTCCCCGAACATCGCATCTGCTGGCGGACAGCTTGAACATCCCTGCGAGGTATAAAGCTCGACCACAACGGGGCGTTGCTCCGCCAGCGCGGGCGCAGCGAAGGTGGCACCGACGCTCAGAAGAGCGGCCAGAAGGCTGTGCGAAAAGCGAAGCATGTGATTCCAATCATTTATCAAACAGACGTTATCTTTAAGCCCGCGGTGCTGAAATAACCAATCAAGGTTTCGAGAGTATCTCCGTTATCACGCGTCTTGCTCAAAATTCGCATAATTTTGGTGTACAATGGTATACAATTGAGCTGTTTTCCCTTGAAAATTGATCCCGCATAGGTCATTCAGGCGGCAATATCGATCCGTAGCCACACCTTAGAACCGGAGCCACATATGACAATCATCGTCGGTCAAGACACAGCCAAAACCCGCAAGAAACTCACAGCGGGTGATCAATCCATCGCCTATTATTCAATTCCCGCGGCACAGGCTGCTGGCTTGGGTGATTTCTCCAATCTTCCCGCGGCTCTCAAGGTGGTGCTGGAGAACATGCTGCGGTTCGAGGACGGCAAGACCGTGACCGTAGATGATATCAAAGCCTTTGCCGAGTGGGGTGCCCAAGGCGGCAAAAACCCGCGCGAGATCGCCTACCGCCCTGCCCGCGTGCTGATGCAGGATTTCACAGGCGTGCCGGCCGTTGTTGACCTTGCCGCAATGCGCGATGGTCTGGTGGCTCTTGGTGGTGATGCAGAGCAAATTAATCCGCTCAACCCCGTCGATCTGGTCATTGACCACTCCGTGATGATTGACGAGTTCGGCAACCCCCGTGCGTTCCAGATGAACGTCGACCGTGAATACGAGCGCAACATGGAGCGCTACACCTTCCTCAAATGGGGTCAGAAAGCGTTTAACAACTTCCGCGTTGTTCCTCCGGGCACGGGCATCTGTCACCAAGTGAACCTTGAGTACCTTGCGCAGACCGTCTGGACCGACAAAGACCAGCACGGCGACGATGTTGCCTACCCCGACACACTTGTCGGAACAGACAGCCACACAACCATGGTCAACGGCATGGCCGTACTTGGCTGGGGCGTTGGCGGGATCGAGGCCGAAGCCGCGATGTTGGGACAGCCCATCTCCATGCTTATTCCCGAAGTTATCGGTTTTGAGCTGACAGGGGCGATGATGGAAGGCACCACAGGCACCGATCTGGTACTGAAGGTTGTTGAAATGCTGCGTGAAAAAGGCGTGGTTGGCAAATTTGTCGAGTTTTACGGCGCGGGTCTGGACACGCTGCCGCTGGCCGACCGTGCGACCATCGCCAACATGGCGCCCGAATACGGTGCGACCTGTGGCTTCTTCCCCATTGACGCCGAAACACTGCGCTACATGCGCACAACAGGCCGTGACGAAGATCGCATCGCGCTGGTCGAAGCCTACGCCAAGGAAAACGGCATGTGGCGCGGCGATGACTATGCGCCCGTCTATACCGACACGCTGAGCCTTGATATGGGCACCATTGTGCCTGCCATCTCCGGTCCCAAGCGTCCGCAGGACTACATTGCGCTGACATCAGCGCACACAGCATTTGGCGAGTATGTAAAAGGTGTGCGCGAAGGCAAAGACGCCTCTGAAAATGCCGAAGTCCGCTGGGAAGGCGAAGGCGGGCAGCCCGAGCCACAGGACATTCCGGGCGACACAGGCAGCCACAAGCGCGGCTATGTCCAGACCGAGGGTGGAAACTACCAACTGCACGACGGTTCGATCGTGATTGCGTCGATCACTTCGTGCACAAACACGTCCAACCCTTACGTGATGATTGGCGCTGGCCTTGTTGCGCGTAAGGCGCGGGCGTTGGGTCTGAACCGCAAACCTTGGGTCAAGACATCACTCGCCCCCGGCTCGCAGGTTGTGTCTGCCTATCTTGAGGCCGCTAATCTGCAAGAAGATCTCGATGCAATCGGCTTTAACCTTGTGGGCTATGGCTGCACCACCTGTATCGGCAACTCCGGTCCACTGGAGCCTGCGATCAGCAAGGCAATCAACGACTATGACCTGATCGGCACATCGATCCTGTCGGGCAACCGCAACTTCGAGGGCCGCATCTCGCCTGACGTGCGCGCCAACTATCTGGCATCCCCCCCGCTCGTCGTCGCTTATGCGCTGGTCGGTGATATGAACCATGATCTGGCCAATTCACCACTGGGTCAGGACAAGGACGGCAACGACGTCTATCTGCGCGATATCTGGCCCACCACACAGGAAGTGGCAGAGCTTGTCGAACAGACAGTCACCCGCGAGGCGTTCCAGACGAAATACGCCGATGTATTCAAGGGCGACGAGAAGTGGCAGGACGTGGCGATTACCGAAGAGAAGACCTATGACTGGCCGCCACAGTCCACCTATGTTCAGAACCCGCCCTACTTTCAGGGGATGAGCAAAGATCCAGGTGTGATCACCAACATCGAAGGCGCGAAAGTGCTGGCGATGCTGGGTGATATGATCACCACCGACCACATCTCCCCTGCGGGATCGTTCAAGGAAGACACGCCAGCGGGTCAATACCTTGTGGAGCGTCAGGTGCCTGTGCGGGAGTTCAACTCCTACGGTTCGCGCCGCGGCAACCACGAAGTTATGATGCGCGGCACGTTTGCCAACATCCGTATCAAGAACGAGATGTTGGACGGCGTTGAGGGTGGTTACACCAAAGGCCCCGATGGTGAGAAGACCTCGATCTTTGATGCCGCGATGGCACATCAGGAAGCAGGCACGCCGCTGGTCATTTTCGGTGGCGAGCAGTACGGCGCAGGCTCCTCGCGTGACTGGGCAGCCAAAGGTACGGCCCTGCTGGGTGTCAAAGCGGTCATCGCCGAGAGCTTTGAGCGTATCCACCGCTCCAACCTCGTTGGCATGGGCGTTATCCCCTTCGAGTTTACGGGAGGCGACAGCCGCAAGTCCCTTGGCCTGACGGGTGAAGAAACCGTCAGCATCTCGGGCCTCGACACCATCGAGCCGCTGCAGGAAGTACCCTGCGCGATCACGATGGCGGACGGCAGCGTGAAGAACATCATGATTAAGTGCCGTATCGATACCGCAATCGAGATCGAATACATCGAGCACGGTGGTGTACTGCACTACGTACTGCGCGATCTGGCCAACAAAGGTGTCGCGGCGGAGTAAGCTGCACCTGATTTGAAATTTGAAGGCCCCCGCTGTTTTCCCAGCGGGGGCCTTTTTCTTTTGGAAGCGTGAATTTCGAAATGACCTTGGTTCTGCTGCTTGAGGAACACCAAGGAATGAGAGGATTACTCGCGGCATAAAAATGGGGATCTTTGAACATCCCAGAGGCTCAATAAACCGACAAACTTGTCACCTGCTGTTGATGCTGCGGTGTTTTTCCACGCGGCAATGTCTAAAATCTTCGTGAAAAAGAATGACTTTGATCCCAGCTGACCAAAACCTATTCATCGTTGATCTTCATCACGCTGCTTAGGTCGATGAAATCGGGCCTGAACTCGATGCCCATGTCATATTTCTCGAAGAAACTTTGCTGCTGGCCGTTTTATTGTATCTGGCCGCACAGTACCGCGCACCGGCGGCGTGATAATCGCGACTGCTGAAACGAGGGACGCGCTGGAGCAGATTCTATCCGCTGTTCCGTTTCATGCGGCAACGTTAGCACGATACACAGCTACCGTTTTTCGGCGTTCGAAGAGAGCTTCACAACTCTAAGCCTCATACGCGCCGAAATCACCATTCCTGCTAATTTCCCTGCGCCGCCTCCAACTGAGGCAAAAACCGCTGTTCGTAATCACTACCGATCAATGGCCCTGCAAAGCGAAACAGGATCGTTCCCTCGGCGTCGAGGATGAATGTCTCGGGCGGCGCAGTGACGCCCCAATCGATGGCGTTGCGGCCTTCTGGATCGAATGACACGCTTGAGAACGGGCTGTCATCGTTGATGAGATAGCGGGTGGCATCACGCTCGGTGTCTTTGAAATTCATACCGATGATGTTGATGCCTTCGGCCTGCATTTCCAGCAGTTTTGGATGCTCTGCGCGACAGGGCGGGCACCAGCTGGCCCAGAAATTAACCAGCGTGACCTCTCCCGTGATCAGGTCCTCAGGCATTGTCTTGGGAAAGCCTTGCAGGCCGCGCTCGGGCACGCCCGGCGCTTGTTGACCTACCAGTGTCGAGGGGATGCCGTTGGGGTCATCGCGGTACATACCTACGAACGCCATCGCAACGAACGCCCCGAAAATCAGCGGTGGTGCGAGCATCAAGGGGCTAACCTTTGCCATTGCGCGCCGTCTCCTCTTCAATCCGCTTGAGGGCAGCGCGTGCAGCGCGGCCCCGCCGCAGGGTCAGCAGCACGAGCCCCGCCATTAAAAACAGCGTGGCGCCATAAGCACCGAGCACGTAGATAGAGTACTTTCCAAGATCAGGCATCATAACTCTTTGTCCAACCTCACAGCCAGCGCGCGCGCACGGCGCAGCGAAATTTCAGTGCCCGTGCGGTAGAGCACAAGAGCGATAAACAGCAGCGTGAACCCCGCAATCGAAATCACGAGCGGAATCCAGAACACATCAGAGATGTTCTCTTCCTTGTCCAAGCTCAGCGACGCACCTTGATGCAGCCCTTGGCTCCAGAACAGAACAGCATAGCGCGACATGAGTGCAAAAACCGAGCCGACGAGGCAAAGCACGGAAGTTAGATCGGCGGCCGTATCAGGGTCCTCGATCGCCTCCCAGAGCGCGATATAGCCCAGATAGAAGAGAAAAAGGATCAGAAAGGACGTCAGCCGCGGATCCCATGCCCACCATGTGCCCCACATCGGCTGGCCCCAAATGGCCCCTGTAAGCAGGCCGATCACGGTCATCACCAACCCCACGGGGGCTGCGGCACGCGCAGCCAGCGCGCTCACATGGTGACGGCGCACTAACCAGATCAAGGATGCAATGAGCATCATGATCCACGCGTTGATCGCGATCCACGCAGCAGGCACGTGGATATAGATGATCTTGACGGTGGAGCCTTGGCGGAAGTCATCGGGCGTCCCGAAAAAGCCCCATCCCAAGCCGACCACGATACCAGTCAGTGCAGCCGCCCAAGCGACGGGCTGTACACGCGCGCTGAGCGCGAGAAACTTGACCGGATTTGCGTATTCCCAAAGTGACATGACAGCTACTTAATACTCCGTGATAAAAGGCTCAATGGGCAAGGCGGTACTCACCTGATTGTCATCCGCAAGGCCGCTGCTGCCGCGAAGGGCAACAAGGCGATAGAACCAAGGCTGATACCCGAAAGCATCAAGAGCGGCGTCTCAAGCTCCATGCCAATGGCGCCCCGTCGCGCTGCTTCGGCGCCAAAAATGAGGGTCGGCACGTAAAGGGGCAGTACCAGCAGGGACAAAAGCAATCCGCCCCGTTTGATGCCCACGGTCAACGCCGCGCCAAACGTGCCGATCATCGACAGCGCGGGCGTGCCCAGCAGCAACGAAAGCACCAACCATCCAAAGCCCTGCGGCGGCAGGTTGAGTAGCACACCAAGGAAAGGGGCTGCAATCACCAGCGGCAGACCCGTGGTGATCCAATGGGCAATGGCCTTTACCGCCAATGCGGCCTCCAACGGCAGCGGCGCCGTGGCAAGCACATCCAGCGTACCGTCTTCATAATCCAGCGCGAGCAGACGGTCCAAAGACAACAGGCAAGCGAGGAGCGCCCCGAGCCACAGAACACCAGGAGCGATGGATGCGAGCAGCGCGCTTTGTGGTCCCACGCTGAACGGCACCAACACCGTGAGGATGAGGAAAAACGCGAGCCCGAGGCCAAAGCCGCCCCCTGCCCTGAGCGCCAGACGCAGATCTCGCAGAAGTAGCGCAATCACAAGAAGGCCTCGTCGCTGGCGCCGTGGAGATCGGCAGGCATCGCACGCAAGGGCGCGACATCGAGCACCTGCGCTTCCAGCCCCAAATCAATGTGGGTGGCCAGCAATGCTATGCCGCCGCCGCCCAGATGCGCACGCACAGCATCAGCGAACAAGCCGACCGTGGCCGCATCCAAAGAGACGGTCGGCTCGTCCAGAATCCAGATCGGGCGTCCCGTCACCATCAACCGCGCCAGTCCTGCGCGGCGCTTTTGCCCCGCCGACAGTGTTCCAGCCAAGCGATCCGACAGAGGAGCCAGCGCATATGCTTCTAGAGCCCCTTCAATATCGTGCTGGCCATAGACTGCGGCCCAGAATTTCAAATTTTCAGCAACGCTCAGCATCGCCTTGAGGCCATCAGCATGGCCGGAATAGGCGACGCGGTCCTCCGCGCCCTCCATCTCACCGCTAAGCGCAGGTTGCAGCCCTGCAATGGTGCGCAACAATGTGGTCTTACCTGACCCGTTAGGACCGCGCAGGATCAGCGCCTGCCCCGCTTCCAACGCAAAAGAGACACCGCTCAGCACAGGAACCCCGCCGCGCGCGACAGCAATATTTTTGAGGCGCAACACGCGGGTGCGGCTTAGATCGGCAGCATGGCGAGGGCGATGCGGCGGCCCTCACTCAGCAATACGTTGTAGGTGCGTGCAGCAGCGGGAGAGGACATAGCCTCGATCCCGACACCTGCTTCTTCAAGACTGCTGCGCAAATCCTTTGGCAGGTGCGCAATCTCCGCGCCCGTCCCGATAAAGATCACATCGCTTTCCTGTACGAGCGCTTCAAGCGCCGCGACGTCGTCCAGCCCGCCCCATGTCCGCGTGCCAGAAGGCGCGGTAATGACCGGCCCTTGGATAACCTCGCCACCGATACGGAAAAAACCGGGGCCGTAACCTTCGACAGGTTTGGCATCGTTGAAAACAATCTCGTTAAGGCGCATTATTCATCCTCTCCACAACGGCAGGCCGATAATAGCCGAAGCTGCAATTATGAGATAGGCCGCGTTGCGAAAAATACGCTCGGCCGATGGGTCAAAAAGACGCGCACCGATGACGTTTGCAATCAGGTTCGGAATCCCCACCAGCAGGCCCAAAAACGCAATCGGCCAATTCATCAGTCCAAGCGCCCACAAAAGCGGGAATAGCACGAGGTCGAGTGCGACGAGATACAACAGGAAGTTGGCTCGGATCACCTTGATCGGCAGGCTGCTCGCCATATAGAGCATGATCACGGGCGGCCCTGGAATACCCGCAAAGCCGGTCATAAAACCACCAAGACTTCCTGCCAGAATGATCATCCGCTGGGTCAGCGCCCCCTTAAGACGCCAGCCCCACACGGTGAGCGCCAAAAGAAAGATTACCGAAACCGACACAATCCAGCCGAAAACCGTGGCATCCATGCTGCTCAGCGCCCACACCCCGAGCGGGAGCGCCAGAACAGCCCCCAGCACCAGCAGCCCGACTTCACGCGGGGTGCCATCACGCCATGCGGCGGGTGCGTTGGGCACCGGGCCGACAAGCTCGGCGCAAATGAGGAAGATCACCGCTTCAACAGGGGACAGAACCGAGCTTGCGACAGGCATGATGATCATGGCCGAGCCGAAACCCGCGAAACCGCGCACAAGCCCCGCAACAAAGACCGCTACCACCAGCCAGATCAGCCCATCGGTCGCGAGGGCTGTGGCCAGCATATCAGGGGTCGACGTTCGCGTATTGTGTGCCTGCGTTGGCGTCAGGCTTGGACCAGTCCCGCTTGACCCCGAAGTAAAGAAGTGCCGCCGTGGCCACAAAAATCGATGAATAGGTGCCTACGACTACGCCCCAGATCATCGCAAATACGAAGCCGCGGATCACATCGCCGCCCAGCACAAAGAGCGCAATCAGCGCCAGCAAGGTGGTGACAGAGGTCATAAACGTTCTGCTCAAGGTCTCGTTGATGGACATGTTCAGCACCTCTTTAAGAGGGCGTTTCTTATACTTGCGCAGGTTCTCGCGCACGCGGTCAAACACAACCACAGTATCATTGAGCGAGTAGCCCACAATGGTCAGCAAGGCCGCGATAATGGCCAGATCGAACCTGATCTGCAGCTCCGAGAAGACACCAATGGTCAACACGACATCATGCACCAGCGCCAGTACGGCACCCGCCGCAAACTGCCACTCAAATCTGAGCCAGATATAGATCAGCACCGCCCCGATCGCTAGGACCACAGCAATGATGGCCGTATTGATCAATTCGCCCGAAACTTTCGGTCCGACAGATTCGACAGAAATAAATTTTATGTCTGGCCGCACTTGCACCAACGCGCCCTCGACGGCCTCAATCATCTCGGTGGTCACAGCCTCTTCGCCGTCTTGGGCCTGAATGCGTACCATGGCGACGTTCTGGTCTTCACGGAATTGCGGATCGAATACTTCGGTGATGGTGATATCGCCCAATCCCAACGGCGCCATTGCGTCGCGGTACTCGGCAATCACAACGGGCTGGGGGCTTTCGGTACGGATGGTTGTACCACCGCGAAAGTCGATCCCGAAATTGAGGCCTTGAAGCAGGAAGGAGGCAAACGCCACCACCACCATCAGACCGGAAATGCCCAGCCAGAGCTTCCAGCGGGAAAAGAAATCAAAATTGGTGTTCTGTTTGACAAGTCTCAGGCGCATATCAAAGCTCAATCGTTTTGGGACGGCGGCGCTCAAACCAGATGACCACCATCAGACGTGTTACAAAGATCGCCGTAAAGACCGACGTGAGAATACCAAGGCCCAGCGTGATCGCGAAGCCGCGTACAGGGCCAGAGCCCATGGCAAACAGGATCACAGCCGTGATGAATGTGGTGATATTGGCATCCACAATCGCACTCAGCGCCTTTTCATAGCCCAAGGCGATTGCGCGCGCAGGCCCTTTGGACGTACCAAGCTCCTCGCGAATTCGCTCGAACACCAGCACGTTGGCATCTACCGCCATGCCCACGGTCAGCACGATCCCCGCGATTCCCGGAAGGGTCAGCGTAGCACCGATGAGGCTCAGCAGGCCGAACAACAGGCCAACGTTAATGATGAGTGCGATGTTGGCGAACACCCCGAACAGCCCGTAGGCCGCAACCATAAAGAAGAGCACCAGAGAGAAGGCCACAATCGTGGCGACCTTACCTGCATCAATACTGTCTTGACCCAATTCGGGACCGATTGTGCGTTCCTCAAGGAAATCGAGCTGAGCAGGCAAGGCGCCTGCGCGCAACAACACGGCAAGGCGGGTTGATTCCTCGACAGTGAACCGCCCCGATATAATCCCCGAACCGCCGGGGATATGGCTCTGAATCGTCGGGGCGCTGACGACTTCATCATCCAGAACAATCGCAAAGAGTGAACCGATATTCTCGGCCGTATAGTCGCCAAACTTACGCGCGCCCGAGGTGTTAAAGCGGAAGCTTACCGCAGGGCCGCCATTCTGGTCAAAGCTGGGCTGCGCATCCACAAGTTCTTCGCCCGTCACAACGGGGGCACTTTCCAAGACATAGAAGATACCACTCTCGTCGAGCGATGGCACGATTTCGTTGCCGATCCCTGCGCGCTCGGAGCCATCTGCAGTGCGGCGCACAACAGGGTTAAAGGTCAGCTGCGCTGTAGTGCCGATGATCGCCTTCAGCTCGGCGGCTGAGCCGATGCCGGGCACTTGGATCAGGATCCGGTCAGTGCCTTGGCGCTGGATCGTCGGCTCACGTGTCCCGACCTCGTCGATGCGTCGGCGGATAATCTCGAGCGATTGCTGCATCGTACGCTCGTCTGTGGCGCTTTTTTCAGCCTCGGACAGCACGACGGTAATGATACCGTTTTCGCCGCTCACTTCGATATCGCTGGCCCCTGCGCCTGTCAGGGTCTGCACAGGCTGCGCCAACCCGCGCACAACTGCCATGGCCTCCGCCATCTTCGTCTCATCCGTCAACCGGACTTTTAACTCCGTAGGAGCGGACTGTTGCAAACGAACGGGCGTGATGCCGCGCACCGCGTCGCGCACCTCGGGCCACATCGCCTCAAGCCGCGCGCTGTACACTTCTTCCACCCGCACTTCGGCAAGCAGATGCGCGCCGCCGCGCAGATCAAGACCCAGATTGACCAGACCATTGGGCAAGAAGTCGGGCCACAAGCTGCGCTGCGCCTCAAGCGCCTCGGTACTGCCCGAAAGTTCGATCTCTTTGACGGCATCATTGTGCCCTTCGACAACGGAATAAAAACCGTTGGGCGCAGCGAGCATGAGGCCAACCGCACAGGTCAGCCAGATGGCGATGCGTTTCCATATGGATATCTGGAGCATATCGCCCGCCTTTTCGTCTTGGTCGCTGGGGTAAGGTTTACTTGGCCGGTTCGGTCTTGTTGATCACGGTAGCGATTGTGCTTTGGATCACGCGCACTTTAACGCCATCCGCAATTTCGAGCTCCAGCTCACCGTCATCTTTGACTTTGACGACCTTGCCTACCACGCCACCCTGCGTGACCACCTGATCGCCACGGCGCAGTGCTGCGACCATCGCCTGATGCTCTTTGAGCTTTTTCTGCTGTGGACGGATTAGCAGGAAATACATGATCCCGAAGATAAGAATAAGTGGGATAAACTGCTCAATACCTGACATCGGTGGGTCCTTTTTGACGCGAGAAGGCGCGCGCGCCCTCATATCTGAAGTTCGCCAGAACCTATGCGCGCAAAGTGGGCTTTGCAAGGCGCTGGCCGCGATATTCGGGCAGATCGGGGTGCTATTTCAGCGTTTTGCACAGCACCTTTCCAGCCCCCCTAGGCCCGTGCCCGATTATGGGCCATAACGCCGCTGAACGATTCACTTTTTGGAGGACAAACAGATGCATGACATTCGTGCCATACGCGACAATCCCGATGCTTTCGACGCCGCCTTGGCGCGGCGGGGCGATGCGCCTGTGTCCTCTTCCATTCTGGCCCTTGATGCGGAGCGGCGTGCGAAAATCCAATCCGCCGAGGCCGCCCAAGCCGACCAGAATGCAGCGTCCAAACAAGTCGGCGCTGCAAAGGCCAAAGGTGACGAGGCGGAATTCGAGCGCCTGCGCGCACTGGTCTCCGAAAAGAAGGCAGAAGTCGCAGCGATGCAGGCGGAGGCCAAAGAGCTGGATGCCCAACTAACCGATATGCTGGCACGCCTGCCCAACAGCCCTGCCGAGGATGTGCCTCAAGGTGCTGACGAAGCCGACAATGTCGAAGTGAAGAAATGGGGCGAAATGCCTGACTTCGCTTTCGAGGCGCGTGAGCACTATGATCTCGACAGCGTTGCAGCCTCGATGGATTTTGAGACGGCGGCCAAGACGTCAGGAGCAAGATTTGTCATGCTCAAGCGGGGTGTGGCGCGTATCCACCGCGCTCTGGCGCAATTCATGCTTGATGTGCATGTCGACGAGAACGGCCTGACGGAGGTGAACACGCCTGTTCTGGTGCGTGACGAGGCGATGTATGGCACGGACAAGCTGCCGAAATTCGGTGAGGACAGCTACCGCACCGAAGAAGGCATGTGGCTTGTCCCGACCTCAGAAGTCCCGCTGACCTATACCGTCGCAGGTGAAACGCTGGAGGCCGCCGATCTGCCCCGCCGCATGACCGCGCACACGCTGTGCTTCCGCTCCGAAGCGGGCAGCGCGGGCCGCGACACATCTGGGATGTTGCGCCAGCACCAGTTCGAAAAGGTCGAGATGGTCTCCATCACCCTGCCCGAGGACTCGGACGCCGAGCAAAAGCGCATGCTGACCTGCGCCGAGGATATTCTCGAACGCTTGGGCGTGCCGTATCGCACCGTTTTGCTATGCACCGGCGACATGGGGTTCGGGGCGCGGCGCACCTATGACATCGAAGCTTGGTTGCCCGGGCAGAACGCCTACCGCGAGATCAGCTCCGTCTCGACCACGGGCGATTTTCAAGCGCGTCGCATGAATGCGCGTTTCAAGCCCGAAGGTGGCGGCAAACCGCAATTTGTGCACACACTCAACGGCTCGGGCCTTGCAGTGGGGCGTTGTCTGATCGCCGTGCTTGAGAATGGCCAGCAGGAAGATGGCACCGTAGTGCTGCCAGCCGTGCTTGCCCCCTATCTGGGCGGCAAGACGACGCTCACGCTCGAAGGCACCCTCGCCTGATCAATCGGGCCGCGGCCTAGCGCTGCGGCCCTTCTTTCTGACGATCCGACACTGTGTCACGCACTTCTGCCTCCCCGAATAATGCGGGCATCAGGTTCTTGAGCGAACGCGGGCGATAGTCCCGCCGCCCTTTCACACGGGCGTCAGCGCTTGGGTGCAGATCAATCGGATGACCCGGCCCTTTTCGCCATTTCAGAAAATTGCCCGCGATCTGATAGAGCAGCGGCGGCTGGTCAAGCGTATGGCTGTTGGCAAGCGGATCAGGCACGCGGTCCAGCAGGTCCTCCATCGCGATCTCGAGCCCTGCGGCCTGTGCGCCATCGGCAACCCACTGCAAGGATTGTCCCGTCAACGCGCGCGCCTTCGCAGCCGATCCGCCAATGATCGCATGGGTGCCCGTGAACCAGACCTGCTGATACGGCCTTGCCTCGGTGCGGTCGCCGCGGTTCAGACCTGCGTCATCGCGAGAGGCTTCGAGGTTGTCCCAAAGAGCGGGCCGGAAAAACACGCGCCGCTCGTCCAGCGCCACCGCATGACGCGCCGCTTTGACCATCGAGGAGAGCAGCGTGTCGTGAAAACGGTATCTGCTGTTCCAAAGGTTGGCTATAGGCCCCAACAATGGCGCGGGAATTCCCAATGATCCAACCGTGTCCCAGACACCGAGATAGGCAATCTCGACCTTATGCATCTCTGCGGGATCATTCGCCCAAGGCGTCACGCTGCGCCAGTTGATATCACTGGCCGAAGTCGCAAAGCGTGGCGAAAGCCTGCGGCGCTTTTTCATAATGTGAAGCGCATCGGGGTGGTTGGCCACACCCGGTTTGCGGTAAAGGCGAAACGCCTCGTCGATCTTGTCAGGTGTCGGATCGCTGACGATGCCGCATTTTCGGATCATTCCCGCCAACGATCGCGCAGTATATGCCCCACGCGAGAAGCCAAAGATAAATATCTCGTCCCCCGCCTCATATTGCTCGCAGAGCGCTGTATAAGCCTGTTTGATGTTCTCGTTCAGCCCCCAACCAAAGGCACCGCCACCAATTTTCATCAGTGCTTTGCCAAACAGACCAGCCTCGTTTACCCCCGTGCCAACACCCTCGAAATAGTGGGTGTGCTGCGCGTTTGTGCGGCGCGTCTTTTCAAAAAGCTGCACCACATGTGTCGGCTGTTTCAACGTCGGGCTGTTCCATGTACCGTCGCAAAAAAGTGCGATGCGTGCCATTGGCGAAGCTCCTTTGTGTTATATGTCGCTTTGAAGAAACAAGTTTTGACCAGAAAGGTCCCAAATGTCACGTAGTGCCGTCGCGATTTTGACGTTTATCCTTAGCGGGTTGTTTGCCTTCTCACCCGCTTTTGTGCCCGATTTCGGCGGATTTGACCCCGAGCAATTTCCAGTGCCGCAGGTAAATCCGCCTGTTCAGCCCGAAGGATATGCCTTTGCGATCTGGGGCGTCATCTACCTTTGGCTGTTGGTGGGCTTGGGCTTTGGCGTCTGGAAACGGCGCGAGGATGAAGCGTGGCATGCAATGCGGTTGGCGCTGATCCCTTCGCTGGGAGTGGGCGCAGTGTGGCTGGCGGTGGCTGTGGCCAGCCCCGTCTGGGCCTCCGTGCTGATATGGATCATGCTGATCACCGCCTTGGTCGCGCTGTTTCGCAGCCCTGCCCATGATCGCTGGTTTGCAGCACTTCCCGTGGGGCTTTATGCAGGCTGGCTGAGTGCTGCCTCCTGCGTATCTCTGGGATTGCTTGCAGCAGGCTATGGATACCTCGACAGTACAACAGCCGCGCTGGCGGCTATTTTTCTGGCGCTGGTCATCGCATCAGCTGTGCAGAGCCAACTCAAGCGCGCCCCAAGCTACGGCATTGCCGTCATTTGGGCTTTGGTTGCCGTGGTCGTACAGAATTTTGCCCAGCCAAACATGACAGTGGCCGCCTTGGCCGCCGGTGGTGCTGTAGCCCTATGTGTGCCCACGTTCAAAGCATGGCGCGCAGGCCGCTGAGTCTATCGGAACCTCCGATAGACTCACTCGTCCTAGCGTATCCTGAACGCTACCTGCTGCCGTCGTTGCGGTTGCTGCCCACGTGTTTTCGAAGTTTTGAAGGTGCTGCCTTCTTGCGCCCTTTATAGGGGTTCGCATCCGACTGGCCGCGCATCCAAAGACGGATCGGCGTCCCGGGCATGTCAAAGTCGAGGCGTAGCCCGTTCACCAGATAGCGGCTATAGCTCTCTGGCACTTTGTCAGGGTGGCTGCACATGACCACAAAACCGGGGGGACGCGTTTTGGCTTGGGTCATGTAGCGCATCTTGATCCGTTTGCCTTGCGGTGCGGGGGGCGGGTGCGCCTCCATCATGCCAGACAGCCAGCGATTGAGCTGTGCGGTGCTGACACGGCGGTTCCACATATCATAGGCGCGCATAATCGCCTGTTGCAGACGGTCCAGCCCCCTGCCCGTCTTGGCAGAGACTGTGATCAGCGGCGCGCCACGCAACTGTGGCAGCAAACGCTCAAAGCTCTCCTTGAGCTCCTTGAGCTTGCCCTGCTTGTCTTCCTCAACGTCCCATTTGTTCACAGCAACAACCACGGCGCGGCCTTCGCGCTCTGCCAGATCGGCAATGCGCAAATCCTGCTGCTCGAACGGGATCTCGGCATCCAGAAGCACGACAACAACTTCGGCAAATTTCACTGCGCGTAGACCATCGCTCACGCTGAGCTTTTCAAGCTTCTCCTGAACCTTAGCCTTTTTACGCATTCCTGCAGTGTCGAAAATGCGCATCGGCACGCCGACCCCGTCGGGCCCTGCCCATTCGGTGATGAGCGAGATCGCATCGCGGGTGATCCCCGCCTCCGGCCCAGTGAGCAAGCGGTCTTCTTTCACGATCTGGTTGATCAGCGTGGATTTGCCTGCATTCGGGCGGCCGACTACAGCGACTTGAAGCGGTTTGGCGCGGGTGGGCATGGGGACCGCGTCCATGTCATCGCCCTGCTCCTCACTCAGATCGACATCCACCTCGGGCGTGTCATCCACACGGGTTTCTGCAAAACCGTCAGCCAGTGGCATCAACATCGTGTAGAGATCGGTAAGCCCTTCGCCATGCTCGGCGGACAGGCGCACTGGCTCTCCCAGCCCCAGCGAATACGCTTCTAGCACGCCCGCTTCGGCCGCATTCCCTTCGGCCTTATTGGCCGCGAGGATGACATGGGCCGAGCGTTTGCGCAGGATATCGGCAAAAACCAGATCAGAGGGCGTAATGCCCACGCGCGCATCCACCATGAACAGACAAATGTCAGCCATATCCACAGCACGCTCTGTCAGGCGTCGCATCCGGCCCTGCAGGCTGTCGTCTGTGACCTCTTCAAGACCTGCGGTGTCAATCACGGTAAAGCGCAAATCCGCCAGCCGCGCCGCACCTTCGCGCAAGTCACGCGTCACACCGGGCTGGTCATCGACCAACGCAAGGCGCTTGCCTACAAGGCGGTTAAACAGCGTGGATTTGCCCACATTGGGACGGCCCACAATTGCGAGGGTGAAAGACATGCTTGAGGCTCCGAGCAGGGTTAGACCCGCGCAATAGCGCAAAGTGCTGCTGTGCGAAAGCCCTGTCTCGATTGAACGATACTTACCGGTAGGCGAGCAATTGCCCGTTTGCAGAGACGACGTAGAGGGTACCACCTGCAATAGCAGGCGCAGTTGTAGCCCCACCCGGGATTTCGGCTGTGCCTACAAGTGTGCCGTTGGTCGGATCAAAGCTGCGCAGAATGCCGTCACCCGACACAAGGATTACGCGCCCTCCGGCCACGATTGGACCATGGTGCGGCGTGACGCGGCTTTGCTTCTTTGGCTTGCGCTCGGTGAAGTTGGGCAGTTGCACACCCCAGATTTTCGAGCCATCCGAGGCATCAAGGCGCAGAAGCTCATTCAGATCGCTCACCGCAAACACGCTGCCACCCACGGGCCATACGGGGCCGATAGCGCCGTCGCGTGCTGTCCAGAGACGGTCGCCAGAGTTGACATCAAGCGCAGCAATGCGCCCCGACTGGTTGCCCACATAAAGGCGGTTCCCCGAAATAACGGGGGCTGCTGTCACGTCAGAAACGTTGCTGAGCGCACGACCGCCGCGCTTGCCTAGAATGGAAGCATTCCAGCGGCTCAGACCACCGAGGCGGAACACGGCCTGCACCTCGCCAGAGCCAAAGGCAAAGATCGCCAGATCACTGGTCAGCGCCGGCGCTGGCGCGCCCAGAACATTGTTGGTGTCCGTGCTGGAACCGATCTGCCACTCGACGGTGCCGTCCTTGCGGTTTACGGCCCAGCCTGTGTTGTCACCCGCGGTAACGTAAACAAGATCGCCCGAGACTGTCGGCGTGCCCGATCCGCTCGCGTCGAGCTGTTGTGACCAGCGCACAGCGCCTGATGTGGCATCCAACGCGGCCAGCACGCCAAATCCGATAGAAATATAGACGGTATCGCCCGCAACAACGAGGCCACCGCCCGTTGCATCCCCTGCCTGATCGCGCGCGGGGCGCAAATCGGCACGCCACAGTGTAGCTCCCGATGTGGACGTCGCGGTGACCACAGATTGCGCATCGAGGGTAAAGATGCGTCCGTCGGACACGACAGGGGCGGCTGTGATGCGGTGCTTGCGGCTGTCGCCTTCACCGATATCTGCGGCCCAAGCCAAGGTCAGCGATCCGCCGAGCGCAGGATGGCTCACGCGGCCCGACGGGCTGCCTGTGCTCTGGCTCCAGTTGGCGTTCACCCTTGCCGCTGGCAACGAGATGGCGCGGCTGGTGTTGCCCTCGAACGCAGGCGCTTGACCCTCATAGACGACATCATTTTGCAAAACCGAGCGGATGTCCTCACGCTCCCCCGGCAAGATCACCTGCGGCTCGGCGCAGGCTGCAAGCATCCCTACCAGACCTAAGGCACCGAGGGCCAACCCTCGGGCAGAGCGGCGGCGATTGCGGGACAAGGACGCATTTGTTGGAAAACTGAAGTCTGTCATAGCCTGCTCACTCTGGTCTGCGTTTCATCCCCGCTTTGGCGGCTGGGGGATGCGGCATCCTTATCCGTTATTCTCATCAATCGGGGCACCGCTCAGGTCAGGCTCCCCACCCAAGGCTACAATCACCTGCAATGCGCGTTGTTGCAAGTCCGGTGTGACCTGAGCATCGCTGAGGATCGTCTGATACTGCTCGACCGCACCAGCCGTATCACCCTCCTGAATGGCAATCAGTGCCAATTGCTCCTGGGCCAGCAGGCTAAGACGGTTGCCCGCAGTGCCCAGCGCTTCGAACCCCTGTTTGCGCTCGCCTGCTGGCATTGTCTCTGCTTGAAGGGTCAATGCCTTGAACTGCGCAATGTCGCGGTAAATCTGGGGAACATCACCGTTCAACACAACGGCATTGAGGCTCTCGATGGCCCCTTCGAGGTCTTGCGCAGCCAGCTTTTCTGACGCGGAGAGCATGGAGAGGATGACGCCTGCTTGCGGGTCGGCTGCTTCTACAGCGCCAAGGGCTGCAACGCGGGCATCAGCCTCGCCTGAATCCAGAGCGGCCAGAATAGCATCGCCCAGCCCTTCGGCCTGTGCGCGCGCCTGTGCTTTGCGGTACTCCGAGAACGCGGCGCCACCTACAATCAGCAGCACGGCAAGGACCGCAATCCAGCCGTATTTCTTGAGCTTGGCCATCATCTGATCGCGCCGCAGCTCTTCGGTGACTTCTTCGATAAATCCGTCGCTATTGCTCATCGCGCTTGGGCCCCTGCCTTATCTGATGCGCCTCTCTTAACGAAGCCACACGGCCAAGCCAAGACCCAAGCAAGGCGGCCGAAGCGCATGCAAATGAAGCACCGCCTCATAGACGCTCGAAATTTCCGCAAAAAAGGTCTTTCTGAACTGTGCAGTTTAGTTCGAATGCACTACATAATGCGAAAGATATCACAGCGGCCCTTTGTGCATGGTGTATGCGGGGCCCTGTTACTGACGAGATGAGGCAATCGATGCGTATTCTTCCACTCCTTGCTGCTGTAGCAATGGCCGCTATTCTTTACATGATCATCCTTGAGCGGCCAACGCTGATGGCGTTCTTCGGCGGTGGCGAAACCGAAGAAGTCGACACCCAGCCCGAGACGGAAGAAGCCGCCGCCCCGGTTGCGGATACACGGGTTCAGGTCGTGGTGGAGCGGCTGAAAGCTCAAAGCATCGACAGCGCGGTGGTTTTGCGCGGCCAGACCGCTGCGGCACGACAGGTCGAAGTTCGTGCAGAGACCTCCGCCATTGTTGTTTCAGAGCCACTGCGCAAAGGGGCGCGCATCGAGGCAGGACAGATCATGTGCCGCCTCGATGAGGGCACACGCGGTGCAGCACTCGCTCAGGCGACCGCGCAGTTGGCCGAGGCAGAATCGCGCGTCCCCGAAGCGGAGGCCCGTGTGCAGGAAGCCCAAGCGCGTCTCGAAGAGGCCAAGATCAACCAGAACGCTTCCTCCCGCCTCAATGCGGACGGATTTGCCTCCACAACGCGCGTCGCCAGTTCAGATGCTGCAGTCGCCACGGCAGAAGCATCGGTCAGCTCGGCGCAGTCGGGGTTGCGCGCTGCCCGTTCGGGCATCGAGGCCGCGCAAGCAGCCGTGGCAGGCGCTCAGGCAGAGCTGGACCGTCTGGTGATCAAAGCGCCCTTTGGCGGCCTGTTGGAAAGTGACACGGCAGAGCTGGGTGCGCTTTTGCAGCCCGGTGCGCTCTGCGGCACCATCGTTCAACTCAACCCGATCAAATTGGTGGGCTACGTGCCCGAGACACAAGTAAACCGCATCGAGGTCGGTGCGGTCGCAGGCGCCCGTCTGGCCGCAGGTGGTGATGAAGTACAGGGCCGCGTCACGTTCTTGTCGCGCTCCGCCGATCAGCAAACGCGTACATTTCTGACCGAAATCGAAGTGCCCAACGACGATCTGCGCATCCGCGACGGTCAAACGGCAGAGATCCTGATCGCGTCAGAAGGCGCCGATGCGCATCTCGTGCCGCAAAGCGCGCTAACGCTGAATGACGAAGGGGCGTTGGGCCTGCGCACGGTTGACGGGACAAACATTGTAAAATTCTACGCCGTCAGCGTTGTTCGAGATACCGCCAAAGGGGTGTGGGTGACAGGTTTGCCTGAAGAAGCCAGCGTCATTGTTGTGGGACAAGAGTATGTGGTCGACGGCGTCGAGGTTGCGCCGACGCTGCGGGAGATTACACAATGACAGGTATTGTTGATTGGGCCGCATCCCGCGCACGCATGGTGCTCGCCTTCATTTTGCTGAGCCTTGTTGTTGGCGGTTACGCCTATACCACGCTGCCCAAAGAGGGCGAGCCCGATATCGAAATCCCTGCGCTCTTTGTTTCCGTCCCCTTCCCCGGCATTTCGGCGGCGGACAGCGAGACACTGCTGCTCAAGCCGATGGAGACAGAGCTCAGCGATCTTGACGGGCTCAAGAAGATGACCGGAACGGCGGCGGAGAATTACGCTGGCCTCGCGCTGGAATTCGAATTCGGCTGGGACAAGACCTCCATCATCGCCGATGTGCGCGACGCTATGGGCACCGCGGAGTCGCAATTCCCAGAAGGCGCCGAGACTTACTCGATCAACGAGATCAACTTTTCCGAATTCCCCATCATCATCGTGAACCTGACTGGCCCTGTGCCCGAGCGCACGATGGCACGTTATGCCAAGCTGTTGCAGGATGATATCGAGGGGCTTGATGCAGTGCTGGAGGCGGGCATCGCGGGCAACCGTGACGAGATGCTCGAAGTGCTCATCGACCCGCTCAAGCTCGAGGCCTATGACGTCACCGCGGGTGAGCTGATCTCCGTGGTGCAAAACAACAACCAACTGATCGCCGCCGGCGAAGTCGAGGGCAGCACAGGCACGTTTGCCGTCAAAATCCCCTCCAGCTTTGACGAGCCGCGCGATGTCTATGCCCTGCCCGTCAAAACCAATGGCGACCGTGTTGTGACGCTGGGCGATCTGGCCGAGATCAACCTCACCTTCGAGGACCGCTTGGGCACTTCCCGCTTTGACGGCGAGGATTCGATGGCCTTGCAGGTGGTCAAGCGCAAGGGTTTCAATCTTATCGACACAGCTACGGCAGTGAAAGAGCTTGTGGCCGAGAGCAGCAAGCAATGGCCGGACGAACTCAAAGCCGCTGTCGAAGTCGGCACGTCAAATGACCAAAGCCGCGTCGTGGACAGCATGGTGCAACAGCTCTTGGGTTCCGTCTTTACCGCAATTGCACTGGTAATGATTGTGGTGCTGGCGGCCTTGGGCATCCGTGCGGCCCTGTTGGTGGGTTTTGCGATCCCGACCTCGTTCCTTTTGTGTTTTGCGTTTCTCGCACTTATGGGCATCTCGATTTCGAACATCGTGATGTTCGGGCTGATCCTCGCGGTGGGCATGCTGGTCGACAGTGCAATCGTAGTGGTCGAATACGCCGACCAGAAACAGCAAGAGGGCAAAGGCCCGATGCAAGCCTATGTGGAGGCGGCCAAGCGGATGTTCTGGCCTGTTATCTCTTCTACGGCGACGACCCTTTGCGCCTTCCTGCCAATGCTTTTCTGGCCGGGTGTGCCAGGTGAATTCATGGGCATGCTGCCTGTTACGCTGATCTTCGTGCTGTCGGCCTCACTGGTGGTGGCGCTGGTCTATTTGCCTGTGATGGGCGGTGTGACAGGACGGCTGGAGCAGTGGATGGCCCATAACATGGAGCGTATTGCGGCGCTGCCGTGGTATCTGCATCTTGCGCTGTTTCCTGCGGCCTTCCTGATGATCCTGCCTGCCCTTTCATTGCTCGCGTCGGGGACGCTGTTTGGGTGGATCGGCGCGCAGTTTGCCGTGATGGACGGGCTTGATCTGCTCACCTCGGTTATCCCGACCTTCATCAAAGTGTTCGGTCTTATCCTGATTGGCGTGGCCGTGCTGCTTGTGGCACTCGGGGGCTTCATGATGTTTTTGTTGGCGCTTTTTGCAGTGCTGACACGTCTGGGCCAGATCGGTCGCTGGCTGGCCTCGCGCCTGTTCCGAAAAGAGCCTGACCGCATTCACGCTGGTTACCAACGTTCTCCCTTTGGCCGCGTGATTGAGGCGATTGCAGGCAATCCCGTTATGCCGCTTGTGATGGCAGGCGCTGTATTTGTCTTTGTTGGCACGACGCTGATCTTCTTTACCAACAACTCCAAAGGTGTGGAATTCTTTGTCGAATCCGAGCCTGAGCAGGCCATCGTTTACGTGCTCGCACGCGGCAACCTGTCGCTCGGGGAAAAGGACGATCTGCTGCGTCAGGCCGAAGCCGTTGTATTGGAGCATCCAGGCATTGCAACGGCCTTTGCTTTTGCGGGTGAAGGCGGGCTCGATAGCAACACAGGCGGCAGCCAAGCGCCCAAAGATCTTATAGGTCAGGTGCAGTTCGAGACCATCGCATGGGAAGACCGCATGATGCGCCCCGATCTGGACGGCGATATCATCATATCAGAATTGACCGAACAGCTCTCTGACATTCCAGGCATCCAGATTGAAGTGCTGGCCCTTGATCGCGGCCCTGCCTCGGGCAAACCCGTTCACCTGCGCTTTAAGGGGGACAGCTTCCCCGATCTAATCGCTGCCACCGCAATGACACGCGATCACTTCAACACCGTTCCGGGCCTCACCCTGATCGAAGATACACGCCCCCTGCCCGGCATCGACTGGCAGTTGGATGTGGATGTCGAGAAAGCAGGCCAATACGGTGCCGATGTGCTCAGCGTGGGCGCAATGGTACAGCTTGTGACGCGCGGTCTGCTCCTTGATACAATGCGGGTGGATACCTCGGATGAAGAGATCGAAATTCGAGTGCGCCTGCCCGAAGAGGACCGCTTGCTGTCAACGCTCGACACGCTCAAGGTACGCACCAGCGACGGGCTTATCCCGCTGTCCAATTTTGTCACGCGCACACCCGTGCCCAAACTGGCAGAAATCAATCGCATCAACCAACAGCGTTATATGGATGTCAAAGCCGACGTCGCCGTGGGGCTGATGAAAGCAGTGCTTGTCGTGAATAGTGAAAGCCCTGATGCGGACACGGATCAGACGGTTGCAACCCTTCGCCCTGCGGGGGCGGATGCAGACCTGACCAACATCGACGGAGACCGTTTCAAAATCACTGACCGTACGGCGCTGGCCATGGATGATCTGCAACAGGCGTATGACGATCAGGAAATCCGTCTGATCCCTATCAACGGCAATGAACGGATCGCGGAGATCACCAAATGGGTAGAGAGCGCAGATCTGCCCGATGGCATCACTTATGAATGGACGGGCGATCAAGAGGATCAGGCAGAGAGCCAGGCCTTCCTCAGCTCGGCTTTCACGGCAGCTTTGGGACTGATGTTCATCATTCTGCTGGCGCAGTTCAACTCTTTCTACAACGCCGTTCTGGTGCTGGTGGCGGTGGTGCTGTCAACCGCAGGCGTATTGATCGGGATGCTGGTTATGGATCAGACATTCTCGATCATTATGACGGGAACGGGGATCGTGGCCCTTGCCGGTATTGTGGTGAACAACAACATCATTCTGATCGACACCTATCAGGAATTCAGCCAATACATGCCGCGGATCGAGGCGATCATTCGCACAGCACAGGCGCGCATTCGTCCTGTGCTGCTGACCACGATCACTACGATGGCGGGCCTTGCACCGATGATGTTCGGCCTCTCGCTGAACTTTGCCGAGGGCGGATACACGATCGACAGCCCCACAGCGCTATGGTGGAAGCAGTTGGCCACGGCGGTCGTTTTTGGCTTGGGCGTGGCAACCGTTCTAACGCTGGTGCTGACACCTTCGCTGCTGGCCGTCCGCGTCTGGGCCTCCACATACGCAGGGTGGATTGCGCAACTTCTCGCCCGCATGTCGATGGGCCGCGCCAGCAAAGCGGCACGGGACTGGGCGCTCCAGCGTGATGCCAAGCGCTCTGGCACGGACGAGCTTTTGTGGGATGACGCGGCCCTCGATACCGTGCGTCCAACAGCTACCGCACCAGCAGAATAACGCTGCATCACCGCTAAGTGATCTTAAGGCCCTCGCATCATGTGCGGGGGCCTTTATGCTTGCGGTTGTATTCAACCAAAAGGAACCGACCATGCCCCGTCCCCTGAAAAAGCTATCAACTGCTCTCGCGCTTGGCCTTGCGCTCACAGGCGCGCCGGCCTTTGCCGAGATGATCACAAAAACCAGCCCTCATTCGGTGAGCGATACGATGGACCGCCTCGAGGCCGCTGTGACGGCTGCAGGTGCAACCGTGTTTGCACGGGTGGACCACGCAGCAGGTGCTGAAAAAGTCGAAATGGAGTTGCGCCCGACGCAGCTGCTCATCTTCGGCAATCCAAAGCTCGGCACGCCCGCGATGCTCGATGCCCAGACAGCAGGCCTTGACCTGCCCTTGCGCGTGCTGGCCTACGCCGATGACAAAGGTGTGGTGCACCTGACCTATCATACCCCGGCAAGCCTTGGCACCACGCACAACCTCCCAGCGGATGCGCCTTATCTCAAGATGATGACAGGTGCGCTGGACAAGCTTACAGGCAAGGCGGTCGCGGCAGAGTAGTTCCGCTAAGGCTCCCTTCCGAAGGATTGTCTGCGCGGCCAGAGCGCCTGAATAAAACAAATCAGACCCGCCGCATGGGGCGGGTCTGCCCGTGGGATCAGTCTTCGTTCTGCTGGCGATGCCATAGCTGGGCGTAGCGACCCTCTTGGGCCAATAGCGCCTCATGGTTCCCCTGCTCCACAACCACCCCTTTTTCCAGTACGACAATGCGGTCTGCCTCTGCGATGGTGCTGAGACGGTGTGCGATGGTCAGAACGGTACGCCCTTGGCCCGCTTGGCGCAGCGCATCCTGAATTTCATGTTCTGTCTCACTGTCGAGTGCGCTTGTCGCCTCATCCAGCAGCAGGATCGGCGGGTCTTTGAGCAGGGTACGCGCAATGCCCACACGCTGCTTCTCACCACCCGACAGCTTGAGGCCACGCTCGCCCACGGACGTCTCATAGCCGTCAGGCAGCGCCATGATGAAGTCGTGGATCTGGGCCGCTTTCGCCGCCGCTTCCACCTGCTCTTGCGTCGCACCGTCACGGCCATAGGCGATGTTATAGCCGATGGTGTCATTGAAGAGCACCGTATCCTGCGGCACCACACCGATCTGACGGTGCAGCGAGTTCTGTGTGACATCGCGCACGTCCTGCCCGTCAATGCTCAGGCTGCCCCCCTGCACGTCATAGAAACGGAACAAAAGCCGCCCGATGGTCGATTTCCCCGACCCTGTGGAGCCTACAATCGCCACCGTCTCTCCGGGCTCCGCGGTCAGGCTCACGCCGTTCAGGATTTTTCGGTCGGGATTATAGCTGAAGTCGACGTTCTCGAGCCTGATCTGTCCGCCCGTCACCTTGAGGTCTGGCGCGCCTTGTTTGTCCGTCACCTCTGAAGGCTGCTCAAGCAGATTGAACATCTCCCCCATATCGACCAGCGCCTGACGGATTTCGCGGTAGACTGTGCCGAGGAAATTCAGCGGGACGGTGATCTGGATCATATACGCGTTGATCAGGACGAATTCGCCCACGGTGAGCGTGCCCGCCTGCACCTCGATCGCGGCCATGACCATCACAACGACCAAGCCGATCGTGATGATGACCGACTGGCCAAAGTTCAGAAAGGCGAGCGAATAGTTGGTCTTGATCGCCGCTTCCTCGTATTTCTCCATCGCACTGTCATAGCGGTGGGCCTCACGCTCTTCGGCGCCAAAGTATTTGACTGTCTCGTAATTGAGCAGGCTGTCGATAGCCTTTTGATTGGCGTCCGTGTCCTGATCATTCATCTGGCGGCGAAGTTTGACCCGCCATTCGGTGACCGCGAAAGTGAACCAGACATAGAACGCAATGGTGACAGCGACGACGAGCATGTAAGAGACATCAAACTGAAACGTGAGGATGATCCCGATCAGCAATAGCTCGAGAATGAGCGGCCCGATGCTGAACAGCAGGAATCGTAGCAGAAAGTCCACGCCCTTTACGCCCCGTTCGATAATGCGGCTCAGGCCACCCGTCTTGCGGGTGATGTGATAGCGCATGGAGAGTTTGTGGATATGGCTGAACGTCTCAAGCGCCAAGGTGCGCAGGGCGCGTTGGCCCACACGGGCAAAGATTGCATCGCGCAGCTGCTGGAAGCCCACGCCCATAAGGCGCACGATACCATAAGCGATGGTCAGACCCACAGCTCCCAGCGCGAGCATCGGCACGCCCTCTTCGGCCAAAGCGTCCACTGCACCACGGTAGAATTGCGGCGTCGTGACCGTCAAAACCTTGGACAGGACCAACACGACCAGCGCCCAGACAACCCGCTTGCGCACCCATGGCATATCGGCCGGCCACAGGTATGGCGCCACTTTGCGCAAGACCAAAGCGGCAGACTGGCGCTCCTGCTCAACCGCAGCATCTTCCTCGGTCGCGACCTGTTCGCTCATCGGGGGCTTCTGGCTTGTTTTGGAGGGGGTAGTGGCAGATCTATCAGCGGTCATGGGGCATCCTATGCAGTCCTTCCACTACATAGAGCGTCCATCCCGCAAGGACCACCTTAGTTCGGCAAATCAAACACCTGACCAGGATAGATCAGATCTGGATCCCGAATATTGTCCGCGTTGGCCTCAAACACCCGCAAGAACAATGTGCCGTCTCCGTAGCGCTCGCGCGCGATGGCCCACAGCGTGGCACCCGCTTGCACAGTTACGGATGTGACCGGCCCTTCGAGGTTTGCCGATGCCTGCGCCAGAACTGCTGCGGATTCGCGTTTGAACGGGGTCTCGACACGGCTGCTCACGGTGCCTGCTTGTGTGACCTCATCTACCCGCAGGGTATAAACGCCCTCGTCGACCTCGGGCAGGTCACCCCGCCACCGCCCGTCAGCATCTACAGGCAAGCTGATGACAGAGCGGTTGTCGAGATATACTCTGACTTGCGCCGTGTCGGCCTGCGCCCGTCCAGTGAGCTGCACCTCTCCCTGCTCGGAATATCCGATGGTATCGAGGGCCACTGCGGTCATCACCTGTGTGGTGTCGGGGCTTAAAAGCTGCACGCCTTCTTCGTCTGATTTGAGGACAGCAATGCGCGGCGTCTGCTCCGCTTCCTCAGTGGCGGGCGGGACAACGGGCGCTGTTTCTGCATCTACTGCCGCTACTTCAGGCTGCTCGAGGGCTGCGAGGGGTGAGGGAGCAAGAATAATCTCGTCCTGCGAGGTCACAACATCATCGTTCTTTTCTGACGACAGGCTCACCACTTGCGCCGCCTCGTTATCGGGCAAGGTCGTGATCGCCGCAAACCCGCCAGAGCTGTCGGCAGTGACCGTTGCAACCTCTGCGCCATCTACAAGGATCGCAACATCACTCAGCGGTTCGGCACGGCCCGCAATAATGGTCGTGCCGTCCGTCTCCCGCCGAACCTCGTCAAAGGTAGGAACAGTCGGGTCGTTGACCTCGGTGACTGGTGCGGCTTTCTCGTCCGTGGCAACAGTATCTTGCGCCTTTGCAGCAGTGTCCGGAACCTGCGGCGAGACAGGTTGCACCGCCCTATCGGCAACGCCTCCGAACCCGATGTAGGCACCAAAGCCGAGCGCCACAGCCATAGCGCCACCCGCAAGAAACGCTCCTGTATTGCCACCAAGCCCTGCTGAATTCTTGCTCATATGCTGCTATCCCTGCTGCGGCCCGTATGGCGAGCGTTGAGCCTGTTTACGAAAATCGCTATCACAGGTCAAAAGCGCAATTCAAAAGCTGTCACAAAACCGAGAAGTGATGCAGGAGCCCCATATGACCGTTTCCCCCACTTCCAAATCTGTCTGCGTCTTTTGCGGCTCTCGCGCGGGCGACGATCCTGCATTTACAACTGATGCGGAACGTCTTGGCGAGGGTATCGCTGCGCGTGAATGGCGGCTGGTCTATGGCGCGGGTGATGTGGGGTTGATGGGCACCGTCGCGCGGGCGGCCCAAGACGCGGGCGGCGTCACATTCGGCGTCATCCCCGCGCATCTGGTGGCATGGGAAGTCGGCAAGACCGACCTCACCACATACATCGTGACCGAGACCATGCACGAACGAAAGAAGGTCATGTTTATGAACTGTGATGCAGTGGTCGTGTTGCCGGGAGGCGCGGGATCGCTGGATGAGTTGTTCGAGGTGCTGACATGGCGTCAGCTGGGCCTGCACGAGAAGCCGATTTATATCGTGAATACAGATGGCTACTGGGATCCGTTGAAGCAACTAATGAACCATGTCACACAGCGCGGATTTGCTGATGAGAGCCTGTTGGATTTCCTGACATGGGTACCAGATGCGGCCTCTGCTCTGGCAGCGCTGGAAGATAGTTTATCCACAGGGTAGCACCCCGAAAAAAGCCCCGAAACACAATGTGCTCGGGGCTTCTTCTAACTCAGCTCGTTTTCGGCGCTCACATGCGGGAAGCGACGTTTTCCCAGTTCACAAGATTGTCGAGAAAGTTGGTCAGATAATCGGGACGCGCATTGCGGAAGTCGATGTAGTAGGAGTGCTCCCAAACATCACAACCGAGCAATGCCGTCTGGCCGAAACAAACAGGGTTCACACCGTTTTCTGTATTTGTGACCTTGAGGCCGCCATCTGTGTCCTTGACCAGCCATGCCCAGCCTGATCCGAACTGGCCCGCGCCTGCGGCTTTGAATTCGTCCTTAAACTTATCCACAGACCCGAAGCTCTCAATGATCGCTTTCTCCAACTCGCCAGGCATCGCAGAGGCTCCTGGGCCCATCATTTCCCAAAACTGGTTGTGATTCCACAATTGCGAAATGTTGTTAAAGATGCCGCTCTGCGCCACGGCGGAGGAGTCATAGGTGCCCTTGATAATCTCTTCGAGAGACTTGCCTGCCCACTCGGTGCCCTCAATCGCCTTGTTGCCGTTCACGACATAAGCGTTGTGGTGCTTGTCGTGGTGGTATTCCAGCGTCTCGGCGCTCATCCCTTTGGATGCGAGGGCGTCGTGGGCGTATGGAAGATCGGGAAGTTCAAAAGCCATGTGTGGGGCCTCCAGTATTAAGTATTTCAATCCTTATTAAATGGAGCGCGTTTCTGCCCCGCGTCAAGGCGATACCGACGCGAGACAGCACAGGTCGCGAGATTCCTCTCAATTGCCATTAAACTTCAATAAGAAAGGCCCACACCAGCACAGGCTAAATGTAGCCGACCTCAGAACCTGGTTGCGACGCGACACTGAGCACGTCAAAGACATATTGCGCGACCGAACGGAAGCAGACCATACGGATCACGTCCTCCTCCGGCATCCAGAACGCGGCAGGCACCTGTGCAATACGGGTGCGCCGGAACATGCCGGATTTGAACTGGTCGCGGGCCAGATCGACAGGCGCAACTTTGGCCAATACCTCGCGTGCATGCGGCCCGCGCAATTCAAACACCGCACGGGCGTCTGAAACATTGACCGCCAGCGCGTGGACTTTAGCGGTCTTGCCCCGCAGCGTTTCAAGCTTTTTCGCGACGTCGGCGTAGTTGCACATGATGAGAAGCTCATCTGGCGACATCCACGCGATACCCGCACTCCCGTCGGTCACGCAGTGAAGCGGTGCGGGCATCTTCACCCCCGCCACGTCAACCGCCCCCTTTTGCACGCCGCGTGTGTTGATGTCACCGCGCAGGGTAATCATGCCAACGGCACCAAGCTCGGAAACCTCGGCGATACCAGCGCCATAGTGCGCATTGTTCAATGCGGATACCGGATCAGACATTCTGCTTGGCCCCTTCTTTGTCATAAAACACGGGATCGACGATCCGTGCGCTATAGGTTTTGCCATCCGTGCCAGGGAATTCCAGCACCTCACCCATGCGGTCAGGACCATTATGGACCAAGCCCATGGCAATCCCCTTGCCCAGCGTGGGCGAATGATAGCTGGACGTCACACGCCCGATCATGTTGCGCTGGCCATTGGCGTTGTTGCCCTCACCCACGGCATAGGCGCCATCGGGCAGCGTGCTTCCGTCCGTGGTCTCAAGTCCCACCAGCTTCCAGCGGTCGGGGTCGGCCATGTGGCTGCGCTGGTGCGCCCGTTTGCCGAGGTAGTCCTCTTTTTTCTTGCTCAAAGCCCAGTGCAGATTGAGGTCTTGGGGGATGACCGTGCCATCTGTCTCGTCCCCGATCATGATAAAACCCTTTTCGGCGCGCAGGATGTGCAAGCACTCGGTCCCGTAGGGCATCGCCCCCAGATCGGCGCCTACCGCCATCAGCGCGTCCCAGAAAGCCTGACCCTGCCCCGCATCGACCGCGATCTCGTAAGATAGCTCGCCCGAAAAGGAGATACGGTAGACGCGCACGTTGAAGCCGCCGATCACACCGTCTGCCCACTCCATGAAACCCAAGGCCTCTTTGCTGACGTCCATGCCGCCCAGCTTTTCCAACGCATTGCGTGCATTGGGGCCAACCACCGCGATCTGGGCATATTGCTCGGTCACATTGGCGACATAGACCTTTTTGTCCCACCACTCGGTCTGCAGCCATTCTTCCATATGCGCGTGGATCGACTCCGCGCCGCCTGTGGTGGTGTGGCACAGCCACGTGTCCTCGTCGATGCGCGCAACCACACCGTCGTCGATGAGAAAACCATTGTCGTTGCACATAAGACCGTAGCGACATTTGCCGACCTTCAGCGTGCTCATCATGTTGGTGTAGAGCATGTCGAGGAACCAGCCCGCGTCAGGCCCCTTCACGATCAGCTTGCCCAGCGTCGATGCATCGAGCAGCCCCATCTTTTCGCGTGTGTTGGTGACTTCGCGCATGACCGCGTCATGGGTGCTCTCGCCAGACTTGACATAGGCATAGGGACGGCGCCACTGGCCCACAGGTTCGAACTCCGCACCGTTGCTGGCGTGCCAGTCGTGCATGGGCGTGCGGCGGATAGGCTGGAACGCTGCATCGCGTGCCTCGCCCCCGATCACAGCCATCGAAATGGGGTGATAAGGTGGACGGAATGTTGTGGTGCCGACGCTTGGAATATCTTCACCCAATGCATTAGCTAATGTCGCAAGACCATTGATATTGCTCAATTTACCCTGATCAGTCGCCATGCCTAGAGTGGTATACCGCTTCGCATGCTCGACCGAGACAAAGCCCTCTTGCGCTGCGAGGCGCACGTCAGAAACCTTCACGTCGTTCTGGTAGTCCAGCCATGCTTTCTCGCGCAGCTTTACGCTCGCCCCTTGCGGCATCAGCCAGACAGGCGCCATCGGCGCTTCATCATTGCGGCTGCCTTGTGAGGCTTTGGCATCACGGGGCAACTTGCGGCCCAAACAGCGCAGGGTGCCATCCGCGGCAGCAAAGGCATCATTGAGCCCGTCATCAAGCTGGAACACGCCCGATGCGGCCCCTGCTGTGGAGACAAACTGGCCGCCATCCGCCCCTTTCGGTGGCTGGTCGGGATCAGGGCTAAAGCAGGCATTGGCCGTGTCCCACATCAGCTTTCCACCGCAGTGGGACCACAAGTGGACGACAGGCGACCAACCGCCAGACATGGCCACCGCATCGCAAGCGATTTCCTCCAGCACCGATCCTTCGCCCGCTTGCGAGCAGACAGCGACGCTTGTGACACGTTTGCCGCCTTTGACCGATGAGACACCGTGGCCCATGAGCACGCGAATACCCAGCTCTTTGGCCCGCGCCATCGCAGCGCTGTCTTCGGGCAGGACCCGCGCATCAAGAATGGCTGGCACGTCCAGCCCCGCCTCTTTCAGCGCAATGGCGGTGAGGTAGGCGTCGTCATTGTTGGTCACAACAACGGTACGGTCACCTGCGGATACACCGTAGTTGACCACGTAATCGCGCACAGAAGCTGCAAGCATGACGCCCGGGATATCGTTGCCAGCAAAGCTCAACGGACGCTCGATCGCGCCTGTCGCAGTGATAATGTGACCTGCGCGCACGCGCCAAAGGCGGTGGCGAGGGCCTTGAGCCTCTGGATTATGGTCCGTCAGGCGCTCGTAGCCCAAGACATAGCCGTGGTCGTAGACACCTGCGCCCATGGTGCGGGTGCGCAGAGTGACGTTTTCCATGGCGCCCAGCTCGGCCAACGTGGCGTCGATCCAGTCTTGCGCGGGCATGCCATTGATGTCGCCGCCATCTACGGGCGTACGACCGCCCCAATGGGCCGTTTGTTCCATCACGATCACGCGCGCGCCAGACAGGGCCGATGCTCGGGCTGCTTCCAGTCCCGCAACACCGCCACCAATCACCAGCACATCGCAGAACGCATAGAAGTGCTCGTATGTATCCTCATCTCGCGTCTTCGGTGCACGGCCAAGACCCGCCGAGTGGCGGATGATCGGCTCGTACACATGCTTCCACAGCGGGCGCGGGTGAATGAACATCTTGTAGTAGAAACCAGCGGGCAAGAAGCGGCTGAGGTGTTTGTTGATCGCGCCCACATCGAATTCGAGGCTCGGCCAGTGGTTTTGGCTTTCGGCACGCAAACCGTCGAACAGCTCGGTCGTGGTGACGCGGGCGTTAGGCTCAAAATCGCTGCCTTCTCCGAGGTTTACAAGGCCGTTCGGCTCTTCAGGGCCAGCCGCCACGATCCCGCGCGGGCGGTGATATTTGAATGAACGGCCCACCAGCATCTGGTCATTGGCAAGCAGGGCAGAGGCGAGTGTGTCGCCCTCATATCCTCGCATGTATTTCCCGTTAAAACGGAATTTGACCGATGTGGATTTATTCAGCAGGCGGCCACCTGTGGCGAGGCGTGTGCTCATGATCGGTCTCCAGCGCAGGTGTTGGGGGCAGAATTGAGTTTAATGGAAAAATGAAGAAGGATCATGTTGCCTCCCGCCAGCCCGGACGTCTGGCGTCGATGCGTGCGAGGAGGTCATCGGGGGGGCTGTAGGTTTGTGCGCTGTAGGTGCCAAAGACTTCGAGCGTCATGGTGCAGCGGGCCATGTGGAACCACTTGCCACAGCCGTACTGGTGGCGCCAGCGTTCGAAATGCACGCCCTTGGGGTTTTTGCGCATGAACAGATAGGTCTCCATCTGGTCATCGCTGGAGCCTACGGCATGACGGGTAATGTGCGCCTCGCCGTGGGCGTGGAATTCGGTTTCCTCGGCGGTGATACCGCAGTTGGGGCAGGATACGATTAGCATGGAAGCCCTCCGAGCTTGAAAAACGGCATCTCTGTGCCCATGTTATTTCTATGGAATGGATACTTGGTACCATCGCTGCAGTGTTTGTGACCGGCGTCGCTATCGCGATTTACGAACGTCGAAAGAAACGTGTTTTGCTTGCGCATGATTTGCGATTGCAGCCACGGCCAGAAGCGCATGCACATGCAGCGCAGGTTCAGGCCGAAGATGTTGTGGTGCATCGTATTTCTGGCTTCAACTAGCATCAGTGCGCCACCCCTGCGGCGACGCTCTCGTCGATGAAGCGGCCTTCGGTGAAGCGCTCCAGCCCGAAAGCATCGGTGAGCGGGGAGTGCCCTTTTGCCATCAGCTCGGCCATAGCCCAGCCTGAACCAGGGATCGCTTTGAAGCCGCCCGTGCCCCAGCCGCAGTTAATAAACACGCCGTCGACAGGTGTTTTGCTGAGGATGGGGGAGCGGTCGCCCGTGACGTCCACGATACCGCCCCAGTGGCGCAGCATTTTGAGGCGCGAGACCATGGGGAACGTCTCGATCAGGGCGCGCACGGTTTCTTCGAGGTGATGGAAAGAGCCGCGCTGGGTATAGTTGTTGTAGCCATCTGTGCCGCCACCAATGACCATCTCGCCCTTGTCGGACTGGCTCATGTAGCCGTGCACCGTGTTGGCCATGACGACCACATCCATGCAGGGCTTGATCGGCTCGGAGACCAGCGCCTGAAGCGCCACGGATTCGAGCGGCAGACGGAAGCCCGCCATATCGGCGAGGTGGCCCGAGTGGCCCGCGACGACTATCCCCAGTTTGTCACAATCGATGTCGCCTTTGGACGTACTGACACCCACAACCTTGCCGCCCTCGGAGCGGATACCCGTCACGTTGCACTGCTGAATGACATCCATGCCCATATCAGAGCAGGCGCGCGCATAGCCCCACGCAACCGCATCGTGGCGCGCCGTGCCGCCGCGCGCTTGCCACAGGCCGCCCAGTACGGGATAGCGCGGGCCCGCCAGATTGATGATCGGCACCAGTTCTTTGACCTTCTCGGGGCCGATAAATTCGGTCTTTACCCCCTGCAACATGTTGGCGTGTGCCGTTCGCTTGTATCCGCGCACCTCATGTTCGGTTTGTGCAAGCATGATGACACCCCTTGGGGAAAACATCACATTATAGTTGAGATCTTGTGACATCGTCTCGTAGAGCGAGCGGGATTTTTCATAGAGTGCCGCCGAGGGATCCTGCAAATAGTTGGAGCGGATGATGGTCGTGTTGCGCCCCGTGTTGCCACCCCCAAGCCACCCCTTCTCGAGGATCGCGACATTGGTGATGCCGAAGTTTTTGCCCAAATAATAGGCCGTCGCCAGACCGTGCCCCCCTGCCCCGATGATAATCGCGTCATAACGTTTTTTCGGCGCTGCATCACGCCATGCGCGGGTCCAACCCGTGTGATGACGCATTGCTTCGCGGGCCACGGCAAATACGGAGTATTTTTTCATCTTTGGGATCCCTTGGGCAGGTAATGTGGCTGTTTGGTGTGGATTCGGTGTGCAGACGATCCGTCAGGTTCTTCATGAGGCACATGGTGGAAAAGTGGATACTCCCCGCGGCATTCCGTATCAATTTTACGACATCCGCTGCAAGGCAGCAGAAATTGCATGGTCTATTCGTCGCGGTCTGGTCAATGGCCTCTTTTGTGCGGGCCCCGGACGTATTACACCAAGGCCGCTGACAGGGGAGTATTGCATGTTGGGTTTCTGGGCGGTCGTCGCGGCAATTACGGTTATGGTTGCTGTTATTCTGACACGTGCTGTCATGGTCGGCGCGCGGCAGGATGTCGCGTCGCGGGCAGCTTCTGACGTTGAAGTGTATCGTGGCCAGCTCGATGAAGTCGACCGTGATGTGGCTCGCGGTGTCATCAGTAGCGCGGATGCCGAGCGCGTACATGCAGAGATTGCGCGGCGCTTGATCGCCGCAGACAAGGCGCTCAGCGCTGAGCGGACAGTAACCGCGACCTCTCCCTCGGGCGTTGCCCTTGTTGTTATTGCCCTTGGGCTGATTGGCAGTATCGCCAGCTACCTATGGCTCGGTGCGCCCGGCTATGGGGATATGGCGCTCAAGGACCGGATCGCATTCGCCGAGGAAGTACGCAAGACCCGCCCTGCCCAAGAGGTCGCCGAGGCATCATTGCCGCCATTTACTGCCCCTGCGGACATGGACGAGCGGTATCGCACCCTGATGGCGCAGCTTCGTACCACCGTCGCCGCGCGCCCCGATGATCTGGACGGTCATATTCTACTGGCACAGCAGGAGCGCAGGATTGGCAATTTTCTGGCCGCTAAAGATGCGCAAACGAAGGTTGTGACCCTCAAGGGCGATACAGTGGAAGCAACCGATCTAGCCGATTTGGGAGAGTTGCAGGTTCTTGCAGCGGGTGGGTATGTTTCACCCGAAGCAGAGATGAGCCTACGCGCCTCTCTGTCCCAAGACCCTACAAACGGCACAGCTCGCTATTATCTGGGGCTTATGTTGGTGCAAACCGGCAGACCGGATCAGGCGTTCCGCATTTGGGATGCGCTGCTGCGTGCAGGCCCGGAGGATGCCCCGTGGATCGAGCCGATCTTAGCGCAGATCGAGGAATTGGCCCAGCTTGCAGGTGTACGTTATGCCATCCCAGAGATCGGCAGCAGCGGTGGTCGTGGCCCAACCGCCGAGGATGTCGAAAACGCACGCGACATGACCCCTGCGGAACGTATGGACATGATCGGCAGCATGGTCAGCGGCTTGTCCCAGCGCCTCGCCACCGAGGGCGGACCTGCGCGCGACTGGGCCCGTCTCATCTCGTCGCTGGGCGTTCTGGGTGAATGGGAGCGCGCATTGGCCATTCACACAAATGCAATGGAAGTCTTCGCGGATGATCCAAGCGCGATTGATCTGATCAATGCTGCGGGCCGCGATGCTGGAGTGGTCGATTGATACTTGATGACATCACAGAGTTTGCAACAGCAGTCCCCCCCATGCGTGCGCTGATCGGGCTGGATCTTGGGGAAAAGACAATCGGCGTGGCGGTTAGTGACAGCTTTTTGTCAGTCGCAACCCCGCTTGAAACCGTGCGGCGCAAGAAATTCGGAATTGATGCGGCACGTCTGGGCGAGATCATCGCGGAGCGCAGCATCGGCGGGCTGATCCTCGGCCTGCCCTACAATATGGACGGATCAGAGGGCCCGCGCTGTCAGTCCACGCGGGCCTTTGCGCGCAATCTGGACAGGCTGCACCCCGATATGCCTATCGGTTTCTGGGACGAGCGCTTATCGACCGTTGCGGCGGAACGCGCGTTGCTTGAGGCCGACACCTCGCGTAGGCGTCGGGCAGAAGTGATAGACCATGTGGCCGCAGGATACATCCTGCAAGGAGTTCTGGACAGGTTGCGCGTGATCCGCGCCGCACAGGAGAATTAAGCGATGAGTGATGACGTCTGGAAACGTGCCGAGATCGAGAGCCCGTGCATCAAAATCTGTGTAATCCACCCAGAGAGTCGGCTCTGCACGGGATGCTGGCGCTCTATCGACGAAATCGGTGCTTGGTCAAAGATGAGCCCTGAGGTCAGACGTGCCGTGATGGAAGAGTTGCCAGCGCGGGCAAGCACGCTCAGCAAACGTCGCGGCGGACGCACTGCGCGGTTGGCGCGCAGTTCAGAGTAGCTTAGCTGCCGCGTTTTACAGGACTGCCGAAAATCGCAAGGGCTGCGCGGCTGCGCATGTGGCGCGGCAGCTGTATCACTTCTGGCATACAATCACTGTTTGCGGCGTGGGCATTGAGACCGCGCGCAAACTGAAGACACGGCAGGTTCAATGCCGGATACTGGCCGCGGTTGTGGGCTGATGCATCATGGTATGCCACACGCCCCATTGGTCCTGTAATGATCTGCTTCATGCCCTGCCTCATACTCACGAATAGCCCCTCTTGCGGGGACGTAGCGTAAGCCTAACTCTCAATCGCATCGGGCAACAATATGGCACTGGAAAGAAAATTGTGTGCATGGGCGAAACGGTTACACTTGTGCAACAGATGAAACCGCCGCTCCCGACAGCATCGCAGTCACTGCTACTTCTTTGGGCAGTTTAACGTTTTGTTCCACGCTACAGCGCCGATCAGCACGCTAAATAGGACTGCCTTATCAGGGCAACGCGAGCCATTCCGCAGCACCCCCCGCACACTCAGGGCGGAAAAACGCAATCATGCGCCCCTCGCCTGACGGATCTTCCGATCGGTTCCAAGGCTGGGTGCCATGCAGCGCAAACCTGTGAATGAGCGCGCTTTGCCCCGCTGTGATGCACAGGGGGATTGGCTCGCACGTCTCGAACACCTTGCGCCGTGCGGCTTTATAGACCTCAGTAATATCGACCTTCGCGGGGTCGCCGTCCGCGATTGCGTCGCGCAGGGCACGCTGCATGATATGGTGGCTACCGCGCCAGACAACTGTGGGCGATGCGGCGACTTCATTCAGCGGCAGCGCAAGGATATAGGCATGATATTCCAGCGCAAAGCGCCGCTTGTCCGCTCCCACAGGCAGAAGCCCGTCAACATGTGCGGCAGCGCGGTTCAGGCGAAAGCGGTGGTTGGCGTCACTCTCGCCCGCGTCCTGTTTGGGATAGCCTGCATAGATGATCGACAATTGCGCAGGATGGAGCGGAAGCTTCGGCACATATGCCTGCCACGGACCTTGCAGCGGGGTACCGTCCACACTGCCGTCGCGGTCATTGGGCAGCGCATCTACGCCCACAAACCAGGTCTGCTGGTGGCGCAGGTTGTCTGGACCGCGCATCTCGCCGCGCTGCGCTACATCGCGCGCAACCACGCGTGCGGCGTGCGCCCAGCGCACCACGCGCGCGTCCGTCTCGAAGATCGCAAATCCGTCCGCATCAATCACGTCATCAACACTTTTCGCAGCATATTGAGCGCAACAAATATGAGAAACACTGCAAATACCCGCCGCAGCGGCACAGGATTCATGCCATGCGCCATCCGCGCACCCAAGGGAGCGGTGATGAGCGTCATTGCAATCACAACCCCGAACGCAATCAGGTTAACAGCACCGATTGTGAACGGCGGGCGCACGGCCGGATCGAGCGGTACAAAGAGAAAAGCGATCACCGATGGCACTGCAATAAGTACGCCAAACCCCGCCGCCGTTGCCACAGCGCGGTGGATGGCGACCCCGTGCAATGTCATCAAAGGCACGCCAAAACTGCCACCGCCGATGCCCAGCAGGACAGACAGAAAGCCAATGACGGGCGAGACTGCCGCGCGTGCCAAACCTTCTGGCATCTGCGCCCCCAGCCGCCAATCGCTGCGGCCCAACGCAAGATAAAGGCCGACGGTAAGGGCCAGCCCCCCGAACATGATCTGTAGCGTCGAAGAGCGCAATTCGGCGACCACCAGTACGCCAAGAATGGCACCGACCATGATACCGGGTGCCCATGTGCGAAGAATGCTCCAAGCCACAGCGCCACGTTTGTGATGGGTCAGGACCGAGCGCGCGGAGGTCACGATGATCGTCGCCAGTGAGGTCGCCAGACACATCTGCATCAGATCGTCTCCGCCATAGCCCAACGTCTCGAATACATAAACGAAACCGGGCACAAGAACGATGCCTCCACCCACGCCCAGCATCCCCGCCAAAATACCTGCAAATGCGCCGAAGGCGATAAGCGCGGCACCCATCTGAACAAGGAGCAATGTTTCGGGCATGGTGGCGGCGTCCTTCAGGCTTGGGTGCCTCTGTGTGCTATACCGCCTGCGCTTGGCTGGAAAGTGCGCTTTGCTCCATCGTGCGTGCGAGTGCCTCGCGCACCAATGCGCTGCCTGCCCCCTCGCGGTGGGCATTCTCCGATAATACACGGCGCCAGATGCGGGCCCCGGGCCGGCCCGAGAACAGGCCCAGCATGTGGCGCGTGACCTGCCCCAGCTTTCCGCCGTTGGCGACATGCGCGTCGATATAGGGCAGCATCGCCTCAACAACCCCCTCGGCCGTGGTATCTTCACCCGTACCGTAAATACGGCGGTCCGCCTGGCACAAAATCTCGGCAGGGCTGTGGTAGGCGGCGCGCCCGATCATCACACCGTCCATACCCGCATCAAGCGCCGCCTCGGCTGCTTCCAGCGTGGTTATTCCGCCATTGAGCGAGATGTGCAGATTGGGAAAGAGCTCTTTCATCTGGTGGACCAACGGATAGTCCAGCGGCGGAATATCGCGGTTTTCTTTAGGGCTCAGCCCGTCGAGCCATGCTTTGCGCGCGTGGATTGTGACCCGCTCAATACCATTACCGACAAGACGGCTGAGGAACTCTGGCAAAATCTCAGCGGGGTTCTGGTCGTCCACCCCGATACGGCATTTGACCGTCACCTCAACATCGACAGCGCGGCGCATGGCGCTCACGCATTTGGCCACCAGTGCCGCATCGCGCATCAGCACGGCACCAAAAGCGCCCGATTGCACGCGATCAGATGGGCAGCCTACGTTGAGGTTGATCTCGTCATACCCTGCCTGCGCCCCCAGATAGGCTGCCTCAGCCAGCTCGGCAGGATCAGAGCCCCCCAATTGCAGCGCCACAGGGTGCTCAATCGGATTATGCGCCAAAAGATGCATCGCCCGTCCCCGCACCAAAGCGGGAGAGGTCACCATTTCCGTATAGAGAAGCGTCTGCTTGCTCATCATGCGGTGCAACGTGCGGCAATGGGTGTCCGTCCAGTCCATCATGGGGGCCACGCTAAGACGCGCAGCCTTGGAAACCATGGACCGCCCCATTTTAGGCGGCGACGGGCGCTGTTCCGAATTGTTTTGAGTGTCTGACATATTCAGGTGCTTTTAATCGGTATGTCGGCCAGCAAAGGACCAGCGGGGATGATTCAGCGGACAGATAGCACTGTTCATGCGATAGGGAAATGACAAGGCACCGCCCTGCCCCTAAGCGCATCTTATGCTCCGTGTGAAACCAATCTTTCGAGGCCTTGACGGATTGACTTATCGACGGCTGATTAATACCTTACAAATACAGTAAGGATTAAGAAGCCCCTGACGTTCTGTGCCCTTGGAGCCAACCCCGACATGATGCTGCGCCTTCTCGAACCTGATCGATCCCCCAGCAGTCTTGCGGGCAGTGTCCCATATACGCGCCCTCTTCATGACAGAGACCGTGATATTCTCAACCGCTTGCGGCTGTGTGCGATGGAGTGTCGTGTGGCGGCGCGGGTTGATCTGTTTGAGGCCTGCGCGCTTCTCACGCTTGAGGGAGAAGATGCGAAGCGGACGTTTATGGCTACGTTCGTCAAATGTCTGTCCAACGCAGTTCATAGTCCTGTCAAATGGTATCGACCGGGCGCGGAGGAAGTGACGTTTGACGAAGCTTGGGTGCTCAGATGCCTTTCTACGATTGAGGCTGGTGATACCGACAGCCTCTCTTTCCTGCTGCGCTCGCGGGTGGCGCAGGCTGACCGACGCTATATCGGGTATCTTTTGGGCAGAATCTCCGATCAATTTCGGTCAGTTTAGAATTATTCTAAGAAACTTCTTGGCAAGCTGCCAAAAAATGCTACCTATAATTCAAGCAAGCGAGCCAGATGCCAGCCAGCCGACTTTGCATTTGAATTAGAGGGTATGAAAATGACACAGACAGCTTCCGCGTTGACCACTGACGCCAAAATCGCAATCGGCGATGCATTGAACCAATCTGTTGCGGAGACAGCCGTGACCACGATGCTTGCGCAGAATTTCCACTGGAATGTGAAGGGAATGTCTTTTGGCCCCCTGCACGACCTCTTTCAGAAGATTTATGAAGATCACTTTGTAGGGCAAGATGACCTTGCCGAGCGTGTGCGCGCGATTGATGTTCATGCTGAAGGAACGCTGGCGGGTATGCTCAAGCGGTCCAAAATCTCGGAACACGACGGCCATGCAACGGATCAGGAAATGATCCGCATCATGATGGAAGCTCAGGAAACCCTTGCGGCGACACTTGCTGGTTGTGGTGAACTCGCCGCCGAGCACGGCGACACGCTGACCGAAGACCTGTGCATCGCACGCGGCACCGAGCATGAGAAATTTGCATGGTTCCTGCGCGCCCACCTCGCGGGCTGATCCACTATTATCGGCGAACCAAAATCGCGGTCAGAGAAGGGTCTCGGCCGCGATTTTCTTTTTGACCAGCTTTTTGCGGTAGGCGACTTCCCAATGGCTGTAGCTGCCCAGCCGCTCTTGCTGGGCCGTCAACATCTGGACAAACCCGTGGCGGTGCGTGTCTTTCTTCAATGACTTGAACATGGATTTTTGCGCCTTAGTCATCGAGCAGCCGATGCAATGGCCACTCCGCTTGAACTTACAGACATCAATGCAAGGGCTTGGGGTCTTGGGCATGTCTTTCCTTAAAGCAACATTCGCGAAATTTGAAAACTCAGCGAATATCTCTCTCTATTTCGTCAGGATCAGCTTACCCGCACGCGTGATCCGCAGGGTGTAGGCGGCGCCATCCAAAATCAATTGGACCTGTCCACTCCCCTGCATCAAGTCTCTCACGCTATAGGCAGGCATGTCATCGGCTTTTGGCACGGGGGATAAGAGGTCGGGCGGTTGTCGCATTGTAATCATCATCGCACTTCTTTCAGACAGTCGAAAAACAGCTCGAAATTTGTATCGCATTTGAACGCGCCGGTGAGACCCATCTGGATGGCCTCGTCTCTACAGTAATTCGCAGCGCACAGCGCGTTCTCGCTCGCGTGCACTGTGTGTGCCCGCGTCATTGATGTTTTTGACTCATTCATTTTGCTATCCGTCATCTTTGCCTCCAGTCGGTTCGAACTATTCCGGGCTGGCCGATTACGGGGCGTGGCTTGGACTTGGGTTGGGAATGTCTGGGTCAGAATTCTTACGACGGGCAGCGCCCTGCCCGCCGTCTTCCTTTAACGCAGCGACTTACTTCCAGCCGACTTCGTTAAAGATCTTTTGTGCTTCTGGCACGTTTTTGGCCACATTGCTCAGGTCCACAGCATCAGGGCGAAACAATCCGAGAGCTGCGACAGAGGGGCTGAGCGCGACACCGGGCACGGCGGGGTATTCGTCATTGCCTGCCGAGAAATACTGCTGCGCCCGATCGGAGGCGAGATACTCCATGAACTTGATGGCGTTCTCTTTGTTAGGCGCATTCGCAGCAACGCCGCCGCCCGACAGGTTCATATGCGCGCCCTCGGCGTTTTGCGCAGGGAAAATCCAGCCGATGTTTGCACGCTCTTCCTCTGGCAGGCCGCTGACCTCTGTGCGGATAGAGCGGGCGAAGTAGTAGGTGTTGGCGATAGAGATGTCACACTGGCCCGACACGATGCCGCGCAGCTGGTCGGTATCGCCGCCCTCAGGATCGCGGGCAAAGTTTTCGACAACGCCTTGTGCCCAGCTTTTGGCCGCCTCGACGCCGTGGTTTTCAATCACGGAGGCCAGCAATGTCTGCGAATAGACGTTTGAGGAAGAACGGTGGCACACCATGCCTTTGTAAGCTGGATCGGCGAGGGAGACATAGTCCTGCGGAGGGTTCTCGACATCATTTTTGTCATAGAAGATGATCCGCGCGCGCTGGCTGAAGCCGAACCACTGGTTGTCGGAATCTTGCAGGTTCGCAGGGATGCGCGCCTCGAGGACGTCACTCTCGATTGATTGCAGCACGCCGGCCTCCTTGGCACGCTCAAGGCGTGATGTGTCGACCGTCAGCAGAATATCCGCAGGAGAGTTCGCGCCCTCTGCTGCGATTCGCGCGATCAGCTCGTCTGCTTTGCCCTCGATGCGGTTGATGGTGATTCCCGTAGCTTCGGTGAAATCGGAATAGAGCCGCTCGTCCGTGTCATAGTGGCGCGAGGAATAAAGGTTCAGATCCCCTTCAGCATAAGCCGTAGCAGGCCCAAGCGCTGTCAGCGCGGTGGTCATAGTAGCGGTCAGAATCGTCAAAGAGCGTTTCATTATATCCCTCGTGGTATTTGTTTACAAAAACACTCAGATACTATTTCTCGCCTCGATGCAAGGTTTCTGACTAAATTAGTCAGTTTTTCCCACACGGCAGTGATGACGAGCGCGCATTAGGGGTCACGTCGCTCGGTCAACTTCGAAACTGGCCCTATATCATTACGCCCTGCGGCTTCGAGTGCACGTAGCATGGCATCAGTCGGTGAGTGCTTCACGCAGTGTTTGAGCATGACTTCCTGCGATGATACCCATCAGCTAAACCCCATAAGGCGAGAACCAGATGACCAGACCGACTGCCCTAGATCACGCGACACGCTACTTCGACAGCGGCGCACTCCAAGCCGATCTTGCCCGACTCGTCGCCTATCGCAGCGAAAGCCAGAACCCTGCGCAGGCCGATATACTAACAGCCTATCTGGTAGAGGCTATCCAGCCACGCCTTGCCGCGCTCGGGTTCGACTGCCAATTGCATGATCCGCCCGCAGACAGCGGCGCAGAGGCGCCGTTTCTTCTGGGCGCGCGTATTGAAGATCCTGCCTTACCAACCGTTCTGACCTATGGGCACGGCGATGTTATCTTGGGACAAGACGCACAATGGGACGAAGGGCTTGCGCCGTTTGAACTGATCGAGCGAGGAGAGCGCCTTTATGGGCGAGGTGCGGCGGACAATAAGGTTCAGCACCTGATCAATATCGCAGCCCTCGAGGCCGTTCTCGCCGCCCGCGGCGCGTTGGGGTTCAACATCAAGATCGTGATGGAGATGGGCGAAGAGATCGGCTCTCCAGGTCTTAAAGAAATGATGGAGCTGCACCGGGACACGCTGGCCGCCGATGTGCTGGTCGCCTCTGACGGACCGCGCCTGAGCGCCGAGCGCCCGACCATGTTTATGGGCAGTCGCGGCGGCATTGGTTTCGCGCTGGAGGTCGACCTGCGCGAGGGCGCGCACCATTCGGGCAATTGGGGCGGGTTGCTGGCAGATCCCGCTATTATCCTTGCCCATGCGCTGTCTTGCATCACCGACGCACGCGGACAGATACAAGTGCCCGAGTGGCGACCGACGAGCCTGACCCCTTCGGTTCGTGCCGCCCTCGACGGTCTGCCTGTTGGCACCAACAGCGCCCCCACAGTCGATACAGGTTGGGGCGAGGAGACGCTTACACCTGCCGAACGCGCCTACGGGTGGAACAGCTTTGCAGTGCTGGCGATGACCTCGGGTGTGCCAGAGGCCCCTGTGAACGCAATCGCGGCACGCGCGGTGGCTCATTGCCAGCTGCGCTATGTCGTTGGCACCGATGCGGAGGACATACTGCCCGCCCTGCGGCGCCATCTTGATGCCCACGGCTTTCTGAAGGTCCGCATTGTACCGATGGATAAAGGCCTGTTTCCAGCAACCCGCCTCGATCCCGATCATCCGTGGGTTGCTTATGTGCGCGCATCGCTCAAACAGACCACAGGCGATGATCCGCATGTCCTGCCCAATCTGGCAGGGTCACTGCCTAACGACTGCTTTGCCGAAGTGCTGGGCCTGCCCACAATCTGGATTCCGCACAGCTATCTGGGATGTAACCAGCACGCTCCGAACGAGCACGTCCTCAAACCGCTGTGCCGTGAGGCAATGCAGGTGATGGCAGGGCTGTTTTGGGACATCGGCAGCGGGATACCGGACGCTTTGCGCAAGCCCGCACCTATCTAGTAAGCGTGGAATTCCAACAGCATTTGCGTGCGCTGCGCTGTAATCTCGCTCAGACAGGTCGCCCGCATGAGAGGCTGGATTGAGCCACCCTCATAAGGGCTGGCGTGCGCCTCACAGGCTGCATCGCGGTAGGCGAGCCAAGCGCGCTGCGCTGTGAGCAGCGTCTTTCCCTTCCCGATCGCATCGGCGAACTCTTTCGCTGGACCCCATGCGGCGTTGAGCGCGGCATCCGCTTTTTCATAGTCCCGATAAGCGCAGGCATTCATCAGCGATTGTTGTTGCGGTGAAATACACTCCGCTGCCGATTGAGCCATAGCGGGCGCGGCCCAAGTGATGCAGGCACCTACGACTAGCGCCACCATACTGCGCCGTACGGTAGTGTATATTGCTGTGGTGTTCATCGGACTGGCCCCTGCTTGTATTGCGTATCTACGGTTAAGCTTAACCGTCGTCTGTCACCTGTACCAGTGGCTGGACTCCACCCAACCCTGCAAAAGCCATCTGACGGCAGGTGAAGACGATCACCTGCTGGTCTGTGGCCACGCGGTGCAGGGCCGTGAACATGGCCGTGATGCGGTTGTCATCGGAATACACCAGAGCATCATCCAGAATAATCGGCATTGGCTTGCCTTGACGCGCGAACAAACGGGCAAAGGCCAGCCGCGTCAGAATAGCGATTTGTTCCTGCGTGCCACCACTAAGCCTGTCCAGAGGTTCTTCTACGCCCGCACGTGACAGCCCTTGCGGCAGCATCGAAGAAGGGTCAAAGCTCAGAGCTGCATCTGCATGCAGCAGCGCCAATAGCGGTGTGAGTTCCTGCTGTACGGGGCCAAAATACGCCTCTTGGGCGGCACCGCGCTTGCTGCGCAATGTCTCCACCAAAAGCGACAGGCCTGCGGCTTCATGGGCAAAGCGCGCTGCACGTTCTGTGGCGCGTTGAAGAAGCCCCGCGGCCTCATCGCGCTTTTCCTCTACCCCGTCTTCAGCGCGGGTGCGGATCGTGGCGCTCAATTCCGCATGCTCCGTCCGCAGGCGCGTCACTGCATCCCGCGCGTTTTGTGCTGCTGATCGCGCGCGGGTCAGTTCAGCTGTTGCAGAAGCCAGATCAGGAGCTGCGCGTTCTAACACGTCCACTGCGGCTTGGGCGTCATTTACCGCGACTTGCGCTGCCGAGTGGTTTCTTGCGGCATCATCCTGACGCGCAGCGAAACTGTCGGACGCACCGTAGGCCGCTTGCGCAGTCTCAAATCCCGCTTGCGCAGCTTCCAGCTCCGCTTGGGCGCGCGCTTGTGCGGCGCGGGCCTTATCACGGGTATCACGTGCCTGATCATAGGCACTGCGGCTGCGGCGTGCACCCTCCTGCGCCTCATCCAGCGCCAGAGAAAGCGCTGCAGGATCTGTTGGGGGTGCCTCGGACGCGGGCTCCATCTGGCTGGCCGCCGCCTTGGCCTGTTCGACCGCCTCTTGCATCTGCTGCACGCCGTCAGGCGCCAGCGTCTCGATCACCCGCGCCAGCAGGGTCACTTCAGTCTCGAGTTCAGCACGCTGCGCCGCCATGGCGCGAGCCTCGGTCACATCACGTGCACCGATCGCCGCTAGCGCCGTGCGCAGAGCATTTTGCGCCTGTTCCAATGCGCTTGTATCGACGGCGGCTCCACCAGGATCAATGGTCAACTGACCAATGCCTTGCAGATCGAAAACTTGCCGCTGGGCGATCTGGTGCGACCCCGTCTCCAACGGCTGGCCCTCCAACAATACCCGCTGGGCTCCCGTGTAGGACAATGCCATCTGCACGCCCCCCGACGCCACATCACGCTGCTTACGAGTGACCGTGGCCTGTGCGTCTTCAATCTGTGCCAGTGCCCGTGCCGTCGCCGGCTGCGTCGCAAGGGCTGCCTTTGCTTGCGAAAGCCCGCGCTGCTTTTCGACAACTTGCGCCAAGACATCGCGCAGCTGTTCGTATCTGTCTGCTGCGCTTTGCCGGAGTACCTCCTGCTGTGCGGCCTCGCGCGTCGCGGTGGCTTGGCTCAGCGATTCTTCCGCTTTTGTGGCATCACGCTGGGCCTCCTTCACTGCGACCTCTGCAGTGCCCAGCGCTTGCGCCGCCTCACTTTGAATTCTGCGCGCTTGGTCCAACGCGGCTTTGCTCATTTCATACTGCCGCGCGGCACCAATCAGCGTATCCAGCTTTGATTGCGCGGCCTCTTGCTCCAAGAGCCGCAACTCAACCTGCCCCCGCGCATGGGTCAGCTTTTCTGCATGGGCTGCCGCGGCAGCATGTGCCTTCTCGGCTTGTGCCACGGCCAAATCAAGCGCTGCGATCCGGTCAGGAGCATCCAACGTCTTGAGCCGCGCCGCCACTTCGCGCCGCTGATGCAATGCCGATGACAATTCGCGGCAGGCTTTATCCAACGCATCATGGCGCGCTTGATGCGTCTCCATTTCAACCTGTGCCGCGTGCCACGGACCTTGGGTAAAGGGCCTACCCGTTTTGGTAGCCAAACGCGCCAAGGCTTGCGTAGCGGCCTCGATCACGCGGTCCATGCGGCGACCGCCCGTAATCATATCAATCTCGCCAGCGACAGAGCTGAGCAGGCTTTGCCGCGCGCCCAGCAACGTCTCTTTCTCCTTGCCGGTACTGCCTGCAGGCTCTAGGGCAGTCACCCCCTGCCGGACCCACAAGAGACCTGCTGGCCCTTCCAACCCGTTAGCCATGAGCGCCGCGATCCAGCGCTCGGCCTCATCGTCGAGGGCAATGACAGTACCGCTTGCGTCTTTCACCGAGGCGCGCTTTTGGGCTAGAAACGACTTTTCCAGCGTGAAGCGGCCCTCGGGGAGCTCGATATCAGCGGCAACCCGCACCGCGCCCCCCGCATTGGATTGCAGCGATTTCACCTCGCGCGTGGCAGCGCTGTATTTAAGGAAGAAAAGCGCGTGCAGCGCGTCAAAGAAGGTTGATTTACCGAACTCGTTTGCCTCCGACACAACGCTCACACCATCGCCGATGCCGCTAATTGTGGCGGTTTGTCCCGCGAATTTGCGCACATTACTCAAGGTCAAACTGCGCAGCTTCATGTCTCCTGCTCCGCCACAAAAGAGAAGAGCTGGGATAACGCTGTTGCGGCGACGCGGCGGTCTGTGGCCGAGAGGTCCGCATCTTGCGCGGTCTGTGCCAGCGCCTCGGCCGCTTGCCGCAGGGCACCGCCAGAGGGGTCAATCACTTCAAGATCCCCCGCATCATGGGACAGTCGAAGTGCATCCGTGTCTTGGGTCAGGCTCAGGAAATCAGGGCTCACACGGGCCAGCGCGCTGGAGAGGTCCTGCATCTGCTGCACGCCCACGCGCCCTTGGGCCTCAATATGAATGCGGCTGTCGCGCCTGTCGCCGAGCGGCGGGAGTGCTTGGCTTACCAGAGCCGCCACATCCTCCTCGGGCGTCAGCTCGAGAACAAGACGTTGCCAGTCAATTTCGCCCGTACGCACGGGCGTCACCTCGGGCACCGCCCCTTGTGCGGCGATAGCAACCGATAGGGCGGTGCCGCTGCGAGCGTGTTTGAAGCTGTCGGGCTCGGGCGTTCCAGAATACCATGTGTTGGCGCTGACGCGGATTTGCCCGTGCCAGTCCCCCAGCCCTAGATAATCGAGCCCCGCAAGGGTGGCGCGGTCTGGGGCGATTGTCCCGCTTGGCCCCTCGGCGCCGTCGGTTTTGAAATCATGGATGCCGCCATGGCCAAGGCCGATGCGGATGCTGCCTGTCGGTGTCGCTGCAGCCATGTCCACCGTCAGGTCACGACCGGGATTTCGTGTTGTACAAGGGGCGGGCAGTAAATGCCCGCCGTCCAACACTAAAGGCGCGGACGTGAGCGCCGTGATCACATTATCAGGCTTGTCACGGGTGATGGTCTGCCACAGCTCGCTCGCGGCGAGGCTGTCGTGATTTCCCGGCATCAGGACCCATGTGATATCTTCCGCCTGCGCCATTGAATTCAGCGCCTGCCTTGTAATGCTCGGGGCAGGCGTTTCCTGATCGAACGTATCACCGGCCAGCAGAACGTGGCATGCCCCTGCATCCCGCGCGGCCTGTGCCAGACGCGCAAAAACACCGCTGCGCGCAAGGCGCAGACGCGCGCGCACATCCTCGCTCTGGCGGCCAAATGGCTTGCCCAGATGCAGATCGGATGAATGGATAAAGCGGAACATCGCAAGCCTTCAGGTGATATCGCGCGCCACCTGTTGGGCGGCGCGCAAGCTGTTATTGCGCCGCCAGCATCGGCAGCCAGAGCACGATGGCGGGGAAGGCTACCAGCAGGGCGATGGTGACTGCATCGGCAAGGAAGAAGGGCATTACCCCCTTGAACACATCCTGCACATTGAGATCATCGCGCACCCCTGCCACGACGAAGCAGTTGAGGCCAATAGGAGGCGTAATCAAGCAAAACTCGGCCATTTTAACAACCAGGATCCCGAACCAGATCGCACACATGGTCCCTGACATGCCAAACGCTGAATCCGCTGCCGACACCATTTCGCCTCCGTTGAGGGCCATGACCGCAGGGTAGACCACGGGCAGCGTCAGCAGCAGCATCCCAATCGCATCCATGAACATGCCAAGTACGGCATAGGCCAGCAAGATGCAGATCAAGATCACAATCGGCGCCATTTCAAGCGAGGTAATCCAGCTGGAAAAGGCGTCAGGCAGCTCCGCAAAGCCAAGGAAACGCACATAGATCAGCACGCCCCAGATGATGGCAAAGATCATCACGGTAAGCTTGGCCGTCTCCAGCAGCGCCTCCTTGAGCTGGCCCCAGCGCATGCCACGGTAGAGCGCCATCAGGAAGACGATGAATGCACCCACGGCGCCGCCCTCGGTCGGCGTGCCCCATGCATCGCCAAAGGGGTTGTAGACAAAGAAGATGATAATCACGACCACCGCCACGATGGGCAGCGCGGGCGGCAGGCTCTCGAACCGCTCTTTCCATGTGAACCCTGATACAGGCGGGCCAACATTCTTCCAGATCATGGCTATGCCGATAATCAACGAGGCATAAACGATGGCGGAGAACATACCTGGAATAAAGCCTGCGAGCAGCAGCATGCCGACATCCTGCTCCACGATGATCGCATAGATCACGAGGATTGCGGATGGTGGGATAAGCGAGGCCAGCGTGCCGCCAGCTGCGACAACACCCGCCGCGAACTGCTTGTTATAGCCGATCTTGAGCATTTCGGGGATGGCGATGCGGGCAAACACGGCCGCCGTAGCCACAGACGCGCCTGACACAGCGGCGAAGCCTGCGGTGGCGAACACGGTGGAAACCGCCAAGCCGCCCGGCACCCATGCAAACCAGCGCTTACATGCCTCGAACAGGGCCGTCGTCAGCTTGGCGTAATACGCCAGATAGCCGATCATGATGAAGACTGGGATCAGGCTAAGGACTTGGGCGGATACTTTGGAATGCGGGGTTAGACCTGCGATCTTGGTGCTAATCTCGACTGCTTTCCAGAAGCGATCAGGGTCATAGTCAAACCCGTTCCAGCGCAGCCAGATCAGCCCGACATAGCCAGCCAAGCCCGCTGCGAAAGCAACGCGCATGCCGAGCACCACCATGACCAGCATGCCGCAAGAGACATAGATGCCGATTTCAATAGGTTCCATCAGTCGTCCCCTTGCATCATCTTGGCCTCGGCCAATGCCTGTTCTTCAATGGTGAGCGAGAGCGGGACCGCGACAGGGTTCTCCAACCCCAGCACCAAAGCACGGCCATACCCCCAAGCCTGCAACAGCAACCGCAGCGTGAGCACGGCAAAAGCAATGGGCACCACAAGTTTGCTGGGCCAGATCGGCAGGCTCACGTCAATCGAGCTGTCGCGCGAGCACCACGGGCGGGCGCAATCAAACGAGCGGTCGAAATGCTCCCACGCGCCATAGGTAAGCCCTACGATCAACAGCAGCATCAACAGGACCGAGATGAGCTCGAACAGCCATAGCACACGGCCCTTGAGCGCGTTCACCAGCATGTCCATGCGGATATGCGTGCCATCGCGCGCAACAAAGGAGACGCCCATAATTGCGATGATTGGCATGGCTGCCTCGATATAGTCGACATAGCCCAGCAAGGGGCTGCCAAAAAACTTGCGGGCGGTGACGGAATAGGCCGCAAGAAACATCAGCGAGAAAATCGCAAGACCGCTCAGGAGCGCGCAAAAGCGCTCGACCGGCAGCAGCATACGATCAAGTTTACTCAGTAAGCTGGAATCTTCCAGCACCGCGGCGGAGCCTGCCATCGCATCTCTCCTCTATATCCGGCCTTACAATTTGACCTTAAATTCTGGACAAAAAGGCTGCGCGATGAACGCGCAGCCTTGGAGTGGTCGGTCAGAAGCGTATTGCCCCCTACCGTCAGATCAGCTGCCGCTTTGGGCGTCAGCGAGCGTTTTGACCACCAGATCATAGAGTTCCTGACCTGGAATGCCTTGGGCTTCCATGTCCGCAATCCATTTGTCGCGGATCGGGTCAGCCGCTTTTGCACGGAACTGGGCAATTACCTCGGGTGAGATCTCGACTTTCTCTACACCCTTTTCTTCCAGCACTGCATCCCAACGCTCCAGAAGCTTGCCGTAGTTGGCCAGATAGTGATCCAGCGCCTCGTCGACGGAAGAATCAAGCGCCTCACGCTCGGCGTCGGACAGGCTCTCATAGGCGTCGATGTTTACAACCACAGGACAGTTAACCGTGCCGGGGTTGAGGTTTGCAGTCCACCAGTCGGCCTCGTTGATTGTGCCGAAGGACAGGTGGGCGTGCTGGGCAAAGGCCACCGTGTCAACAACGCCGGATTCCATCGCTTGGAACGCTTCGGAGGAGGTCACGGATGTCGGCACACCGCCTACCGCCTCAAAAGCTTGCCCGATGCCGCCGGTGGCGCGCACACGCATGCCTTCAAAATCCTCAAGCGTGGCACGTGCCTCGCCTGTGCCAACAAGGTTGTACTGTGGCATGGGGGACGTCATCAGCAGCTTTGCGTTCCACTGCGCCATCTCTTCAGCCGCAGCAGGGTGCGCGTAAACGGCCTTGGAGACTGCCAGTTCCTGCTCAAGGTTCTCGACACCGAGGAACGGCAGCTCAAGTACAGTCACAACGCGGTTTTTGTCGCGGTGGTAGCCTGCGCAGAACTGCGCCATCTCGAACGCGCCGATGGAGATACCGTCGAGGTTCTCGCGGTTCTTGGACAAACCGCCATAGCTTACGTTCATGGTGAATTCGCCATTTGTCTTCTCGCTCACCAGCTCGGCCAGCTTCTCGACGTGCTCTGTAAAGGCGCGGCGCTTGCCCCAGACGGATACATTCCACTCGGTTGCGGCTGCCTCGGATGCAAAGGCAAAACTAATCGCGCAGACGGCTGCGCCACTCAGATATTTGTTCATTGGTGTGTCTCCCCAGAGAAAGTGTGATCGAACTTTTGTTATGGATCATCGGGACCGCGCCAGAACCGGCAGCCCTCCCCCGTCCTTTTGCCCCGCCCATCCGCAGAGGGGTGAGGTAGAGCCGTAGGAAAGCGCACCGAACGAAGGGATGCAACGTTATTTTACCGATCAGCTGCGAAATCGAAAACTTTCAATAGCATTCTGTGACTTAGCGAATATGGGACCCCATTGCAGAGCCCCGCAGACAGCCTCGGGTGTGCGGATTTCCACACAACGGCGCAGCAATTTGAGGGCGCGCTGGCCTGCAGTGCCTGAGATACGTGTATTTACAAAATTTACGAATACTTGGAAATATCTTTACAGGTGAGGTTGCCGCTTCAGAGTTGATTATTCCCTTCGCCAAAAACAGCGCCTAAGCTTGCCCCGAAATCAGGCGGAACTGCGCGACCAAAGACGCGGACCGCCGCCAAGGAGGAAATATACCCATGTCTGATACTGCCAAAACCTATCCGCCCAGCGCTGAGCTGGCCGCAGCCGCCCATGTCGATGCCGCGAAATATGATGCGATGTATGCCGCCTCATTGAGCGATCCTGACGGGTTCTGGAAGGAGCAAGGCGAGCGGGTCGACTGGATCAAACCCTTCACGCAGGTCAGTGACGTGGATTTCACCCTCGGACAGGTCAAGATCAATTGGTATGCAGACGGTCAGCTCAACGTGGCGGCAAATTGCATCGACCGCCACCTCGAGACACGCGGCGACCAGACTGCAATTATTTGGGAGCCCGATAGCCCCGATGAGGATGCACAACACATCAGCTATCGCGATCTGCACGCGGGTACCTGCAAGATGGCCAATATCCTCAAGGATCTGGGAGTAGAGCGCGGCGACCGTGTCATCATCTATCTGCCCATGATTCCCGAAGCGGCTTATGCGATGCTGGCCTGCGCGCGCATTGGCGCAATCCATTCGATTGTCTTTGCAGGCTTCTCGCCTGATGCGCTGGCCTCACGGGTCAACGGCTCTGAGGCGAAGGTGGTTATCACCGCTGATTATGCGCCACGTGGCGGCCGTAATACACCGCTCAAGACCAATGCCGATCAGGCGCTTTTGCATTGCAAGGACACGGTGAAATGTCTGGTGGTCAAGCGCACAGGCGGTGAGACGACGTGGACCGAAGGCCGTGATTTCGACTATAACGCCATGGCGCAGACCGCATCAGACACCTGCGAGCCAGAGGCAATGAATGCCGAAGACCCGCTCTTCATCCTCTACACCTCAGGCTCCACAGGACAACCCAAGGGCGTCGTCCATTCCACGGGTGGCTATCTGGTGTACGCCGCTATGACCCATGAGACGACGTTTGATTATAAAGACGGCGATATCTTCTGGTGTACGGCGGACGTGGGCTGGGTCACGGGCCACAGCTATATCGTCTATGGGCCGCTGGCCAACGGCGCGACTACAGTGATGTTCGAGGGCGTACCGACCTACCCTGACGCAAGCCGCTTCTGGCAGATTTGCGAAAAGCATAAGGTCAACCAGTTCTACACCGCCCCCACCGCCATTCGTGCGCTTATGGCGAAGGGCGACGAGTTCGTAAAATCTGCCGATCTGAGCAGCCTGCGCATCCTTGGCACCGTGGGAGAGCCTATCAACCCCGAAGCGTGGAACTGGTACAATGATGTCGTTGGCGGCGGCACCTGCCCCATCGTGGACACCTGGTGGCAGACCGAGACAGGCGGCCACCTGATGACCCCCCTACCCGGTGCGCACGCGATGAAGCCCGGATCGGCGATGAAGCCGTTCTTTGGCATCAAACCAGTGATCCTTGAACCGACAACCGCCGCCGAGATCGACGGCAACCCCGCCGAGGGCGTTCTGTGTATCGCCAGCAGCTGGCCTGGCCAGATGCGCACCGTTTGGGGTGATCACGAACGGTTCGAGAAGACCTATTTCGCCGACTACCCCGGTTATTACTTCACAGGTGACGGGGCCAAGCGTGACGCGGATGGCGATTACTGGATCACGGGCCGCGTGGATGATGTGATCAACGTCTCGGGGCACCGCATGGGCACGGCCGAAGTCGAATCTGCCCTTGTCGCGCACCCTAAAGTGGCTGAGGCCGCCGTTGTCGGCTACCCGCATGAGATCAAAGGCCAAGGCATCTATTGCTACGTGACCCTGATGGGCGGTGAGGAATACACCGACGAGCTGCGGACCGAGCTGCGCAATTGGGTTCGCACCGAGATCGGACCGATTGCCTCGCCAGATCTGCTGCAATGGGCTCCGGGCCTGCCCAAGACACGTTCGGGCAAGATCATGCGCCGCATCCTGCGCAAGATTGCCGAGAACGACCATGCAACGCTTGGCGACACCTCGACGCTTGCCGATCCCTCCGTGGTCGATGACCTCATCGAGAACCGCATGAACAAATAAGTCATACGCATTCCGGTTTCACGGGCGTCCTTGTTTCGGGGGCGCCCGTTTCCGTTTGAGCGCGAAATTGATCTGTTGATCTTCCCCAGCCTCCGATACCGATCCGCACCTACACAGCCAAGGACCGGACCTTGTCACAGTCCACGGCATCTTTGTTCTTTCCTTTGTAGGCAGCGTGCTATCTGACCCATCAGCGAACGCGGCACTGGACAAACCAGCACCCCCGTGGCACCGCTCCCGAATGGAGAATGATATGCAAAGCTTTACCCCTGATCCGAGCCGCACAACCGATCTGCGCCGTGCGTTGGGCCAGTTTGGCACAGGGGTGGCGTTGATAACGGTCCAATCTGATGCAGGTCCGATTGGCATGACCGCCAACTCCTTCTCCTCCGTCTCGCTTGATCCACCGCTAGTGCTGTGGTCTGCGGCGCGTACGTCAAAGCGCCATGATGCGTTTGCAGAGGCGGCATCTTTTTGTATTCATGTGCTGAGTGCGGCACAAATGGACGTGGCCAACCATTTCGCCAAACAGGGCCATGACTTCAGCCCCTACGACTATGATGAAGGTCCGAACGGCGCGCCGACGCTGCACGGATGTCTCGCCACGTTTCATTGCGACACCTATGCTGTGCATCTGGCGGGCGATCATTCGATAATTCTGGGCCAGATCACCGCCGCCGCGACCCAGCCAGAGGAGCGCGACGGTCTGCTGTTCAAGCGCGGCACGTTCGGGCGGTTCACGCCCTCCACCTGACGCGGCTTAGTAATCTTTCTCGAAGAATATCCCGACAGAAGAGTTGCCGTCCGACCCCAGCGTGGCCTTGCCCACAAGGTTTGGCGAAATGTCGATGTTCAGCGACACCTCACCCGTACCATCAGACGCCGCGGTGACATCTGTGTAGACATTGTCGGTCAGGTATTTGCCAACGCGCACAGCGGTCTCACCGCTATCGGTGGTTGTCACATCCAGATCATCAAGGCCGAACTGGTCGCGCAGATTGCCGACGACACCGTTACCGCCCCGCCCTGCAAGGGTCGCAACTGCATTGGCCAGTTGTAGCGCTTGGAAGGCCGAGATTTCGGACAGGTTTCGCCCGAACAAAAGCTGGGCAAGCACCTCATCCTGCGGGCCTGCGGGGGTGCTCTCAAAGGTGACCTCGGGCGCATCAGCACGCCCCGCTACGATAACGCTCGCCGTACCGTTCTGGGTTGTGGTGGTCGAGACAAAGCGAATGTAGGGTACAAAATCCCCCTCGAACTGCGCTGATCCTTCGGCCAGATCAAAGCGTTTGCCCAAGATATCGAGGCGTCCGCGCGCAAGCTCGAACCGCCCTGCGGAGATGATGTTATTCGTGTCACCCGTCAGAAGCAGTTGCCCGCCGAGTTCCGCATCGAGCCCCCGACCACGGACAAAAATTCGGCCGGGTGCGTTGACGTTAATGTTGAGGCCAAAGCCCTGTGACGCCTGTCCGCTATCAACAGGATCAGTCGCCGCACCACCTTCGAGCAGGCCGGCTTTGCTGCGGGTGCGCTTGTTGGCGTCTGTCGCTCCCACATGGGTAATCGGCGGTATATCCCCGATACTGGTCAGCCCTGTCGACGGTACTGTCACGATCGTCTCGCCGATATTAAGATCACCTGCTATCGCAGCCCCACCAGAAAGCGGCCCCGTCAGGCGCAGCCCGCCGCTGATCGATGTGCGGTAGAGCCGCGGATCAATGACCACGACACCGTCGAGGGTGATGCCGATGTCGGCTGGCAATGCCCCCGCCAACCCGACCGAGCCGTTCACCCCCAAGCGCCCGCCGCTTGATCCCCGCGCCGTCACATCAATGAGCGCACGGCTTGCGCCCAGATTGATGGTGGCATTGATGCCCTCCAGCCCGACACGCAAATTGGGCGCAGTGAGCGTCGCATTCGACGTCTGGATGGTTCCGCTCAGTGATTCCAGTGCGGCAGGACCGTTGAGGGTCAGATCAAATTGCGCCTGCCCTTGCAGGCTGCGCGGCGCGATAAACGGACCCGCAAGCCCAAGCGGCGCATTGCCGTTGATTATCATGTCGAGCTGTCCGTTATTGCCGACCAGACCAGCTATTTGCGCTTGTGTGCCGGCAGGACCGCGCGCCGATGTGTTCACACGCCATCCCTGCGCTGTCATCTCGGCGGTGCCAGTGGCATTCAACGGGCCGCTAAGCTTTGGCACGAGGGGCGCGATGTTGGGAAGCGCTACGTCGAAATTCAGTTGCGCATCGGGACCCGTCGCCAAGCCGTCAACCTGCGCGCGCAGGCCGTACGGCCCGCGTACATTCGTATCGACCACGAACCCGCGATCCGTCTGGCGCAACCGCCCTGTCGCATTCAATGGGCCGTTCACCTGTGGCACCAATGGCTGCACATTGGGCACGGACACCTCGAACCCGAGATCCAGCGCGGGGGTAATAGCACCATTGGCAGATACACGTGCGCCATAAGGGCCGTTCGCATCTGTCTGTATTTCAAAACCTGTCGCCGTTTGGCGCAGCTGACCCGTCGCGCGCAATTGTCCCGCCAGCTGGGGCGCAAATACAGACCCATCGGGCAGCGAGACATCAAAACCCAGATTCACTTGCGGCGTCACCAGACCATTGAGGCGTGCCGTTGCATTGAATGGACCCGAAGCATCGGATTGGAGCAGCCACCCCTGCGGGGTCTGGCGCAGCGTCCCATCCGCGCGGAGCGGACCGTCAACACCCTCGGCAAAATCAGACAGCTCAGGAACGGAGGCGCTGAACGTAAGCTCGGCATCAGGACCTGTTGCCGGCCCTTCAACGCGCAATTGCGCGCCATACGGCCCGTCGCCGTCTACATCGACCTGCCAGATTTCCTCATTCTGTGTCGCGGTCCCCTTGAGGGTCACAGGTCCGCTGTATTGCGGCAATACCGTTGCGATATCACGCAGCAGAATGTCGCCATCCACACGGCTGGACGCCGATGAAAGTGCGGCGGAGCCTGTGAACAGCAGTGCAGGATTGTTCAATTCCAGATCCCGCAGGAACGTACCGTTCTGGTTGCGGATTGCGGTCATCGTCAAATCAGTGCGCCCTTCCAGCAGCGCATCGGCTTGGGCGATCCCCGTTTTGATGTCATCGGCGGTGCCTTTGGCCTGCAGATCGAATGCACCACTCAGCGGCGTCACAACACCGGTAAGCGTCAGGCTGGTCGCGCCGTCCAACTCACGGCCTGCAAGAGCGGAGAAGCGGCTTAGGTCCGTCGCAGATAGCACAGCGTCAATTGTAGTCTCAAGCCCTGTGCCTACGCCGCTAAATCCTGCATCCCCGCGCAGACTGTAATCGCTGCCTTGCAGTTCAAGATTGGTGAGACGGAAGGGTTGGTCCGCGAGGTAGTTGATCTCGGTGCTACCTTCGATCTGGCTGCCAATCGCTTCGGTAAGTGCGGCATCAGCCATCGCAACGCCATCGGCAGCGAATTGCACCATGCCGCGCAGCTGCCCCACGTTGCCTTGTGCCCCTGTGAGAGTGCCCGTCGAGCGCAATGTCGTCTGCGCTACCGATGCGGCAGCCGTCTCCAAGCCAGAAATCTCGAATACAGCCTCATAGGCGTCCCCCTCGGAGGCGTCAAAGTCGACATTCAATGCGATACGGTCAACGGTCGTGTCCCCGCCGCCACCGGGCAGGAGCACAGGCTCGCCATCCGCCCGCGCAACGGTACCCTCGATCTCGATAAACTCGGGCCATTGCGCATCCGAAAGGGCAAACCGTCCTTCAAGGTCCACAGCAGCGGCCTGAAGATCGAGGTTTTCGACCGTAACCGCCCCGCTTGCCGCCATTAGCGCATCGGCTTTGAGGCTTACCTGAGGGCCGAAGAAGTCACGATATTGCGGCAAGATCACAGCTGTCAGGTCACCACCGATATCCGCAATAATGCGGCGGTCGGGGTTGTTCGCATCGCCTTGAGTGATGAGTTCGATCTCTCCGGCCAGCCGCTCTTCCCCGTCTGTGACGAGACGCAGGTCAGTGACGAGTTCCTCGAGTGGCCCGTTCGTTTTGACCGTCAGATCAACCGCCGGGTTCTCGGGGATATTCAGCAACGTCGCAGCGAGGCCGCCCTCCTGCTCGCTCAGCACCACGGCAAGGTCGAGCAGGTTATTGGCGCGCGACAGGTTCGCTTTGATGTCGAATTCGCCCCGTTTGCTGTCGGTGCGATCTGCGTTGAAAGCAAGATCGAGGCCTTCATCGTCCAGCGTGGCACTGGCATTCATCTGTAGCTCTACGGCTTCGCCCAAAAGCGGCGCGCCAAGGATGACCTGCTCGATTCTGACAGCCTCGATCGCGACGGAGACGGGCAATTCTGGCAGCTGCGGGAAGGTAAACGGGGTGGCCTCCGCATCGGGGAGAGTATCTTCGGCAGGGATGGGCGCACGCGCAATATCGATCCGCGCCGCACTCAATTCGCTCACCTCCAGCGCGCCGCGCAATAAGGCAGAGCGGTTCCAGTCAAGCACCACATCCTCAAGCGTCAGCCAGACGCCCTCGTCGTCCGAAATGGTCATGCGGTCAAACGAGGCTGCTGAGCTTAGCGCGCCTTGAAAGCCTGTGATATCGACCTCGCGGCCTGCACTGCTCAGCAATTCCTGAATTTTGCGGGTCAGAAAGCCTTTGTCTTCCTCCTGAGCGCTGACAGGAAGGGCGAGAAGCATCACGAGCGCCGTGAGCGCAAAGCGGATCATACGCATCAGAACGACTGCCCTATACCGATATAAACCTGAAAGTCCTCATCCGCCTCCGGCCCTGAGGTAGGCACGGCCACATCAACGCGGATCGGCCCGATGGCAGTGTTATAACGCAGACCGAGGCCCGCTCCCGAGTGCCACTCTCCAGAGCCGTCATAAAACTCTTCCTCACCGATGTAGCCTGCATCCGCGAAGCCCACGATGCCGATGCTATCCGTTACCCCTACGCGCACTTCCGCAGAGACGCCGACAAAGCTACGCCCGCCTGTGGTGTCCGTCCCGACGGGCACGCCAAGGATTTGATAATCCTGCCCTCGCACGGTGCCACCGCCGCCTGAATAGAACAGATAGTCTGCAGGCGCGCGGGACAGGTCGGGGCCGTAAACCGAGCCCATTTGCCCCCGCAGCGCAAAAGTGACAGGGCGCGCTTCACCGAATGTCTTGTAGCCACGGGCGTCTACAAAAGTTCTGATGCCGTCGTCGGAACCTGATAGGGCGACAAAGGGCAACGCCTCGGCCCTAATGAAAAAGCCGTCCTTCGCGTTGAGCGGATCATCGCGATAGTCAAACTGCGCGGTCAGCGGCAGGGTCAGCAGCGTGTATTGGTTTTCCCCGAAAGCATCGCGCGTCAGCGCGCGACGCAAGCCGAGGCCAAGGGTGTAGGTTCGCTCGGGCGATGCAATCCGCTCGATCCCTGCTTCAAGATCAAGCTGACGCGAGAAAAAGGAAACCTCGTCGAGTTGCTCAAGCGATGCCAGCGCATAGAAATCGGTATCCTCGTTGAAGGTCGCAGGCCGCTCGAAGCGCGCACCCAGCATGTAGTCAGTGCCGCCAGAACCGCCGCCGATGCCCGTTATCTCGGCATCAAAGCGTAACCGCTCGGCCCCGCCCAACAGGTTGCGGTGCAGCCAGAACGCACTGACAGTAAGACCCTCAAGTGTGGAGAGTTCAGCCCCGAAACCAAGACGCCGCTGTGGCGCGTCGATGATCTGTGCGCTCACAGGTAAGGTGTTGTCGGGGCCGATCTGGTCTGCCTCGCTGAGGGCTACGGCATTGAACGCACCTGTGCGGCGCAACCGATCCGTGGATAGGCGGATTTCTTCGGGCGAATATATCTGCCCTTCGGGCAGCCCTGCGATCTCGCGAATACGCTCGGGGCGCACTGCACTCTCGCTTTCGATCACCAGTGGGCCGAACCGCAAGCGCGGACCGGGATCAAGCGTCAAATCGGCACTGATGCGGCGCGCGGGGTGATCGGCGACCAACTCCTGCCCCACTAGCGCTGCTTTTGCGTGGCCTTGGTTGCGCCAGCCGTCGATGCCCTCGGAGACGGTTGATTTCAAAACGCTCAAGCTCGCCGTTTCGCCCTCGGCAAATTCTTCGGGGATTTCGGTATCGGGGGCAAGTGGCGCGATACGCGCACGGCCAAACGCGAACTTCGGCCCCTCCTCCACTTTGATTTCAATGTTGGAGATTGACGCAGGCGGTGAGACTTGGGGGATGGAGGCTGCTTCACGACCATCCACCAGAATTCGGATGCTGCCACCGAAATAGCCGTTGTCATACATCACAGCCAGAAGACGTTTGTAATCCGCTTGCGCGGCGCCCAGAATTTCGGTGTTGGAGGGTTTGTTTTCTTCCAGCGTCGTCTGCTCGATCAACAAAGAGCCACCTCTGAGCGCGCTTTCCAACCCCTCGTCGGTTACGCCACCCAATGATACCTCGGCGGCATTCACCGAAGCCGCTGTTATCGACACCAAAGCCGTGCCAGTAATGACACGCCACACTCGTTCCAGAGCCATTGATTTCACGCTCGAACCCTTGATCTGCACCGCGATGTTCCGGTCCGCTTTGTCGCGCACTCATCAACTCGCGATTTTACACACGCATTTTTCATACCTTAGCTGGTTATGTGCATAAGGCGCAAACGCCTTTAACACTAAACAACGCAATCGGACGCACAAACCCACGATACCATGGGTTTCGGCACGTATCCGCCAACGCAAAGCGCACATCGCAACAACAGAAAGCTGTTGATGACATGCGACGAGTTGCGCAGAGTGAGCCCCACAGCAAATGCGGATATCGGCCTGTGGATTTCACCGAAAGCGGCTCCCGCCTTTTAACACGGAGACACTATGACAGTTCTAATCGCAGGCGGTGGCATATCGGGTCTTGCCCTGGCGCTGAGCTGCCATCAGGTGGGCATTCCCTTTCAGGTATTCGAGGCAAGCCCAAAGCTGCGCGCGCTCGGTGTCGGGATCAATCTCCAACCCTCTGCCGTCCGTGAGCTTTATGATCTGGGACTGGCCTCCGAGCTGGACGATGTGGGTGTAGCGCTCAAGGATTACGGACTGTACACCAAGCGGGGCCTACACGTTTGGACAGAGCCACGCGGGATCGAGGCGGGCTATGACTGGCCTGCATACTCGGTGCACCGCGGTCGCTTGCACATGATGCTTTATGATACTTTGATCCGCCGCGCGGGGCCGCAGGCCGTTCAGACGGGCTGGCGCGCAACAGGTTTCAAGACCGTAGAGGGCCGCGCGGTTCTACAGCTTGAAAGCCGCACCGGCGAGGCGCGTGAAGTCGCGGGATCGGTTCTGATCGGAGCGGACGGCATCCATTCCGCGATCCGTCGCCAGATGCAGCCCGATGAAGGCGAGCCACAGTGGGGCGGAGCCATGTTGTGGCGCGGCACGACGCAGGCCAAACCCTTCCTGTCAGGGGCGTCTATGGTGCTTATCGGCCATGACGGGCTGCGTTTCGTGAGCTATCCCATTTCGAAACCGGACCCCGACACGGGCCTTGCGACGATCAACTGGATTTGCAACTTGCAATTCGATGCCGCGCAAGCGTTCCGCAAGGAAGACTATAGCCGCGCCGCCAACCTTGACGAATTCCTGCCTGCCTTCGAGCAAATCAAATTCGACTGGATCGACGCCCCTTCCCTGATCCGCGGCGCATCAGAGGTGTTTGAGTATCCGATGGTTGACCGTGATCCGCTTGAGCGCTGGACAGACGGGTGCACAACCTTGATGGGGGATGCGGCCCATGCGGCCTATCCCGTGGGGTCCAACGGTGCGGGTGCCGGCATCATTGATGCGCGCAAACTGGTTGCTGCATTTCTGGCGCACGGCCTGACCCCAGAGGCGCTTCACGCCTACGAGGAAGAGATGCGGCCCGCCACCAGCCAGATCATCTTGATGAACCGCACCGCAGGGCCGGATAAAATCCTCGACATCGTGGAGCAGCGCTGCGGCGGGCAATTTGAAAAGATCACAGATGTTATTCCGCAATCCGAGCTGGCCGAACATGCCGCCACTTACAAGCGTATCGCGGGCACAGGGATCGAGCAAACCAATGGCCGCGCGCCCATTGTCGCCGCGGACGCCCGCTTTGAGCCCGCAACACAATAGGAGCACTCCATGAAATCCGATCACGTTGAGGACGCGACATATCTGGCAGGGCTTGTGGCAACGGGTGCCGCATCGCCTGATGAGCTGCTTGATGAGGCATTGGCGCGTGTTGCGGCACTTAATCCTGCACTAAACGCTGTGGTGATGGTCCAAGAGGCTACCGCCCGCGCGGCCATCAAAGCAGGCCTGCCCGATGGGCCCTTTAAAGGCGTACCCTTTCTGATCAAGGACCTCGGTGCAGAAGCCATCGATTTTCCGAGCAACAGCGGCTCTCACCTGCTGCGCGACACAAAGTATGACTATGACAGCACGATCTTCACCCGCATGCGCGCCACTGGTGTCGTGACATTCGGGCGCACAACCTCGCCCGAAGGGGGTATCGGCCCCGTGACCGAAGCGGCAGTCTATGGCGGCCCCACGCGGAACCCGTGGGATGTCAGGCGCACCTCGGGTGGCTCTTCGGGTGGTGCAGGCGCTGCTGTTGCGGCGGGTATTGTGCCAATAGCGCATGGATCGGACGGCGGCGGATCAGTGCGCATCCCTGCTTCTAGCTGTGGGTTGTTCGGGTTCAAAGCCACACGCGCCCGCTTTCCCGATGGCCCTGCCTCTGGCGAAGGCTGGGCAGGCATGGCGATCGATGGCTTCCTGTCTCGCACGGTGCGCGACAATGCAACGATGATAGATGCATGTGTAGGGGCAGACAGCGGTGCGCCCTACGTGGCGCCTGCAATGGAGATGTCGTTTAGCGATGCAATTGCGCGGCCTCCTCGCCCTTTGCGAATTGGTGTGTGCGATACCACCTTCACAGGCGATGCGATCCATCCCGAGTGTCAGACAGCGGTGCATAAGACAGCAAAGCTGCTGGAGGACATGGGCCATCACATCGTCCCCGCCCTTCCGGCGGCGGATCACTCGGGCATGATGGCGGCATGGACCAAAATCGTCGCCTGCGGCACAGCCCTTTGGATCAACGCAACGCTGGAGGCGAAAGGCCGCGGATTTCAACAAGGCGACGTGCAGGGGGTCGCGGAAAGCGCGCTGCGGTTGGCCGACGGCATCACAGGTGCCGAATATCTGGCCGCAGTTAACATGGTCCACGCCTACGGGCGCCAAATGGCAGCAGCATTTGATGACTATGATATTCTGCTGTCAGCAACCTTGGCGGAGCCGCCTGCTCCCGTCGGGCGCTTTACGCATGACAGGGACGACTATGAAGCCTACCGCGTTGGTGCGGGCGGTGTATTCGAATATTCGCCCTTCTGCGCGGTCTTCAACGCCAGCGGCCAACCTGCCGCGACAGTCCCAATGCACTGGACCGAAGACGGCTTGCCCGTTGGTGTGCATCTGGCTGCAGCATACGGCGCGGATGCGACGCTTATCGGGGTCTGCTCCCAGCTTGAGGCAGCCGCCCCTTGGGCACACCGTCAGCCTCAGATGCTGGAGAAATATCAGGCAAACCAGCATTCAGGCTGAAAAAAAGCGCCCGAGAACACGTAAGGAGGCGGCGCAGGGAGCTGACAAATGTTTGGGAACATATTCAAGGAGAAGCAGCCATTGCAGGAGGCTTGGATGTTTTCGACAATGACTGCTTCAAAGCTGTGTCTGTTATGCCTGAGATGAGGCGAGCCCCGCACGCCAGCCAAACACCGCCTCTGATGTGAGGCTCGATCAAACGCGGTAGCCAGCGCTTCCAAGATATCAGCTTCAAGAAAATGGCCGTCATGTATTCGGCATAGCGCAGATCGAATGCAAGGCTGTTATCAGTGCTCATGGCTCAGGCATCCCTGCGGATCGACACATTGAGGCGCTCAGCTGCATTCCCAAGCTAGTGGAGGTTCAAGCAGTGGATTGGGGTTACCCATCGCCAGCAGAGTGATGAAGAATTATTATGGGCACTTAGACATTCTGCGTAGCGCATCAGGCGCTTCGATCACGCTAACAATACCTCTGGCCCGATAAGCAATTTACATCCTAAGATATTTACCAACCAAGCCAAACACGTTGCGCCACTTTGGATGGCTATCTTGCAAATCCTTAGCTGCGGAAAAGCAGCGGCTTTTAACAGTCCGGTGTTCTCGATCACATCAGATCGATCTGCCCAACTTCACACGGAACATCACCAAAGCCCATCAAGGATCACGCGCGCAATATTTATCTCAAAGTCGCTTCAGCGGCTCGTCTCTAAAGAGCAAGCGCATTTAAAAGCGCCTCTCTTTCGGCCTCCGCCTTTGGAAGTGATTGTGTGATCTTTCCGCGCTGCATGATGTGGAAGTGGTCGGAGTTGAGGTAGGCAAATTCAAAGTTCTGTTCGACAAGAATGATCGCCAGATCGCCCCGATCACGGAGCAGTTGGATGGTGCGGCCAATCATCTGGATAATGTTGGGCTGGATCCCCTCGGTCGGTTCGTCCAGCAGCAACACTTTGGGGCGGGCGATCAAGGCGCGGGCGATCGAAAGCTGCTGTTGTTGGCCACCAGAGAGATCCCCACCGCGCCGCGCCCTCATTTCGGCCAGAACGGGGAAGAGATCATAGATGTCGTCGGGGATCCTGCGGTCTGATTTTGGCAAGCAAGCAAAACCTGTCTCAAGGTTTTCTTCTACAGTCATCAGAGGAAAGATTTCGCGGCCTTGCGGCACGTATCCAATTCCTGCTTTGGCCGCGACGGCCGCGCGACCGGATGGTAGCGATGCACCGTCCAGCGTGATTGACCCCTCCGAGAAGGGGTGCCGCCCCGCAATGGCCTTGAGCAGGCTCGTCTTGCCGACACCGTTGGTGCCGGTCACGCAAGTAACTTCACCCACGGGTGCGCTCAAAGTGATCTGGTGCAGAATACGGGATTGCCCGTACTCCAGAGTCAGGTTCTCAATTCTCAACATCGGTGCGCCCCAGGTATACGTCCACGACCGTCTTGTTATTGGTCACATGGTCCAGCGACCCTTCGGCCAGAACCGACCCTTCGTGCAGGACAGTCACTTTGCACTCAAGGCGACGCACGAACTCCATGTCATGCTCCACTACTATCACCGCTCGGGTCTGGGCAGCTCTTTTCAGGATATCGGTGGTGTGTTCACGTTCATGGGCCGTCATCCCAGCAGCGGGTTCATCCACCAACAAAAGCCGCGGCGATTGCGCCAGAAGCATGCCGATTTCAAGCCACTGCTTCTGTCCATGGCTCAACTCACCAGCGGGCCGCGTTAGATGCTCTGTCAGGTTGATCTCGTCTGCGATCTCTTCCAGACGTGCGGCGCCTTCGCGTGTTTTCTTGTAGAACAGAACCGAAAACGGCCCGCGCGGGTTCTTGAGCGCCATGGCAAGGTTTTCACGCACGCTCTGCGCCTCAAATACGGTTGGTTTCTGAAACTTGCGGCCTATTCCGAGGCTGGCAATTGCACTTTCGGACATTCCGACCAGAGATCGGTTGTCATCCCCGAAGAGGATCGTGCCTTTGTCCGGTTTGGTCTTGCCGGTAATGATGTCCATGAAGGTCGTCTTGCCCGCACCGTTCGGGCCGATCACTGCACGCAGTTCAGGCTCCCCGATGTTCAGACTTAGGTTCTTGATTGCCTGAAACCCGTCAAAGGACTTTGAGATACCGGACATTTCCAAAAGCGAGCTCATGATTTGCGCACCAATCTGTCAAATACACCAGCGATGCCCTTGGGCGCGAAGAGCGTGACCAAGACAAAGGTGAGGCCCAGCAATACCAGCCACCAATCAACCCATTGCACGACGTAGAATCCGAGATCGATATTTGGCGCGCCGCCCCCCGTAAACCAGCTCGACAGCAAGGAGACCAAAGCGGCCCCGATGACCGCGCCATACAGTCGCCCGCGTCCGCCGATGGCGACCCAGACTGCCAGATAGATGGAGGCGATGGGCGCGATCTCGGCGGGATTGATGATCCCCGCCTGAGGGTAGTAAAGCGCACCAGCGATGCCCGCGACAATCGCGGTGACGGTGAATACGAAGAGTTTGTAGCTTTCCACGTGATACCCCAGAAAACGCACGCGGGATTCATCGTCGCGGATCGCCTGAATGATATTGCCCAGCTTGCTATCGGTGATCCAAGCAAAAAGCACATACCCAAGCGCAAGGGCCAAGGCGGAGGCAAGGAAGAACGCAATAGAAATTGCATCTTGTCCGCTGTCCTCAAAGCCGGGAATATTTTGCAGTCCTGACAAGCCGTTGTTGCCGCGCAACCCGCTGTCGTTCTGGAACAGATATAGAGCCAACGCCAATGTCATCGCTTGGGTCAGGATCGAAAGATAGACACCGGTGACACGGCTGCGAAAGGCAAGCCACCCGAACACGAGCGCGAGCAGACCGGGGACCAGCACGACCAAGGCCAGTTGAACAAAGAGGCTGTCAGCAAACATCCAGATCGTAGGGAACTCGGATGAGCCAACGACACCGAAAATCTGGTTGCCGATGGCATCCGATATTTCCTGCGGCGTCGGGGGTATGACCTGTCCGGCCAAGCTTTCGGCGACGATCAGCTCGGTTCGGGCGTACATCAACCACATGCCAATAGCGTAGCCGCCAATCCCAAAGAAAGCGAAATGGCCCAAGGACAGGATGCCGCAATAACCCCAGACCACGTCCATCGCAATCGCCACAAGGCACAGACAAAGGGTCTTGCCCAGCGTCTTGACGAAGGAGGTAGAGATCAGCCCTGCCCCCGTGGCGTCCGACAAGACCGTGACAATCGCTGTGAACACGCCCAGCGCTGCCAGAAAGTAGAGGACCGACGGGTTACGGGCGATGAAGGTTCTAGGCTGCATGTGTGTCTCGCTCATGGGATCAATCCGCCGCCGCGCGGCCCTTCGGAGCGACGATGCCCTTCGGCCGGAACTGGATGAACAGGATGATGAAGAGGATCATGTAGGTCTGCGCGGCCAAGGTGTTGGACGGGTTCAACCACTCGATTCCTTTTTGCAGGAACCCGATCAGCCCTGCCCCTGCCAAAGTCCCAAAGACGGAGCCGACGCCACCAACGACAACAGTCATAAAGCTCTGCACGATGTAGTTCGCGCCCATCTCGGACGTAACTTGAGCATAAAGACCGATGCCGACCCCTGCGACACCCGCGATGCCGGAGCCAAGCCCGAAGGTCATCATGTTAATGCGGTCGGGGTTGATCCCCATCGAGGCCGCCATGCCGGGGTTTTGTGTGACGGCCCGCACTTCGAGACCCAGCCGCGTCTTCTTGAGAATGAACAAGAGCAGCACAAGAAACACGAGCGCCAGCACGAAAATCGCAATGCGGATATAGCTGATCTGGATCACATCAGAAATCACCAACGCGCCGCCCAACCATTCAGGCGAGGTCAGCGGGCGGGCTTGGGTGCCGAACACATTCTTGGCGATCTGTTGTAGGGCGATGGAGATACCAAAGGTCGCCAGCAAGGTCTCGAGCGGGCGGTGATAGAGGTGGCGGATCACCAACCGCTCCATCGCGACGCCTGCCCCGAATGTTACGGCAAAAGCCAGCGGCAGCGCGATCAGCAGTGAGATCGTGTAGTCGGGCACGAACAACTGCACGACATAGCCAGTGTAGGCCCCCATCATGATGAACTCACCGTGGGCCATGTTGATGACACCCATCTGGCCAAAGGTGATCGCGAGCCCGATCGCGGCCAGAAAATAGATCGATGCCAGCGACAGACCGTCCAGCGCCAGATCGACCGTCTGCGCGACACCCACACGGGTTTCAACGGCGTCCATAGTTGCGCGGGCGGCATCCGTTACAGTTGGATCAGCTTCGTCGTACTTTTCATAAAATGTAAATCGGGACAGCATTTGGGCCACGTCCGATTGTGAAACCAGCGGCGGGACGCGCCCATCGGCGGCCAGCGCGGCATAGGCCTCGGCCCGCGCTGCGTCACTGCCAAGCCGAGCGGTCGGCACATCACCCACACGGCCATCGACAACATTGGCCTCAAGAGCAGTTCTGATGTCGCTAGGCGAGACCAAGGGCGGGGCCAAGTCGGCCTCAACCAATTCAGCATAGAAAGCCGCAGGATCGCTTGATGGATCAAGGACGCGGGCGATGTTGCCGCTCGGCTCCCCGTCGGTCCGCTCCGTCGAGGTGGACAGTATCTGACTGAGCACAGCGCGCGCTTCCACAGAAGTGTCCGCTGACAGGCTTTCGATTGCGGCGACGCGGTCATCGGTCTGCGCACCAAAACGCGCGGTAAGGAAATTAATCAACTGCACCTTGCGCGCCCGAATGGCTGGCTCCGCCTCCCCCTCGAGCGACGCTTCGAGCAAAGGGAGTTGGCTGGCATCCGCTCTCCTGCCGATACTCTCAAGGGCGGAGCGGCGCCGGTCCGGATCGGGGTCTGTAAGCTGAAATTGCACCAGCGCGGACCCGATTACACGGCGCACACCGCCGTTGGGACGCAACTGGGTGTATCCGTCAGAGGGGGCTGTCGTCGCTTCGCCGCTGTCCACATCGGTTAGGGTAATCACGTCACCGTCTTTCGACCCGATAAAGAACAACCCCGCCTCGTCATTCTGCCAGATATTTCTCTCCGCCCATTGCTCAAGGAAAACAGATACCTGCGGCGATCCAAGCTCTGCGAGATCATCCAGCACGATGCTGACGGAATTGCGGGAGGGAGAAGCCACTTCTTCGGCATGGGTTTGCAAGACTGTTTGCAGATCCTGAGCCGCAGCAAGGCCAACAGATGCAACAAGCCAGACAAGACTGAGCAGAACACGGATCATTTTATGCTTTCGGGTGAGGGTCTTGAAAAGACGCCCCGAGCGCCATGGCATCCGGGGCGTCAGGGAGCTTAGTAGTTCGAGGTCAGCTGCACGCAGGTCTCTGTCTTTGTGTTATACATGCCGCAGCCAAGCTCTTTCCAATCCGAGGTCAGAACAGCCGATTCAGGCAGGAAATCTGTCCACGCATCACCGGGGACTTCTTTTGTCTGGCTGATGATGTCGAACTGGCCGTCCGCTGTGATCTCACCGATCAGAACAGGCTTGGCGAGGTGGTGGTTGGGCAGCATGACAGCCGTGCCACCGGTCAGATTTGGGAATTCCTGTCCGTACATCGCCGTGCGCACTGCGTCGACATCAGTCGTACCAGCGGCTTTGACTGCGTTCACCCACATGTTGAACCCGATGTAGTGGGCCTCCATCGGATCATTGGTTACGCGCTCTTCGCCCATGGCGGCTTTCCATGCAGCGACCCACTCGGCGTTGGCGTCGGATTCAGCAGACTGGAAGTAGTTCCATGCCGCAAGGTGGCCGACCAGATCGGAGGTATCGAGGCCGGAGAGTTCTTCTTCACCCACGGAGAAGGCCACGACAGGAATGTCGTCCGCAGAAATGCCAGCAGCAGCAAGTTCCTTGTAAAAGCCGATATTGGCGTCGCCGTTGATTGTAGAAATCACGCCAACCTGAGAGCCATCCGCGCCCAGTTCGACCACATCGCCGACGATCGTGGACCAGTCAGAGTGGCCAAAAGGTGTGTAATTAACGAAGATATTCTCTTTAGGAATGCCAGCGTCGATCAAATACTGTTCAAGGATGTTGTTCGTCGTTCTGGGGTAGACATAGTCCGTGCCAAGCAGAGCGAATTTTTCGACCCCGAGTTCCTCCAAGAAATAGTCCGTTGCGGGAATGGCCTGTTGATTGGGTGCTGCGCCTGTGTAGAACACGTTGCGCGAAGATTCTTCGCCCTCATACTGCACAGGGTAGAACATCAGCCCATTGAGTTCTTCCAGAACCGGCAGCGCGGATTTTCGTGATACCGAGGTCCAGGACCCGAAAATCACGTCAACTTCGGACACCGTCAGCAGTTCACGCGCTTTTTCCGCGAACAAGGGCCAGTCAGAGGCTGGATCGACAACGACCGTCTCGATCTGGCAGCCGAGCAAGCCGCCCGCCTCGTTTTGCTGCTTGATGAGCAGCTCCATCGTGTCTTTAAGTGTCGTCTCCGAAATGGCCATAGTGCCGGACAGCGAATGCAGCACACCGACCTTGATCGGGTCGGCGCAATCCTGAGCGGCAGCTGATCCTGCGATCAGCAGCGCGGCAGTCGCGGCAAGTGAGTGTTTGGTAAAAAGTGTCATATAGACGTCCCCGTTTGGCGTGCGGCAAACCAAGCCAGCCTTGACGATGACGCGCCAAAGGACCATTTCTTACCACACAGCGTTGCTGTAGCTGCGGACGGGTTGGATCGTGCAAGATTGTCCCGTCCGTAGTGCCTCTTTTTGAAGCTTTGAAATGTTGAATTCGAGGCTGTGATTTTTGCAAGTCAGCGATGAAGGGAAGTGCTGCACCGCAGAATACCCCGCCTAAATTTCGGGCGATATTGCTAAATTGCCTCAAAAAATAGGCACCATATTTATTTGAATTTGGTATTCGGCCGTGCAGCCAGCGGAACCGCGGCGCAAATTGTCCGGCACCACAACTGGAGATCAGGGCGTTGGCAATCCGTTTCACTGCAATGAGACAGCGCAGCAGGAAGGAACCGAGAAGAGCGCTGCAAACCATTACTCGGTGTGCGCACCAACCGGCAGGGGTGGACGAACCAGCACTCCAGTAAAACCGATGTTATAAACACTTGGGAGATAGTTGGTGCGGTCGGAGAGACTCGAACTCTCACGGGTGTTACCCCACAGCGACCTCAACGCTGCGCGTCTACCATTCCGCCACGACCGCACGCCATGGATGGTTTGCACGCAATAGCGTGGGCGGCTGCATACCTCAAGAGGCAAAAGTGTACAAATTCGCCCGAGCGAACATTAAATTGAGCGGGACAGATCCGAGGGCCACAATAACTTCTTGCCGACATGACTTGTGTTCGAGAGGCAAAGCCACGATTTATGAACAAAGAGCATTTTCAGGAGACACCATGGCGCAGCCAGACACACAGCAAAAGCCCATCCAGATTGACATCATTTCCGATGTAATGTGCCCTTGGTGCATTGTCGGGTTTCGCCAATTGGAACAGGCACTCGCCGCGACTGGATCGGGCGCGTATATCCGGTGGCACCCGTTCGAGCTGAATCCGGCAATGCCCCCCGAAGGCCAGAATCTGCGCGAACATATCAGTGAAAAATATGGCGCCTCGCCTGAGCAGAGCGCACAAAACCGCGCGCATCTGGAGGGTATCGGCAAAGACCTTGGCATCCCTTTTTCCTTCTCGGACGATAGCCGTATCGTAAATACATTTGCCGCGCACCAATTGCTCGATTGGGCGCAAGAGCATGGCAAGCAGCATCCATTAAAGATGGCGTTGTTTGACGCCCATTTCAGGGACGCGCGTGACGTCTCCGAGCACGAGGTGCTGGCAGATGTTGCACAAAGTGTCGGGCTGGACAGAGCGGAGGCGGAACGCGTGCTCTCTACCGCGTCGCATGCCGCTGATACCCGCGCGCGCCAGCAATTCTGGACAGAGCGCGGCATTTCGGGCGTGCCAGCGATGGTGTTTGAGGGCAAGTATCTGTTGACGGGAGCGCAAGGCGCGCAAACTTATGCGCAAATGCTCCATAAGGTTCTGCAAGAGCGTTCAGAGACGGTGCAAGCATAAAGTGCGCTTCATATGATTGAATGGATTACCTCAAACGGGCTCACGGGATTCCGCGACGCCGAAAGCTGGATGGAAGCGCGGGTTGCGGCAATAACCGAGGGCTCGGCACCCGAGTGCATCTGGCTGGTAGAGCATCCGCCACTTTATACCGCAGGCACTTCGGCCAAGATCGAAGATTTGACCGACCCTGACAGATTTGATGTGTTCCCCACGAAACGCGGCGGGCAGTATACCTATCACGGACCTGGTCAACGTGTTGCCTATGTGATGCTGGATGTGGGCAAGCGCGGGCGCGATGTGCGCGCTTTTGTGGAGCAGCTAGAGGCATGGATCATCACAACTTTGGCGCAGTTTAATGTGGTCGGCGAAATGCGCGACGGTCGCGTCGGCGTCTGGGTGACGCGGCCTGACAAGCCGCAAACCGTTACAGGACAACCTGTAGAGGATAAAATCGCGGCAATTGGTATACGCCTGCGCAAATGGATCAGCTTTCACGGCATCTCCCTCAATCTGGAGCCCGACTTGACCCATTTCGATGGGATCGTACCTTGTGGTATCGCGGATCACGGCGTCACCAGTTTGGTCGATCTGGGTTTGCCCGTTACGATGAACGATGTTGATACAGCGCTGTTGCACAGCTTTGCCGATGTTTTCGGAGAAGTCCCCAGCGTGCCGTGACGCTACACTAGGCCGCTGACTTGTCCGCATCGCGCATGTGTTGAAACTCTTCAATCAGTTCCAACAGCTTTTCAAGGCGCAGCGGCTTGTCGCAGAAGCTGTGAACATTAGGGGCAGCCTCGGCGCGCAGATGGTCGTCCCGTAACATGGAGGTAGAAAGCATCACGATAATAAGCTGTGCGTCGGGATCAATGTTAAGACCCGCGTAGTGCTCCAGAAACTCGAATCCGCCCATGCCGGGCATGTTGATATCGAGCAGGATCAGTTCTGGTAAAGGGCGGCCCGCAGCGATATCGGCGAGCAAGATATCGAGCGCCTCTTGCCCGTCCGTCGCAACTTCAATCGCGCGCGCGCGGCCCGAACGCTCGATCACGCGGCGGTGCATCATGTTGGTCACCGCGTCATCATCAACCAAAAGTATTCTCTCTAGCGGCTTCATAACTGGACCTCACGGTTTGGAAATTTCAATTTAAACTCAGCCCCTACACCGCGTTGCCCGGTGACCGAGATTTCGCCACCCCGCGTGTTCATCATCCGATGGGCGCAATAGAGCGAAATGCCACTGCCCGCAGGATACTTGTGGGCGCGCTGGAACAGGCCGAACACCTTTTTGGTATCGTGTACCGGATCCAGTCCTGTCCCGTTATCTTCGACAACAAGAACAGGCGCCCCCTCCTCCGCCGTAGCGCGGATCATGACTTTCAAGGGGCGGCCACGTGCAGCATATTTTATCGCGTTGTCCATAAGTGCGCTCAAAATGCTGTCTAATTCGTATCGGGCGAATGCGACCTGCATGTCGTCCGGGATATCCACAGTTACAGACGACGCGCTTTCATCAAGGATTGGCGCACATCCTTCCAACGCCTTGAGCACGGCACTCCGTAGGTTAAGCGGCTTGTCAGGGAGCCGTTCGCTCAGCCTGAGCTGCGTCACGAGCACAAGACCTTGAATCTTCTCACTGAGCTGATCTGCGCAATCCTTGATCCATTCCACTTGCTCGGCCTGCACATCCTCCATCTGAGCCTGCGATTCTTTTAAAAGCAGGCTCAGACGACACAGGTTGTTCACAGGTACCTTTAGATCATGCGTCGCGATATAGGTCAGCTGCCCCAACTCATCGACGGCCTCTTGCAACTCTTGTGTACGCAGGGTGATGCGGTTTTCCAACTCATCGTTTAGGGCAGAGAGTTCTTCTGTGCGCACTCTGACCTTCTCCTCAAGCTCTGCATTGATGTCGGACAGCCGCAACACGGCTTGCTTTTCTATGGTTACATCGCTCGCGCAACCCACATGGCGTAGAACACTTCCGTCAGGCAAACGGTCAAAAACCGCATCAACAGACCGTAGCCAGCGGGTATCTCCATTCTTTGTGATCACACGGTATTCCAGCGTTGCAGCTTCGTCGTCGCGCAGCTGTTCAATGCAACCCATATGCGCATCAACGGCAGCATGATCGCGCGGATCGATTACATGCAGCATCATTTGATCCCCAAGCTCCTGAATTTCATCAGGGGAATACCCCAGATGCGATGCAACAGATCGATTGGTGTAATCGTTTGAATATGTGGTGTGATTAAACAGATAAACGAAACCTGGCATGAGGCTCGTTATGCCCTCCACCGACGGCATGATCGTTTCATGCTCCGTTGGATCAAAGGCATTATTATGGGCCGTAGGCACCTCGAAAAAGTCTTTTTCGGTGGTGCGGGCTTTTGGAAGGGGACCGGAAGCGCTCACGAAAATTCCTGCTATGTCTGACCCTCGGAGGATTCAGCAAAAATGTTTCCAGCAGGTTAAAAACCAAAGAGCCCTGTTTGATTCCATTACTTCAAATGCGCACTATTTCGCCCAATCCCGAAAAGTGGCCAAAGGATACGGGAAATTTCGCATATACTTCTTGAAAATACTTGATGGTGCGACCATCGCGCCCATTGCTCTGGGGCCAAGTTGCTTTTAGAAGCGGACTATCCGCAGTGCGCTTAGCCAACAGGCGCATCTGCATTTTAATACCAAGCCAAGGAGGCACCGCATGGCAGACGCAGCCATTAACGGTCATGACCACGAAGACGAGCGCGGATTTTTCACGCGGTGGTTCATGTCTACAAACCATAAAGACATCGGTATTCTGTATCTGATCGTCTCCGCATTTGTCGGATTCATCTCGGTCGCATTCACGATCTACATGCGCCTCGAACTGATGAACCCCGGCGTTCAATACATGTGTATGGAAGGCGCACGCTTTGTCGCTGATTCCGCCGCAACCTGTACGCCTAACGGGCACCTCTGGAATGTTCTGATCACGGGTCACGGCATTCTTATGATGTTCTTTGTTGTGATTCCTGCCCTGTTCGGCGGTTTCGGGAACTATTTCATGCCGCTGCAGATCGGTGCGCCTGACATGGCGTTCCCGCGTATGAACAACCTGTCCTTCTGGCTCTATGTTGCTGGTACAACGCTGGCGGTATGCTCGGTTCTTTTGCCTGGCGGTAACGGCCAAGCTGGCTCTGGCGTGGGTTGGGTGCTTTATCCGCCGCTGTCCGTTAAAGAAGGCGGCATGTCGATGGACTTCGCGATCTTTGCGGTTCACGTCTCGGGTGCGTCCTCCATCCTTGGTGCGATCAACATGATCACGACATTCCTGAACATGCGTGCCCCTGGCATGACATTGTTCAAGGTGCCGCTGTTCGCGTGGTCTATCTTTGTAACCTCATGGCTGATCCTGCTCGCCCTGCCTGTTCTGGCCGGCGCGATCACAATGCTGCTGATGGACCGCAACTTCGGATTTGCCTTCTTTGACCCCGCAGGCGGTGGTGATCCGGTCTTGTACCAGCACATCCTGTGGTTCTTCGGTCACCCAGAGGTGTACATCATCATCCTTCCGGGCTTCGGCATCATCTCTCACGTGATTGCGACTTTCGCGCGCAAGCCGATCTTTGGCTACCTGCCAATGGTCTGGGCGATCATCGCGATTGGTGCTTTGGGCTTTGTTGTGTGGGCACACCACATGTACACGGTCGGCATGAGCCTCAACCAGCAGGCCTACTTCATGCTGGCGACCATGGTGATTGCGGTGCCGACAGGCGTCAAAGTATTCTCGTGGATTGCGACCATGTGGGGTGGCTCGGTGACCTTCGAAACACCGATGCTCTGGGCCTTCGGCTTCCTGTTCCTGTTCACCGTCGGTGGCGTTACAGGCATCGTGCTGTCACAGGCCGCTGTGGACCGCTACTACCACGACACATATTATGTGGTGGCGCACTTCCACTACGTGATGTCGCTGGGTGCGGTGTTCACCATCTTTGCAGGGATCTACTTCTACCTGCCCAAGATGTCGGGCCGCATGTATCCTGAGTGGGCGGGTAAAACCCACTTCTGGGCAATGTTCATTGGCTCCAACCTGACGTTCTTCCCACAGCACTTCTTGGGTCGTCAGGGTATGCCACGCCGCTACATCGACTACCCCGAGGCATTCGCCTACTGGAACTGGTGGTCGTCACTCGGTGCGTTCCTGTCCTTTGGCTCCTTTCTGTTCTTCTTCGGGGTGATGGCTTGGACACTGACACGCGGTAAGCGCGTTACAGCGAACAACCCATGGAACGAGTACGCCGATACGCTTGAGTGGACGCTTCCTTCGCCTCCGCCAGAGCACACTTTCGAACAGCTGCCGGTACAGGCCGATTGGGACAAAGCTCCCCACTGAGCCGACAGGTTCGACAAGTAGGCAAGCATCCCCGCGATGCGCAGTTCGAGCCTCAGAAAGACTAGGGCTCGAACATAACAAGCAATAAGGGCTCCAACGGCGGTTGGGGCCCTTTTTTATAAAGCAAACAATCAAGGGGACGTGGGAGGCTGTGATTATCTATCTGACTTTGATTGTCACCATGCTGGGACCACAGCTTTGGGCGGCGCTCAGAGGATTCAGCCCCGCCGCACACCTGAGCTTGCTAATGCTCAGCCTGATCGTGATTACCTGCGCTGTCGTCTTCTTTGGCCTCGACATCACCCCTGCTCCGCAAGGGCAAACCGCCACGCTCAAGCTCACCTACATCGGGTATTCGGCTATGGGGCTGGCAGGTTTGATCCCGCTGTTTTGGGCGCTGCAGAAAATGTTCCCAAGCTATGGTTTTGCATTAGTCACCATACTCGCTCAGTCGCTCAGCTTGGCATTCACGGCCATGCTTCTCACACTTGCTGCAGGCAGTGCAGTGCCCTCTGTTCTGGAATGGGCCACGCTCGGGCTTGTGATAGCACTCTACGGGGCGGGGCTACATGTCGTGCATTATGGCACGCTTGAGTAGGTCGTTTCTTGTGGGTAAATACAGTTTGTCGCATTGATCCCGTATTCTATCGCAATACTATTCGCCCATGCCTTACGAATGGACCTCTCCTGCCCACAGCACACCGCAGACTATGCGGCTCTGGCCTCATAACTCGCTTCCTGCGCGTGGTATGGCTGCGTTTGTCTTGTCGACGTTCACGCTGATCTCGCTGCCTGTGCTGGGCTTGCTCGGTTCTCCGATACTATGGGGAATATTGCCCTTCACGCTCGGGGCAGTCTGGGCCATCTATTACGCCCTGCAAAAGAACTTCAAATCCCGTCAGATCAATGAGGAGCTATCGCTGGATGAGACGATGGCGATACTCACCCGCACCAACCCCCAAGGAGATGTGCAGGAATGGGAGTGCGACCGCTATTGGACGCAAGTGACCAAATACGAGGACGAAGGCCCCGTCCCCCATTACGTCACTTTGCGCGGCAAGGGCCGCGAGGTGGAGATCGGCGCGTTTCTGAGCGAGGAAGAGCGTATCGACCTCTATGACGATCTACGCCGCGCGCTCCAGCGCTAGGCGTTGCCTTGCCTTTAACCTGAACCACCACGACCCCGCCGCGGATTTGCCGCTCGCGGGATGTTGCTGGTACAGCTTGATTGTGAGGTAACGCGAGACGCTTTAGTTGGACAAACGGTCCTTGAGAATCGGCCCGACGCGCCCGAAATCCATTCGGCCTGTGTATTTCGCCTTGAGCACGCCCATCACTTTGCCCATGTCACGGATCGATGAGGCACCTGTCTCGGCCAAGGCCGCATCAATGGCAGCCGCGGCTTCCTCTTCGGTCAGCTGGCGCGGCAGGAATTCCTCGATCACGACGATCTCTGCCTGCTCACGCTCAGCCAGATCAAGGCGGCCGCCTTCTTCATAGGCGCGGGCTGATTCCATCCGCTGCTTGGCCATTTTGCCTAGAATCGCCAGAACATCAGCGTTGCTTACGCCCTCTTCGCTGCCTTCGGCGCGGGCATCGATATCCTTGTCCTTGATCGCTGCATTCACCAGCCGCAGCGTGGACAAACGGTCCGCTGCTTTGTCTTTCATCGCCTGTTTAAGCGCGGTTGTGATACGGGTACGAAGGTCCATGTGCAGCCTCTGCGAATACTCATTTCAAGAGTGCGGACCCTACCCAATCACCGCTTTGGTTGCAATGCAGATCGCACAAGCACAACTTACTGAAATTACAGAACTATTCATTTAGCAGTCAATCTTGACCCTGCCCATCCACCGCTATAGTTTGCACACGTTTGCCGAATAAGGTGCTCTGCATCTTGTCCCCGTTTCGGGCTGCTGCCGCGCCCCCCATCCTCAAGGATACGATCATGGCCCTTACCGCTCCCTCACATCCGACTGCTTGCCTTGCTCTTGCCGATGGCTCGGTGTTTTACGGCATGGGCTTTGGCGCACAGGGCCAGACAGTGGCCGAGATGTGCTTCAACACGGCTATGACGGGGTATCAGGAAATTATGACCGATCCGTCCTACGCAGGGCAGATCGTGACGTTTACCTTTCCCCATATCGGCAACACAGGCACAAATTCCGAAGATGACGAGACCGGCGATCCTGTCGCCGCAGGGATGGTCGTGAAATGGATGCCGACAGAGCCCAGCAACTGGCGCACCACGCAGCATTTGTCCAATTGGCTCGCTGCGCGCGGACGTATCGCCATTGGTGGCATCGACACGCGCCGCCTGACCCGTGCGATCCGCCAACAGGGCGCGCCACATGCGGCCCTTGCCCATGATCCTGACGGCAATTTTGATGTTGCAGCACTGGTTCAGGCAGCACGCGATTTTGCAGGGCTGGAAGGCATGGATCTGGCCAAGGACGTGACCTGTGCGCAGTCCTACCGCTGGGATGAGATGCGGTGGGCCTGGCCTGATGGCTACCCAACCCAGACTGCGCCCTCACACAAGGTTGTCGCGATTGACTACGGCGCCAAGCGCAACATCCTGCGCTGCCTTGCCTCCGCAGGCTGCGATGTGACTGTGCTCCCCGCCACCGCTACCTATGATGACATCATGGCGCATAATCCTGACGGGGTATTCCTGTCCAACGGACCGGGTGATCCGGCGGCAACGGGTGCATATGCCGTCCCGATGATCAAAGACGTCCTCGCAAAGAGTGAGTTACCCGTCTTTGGCATTTGCCTTGGTCACCAGATGCTGGCCCTCGCCCTCGGCGGCAGCACCGTCAAGATGAGCCACGGCCATCACGGCGCCAACCATCCCGTCAAAGATCTGGAAACCGACAAGGTCGAGATCACTTCAATGAACCACGGCTTTGCAGTAGACGGCCAGTCGCTTCCTGCAGGAGTGATTGAAACGCACCGCTCCCTGTTTGACGGGTCAAACTGTGGTATCCGCATGGAAGGCCGACCCGTATATTCCGTGCAGCACCACCCCGAAGCGTCTCCTGGCCCGCAAGACAGCTATTACCTGTTTGAGCGGTTTGCCGAGGCGATGGCCGAGCGTGCAGCGAAAACATCCGCCTGAGGTGTGCCCACTGTAGCTTACGCATCGCGGTGTAAGCTTGAATTAACGACTCGTTAATCCCTCTCTGTAATTGATTTAATTGTATTGAAACGATTACGGGTGCGCGCCAGATGAGCGACCTTTACCTCAGATTGCCTGATCCGCAGGTGGCTACACCGCCAGCGGAGCGGCTGCCTTTGGGGCGGGTAATGGTAAACGCGGGCCTCATTTCACAGATAGATCTGGTTCACGCACTCAATATGCAGCGGGAGGTGGATGCACCGCTTGGTGAAATCCTTGTGGCCGAAGGTCTTGTTGCACCTGATGACGTCCTGCACATGGTCTCGCAACAGCGCAATATTCCACGCGCAGATCTTTTTCTCGATCCGCCCGACCCCGATCTAAGCGTAGAATTGCCCTCTGCCGCATGCCTAGAGCACCGTTGCGTTCCATGGATCAAGATGGGGGATATTCTTCTGGTAGGGGTGACCCATCCCGATGACTTCGACCGTTTGCGCATTGCACTTCCAGATAATGCCCGCCCCATGCTGCCCGTGCTGGTGAGTGCCCCACAAGTCAGACAGCACATTGGGCAACTTTATGGTGCCGAGCTGATCGAGGCTGCAGAGACCCGCGTCCCCGCGGCACAAAGCTGTCGAAGCTGGTCAGCGATTTCTCCAATGCACAAACCTGTCGCCTTGATCCTGCTGGGCGGCCTTGCCACTGCTATTGCGCTGGCGCCTGCTTGGACCATTACGATCGGCATTCTCTTTGCCTTTCTAACTCTGGTGATGAGCACAGTGATGAAGATCGCCGCCTTTTGCGCCCAGATATCGAAAATGGCGCAGGCCACACCTTTTACCACCCAACGTAACCGTCTGCCGCAGGCCCTGCCGAAAGTGTCGATGCTTGTGCCCCTGCTGAAAGAGGATGAAATCGCTGGCAAGTTGATCCAGCGCCTGACGCGGCTGAGTTATCCACGTTCCCTGCTGGAGGTGGTTCTGGTGTTGGAAGAGGGCGACACGGTTACCCGCGAGACAATTGCCAACACCGACCTGCCAAACTGGATGAGCGTTATCGAAGTGCCGGATGCAAATAACCTGACCACAAAACCGCGCGCCTTGAATTATGCGCTGGATTTCTGCCGTGGCTCTATCATTGGCGTCTGGGATGCCGAGGACGCCCCCGAGCACGACCAGATCGAAAAAGTCGTGAGCAGGTTTCAGGATGCTCCTGATAATGTGGCCTGCCTGCAAGGGGTGCTGGACTATTACAACGCCAAGACAAACTGGATCTCGCGCTGCTTCGCCATCGAATATGCCACGTGGTGGCGGGTGATCCTGCCCGGTGTGGCACGGCTGGGGCTGGTGATCCCGCTGGGCGGCACAACCTTGTTCTTCCGCCGCCCCATTCTGGAGGAGCTATGCGGCTGGGATGCGCATAACGTGACCGAGGATGCCGATCTGGGCATCAGGCTGGCGCGCCGTGGCTACGTGACCGAGCTTATCCCGACTGTGACTTTCGAGGAGGCAAACTGCCGTGCATGGCCATGGGTCAAGCAGCGCTCGCGCTGGCTAAAGGGGTTTTTGATCACATGGCTTGTGCACATGCGCGACCCGGGTCAGTTGATCCGTGATCTGGGCTTTGTGCGGTTTCTGGGAGTTCAAACGCTCCTGCTCGCCACGTTCACACAGTTTGCCCTTGCGCCCCTGCTCTGGTCCTTTTGGCTTTTGCCGACAGGCATTCAGCATCCGGTGAGCTTGACACTCGGCTACCCTATTGCGGTGACCATGGCTTCGTTCTTTATCTTTGCAGAGCTGGTCAATCTGGCGATATCACTGGTCGCTGTCTCGCGGCGCGAGCACCAACACCTCATGCCTTACGTTTTTACGCTCCCGCTCTATTTCCCCATGGCCGCCCTCTCAGCCTACAAAGCGCTTAAAGAGCTGGTGCTCGAGCCGTTCTATTGGGACAAGACGGAGCATGGCATCACATCGGAGCCTGATTAAGCCTCCGCCTCGCGCAGTTCGGCTTCCTGCTTAAGGCGCGTGGTAAAGGCGACCGAAATATGCGCCCTGAGCGCCGCATCCGCAGCATCCCCATCGCGTGCTTCAATCGCTGACACAATGCGGTCATGCTCATGCTGGGCAATTGTGCCGCGCCCTTGGACCGCCAAGGATGTCGTCGCCATCAGCGCCATCGAGCGGTGCACAAGATCCAGCTGTTGCACCAGAAAACGGTTGTGGGAGGCGAGATGGATTTGCTTGTGAAACCTGCGGTTCGCGCGGGCGAGCGCGGCGGGATGATCCTTGAGCGCATTATCCGCCTCAACCATCTCACGCAGCAGCTTCACCTCTTCCTCGGTGGCATTGCGCGCGGCAAGCCGCGCCGCCAGCCCTTCCAGTTCACCGCGCACCACATAAAGCTCGGCCATTTGATTGTGATCGAGGGAGGCGACAATCAAGCTGCGCCCATCGCGCACGAGCAAGGATTGCGTCTCGAGCCGTTGCAACGCTTCACGGATCGGTGTGCGCGACACGCCCAAACGCTCTGCCAGCTCGCTCTCTACCAAACGGTCTCCTGGACGGTATGTGCCCGTGTCTATCGCATCAAGGATCATACTGTACGCGTCCGCGGGACCAGAGCGGCTCAAGGATGTGGCAGGGGGCATAAAGGACCTTTTCTCAAACTATGATGATACCTTAACGGCAGTTTTTGCAGGCGCATAGCCATGATCGCGCTCTTGCACTGCACCTGCCTTGCCCATACCAGTAGGCTCATGTCTGCTGATGCTTTTTCTCATGTGACCACTTGGGTTTTCGACCTTGATCACACGCTATACCCGCCCGAGGCGCGCCTGTTTGATCTGATCGAGGTGCGGATGACCAAATGGGTGATGGACGCCGTGGGGGTGGACCGCGCCGAGGCCGACCGCCTGCGTATGCACTACTGGCAGACCCATGGCACGACCCTTGCGGGCCTGATGCGCGAGCATAATGTCGACCCCGAGCCTTATCTGGTCGATGTGCATGACATCTCGATGGAAAGCCTCACCCCTGATCCCGTCCTCGCCGGACGCATCAGCGCTTTGCCCGGTCGTCGCATCGTCTATACCAATGGCTGTGCCCCCTACGCCGAGCGTGTGCTTGAGGCGCGCGGCCTGTCGGGCCTGTTCGATGCGATCTACGGTGTCGAGCATGCGGGCTTTCTGCCCAAGCCCGAACGCGGCGCATTTGATGCGGTCTTTGCCCAGGACAAGCTGAACCCTTTACAGGCCGCGATGTTCGAGGATGATCCGCGCAACCTTGCCGTGCCGCATGATTTGGGCATGCGTACCGTGCACGTAGCGCCCCAGCGCGCCGACGCGCCGCATGTGCAATTTCACACTGACGACCTATCTTTATTCCTGCACGATCTACAGCGCTAGGAGGCCATAATGGCGGACACATGTGACATTCTGATTTCTGGTGGCGGAATTGCGGGTCTGACGGCCGCTGCGGCTTTTGGCTCTGCCGGATTTAGTGTCGTCTGTGTCGATCCAACGCCCCAGATTACGGATGGTGCGGCGGAAGGTGCCGACCTGCGCTCGACCGCGATGCTGCAACCTGCACGCGACCTGTTGGAGCGCGCAGGCCTATGGGACGCGCTTGCACCCCATGCCGCCCCCTTGCAAGTCATGCGCATCATTGACGCTGGCGGCGCCGAACCCGAACCACGCGTCACCCGCGAATTCGACGCGTCAGAAATCTCCGAGCAGCCCTTTGGCTGGAATTTCCCTAACTGGCTGCTGCGCCGCGAAATGCTGGCGCGGCTCGAGACGTTGGATACCGTGGATTTTCGGTCTGGCATCAGCACCAAGCGGCTGTTTACGCGCACAACGGGCGCAAAAGTCACGCTTAGCGATGACAGCACTGTTGAGGCCAAGCTTGTGATTGCAGCAGACGGGCGTGCGTCTGCGATGCGGATGGCGGCGGGCATTCCTGTCAGCACACAGCGATATGGCCAAAAGGCATTGGTGTTTGCTGTGACCCATCCCATTCCACACAACAATGTCTCCACTGAAATCCACCGCACGGGTGGTCCTTTCACGCTGGTACCCCTGCCCGACCGTGACGGCATGCCCTGCTCTGCTGTGGTCTGGATGGATGACGGCCGCATTGCACAGGAGCGTGCGACGATGGATATCGAAGCCTTTGAGGCCGAAGCCTCCGCCCGCTCGACCCACCACTTTGGCCCCCTCACGCTCGTCAGCAGACGTCAGATCTGGCCAATCATCACGCAACACGCCAACAGGCTCTCGGCGGAACGTGTCGCGCTTATCGCGGAGGCGGCCCATGTCATGCCTCCGATCGGAGCGCAGGGTCTGAACATGTCCCTCAACGACATCGCGACACTGCTTGATCTGGCAGAGGAGCGGCGCGAGGGGCTTGGTGATGCAAAGATGCTTGAGGCCTATCACAAGGCCCGTTACGGCGACATCACCCTGCGGGTGCGCGGCATTGACCTATTGAACCGCGCCAGTCAGGCCAGCAGCACCCTCGCCCGCGACGCACGTGCCGCAGGTTTGAGTGCGCTTTATGGCGCTGCCCCAGTGCGCAAGATGCTCATGCAGATGGGCCTCGGGATACGCTAGTTACGCATCCTCGGCGGCGGCGGCCTCAAGCTTGGCGGCATGCGCTTCGACCTGCTCGACGATGTGGTCAACCATGCTGGCATTGTCCTGCTTATGGCTTTGCTTACCCGCAAGATAGACCATGCCAGAGCCTGCACCACCGCCCGTAAAGCCCACATCCGTCATGAGCGCCTCACCGGGGCCGTTCACGACACAACCAATGATGCTCAGGCTCATTGGCGTCTTGATATGCTCAAGGCGCTTTTCCAACGTCTCGACGGTTTTGATCACATCGAAACCCTGACGCGCGCACGACGGGCATGAGATAATATTGACACCGCGATGGCGCAGGCCCAGCGATTTCAGGATCTCGAAGCCCATTTTTACTTCTTCCACAGGGTCCGCTGACAAGGATACACGGATTGTATCACCGATCCCCATCCACAGCAGGTTGCCCATCCCGATCGCAGATTTGACAGTGCCCGAAATAAGCCCACCCGCCTCGGTAATGCCAAGGTGGATCGGCGCATCCGTCGCCTCCGCCAATTGCTGGTAGGCGGCAGCAGCCATAAAGACGTCAGAGGCTTTGCAGCTGATCTTGAATTCGTGAAAATCATTGTCTTGCAGGATTTTGATGTGGTCCAGCCCGCTCTCGACCATCGCATCGGGGCATGGCTCCCCGTATTTATCGAGTAAATGCTTTTCCAGCGACCCTGCATTCACACCAATACGGATGGAGCAGTTGTTGTCGCGCGCGGCCTTGATCACTTCTTTGACGCGCTTTTCATCCCCGATGTTGCCGGGGTTGATACGCAGGCAAGCTGCTCCCGCCTCTGCCGCTTCAATCCCGCGTTTATAGTGGAAATGGATATCCGCCACGAGCGGTACAGGGCTTTCGCGCACGATCTGCTTGAGCGCGGTCGAGCTTTCGACATCGGGGACAGAGACCCGCACGATATCTGCACCCGCCTCGGCCGCAGCCTGAATTTGTGCAATCGTCGCTTTTGCATCTGTGGTGAGCGTGTTGGTCATCGTCTGGACCGAGATCGGCGCGTCGCCTCCGACAGGCACGTTGCCCACCATAATTTGGCGGGATTTGCGGCGGTAAATGTTGCGCCAAGGACGGATATGATTGAGCGACATGTCAACCTCGTTAGACAGTTTCGACAGTTCCTAAGTAGCCACCCGAAGGCAGTACTTCAATCGAAAGGTTACAGGATTGGGAGGGTTCGGGGCGCGCCCAGAGGCAAAGGATCAATCTGCCGCAGGTGTCTCTGTCTCGGCGCGCAATTCTGCGACCAGAGTTTCAAGTGCGCTGTCGTCGCCCGGCTGTGCGGGGGTATAAAGCTCGGCAAGAGCCTGTTGTTGCAACGGCACATTTGACGTCACGCTACCACGGCTACCAGCAGGGCCGAAAAACTCACCGTTCATCACGAAATAGACCGCACCACTTTGACCCGTGCGCAGCAGTGGCGCTTCTTCGAGCGCGGGGACATCAAATGTATCCCCCTTCTGCATGACTTTCTCGAAGATATTGGTCCCATCCGCCGCTGTCACACGCACCCATGTCTCGCTTGTGGCGACAACCTGCACCGCGGGTGCGGGACCCTCAAGCACGCGAGGTACAGTCAAGCCAGCGGTGGTTGTCTCGCCTTCAAGCGCTTCGGAAATAGCCCCGTCCACAGCACCCGCAAAAACCGATGGCGCCTCTTGTTCAGGTGTCTCTTGCGCCTCGAAAACGCCGACAGTGCGCGGGTCGAGGGATGAAATCGGGGCATCACGTGCAACCAGCACCGGCACTTCAAGCGCAGCGGGGCGGTAGAGACGATCCAGCGCTTCGACACGCGGCGCATCAGACAAGGCTTGCGGCGCAGTCACACCGTCAATGGAGGCTGTCTGGGAAGGCGCATTCGCTTCAAGCGGATCAAGGTCTGACAAAACCACCGGGGTCTGGTCCACAGGTGCCACTTGAACACGCTGCACTTCCTTCATCACACTCCAACCGCCGAAACCGATTGCGCCGATCAAGGCAACCAGCACCAACATCGAACCGATCGCCGCAGGCTCGATCCGTGAGAGGAAATTGTCGCCACCAGGTGCGAAGGGCATCACGGGACGCGAGAAAATATCCTGCTCCGCCTGACGGCTCAGACGCTCTTCACGGCTCGGCTTGTTTACGACAGATGCTTCAGCGGACATACCGTGTGCAACACTGAAGCCGCTTTCCGCACAAAACGCACTAAAAGCTGTGTCAGGATCCATGTTGAGGTAGCGCGCATACGAGCGCACGTAGCCTGCAATAAATCCGGGTGTGTCAAACGCATCGGGGTCGGCATTCTCGATAGCAGCGATATAGGATGCTTTGATGCGCAGTTCACGCTGCACGTCCAGCAGGGACTTGCCCAGAGTCGCGCGCTCGCCCCGCATGAGGTCACCAAGACGCAATTCAAAGCCGTCAAAACCCGTGGTTTCGACCGGCTCTTGTGCGTTATTCTTGGATGCCCAACGCCCAATCATACCAATGCCCTAGCTTACTATGCTTATCTGCTCAATTTGGGACGACCTCAAATTTTGATTCGTCTCAAGTCTTTTCTTAAGTAAACACTAGCATAGCGCAATAAAATTAGCGAGTTAAAGCAAGGTTAACCCGCCTCTTCGGCACGATTCAGCGCACAGTGCGCCCAAAGACCGTCCATTGCCGAAACAAGCGCGTCCATTTCGCTTGGTCCGTGCACGGGTGAGGGCGTAAAGCGCAACCGCTCTGTCCCGCGCGGAACTGTTGGAAAATTAATGGGTTGCACGTAAATGCCATGCTCATCGAGCAGCATGTCGGACAACATTTTTGTGTGCACGGGATTGCCCACGATCACGGGAACAATATGGCTGCCGTGATCAATGATCGGCAGGCCCAGACCCTTGAGCCGCAGCTTGAGCGCCTTTGCCTGCTGTTGGTGTTGCTCGCGCAATTCGGGTGCGCGCTTGAGATAAGCCACTGACGCCGCAGCCCCTGCCGCCACCGCAGGCGGGATCGATGTGGTGAAAATAAACCCCGGCGCATAGGACCGGATTGCATCGCACATCTTCTCGGAAGCGGTGATATAACCACCCATCACACCATAAGCTTTGGCCAGTGTTCCGTTAATGATATCAAGACGGTGCATGAGGCGATCGCGCTCTGCCACCCCTGCCCCGCGCGGCCCGTACATGCCCACGGCGTGCACTTCGTCGATGTAGGTCAGCGCGCCGAATTCATCGGCCAGATCACAGATCGCCTCGATGGGGGCGAAATCGCCGTCCATGGAATAGATGCTCTCAAAGGCGATCAGCTTGGGCGCATCCGCATCATCCGCTGCAAGCAGCTCGCGCAGGTGCTCGAGATCATTGTGACGGAAAATACGCTTGGCCCCGCCGTTGCGGCGCACGCCCTCGATCATGGAGGCGTGGTTGAGCGCGTCGGAATAGATGATCAGGCCCGGAAACAGCTTTGGAAGTATGCTCAGCGTGGCGTCATTGGCGATATAGGCCGAGGTAAACAGCAATGCTGCTTCCTTGCCATGAAGATCCGCCAGTTCCGCCTCAAGGCGTTTGTGATAGACTGTCGTGCCCGAAATGTTGCGTGTCCCGCCAGAACCTGCACCCGTTGCATCCAGCGCTTCATGCATTGCCTCAAGCACCACAGGATTTTGACCCATCCCGAGATAGTCGTTGCCACACCAGACAGTGATGTCTTTCTCAGAGCCATCAGGCTTAGTCCAGACAGCGTGCGGGAAGTTGCCATTGCGGCGCTCGATGTCGATAAACGTGCGGTAGCGACCTTCGTCGTGCAAACGTGTCAACGCCTGGTCAAGTTGGTCCGAATAGGTCATCCGCATCTCCGTATCATGCGACCTCCCCAGCGGGGAAATCCTTGGTTCGGTGAGTAGATATAGAATGGTTCCAAACCGTTCAACTGCCAAACGGGAGCGTAGTGTCGCAGGCTGCGCATCTGTATCGCTTGTGCCCTCTGGACATCGCTCCTTTGCCTGTTACGATTTGATCAAATTGCAGTTTTCAGGAGCTTAGCCCATGTCCCTCGACGCCGTTCTCGCCCGCATCGACGATGATCTTCCCGCCGCAGCCGAGCGTCTGCTCAATCTGCTGCGGATCAAGTCGATCTCGACCGACCCTGCCTTCAAACAGGATTGTGACTCAGCGGCGGACTGGCTGGTGGCAGACCTGCAAAGCCTTGGAATTGATGCACAAAAAAGGCCCACACCAGGCCATCCGATGGTTGTCGGGCATGTGGGGCCCGAAGACGGCAAGCCGCATCTTCTGTTTTATGGTCACTATGATGTGCAGCCTGTGGACCCCCTGAACCTGTGGGATCGCGACCCGTTTGATCCTGCAATCGAGGACACGGATGCAGGCCCCGTCATCCGCGGCCGCGGTGCGGCAGACGACAAGGGGCAATTAATGACATTTCTCGAGGCGTTTCGCGCGTGGAAAGAGGTCAAAGGCGACTGGCCCTGCCGCATTACATTTTTTTTCGAGGGTGAAGAGGAATCAGGCTCCCCCTCGCTGGTCCCCTTCATGGAGGCGAACAAGGACGAGTTGCAGGCCGATTTTGCCATGATCTGTGACACAGGCATGTTCGAGAGCCGCACACCCGCCATCGTCACCATGCTGCGCGGCCTTCTGGGCGAAGAGTTGACGATCACAGGCCCTAACAAGGACCTGCACTCGGGCATGTTTGGCGGCATCTCGATCAACCCCATTCGCGTGCTCAGCCGTGTGATCGCATCGTTGCATGACGACCAAGGGCGCATCACGATCCCCGGTTTCTATGACGGCGTGCAAGAACTCTCCGACGAGTTGGAGGCGCAGTGGCAGGGCCTTGCCTTCGACCACAGCAAATTCCTTGGCGACGTGGACCTGTCCCACCCCGCAGGGGAGCAGGACCGCACGCCTTTGGAGATGATCTGGTCGCGGCCTACTTGTGAAGTCAACGGCATCGGCGGTGGTTATCAGGGAGACGGTTTCAAAACCGTTCTGCCCTCCCAAGCGAGCGCCAAAATCTCCTTCCGCCTTGTGGCGGGTCAAGACCCGCTCGCAATCCGCGCCAGCTTTCGCAAGATGGTTGAAGGCATGCTTCCCCCCGATTGCACGGCAGAATGGGCAGATCATGGCGCAAGTGCCGCATCGGGCACGCCCACGGATGATCCCGCCTTCGCCAAATCGCTCAAAGCGCTCAGCGACGAATGGGGTGTGCCTGCGGCATATATCGGTTGTGGCGGCTCAATCCCCATCGCGGGGCATTTCCAGAATATCCTCGATACCACGCCCGTCCTCATCGGATTTGGTAAAGACGACGACCAAATTCATTCCCCCAATGAAAAATATGACATGGAGAGCTTCCACAAGGGTATCCGTTCTTGGGCGCGGATACTTGATGCGATCACGTGACTGCGTTCGAATGAGGCCGTGCTTCTAGCCCCGCAAACCCTGAAGGTGTGGCGGGGCTGGAAAAAACTGCCAAACATGGACGAAAGAACCCTGAACGGGACAACAGATACCAAGAGACGCTCTATGCCACAGCAAATGTGTAGTGGAGTGTCTATGGTAGAGATACCGAAGTTGACCCTCCAATGAGTGTGCTTTCTTTCACCGCCTAGAACTTTGTGATGACAGTTGCGCCGACCGACTGGAATTTATTCATATTCATCAAAGCCTCTGGCGCATCAGCAAGGCTGATCTTGTCTCCAACCAGCCGCGCAGGATCAAGCTTGCCGCTCGCCACCATATCCAGCATCGCGCCATAGCGGTGCGCTTGCATCCCGTGTGAGCCGACAAGCTCGATCTCTTGGCCGATAATCTTGGACATTGGCACAGCGGGATCAGCATGTTCGCCGAGCATCAACCCCACCTGAATGTGCTTGCCGCGCGGGCGCAGGCACAGGATTGAATTTGTCATCGTCGTCGGGTGTCCGAGGGCGTCGAGCGACAGATGCGCGCCGCCTTTGGTGATGTCGCGGATCGCATCTGGCACATCCGCCTCAGCGCCATTGATCGCAGCTACCGCGCCCAAATCCTTTGCCAGTTCCAGCTTGGCAGGGTCAAGATCCACCCCGATCACGTTCGCACCCGCAGCGCTGGCGATCATCACCGCCGACAAGCCCACGCCGCCACATCCATGCACCACAACCCATTGACCAGCGGAAACCTTGCCCTGATCAATCACAGCCCGAAACGAGGTCGCGAAACGGCAGCCGAGGCTGGCGGCAGTGGCAAAATCCATGTCCTCAGGCAATGCGACAACGTTCAGGTCTGCCTGATGAATGCCGACATACTCGGCGAACGACCCCCAATGGGTGAAGCCGGGTTGCTTTTGATGCAAGCACACCTGCTGTTGTCCTGCGTGGCATTCCGAGCAAGAGCCGCATCCACAGATAAACGGCACCGTTACGCGGTCACCGACCTTCCAATTCGCTACATTCTTGCCGACAGCTTCTATCACGCCAGCAAGCTCGTGACCGGGGATATGCGGCAAGTCGACGTCACTATCGTGTCCCATCCAGCCGTGCCAATCGCTGCGACACACGCCAGTAGCTTCAACCTTCAGCACCACTCCATGGGCCTCGGGACTGGGGTCGCTCACGGTCGTAAGCTTCGGGGCTTCTTGGAATTTTTCAAACAGGACAGCTTTCATGGCGGGGTCTTTCATAAACGGTACTACTCAAAGAGCATTTGGATGCTTCTTTAAGGATAAGATATTTGAATTGCTCACTGCATACGAACTAGCGGCAAATTATCAGCTAATTTGACATCAAGAGAGAGATTTCCGCCCTTCACCGCCATCGACACGCAAATATCTTTCACAAGTCCTCCCCTACTTACAATGAATGGCAAAAAAACGAGCCACTTTGCCAAGCAGGCAACTTCAAGTCCTCGTGCCATTCGTTTTTGAGTTCCCAAAGCAAACGAATCTTCCTATGGTTTTTGCACCTTGGCAATAAAGGCATTGTGCGCTGCTGCTTGGGTGAGCGGAGCTTCCCGCCCTTGACAGGGATCATGTCCCCTGCGCGCGCAAACGGCTCCTTTCATGTGACATTGATCCTTCGAGATCGAAACAAGGAGACAAGCGATGCTGCACAATGACAAATTGGAACAATGGGACAGAGAGAACTTCTTTCACTCGTCAACCCATCTGGCGGAGTTCGCGCGGGGTAATCTGCCACAGCGTGTGATCAAAAGTGGTTCTGGCGCATTCATCGAGGACCGTGATGGCAACCGGATGCTCGATGCATTTGCAGGGCTATATTGCGTGAACGTCGGCTATGGCCGCTCCGAGGTTACCGAGGCCATTGCGGATCAAGCCAAGGAACTGGCCTATTACCATTCCTATGTCGGACACGGGACCGAGGCCTCGATCACCTTGGCCAAGATGGTGATGGACCGCGCGCCCGACCATATGTCGAAGGTCTATTTCGGGCTGTCTGGTTCTGACGCGAACGAGACCAACATCAAGCTCATCTGGTACTACAACAACATCCTCGGGCGCCCCGAGAAGAAAAAGATAATCTCGCGCTGGCGGGGGTATCATGGTTCGGGGCTGATGACGGGCTCCCTGACGGGGCTCGAGCTTTTTCACAAGAAATTCGATCTGCCACTGGCGCAGGTTATGCACACCATTGCACCAGATTTCTTTCGCCGCGCCGATTTGGGCCAGTCCGAGGCTGAATTCGTCGCCCATTGCGTGGCCGAGTTGGAAGAGATGATTGCGCGTGAGGGGGCCGATACGATTGCGGCGTTCGTGGCAGAGCCCGTCTTGGGCACCGGCGGAATTGTGCCGCCGCCTGCGGGGTATTGGCCTGCCATTCAGGCTGTTCTGGATCGCTATGATATTCTGCTGGTGGCGGATGAGGTCGTTACAGGCTTTGGCCGTTTGGGCACGATGTTCGGCTCTGAACACTATGGGATAAAGCCTGATCTGATCACGATCGCTAAGGGTCTTACATCCGCCTACGCGCCCCTGTCTGGGTCCATCGTGTCGGATAAAATGTGGGCAGTGTTGGAACAGGGCACCGATGAAAACGGCCCCATCGGGCATGGCTGGACCTATTCAGCACACCCCATCGGCGCGGCAGCGGGTGTTGCGAACCTACAGCTTATCGACAGCCTCGGTTTGGTTGAGAACGCGGGCAATGTGGGCGGCGCGCTCAATGCAAAGATGCGCGCGGCGCTTGGCGATCACCCCCATGTGGGGGATGTGCGTGGCGAAGGAATGCTGTGTGCTGTGGAGTTTGTAAAAGACAAAACGGATCGCGTCTTCTACGACGCAGCCGACAAGATCGGCCCCCAGATCGCCGCCAAGCTGCTGGAGCAAGACAGCATCATCGCGCGCGCCATGCCGCAGGGCGATATCCTTGGCTTTGCGCCGCCTTTCTGTCTGACCCTAGACGAAGCTGACCAAATCGTCACGGCCACGGTGCGTGCAGTAGAGGCGGTACTTGGATGAGCAACGCACCCTTTAGCCAAGCCGAATACGACCGCCGCCTCGGCCTCACCCGCAGCGCAATGCAAGCTGCGGGGCTGGAGGCGGTCTTTGTTTCCGACCCCTCGAACCAGGCCTGGCTGACGGGCTATGACGGCTGGTCCTTCTATGTCCATCAGGGTGTCATCGTCACCATGACAGGCGAACCCATCTGGTGGGGCCGCCATATGGATATGATGGGCGGGCGGCGTACCTGCTGGATGGGGCATGACAACATCCTTGGCTACGGGGATCACTACGTGCAATCCACGGTGATCCACCCGATGCAGGACCTTGCCGAAGTGCTCAAGGCACGCGGTTTGGAGCGGACGCATATCGGTGTCGAAATGGAGAATTACTACTACTCCGCCAAAGCCCACGATGTCTTGAAGACAGAGCTGCCCGATGCGCAACTCAGCGATGCAACGGGTCTTGTGAACTGGCAACGGCTCATCAAATCGGAGGCCGAGATCGGGTTCATCCGCAAGGCGGCCACTATCTCTGAAAAGGTGATCCAGGTTGCGCTCGACCGCGCAGCGCCTGGCGTGCGCAAGAACGATCTGGTCGCGGATATCATGCATGCGGGCATTACTGGCGTGGGCGATGATTGGGGCGATTACCCCGCTATTGTACCCCTCACGCCATCTGGCCTTGATGCAACGGCGGCCCATCTGACATGGAGCGGAGACCCGATGAAAGCAGGCGAGGCCACGTTCTTTGAGCTATCGGGCTGTTATCGTCGCTACCACGCGCCAATTTGCCGAACGATCTATCTTGGTACACCTCCCGATGAGATGAAGCGCGCAGAGGCGGCCCAGCTTGAAGGCATCGCGGCGGGATTGGACGCAGCGCGCGCAGGCAATCGAACCTGCGACATCGCGAATGCCTTCATGTCTGTGATGGCCAAACACGGTATCGAGCGAAAAGGGCGTATGGGATATCCCATCGGCCTGAGCTACCCGCCCGACTGGGGGGAGCGTACGGCATCGATCCGCAGCGAAGATGAAACTGTTTTGCAAGCGGGTATGACGTTCCATTTCATGCCGGCACTCTGGATGGACACATGGGGATTGGAGACGACAGAAACCATTCTGATCACCGAGGACGGCCCTGCCGCCCCTCTGTGCAATATCGAACGCAAACTCTTTGTGAAAAGCTGATTACGTGCTGAATGCCACCAAAGATATCCTCGCAGACCTGATCGCCTTTCCGACTGTTTCAGCGGAGAGTAATCTTGTCATGATGGCCTATCTCGCAACGCGCTTGGAAGATGCGGGCGCCGATGTACGGCTGTTCAATGATCCCACGGGAAAAAAGGCGAACCTGTTCGCCACGATTGGACCATGGAAAGACGGCGGGATTGTACTTTCGGGTCACAGTGATGTTGTCCCCGCGACCGATCAGCCTTGGACCAGTGATCCCTTCAAGATGGTCGAACGTGATGGTCGCCTCTACGGGCGTGGCAGCTGCGACATGAAAGGTTTTATCGCAGCGACCGTCGCGATGGCGTCTGAATTTGCAAATTCTGTGCGCGATAGGCCGCTGCACTTTGCCTTCACCTATGATGAGGAAGTCGGCTGTATTGGCGCGGGCCATCTTGCGCAATCGCTGGATCAGCTCGGGATCAGGCCAAACGTCGCGATCATTGGTGAGCCGACACAGATGAAGATCATCGAAGGGCACAAAGGCTGCTACGAATACACGACACGGTTCCAAGGGCTCGAAGGACATGGATCAGCACCGGATCTAGGCGTGAACGCTGTCGAATATGCGACCCGTTACGTAGCGCTTTTGCTGGAGCTAAAAGACCAGCTTCAGGCGATGGCTCCCAAGGGTAGCCCATATGACCCGCCATGGACGACGGTAAACGTCGGGGCGATGAACGGCGGCAGCGCGCATAACGTGATTGCACCCAAAGCTCAGGTGGACTGGGAAATGCGCCCCGTGCAAAAAACGGATGCTGATTTTGTGAAATCACAGCTGCGCAGCTATTGCCACGATGTGTTGTTGCCAAAGATGCAGGCTGTGTTCCCCGAAGCATCGATCGAAACCGAAGTCGTCGGCGAAGTGGAGGGGCTGGTCCCCGCATTGGAAAGCGAAGCGCGCCAAATTGTCAGCGCCCTGACGGGAAGCAATGAAGCAGCCGTGGTGCCCTTTGGGACTGAAGCCGGCATATTTCAAAATCTTGGAATGGATGTTGTTGTTTGTGGCCCGGGCTCGATAGAGCAAGCCCATAAGGCCGATGAGTATCTAGCGGTGGATCAGCTGTCAGACTGTCTTTCCTTGCTCCAGAAACTTGCCGTCAAACTGAGTGGCGCAGGTCACTCGTGCTGACTTTGAGTGAACACTTATTACACACATCGGCTAGTTCTCTGGAATGAGGATACCAGTCAAATGCGCATCGCGTCCACGACGTCCCAATTCAGGAGCGATGCAGCGAATGGCAAATCGAGCAATAGCCGACGCTCCCCCCAGCGCGGCAGCCATTGGCAGGACCTAAGCCCTGCCAGAGTCTTGCTACAAAACCTTGTCAGCAACAGCCTTAAGCCGCCCCAGCGTGCCCTCGACATCATAGAGTTTGTCCAAGCCAAACAGTCCTAAACGGAAAGTGCTGAACCCGTCAGGCTCACCCACTTGCAGCGGCACACCCGCGGCGATCTGCATACCATGGGCCGCGAAGGCCTTTCCCGTTTTGATGTCGGGATCGTCGGTATAGCTTACCACCACACCCGGCGCGCCATAGCCGTCGGCGGCAACGGACTTGATGCCCTTCTCGGCCATCATCTCGCGGACCCCCTCGCCCAGCTTCCACTGCGCCTCTTTCAAGCGCTCGAACCCGAATTCTTTGGTCTCCAGCATCGTGTCGCGGAATACGCGCAGCGCGTCCGTGGGCATTGTCGCGTGATAGGCATGGCCCCCGTCCAGATAGGCCTGCATGATTGCGTGCCATTTACCCAGATCAATCGCAAAGCTGTCTGACGTCGTCTCGCCCAACCGCGCCACACCGCGCTCTGACAACATCACGAGCCCCGCACAGGGCTGCGCGCTCCAACCTTTTTGCGGCGCGGAGATCAGCACATCAACGCCGAGTGCCGACATATCGACCCACGCACAGCCCGACGCAATGCAATCAAGAACCATTAGCGCACCAACTTCATGTGCTGCTTCAGCCATCGCCTTGATGTAATCATCTGGCAGGATCACACCGGCAGATGTCTCTACATGCGGCGCAAAAACCACCGCAGGTTTCTGGGTGCGGATCGCATCCACCACATCCTCAATCAGAGCAGGCGCATAGGGAGATGGCGCAGCGTTGCCCTGAGGTCGCGCTTTCATCACTGTGGTATTGGCCGTCAACCCACCCGTCTCGATAATCTGGCTCCAGCGATAGGAGAACCAGCCGTTGCGCACCACCAGCACATCGCGGTTACGGGCAAATTGGCGCGCCACTGCCTCCATTCCGTAGGACCCGCCACCCGGGATCACCACAGCAGAGGCCGCGCCATAGACCTCACACAACATTGCGTGGATATCGCGCATTACGGTCTGAAACGACGCGCTCATGGAATTCAGGGATCGGTCGGTAAACACAACCGAGAATTCTTCCAACCCTTGCGGGTCAACCGTGTCTAGCAATGCCATGTCTTTCCTCCATCCAGATAACCTAATTGTGGATAGGAACTGTATGGCACGAAAGCAAAGTCTATCTGGGTATACATACAGGCAGGATGAACGGTGTCAGAACAGATTTGCGAACAAAAGTTTCCTTTAGGGGTCACTAGAGCGGCCCGGCGAGGCGCTCCTCACTCAAAAGCACGTTCGCTTCGACTTCACCCGCGCCCGGAAGCGTCATAATGCGCCGCCGCAGCACCCGCTCGAAATCGGGAATGTCCCGCGCAACAACGCGCAAACGATAGTCGAACAGCCCGAGCACATGCTCGACCGTCTGCACTTCAGGGATCGCGGTGACGGCCCGCTCGAAATCCTCAAGGCTGACACGGCCGCGCAACGCGAGCTTTACACCCAAGAATACGGTCACGCCAAAGCCCAGCTTTTCTGCGTTCAGCCGCAAATGACGTCCACGGATAACCCCGGCCTCTTCCAACCGTCTGATCCTTCGCCACGTGGCAGGTTGGCTCAACCCCAATCTGCGCCCCAACGCGCCGGCACTCTGCCCCGCATCTCGCGCTAATGCCTTGAGCAACTTTACGTCAATATCATCAATATCGATCATAGCGGCAGGCCCTCGCTGGTCTTGATCCGCGCCACATGCATTAGCGCTTCAATCTCCGAGATATGTGGCAGGCTCAAAATACTCTTGCGGTAAATCTCCTGATAATGTGCCATATCGCGCGCAATGATGGATAACCGCACATCCACGCGCCCTAAGAATGTCTGCACTTCTATTACCTCGGGCACCTCCCGCGCCTGCGCCAGAAAGGTATCGAATGCGTTGCCTTGCGTCTTATCAAGCGTGATCCGCAACGATACCTCCACCGTATATCCCAAGGCAGCCCAATCGATCACAGCCCCCACACCTTGCATCACGCCCAGCTCCTGCATTCGCGCAATCCGCCGTGTCGCCTTGCCCGTGGTCATTCCTGCACGCTCGGCGAGCTCCCCCTGCGACAGGCTCGGCTCCGCTTGCCAATAGCGCAGCAATCTGCGGTCCGCGTCATCAAGCATGATTTTTCCAAAATTTACATCTATCACGAATGATCATATTTCTTTTGGTCATAAATATCCACAATCCAACACTTCCCCCGCACGAAACTTTAGATATGTTGCCGTCAGACCCAACCAAAAGGATATTCCAATGCGCGTTTATTATGACCGTGACTGCGACGTTAACCTCATCAAGGACGCAAAGGTTGCGATCCTCGGCTACGGCTCACAGGGCCACGCCCATGCTCTCAACCTGCGCGACTCCGGCGCCAAAAACCTCGTCGTAGCGCTGCGCGAAGGGTCCCCATCCGCGGCCAAAGCCGAAGGTGAAGGCCTCAAGGTTATGGAAATTTCCGAAGCCGCCGCATGGGCCGACGTGATCATGTTCACAATGCCCGACGAATTGCAGGCAGATACCTACAAGAAATACGTGCATGACAATATTCGTGAAGGTGCGGCAATCGCATTCGCCCACGGTTTGAACGTGCACTTCGGCCTGATCGAGCCGAAAGAAGGCGTCGACGTAATCATGATGGCCCCCAAAGGTCCTGGTCACACCGTACGCGGCGAATACACCAAAGGCGGCGGCGTTCCGTGCCTTGTGGCCGTTGACAAGAACGCATCCGGCAAAGCGCTGGAAATCGGCCTGTCCTATTGTTCCGCCATCGGTGGCGGCCGCTCAGGCATCATCGAGACTGACTTCCGCGAAGAATGCGAAACCGACCTCTTCGGTGAGCAGGCCGTTTTGTGTGGCGGCATCGTCGAGCTCATTCGCATGGGCTTCGAGACGCTGGTCGAGGCAGGCTATGAGCCCGAAATGGCTTATTTCGAGTGTCTGCACGAGACAAAGCTGATCGTGGACCTGATCTATGAAGGCGGCATCGCCAATATGGATTACTCCATCTCCAACACGGCCGAGTATGGCCAGTATGTTTCCGGCCCGCGGATCCTGCCCTACGACGAGACAAAGGCCCGCATGAAAGCGGTTCTGTCAGACATCCAGACAGGCAAATTCGTGCGTGACTTCATGCTCGAGAACGCAGTGGGCCAGCCGACGCTCAAGGCGTCTCGCCGTGCCAACGACGAACACCAGATCGAGATTGTCGGTGGCAAGCTGCGCGACATGATGCCTTGGATTTCTGCAGGCAAAATGGTCGACAAAGCCAAGAACTAATCTGGCTTCAAACAAAGAAAGGCCCGAGATTTTCTCGGGCCTTTTTGCGTTCAGCGCCTCGCATTAGACATCTGCGGGCTTGCCATGCGAACTCTTATCCTTGGCCAAAGTGGACTTCGGCGCGCTCAGATCATCAATCCGCGCATCTGTTTTCCGTTTCGAGGCCCACGCAAATCCTGCAACCCCCAACAGGGTCGTGAAGGCCATGGCACCAATCAAAAATGAGCTTTCCATTTTTTCGTCTCCTTTTCGTTTTCTCTTGTCTTCTTGGGAAAATAACCCCACCTGCCCTTTTCCGTTCCACGCCGTTTTGACGCACCCTCGGTCAAACCGCTGCAAGCCCTTGCCCCGCGCATGGTTTTGTCGCTATCTGGCGCAATGAATACCTCCCCACAAATTACCCCGCTCAGCTGGCTTATGATTGCAATCCTCGGCCTCACATGGGGCGGGACCTTTATGGTGACCGAAGTCGCCCTTGCAGGCGGCATGCCGCCCTTCTGGCTTGCGGCATCGCGGATTGCCTTTGCTGCGGTGTTGATGGGGGCCATCTGGGCGTCTTTGGGGTTCCCTCTCTTCTCCGGCAAAAGCACGCGGGCGGATCATGCGAATATGGTGATCATCGGCGGGCTGAGCTCCGCTGTGCCCTTCTCGCTACTGGCATGGGGCCAGCAATATGTAACCTCGGGATTCGCGGGCGTATCAATGGCTGCGGTGGCCCTGATTGTGCTGCCGCTTGCGCATTTCACAGTAGCGGGAGAGCGGATGACCCCGCGAAAAACCATCGGTTTCGTGGTTGGTTTTGTTGGCGTCGTGATCCTTATCGGCGCACAGGCTTTCGAAAGCACCGGCACCAGTCTCGAGACGCCGGGCCGCATCGCTTGCGTACTGGCGGCTGGATGCTACGCCGTTGGATCAATCATGCTGCGCCGGCTGCCCAGCGCCCACCCGATCGGGCTAGCTACGGTGCTTCTCATTATTGGTGCGACCATATCCATCCCTGTTGCATTCGCTGTTGACGGCCTGCCGCCACTGCCATCTGCCCAGACATGGGCGGTCCTCGCCTTCCTAGGCCTCGTCCCAACCGCAGGCGCCAATTTCCTGCGCGTTCTAGTGGTGCGAAGTGCGGGGCCGGTGTTCATGTCATTGGTTAACTATCAGGTGCCTGTCTGGTCGGTCGTGCTTGGCGCGATTATCCTCGGGGAGGCATTGCCCAATTCACTCCTACTGGCGATGTCGCTCATTCTGGTTGGCGTGGGGCTTAGCCAGTATGGCGCATTGCGACGCCTCTTCACACGCTAGGCTTTCGTCCCGAGGCCGACAGTCCAAACAAAACCATCCGAAAACATGCCGCGCAGGCGCAGGCCTGCACCGCGCGGTCATATCCGGTCAGGTTTTGACCGCATCCTCAACGGCAGTGACGACCGATTGTACCGCATGCTCCATGAGCGCTGCATCCTCGTGCTCGGCCATCACCCGCACCAACGGCTCGGTGCCTGATTTACGGATGAGCAGCCGGCCGCCCCCTGCCAAATCCTGTTCAGCCTGCGCGATCGCCGCTTTTACGTGCGCATTTTCCAGCGGTACTTGTCCCGCGGCAAAGCGCACGTTCTCCAGCAACTGCGGCACAGGCTCGAATTGATGCATCAACTCCGAGGCAGGCTTTCCCGCGCGGATCATTTCGGCAAGGAACTGCATCCCCGCCATCAAACCGTCGCCCGTCGTCGCATAATCGGTCATCACAATGTGGCCCGATTGCTCACCGCCAAGGTTAAAGCCACCCTGACGCATCCGCTCTACCACATAGCGATCCCCCACGGCGGTCCGTTCCAATCGGACACCGCGATCCGCCAAGAATTGCTCCAGCCCCAGATTGCTCATCACGGTGGCAACCAATGCATCGCCCTTGAGCCGCTCATCCGCATTCCAGCGCGCGGCCATGAGCGCCATGAACTGGTCCCCGTCGCCCACCTTGCCGTTCTCGTCGAGCAGGATCACACGGTCCGCATCGCCATCGAGACAAATACCGACATCCGCGCCATGCGCCACCACCGTCTCAGCCGCGGTGGCAGGATAGGTCGAGCCGCAATTGTCATTGATGTTATGCCCATTCGGCGAGACACCTACGGGGATCACAGTCGCGCCCAACTCCCACAGGGTCATCGGAGCCACATGGTGCGCCGCACCGTTGGCGCAATCGATCACCACCTTCAGACCATCCAGTCGCATCTGGCGCGGAAAGCTGGATTTCACCCGTTCGATATAGCGAAAGCGGCTGTCGTCGATACGCTTGGCGCGGCCAATCTCTGGTGCGGTTGTCGGCTCAACCCCTGCGGCGACCAGCGCCTCGATCTCGGCCTCAACCGCATCAGACAGTTTGAAACCGTCAGGGCCGAAAAACTTGATACCGTTGTCTTGCGCGGGATTATGACTGGCCGAGATCATCACGCCCAGATCGGCGCGCATCGAGCGCGTGAGCAGACCTACTGCAGGTGTCGGAACCGGCCCCAGCAAAAGCACATTCATCCCTGTCGAAGTAAGCCCCGCCGTCAGCGCATTCTCGAACATATAGCCCGAAAGCCGCGTGTCCTTACCAATCACCACTCGGTGCGCAGCGGACGTCTCCTCACGGCGAAAATACCGCCCAACCGCCGCCCCGACGCGCAGCGCCATTTCAGCGGTCATAGGATGGATATTAGCGGTGCCGCGCACGCCGTCGGTGCCAAAAAGCTTTGTCATCTGGGTCCCTTTTGTTATTCGGGCGCCCCCGCCCCGCTTGCGTTCCACAATGCGAAGGCTTGCGCCGTCTCGGCCACATCGTGTACCCGCACAATCTGCACGCCCTGCGCAAGACCTGCAAGGGCAACAGCGATGGAACCCGGCATCCGACCGCGCGCCTCGGGCGCATTGCCGATTGTACCGATAAACCGCTTGCGCGATGCGCCCAGCAGGATCGGCACCCCGAGGCTGTGAAATATGCTCAACCGCTGGAGCAGCGCCAGATTATGATCCAGTGTTTTGGCAAAGCCGATGCCCGGATCGGCGATGATGCGATCGCGTGTGATGCCTTTTCCAGCCAGCGCCGCAATGCGGCTCTCCAGCCAGTCGAATACGTCCAGCACCACATCATCGTAGCGCGGATCGAGGTGCATGGTGGCAGGATCGACAGGGCCGTGCATAACACAAACGGGTACATCCGCGTGGGCTGCGACGCCTGCCAGATCAGCGTCATAGGTAAACCCCGAGACGTCATTGATCAGATCAGCCCCCGCCGCCAGCGCGGCCCGCGCCACTGCTGCCTTGCGCGTATCGATTGAAATGGTGCCCGCATACCCCTGCGCACGAAGGCCTGCGATCACAGGTGCTGTGCGGCTGATCTCTTCCTCGGTCTCGACAGGGCTGGCCCCGGGCCGCGTGCTTTCGCCGCCGATATCAAGGATATCCGCACCCGCATTCGCCATCGCAAGGCCGCCCGCAATCGCATCTTGCGCTGCGGCATGCATGCCGCCGTCTGAAAAGCTATCGGGCGTGGTATTCACAATCCCCATTATGCGCGCGCTGCTCATTCGCATCGGGTGGCTCTGCGTCAGCCGCGCCATCGCCTCCGTTGGCACTTCGGACGCGGTGATCACGCGTGGGGATGCTCCGCGATCCAGCACTTCAACATCCGTGAACCAGCCCCCTCCATCCGCAAGCGACACTGCCTTGTCGGCACGTGCCACCCCGTATTGCACCAACGGTCGGAAATAACTTTGGCTCATGCTAAAGGATCTCGGCATCCGGCGAGGCACTACGCAGTGGGACAGAGGCACCCTCGGGCAAGTCCGCACCGATCACCAGCATTTCATGCGCCTCAAAGGTAGCTGCAAACCACGCGGCCAAGGCCACCGCATCGCGGGGCTGGGCTGAAGGGGTATCGACGCTGTCTAGCACTATCTTCGACGGTGCCCAAACACAGGTCTGGCCGTTTTTCATCGCCCAATCCAGCTCGGTCCGCGTCTCGACAACGACACAACGGTCATCTCGTGCAGCCAGCACCCACGCGTTCTGTTCGATCGCAAGCAGATCAATGCGGCGCTGCGCCATTTTATGGGACACCTGCGGCGCAGCGACATCGGACGCACCAACACACAGAACCAATGGACGGCCGCGCGCGTGCAACTGGTCGAGCCATTCCGGCAAAAGCGGCGAGGCAATCGCCGCATTGCCCAAGAACACAAGCTCTGGCTGGGGGGCGTCTTCCTCCACATCCGCGTCAGCATCAGGCAACGCATCACGTGCGCGCACGATCTCGACGCCCAGCGCACCAGGACCACGGTCCAGCTTTTCAATTCGGACAAAGACCCGCATCGCTTGGGGCGCGTGCAAGATACGCTCTGCCACGCGATCCGCGAGTGTTTCCAAAAGCGCCAGCCGCTCAACGGCAAGCGCGCCCTGAATGGCCTCCGTCACACGGTCATAAGACAGGATGCGATCCACATCGTCGTCAATCGGCCCGCTCAAAGGCTGCACTTCGACGACGACGTTAAAGCAGACCCGCTGGGTCACGCCACGTTCGGCCTGAAACGCGCCAATCTCGACTTCAACGATATGGTCGCGCACCGATATCCGGTCGAGCGCGTCAGTCGTCGACGTGGCAGCCGCCCGTTCAGAGGGGTGGGCAAAGGCAAGGCGGGTTTCAGACGTCATGGGCGCTCCGCAGATCGGTTTCCCTCGCGTTTATACGGGCCAAGGCCTGCCGTCGAGGGTGGCAAACGCCCATCTGCGCGCGCTTTGCGTCAGTTGCTGGCTGTGCGGGCACCGCGACGGTAGAACAGATGGACCCCGAACCGCGCCGTATTGGTGAATTTGCGTGACCAGCTGGGGCGCACGGCGGTCGTGTGATAGAACGTGGCACCCTTCGTAATATCGGCGGATTTGCCATCAATGGTGGCGCGTGCCACCTTTGCGACAGTGGCATAGGATCGTGGCTCGGCGATGACCTCGGGCTTGCCGTCACAAGTATAGCTGAACTGGCACTGGTGCTTGCGGCCTGTGCCCTGATTAATCACGCCACAATATGAATTTGGAAAACGGCTCGACTTGACGCGGTTGCGGATCACTTCGGCCACGGCAAATTGGCCTTTAACCGTCTCGCCCCGCGCCTCGAAATACAGTGCTTCGGCAAGACACTTGAATTCGGAATTGCCCTTTGGCTTTGGCTGGCTGGCAAGCCATGCGCGGGTGAAGACCTTATCGCTCCCCTTTGCAGTATCGGGCACAACAATCGCGGGCATCGTTGCCAAGTCGTTCAGACGCTCCTCAGACACAGCCGCCAATCCGCGCGCTTCGATCCGCGCTAGCGATTGCGCCGTTGTATTGGCGGAAACCGCCACGGGCAAAACTGCGAGAACCGCACCCACAAGCGCGGCGGCAAATCCAGATTGTGCAATTGTTTTGAACATATACGAAGGGTCCAGCGTTGTTTAAGCAGCCGCTCGCCTAGCCCGATTGCGTATTTCCGACAAGTGTCTTGCCTTTTGGTCGGCGGACCACTGCCGCAAGCCAAATTAAAATTGTTTTAAAACTGCTATTTAACCAAGTCAGTAATCGCAAGCTGCGCAGCAGCCAAACGCGCCACCGGCACCCGAAATGGCGAACACGAGACATAATCAAAGCCCGCCGCCCTACAAAAGGCTATCGATTCGGGGTTGCCACCATGCTCTCCACAGACCGAAAGTGTGATGCCCGGTTGGCTCTTTCGCCCGCGCTCTGCCCCCAGCATCAGCAACTCTCCCACTCCGTCATAGTCGAGCGTATGAAACGGATCTTCGTCGAAGACTTTCTGCTGCACGTAGTCCGACATAAACCGCCCCGCATCATCGCGCGACAGCCCGTATGTCATCTGCGTCAGGTCGTTCGTTCCGAAGCTGAGGAAGGCACAATAGGGCGCGATCTCACCCGCGCGCAACGCGGCACGCGGTGTCTCGACCATCACGCCAAGGGAGTATGCAAAATCAATGCCCCGCTCCTGACGCACGGCAGCCGCGACAGCATCAATCGAGGCTTTCACCAGTTCCACCTCGCGGCGGGCAGAGACCAGCGGGATCATAATCTCGGCCATGACCGTTTCGCCATCCTGACTGGCATCGACGATCGCTTCGAAAATCGCACGCGCCTGCATCTCGTAAATCTCGGGCACGGTTATCCCGAGGCGCACACCGCGCAGCCCCAACATCGGGTTATATTCGCGCATCGCCTCAATGCGGCGCGTCACGTCAGAACGTGGCAGCCCGAGCGCTTCGGCCAATTCGCGCTGACCACTGGCATCCATCGGCAGGAATTCATGCAAAGGCGGATCAAACAGACGAATGCAAACCGATTTACCCTGCATGATCCTGAACAATTGCGTGAAATCCTCACGCTGCATGGGCAGTAACCGTTCCAGCACGGCACGGCGGCCATCCGATGTCTCGGCAAAGATCATCTCGCGCATCACCGTCAGGCGGGCGCGCTCGAAAAACATATGCTCGGTGCGGCACAGCCCGATGCCTTCGGCGTTGAAGTTGCGTGCGGTCTGCGCGTCTTGAGGCGTGTCGGCGTTGGCACGGACCATGATGTCCGCACTATCGGTGGCCCAAGCCATGAGGGTCTGGAAATATTCGTCCAGTGCGGCTTCTTGCAGGCTTGCTGCGCCAGCGAGGATTTGGCCCGTGGAGCCGTCTACCGTCATCTCGTCGCCAGAACGAAATACGCGGCCATCCTGCGCGGTGATCGTCTTGTCACGCTGGTTAAATACCATCGTCGAGGCACCAACCACACAAGGCAGGCCAATACCGCGACCGATCACAGCGGCGTGGCTCGTGATGCCGCCGCGCTCTGTCAGCACGGCATTTGCCGCATGCATGCCGCGCACGTCCTCGCTTGATGTCTCGCGGCGCACCAGAATACAGGCCTCGCCGCGCGATGCACTGGCCTGCGCCTCGGCGCTGTCAAAGACGAGACGCCCTGTGGCCGCTCCGGGGCTGGCCGCAATCCCCTTGCCCACGACATCTCGCTTGAACGAGGGGTCAATCTGGCGGTGCAACAGTTCCGTCAGCAGGCGCGGCTGCACCCGCATCAACGCTTCTTCACGGCTGATCACGCCATCCTCAGCCAGCGTCACAGCAATCCGCACCGCCGCGCGCGACGAGCGCGAGACGCGCACCCCGTCGAGGATGTGCACAACACCGTCCTCAATCGCGAATTCCAGCTGCATTTCGGCACGTAAACGCGTGCGCATCAGGCTCGCATAAGTCTTTAAAGTCTCGAAAGCGTCGGGCAGCTCGTCTTCCAGAGATGGCCCGCGCGGATCGCGGGTAAGGTAAAGCGACCCGCTGTCGCCCTCCAGCGCATCACGCCCCTGACTCTGGCTCAGATATCGGCCTGTCACTTGTGGCGCGCCTGTCTCACTGCTTACCAGTTGCAGCACGCCGGAGCCGCAATGCCCCGTGCCGCGCCCGAACACCATTTGCTGCACCACCAGCCCCAGCCCCGCTTCCGCGGGCGCGCCCTTGGCCTGACGCAGCAAGCGCGCAGAAGTCCCGTTCCACGCGCGCGCCATGGAGCGCAGCACAGCCGCCAGCTGGATGCGACGCGATTGGGGAAACGTCTCTTCCGCCTCGTCCTCATAGGCTTCAATCGTCGCGTCGAGCGCAGCGCGCCCTTCCCCTTCGATATGGTCGAACATATCGGGATCAAGGCGCACCACATTGACGGCATAAGACTGGATAAATCGGGTGTAGAGTGCGGCGGCGGCATCTTCTCCCATCATATCGCGGTAACTCTCGAACCGCGCATCGTTCATCCCGATATTCAGCACAGCCCCCGGTCCGCCCCAGTCGGGGTCCTGACTGGAGGGGCGAACGCACAAAAGCGCATTCATCGGGAATTGCTCTACCAGCTTGCTTACATCAGGCAGACCGCCACTTGCGATATCCGAAACCGTATCGAAAGACAGTGCCACAGTGCGCGGCACGGGCAGGTCCAGCCGCACCAAACGCTGCAAACACTTCGCCCGCCCGCCGTGGGTGGCAGTGGCGATGGGGGCGGTTTGTGTGACCAGCGTGGTGTCGGGGTTATTCTGCACTGCAGCATCCTTCGGTTTCAGATGCAGCATAGGGGGTTGGCGGCACAGGGCAAGCTTTTGCTTACCTCTTGTGCCGCTGCGTCAATCAGCCGTCAATCTTTGTGAGGTCCGCCACCGAAGCACAGAGCGTGCGGATGCGGCCTAGCAGGTTAAGACGGTTACGGCGCACGATGTCGTTGTCCGTGTTGATCTGCACACCCTCGAAAAACGCATCCAGCGTGGGCCGCAAGCTCGCCATGGCGGACATGGCCGTGACAAAGTCCTGGCTCTGCATCGCGGGCGCAATTACAGCCTCGGCAGCATCCAGCGCTTTGAACAAGGCGCGCTCCACATCCTCCTCGGCGTATTTGATATCGCCGCCGTGGGAATACTCGATGTTGCTGCCCGCTTCGGCTTGGCTGAGAATATTGTTGGCCCGCTTGAACGCTTGGAGCAGGTTTTCTCCATCGTCGGTCTTGAGCGTATCGCTCAGCGCACGCGCGCGCTTGACCAGCAGGGTGAGGTCATCGTTATTCGGCATTGCAATGCAGGCGTCGATGATGTCGTGACGAATGCCTTGGTCTTTGAGATAGACCTTGAGGCGGTCATGGAGGAAAGCCAGAAGATCTTCCGCGTCCGCTGCATGCGCCGAGCTTCCAACCACTTCGCGCACTGGAATGGCGAGGTCGTTTTCCAAGGATGTCCGAATAAACCCGAGAGCCGCTCTGCGAAGCGCGAACGGGTCCTTGCTCCCCGTAGGCTTCTCGTCAATCGCCCAGAAGCCTGTCAGCTTGTCGATCTTCTCGGCCAGCGCCACGGCAATCGAGACAGGCGCAGTCGGAACATCATCAGACGGCCCCAGCGGAGCATAGTGCTCCTCGGACGCGGCCGCGACCTCCTCGCTCATGCCTGCAGCAATCGCGTAGTAGCGGCCCATCAGGCCTTGGAGTTCGGGGAATTCATAGACCATCTCGGAGGACAAATCCGCCTTGGCGATGCGCGCCGCCTGCTCCGCCTCATCCGCATCCGCGCCCACCATCGGGGCCAGTTCGCGGGCCAGAACGGCCATGCGCTCGATCAGCTCGGCCTGCGTGCCCAGCTTGTTGTGGAAGGTCACGTTTTGCAGGTTCTCGACCCATGCGGCCATGCCCTCGTCGGACTTCGCTACGCGCAAATCATTGTCCCAGAAGAACTTCGCGTCCGCCAAACGGGCGCTCAGCACTTTCTCGTTGCCCGCCAAAATCGTCGCACCATCATCCGCCGTCGTACGGTTGGCCACGGTCACAAATTTCTCAATCCTCCCCGTCTTGGGGTTGCGCACGGAGAAGAACTTCTGGTGCTCTTTCATAGAGGTTTGCAGCACCTCGGGCGGCAGATCGAGGAAATCATCGCCGATCCGACCCATCAGCACCACAGGCCATTCAACGAGGCCAGCAACCTCGGCCAGCAGGCCCGCATCCTCGACAACTTCTAACCCGCTGGCAAAGGCCATGTTGGTCGCATCGTTCCAGATCGCATCGCGCCGCTCTGCAGGATCAAGCACGACAAACGCGCGCTTCAGCTTGGCGGCGTAGTCGTCAAAACTGCTCACCGTAATCGCGTCAGGAGCAAGGAAGCGGTGGCCGTAGGTCACGTTGCCGGAAGCGAAACCCTCGACTTCGAGCGGCACGACCTCTGCGCCGTCTTCGCGGCTCAGAATGCACAGAATGCTTTGCAACGGGCGCACCCATTTGAGGCTACCACTGCCCCAGCGCATGGATTTGGGCCACGGGAAATTCCGGATCGTCTGTTCCAGAACTTCGGCAATGATCTCGGCGGCGGGGCGCCCCTCTTTGGTGATCTTGGCAAAGAGTATCTTTCCCTTGGGCGTGTCACGCTCTTCCAGATCATCGCGGGTCAGACCTGCACCACGCAAGAAGCCTTCGATGGCTTTCTCGGGCGCATCCGCTTTGGGGCCCTTACGCTCTTCGACCGTGCGCGGGCTGGCGTCGAGCAAGCCCTCCACTGTCAGACACAAGCGGCGCGGCGTCGCAAAAGCGGCGGCAGAGGCATAGGTCAGCCCCGCCTCCACCATGCCGTCGGTCATCAGCTTTTTGAGATCATCGGCAGCGCGCGCCTGCATGCGGGCGGGGATTTCTTCGGAGAACAGTTCAATCAGCAGATCAGCCACTGGGATACCTCGGGTTTGCCGCGTACGGCGTTATTCTGTGGGTGCGTTGCGGGTGGGCAAAGGCGGACATTCCTCGCCCACGATAGTGCCGTCATAGGCCTTCTCGCCACAGTCATTAAGCTCATGCCAGACATAGCCGCGCCCGTCTTGGGTGATCGCCACCACACGGTCTACACCAAAGTGGATGTTCTTCTGGCTCAGGAATGTCAGCGCCGTGCCTGCGTCAAGCTCCGCGCCGATGGCTGCCGCATCAAAGCAGTCGAACCAGCCCGGCGCGTTGCGCGGGGTCGCGTTCTCGACCATCTGGAATGTCTCCGTCAACAACGCGAGTGAATAGGGCGTGGTGAAACAGGCGCGGTAGCGGATGGGCGAGCTGTCGGCGTCGATTGCTTGGTAAGCGTCCATCGGGATCACTTCGGCTTCCGTGCTGGCCAGCGGCAGCAGCATGACCCCCTCGGCGGGCGCGTCCACTTCTTGGTAGAAGCCATAGACCTGAAGATAATAAAGCGCCGCACCGGCGATCAAAGCAGAGGCCAAAATAACACTCCCCAGAATTTTACCCATCATGCCGCATCACCGGTCCAGCCACCCGCGGCAGTCTGGACAAAGGCATCGGCGCACATCTTGGTCAGGGCACGCACCCGCCCGATGTAGGCCTGCCGCTCGGTCACGGAGATCACGCCACGCGCATCGAGCAGGTTGAACATGTGGCTCGCCTTGATCGCTTGGTCATAGGCGGGATGGGCCATGACGATACGCTTGCCTGTCTTGGGGTCCATGTGCTCTTGCTCGATGATGGCTTTGCACTCGGCCTCGGCTTCCTCAAAGTGGCGCAGCAACACCTCGGTGTTCGCCACGTCAAAGTTCCAGCGGGCGTATTCTTCTTCGGTCTGTTTGAACACATCGCCATAGCTGAGCGGGATGGGCGCGTCAGGATCGTTGAACGGCATGTCCATCACGTGATCCACGCCAAGGATATACATCGCCAGACGCTCCAGCCCGTAGGTAAGCTCTCCCGAGACAGGGTGGCAGTCATGCCCGCCCACCTGCTGGAAATAGGTGAATTGACTGACTTCCATACCGTCGCACCAGACCTCCCAACCCAAGCCCCACGCGCCCAATGTCGGGCTTTCCCAGTCGTCCTCGACAAAGCGGATGTCGTGCAGGTCCATATCCACACCAATCGCTTCAAGACTTCCGAGATACAGCTCTTGCAAATTGGGCGGGCTGGGTTTGATGAGCGCCTGATACTGGTAGTAATGCTGAAGGCGGTTGGGGTTCTCGCCATAGCGCCCGTCTGTGGGGCGGCGCGAGGGCTGCACATAGGCGGCCGCCCAATGCTGATCGCCAAGGCTGCGCAGCGTGGTCGCGGGATGGAACGTGCCTGCGCCGACTTCCATGTCGTAGGGCTGTAGGATCGCACAGCCCTGGCGCGCCCAATAAGATTGCAACCGCAGGATAATTTCCTGAAAAGAACGGGGTGTCTGCGACATGAATTCGACCTTTGCCATTTCGCGTTCTTCCTAAGGTGCGGGCGGCATGGGGTCAATCATCTGCGCCACTGCGCGTCAAACCGCGCCAGTTGGCCCGCAGGAGGCGCTAAAAACTCGGGCCACGCGCCTTTATGATATGGGAATCACCACCTATTCCTGATTAGGTGCCGCAAAGTAATTCTGTGAGAGCCTAGACCAAGATGCTGCGATTAATGACAATCTGCCTAACGGTGCTGACCTTTGGTCTGATTACCCCCGCAACTGCACAATCCGTCGATCCGGATGAGGTTGTGTGGGTGCAGATAGAGGCGCAGCAATCCTTGAGTCGCGCCACGGACCGTGCGCGCGCCTATACGACACTTCTGGAAGATGTGAACGGGTTTGCCGTTGGCGGTGGATGGTATGCTGTCGTGGTCGGTCCCTACCGCCGTGCAGATGCCGACATCGTGCTGCGCCAGTATCGCCGCGACGGGCTGATCCCGCGTGACAGCTTCATCCAGCGATCCAACCGCCTGCGCCAGCAGTTCTGGCCCGTGGGCGCCAATGTTCTGGGCGAAGGCGCTGTCGACGCCCCTGAGGGCGCAGCAGCCTCCCAGCAAGCTCCAGAGACTGCCGAAGAGACACAACAAGTCGCCGAACCTGCGCAAGTGACAGAGACCCCGACCGAACCCGTCGTCGTGGCTGAACCCGAGCCAGAGCCAGAGCCCGCAGACGAGACACGCGCCGAAGCACTGCGCTACGAGCGCGCGTTGGACCGTGACCAGAAGAAAGAGCTTCAGGTCATGCTGCAATGGGCGGGTTTTTATACTGCTGCGATTGACGGCTCGTTCGGGCGTGGCACGCGCAGTTCAATGTCGGCGTGGCAAGAGGCCAATAGCTTCGAGGTGACGGGCGTCCTGACCACATTGCAACGTGCTGCGCTTAAGAAGCAGTATAACGCCGTGCTGGAGGGCTTGGGCCTGCGCTTGGTGCGCGACACACAAGCAGGGATCGAGATGACCCTGCCGATGGATGTTGTAGCCTTTGACCGCTACGAGCCACCCTTCGCGCAATATACACCTACAGGCGACATTGATGCCCGTGTGCTGCTTATCAGCCAGCCCGGGGATCAGGACACTCTGTTCGGTCTCTATGAGATCATGCAAACGCTTGAAATTGTGCCGCTGGACGGACCGCGCGAGCGCAACAACTCCAATTTCACGCTGGTGGGCGAGAGTGGCCGCATGATCAGCTATACCGAAGCCGCGTTGCAAAACGGAGAGATCAAGGGCTTCACGCTGATCTGGCCTGCGGGCGATGAAGAGCGCCGCCGCCGCGTGCTGTCGGAAATGCGCAGCAGCTTCACCCGTATGCCTGGTGTGCTAAGCGCATCGGCAGGCGATGCCTCCCAGCAGTCGATTGATCTGATATCGGGCCTGCAAATCCGCAAACCCAAGCTGTCACGCTCGGGCTTTTTCGTGACAGACGCGGGCGACGTGGTGACGACATCTGCGGCGGTACAAAGTTGTTCGCGGATCACCTTGGACGGCGACATGGATGCAAGTGTGATCGCGGATGACCCTGCGCGGGGCGTGGCCCTTCTGAAGCCGTCCGCCGCGCTCTCCCCTCGGGCCGTTGCCCGCTTTGCCGCCCAGACACCGCGTCTGCAAAGCGAAGTCACCTCCGCAGGCTATTCCTTTGAGGGTGTGCTGAGCGCGCCTTCGATCGCCTTTGGCACATTGGCCGATCTCAAAGGCCTACAGGGTGAAGAGAACATCAGCCGTCTGGCTCTGCGCACCCGCGCAGGCGATATAGGTGGTCCTGTGCTTGACCGCACCGGCTCTGTGATCGGCATGCTGACCACGGCCCCTGAAGGTGGCCCGCAGCTTCCAGATGATGTCAGCTTTGCCGTGGCAGCCCAAACCTTGGTCGAGGCGGGCAGCGCGGCAGGTATCGCCCTGCCAGACAGTGCAGCAGACGGCGCCGACAGCCTGACGGCGTTTCAGCTGTCTGAAAAAGCAAACGGCATGACCGTACTGGTCAGCTGCTGGGAATAAGCACTCCCATTGAACAACAAGACGGGTCGGCGTTTCCATGAAAAGCCGACCCGTTTTTTATTGCAGTAACAAGGCTGCGGCGAACCTATGCGGTTAGGGCTGGCGTTGCGTAGATGAGGGTCGGGCCGTCAGCCTCGAACGCCTCTGATACTGCTTGCTGGAAGGCCTCAATAGTCTGCGGCGCTGCGCTGCGCGCCCCGAAGGCTTCGGCCAGTTTGCAGAAATCAGGGTTATGCGCGACCACGGCGTTGGGTGCGATTTGTGCGCCCACCATACTGTCCTCAATCTCACCCAGCTTGCCGTTATCCCACAAGATGATGGGCAGGCTCAGGCCAAGCTCGACCGCCACGCCCAGCTCTTGGCACGTATAGTGGAACCCGTAGTCACCGATGATGGCCATCGTGGGATTGCCCTTGCGCGCAATTGCCCCGCCGATCGCCGCGGGTGTCGCATAGCCCAAGGTCCCGAAACCATACGGGTGGTGCCAATGGGCAGGGCGCTCCATATCCCAGACTTCCTTTGCGACATAGGCAAATTGGGTCATGTCGGAGTAGATCATCGTGTCTTTAGGGATTGCCGCGCGCAGTGCATCGCAAATCGGCACAATGCCGGGGCGCTCCGCATCGACTTCGGCGCGAAATGCTGCTGCTTGTGCGGCAACCTTGTCGCGGTCCCAGACAAACGGCTTGTCCTCTGCCCATGCCTCCATGCGGTTGAAGAGGTCGTTGAAGAAAGCCTGCGCAGTGGCCTGCACCGCCACGTCCCCCGCCTTACAGGTCGCGAGCACTTCCGGATCGATATCAACGCGGATCATGGGACAGTCGTGGCCCAACCCGTCGCGCCACAGATCGACCTCTGCCAGCTCGGTCCCCACAGCAATCACCAGATCGGCCTGAGCAAAGATATCCGCGCTGCCAGGGCGCGCCAACACTGCGCCCAAGCACCGCTCGTCATCGCCGGGATATACTCCGCGCCCCGCATAGGTCGTCACGACCAAAGCCCCCGACCACCTTACAATATCATGCAGGTTATTTTCGGACCCCGACCCGCCGCCCAAAACAAAGATCGGCTTCTTCGCCTGTTTCAACAGCGTCTCGATGTGCGCCATCTCGTCGTGCATCAGGTGAAAGGAACCCGTTGTGCGCTGCATATCAGGCGCGGGTGCTGGCAGGGCCTGCGCTTCGAGTGCTGCGATGGGCACCTGAATATGCTTGCTGCGCGGGCGGGCAATCTCGAATTCGCGCAAGGCGCGGTCAATCAGCGTATAGGCCGCATCGGCCGTGCGCGCCTCCTCCGACCAGTCACAGACCGTCTCGGCAGCGGCACGCTGGTCTTTCATCTGGTGCAGCTGGCCACGCGTGGCCGCTACCTCATCGAGACAGCTGGAGATTACCAGCATCGGCACGCTATCGCTATAGGCCTGCCCCATCGGGGTCATTATGTTGCACAGCCCCGGCCCCGTGATGACATATGCCACACCGGGTTTGCCCGATGCACGGGCATAGCCATCGGCCATGAAACCAGCGCCCTGCTCGTGACGGGCCAGCACATGGGTAATGCCCGCCTCCTCGATGCCGCGGTACATTTCCTGATTGTGCACACCCGGAATACCAAAAATCACATCGACCCCACGATCCTTGAGCATATGCGAGATTTGAGCGCCCAGCGGGCGGGTAACAGGATCACGGGTTTCTTTGGGCATTAAGCTCTCCAGAATTTGACGGTGAAGATGACGTAGACGACCATGAGCTCAAGACGGCCCAACAGCATGGCAATGGACAGTATCCATTTCGCCGGCTCATTGAGGCTAGCGAAATTGCCCGCAGGCCCGATGATATCTCCAAGGCCCGGCCCGATGTTGCCCAGCGCCGCAGCAGCGCCCGAGACGGACGTTACAAAATCCAGACCTGTCATCGACAGTGCCACTGCGACGATCCCGAGGGTGACCACAAAGAAGATAAAGAAAGTCATAACAGAGGCCAGAACCTCCTCGCTCACGGGGCGGCCATCGTAGCGCGGTGTGAAGATGCCGTGGGGCGAGCGGATGCGCTGTAGCTGTGCGCGGATGGAGGCAAAGAGCAGCTGGTAGCGGAATACCTTGATTGAACAGGCGGTCGAGCCCGCACAGCCGCCGATCAAACCGACAAAAAAGAACAACGCCACCGCAAAGCTGCCCCACTGCATGTAGTCGACCGAGGCATAGCCCGTCCCCGAAATAATAGACGTCACGTTAAAGAACGCCTCGCGCACGGCCTGCTCGTTATCAAGATGCACGTCACTTTCGAGAAGTAGCATCAGCAGGACGATCAATATCGCAATCGTCGTCACAAAGCCGCGCACCTGCGGGTCACGGTGGAGCGCTGTGGGATTTCCGTTGATCAACTGGACATAGCGGACAAATGGCAATGCCGCGAGGATCATAAACAGGCCCGCAGCATATTCGAGCGGCCCCTGAAACACGCCAAAGGACGCGTCATAATTGGCAAAGCCCCCTGTCGCGATGGTGGTCATGGCATGGGAAGTTGCATCAAACACATCCATGCCGAGCGAAAGATACACCATCGCACAGATCAGCGTGAACGAGACATAGAGGCCCGATATCTGGGTCGCAATCTGGCCCGCACGGGGCAGGATTTTACCAAAGGTGTCAAAGCCCTCGGATTTAAAGATCTGCATGCCGCCCACGCGCAACTCGGGCAGGAACACCATGGCCACAACAATGATACCGATCCCGCCCAGCCATTGCAGGATGGCCCGCCAGATAAGGAGACCTTTCGGCAACGTCTCCAACCCGCTAAAGACCGTCGATCCCGTTGTGGTCAGCCCCGACATAGCCTCGAACACTGCGTCTACAACGCTTGCGTTCGTCGCCCCCAGCACAAACGGAATCGCACCAAATACGGGCAAGGCGATCCAGACCGAAGAGGTAAGCAAAAAGGTTTGCTGGATCGTCAGCCCCTCTTTGACCCCACTCGCGCAGGCCAGCGCCATGGCCATGCCAGCGACGAGTGTAATTAGCGCGCTTTGCATAAAGACGGGCCAATGGCCCTGCCCTTCGGCAATATCCACCAGCATGGGGACCAGCATGGCCAGCCCGAGCACGGCCACCAAAAGGCCAATCACATATCCAACAGGGCGCAGGTCCATGGCGGCAGGGTTGGCGCGATGCAGCCGCTATGTCAAGGTCACGTACAACCTATGCGCTGCCCAAATGACCCGCCCTGTCGGTCTTGCAACGGCGCGGACAGGTCAGAACGAACTACTGGACCTTTAGCAGTAGTAAAGATCTTTGAAAACGTGGTGCACGATTTGATCGCGGCGCAGGCCCATCTCGGCCAGTTCCTCGTCGGATTTGGCTTCCAGCGCTTGGATCTGGTGAATGCGCGAGGACGCCTCTGAAGCGGCGATCAAGCTGTTGCCAATGTTGCGGAAAAAGGATGCGATCGTTGAGAACACCTTATCGGCAATGCCTGTTGATGATGCTGCAGGCGCAGAAAAATTTTCGGGAGAAGTCTGATAAGTCATCGGATATGCCTTCATCATTTGGTTCGGGATCATTCCCGTACCTCTAACCTAGGCTTCGCTGCACTGCAGCGCTACGGCCAAAACTGCATAGCCGCTTCTCCCTCACTGCAATGTTGACATCACGTCATGCACAGGCCGTTGACGGAGAAAGGGCCGCTCCAACATGTGGCGCGGCCCTTCTAATGCAGGATTCCGTTGAGGTGATTAGCCAACGTGGAAAAGCGTATTGAACAACTTGGGATCAAAACTCGATTGTTCGAACGTCGGTCCCTCGGTCAGCACACTGACCGCGTCATGGCTGTGCAGGCTTTCCTGATGGCTCGCCACGACACGGAAATCGGATATCCGCGCATCGGCCAGCAGTTGCTCGCAAAACAGGCGGGCCGCATCCTCGACAAAAATCGGATTGGCCGCGTTGAGCTCTGCAAACGCCTGCTCGTCTTCACGCTTGACCATGACCTGCGTTTCGGTGGGAACGGCACGGCGGCAGGCGTCGATCAGGTCCTCGAACCACAATACTTCCGCCCCCTCGTCGAGTAGCACAGACACCCGCGCGACGGAGCGCTGGGAATGCGGTGTGGCAAGCTGGTTGCGCGTGGCGCGGGCATGCTCGGACAGCTCCAATGAACACGGACACGTGCTGGAATAGACGTAATCAAGGTGGATGATCTGCGAGCGCACGCCTGCCTGCTCGATCAGCTCCAGCGCCACATCGTAATACTGGTAGCCCTCCAGCCCCGAGCGCAGGCTGCCCAGCTTCATCGGGAAGGAAAAGCGCATCTGGATACGCGCGTCAAAGCTTTCTAGGTCGGTGATGTAGTCATCCAGCGCCGCCTCCATCACCTTGAAGCTGAACGTGCTTTCGGCGTGCTTGTAAAAGCTGCGCATGATGCGGGACATGTTGATGCCCTTTTTATCCGCCTCGAGGCTCACGGTGCCCGTCACGGATGTCTCGAGCGTCACCGGGCCGCTGTCGCGTGTCTCGAACCCCACTGGCAAGCGAAAATTTGAGATGCCCACATGCTGGATTTGCTGGTTGGCCCCTTTGATCAGGCTGGAAGGCCCGTTCTGGAGGTCAGGCAAACTGGCCTTATAGTCCGCCTCAATCTCGAAATCGGCAGGGTATTCGCGTGCAAACAAGGGATAGGCAGCGCCCCCTTTGAGCAATTGCACCATCGCAGGGTCCAGCGTTGCCAGATCAGACTCAGTCGCACCCGCAGCCCAAGCGCGCAGTGTCTCAAGTGCTTGCTCGGCGGCGGTGCGGTCCGGCATTGGCGGTATTGGTGTGGCAATATTCATGGATAAGCCCCCTTTTCGGTCAGGATCCATATGTAGGCTCCCTCCACGACATTGCCAAAAAATTTCCGACACTTAACGGGGAAATTGCGTCAGACCCCTTATTTCGTTGCACGCAAGGCTTGCAGGAAGTCTGCAATCAAATCATCGCAATCCTCCAAACCGATGCTGATGCGCACCAGTCCAGGCGTGATCCCGAGGCTGGCTTTCTGCGCGTCCGGCAAGCGCTGGTGCGTTGTGGTGGCGGGATGGGTCATGATTGTCTTGGCATCGCCCAAATTGTTGGAGATCAGCCCGATCTGCACGGCATTCAGGAAGCGAAATGCGGCCTCTTTGCCGTCTTTGATATCAAGCGCGAGCACAGTGCCCCCTGCCCCCATCTGCGCCTGCACAAGAGCGTGCTGCGGATGGCTTGCCAATCCAGGATAGATGGTTTGTTCCAAGGCGTCATTGCCCTCCAACGCTTGAGCCACCGCCAGCGCCGTCGCTGTTTGCGCGCGCACGCGCAGGCTCATCGTCTCGAGCCCCTTGAGCATGACCCACGCGGTAAAGGGCGACATGGAGCCGCCCGTGTGCTTCATGTATGGTTCGACTGTTTTGCGAATAAATTCCCGGCTGCCGAGGATTACACCGCCAAGGGTCCGCCCCTGACCGTCTATGTGCTTGGTGGCGGAGTAAATAACCACATCTGCCCCCTGCTCCGCTGCGCGGCTGTAGACGGGCGTGGCAAAAACATTGTCGATGAGCACAAGCGCACCCTTGGCACGGGCCAGTTTGGAGACTGCTTCGATATCAATCACTTCAAGCGTTGGATTGGAGATAGATTCGAAGAATACAGCCTTTGTATCGTCCCGGATCGCCGCTTCCCAAGCGCCCAGATCGGTGCCGTCGACAAAGGTGATCTCAACGCCGTAGCGGCTCAGGATATCCTCGAGCACATAGAGGCAGGAGCCGAACAGCGCGCGGGCCGACACAACGTGATCACCCGCCTTCAGCATGGATGTCAGCGCACCAGAGACGGCTGCCATACCCGATGCGGTAGCAAAGGCGTCCTCGAACCCTTCAAGCGCTGCGATCCGCTCCTCGAACATCTTGACCGTCGGGTTGCCATAGCGGGCATAGATGAACTCGTCATCGCCCGAGTTGATGAACCGCTGCTCGGCGTGCTCCGCACTGTCATAGACAAAGCCCTGCGTGAGAAAAATCGCTTCTGAAACTTCGCCATACTGGCTGCGCCGCGTGCCTGTGTGCACGGCTTTGGTGGAAGGCTTCCAATCGTCGCTCATCGTTTTGTATCCCTTTTGCACACCTTTGGTGCGCTCTCTCTGTGTGCCCGATCAAAAGGGTCGGCACAAAAAAACCCCATGCGCGGTCAAGCGAAAGGGGTCTTTCATCCTGACCTTTTAGCGGAATATTTTACGTGGCCCGCAATCCGGTAACAAATCGCCACAAGCGTTTGACTAGGCGATTGTCGCGAAACCGTCAAGGCGCGCGCGCTGATGTAACGGGATGTTTATATGCCCTTCCGCACGGCAGCTCAGAGCGCGCCACAAGTGCACATCAGTTTCGCAAACGCCACACCGACCCTTGTTTCGGGTCAGGAAACAGGCATGCTTCGCGCAACGCCATTTTGCAAAGGAGCCTATCATGCCTGCCCCGATTGACCTCTACTACTGGCCCACGCCCAATGGCTGGAAGATTTCCGTCTGCCTCGAGGAAATGGGGCTGCCGTATGAGACCCACCTGATCAACATCGGCAAAGGCGATCAATTCGCCCCTGATTTCCTCAAGATTGCGCCCAACAACCGCATGCCTGCAATCACTGATCCCGACGGGCCGGATGCACAGCCGGTCTCGATCTTTGAAAGCGGTGCAATCCTCCAGTATCTGGCGCGCAAGACGGGCACGTTCTATGGCACATCCGAGCGGGACCGCATCACTGTCGATCAATGGCTTATGTGGCAAATGGGCGGGCTGGGGCCGATGGCAGGACAGGCGCACCACTTCCTTAAGTTTGCAAAAGAGGACATCCCCTACGCCAAAGACCGCTACCGCGCCGAAACAGGGCGTCTTTACGGTGTACTGGACCGCCAGCTTGCCCAGAATGAGTATGTGGCAGGGGATTTCGTGTCGATCGCAGATTTCTCAATCTGGGGCTGGGCATCGCTTTGGGAGGGTCAACAACAGACGCTCGACGACAAGCCCCATATGGCGCGCTGGCTCGAGACGATGGGCGCGCGCAAAGGCATTCAGGCAGGCCGTGCCCTGTTTGCCGAACTTCGAAAATAGAGCCGCTTCCAGACCCTTTTAAGAGGACTTGTCCCCGGCGGCCTCATCCTCTTCTTCGATCACATAGGGCTGGAGTTGCGAGAATTGCCACATCAAAAATACCATGAGAGCGATGGGAAAGGCAAACGTCTCGATCTTGACCCACGCCTCAGTGGACATGGTACGCCAGATGAATTCATTGGCCACCGCCAGCACCAGAAACGCGAGCGTGAGGCGCTTTGTCAGGATCATCCAGCCCTCATGCTGCATAGGCATCATATCGGACATCACATATTCCAGCCACGACCGTCCGCGTAAAAGGCCAATAGACAGGATCAGCGCCAAGAAGCCGTAGACGATCGTGGTCTTCATTTTGAAAAACCTTTCGTCGTTGAACCACGCAGTGAGGCCACCGAAGAAAATGACCATAAAGGCCGTGAACACCTGCATGCGGCTCAACTTTCCCGTAAGCGCCCACAAGATGCCCATCGCCACCAGCAGGATCGGCACAAACACCACGGCAGCCACGATAAATCCCGTGTATTCCGTGCCGCCAAAGGTGAACACATCATCCTTGATACGAATATAGAGCACGAAGAACGCCAGCGTTGGGCCAAGCTCCAGCACTTGCTTCAGGATGGGGTTGATCTCACGCGCATCTGCCATGGCTAGCCTCCGAATTCTACAATAACGGCGCCCAGCGCGATCAGCGTCATAAGAGCGACCCTGCGCGGGCCTACCGTTTCTTTGAGCACAAGCCACCCGATCAGGGCCGCGAACACCGTTGATGTCTCTCTCAATATTGCTGCCTCGCCCACCTTATCAAGGCGGGTGGCCATCATAATTGAGCCAAAGCTTGCTACCGCGATGATTGCGCCGAATACGCCGCGCTGCATCAGGGGGACCACATCGGGAGGATTGTCCATCCTGTTCCAGCGCAGATAGGCAAGGATCGGGAACACAAACCCGTCAATCATGAAAAACCACGCCAGAAAGGTGAACGGATTGGCCGTCGCACGGATGCCGTAGGCGTCAAACGTCGTATAAAGCGCCACAAACAGCCCCGTCACCACCGCCAGCATCAACGCCACATTCAGCGTGTCCCGTTCGGCCTCCAGATAGAGCATGTTATAGGCCGCAAGCCCGAATATTCCCGCCATCAAGACAGCAACGCCCAGCCACTGCGTACCGTTGAACACTTCACCGAAAAGCCAATAGGCGCCGATCACGGTAAAGAGCGGTCCTGTGCCGCGCACAACGGGGTAGACAACCGTATAAGCGCCTTTGGTATAGGCGGCGGCCTGCAAGAACTTGTAGGCGGTATGGATCAGGAGCACGCCTACAAAAATCAGCCACATGTGCGGCTCAGGCCACGGCACCACAAATAGGGCGAAGGGGGCCGCCATCAGACAGTAGCACCCGTCAATTGCGCCCCGCGTTAACCACGGATCATGCCGCCCCTTCTGCAAGGCTCCGAAAACGGCATGCAAAAACGCCGCCATCAGCGCGAGGCTCAAAGCAAGGGTATGCCCCGCCTCCGTCCCCTCAATCGAGATGAGCCAGTCGGTCAAACGCTAGCGATCCAGTCCTGTCAAAGCGTCCGCAAATTCCTGCGGATCAAAGGCCTGCAAGTCGTCAATCTGCTCGCCCACGCCAATTGCATGGATGGGCAAGCCAAACTTATCGGCCAGCGACACCAGCACACCGCCCTTGGCCGTGCCGTCGAGCTTGGTCATCACCAGCCCCGAAACATCAGAGATTTCCTGAAACACCTTCACCTGCCCCACCGCATTCTGGCCCGTGGTGGCATCGAGCACCAACAACGTGTTGTGCGGCGCATCAGGATCTTTCTTGCGGATCACGCGGACGATCTTGGCTAATTCTTCCATCAGATCACCACGGTTTTGCAAGCGCCCCGCCGTGTCGATCATCAACAAATCCGCCCCGTCAGCTTCCGCCTTGACCATCGCATCATAGGCAAGGCTGGCAGGGTCAGAGCCCTGCGGCGCGGTCAGCACAGGCACGCCCGCACGCTCCCCCCAGACCTGCAATTGCTCAACTGCTGCAGCGCGGAAGGTATCGCCTGCGGCAATCACCACCTTTTTGCCTGCCGCGCGGAACTGGCTGGCGAGCTTACCGATGGTCGTCGTCTTGCCAGAGCCGTTGACCCCCACCACCAGCACCACCTGAGGCGTCTTGGCATAAAGCGGCAGCGGCTTGGCCACTGGCTCCATGATCCGCGCGATTTCGTCGCTCATCAGGGTTTTGATTTCTTCGACCGACAGCTTTTTACCCAGACGCCCTTCGGCCATATTCGCCGTCACGCGCAGAGCAGTATCCACCCCCATATCAGCAGTTATGAGAAGTTCTTCGAGCTGCTCCAGCATCGCGTCATCCAGCACCCGGCGCACCACAGGCGCGCCCGCTCCGCGTCCCATCAGACGGCCCAGAATTCCGCGCTTGGGCGCAGGCTCGGGTGCTGTCTCTTCGAGAACGGGCTTGAGTGTCGTGCTTAGTGCAACAGGCTCTTGCGCAGTACGCGCAGCCTCTGCCTCTGCTTTCGCCTTTGCCGCTGCCTCCTCGCGCGCGATGCGCTCCTCCTCGGCAAAACGCGCGGCCTCAGCCTCCTGCAGCTTCTGCGCATCCTCGGCCGCACGGGCCATGACCTCAGCAAGGCGCGCAGCCTCAGCGGCCTGCTCCGCCTCATGCGCTGCCGCCTCAGCTTCGGCCTTTTGCGCCGCCTCAGCCTCGGCGCGCGCTTTTTGCACGGCTTTCTCGGCGGCCTCCTGCTCAAGCTTACGCTGCGCACGTGCCTCGGCTTCCTCGCGGGCCTGTCGCTCTGCCTCTGCCGCCTCGCGCCTGAGCGCTTCTTCATCCACCACAGGCTCGGGCGCGTCCTGCGCCGCTGTGTCCTCTGCCACACCGCCATCGCTGACAATCGCCTCCAGCCCCTCATCGATCTTCGAGGAGGACTTGAACAGCTTGTCTTTGAGTTTTTTGAAAAATGCCACGGGTGCGGGTCTCCGACTTTAGATCTCCCTTTGATCTAACCCCTTGCAGCAGCGGATGGAAGGGCGTGCGATTGACAAGAGCGCGTGCAACCGCCACCAAAGCTCTATGCGCATGATGATCGCCTTTTTATCAGTGGCTTGGACCGTAGGCTTGGTCGCCCCTGCCGCCGCCGATCCACGCGTGCCAAAATGCAGCACGGGCAAATGGGGCCATGTGCAATGTATCCGCGCTGAACATTTCGTCTATGACACCTGCAACGCGATCGAGGCATTCAGCACGCGCCACGGCCTCGACACTGCGTTCTTCGCTCGCCTGATCTGGCAGGAAAGCCGCTTTGACCCCAATGCACTCAGCCCCGCCAACGCGCGCGGAATTGCGCAATTCATCCCCTCCACTGCACGGCTTCGGGGCCTCAAAGACCCTTACAACCCCGCTGATGCGCTGGAACACTCCGCGCAATATCTCGCCGAAATGGTCAAGAAATACGGGAATGAGGGCATGGCCGCGATTGGCTACAACGGCGGCGAGCGGCGCGCGGAAGGGTTCCTGGAAGGCAAAGGGCTGGCACAGGAAACCGTTAACTATGTGCCCATCATCACGGGTCTGACAGCCGAGCAATGGCGCGACACGCCGCCCAAGGATCACGACTTCAGCCTTGCGCCCGACAAAAGCTTTTTCGACGCCTGTAGCGAGATGGCCACCAACCGCCGCCTGACGCCGATCAAACGCGTGGCGCCGCCGCCGCCGCCGATCAAACCTTGGGGCGTGCAGCTTGGCTTTGGCACTTCCAAAAAAGCTGCGCAGGAGAAAGTGCGCAGCCGCACGGCCAGTTGTCGCGGCCAGATCGCGCGCGAAAAACTCGACCTGATCTACGTCAAGAACCGCGTGTCAGGCAAAAAAGGCTATTTCTTCGCACGCATCGGGCGCAACAGCTTCGAGAACGCCAAAAAGCTCTGCACCAGCCTCAAACGCCAGCGCTGTGCCTGCCTTGTGGTTGAAAACAAATAGCCGTCAAATCTCGTCGGCGAAATGCTTCATTGTGAGGCGAATGGGATTGGGCGCCGCTTGGCCCAGTCCACAGATCGACGCATCGACCATTGCCGCTGACAGCTCCTCGAGCAGCCCCTGATCCCAGCGGTCTTCCTGCATCAATTGCACCGCCTTACCACAGCCCACACGGCACGGTGTGCACTGGCCACAGCTTTCATCCTCGAAGAACTTCAGCATGTTGAGCGCCGCATCGCGCACGCGATCCCCGTCCGACAGCACCACGACCGCCGCCGAACCGATAAAGCTGCCGTGCGGTTGTAGCGTGTCGAAGTCCAGCGGGATGTCATTCATGCTGGCAGGCAGCAGACCCGAGGATGGCCCCCCGGGCTGATAGGCTTTGAAAGTGTGACCATCTGCCATACCGCCAGCGGCATCGATGATATCGGTGATGGTGGAGCCTGCGGGCAGCAAATACACGCCAGCCTTTGCCACACGCCCCGAGACCGAATAGCTGCGCAGGCCCTTGCGGCCATTATGCTCGACGCTCGACAGGATTTCAGGCCCCTCGCGGCAGATACGCGCCACCCAATGCAGCGTCTCGACGTTATGGACCAGCGTGGGGCGACCGAAGATGCCCACCTGCGCCACAAACGGCGGACGGTGACGCGGTATGCCGCGCTTGCCCTCGATGCTCTCGATCATCGCGGATTCCTCACCGCAGATATAGGCACCAGCCCCGCGCCGCAGCTCGATATAGCCTGCGGGCACGACGCCTGCATCTTCCAGCGCTGCGATCTCTTCGGCCAGAATATGCAGGACGGCAGGATATTCGTCGCGCATGTAGATATAGGCGCGCTCTGCCTCGACGGCCCAAGCGGCGATCAGCATGCCCTCAAGGAACAGATGCGGGGTGCGCTCAAGGTAATAGCGATCCTTGAAGGTGCCGGGCTCGCCCTCGTCACCGTTTACGGCGAGGTAGCGCACACCCTCATTGGCGCGCACAAAGCCCCATTTCTTGCCGGACGGGAACCCCGCCCCGCCCAAACCGCGCAGACCGGAGGCCAGCACTTTTTCCTGCACCGCCTCCCAATCGCCATTTTCACGGAGGTCTTGGAGCGTGGCGTAGCCACCGCCTGCTGCATAGTCGGCGTAGGTCTCATAGTCAGGGATATGCGCGTGAGTGTCGCCTGCCGCAATCGCGGCATGCACTTTCTCGGGCGTGGCGTTGTCGATATGGGCGTGGCCCAGTTCCAGCACAGGAGCGGTGTCACAACGCCCCATGCAGGGCGCACGCAGCACGCGCACCTCTGATGCGTTCAACCCGTCTTCAAGCGCAGTCTTGAGCGCCTGCGCCCCCGCCAATTCACAGCTCAGCGAATCGCACACACGGATCGTGAGGGCGGGCGGTGGTGTCTCACTTTCGCGGACGACGTCGAAATGGGCATAGAAGGTGGCGACCTCATAAACCTCGGCCATGCTCATGCGCATTTCCTCGGCCAGCGCGCGCAAATGCGCGGCAGAGAGGTGGCCATACTCATCCTGAATAAGATGCAGATGCTCGATCAGCAGATCGCGATCACGCGGCTCTGCGCCCAGCAAATCGCGCACCTGTCCCCATGCGGCATCCTCAAGCTGGCGGCCCTTGGTGTGGCGACGGCCCTTGCCCTTGCCCGACTTCCAGACGCCTTTGTCAGGCCCGCTCTTGTTTGCATCCAGTGCCATGGCAACCGCTCCCTTACGCTTTGGCACAGGCTACCAAAACCGCCGCAACGCGTTGAGGCGAAAAACGACAATTCGCACGCCCTTTGCGCGGTAGCGGGGCAACGCTGATGCCGATAGGAAACGCAAACACGCTCTGGCAGCGCGGCAAGGAGTCTGCAACACTCGGATCATGAGACATCTATCCCTGATTTTGCCCTGCATCCTTTTGCTGTCATTCGGCACTTCATCTGCGGCAGAGGGCCCGCGGATGAGCGCGCAGGAGTTTGACGACTACACCCGCAATAAAACGCTGTATTACGGAGACCAGTCAGGGCCCTACGGCGCGGAGATATACCTGCCTGACCGCCGCGTGCGTTGGTCCTTTCTGGACGGGCAGTGCATGGACGGGCAATGGTACGAAGCGGACGGGTTGATTTGCTTCACCTATGAAGAGAGACCTGATCCGCAATGCTGGAGCTTTGAGCGCGGCGGTGGCGGTTTGATTGCGCGGTTCGAAAATGATCCTGCCACTACGCCGCTTTATGAGGCGACCGACAGTACACAGGAGATGCTTTGTCTAGGCCCCAAGATCGGGGTTTGAGATTGTAGGCTCCCGCGTCAGGGGCGCTGCCCCATCCCCGCGTCCCTGCGGGACGCAAGGATTCCCCAGGGAAATTTGAGACCAAAAGAACGGAAGGGGGTCAGTCGGATTTTGGTGTTGCCTGAACCTTGCCATCGGCGAATTGGATCTCAAGCGTTTGCGCCTGTGCGGCGTCTGCGCTGCTTGTGATGAGGCTAGTGCCGCTGCGCACCACGGCAAAGCCACGCTCTAAGGTGGCCTCATAGCCCAGCGTGCGGCGCAGACGTTCGGCCGCAGTAATCTGGTTGCGCCACTGGACAATCTGGCGTTTGCCGGCATCGCCCAATGCGCGCGTTGCACGGTTCAGCCTTTGCTGCTGTTGTTTGTATTCCCGCTCCAACGCAGGGGCCAGCCGCTGCGATGCGCGGTCCAGACGCTGTGCGTCTTGCCGCAGACGCGTACGGAGCGCAGCAGGACGCATGCCGCCCGCCAAATCACTGAGTTTGATTTTCCGCTGCTGCACGCCCTGCATCAGAGCAGGGTCAAGGCGCAATGCCGCGCGTTCGAACCGCAGTTTCGGGGCGTCCGTCAAGCTTGCTGCGCGCTCCAACCTGTCGCCTGCACGGTCGAGCCGCTGGCGCGGCGTATCAAGCAGGCTGTCGGGGCGTGGAAGAGCACGCGCCATATCGCGCAAGCGCTGGCCGCGCTGGACCAGCCCCTGAGACAGCGCGCGGCTCATTCTTGCATGCTGTTGGTCCAGATAGGCCATGAGCTCATGCCGTACCGGCACGGCCAGTTCGGCGGCGGCTGTGGGCGTGGGTGCGCGCATGTCCGAGACGAAATCGATCAGCGTGGTGTCGGTCTCATGTCCGACGGCCGAGATCAGCGGGATGTCCGAGGCGGCGGCCGCGCGCACCACAGATTCTTCGTTAAAGCCCCAAAGGTCTTCGACCGACCCGCCACCGCGTGCGACAATGATCAATTCAGGGCGTGGCAGCGCACCGCCCGGTGTCAGACGGTTGAAGCCCTCGATGGCGCGGGTCACTTCGGGGGCGCATTTGGCGCCTTGCACGGCGACAGGCCAGATCAGCACCTTGCGCGGGAAGCGGTCGCGCAGGCGGTGGAGGATATCACGGATTACGGCCCCCGAAGGTGACGTTACGACGCCGATGATCTCGGGCAGATATGGCAGCGGGCGTTTGCGCGCGGGGTCAAACAACCCCTCGGCCTGAAGCGCCGCTTTGCGCTTTTCCAGCACCGCCATCAGCGCGCCCATGCCCGCAGGTTTAATATCTTCGATGATAATCTGGTATTTCGACTGGCCCGGGAATGTGGTGATACGGCCCGTGGCGATCACCTCCATCCCCTCTTCGGGTCGGGTCTCGAGCCGTGCTGCGACGCCTTTCCAGATGATCCCCGCCATCACGGCTTTGTCGTCCTTGAGATCCAGATAGACGTGGCCCGAGCGTGGCAGGCTGACCCGCCCGACCTCGGCGCGGATGCGGACATGACCGAATTCGTTTTCGATAACGCGTTTGATGGCGCCCGACAGCTCCCCCACGGTGTATTCAGGGCTGTTGTCCTTCGCTGGCCCGTCATCTTCGCGGTCGTCGAACAGATCCATGCTTGCGTCCTTGTGCCTTGGCTTTGCGCAGCATAAAACGCCCGTCAACGAAGTCCAAGGGAGAACCCGCCATGAATATTCTGATCCTCGGCAGCGGCGGACGCGAACACAGCCTTGCCTGGGCCGTTTTGCAGAACCCCAAATGCGACAAACTTATTGTAGCACCCGGCAACGCGGGGATTGCGCAGATTGCGGATTGCGCGGCGATCGACATCAATGATGGCGGCACAGTTGTTGAATTTGCAGCACGCAACAATGTGGATTTTGTAATCATCGGGCCAGAAGCGCCTTTGGCCGCAGGTGTCGCGGACCGTCTGCGCGAAGCGGGTGTGCTTGTGTTTGGCCCTTCAAAAGCGGCAGCCGCTCTTGAGGCGTCCAAAGCTTTCACAAAAGAGATTTGCGATGCCTGCGACGCGCCCACGGCAGCTTACGGACACTTCACGGATGCGGCCGCGGCAAAAGCTTATGTGCAGACCCAAGGCGCGCCCATCGTTGTCAAAGCGGACGGATTGGCCGCAGGCAAAGGGGTGATCATTGCCGAAACCACAGCTCAGGCCGAGGCCGCGATCGACGACATGTTTGGCGGTGAATTCGGCGCAGCAGGCGCTGAGGTGGTGATCGAGGAGTTTATGGATGGCGAGGAAGCCTCCTTCTTTATCCTGTGCGATGGGGAGAACGTCCTGCCCATCGGCACGGCCCAAGACCACAAGCGCGTGGGCGATGGCGATACGGGACCGAACACAGGCGGCATGGGCGCCTATTCTCCTGCACCTGTGCTGACAGATGCGGTGGCCGAGCGGGCGATGAGCGAGATCATAAAACCCTGTATGGCAGAGATGGCAAAACGCGGAATGCCGTATCAGGGCGTGCTTTATGCAGGGTTGATGATCAAGGATGGCGCGCCCCGTCTGGTCGAGTATAACGTGCGCTTTGGCGATCCCGAATGTCAGGTGTTGATGATGCGTTTGGGGGCACAGGCGTTGGACCTGATGCATGCGGCGGCCGAAGGGCGGCTGAACGAGATGCGCGTGAACTGGGCGGATGATCATGCGCTGACGGTCGTGCTGGCGGCGCAGGGATATCCTGGCAGCTATGTCAAAGGCTCAGCGATTGGCGGGCTGGACGGCTTGACCCAAGACAGCAGCAATATGGTTTTCCACGCAGGTACTGCTGAACGGGATGGTGCTATTGTGGCTGTCGGGGGTCGGGTGCTTAATGTGACGGCGCGCGCACAGTCTTTGGCACAGGCGCAACATCTGGCCTACGAAATGGTCGGACAAATCGATTGGCCTGAGGGGTTTTGCCGCCGTGATATCGGCTGGCGCGCGCTCAAATAGCGATGTGGCGCCTGTAGGACAGCGCGGATTCAGTTTATTTGGCCAAATGAAGCGCGTGGTCAGGAGGTGGGTGCACCCTCACAGATCACGGGCTTGTCGCTGATGTCGCTGATGCGTTGCACTTCGCCCGTGCTTTGCGACATGACCAGCAACGTGCCTTCGTCATTGAAGGGAATCCAGCAATTGTTCGGATCGGGCGCGTCCTCGTAGAGAAAGCAGATCAGCGGGCCGCGTATCTCGATGCGCCCATAGGTGCAGCGGCCTGTTTCATCTGCCCAGACTGACAGATCGCGACGCAAGAACTCCTCAACGCCCACCAAAAGCCCCGAGCGGATGCTGGAAAAACTCAATGTGCGGTTTAGCGCGAGGTCGAGGAAGCTGTCGGGCGTGAGTTGCTCCTGTGCCTGTGCTTGAGACGCAACTGATGCGGCGGCGAGGATGAGGGCGAGCCGCGTCATTTACACGCCAACGCTGCCGCAAAGCTGTTGCGGTCGCGGTGCGGACCGATACTGCGTTTGGCGAGTGTCTTGCCGTCAAACGTGACAGCCATAAGATCGCGCCAATTGCCGCTGGCTACAATCATCTCCGGGTTTGACGGACAGGTGCGCAGACCCCCTGCAATATCGCGTTCGCCGATGCGGTGGTTCGTGAGATCGGGCATGGAGGCAATTTGGGAAAGCTTGCCAGCTTCAAAGCGCCAGACCCGCAGTGTTTTGGCCAAATGGGGGCGGTCGATGTAGGCCAATTCGACCGTTCCGTCGCCGTCCAGATCCGCAATTGCGACAGGCGCCAGCCAGCGGAAACGCTGGCCGATGTAGGGCGTTGCCGCGATCAAGCCGCCTGCGTTGTAGAGCGCAAGCCGCGCCCCTTGGCTCTGGTGGCTCTCGACCACAACGGCCTCGGACTGGCCGTCCCCATCTACATCAACGATGCGAGGTGCCGTGTCCTCGAACACGCGATCTTTTGGTAGGCGGATGGTAAATTCGGCGCCACCTTCATAACGCAGCGATAGCGCGCCGTATTCGATGTCATCGCCCAGAACCGCATGGGGATAGCGGGTTGTGGGCTCCAGATACTGCGCTTTCGACAGTTGCTGACCTTGCCACGCTTGCGCGTTTTGTGTGCCGCCTGCGACAGGCGTTAGAAACAAGCACGCCGCCAGCAAGGCACGGCGGGCATGGGCTCCCACCGCGCGCAACGCCGGACGCCGTGCTTTGCCTGTCATCAAATCTGTTTTTCGGGCATCTTGACGCGCAAACCGTCCAGATCATCTGTGATCTTCAACTGGCATGTCAGACGCGATGTCGCGGGATCAGGCTGATAGGCGAAGTCGAGCATGTCTTCTTCCATGTCATCCTTGGCGGGCAGTTTCTCCACCCATGCTTCGTCCACATAAACGTGACAGGTCGAGCAAGCGCAGGCGCCGCCGCAATCAGCCTCGATGCCGGGGATATTGTTGTCGCGGGCACCTTCCATGACGGTCAAACCATTGGCGACCTCTACAACATGTTCTTTGCCATTGTGTTCTACATAGGTAATCTTGGCCATCAAAGCGCCCTTTCGTGATGCATTTCCCTGTTTCTACTCAAGCGTACCATGACGCACCAGCCCCTTTTGTGCCGCAGCCCGCGCCCTGTTAATCGCGGGTTCTAGGCAAGGGCCGTGAAACGCGATATGCTCGGCCCAATTCAAAACAGACCCAAAGGTATTGGGCTATGAGACAGGCACATTTTTCCCGCAAGGTTTTGCGCATCCCTTTGCCGTTGCTGGGGGTGTTGGTGCTATCTGCCTGCCTGCAAGGTCAAGGACAATCCGTGTCGGAAGAGGGCGTGATCGTGGGCAATGGGCTGGCCCCTGTTGGCGCGCCTCCGGGGACGTGTTGGGGAAAAATACCAACACCTGCCGTGGTGGAAACCGTGACCGAGCAAATTCTTGTGAAACCTGCCAAGACCAATTCCGACGGCAGCATTGCCACTCTGCCCGAGTACCGCACAGAGACGCGTCAGCAAATCGTGACACCGCGCACGGACAGATGGTTCGAGATCCCCTGCCCGCCCGCATTTACCGTCGAATTCGTCTCGACGCTCCAGCGTGCGTTGCAGGTGCGCGGCCTCTATACAGGCGACGTGACAGGCAACATGGATGCACAGACGCGGCGCGCTGTGTTGGCCGTGCAATCGGCGGCGGGACTACACAGTGATGTGCTGTCGATCGAGACCGCTCGCGAATTGGGCATCGTTGCAGCGCCCCGCAGCTAAGTCCTATCCTTGAAATAGCGAAAGGCGCCCCGCAAGGAGCGCCTTTCCATTCTCTATCTCGTCGCGCCTACTCTTCTTCGAGGGTCAGCGCCACAAAGCGCGGGTCCCCCGCGCGCCGCACCAGCAGCAATAGGGACTTGCGCCCAGCCTCGCGGGCAGCCTCCACACGGGCGTTCAGATCGGCGATCGATGTGATCTGCTCTTGGCCGGCCTCGGTAATGATGTCACCGGCGCGTAGCCCTTTTTCGAACGCCTCGGAGCCTTCAGTCACATCCGTCACGGCCAGACCATTGGTCTCGGCTGAGGCGGCCAGCTCCGTTCGCATCTCATCCGTCAGGGGCGTCAATGTCAGCCCCATCAGAGAAGACACTTCGGGTGTATCGGGCGTCTCCGCCTCTTCTTCGACCTCGGCTGTCCCGCTGCCATCGGCATCTTCGCGGCGGCCCAGAACGACGGCGATCGTTTGTGTCTTGCCCTCACGCAGCACCGTAACACGGACCGTGGCACCAACGGGGCTATTGCCCACCTGACGCACCAGACCGCGGGTGTCGGCCACATCGGCCCCGTCAAAGGACATGATCACATCGCCCGTCTCGAGGCCTGCATCCTTGGCCGGACCGTCAGGCACGTCGGTGATGAGCGCGCCCGAAGCAACATCAAGACCCATCGCATCAGCCACATCGTCGGTCACGTCCTGAATACGCACACCAAGCCAGCCGCGGCGCGTTTCGCCAAACTCCTTGAGCTGGTCCACAACCCGCGTCACAACATTCGCCGCCATGGAAAATCCGATCCCGATGGAGCCACCGTTAGGCGACAGGATCGCCGTGTTTACGCCGATTACATCCCCGTCCATGTTGAACAAAGGACCGCCAGAGTTACCACGGTTGATCGCAGCGTCCGTTTGGATGTAGTCGTCATAGGTGCCTGACAACGCACGGTTACGCGCACTTACGATACCAGCCGATACCGAGAACCCCTGCCCCAGCGGGTTGCCCATCGCGATCACCCAATCGCCAACACGCGCCGCATCGCTGTCACCAAAGCTCACAAAAGGAAGTGGCTCGTCTGCTTCGACTTTCAGCAGGGCGATGTCGGTGTTCGGGTCCGTACCGATCACTTCGGCCACCAGCTCACCACCGGTGAAGAATTCGATCGTGATCTCATCGGCGCCTTCAATCACGTGATTGTTTGTAACCACATAGCCGTCTTCGGAGATCACAAACCCCGACCCAAGTGCGGAAGAGCGGCGCGGCGCGGGGGCACCATCGCCACCGTCACCTCGGTTGCGATCCTGAAACTCGCGGAAAAAGTCCTCGAAAGGAGAGCCTTCGGGCACCATGCCGCGCGGACCTGTGCGCCCCTCTACCAAAGTAGAGGTTGTGATATTCACCACTGACGGGCTGATCTTTTCGGCCAGTGGTGCGAGGCTTTCGGGCTTAGCGTAGGCCATCACCGCCTGCATCAGCATCAGCGTCAAGGCCACCAGCCCGATCAAAGCGGCCCTTATGAGCATGGACGCCTGCGCGTCGCGCTGCCTTGCGCGGGCCTGAGCCTGAGGTTTGGAATGTGCCTGTGATTGTAGCGGTGCCGCTCTGGACTGCATATGTCGTCTCCTGATCGAAATCATGCCCTAAGGGGCGATTTTTTTCTGGCTCGAGAGTGCATGGCGCCCCCTCTAGCTTCAACAACAAAGATGCACCTTAACCGGCCAATTTCAACACGCCATGACAAAGACACGGGTTAAATCTCTGTAATCTTCGGCCATGCCATTGTTGTTGCTGCCGAAACGTAAAAAGGGGCCACACAAATGTGCAGCCCCCTCATCTTCAAAACAGAAAAACCGTTCTAGTTGCGCTCACCCTCTTCGGAGCGTGAGCCCTGATCGGAGCGCAGATAATTGAAGAATTCACTGTCAGGCGACATCACCATCTGCGAATTGCTTCCCTTCAGCGCCTCTTCATAGGCTGCGAGCGAGCGGTAGAATTCAAAGAATTCAGCATCTTTGGAATAGGCTTCCGCAAAGATCTTATTTCGCTCCGCATCCGCTTCACCCTCGATGATCCGCGCATCACGACGCGCTTCGGAGATGATCTCCTCGAAGGTACGATCCGCAAGGGCTGTGACACGCTGTGCGGCCTCACGACCACGCGCACGCTCGTCCGTTGCTTCGCGCTCCCGCTCGGCGATCATCCGCTGCAGCGTGGCGTCAAAGTTCTGCTCGGGTAGGTTGGTCTGGCGCAAGCGCACGTCGACCACTTCAAGGCCCAGCGCATTTGCGCGCGCATCGGAACGGACACGAATCTGGTCCATCAGCGCGGAACGCTCTGGCGACAGGATCGTGTTGGACGTCACACCCTGACTACCCAGAACTGCACGGATCTGGGATTCCAGAATGCCGCTCAGGTCGTTGGCCGCGCGTGCCGGACCGCCGGAACCAACCGCTTGGCGGTACTGCACGATGTCGTCGATGCGGTAGAGGACGAAAGCGTCAATCTCCAGACGACGGTCATCGGCAGGTGTTACCTCGATCAGGTCGGTCTCAAGTGACAGGATACGATCCTCGAACCGCACAACCTCGTCGATCAGCGGAAGCTTGAAGCCGAGGCCAGGATCGGTGCGGACCTGAACGATCTCACCAAAACGCAACACCAGCGCCTTTTCACGCTCGTCCACCACAAATACCGAGGACAGCGCTGCCGCAGCAATAATTGCGAAAACGGGAAGTAGAAAACCAGTCTTTCTCATCAGTTTGACCCTCCACTGCGTCGCAGCTCATTAAGTGGGAGATATGAGACGACGCCGTTGTCGCCGCCCTCTCCGTTGTTCTTCTCGAGGATGATCTTGTCGACCTGCCCCAGAACTTTCTCCATCGTCTCGAGGTAAAGGCGCTTGCGCGTCACGTCAGGCGCATCCGCATATTCGGCCAGAACCGCCTCAAAGCGGGAGGCCTCACCGATGGCGCCGTTCACTTCGCGAGCGCGGTACCCTTCCGCAGCTTCAAGCAGCTTGGCGCTTTCACCGCGTGCCTCGGCCACACGCTGGTTGGCGTAGGCATCGGCCTGACGCTCAAGGCGGTCACGCTCCTGTTCGGCGGCCTGCACGTCGCGGAATGCATCCACAACGGAGACTGTCGAGGTCGAACCGTCTGCGGCTGTCACAACAACCGTGCGGCTGGGCGGATCCACCTTGTTCACGTTGACACGCACCACGTTGATGCCTGTCTCGCGGTTATCCAACGTGGTCTGGATAAGCGTCTTAACCTGATCTTCCACCAAACCACGGTCGCGGTTGAGGATCGGGGCCAGCTCGGACTGGGCGATGACTTCGCGCATCGCTGATTCCGAGATTGCACGCACCGATTGGTTCGGATCGCGCAGAGAGAACTTGAACTGCTGTGCGTCTTTGATGTTCCAGACTACCTGAAAATCAATGTCGACGATGTTCTCGTCGGTGGTCAGCATCAAACCATCATTGTCGCTCACGCCACGGCTCACACCGAGGGTCTCTGTGCGGTTTGTCGTCACATCGAACACTTCGGCAGTGACCAAAGGCCACGGAGCAAAGTTCAGACCCTCGGTCCCGATGCCGCTGAATTCACCAAGGAACAGCTCGATTGACTGTTCCTGCGTCTCGACGCGGTATGTCGAGGAAAAGAGCCAAGCAGCCACAACAACCATCGCACCGATGCCGACCATGCCACGCGTAATTTCGGGCGCGCCGCCGCCATCACCAGATCCGCCGCCAGTGCCGTTGGTGCGGCCACCGCCGCCCATCAGAACCCGCAATTGCTCTTGGCCTTTTTTCACCAGCTCGTCGATCTCGGGGATCGGGGGCTTGTCGCCGCCGCCATTGCCACGGTTGCCGCCGTTATTGCCGCCGCCGCCGTTTGATCCGCCGTTATTGCCGCCGCCGTTATTGCCGCCGCCTGAATTGCCACCGCCGCCCCACGGGCCGCCTGTGTTACCAGCCATATTTGTTTCCCTCTTTAAGTCGCCCTGCTTCAGGGCAGGCTTGTCGTCTAAGTGTAGACTTGTGGGTCTACACGGTTATTTCAAGATGCGCAGGTCCAAGATGTCCCCCGCCCGCGCCCAAATCGCTGTGCTCAGGCGGTCCGTACCGGATTTCGCATGGTGACCAGTTCCTCGGACATCGTAGGATGCACAGCGCAGGTGGCATCGAATTGCTCTTTTGTGGCGCCCATCTTGACCGCGATACCCGCCAGCTGGATCATTTCTCCGGCTTGCGGTGCGACGATATGACAACCCAGCACAGTGCGGGTTTTCTTGCTTACCACCAGCTTCATCAGAACGCGGTCGTCGCGTCCGGCAAAGGACTGTTGCATCGGCTTGAAGGAGGTAGCGTATACCTCGATCGGCTCTTGTTCAGCCGCTTCTTCCTCGCTCAGCCCGACGGTCCCCATCTCAGGCTGCGTAAACACCGCCGAAGGGATCAGTTCGTGATCGACGGGCGTAGGATTGGAGCCGAAAACGGTTTCGACAAAGGCCATCCCTTCGCGGATCGCCACAGGCGTGAGGTTCACACGGTCTGTGACATCGCCAATGGCATAGATCGAAGGCACACCTGTCTGGCTGTATTCGTCGACCTCGATCGCGCCATTACGGCCAAGCTTCACGCCAACATCCTCCAGCCCCATGTCGTCGGAGTTGGGTTTGCGGCCCGTGGCAAAGAAGACGTGATCGAATATCTTTTCCTTACCCATGGTCGATTTGACCCATATGCCGCCTTCACGCTCTTCCATCTCCAGAATGCTGGCGCCCGAATGCATGTTGATGCCACGCTGGCGCATCTGCTCGGACACAATGCCGCGCGCTTCGTCGTCAAACCCGTTGAGGATCTGGCCGCCGCGATAATACATGCTCACCTCGACGCCCAAACCGTGCAGAATGCAGGCAAATTCACAGGCGATATAACCGCCGCCTACAATCAGGATGGATTTGGGCAGCGACGGCAGATCAAAAATGTCGTCAGACACAAGACCAAGCTCCGCGTTCTCCATCGGAGGGCGCACGGGACGCCCGCCTGTGGCGATCAGGATATGCTTGGCCGTCTTTTCCTCACCTGTAGAAAGCTTGACCGTATGCGCATCCTTGACCGTCGCACGCGCATCGAATTTCTCGACGCCAGAGTTATCCAGCAAGTTGCGGTAAACGCCCTCCAGACGGTCCAGCTCACTGCGCATTTTGTCCGCGAAGTTATGCCAATCAAACGGGCCGTCGTTCACGTCCCACCCATAGCTGCGCGCATCCTCGAACGCATCGCCGTAAGATGAGGCGAAGACCATCAGCTTTTTGGGCACACAACCACGGATCACGCACGTCCCGCCATAGCGGCTTTCCTCGGCAAGACCGACCGTCGCACCGTACTCGCCCGCCGCGACGCGCGCCGCACGCACCCCGCCGGAGCCGCCGCCGATTACAAACAGGTCAAAGTCGAATTTACTCATGGTTCAGGCCTTTCAGTCGCCGTATTTAATCGCCCAGATCGGCAAAGAGGTTGTCGCTCTCGACAAAATCTAGCCGCTCTGTCGAGGAAGTCCCCGCGTTAATGTCGCGCACCTCCACTTTGCCATTGCCAAAGCCGATGACCACAGCGTCACAGATATCGATGAACAATCCATTTTCTACCAGTCCCGGCATCTGGTTCAGCACCAGCGAGAGCTGCCGCGCATTGCCGATGCGATTGAGGTGCAAATCGAGGATGTAGTTGCCTTCGTCGGTATGAAAAGGGCGATCCCCGTTCATGCGCAACGTGCTCGTCCGTCCCAGCACATCCATCGAGATCAGCGTTTCCTCCACCAGCGCTTGCGTGGTCTGCCAGCCAAAGGGGATCACCTCGACAGGCAGCGGGAAAGCGCCCAGATGCTCGACCTCTTTGCCGATATCGGCAATCACGATCATCTGGTCACTAGCCGTGGCCACGATCTTTTCTTGCAGCAAAGCGCCGCCGCCGCCTTTGATCAGGTTAAGATCACCGTCAAATTCATCCGCACCGTCGATGGTAAGGTCCAGCCATTTGGCCTCGTCCAGACTGATCACCTCGATACCGACCTCACGGGCCAGCTGTGCCGTGCGGGCCGAGGTCGGCACACCGCGAATACGCAGCCCGTCCTCGCGCACCATCTCGCCCAAACACCGCACCAGCCATGCGGCAGTCGATCCAGTGCCAAGGCCCACACGCATGCCATCCTCTACAAATTGTGCAGCACGCTTTGCGGCGACGAATTTGGCTTTGTCGATGGGCGACAGTTCTGAGGACATAGCAGCGCTCCCTTGGTGTATGCATGCTTATAGGAAAGATGGGCGCGGGGTGCGAGAGGCAAATGTGTGCAATGCCACGTAGCTTGGGGTGTCCTCACGCGGGAGTGATCCCCTCAGCGATAGCCACAGAACAATTGTGCAGGCCGCCCGAGGGCAGAACCGTGCATCATGTCGTCGCTTTCAGGCGGGTGTCGCAATCTGTACGACGCCATATTCCTACCATGACCTATGTTTTGCACTACGCCCCCGACAACGCATCGCTGATCATCCGCGCAGCACTGGAACATATCGGCGTGCCCTACAGCAGCACGCTGGTGGACCGCGCGGCGCGTGCACAGCGCAGCGCCGAATACCTCGCGCTCAACCCCAACGGGCTGATCCCTGTTTTGGAGACACCCCATGGCCCCCTGTTCGAGACGGGTGCGATCCTCTTGTGGCTGGGCGATACCCATGGCGGCCTTGGTCCTGCGCCCGATGATGCTGCGCGCGTCGATTACCTCAAATGGCTGTTCTTTACCGCCAACACCCTGCACCCTGCTCTGCGTATGATGTTCTATCCCGATAAATACATCGCCTCAGGGGCGACGGACGCCCTGCGCCAAGGTCTGCATGACCAGATCACCTTAGCGCTCGAACAGCTTGAGGCCATCGCTGCCACGCAGCCAGCATGGTTTGGCGCGCCGTCCCCCACAGCGCTGGATTTCTATATCGGGGGCTGTTTGCGCTGGTGCGCGCTTTACCCCACGAATACGGACCGCAGCTGGTTTGATCTGGCGCAGTACCCCGCGCTTGGCGCCCTTTGCCGTCATCTCGAGACCCTGCCCTGCACCACGGCCCTACAGATATCAGAGGGTTTGGGCGACACTCCTTTTTCTGCACCAAACTATCCCAATCCGCCCGAAGGGAGTGCCACCTGATGTTTCTATCGGTCTTCGAGATGTTCAAAGTGGGTATTGGCCCGTCGTCGTCGCACACGATGGGACCCATGGTAGCCGCCGCACGGTTTCTGGATCAGATGCGCGCCTCGCCTTTCAAATTTGGCGGTGTGCGCGCCTCCTTGCATGGCAGCCTCGCGTTTACAGGCATTGGCCATGCCACTGACCGCGCCACCATCCTTGGCCTTGCAGGCTTCACGCCTGAAACCTTTGACGCCGACAAAGCCGAGGAGGCCCTGAAAGGGATCAATGAAGCCAACATCATCACCGTGGACGGGCTTGACCCGCTGCGCTTCAACCCCAAAACCGATCTCATTTTCGACTATGAGACGCTCCTGACAGGCCACGCCAATGGCATGACCCTGATGGCCACAGATGCCCAAGGCGATGTCACCCTGCGACAGGTCTATTACTCCATCGGCGGCGGCTTTGTGATGACCGAGGAAGAGCTCGCCGCAGGCAAAGACACCGACGAAGGCGCGCCTGTCCCCTACCCCTTCAAATCCGCCGCCGAGATGCTGGAGATGGCCCGCGCCTCGGGCAAAAGCATCGCCCAGATGAAGCGTGCCAACGAGGTCAGCCGCAACGGCGAGGTGCACCTGCGCGAGGGCAGCAAGCGCCTGTGGCAGGTGATGAACGACTGCATCAACCGCGGGCTTGAGACGGATGGCGTCCTACCGGGTGGATTGCAGGTGAAACGCCGTGCCAAAAGCATCCACGAGGCGCTATTGGCCGAACGCGGTTTGAACCTTTCCGCGCCGCACACCATCAACGACTGGATGAGCGTCTATGCAATGGCCGTGAACGAGGAAAACGCCGCAGGCGGCCAAGTCGTCACAGCGCCCACCAACGGGGCGGCTGGCGTGCTCCCCGCCACGCTGCGCTACTACCTCGACCATGTACCGGGTGCATCTGAATCCCACGTCGAAGACTTCCTGCTTACTGCCGCCGCCATCGGGGGACTGGTCAAGTTCAACGCCTCTATTTCAGGCGCCGAAGCGGGCTGTCAGGCTGAGGTGGGCTCGGCCGCAGCAATGTCCGCTGGCGCGCTTTGTGCAGTAATGGGCGGCACACCCGAGCAGGTCGAGAACGCCGCCGAAATCGCGCTTGAACACCATCTCGGCATGACCTGCGATCCCGTAAAAGGTCTGGTCCAAGTGCCCTGTATCGAGAGGAACGGCCTCGGCGCGATCAAAGCCGTCTCTGCCGCCTCACTGGCCCTGCGCGGCGATGGCACACATCTGGTGCCGCTGGATGCCTGCATCGAGACGATGCGCCAGACGGGTGCCGATATGAGCGAGAAGTACAAAGAGACCTCTCTTGGCGGGCTGGCGGTCAACATCCCCAATTGCTAGGCGCGTTGCGCTGACGCATGGTCATTCGAATTTTCATGGAACGGACTGGCTGTCTGTACCGTTGAGGGGTGAACTCCAAAGAACAGGACACTCCCATGAAAATCCTTATGATCCTCACTTCACACGACGAACTCGGCGATACAGGCGAGAAAACGGGCTTCTGGCTCGAAGAATTCGCAGCGCCCTACTACACGCTCAAGGACGCAGGCGCAGAGGTCACTCTGGCATCACCCAAAGGGGGCCAGCCCCCGATTGACCCGAAAAGCGACACAGACGACGCACAGACAGAGGCGACAAAACGCTTCAAGTCTGACGATGACGCGCAGGCCGCACTGGCTTCCACGAAAACACTGGACGACATCACAGCCGAAGGCTTTGACGCGATTTTCTACCCCGGTGGTCACGGTCCGCTCTGGGATCTGGCCGAGGACGCCAACAGCATCCGCCTGATCGAAGACTTTGCCGAGCGCGATCTGCCAATCGGTGCCGTCTGTCACGCGCCCGCAGTCTTCAAGCATCCGAAACTGGGCACCAAGCCCCTCGTTGCGGGCAAGAAAGTCACCGGTTTCACCAACACCGAGGAAGAAGGCGTCGGCCTCACCGATGTGGTGCCATTTCTGGTCGAAGACATGCTCAAGCAGAACGGCGGCGTCTATATCAAGGGCGACGATTGGGCGAGCTTTGTGACCACAGATGGCAAGCTGGTAACAGGTCAAAACCCTGCCTCATCCGAGGAAGCTGCCAAGGCATTGCTCGAACTGCTCTAAATAAAAAAGACGGGGCAGCACATTGCCCCGTCACCCCCCTTGCCACCGCCCATTCACAGCCCTACCCCTGTGGTATGACCCATGACAGGCCGATCCTCGGCATCCTCCTCATGCTCGGCTTTTGCGTGCTTGCCCCGCTGGGCGATGCGCTGTCAAAGATGTTGGGCGCAACGATACCACTTGGCCAATTGGTGTTGGTCCGTTTTGGTGTACAGGCTGCGCTGCTAATCCCGTTGGTGTTGCTTTACACCATACCGTGGCAATGGTCGGGGCGAGTCTGGCGGCTGGTTACACTGCGCACTCTACTGCATATCCTCGGCATCGGCTGTATGTTCACCGCCTTGCGGTTCATGCCCTTGGCCGACACCGTTGCGATCGCCTTTGTCATGCCCTTTATCATGCTGCTGCTGGGTCACTTCGTGTTGGGCGAAGAGGTCGGACCCTACCGCATTGGCGCCTGCGCCGTGGGATTTGTCGGCACCTTGCTGGTGATCCAGCCCAACTTTCTGACCGTTGGCTGGGTCGCGTTGCTGCCCGTGGCAGTGGCGGTGATCTTCGCGCTGTTCATGCTCACCACGCGCCAGATTGCCAAGGAAGTAGACCCCGTCGCCCTCCAAGCCGTCAGCGGTGTGATCGCCATGGGGATGTTGACGCCCGTTTTGGCGCTTGGCTTCGCCATAGATATTGCACCACTGAGCCTCGTGGCACCTGATGGCCGAGAATGGACCATGCTCGCTGCAATCGGCGTCCTCGGCACGCTCGCCCATCTGCTGATGACATGGTCACTGCGCTTTGCGCCCAGCGCTACACTCGCGCCGATGCAATACCTCGAGATACCCGTGGCCACCGTGGTAGGCTTTGTGCTGTTCTCTGAGCTGCCCAATACCCTTGCGGCGGCAGGCATCACCCTCACTGTGGCAGCGGGGATATATGTTGTGCTGCGCGAGCAGGCCACCGCCCGCCGCCTTGCACGAAATGTGCCACCAACAGCCTGAGATACTGTTTCGGCAGGATGAGCAACATGCCCGCCGCCTCCATCTCCAGCGTGACAGGACCGACTGCACGATTTGACGTGCCAATGAATCGTGCAGGATCAAACGCCAGCCCCTCAATCGGCCACTCAAGGCCTGTGCTGCGCCCCGTCACAGGCATCATGGGATAGAGCGACACCACATCCCCCGCCACCATATCAAGCGCCAGCTTGGGCGGTGCCAGTACAATCACCTCCTCCTCGGCAATCAGGATGCACGGCCTGTCCGCACGGACCAACAGCGTATGGAATGCCGCCAACTGATGGTCCACACGCCCCCCGCAAAATCCCACACCAAGGGCCACAGGGGCGTTCACATGACGAAGTGCCTTGTCGAAATCGGTAGATTGTTGTTCACTCACGCGGTGGATACGCTCGGGCGGCAACTGGGCAAGCGCCTCCGGGGGAGCGCTGTCCATATCGCCAATCACGGCGTGAGGCTGGACCCCTGCAGCCAATGCGCGCACGAGACCACCGTCGACAGCCACAAGTTCAGGCGCGATGGTTAACGCCTCGTCAAGGTCTGGCGCACTAACCTGCCCCCCACCGAGAAGTGTAACTGGAAAAGAGCTGATGATCATTGCGTCTGACATATCACTTACATGGCGAATTTGGCCCGCAACCACAATATCGCCACACAATGATACCGCATCTGGCACAGTTTCGGGCCGCTTTGGCCTTGGGCGTCATGGTAAACAAGCGCTAACTAAGACGCAGAGGACGAGCATCCGATGATAAACAATAACAAGATTCTTACCGTATCCTACGGCACTTTCTCGTGCACGCTTGAGGGATTCGACGATTCTTTCGGCACCATGAAAGCCATCGCAGAGTATTTTCGCGACCTCTCTGCTGATGACCGCTACTTCGGGGCCGAGCCCGCACAGCCCGATGCGCAAATGCTCGCCCGTATCGCCGAACGTGAGATCTCGCGCCACGTCGAGGCACGCCAAGACAAGGGCCGCATCGTGCTGTCCGCGCAGGACAGCGAAAGCGCAGCAGACGACGCGCCAGCCGCTCTCGAAAAGCCAGCCGTCGCAGAAGAGGCCAAATCAGAGAAGCCAGCAAAAGCCAAACCTGCGCCCCGCGTGATCAAGAAGGTCGGAACACCTATGTTTCAGGCCAAGCCATCCGCTGAGACACCAGAGGCCGAGCAGGAAGTTGTTCAGACTGCCCCCGAGGCTGCTGCAACACCCGCATCCGCAGAAGATGCGCCAGTGGCGCAGGATGACACCGCCGCCGAGGCCGTTATCGTGCCCAGCCTACCCGACGAAGACGTAAAGGCGTTCTTTGCAGATGCAGCGCCCGCATCCGCCGATCAGGCAGATACAGATGACGCGGAAGACGCCCCCGTCAAAGCAACAACTGGACAAGCGCAGGCAGGCAGCATCGCCGACAAGCTCTCGCGCATCCGCGCTGTTGTTTCACAGCAGTCAGACACCGACGAAGCGCCCGATTTTTCCGAAGACCAGCACGCAGACGCCTCTGTCGCACCCAGCGCCAAGATGACCGACAATGTTGCCGATCTTGAGGATGAAGCGGCGGAAGACGAAGAGACTGACGTGCTTGCAGACACTCTCCGCGATCTCGAAGATGCATTGGACACCGACGATCAAAGCGAAGCGCCCTCCGCTGCGCACGACGACGCGACCGAGGAAAGCGAAGACGACGATATCGCCGCAATCCTGAGCCGTCTGGACGCCGAAGCGGAGGATTTCGAAGATCCCGCACCAGAGGCGGAGCTGGAACAGGACACGTCTGCGGACCTCGCATCAGATGCGGATGACGCCGATACCGATGATATGGATGAGAACATCCTTGCCGCGATCGGCGCAGAAACCGTGAATCCGGGCCTGGATGATCTCGATGATCTGCCGAAAGGCAATATATTTGAGGACGCGCCTGCTGCATCACCCGCTGAAGAAGCTTCTACTGAAGAGGCACCAGAACCAGAGGTCGTGAAGCCTGCTCCGCGGACACGCGTGCTCAAGGTCAAGCGCGCCACGCTTGATGCAGCTATCGAATCGGGCAAGCTTGAAGAATATGACGATGGACAGGACGCCAGCGCGGCCGCAGCTTCTGCTTCGTCCCTGAGCCCCGAAGCAGAAGCTGAACTGGCCGATGAGCTTGCTGCCCTCGAAGCAGATATGAAAGCGACCGACGCTGCCGCACAGCAGGCAGAAGAGGCCGCCGCCCAAGACCCGCAAGCCCGCGACATGGAAGAAGCCGAGGCCGAGCAGCGCGCACAGGAAAGTGCCGCCGCACGTGCCAAAATCAAAAGCTTGGCTGATGATGACCTGTCCCGCCTGATGGAAGAAAGCGAAAGCAAGATGGAAGAGCCCGAAGCGGCCACCCGCCGCGATGCTTTCTCCCACCTGCGCGCCGCCGTTGCCTCGAAAAAGGCGGATGAAGCCGCGGGTGGCGCCTCCGACGACGTCGATACCGACGAAGCATATCGCGATGATCTGGCCAGCGTTGTACGTCCGCGCCGCCCCGTCGCCAGCGGATCAGAGCGCCCTCGCACGCAACGCCCCGCTGAACCACAGCCAGCGCCCCTCAAGCTTGTTGCCGAGCAGCGCATCGATCTGGACCAGCCACGCAGCGCAGCACCCGTTCGCCCGCGCCGCGTCTCTGCTATGGCCCCCAAAGCCGTTCCGACCTCCGCGGCTCAGGCCGCAGGCGCAGACAGCTTTGCCGATTTCGCAGCCGAAATGGGTGCCACCCAATTGCCCGATCTGCTCGAAGCGGCCGCGGCCTATCTGTCATTTGTCGAAGGTCTCGACGAATTTTCGCGCCCGCAATTGATGACAAAAGTCCGTCAGGTCGAGCAAGAGAACTTCACCCGCGAAGACAGCCTGCGCTCCTTCGGGAAGCTACTGCGCGAGGGCAAGATCGAAAAGCTCAAAGGTGGCCGTTTTCAGGCGTCAGAGCTGATCGGCTTCAAACCCGATGCCCGCGCCACCGGCTAGGACCGACACAAAACAGAAGAAAAAGGCGGGCCCACCGGTCCGCCTTTTTTCATGTCTGACAAGAGCTTGTAATTGGCTTAACTGCACCTTCAGGCAAGCGGGTCTTCAGGTCCGTCGGGATCGGCCTGCCCCACTCCCTTGAACACAGCCTTCAAAGGGAACGCCCAGATCACACCAGACCCGATGTAGATCAATAGCTCGACCCAGAATGGCGGGCGATCAAACTGTGCGATGCCCCAGATCATAAAGACGATATAAACCGGCAGCGCCACCAACAGCAAAAACAGGGACCAGCGGCGGCGGGATTTGTAACTCAGGGCCATTCTAATTCCTCGGGTTCCGAACAGGATAGTCCATAGATGGCCCGCAGCGGCGCTTTTTCAATCGCGCCGCTGGAGGCAGCTGTAGTCAATCAGCGAATGGGTCAGTCACCAGAATAGTATCCTCACGTTCGGGCGAGGTGGACAAAAGCGCGACGGGACACTCGATCAGCTCCTCCACGCGGCGCACGTATTTGATCGCTTCCGCTGGCAGGTCTGCCCAGCTGCGCGCCCCTTCGGTCGATTGTGACCAACCCGGCATCTCTTCGTAAATCGGCGTGCAGCGCGCCTGCTGGTCTGCAGCAGTGGGCAGATAATCCAACCGTTTGCCGTCCAGCTCATAGGCCACACAGATTTTCAAGGTCTCGAACCCGTCGAGCACATCCAGTTTGGTGAATGAAATGCCGTTCACGCCAGAGGTCGCACAGGTCTGGCGCACCAGCACAGCATCAAACCAGCCACAGCGGCGCTTGCGCCCTGTCACGGTGCCGAATTCATGGCCCCGCTCGCCCAGACGCTGGCCATCCGCATCGTCCAGTTCCGCAGGAAACGGCCCCTCGCCCACACGGGTAGTATAGGCCTTCACGATCCCCAGCACAAAATCGATCGAGCCTGGCCCGATGCCTGTGCCCGTCGCCGCTTGGCCCGCGATCACATTCGAGGAGGTCACGAACGGATATGTGCCAAAATCAATATCCAGAAGCGCGCCCTGCGCACCTTCAAACAAAATCCGCTTGCCAGCTTTGCGCTGCTCGTTCAGCACCTTCCAGACGGGTGCTGCATATTCCAGAACTGTCGGCGCGATTGCGCGCAGGTCAGCCAACAGACGCGCACGGTCCACAGGCTCCAGCCCCAAACCACGGCGCAACGCATCATGGTGCACCAGCGCGCGGTCCACGCGCAGCTCCAGCGTTGCATCATCGGCCAGATCAGCCACGCGCACAGAACGGCGGCCCACTTTATCTTCATAGGCAGGCCCGATGCCGCGCCCGGTGGTGCCAATCTTGGCCACAGCCGTCTGCTCTTCACGTGCACGGTCCAATTCACCGTGGATGGGCAGGATCAGCGGGGTATTCTCCGCGATCATCAGCGTCTCGGGCGTGATTGTAACGCCCTGACCGCGCAGACCCTCGATTTCTTTCTTGAGGTGCCACGGGTCCAGCACCACACCGTTGCCAATAACGCTCAGCTTACCGCCGCGTACAATGCCGGAGGGCAAAAGGCTCAGCTTGAACACCTCGCCATCAATGACCAGCGTGTGGCCTGCGTTATGCCCGCCTTGAAAACGCGCAATCACATCCGCCCGCTCCGAGAGCCAGTCGACAATCTTGCCTTTTCCTTCATCGCCCCATTGGGCGCCTACGACAACAACATTGGCCATGATATTCCTCTCAGTGCAGGGGCAGATGCGTCTCAAACCCGCGCCCGTATAGCCGCCTGTGCAGATGCGCGAAACCGCAAACTGACGCGAAACCATAGACATTTGCACAAGCGCCTAGGATATTGGCGGCAAATTGACCAAAGGACCAATCCAAATGGGCTTTCTCCTGCGCTGGATCTGCGCGTTCGCCTTGCTGGCGCTGACGTTTAACCCCACCGAATACAACTACGTGCAATGGGCGCGCAGCTACGGCAGCATGAATATGTCTATTGCCGTGCTGGCAGGGTTGGTGCTGTTGATCGGCTATATCATCTATCTACGCGCCACCCTGCGCAGCATTGGCGCCTTCGGCATGTTGCTCGTGCTCGCGTTGGTCGGTGCGGGGCTGTGGGTGCTCTATGATCTGGGCGTGCTGCGCCTCGATGACCCAAGCTTTAACGTTTGGCTCGGCCTCGCAGCACTCAGCTTTGTCCTCGCCATCGGCCTCAGCTGGAGCATCGTGCGCCGTGCGCTGTCAGGTCAGGCAGATGTGGATGACGTGGACGCCTGAGACGGGTCGGTGGGCGGGTGGCTTTGGCCCGCAGGGCTAAACAGTCGCGTCCAGCGTCACAGGCTTACCGTGTTCAGTTGATAGATATGCCCGCTCCCACGCAGCCCGCGTCTGCTCCACCGCGTCAGGATCCGCCATCTCCACCTCCGCCAGAAAGGCCTCAAGCGTTTCCAGCCATGCCGTGAAGTAGTCATCGCCACCATTCAAATCGCGCGCCATTCCGTGCTGCTTCAAAGTTGCAGAAAACCGCTCGGCCCAATCAGGCCATGCGAAATGCCCAGCCTCGTTCAGATGCACGGTCAGCGCAAAGAGCTGCGCATGCCAAGGAGCCTCGAATACAGGTTCAGGTATGCTCATACCGCCTCCAGATAGCTTTGCCACAGGTCCAGCACCACCTCGTCACGCGGATGCTCGGGATGCGCCCAAAGCTCGGACGCAGGAAACACCACCGCATAAAGCGGCTCTGGCGCCTCGCCCAATCCGTGCGCATTGCTGTCGGGCAGTATGTGCGTGCCGTGATAACGCATGATCCGCCCCATCGCCCCTGCCGCATAGGATGGAAGGCGCGTATGTCCGCCTGAAACGAGCACGTTCTCCGCAATCCTGCGCGTTAGCACCGCGTCGCCGATGTCAAACGCGGGAGCCGCATTGCTCTCGCGGTCCGCAGGGCCGCCACGCGCCAACACCCCCGCTACCTGATCGGCGGTCAATTTTTTGGTCGCCAATGCGCTGATCTGCTCATCCGTCTGCCCCGCCAATTCGTCGCGGGTCAGCACACCCGTCTCCACCAGCAAAGCAGCCAGCCCGCCCATCCACTTTTCGTAATAGCTGAACGCCGCATAATCCTTGGGCGCCAAACACTCGCGAGCATGGCGCGAGACGTCAATGTTCCACTTGCCCAAGCTGCCGCACGCCAGCACAACGGCCAGAGCGCGCGCATGCCAGCCCTCGTGAAAGATCTCATCCTCCGCCTCTGGCACAACGGGGCCATCGCCGAACCGTCCGCCCATGTCGTGCACCCTCACGGCTGCACCGCCAAGCCTGTGCCGATCATACTGTCACGGGTCACCAGATCCATCAGCGCCTCTTCGGACCAGCCGTCGGTGCTACGCGGTCTCATCGGCAGCACCAGATACCGCACTTCAGCCGTCGAATCCCATACACGCACAGCCGTCTGTTCGGGCAAGCTCACCCCGAAATCGGCCAGCACGGCCCGCGGCTCGCGCACGGCGCGCGCGCGGTAGGCATCGGACTTATACCACCCCGGCGGAATGCCCAGCAGCGGCCACGGGTAGCAACTGCACAGTGTACACACGACCATGTTATGCGTCTCGGGCGTGTTCTCCACCACCACCATATGCTCGCCTTGGCGTCCGTAATATCCCAGCGCGCTCAGCTCTTTATCCGCATCCTCGTGCAAGCGGGCTGCGAAATCGGGATCGCTCCACGCTTTGGCCACCACATGCGCGCCATTGCGCGGCCCGATCTTATTTTCATAGGTATCAATGATTTCGTCCAGTGCCGCAGGGTCCAGCAGGCCCTTCTGCGTCAGGATGGTTTCCAAGGCTTTTACACGCAGCGCTGGGGCGGGCGGCAAAAGAGAATGCGGGTGATCGTGATCATGGTGGTCATGGGGCATGTGCAGCAGCTTGCCCCGCAATAAACGGCTTGTCCACGCCTGCACGCCAAAATCCCCGCGCATCCTCCCTTGCCCCCAAACACAAACTTGCCTAGATACCCCAAGACCCAACCGATAGAGAGCAGCCAGCACCCCATGGAAAATGTCGTCCTGATCATCCACCTCATTCTCGCGCTTGGCTTGATCGCTGTTGTGCTGCTGCAACGCTCCGAAGGGGGCGGCCTTGGCATGGGCGGCGGCGGAGGCAGCACTTCTGGCCGCCCACCTGCCACCCCGATGAGCAAGGTAACATGGCTGCTGGGCGGTGCTTTCGTGGTGACATCCATCACACTCACCATCGTAACCGCGCAGAAGTCTGCGGGCGTCTCCGTCCTCGACCGTCTGAGCGCGACACCACCCGCCTTGAACCAAGGCGATGTGCCGACACCGGACCTGAACAATCTGTTGCCGCCCGCCGAGGGCGACAATGCACCGCTGGTTCCAACACTCGACTAACGCTTAATACTCAATACCTTGAGGTAGGGCTGCATTGCGCAACATCATGTTGCGGCCATCTGCTTGCCTTGCCTATCCGAATCCTGTTAGACTGAACCCCCGTGAAGGTGCGCAATTCGCACCGCTTGGGGCTTCTCCGGACAGGCCCAAAAGACGCAGCAAAGCCGCAAAAATGCGCACGGGAGAGACCTGATAATGGCACGCTATATTTTCATCACCGGTGGTGTGGTATCTTCACTCGGGAAGGGTCTCGCCTCCGCCGCTCTTGGCGCGCTGTTGCAGGCCCGCGGCTATTCGGTGCGCCTGCGCAAGCTTGACCCCTATCTCAACGTCGATCCTGGCACGATGTCGCCTTTCGAACATGGCGAGGTTTTCGTGACCGACGATGGCGCCGAGACCGACCTTGATCTGGGCCACTATGAGCGGTTCACAGGCGTGTCCGCGCGCAAGACTGATTCCATCTCCTCGGGCCGCGTCTATTCCACCGTGCTGGAGAAAGAGCGCCGCGGTGACTATCTGGGCAAAACCATTCAGGTCATCCCGCATGTCACCAACGAGATCAAAGATTTTCTCGCAGTTGGTGAGGATGAGGTCGACTTCATGCTCTGCGAGATCGGCGGCACCGTGGGCGACATCGAAGGCCTGCCGTTCTTCGAGGCGATCCGCCAGTTCTCCCACGACAAACCGCGCGGCCAGTGTATCTTCATGCACCTCACACTGCTCCCCTATCTTGCGGCCAGCGGTGAGCTGAAAACCAAACCGACCCAGCACTCCGTCAAGGAACTGCAAAGCATCGGCATTGCGCCAGATATCCTCGTCTGCCGCTCCGAGCATCCGATCCCCGAGAAAGAGCGCGAGAAAATCGGCCTCTTCTGTAACGTGCGCAAAGAGGCGGTCGTTGCCGCCTATGATCTGAAATCCATCTACGAGGCGCCGCTGGCCTATCATGCGCAGGGGCTGGATCAGGCGGTTCTGGATGCCTTTGACATCTCCCCCGCGCCCAAGCCCGATTTGCGCATCTGGAACGACGTCTACGACCGCATTCACAACCCCGAGGGCGAGGTCAAAGTCGCTATCGTAGGGAAATACACCCAGCTTGAGGACGCCTATAAGTCGATCAAAGAGGCGCTGACCCATGGCGGCATGGCCAACCGCGTGCGTGTCAATGTTGAATGGGTCGACGCCGAAATCTTTGACAAAGCCGATGACGTGGCCCCCCATCTGGAGGGCTATCACGCCATTCTCGTCCCGGGCGGTTTTGGCGAGCGCGGCACAGAGGGCAAAATCAAGGCCGCGCAATACGCGCGCGAGCACCAAGTCCCCTATCTGGGCATCTGTCTGGGCATGCAAATGGCCGTTATCGAAGCCGCGCGCAACGTTGCGGGCCTCGCGACCGCTGGCTCGGAAGAATTCGACCACGAGTCGGGCAAAAAGCGTTTCGAGCCTGTCGTCTACCACCTCAAAGAATGGGTGCAGGGCAATCACAAGGTCGAGCGCAAAGTGGGCGACGATAAAGGCGGCACCATGCGTTTGGGCGCCTATGACGCCACACTCACCGAAGGCTCCAAAGTTGCCGAAGTTTACGGCACCACCGCGATTGATGAGCGCCACCGCCACCGCTATGAGGTCGATATCGCCTACCGCGAACAGCTTGAGGAAGCAGGCATGACCTTCTCCGGCATGTCCCCTGACGGCAAACTCCCCGAGATCGTCGAATGGCCCGACCACCCGTGGTTTATCGGTGTGCAGTTCCACCCCGAGCTTAAGTCCAAACCCTTCAAACCGCATCCGCTGTTCGAGGGTTTCGTGAAGGCGGCAAAGGACATGTCGCGGCTGGTCTAATGCTGTTGCCGCGATAGGAGCCATGCCTGTCGCAATTGTATTTCAAGCTGAAAAATGCAACACTAGGTGGTATGGAAAACCTCACTCGGCATAGGATAACCACTGAGCGGTTTCACGTGTCAGCAAGCATCTGTCGCGGACTGAATGCGTTCTGCATGTCCCACGATATCGACCTTGGCCCCCATGCAAACGCAGCCCAACTTAACCCGCAAGACTTTGGAAGCTTCGAGGCGTATATCAGCCTCGACCGTCTGTGCCGCTTGATGAAGTCGCTCGCAATAGAAATGCAGGATGATGCGGTGGGCCTGCGTTACGCGTCGTTTTTCAAGGCAGGTAGCACGGGGCCGTACGGACTGGGTCTGCGATCCGCGCCGACCTTTCGCGATATGCTGAATTTCTATGTCCGCTATTCCGAGATCGTCTCTCACAGTCAGACGTTTGCCGTCACAATCGCCCCTGAACAGTTTTCGGTTGAGTGGCAGTATTCTCCGATGATCGTGCATCAGAGGTATTTCGTGGATTTCACTGCCTGCCTTGCGGTCAGCCTCTTTGCGGACTTCGCGAACGCACCCGTTGCTCCCATCTCAGGGCAATTCATGCGACGCCCGCCTGCAAATCAGGCGCTTTATGATGCGCATTTCTCGAGCAACATCACCTATGGCGCAGGAACAAATTTACTTACCTTTCCTTCGACGCTTCTGGCGCTCGAAAACCCCTCCGCCAACCAGCCCGCGTTCGAGTACATGAGCCAACAGTGCGACTTCCTTCTCGAAAACCTCAAACGCCCCAACGATATCGCGTCACAGGTGTATGAATACCTGCTACGACATCCCGACCGCAAACACGCCAATATGGGGGAGGTTGCGCAACGCCTTGGCATGTCCAAACGCACCCTCCAACGACGCCTCGCCGACGCTGGTACAGATTTGTCACGGCTCTCGGACGAAACGCAGGACGGCATGTCCTTGCGACTGCTCTGCGACACAGAGCAGCCGGTCTCCGCGATTGCGCGGACGCTTGGTTACAATTCTCAAAGTGCTTATGCGCGTTGGGTCAAGCGCCTGCATGGTCTGTCACCCACACAGTTAAGGCAGCGACTGAAAAACGCCCCTTCCACAAGACCGGCGTGGAGTCGCTGATCCCGATCTCCACTGTGCGCAGTGGCGTCAAATGGATAATCCTGACGCCACTTGGATGATGCAAAACTGTTCAATATCTCCTATTCCGTCATTTTCGCTATCGCCAGTGTTAGCGCTAATGCGCCTTCGAGGTGGACACTTCATTCCTAGAAAGAGATTTGAACAGGTGAGTAACCCAATGTGCATTCAATCAAAAGCCGGCGAGGCAGAATTTGCAGCTCTCATGAAAGCGATCGATAGGCAACCGACCCGCGAGCGGGTGTTGGAGTCGCTGCGTTGGGCGTCGGAGTTGGTGCAGGATGCGGCTTATGCCTACGCGCATGAAATATCGGGAGAGCAGATCGTCAGAATGATCCTGTTAGCCGACGAGATCGAGCGCGAAGCCCGCAAAATTTCAAATATTACAAGCACCGAAAAATGCTGATCAGGCTCCCCTGACACAGCAGATGCCCGACGCGTCCGACGCGTCCTTTTTCGATGCCCTGCCCACCCGGATATGCCGTTCTGGGCTAGCGCCTCAACGGTGTACGGGAAATGTACGCAAAACACCCTAGCCAAATCCCGCCCTGCTCTGGCGTTAAGCGCCGGATCCGGCTCAACGCCTGAAAATCCGCATTAACCGTTGCGCACACGCCCCCATCCGCTACACCGCAACAATGCTCAGCTACCAACATATCTATCACGCGGGAAACCTCGCCGACGTACACAAGCACAGCCTTCTGGCGTGGATGCTCGATTATCTCACCCGCAAGGACAAGCCGCTGACCTATCTCGAGACGCACGCTGGCCGCGCCCTCTATGACTTGCAGGCCGAGGAAGCGCTCAAGACGGGCGAGGCGGCGGCAGGGATCGCGCAGGCCCGCAAGTGGTTCGCATCGGACCATCCCTATGCCCGCATCCTTGAGCGTGTGCATGCCGAGGACGGGCCAAACGCCTACCCGGGATCGCCGCTCATCGCGGCGCACCTGCTGCGCCCGACCGACACCATTCATCTGGCCGAATTGCACCCCCGCGAACACGCCGCCCTCGCGCTGGCGATGTCGCCGACAGGGGCCAAAATCCATCTGCGCGACGGGTTCGATACGGCCTTCGCGCTTTGCCCGCCGACCCCCCGCCGCGGCATGCTGCTGATTGATCCCAGCTATGAGATCAAGGAGGATTATACCAATATCTTCCGGCACATAGCCAAGCTGCACCGCGCTTGGAACGTAGGGATCATTGCCCTGTGGTATCCCATTCTCACCAACCGCGCGCATGAGCCGATGCTGGATGCACTCACTGCGCAATTCAGCGATGCGCTGCGCCACGAGGTCCGCTTTCCTCCTGCCCGTCCTGGTCACGGGATGGTAGGTTCTGGCATGTTCGTGCTAAACCCGCCCTACGGGTTGGCCGACGAGGCCGCGCGACTGGGACGGAACTATGCGCAATTGCGCTGACATGCGGGGAGGTTTGAGCATGGCAAAGAAGGGTTATTGGATCGGGAATATGGATGTGCGTGATGCGCAGGTTTATGAGAAATACCGCGCGGCAAACGCCAAACCGTTTGCCGACTTTGGCGCGAAGTTCCTCGCCCGCGGCGGCACCCAGCAGGTGCGCGAAGGCACAGCCCATACCCGCACCGTAATCATCGAATTCCCCAGCTACGCCGATGCCGTCGCTTGCTATGAAAGCCCCAGCTATCAGAACGCTAAAGACATCCGCATGACAGTCTCCGATGGCAGCCTCATAATAATTGAGGGCTATGAAGGCTAAACTGTGGTATCGGTGTCTTATGAGACACCTTGCTGCACTGGCCTTGGCGCTGTCGCCCCTGCCCGCCTTCGCATGCGGCGCAGCCGTCTGCCTTGTTGATCCAGACAGTCTTGCGCTGCCCGAAACCATCACCTTTACCGAGACCAGATCGGGCTACGGTCCGGGCCACCCCGTGGATGATGTGCTGGCGCTGAGTGGTGCGCGCTTCGGGGAGCGGTTCGCAGGCCAGACCCTCACCGCCGCAGGCCCGCATGATGCTGTCGAAGGGCCAGCGTTCGGACCGCTGACACTGCTGGCGGGCGAGGAGGGCCAGAATCTCTCGGTCGTTAGTTTTATGGGGATAGCTGTGCTTAGCGGTTACGGCCGCGCAGGTTTCCCCAAACGCGATGCCCAAGGTGAGGGTGCAATTGCCATCCTCTTCGACCGCGACCAGTCAGGCCTCGCCATCGACCTGCGCGGCGGCGAAGAGGGCCGCGCCGAGGTCCTGTTTTTACGCCGCGATGGTACGCTTCTAGCGCAGGTTCCCGTTGATCCTGTCGGCGAATTTTCGGTCGGATTCTTGCGCATGGAAGACGCTGCAGACATCGCTGGCGTTGTGGTCAACAACACCGATCCGCAAGGCATCGCTATCGACACGATTAGGTTTGGCAAAGTGCCTGATCTCAGTTAATAGACGCGCTATGTTAGAACGCCTATTCCCCCGCCGCAAACCCCAGAAGAAACCGCTTCCCCAGCCCAATGCGCAGCTCGCTCTTGGTGCGCTTCTGGTGCGTGTCGCCTTGGCCAACCGCCAGTATCTTGCCGCTGAGGTGGCGCAGATCGACAAGGTTCTGAGCGCGACCTTCAACCTCAAACCACTCGACGCGGCCAAGCTGCGCGCCGAATGTGAGGCGCTTGAACGTGATGCTCCGGGCACCCCCGAATTCACCAAGATCTTGCGTGCCGAAGTCGACTACGCCGATCGAAAAGCGTTGGGGGATGCGATGTGGGCAGTGGCCATGGCCGATGGTCGGCGCGATGACGATGAAGAGATACAGCTTCTCGCGATTGAAACCGCCCTTGGCCTTACCGCCGAGGATATTGAAGCGGCGCGAAAAAATGCACTGGGTGGTTTGTAATCACCACCGTAGCCCCTAGGTAATAGTCTATGTTTGCAGATTTCCTTAAAAGGCTGACAGAGCCTACTCCCACCCCTTTGCCCGACACCGATGCGCGTCTGGCGCTAACGGCGCTGCTTGTCCGTGTCGCACGCTCTGACAATGACTACAGCGCTTCAGAACGGGCGCGCATTCAAGGCATCATCGAGGCGCGCTATAGCCTTAATGATGCTGATCGCGATGCGCTGCTTAGAGATGCCGAAACACTGGAGACAGAAGCCCCCGATACCGTGCGCTTTACCCGCGCGATCAAGGATGCTGTCGCCTATGAGGACCGCCTCGCTGTGGTCGAAGCACTGTGGCAAGTAGCACTGGCCGATGGCGCACGCGCCAAGGAGGAGGACGCACTACTGCGCCTCGTGGCCAACCTTCTGGGCATCACCGATATGGATAGCGCACAGGCGCGGCAGCGCGCTGGCGGCTGATTTTACGGCGTTACTTTAGGTGAAGACGGGTCTCCAAGCATTGCACATTGCATCTGTAGCGATTCTCGCGTCATATCTGCGCTGCACATGAAAAAGATGGACGATCCGTGACCGCAGACGCCCCCGTTATCGAAATTCGTGACCTGCACAAAGCCTATGGCGCTTTGGAGGTTCTTAAAGGCGTGAGCATCGCGGCCCCCAAAGGGCATGTGATCTCGCTCATCGGTTCGTCAGGGTCTGGAAAATCCACACTGCTGCGTTGCTGCAACCTGCTGGAGGACAGCCAGCAGGGCGAATTGCTATTCAACGCAGAGCCTGTCTCGTGGCGCGGCACAGGCCACAGCCGCCGCCCCTCTGATCCAAAACAGGTGCTGCGCATCCGCACCAATCTCAGCATGGTCTTCCAGCAGTTCAACCTTTGGGCACATATGACCATCCTCGAGAATGTGATGGAGGCGCCTGTGACCGTTCTGGGCCGCGACCGTAAAGAGGTTGAGACCGCCGCGCGCGGCTATCTGGAAAAGGTCGGCATCGGCGACAAATGCGACGTCTATCCCGCCCAGCTTTCCGGTGGTCAGCAACAGCGCGCCGCGATTGCACGCGCACTGTGCATGGAGCCTGAAGCATTGCTGTTTGACGAGCCTACCTCAGCGCTCGACCCCGAGCTGGAGCAGGAAGTGGTCAAGGTCATTAAGGATCTCGCCGCCGAGGGGCGCACCATGATGATTGTGACCCATGATATGAAACTGGCTGCAGATGTGTCGGACACGGTCGTGTTCCTGCATCAAGGGCTGATCGAAGAACAAGGGCCGCCCGAGACGCTGTTCGGCGCGCCCAAATCAGAGCGACTGCGCGGGTTTCTTTCTGCAACCCACGCCGCATAAACCGTAAAAACGGATCACCTTCAGGAGACACCAAAATGAAAAACCTTATCCTTGCGACATCCGCACTGGCCCTGATGGCCGGCACCGCGATGGCCGATGGCCACGGCAAAACCATCCGCTTGGGCACCGAAGGCGCCTATGCGCCCTATAACTTCCTCAACGATGCGGGCGAAGTCGACGGCTTCGAGCGCGAAGTTGGCGACGAGCTGTGCGCGCGTGCCGAGCTGACCTGTGAGTGGGTCACCAACGAGTGGGACAGCATTATCCCCAACCTCGTCTCCGGCAACTACGACGTGATCATCGCGGGCATGTCCATCACGGACGAGCGTGACGAGGTCATCGACTTCTCCGACCCCTACACACTACCCGACGCATCCTCCTACCTCGCAATGGGCGAAGTTGACGTGAAAACGGCTGTACTGGCCGCACAAACAGGCACGATTCAGGCCTCCTTCATCGCCTCCATGGACGGCGCGACACTGGTCGAATTCGCCACACCCGAAGAGACAGTAGCAGCTGTCAAGAACGGTGAAGCAGACGCGGTTCTGGCCGACAAAGACTTCCTCTCCGCGATTGCCGAAGCAGACGCCGACCTGCAATTGCTGGAGCAAAGCGAGCTGCTGGGTGGTGGTATCGGCCTTGGAATCCGCGAAAGCGACGGTGAGCTGCGCGAGAAGTTCAACGTAGCGATCCAGTCCATGAAGGACGACGGCTCGCTCAACGCGCTGATCGCCAAATGGCTGCCAGAAGCAGAACAGTTCTGATTTAGGCAACTGGCGGCGGGCTCTGACGGGTCCGCCGCTATTCCTTGAACCGCTCTGGTCGGTACGGCGCCAACAAAGCGCCTGAACGGTTCGACACCCCCTCCAACATCTCCTGCGCAACCATCTCGCCCGCCAAGGCGCCGAGAGTGATGCCCGAGTGCATGCAGGCCACGTGCAGCCCCGCGCGCACCGCACCTAATACGGGCAAGCCGTCTTGTGGCACGGGGCGATGCGCCAATGTCAGCTCCTCCCATTCCAGCGGCAGATCGGGGAGCAGGCTGCGCAACCGCGTCATCACCTGCGCCGCTGTGCGCTCCAGATCATCGCCGACACTCTCGGCGGTGTCCCCCTGATGGTCCACCGCAGCGGGCATCAACAGTGAGCCATCCGCCAACTGCCGCAGTTCCCCGAATTCGGACACCAGAATATGCGTTAATACGGGTCGGATCGGTCGCGTGCGCAGCATTAGCGCGGGGCGGCGCACCATCGGCAGGGCCGCTCCGGCCTGCGCCATCAGCGCCCCACTGCCCGTGCCCGCTGCGATCAGTACATGATCGGCATGAAGCAAGCCCGCCTGTGTGCGGATGCCCGTGATGCGGTCCCCCTGCTCCACCACCCCCTCGACCCTGAGGCCGCGCAGCCGCTGCGCCCCTGCGGCCAATGCACCGTCCAACAGTGTTCGGGTTGCTGCAATGCTGTCCACCGATGCCTCTTGCTTGAAGTAAAGCGCGCGCGCGGGCGGATCGGTCACATGCGGCTCAAGGGCGGCGAAGGTCGCGGCGTCCACCTCTTCTACGGCATATCCCAACGCAACAAGCTGGTCGCGCTGCGCATCAAAGGCGGCACCCGTCTCTTCCCAGCAAAGCGTCCCCTGCCACGCGATGGGGAGCTCCAACGCGCGGCCCAAGCGGTCCCACGCCTCGAGCCCCACCGCCCGCAGACGGAAATGTGCCGCGTCATGGTGAAAGCTTGCATTGATCCAGCCGAAGGAGGCTGCCGTTGCCACTTCGGCACCATCATCGATGATCTTGACCCGCGCCCCTGCCTTTTGCAGCGCATAGGCTGCGGAAGCGCCAATAATACCAGCCCCGATGACCAGAACGGATGGACCCAAGTCGGCCATAAAGCCCTCCCAAAAATGTCTCGCAGGCACTTTGCAATGCACGCGGTCCATCGGCAAGTGGTTGACAACAGGCCCCTGCTCAGAAAACTGGGGCAGTTGATGAAAGAGACCCATGTTCGAGTTTTGCACAGACCCCGATCAGCTTGAGACATTCCGTTGGTTCAGCTGCTACCTGACCACAGGTAAGCACATGAACCTCTATTGGTCTGTGCTGACTGTTCTGACGTTGCTGGCAATCACTGCGCCCACGGCGCTTTTGTTCGGCTTTGGCGGGGCGGCCGCGGCGCGTTCACGTATCGCTCCCCTGCGCTGGATCGGGCAGACCTATATCGCCGTGGTGCGCGGCATTCCGGACATCGCGTTCTTCCTGTTCTTTGTGATCGCGCTGGATCAGGGGATCGAATACCTGCGCCATCAGGCACTCTGCCCCGATTGGGATCAACCGATCCGTCAAGGTAATGATTTCATCGTCTGCCAAGCGGCCAAAATGCCCCTCGGCTCGGCCCCGCAATGGGTGCATGAGACTTATGGCTTTGCCATTGCCGTGGTGACTTTTGCCATCGTGTTCGGCGCCTTTGCCGCCAATGTCCTCTATGGTGCCATGCGCGCTGTGCCGCGCGCGCAGATCGAGACGGCAGAGGCATATGGCATGACCCCGCGCCAGACCTTCCGCCGCGTTCTGGTGCCGCAGATGTGGGTCTATGCCCTGCCGGGTTTGGGGAACCTGTGGATGGTGCTGATGAAGGCCACGCCGCTCTTGTTCCTGCTGGGTGTGGAAGACCTCGTCTATTGGGCGCGCGAATTGGGCGGCTCCAAGACGCCGCGGTTCACTGATTATCCGCACGGCGACTGGCGTATGTGGTACTTTCTGGCCCTTCTCGTGTTCTACCTCGTCTTTACCCGCATCTCCGAGATCGTGATTGAGCGTGCGACCGCGCGCGTCACACTTGGACAAGCCACCACAGGCGGCGAAGCGATGAGGAAGGCTGCATGAGCTGCATCAAGACCATTCAGGACTACGCCCTGCGCTCCATCGGCATCGGGGAGCGGTTGCTGCCGCGTGAAGATTTCACCCTGTGCGAGCAGTTCACCCTCATCGGGTCGGGCATGATCTGGAACATCTACTTCGGCCTGACCGCGCTGGTGCTGGGGTTCTTCTTTGCCATCGCTTTGGCCATGGGCAAAGCCAGCCCCCGCGCCCTTCTGCGCAAGCCTTCCGAATGGTTCATCTTTGTCTTCCGTGGCTCCCCCCTGTTTATCCAGTTCTTCTTTGCCTATTTCCTCTTTCTCAGTCTCAAGACCGACTACCCGTTCTTTGATCCTTTCACCTCTGCATGGATGGGTGCAGTCGTCGTGCTGTTCTGCAACACATCCGCTTATTCAGCGGAGATTTTCTATGGCGCACTGCAATCCATTCCAAAAGGGGATGTGGAGGCGGCCGATGCCTACGGCCTGTCAGGCTGGGCGCGGTTCCGCCGCGTGATCTGGCCCACGATGATGCGGTTGGCGTGGCCGTCCTACACGAATGAGGCGATCTTTCTCTTCCACGCTACCACACTGGTCTATATCTCCAGCTTTCCTGCATGGCAGCAACGGGGAGATGCGCTCTATTACGCCAGCTATTTCGCGGACAAGACGTTCAATCCGTTTATCCCCTACCCGATCCTTGCGGGCTACTTTGTGCTGCTGACGCTGTGCGTCATCGGTCTGTTCGGCATGGTCAACCGCCGCCTTAACCGCCATTTGCCCCAAGAGGCACGCCGAAGAATACGCTTGCGCCCTAATATCATCAGGTAGTATTTCTGATTTGATCAAATTTCGTGGCGCTGGCCACATCCCGTGGGATACCCCACCTGTCGCCAGCCCACCTCAAGGGTGACCTATGCACAACTGGCTTCGCAAAAACCCCCATGTCCGCACCATCCGTGTGGCCGCAGCCGATCTTAATGGGGTGCCACGCGGCAAGCGGATCCCGACGCGCTTCGCCGATAAGATCACCCAGGACGGCACGCGCTTTCCCTTCTCTGTCCTGAACCTCGATATCTGGGGCGAAGATATCGAGAACAGCCCGCTGGTGTTTGACAGCGGTGACCGTGACGGCGTGCTTAAACCGACTGAGCGTGGGTTCATGCCGATGCCATGGCTTGAGGCCCCCTCAGCCCTGCTGCCCATCTGGATGTTCCATGAAGATGGCACGCCCTACGCGGGCGATCCGCGCCATGCCCTGCGTGCTGTGTTGGATCGGTTCAAGGCGCGCGGCCTCACGCCTGTCTGCGCCGTCGAGCTTGAGTTCTTCCTCATCGACGACAGTGGCCGCAAGCTGCAAATCCCCCCGTCCGAGCGGTCGGGCAAGCGGCGCAAAGGGGCCGAAACGCTGAGTATTCGGGCGCTGGACCAGTTCGACCAGTTCTTCACCGATCTCTATGACGCCTGCGAAGAGATGGACATCCCCGCCGATACCGCCATCTCGGAAGCGGGGTTGGGCCAGTTCGAGATCAACATGATGCATTGCGATGACGCCCTGCGCGCCGCCGATGATGCGTGGCTGTTCAAGATGCTTGTGCGAGGGCTGGCGCGGCGTCACGGGTTTGCCGCAAGTTTCATGGCCAAACCCTATGCCAATTATTCAGGTTCGGGACTTCACACACACTTCTCTGTCATTGATGGTGAAGGCAACAATGTCTTTGACGATGGCGGACCTGATGGCACCGATATGATGCGCCACGCCGTGGCGGGCTGTATGGAGGCCATGGCAGGCTCCGCATTGGTGTTTGCGCCGCACGCGAACAGTTTTGATCGTATGGTGCCAGGGTCGCACGCACCCACGGGCATAAGCTGGGCCTATGAGAACCGCACCTCGTCGATCCGCATCCCGTCAGGGTCGCACAAGGCACGGCGGATCGAGCATCGCGTCTCGGGCGGGGATGTGAACCCCTATCTGATGCTGGCTGCCGTGTTGGGCGCTGCGATCAACGGCATTGAAGACGGCAAAGACCCTGTGGCCCCGATTACGGGAAACGCCTATGCCGCCGATCTGCCGCACATTCCGGGCACATGGGAGGCGGCGATCAACGCCTTCGAGACTGATGCAGCAGTGGCCCGCATTTTCGCGCCCGAGCTGATACAAAACCTCGTGCTGACCAAGCGTCAGGAGCTGGCAGAGATGGCCGAACTGAGCCGCGCCGAACAAGTCGAAATATATCTGGATACGGTGTAACTCATGAAAATCGGAATACTACAGACGGGTCATTCCCCCGAAGAGATGCTGGAAGTGCATGGCAATTACTCGGACCGGTTTACAGCGTTGCTGGACGGGCATGGCTTTGATTTCGAGACGTTCTCGGTTGTGGATGGAGAATTTCCGGAAGGCACACAGGACGCCGACGGGTGGTTGATCACAGGCTCCAAACACGGTGCCTATGAAGACCACGACTGGATACCGCCCCTAGAGGAGTTGATCCGCGACATACGCGATAGCAAAAAGCCGATGATCGGCGTGTGCTTCGGCCACCAGATCATCGCGCAGGCCTTGGGCGGCAAGGTCGTAAAGTTTGAGGGCGGTTGGTCTGTTGGCCGCACGGAATACACACTGAACGGTGCTACTGTTGCCCTCAACGCATGGCATCAGGATCAGGTGGTTGAGCTGCCGCAGGACGCGCAGGTTGTTGGAAGCTCCGACTTTTGCGCCAATGCGATGCTGACCTACGGCGAGACCATCTGGACCTTGCAGCCCCACCCCGAATTCGGCTCAGATTTTATCGACGGGCTGATCCAAAACCGTGGCAAGGGCGTGGTGCCTGATGCACAGCTTGCGCAGGCCAGTAGCGATCTGCCCCGACCGAACGACAACGCACAAGTCGCCGCGCAAATGGCGGACTTTTTTAAAACAAAAGCGAGGGCATAATGCAGGATTGGCAAGAAAAGCTGCCCGAGGCGGCACGGGAATATCTTAAAGGGCGACGTCTGGACGAGGTCGAATGCATTATTCCCGATCTGCCCGGGATTGCGCGGGGCAAGGCTGTACCTGCCACAAAATTTGCACGCCAAGACAGCTTTCACCTGCCCGACAGCATCTTTTACCAGACCATCACCGGCAATTGGGGAGAGGCCGCTGGGGATGAGGGGTTCATCGAGAAGGATATGATCCTGCGTCCCGACATAACCACGGCTACTGCTGCGCCTTGGACGGGCGACTGGACGCTGCAGGTCATCCATGACGCCTTTGACCGCGACGGTAACGAGGTCGAATTCAGCCCGCGCAATGTGCTTAAACGCGTGGTCGCCCTCTACCGCGCCGAAGGATGGGAGCCAGTGGTCGCCCCCGAGATGGAGTTCTTCCTCACCGCCCGCAATCTTGACCCGGGACAAGAGATCAAGCCGATGATGGGCCGCTCGGGCCGTCCGGCGGCCGCACGGCAGGCCTATTCGATGACGGCGGTGGACGAATTCGGGCCTGTGATCGACGACATCTACGACTTCGCCGAGGCGCAGGGCTTCGAGATTGACGGCATCACCCAAGAGGGCGGTGCTGGCCAGCTCGAAATCAATCTCGTGCACGGCGATCCTGTGAAGCTCGCCGACGAGGTTTTCTATTTCAAGCGTCTGATCCGCGAGGCGGCGATGCGGCACGACTGCTATGCTACCTTCATGGCCAAACCCATCGCGGATGAGCCTGGATCGGCGATGCATGTCCACCATTCGGTGCTCGATACCAAGACGGGGCAGAATATCTTTTCCAATGACGATGGCAGCGAAACGGCGGCGTTTATGCATTTCATCGCGGGGCTGCAAAACCATATGCCAGCAGCTTTGGCCGTGATCGCCCCCTATGTGAACAGCTACCGCCGCTATGTCAAAGACCACGCCGCGCCGATCAACCTTGAGTGGGGACGCGACAACCGCACCACAGGCATTCGCGTGCCGCTCAGTAGCCCCAAGGCGCGACGTGTCGAGAACCGTCTGGCAGGCATGGATTGCAACCCCTATCTGGGCATCGCGGCTTCACTGGCCTGCGGATTTCTGGGACTGAAAGAGGGCAACGACCCTGCCGCGGAATTCAAGGGCGACGCCTATAGTGGTGAGGGTGACATCCCCCGCACAATGGGAGAAGCGCTGCGCGTGTTCAGCGAGGCTACACCGCTGCATGATGTGCTCGGAACCGAATTTGCACGTGTTTACAGCATCGTGAAGGCCGCAGAATACGAAGAGTTCTTGCAGGTTATCTCCCCTTGGGAGCGCGAACACCTACTGCTTAACGTCTGATGAACCTGCTGTACTCCAACGACCGCCGCGGGGAATATCCACCCAGCTGGTATGCCGCCACAGCGACGCCGCTTGAGCCGTTCGCCCCACTGAAGGGTGCACAAAAGGCAGATGTTTGCGTGATCGGCGCAGGCTACACAGGGCTTTCGGCCGCGCTGCATCTGGCGCAAGCGGGGCGTGATGTCGTGCTGCTGGATGCCCAGCGCGTGGGCTTTGGCGCGTCCGGGCGAAACGGCGGTCAGCTCGGCTCGGGCCAGCGAATGGAGCAGGACGCGCTCGATGCGCTTATGGGCGATGCGGAGGGCGCAAAGCTCTGGGCGTTGGCCGAAGATGCCAAGGCGCTGGTCAAATCCCTGATTGCCAAGCATGACATCGACGCGCACCTCAAACCTGGTGTGGCGTGGATGGGATCAACGGACGCCGAAGTGCGCCAGCTGCATGGCTATACCGACTATCTGGCGCGCAACTATGGCTACAACCAAATCGAGACGCTGGACCGCGCAGCGTTGCAATCGGTCTGCCCTTCCCCCGACTATCGCGGCGGGATGCTGGATATGGGGGCGGCGCATTTGCATCCGCTGAACTTTGCGCTGGGGCTGGCGCGGGCCTGTGTGGCAGCAGGTGTGCGCATCCATGAACGCTCCGCCGTGCACCATATCGACGAAGGCACCCCTGCGACCGTGCGCACCGACGCGGGCCATGTGGAGGCGGATCATGTGGTCCTTGCCTGCAACGGCTATCTTGGCGGGCTGAACCGCAAGGTTGCCGCCCGCGTGATGCCTATCAATAACTTCATCGTCGCGACCGAGCCGTTGGGGGAGCGCATCGCAGATGTCCTGCCCCGCGATGTGGCTGTGGCCGATAGCCGCTTTGTCGTGAATTACTTCCGCCTGAGCCATGATGGCCGCCTGCTTTTCGGAGGTGGCGAAAGCTATGGCTACCGCTTTCCCAGCGATATCGCAGCCAAAGTGCGCAAGCCCTTGTCGGTAATCTTCCCGCAGCTGGCGGATGTGAAAATCGACTATGCGTGGGGCGGCACCCTTGGCATCACGATGAAGCGCCTGCCCTATCTTACGCGGCCTGCGAAGAACATCCTGTCCGCCTCGGGGTATTCAGGTCACGGCGTTGGCACCGCGACCCACGCGGGCCAATTGATGGCGCACGCGATCCAAGGAGATGGTGACGGGTTCGACACGATGGCCGCGATGCCCAACACCCCGTTTCCAGGTGGGCCGGCAATACGCTCTCCGCTGCTGGTTCTAGCGATGAGCTGGTACTCAATGCGTGACAAGCTGGGGATATAGCGCCCATGGAAATGCAAAAAGGCAGGAGTAACCCCAGCCCTTTGCATTTCGTGGTGCAGAAAAAAACTTAGGTTGGCCAGATTTTGGCCAATCTTTCCCTTGATAGCCACAATATGTGGTTTTTTCCGAGGGAAAAAGTATGCTTGCCCCCACGATTATTTGTCCGCCAGCCCTAAAACGCAGGCTGCCATTCCCCAGTTTCGGGATAGATGTAAACTTCTGTCGAAATCCACAGTGCAAACTTTTCGCTGAACCACCAGATCCCTACATAATACAAGGACGTCCTTCAGCAAAAGTCAAATCAAACCTTCCTCGCGGAGAGGTAGTCGGCGCTGGAGACGACAAGACCTTCAAATGCGGATCTTGTAGTAAGTTCTCGATCATCAAGAACAATGCGGCAGTTGTCGAGGAGTATCGAAGGCTTCGTGGGCGTTTCAACCAGAAGCCCCGCGGGATTTCTGCCCAAACCAAGCCTGTGAGAACCATCAAAAGCTGCTTTCCGAGGCCCCCAACAAATATAGGAAATCAGGTCGCACAGCGGCAGGGACGCAGCGCTGGAAATGTAAATCCTGCCTCACCTCATTCACGGTGGGGTCACGAATTCGGAAACAGCACCGAAGCAGTGCGAACCGCGAGGTTCTTTGGATGATTACTAACGGTATGCCAATCTCAAAGATTAGTGATTTCACAGGTCTCTGCCCTCGGGATGTCTATCGCAAAATAGACTTCATATACGACCGCGTCGTGGATCTCACCGCACGAAGAGAAGGGTCTTTTGAGACTGTCGATTGGAACGCGAAAGGGCGCCGGTTCGCAACCGATTCCCAGACACTTCATCTCAACTGGCCAAACAAGAAGACCCGCGCACAGATCGCGGTGCACCACCTATGCAGCGCCCACGCCAATACCGGCTACATCATGGCGGCACATCTTGGGCTCGATCCCAGCGTAGAACTCGCAGACATCGAGGCACAAATGACGGCGGCGGGTGATTTTTCTTTGCCACGAGCTTTCCGAAGTCAAGCACGGGTCTGGTCAGAAACTGAGTTCAAGATCCACCTCGACAAAATCACCAGAGGTGTCCAGATCCATCCACTGGAAGCCCCTGATGTGGATCTTGACTTGCAACTACCGCACCGTGGCTCCCTAATGCGCCAGGATATAGCACAACTCTCTCACGCTTTTTACCTGCGCCACTGCTTGGGTAAAGGAAGCGAACGGTTTGTCTTCGTGTTGGATGCCGATTCTGGCTTGGCTTTGTCTTTTGTTTCGGCATTCGCGATGTGGGTGAAGCAGGCTCGTGCCGATGTCATCGTTGTCAACTTCGACAAGCACAAGTCCAATGACCAACGGAATATGCTTGTCGGTGATGGTAAGACAGCTCTCGAACTCGCAACTGGAATATCTCGCTCGCAATGGGGTGCACTCGAGATGGATGACAAGTTGCTCCATACTGATACGGCCATCGAGGGGCTCTTACAGGGACATTTGCCTGCCGAGCCCTTCGCGTGGCCATTCCATACCAAAAGCGAGCCGCACCGCCACATCCGTATTATAACCGACCGCCATGACATGGCGCCCGATCGACGCGCACGACTGATGCGGCTCGCGACGCTGCGAAGCGTGGATTCCTACTTCCACAAGGTGCGCTCAAACATCCGTTTCGCTGCGCGACCCGCCCACACCCCCAGCGGAAACGGTCGCACTTGGGATCGCCATTATCTCTATAACCCTGAAACAATGGTGAAAATCATCGAAATCTATCGGTTCGTTCATAACTGGATCGGCTCATCAAAGACGAAAGAGACACCTGCGATGAAGCTTGGGCTTGCTCGTGGCAAGATGCGCCTCAGCGAGTTCTTTGAGTAAGTTACCTACGGGAGTTCATGGTTTCTTTGAGACGGAGGTTCCGCCCGATGGAGGTGTAGGTTTTTCAGCGGAGCCTGTTGTCGGTTGATATCCATTTTGAGGATTAAATCTTGGTTGCGACGATGGCTGGTAGCCGCGTTCTTCTCTTGGCGTGGTGTCTTGCTTTTTTTCTGTCATTTCGATCACTCCTTGTTGATTATCGGTAAAAACTCAATGTATTTGATTTCGGCCGCGCGGATGAGAATTTCTTTTCCAGGCACTTCTTCCCAGAGCCCTTGATCTGGAATTTCGTAGACTTTCTCCAGAAAGAGATCGCGATCTAAAGGATCACTCGATGAAAAAGATCTCTGGTCATATAATCCTGCAACGGTGACCCCATCTGTAAGTGAAACAATCACATATCTTGGGGTAGTCCTGCTCAACTTCCAATCCCAAGCAGTCGCGGTCGCATGCACCGGATTCAGGCCGATCTTCCGAAGGAGGCCTCGAAGAACATCAAGTCTTGCGTTTAACCCAAGAGCACAACCCACAACCATCGGCCCGATAAGTGTTACAGCAAATGATATAAAGGGGTTATCCGAAACTGTAGCAGGAGAAATCCCTGCCATTGTAAGCATCGACCAGTAAACGATCGAAACAGAAAAATATGTCAAAATGGCGTCGGAGTGCTTTTGCATCCTTCCTGACAAGAACTGCGCTCGGAAGAAAACCGCTACAAGCCCAGGAACGACGAAGTAGAGAACTATGCGAAATGCTTCAGGGCTTTTCAAGTCGATCAATGGCACCTCCTATTGACAGCTTCAATGAGTATATGGTGCCGTTCCAAATATATAAAAAGTGCAGGATCTGCTTTATGCAGACCCTGCACCACGAAATGCAAAGGGCTGGGGAGTAACCCTGCCTTTTGTTATCGGTAGCCCAAGCGGCTTACTTGAGTTTTGACAGTTTATCCTGCAGGTCGGCCAGCTGCTTTTTGATCGCATCGAGGTCTTCGCTGCTTTCAGCCTTCGGGGCTTGGTCGGTCTCTGGCTCCGATTTGGCTGCGGCACCAGCCCACCCGCCTGTCATGGCTTTCATAAAGGCTTCTTGCTGGGCTTGCATCGCATCAAAGCCGGGCATGTTGGACAGCGGGTTCATATTGTTAATATTTTCGACCACTTTGGCCTGCCCATCGCGCAGCATGTCAAAAGACTGTTGCAGGAACTGTGGCACAACGCTGACTTTGCCTGTCATATAGCTGCGCACCAGATCATTGAGCACGTCCACTGGCAGCACGCTCTCGCCGCGGCTCTCATGCTCGGCGATGATTTGCAAAAGGTACTGACGCGTCAGATCATCACCGGACTTCAAATCAATGATCTGCACCTCGCGGCCATCGCGGATAAAGCCAGCGATATCATCAAGCGTCACATAATCACTTGTTTCGGTATTGTAGAGGCGCCTGCTGGCGTATCTCTTGATAAGAAGGGGTTTGCCTGTCTCGGCCATCTGGGGTCCTCCCGAACACTGTGCTGCAGTGCAGCCTAGACGCCGCATACGCAAAAAGAAAGGGCGAGCTGTCACCAGCTCACCCTTCCCTCGCACATCACGGAATTTACCGTGGCGCATGTCTGGAACCCAGACTTACTTTGTAGTCGCTTTTTTCGCAGCAGCCTGAACTTCGCCAGTTACTTTGGTCATTGCTGTCTGCGCTTCCTCGGAGAGGTCTTTGCCAGCAGCCATCATCAGCTCAACTGTGTCCATCTGAACTTTTTTCGCAACTTCGGCGAATGCTGCCATGTGCTCGGACGCGGCTTCGGAATATGCTGTTGCGAAGTCTGTCATCGCTTTTGCATAGTCGGCTGGCTCGGATTTGGCTTTCGCCATGTCTGAGAGCTTGGCTACGGTGTCTTTTGTCCACTTGGAAGAAATCTCGGTGGACTTCTCAACGGCTGACAGCGCAACGCCAGACAGTTTTTCGTTCAATGTCGCGGATGTCTTGAAAGACGCGTCCATTGCGGATGTGTCGACGGGGAATGCGCCCATGATGTCTTTGAGCATTGCGGCCATGTCGGGTGTTGAAGTCTTTGTCATTGTCATAATCCTTGTTTGCATCAGGGAGGCAGAAGCGCCCCTCGAGAATTTAAATTCGCATCCCACTGTCTCTTTCAACGTTCTGCGTCTGCAAACAATATAGATGCTGCAGTGCGGCATTGCAAGTTTTTTCTGCACCGCAGCATCGCGCTCAGGTTGTGGCGAAATGGTATTCAAAAACAGCTACTTGCCGTAAGGGAACCCTTAACCGCGCGCTTTGACCACAACATAGGTGCCAGGTGCGTCGCAGAGAATATCGCGATTATCCGCCCCGGGGATTCGCGCCGCGACCTTCTTTCCGGACCGCTTTCCCAGCCATTTCTCCCAGCGCGGCCACCATGAGCCCTCGTGGAACGCCGCCCCTTCGAGCCAGCTTTCATGGTCCAGCGTCAGGTCCTCATTTGTGTAATGGCCGTACTTGCCCTTGCTCGGCGGATTGACGATGCCTGCGATATGTCCCGACTGGGTCATGATAAAGGTCTTATCGGTGCTCCCCATCTTCTGGACACCGCGATAGCTGTCCTTCCAAGGTGCGATGTGGTCCGTCTCGCAGGCGATAGCACAGAGCGGAATATCCACTTCATCCAGCACCAGATGATGCCCGCACAGGTCATAGCCTGTTTCCGCCAGCTCGTTGCGCTGGCACAGACCGCGCAAATATTGCATCGCCATTTTGGCAGGCAGGTTTGCCCCGTCCCCGTTCCAGTACAACAGATCGAAGGCAGGCGGCGTCTCTCCCATCATGTAGCTTTTGACAGCAGGGCCGTAGACCAGATCATTGGAGCGCAGGAAGGAGAAGGTGCGCGCCATCACGATGGACGGCAGGATGCCCTTGTCCTCGGTCTCCGCTTCGATCCCGTCGATGAAGTCATCAGTGAGGAAGGGCTGAAACTCTCCCTGATCGGAAAAGTCGGTGAGCGCGGTAAAGAAGGTCGCGGATTTCACCGATGTATCGCCGCGCTGCTTGAGCAGGCTCAGCGTCAGGCTCAGCGTGGTGCCCGCGATGCAATAGCCCACGGCGTTTACCTGCTTCTCGCCCGTGATCTTTTTGACCTCGTTAAAGGCCGTGACGTATCCGTCCTCGACATAATCCTCCATGCCTACATCGCGGTAGGTCTCATCCGGATTGATCCACGAGACCATGAAGAGGGTATAGCCCTGATCGACGACCCATTTTACGAAGGAATTCTGCGCCTTGAGGTCGAGAATATAGTATTTGTTGATCCACGGCGGAAAGACGATCAGTGGGGTTGCATGGACCTTTTCGGTGGTCGGTGTGAACTGGATCAATTCGAACATGCGGTTGCGGAACACAACCTTGCCTGGGGTGGTTGCGATATTCTCGCCCAGCTCGAATGCGCTCTCGTCGGCAAGCCGCACGATCATCTCGCCCTTGTTGGCCTCCAGATCGGAGATGAGATTCTCCAACCCCTGGATGAGGCTTTCACCCTCCGTATCGACCGCGCGTTGCAGCGCGTCGGGGTTGGTGGCCAGAAAATTCGTGGGGGACATCATGTCGATGATCTGGCGTGAGAAATATTGCAGGCGCTGTTTCTCGCGCGGATCCATATCCTCGACGTCCTCGACCGCTTGGGCCAGCGCCTCCGCGTTCATCATGTACTGCTGCTTGACGAAGTTGAAATACGGGTGCTGTTCCCATAAAGGATTGGCAAAACGGCGGTCAGAGGGGGTGCGGTCGGGCGGCGCCTCCAGCTTGCCCTTGGCAAAGGCCTGCTGTGCCTCGACAAAATGGGTGACCGATTTGCTCCAATACGCCAGCTGATGCTCAATGAGCTTGGCAGGGTTTGTCAGCGCCTCTTGCATATAGGCCTGTGCCGCTTTGGTAAAAAGCTCCTGATTTGGTCCGTCAAGCGCCGCCTGATGGGTGTTTCGGTTGGCCAACACGCTCGTCAGTCGCTCTCGCAACTCTTCCACCTTTTGCAAATTCTCCGTCATCCGCGTCATCGCGGCCTCGGTCGGTTCACCAGTGTCGGAGGTATTAGTTGCCATATCAAGAGTTCCACCCTATGTTTGCACTTGCAGCATTTTCGTTCGGCCTGCCGATTTCGGCTTCCCCTGCGTCAATGTAACCCTCATTCGAGGGGATTGGTACAGGAGTTACGCTATGCGTTTTATGGCATCTTACGACATGATGGAGACAATCCGAAACACAAATGAGTGGCTCGGAGCATCCGCAAAGGCGCTGGCGGCGTATCCCGCGCTAAATGTGATGCCGAATCCGGCATTAGAGATGGTCGGCGCATGGGGCGAAGTGACCGAGCGCACGTTCGCCCGTATGGCGGTTAAGCCTGACTGGAACATTCCTCCTTTTGTTGGTGCAGAAGGCACCGACCGTATGGTCTCCGAGGAGATTGTGCTGCAAGGCGACTTTGGCGATCTGCTGCATTTCCGCGTGCAGGGCCGCACACAGCGCAAGCGCCGCGTGCTGCTCGTTGCACCTATGTCGGGCCACTACGCCACGCTGCTGCGCTCGACCGTGATCAGCCTGCTGCCCGATTGCGAACTATATATCACCGACTGGCATAACGCGCGCGATATCCCCGTCAGCGCAGGCAAGTTTGATATCGAAGATTACACCCTGCATCTGGTGGACTACATGCGCCACCTCGGGCCAGAGACCCATGTGATTGCCGTATGTCAGCCTGCGCCGCTCGCGCTGGCGGCCACCGCCTACCTTGCCGAGGAAGACCCGGATGCGCAGCCCAGCTCGCTCACGCTAATCGGTGGACCGATTGATCCTGGTGCCGCGCCAACAGAAGTGACTGACTTCGGCCATTCCGTGACGATGGGTCAGCTTGAGCAATCCATGATCCAGCAGGTCGGCTTCAAGTACAAAGGCGTGGGCCGCATGGTCTATCCGGGCCTGTTGCAGCTCAGCTCGTTCATCTCGATGAATATGGACAAGCACAAGGATGCTTTCACCAACCAGATCCAGCGTGTCGCCAAGGGCGAGGCGCACGAGCATGACAAGCACAACAAATTCTACGACGAATATCTGGCCGTGATGGACATGCCAGCGGAGTTCTACCTCTCCACTGTGGACCGTATTTTCCAGCGCCACGAGATTGCGAAGAACGAATTTGTCGTGAACGGCAAAAAGGTCGATTTTGGCAAGATTACTAAGCCTGCCATCATCACCGTTGAAGGCAGCGCGGACGATATTACCGCCCCAGGCCAGTGCATTGCCGCCTTAGCGCTTTGCATTAATCTGCCTGACGAGAAAAAGGCCAGCCACGTTGAAGAAGGCGCAGGCCACTACGGCATCTTCGCGGGCAAAAGCTGGCGCAATAACATCCGCCCGCTGGTGATGGATTTCATCGACGACCATGAAAGTGCGACCCCTCCGGGCTACCGCGTCAAGCAAGCCGCAGAGAAGAAGAGCGCGAAGGCTTCGGGCAAGAAAGCCGCAAACAAGAACGCGGCGGCCTAAACAATGGCAGACGTCCCCTTCTCCTGCCGGTGCGGCGAGATACGGGGGACGCTGCATGGTGCGACGCCCTCCTCTGGCAACCATGTACGCTGTTACTGTTCCGCGTGCCGTGCGGCGATCATCTTTGCCAATGGTGAGGATGTAGGCGACGCGGGTGTGGAGCTGTACCAGACCACACCGGACAAGATCAGCTTTCAGAGCGGACGCAGCAATCTGGGTGTGTTCTCGTTTAACCCTAAGAAGCTGCTGCGCTTCCAAGCGACGTGCTGCGGGGTTCAGATGTTTACCATGCTGCCCACGCCAAAGTTCGCCTTGGCGGGCGTAATGACCAATCTGCTGAAGGATACCTCCGCCATTGGCCCCGTGGCCATGGAGGCTTTTATTCCGCAGCCGGATGGCACTTCCAAACACAGCTCGGTCATGCGCCTTTATGGCGGGACCATGTGGCGTGCCCTGCTGGCGCGGCTCACAGGGCGTTGGAAGCAAACGCCGTTCTTTGATGTCAAAACGGGCAAACCCGTCGCCCGCGTCTATGTCCCGACGCAAGCGGAGCGCGAAAACCTGCCGCTTTAGGTCACCGCTATCTCAGCGTATAGGGCTGCGCCATCCATTCACGGAGCGCGGCAGTTGTCTCTTCGGGTTGCTCCAGCGTGGGCAGATGGCCTGATTGATCCAGAACCCGCAGCTGCGCATAGGGTATGAGTTCGGCCATAAATTCGTGCCGCTTGACGGGCGCGATGGTGTCATAGGCCCCACACAGCACGAGCGCAGGGACTTTGCAGCGCCGTAGTGTGCCCTGCTGGTCCTTGCGCCGCTGCATCGCACGCGATTGGCGTATATAGACATCGGGCCCAAGAGTGCGCGCCATCTCCTGCACCAGATCGAGAACTTCGTTGCGATAAGGGCTGGGGGCCAACGTATTCGCGTTGATCTCGTCGCCTACGGCTTCCATTAGACGGCCCGAGCGGACCTTGACGATGAGTGGCTCACGGTCTGCCGCAGCCACAGGCGTATCCGCCAGAGGGTGCGTGTTCATCAGCGCGATGCGCGTCAGACGGTCAGGCGCGCGGCGCAGGATTTCCATCGCAACCACGCCGCCCATAGCAAACCCCGCCAGCGCAAAGCGCTTAGGCAGAATATCGAGCAATGAAGACGCAATTTCCTCAATTCGGTCGCCACGGGTTACAGGAGCCACGGTCACGGCCATATCCGCCGATAGCTCTGCAATCTGCGGCCCGAACAGGCGCGCATCGCACATCATCCCCGGCAATAGAACCAATGGCTCTCTCATGGCGTATTCAAAGCTCCGAATTCCCTGCCCCTGTGCATGCCGTGCCACGCGCGCAGGCGCAAGCCCTCAGGGGTAAGCGATACCTCGAAATGGGGGGAAATCCGCGTATCGGGCCGAACGGGTGCTTTGGTCTTCACACGGCGCATCGCCTGCGCGCAACAGCATGCCGCGCGGGGCGATATAGCTGCTGATCGTGCGCAGCGGCTCGGGTCGCCAAACGAGGTTGAACGCAGCCAGCTTGGGAAAGAACCACATCTCGGAATAAGGCAGATGGTCATGCACCCACCACGCCAGATCGCGCCAATCGCGCCCTTGAGCGTATAGGTCGGCAAACCACGGGATCACCAGCGACGTGCCTGCGATGGGGCGATCTGGATAGTCCCAGATATGACATTCGATCGGATTATCGCTACGCGCGCAGTTTAGCTTGTTTTCATTGCCGTAGGTGTTGAGCGCATTTGAGCGGTAGCCAGAACGGATGGCGATACGACCGAAGGTCTCCTCCAGCGGATCGAGCAAGTTCTGGCACAGCCGCTCGCCATATTTGATCGCCAGATCGGGATTGTCGGGGATATTTGGCACACCATGGAAGGCGCTGATCTCGCTCATCAGAAAATCGCGCATGTAGAAGTGCTTTGACAGGCGCACACGGCCCAATGTCTCAAGGCTCCACATGCTGGCGGGTTTGCGCATCAATGGCCGTTCCAGCGGAAACTGCCATCCTCGGCCAGTGGTGAATAAGGATTATGCGCCACTTCCCAGATGTTACCCTCGGGGTCTGCCAAATAGCCGTGATGCCCGCCCCAGAACACATCCGCGGCAGATTTGAGGATGCGCCCGCCTGCGGCTTCGGCCTTTGCAAGTATCGCTGCCACTTCCGCTTTGTCGCGCACGTTGTAGCCCAGCGTGCTGGCGCCGCGTCCCAGATCCTCAACTGCAAGCCCCAGATCCGCGGCAAGCTTCTCGAGCGGATAGAGCCCCAGCGTCTGTCCTATCAGATCAAAGGCAATGACACCGTCCTCGGTCTCAACACGCCTCCAGCCCAGCGCCTCGTAAAACGCGGCGGTAACGTTCATGTCGCGCACCCCAAGGGTGATCAGGCTGATGCGCTGCTCCATCAAACGAGGCTCGCGGCTTGGTTTGCCGATTGGGTAATGACGTCTTCTACCGCCTGCTCGATCAGTTCCAAGCACGGCCCGTCGGAGAAGCGGTGATCGGCGTCTTTGACCAGCGTTAGTCGCATGTCAGGGCTGGACGCATGCTCCAGAAGCCGTGTGGCGGTGGCCGTGCTCACGGCCGTATCCGCAGTGCCTTGCAGCATACGGACCGAGACGGGCAGCTCGAGCGGTGCGCGCAGCACCAGATGGTCGCGCCCGTCCTCGACCATGCGCTTGGTCACAATGTAAGGTTCCATATAATCCGAGGGCAACTCCACGCGGCCATCGCGCTCAAGCTGGGCGCGCTGATCGGCGTCGAAATTCTCCCACCAGCCGTCTTCGGTGAAATCAGGGGCGGCAGCGATCGTGACCAGTCCTGCAAGACGCTCTGGCATCGCACGGGCCAGCAGCAGTGCCTGCCAGCCGCCCATAGACGAGCCCACAGGAACAATCGGCCCTTGGATCAACGCCTCGACAGCCGCGAGTGTATCCGCGTGCCAATCGCCGATGCAACCCTCCTCGAAAGTACAAGAAGATTGGCCGTGGCCTGAATAATCCAACCGCAAGAAAGCGCGGCCCTTGGCTTGCGCCCAGTCCTCAAGATGGACCGCCTTGGTCCCTTCCATGTCGGATTTCAGCCCCCCGAGAAAGACAACGCACGGCCCCTCCCCTTCGGTGAGGTGATAGGCGATCCTGCGCCCTTGGTCTGTATCGAGATATGATGGCTCTGCCATGTCCGCCCCCTAAACTGTTTTGCCAATAGTGCAGGTCAGCGCTTCCAAGGGCAACGGTCTGGCGGCAACAATTGCCTTAGCCGCTGACGTAAGGTTCATCTGTGGGACGATAGAAAATCTTCTGGTTATGCAAACGGCCCAGTAGATCGTTGATCTCCGTGACGTGATCACCGTCCTCAATCTCTGGCAACAAGGCACGCGCCCCTTCACGACCCAGCGAGAGATCGCGTTTGACCACACGCAACGCCGCCTCGATCAGATCAATGTCGCTGAGGGTGAGATCGAAATTACGGTTGTATTTGGCCATGGTCAGCACCTTTTCCTGTTTGCAGTATTGTGCATGGACTGGGAGAGCATTTCAACTGGGCTGCTCAAGGTGACTTCAGCGCGCTGAGAAAACTGTGCCGTTACGGCACAAGCATGCGCGCTTGCTTGCTGGGGGGAACAATGATGCTACTTGGCGGATGATGAACACAGTACCAACAACAGACCGCCTGATGATCCCCGCCCTGTCAGCGTGTAATTTCGTGATCGGCATCGCGGCTTTCGGCATCATCGGACTGGTGGAGCCGATGGGCTCAGATATGGGCCTCACCCCCGCGCAAACGGGCCAGTTGCTCACTGTCTATGCGGTAGCCTATGCGATCCTGTCGCCGCTTCTGATTGCATCCACAGGTCAGATCGGGCGCAGGCGCATTATGGCACTGGGGTTTGTGTTGGTGGCCGTCGCCGCTGCGATCTCCGCGCTGTCGCCGACGCTCACGGGGCTGAACATCGCACGTGTGCTGGCCGCAGCGGGGGCGGGTATATTTACGCCGCTGGCGGCCGCTGTTGCCGCGGGGCTGACGGCAGAAGAGAACCGCGCCAAAGTGTTGGCTGCCGTGTTCTTTGGCCTGACCCTGTCCCAAGTGATCGGTGTTCCGGCCACCAGCTGGATTGCCTATAGCTTTGGCTGGCGCTGGGCCTTCTGGCTAATGGTTGCACTGGCGGTGCCGTGTATCTGGCTGATCTGGACACGCGTGCCTGCGGGGTTGAAATTCCAGCCAGTGACCCTCGCCGATTTGCGCGATGTTATCGGGGAAGGCCGCGTGATGCTGGCCATCGGATTCACAGGCAGCTTTATCGGCGCACAATATGTGCTGTTCACCTATATTACCCCCCTGCTGAGCAGTACGATGGGCTTTGGCCGCGACGGCATTGCGCTCACCCTGATGGTGGCAGGCTTTGGCGCCGTGGCGGGCAATATCCTTGGCGGGTACCTCTCGGACCGTTTCGGGTGGCGCATCACATTGACCGGCCTATGCCTGTTCCAGATGGGTATAATGCCGATGTTCTCTTTGCTGCCTGTAAGCGTACCTGTGTTGCTGTTCATGGTCGCGATCTGGGCCATGGGAGGCTGGTCATTCATGGCTGCGCAACAGATTCGCCTCTTCGCAATGGCTGGCCACCGCGCCCCTGTGGTGCTCGCGCTCAACGCGGCCGCGATCTATATTGGCGCGGCCATCGGCTCGGCCGTGGGCGGGCTGATGATCACGGGATATGGCCTCTCGTCTCTGGGCGTGGCAGCTGGCGTGGGCGCTTCGCTTGCTTTGGTACATTTGACACTTTCCGTACGCCTCAGCCCGCTGAGTGAAGCACGCCCTTGACGCAGGCTGCGGCTGCGGTCAAAACGCCCCCACATAACCCGCAACCGGGCGTCTCGTAGGCGCCAAACCGACGAGGAGGCCCAATGGCCCAGATCGCACTCACCCTTCCCGACGACTCCGTACGCACCTACGCCGCTGGCATTACCGCTGGCGAGGTCGCCGCCGACATTTCCAAATCCCTCGGCAAAAAAGCCATCAGCGCCACTGTGAACGGTGGGCATTATGACCTTGCGTGGCCCATTGATGCGGATGCCAGCATCGCCATTCACACCATGGCGGATGAAGAACAAGCCAACGAGCTGGTGCGCCACGATCTGGCCCACATCATGGCCCGCGCGGTGCAGGAAATCTGGCCCGACACAAAGGTCACCATTGGTCCCGTGATCAAGGACGGCTGGTATTACGACTTTGACCGCAAGGAAGCCTTCACCCCCGACGATCTCGGCACCATCGAAAAGAAGATGAAAGAGATCATCAACAAGCGTGACCCTGTACGCACCGAAGTCTGGGAGCGCGCCCGTGCCATAAAACACTACGAAGACCTCAACGAGCCCTACAAAGTGGAGCTGATTGAAGCCATCCCCGGCGACGAGCCTCTGCGCATGTACTGGCATGGCGACTGGCAGGACCTCTGCCGTGGTCCGCATTTGCAACACACAGGCCAAGTGGCGGGTGACGCGTTCAAGCTGATGTCCATTGCTGGCGCCTACTGGCGTGGTGACAGCGACCGCGCGATGCTGCAACGCATCTACGGCGTGGCCTTCACGGGCAAGGAAAAGCTCAAGGCGCATCTGAATATGCTGGAGGAAGCCGCCAAGCGTGACCACCGCAAGCTGGGCCGCGAGATGGACCTGTATCACATGCAGGAAGAAGCTCCCGGTCAGGTGTTCTGGCACCCCAATGGCTGGATGGTCTACACCCAGCTTCAGGACTACATGCGCCGCAAACAGCGCGCCGACGGCTATGTCGAAGTGAACACACCGCAGGTGGTGAATCGCAAGCTGTGGGAAGATTCAGGGCACTGGCAGAACTATCAGGACCACATGTTCATCGTTGAAGTGGACGAGGAGCACGCAGCCCAAAAGACCGTCAACGCGCTCAAGCCCATGAACTGCCCCTGCCACGTGCAAATTTTTAACACAGGTATGAAAAGCTACCGCGACCTGCCCCTGCGCATGGCCGAATTCGGCAGCTGTAACCGCTACGAGCCGTCAGGCGCGCTGCACGGCATCATGCGCGTGCGCGGGTTTACCCAAGACGACGGGCATATTTTCTGCACCGAAGACCAGATCGTAGACGAGACCGCGAAATTCATCGCCTTCCTCGCGTCTGTCTACAGTGATCTCGGCTTCCATGACTGGACCATCAAGCTGTCCACCCGCCCCGAAAAGCGTGTGGGCACTGAAGAAAGCTGGGACCGTGTCGAGAAAGCCTTGGGCGATGCGTGTAATGCGGCGGGCTATGAGTTCGAACTCCTTCCCGGTGAAGGGGCGTTCTATGGCCCCAAGCTGGAATTCACTCTCACGGATGCGATTGGCCGTGAATGGCAGTGTGGTACGCTGCAAGTTGACCCCAACCTGCCAGAACGCCTCGACGCAACCTATGTGGGCGCGGACGGTGGCAAGCATCGCCCCGTTATGCTGCACCGCGCCACGCTGGGAAGTTTCGAGCGCTTCATTGGCATTCTGATCGAAGAACACGCAGGCAAGCTGCCCTTCTGGCTGGCTCCACGTCAGGTCGTTGTCGCGTCCATCACCTCCGAAGCGGATGACTATGTGGCTGAAGTCGTGGCCGAGCTGCGCACCGCTGGTGTGCGCGCCGAGGCCGACATGCGCAACGAAAAGATCAACTACAAGGTGCGAGAGCATTCTGTTGGCAAGGTCCCCGTGATCCTCGCCGTGGGCAACCGCGAGGTTGAGGAGCGCACAGTCTCCGTGCGCCGCTTGGGGGAGAAGCAGACCTCGGTGCAGGCTTTGAGCGATGTTACAGAGGCACTCAAAACCGAGGCGACCGCACCCGATTTACTGTAACATTTGCGCCTCAGGCCGCGTAAATCGCGCGACCAATTGTTACAAGAGCCTCACGAAAAGCAGGAAAGCGCTGGAATCCCACAGGATTTCCAGCGCTTTTTCTAACGCTGCTGTGACACACTGCCTCGTGAGTAGATTTAGCGCGGCAGTCCTGCTTAACTGAAAACACTAACACAGACTATATACATCAAATGGGAGAGACCTGATGTCCACAACAATGAAAACACTCGCAATTGCAGGCGCTGTCGCCGCTTCCATGTCCGCCGTTGGCACAACCGCCGATGCCGCGTCCAAAGAGAAATGCTATGGCGTATCCGTCGCTGGCGCCAATGATTGCGCCGCCGGTCCCGGCACCACATGTGCAGGCACATCCGTAACAGATTATCAAGGCAACGCATGGACACTGGTCGATGCAGGCACCTGCACAACGATCGACCTGCCTGCCATGGCAGACGGCACCGAGCGCAAAGGCTCGCTTGAGCCACAAGAGCGCGACCTGCCAGCATAAGATACCCTCACAGGGCGCTGCCACTGGCGCCCTGCGACACACTCCCGAGTACCGGAGGGCCAAGACATGTACGATCAATCCTCCCAGCCTGACGGCCTGCCGCATGGCGTTGGTGTCGGCTATAAACCCCAACATTTCACCGATCTTCGCGAAGCCCCTGGCCCCGTTGAATGGATCGAAGTGCATGCCGAGAATTATATGGGCGACGGCGGACGGCCCCATGCGCAGCTGCGCGCCCTGTCGGAGCAGTTTGCCCTGTCCGTGCACGGCGTTGGCCTGTCCATCGGCGGTGATCAACCGCTGGACACGGATCACCTTGCGCGTTTGCGCACCATTATGGACCGCTTCAGCCCTGCCAGCTTTTCCGAGCATCTTGCATGGTCCACCCACGGTGCCGAGTTCCTCAACGACCTCTTGCCCCTGCCCTATACCCAAGCAACGCTGGACCGTGTGGCCGCGCACATCGCGCAAGTGCAGGACACGCTGGGCCGCCAGATGCTTCTTGAGAACCCCTCAAGCTATCTCGCCTTCGCCGAGAGCACGTTCACCGAGACCGACTTCCTCGCCGCCCTTGTTGAGAAAACAGGCTGTGGTCTGTTGCTGGATGTGAACAATGTTTTCATCTCTGCCACCAACCTGAAGCTCAGCCCACAGGCCTACATCGACGCCTACCCGCTTGACGCTGTGGGCGAAATTCATGTGGGTGGCCATGACGAAGACCATGACGACCACGGGGCGCCGCTGCTCATCGACAGCCACGGTGCGGCGGTGGTTGATCCGGTATGGGCGTTGCTTGATTATACCCTTGTGCGCAGCGGGCCAAAGCCAGTGTTGGTGGAGTGGGATACGGATGTCCCCGACTGGACCACCCTGCGTGATGAGGCCGCGCGTGCCGCAACTGCGCTTGCGCCCGCATTGGCCATCTGATGACCGTCACCCAAGATCACTTCCGTAAGGCCCTGCTTGACCCCGCAGCCGCCGTTCCCGAAGGGCTGCAAGATGCGCAGGGGGCAGCGGCTGGAAGGCGCTATGACGTGTACCGCAACAATGTTGTCGTGTCGCTATCAGAGGCGATGATAAAAGCCTTCCCCCATGTGCGTAGCCTGTTGGGCGAACAGAATTTCGATAGCCTTGTGCCGCTGTTTGTGCGCGCCCATCCGCCACGCACGCCGCTGATGATGCACTATGGCGCTGAATTTCCGGCGTTCCTTGAGGCGTTCGAGCCGCTGAAGCATTTAGGATATCTGGGCGATGTGGCACGTTTGGACTTGGCCTTGCGCGCCTCCTATCACGCAGCAGATGCCAGCCCTTTTGACCCGAGCGTTTTGCAACAAGCGCCAGAGATATTAGCCGACGCGCACCTTCATCTGGCCCCTTCTAGCCATGTGCTGCGCTCGCGCTGGCCACTGTTCGATCTATGGCGGCGCGCAGCACAACAAGACGCGCCAGAGCCGCGCCCCCAAGGACAGGCTGTGCTTATCACGCGCCCCGAATTCGACCCAGTCGTGCATTTGCTGCCCGCTGGTGGGGCCACATGGCTTGGCGCGCTTGCGGAACAGCCAATCGGTTCAGCCGTCGAGACGGCCACTGCTGCAGCACCTGATTTCGACTTTGCCGCAAACCTAACGCTTGCCCTGCGATCAAATGCATTTTGCACCCCTGAAAAGGACTTACTATGACTGCCCTCCTCTCCTTCTACCGCGCTATTGTTGACCGATTGGAGCAAGCCGAATGGCTTTTGCCCACGCTGGCGCGGTTCCTGTTCGCTGCGATTTTGCTCATGTATTTCTGGGTCTCGGGCCTAACCAAGCTCGGCGAAGGGATTGGCGGAATTTTCTCACCATCTACAGGGGCTTATGTCCAGATTTTCCCGCGCATGATGGAGGCCGTAGGATACGACACCGACCGATTTGGTGTCCTTCATGAGCTATTCGTACTGGCGGGAACATGGGCAGAATTCATCCTGCCTGCGCTTATTGTGCTGGGGCTGTTCACGCGGCTGGCTGCCCTTGGGATGATCGGGTTTGTAGTGCTGCAATCGCTGACCGATCTTTACGGCCACAACGGCTGGGACGACAGCAAAGTGCTGGGCGCTTGGTTTGATCGCTTCTCCGACGGCGTCATCATGGACCAGCGTGCTCTTTGGATATTTGCCCTGCTGGTGCTTGTGATCAAAGGGGCGGGGCCGCTATCGTTTGATCGTGCCCTGCGCGCCCGCGACTAAAGCGCTTCGATCTCGGCCTGCGTTTGCGCGGTCCAGCCCAGAAACAGTGTGTCGCCTGCTTTAATCAGCGGGCGTTTCATCAAAGCGGGGTGCTCTGCGATTAGCTCAAGCGGCGGTTTGGCGCGCTCTGTCTCCTTCAGCCCGCGCCATGTGGTCGAACGCGTGTTGAGCAATTTTTCGCCGAACTTCGCGAAGGCCTGCGCCAACAGATCCGCGGACACGCCGTCTGCACGGACATCGCGCAGCTCGGCATTTGGAAGCGCTTTCAAAGCCTTACGGCAGGTGTCGCAGTTCTTCAGGCCATAGATTTCGATCATTGCACAATTCCTCATCACTGGGATCACAAGGGCGCCAGATTGTCGCAAATCGGGGCTTTAAACCTTGAAATTCGGGTCGGAGGCACAATTGTCTTAGGATGGGACCCGCGTCAAGTGACGCTAGGTTCCGTGACTTGAATACGACAAGGAGGGCATCTGCTATGCCAACGGGAACAGTCAAATGGTTCAACACGACAAAGGGATATGGCTTTATCGCGCCCGAGGGTGGCGGGAATGATGTATTCGTACACATCTCGGCCGTCGAGCAGTCGGGGCTGACGGGTCTGGCGGATGACCAGAAGGTGAGCTTCGAGATGTCAGAGGGGCGTGACGGGCGTCAAATGGCAGCAGATATCACCCTGCTGTAGGACGCGATCCCCCGCCTCAAGACAGGTCGAAGGCCGGGGGAAGTGATTTGAATACAGGCGCTTAGTAGTCGGTGCAGCCTTTTGTGCCGACACGGCAGCTTTGTGAGACGCGGTGCGTGCGGTGCACGGCGCGATGCTTTTTCTTGGCCACGGGATGGGACATCGCGGCCTGATACGTGGTGTGCGTGTTGGGCGTACCGCAGCATATGACACCGTTGATCGAGACGGGGCGCAGGCCTGCGGGGCAGTGGTTCTCATGGCTGGCGTAGGGGTAAATCTTTACCTCCGCCGTGGCTGTTTGGGGCGTGATTGCCATGAGGCCAAATGCGGCGGCGCGTGCCAAAGCGGGGATTTTGAACATGGGGATCCTCGGGGTTGTTTGGTTTCCAACAGCTTTGCGCGCGGTGCAGCGCAAGTCCAGCTTTTTTGAGGTTTTAGGGGGTGCTATCTGTGCAGCATGTGTACACCCCCTGTACACCGTGCGGTGTACGTGTTCAGGGCGGGATTTGAGTTTTATTGGAAAAGCGAAATTGGCGGGGGGAGGTGCTGGATTCGTTTGGTAAAGACTACTCATGGGGTGTCGGACGTGCAGGGCGCGAGACCTTCACTGGGGATGCGAAGACTGACCTCAATTCAAGACACCGCGTCTGAGCCGAGGGGCAGCAAGCGAAGCGCCCGCCCTGTTTGGGGGGTGAGGCACGGTCTGGCGAAGCCAGATCAAAAGCTGCGGGGCAGCTTTTGAAGTGCCGAACGCGGAGTGCGCAAGCACTTCGCCGGGGATGCAAAGAGCGCTCTTAATTCGGAGCACCGCGTCCGAACCGAGGGGCGGGAAGCGAAGCGCCCGCCCCGTGGGGGCGGTTCGGGCGCTGCCCAATCGGAGATTGGGCATTCTGAGCTCTATTCAGCCACTGAAGGCGCACGAGCAGCAATAGATACGGGGAGGCTCTGTATGGGAGAACGATCCTCTCCATTTACAAATCCACTTTCACCTGGCGAGTATATTGCTGACGCTGCGTGCGACAATATCGTATCCCTAGCTTCTTGAGACGATCCAGCTTCTGCAAGTGTTGTGTAAGTCATCAAAGCATTTTGGCGATGCTTGTTTAGAACTTCATTGTGCCGCTCGGCTCGATGATTTCGAGCACAATAAATCATCCCATATGCTAAAGTCCCGAATACGAGTAGTTTGCTAGTTACCAACTGAGCGGCGTCATAAACCGACGAGGCTTTAAAAACATCGAATTGAACAAAATAAAGCGAAAATACAGCGTAAGCGCCGACCCCAACACCAAAACCAACTGCTCCCTTGAGCCACCAAGCGGCATTTGTCTGATGATTATTAGCCTCTGCACCAAAGTACTTTGCCATCTGAGTAACGCCCTGCTCAGCAGCAGCATCACGTACTTCTTGTAGTACTGAGTTCGCAGTCTCGGAAATATCGTTAATTTCTTTCATTACAGTTGAAACTTCATCGCGCACAGACTGAACAGCGGCGCGGCCATCAGCTGCGAGCTGATCGAAATCAGCTATTCGTGCTACCGAATAGGAAATGAACGGAAATAGAGCTGTAAAAACGGGCTGGTATTGAGAGGTAAGTTGATCAATTAGATTTGTCTTTCTGTTAGCTACATCACCGCCTTCTAGATCAAACTCAATTATCTGCTGAAACAAATTATAAATATTGTCGGCTTGCGCCATAATAGCGGCCAACTCCTTGTTTGGAAACTCTGCTAACGCTTCACTTGGTAAGCGTATGAATATAATCTTGAGCGCTTCCGCAGGCCCGACAGCATCCTCAAAAGCATATTTTTCTCCAAGTTCAGATCGTCTGATGAGCTGGGATGTATCAAAGTGCTTTACTCGGTTTATCGACTCTTCTGTTTTTTCCAAAACATCGGGCTTTTGCGGAATATTAGGTTTTCGCGACATCTACTTTAAAACCCCCTCAAACTCCCGCCATTCCCCCTTGCTCATGCCCGAAGTCTCCTGCGTCACCTCTTCGCCCTTCAACATCCGCCGCACGCACTCCAGCGCTTTGCCTGACATCGTGGCCCCGCCCAGACGGTAGTCCTCGAAGGCGCCGTAAGCTGCTGGCACCCAATCCGCCACCACTTTGCAGATGGCGTCGGCGTAGACGCGGATTTCGTATTGGGCGTGTTCGTCCGCGCGCAGGCGGAGGAAGTGGAAGAGGTTGTGCAGGTCTACTTTCCAATACCATTGGGTGTAGACATTGGCGGGGAGGTTCATGCGGGCCAGCTCGCGGGCGAGGCCGTCTTGGGGTTCGCCGTCGGGGCCTTCGGTTGCGATCATGCTCTCGTAGTGGTCATAGGCGCGGTTGGAATCGGATTTCAGGATTTCGAGTACCCTCGCCGCCTCGGCCCCTTCGAGCACGCCGCCACGCCCTTGGTTATTGACCACGGACTGCGCGTTGATGTGGCTCGCCTCGGGAATGTAGAACTCACGGTCGAGAATCGAGTAGCGGGCGGAATATTCGTTCACGTTTGCGGTGCGGTGGCGGATCCACTGGCGCGCCACAAAGACGGGAAGCTTCACATGAAGCTTTATTTCGCACATCTCGAAGGGGGTCGAGTGCCAGTGACGCATCAAATAACGGATCAGCCCTTCGTCGTTCTGGACCGATTTCGTGCCCTTGCCGTAGCTCACACGCGCCGCCTGACAGATCGCGGCGTCATCGCCCATATAGTCGATTACGCGGATAAATCCGTGATCAAGCACATCATATGCCGTGTAGAGGTGGCTCTCCATTCCTTCCGATACGGCGCGCAGGGTCGGCTTTGGCTGGCTGCGCAGGTCGTCAATTTCGGCTTGTTGGTCGGGGCTGATGGGCATGATGCGGGTCCTTTGAGCGGAAACTTGTGGATTCGCCTTTCACTATATCTGGCAGAAGGCGGCGCAGGAACCGCCATATGCGGTATTGCGTTTTCACCATACTCGGAAAAATTAAAGACTGGGGTGAAGGGGTTACGTTGACACGGCAAGCCTTCACGGGTGTATCTGTCTTCAATAAATATAAAATACTGTTGAGGACGGGCCTGTGAAAAACAAATTTATGACCCTCGCGTTGATCGCGTCGTTGGCCGCGTGTAGCGGCGGCAATCCGTTTGATGTTGTCGAAGAAGTTGATCCCGATGATGTCACGGATGGTGAGATTGTTGGTGATGGTGAGGGCACAGGCATCGACCGCGAGGGCATTCCCCCCGGAACTGCCGCGCCCAGCCCGAATGCTGCGATCTTCCGCTCGGAACCGACGTCGGACGATAATGACGGGCCAGGTCGCGGTAACGGCTTTGCCAACAACATCTCGTATAATGCAGAGGATGATACCTTCTCGGTCGACAACCTCGCGTTTGACGGCAACACCCCCTACACGCGTGGCACTCTGGTCAGCAGCCTGAACACCGACGACGATGGCGTCGGGCGGTTTCAGGTATATGAGGCGCCGGCGACCGTTATTGATCAGCGTGCTATATCGCGTGACAATCCCACGGGCGAAGTGCGCCAGTTCACCTATCGCGCCGTTTATGGCGTAAGCCGCAACCGTTTCAACAATGGCACCGAGAATGCGGCAACGACACAATTCGCGATTGTGCGCACGGGCAGCTATGTCGACTACGGTTTTGGTGGTTTCATTTACCAGCGTGACAATTCACTGGTGCTGCCGACCGAGGGTCTGGCCACGTTTGACGGCCACTCCGCGGGCCTACGCGATTTCGAAAATCAGGGCGGGTTGCAGTATTCTACCGCCGATGTGCGTGTCACGATCGACTTCTCGGACTTTAACGACGGCACGGATGTGCGCGGTGACGGGGTTGAGGGGCGGATCTACAACCGCCGTGTCCTTGATCTTGAGGGTAACGATATCACTGCCGAGGTCGCGGCGACCTTGGGCGAAGGTGTATCCGAAATTCCTGACGCCTTGTTTATCGTGGGGCCAGACCGCCTCGATAATAACGGTGATCTGGTGACGGAAATCCGCAGTGATCTGCCCAACGGTGGCGGCATCTACGAGCAGGGTACGTTCTACGGCATCGTCTCGGGTGAGGCGGATGAGATTGTGGGGGTCTTCGTGCTCGAATCCGAGAGCACCGAGATCACAAGCCGCGATACAGGCGGATTTATCGTCTACCGTGGTGACGGCGGTTAATCATGAGCTGGCTTTCGCGGCAAATGAAGGGGCTGACCTTTGGCGCCCTTGCGATTGCAATGGCGCAGGGTGTTCACGCCCAAGACAGCGCCAAGGCGGAGCGTCTGCATCTCTCGGTCGAGCAGATGCAGCTCGCCGCCGAGCTGAACCTGCGCAACGGCAATGTTGATCGTGCGTTGGCTTTTGCGGACGCGCTGCTGGCTCGCGATGCGCAGGATGTGACAGCCCTGTTGGTGCGCAGCCATGCGTTGCGGATGAAGGGTGAGTTTGCGCAGGCGCAAGCCTCAGCACGCAGTGCATGGCGACTGGCCGACAGCGACAACCTCAAGTTCAATGCTGCCACCCTGATGGCGCAATCGCTTTCTTCTGAGGGAAAACGGACGCGGGCACAGTTGTGGTTGCGCCGTGCGCGCGAAGTGGCCCCGACAGAGCAGCACGCAGCGCAAGCGGCCCAGGACTTTCGCTATGTCCGTCAGCGCAACCCGTGGCAGACGCACCTGTCGTTTTCGCTGGCCCCCAATTCCAATATCAACAACGGCTCCGCCAATGACCGCTCTGTCGCCCTGTATCAGGTGTTCACGCCCCTCTTCGGCAGCGGCACGCAGGTTGATCTGGGCGCATCCAGTCAAGCGTTATCGGGGTTCGAGGCAGGCATAAATCTGCACAGCCGCTATCGCTTTCACCAAACAGAGCGCACGGCGCATGATCTGCGCATGGGGCTGTCATACCGCACCTATATGCTGTCCAATTCCGCGCAGAATGATCTGGATGCGGAGGATGCCGACCTCGTAGCGCAAGGCCGGGCACCGCGCGACATCAAGGGCAGTGACTATTCCTATGGCACCGTGCAACTAGGCTATGGCTACAAGCAGCTGCGTGAGGACAGGCGCGGTGAATTCAGCGCCAACATTGATCTGGGGCAGAGTTTTTATGGCGACAAACGCTATCAGTCGTTTTGGCGCGCGGGGCTGGGGCAGAGTTATTACGCATCGACCACGCTCAAATATACGTTTGGTGCCGAGGCCGACACGCGACGTGGCCAGCGGGGTATTGATTACGACCTCTTTAGCCTGCGCGCAGGCCTAAACCGCAGATTGGCCAACGGCAACGGGCTCTACCTCGGGGCGCAGGTAAGCACGCTCAACTCCGACACGGCGCGCGCGGAGTATGACGAACTACGGTTGAGCAGCGGCTATGTGCTGGGCAAGGACCTCATGGGCACGGGCCTGCAATTCGGGATCAACACGAGCTTTCGCGACTACGACATCTCGCCCGATGATCCATCGGGGCGGCGTGATTTCACAGTGGGCGCGCAAATGATTGCGACGTTCAAACAGATCGAATATCTTGGCTTTAACCCGACGCTGAGCCTTGAGGCCTCAACGACCAATAGTAATGTCGGGCTTTATGATGTGGACCGCGTCGCGGTAAGCGTGGGTATCGCGTCATCCTTCTGACGCAGCGGGTCTCGTTTTTCTGACAGCTCCGTGTCTCGACACGGGCGCGCGCAGTGCTAGGGTTAGGGCATCACTATAATGCCAAGGAGCACCCCTATGCCGATCAAATACCTGCACACGATGGTCCGCGTCAAAGACCTCGACGCCTCGATTGCCTTTTACAAACTTCTGGGTCTGGTCGAACGGCGCCGCATCGAGAATGAAGGCGGGCGTTTTACCCTGGTGTTCCTGTGCCCCCCTGGCATGGACGATGGCCATGCGGATGTGGAGCTTACGTACAACTGGGACGGCGATGACGCCCTGCCTTCGGACAGCCGCCACTTCGGACATCTCGCCTATACAGTCGAGAATATTTACGAGACGTGTCAGCACCTTATGGATAATGGCGTGACAATCAACCGCCCGCCCCATGACGGGCGCATGGCGTTTGTGCGCTCGCCCGACAACATCTCGGTTGAGTTGTTGCAGGAAGGCGATGCGCTGGAGCCAGCGGAGCCGTGGACATCGATGGGCAATACCGGCAGTTGGTAATCCTGCGATCTCTTTTGGCGGCGGGGCTGGCCCTTGCCGCCCTGCCTGCCCATGCGGTGGAATGCCGTTTGGCGCTGGCATTGGCGATTGATGTCTCAAGTTCGGTCGATGCGGCGGAGGATCAATTGCAGCGCGGTGGCGTGGTCGCCGCGCTCACCGCACCCGAAGTGCAGGCGGCGTTTTTCGAGGGCGATCTGCCCGTCGCTTTGGCCGTTTATGAATGGTCGGGGCGATACAATCAGGAGATGATCCTTGATTGGGTGATGATCCACGAATTGGGCGATTTGATCCGCGCCGCCGAAGTCGTGGCCGCCTCCAAGCGCAGCCATAATGATTTTCCGACAGCCATGGGATATGCTTTGGGATACGGTGCGCAGCTGCTGGCGCGGAGCCCCGACTGCCTGCGCAAGACGCTGGATATGGCGGGAGACGGGCAGAGCAATGAGGGTTTTCCCCCTGCCGCCGCCTTTGCCGAATTTCCGTTTCAGGGCGTGACCGTCAATGGGCTGGTCGTGAACGGTGCGGATTTCGAAGGCGAGACGGGGCTAATCGCGTTTTATCAGGGCGAAGTGATTCACGGCCCCGGTGCCTTTGTGATCGTGGCAAATGGATTTGAAGATTACGAGCGCGCCATGCGCCGCAAGCTGGAGCGTGAACTGGCGCCGCCTGCGATTGGGGCGCTGGAAGTTGAGGGAGACGCGGGGTGAAGGCCCTGCTTCTCGCACTGCTCCTCGTTGGCGCGGGTGCCAGCGTATCTGCGCAGGAGGTGTGTCGACAAGCACTGGCGCTGGGGCTGGATGTGTCAGGCTCGGTTGATGCACGCGAATACCGTTTACAATTGGACGGGTTGGCCGCTGCTTTGGACAGTGGTGCCGTCCGCGCAGCACTTCTGGAGCAGCCAGAGGCGCCTGTTGAAATTCTGGTTTACGAATGGAGCGGGCCTGCGGATCAGGTGACACTGTTGCCGTGGGTGCGGATCACGGACGCTAGAGCCCTCGACGCAGCGATTGAGATATTGCGCGGGTTGGAGCGGCGGGAGGGAGCAACTCCCGGCACCGCGCTGGGGGTGGCAATGCTGCATGGGGCGCGGATGTTGGAGAAACGCCCGTGCTGGCGCAAAACCTTGGATATTTCAGGCGACGGCAAAAGCAATCTTGGCCCTCGTCCGCGAAGCGTCAAGCCGCAGCTGGAGGGCACGGGGATCACTATCAATGCGCTGGTGATCGGGGCGGATGACCCTGCCGTTGGAGATCGCAGGCAGGGTGAGATTGGCGAACTGAGCGCCTATTTCAACGCCGAAGTCATCCTTGGGCCTGACGCCTTTGTCGAGGTGGCGCTGGGGTTTGAAGGCTATGCCGCCGCAATGGAGATCAAGCTGCTGCGCGAGTTGGACGGAATGGTGCTCGCGCAGCGGTAGGGTTCACGTGTCGTGGCCCGGATTTTGCCGCGCAAGTTTGCGCATAAGACCCGGCCATACCAGATTGTCGCCCATGCCGGGTGTGAAGGCACCTGCCGCCTGCCCGCCCACAGTATCGGCCATGGATTGCGGCTCCTCGTGCAGGTTTTCGCTGCCTGCTGCTTGGGCGAGGATTTGCGTTTTGCAGGCGTTCTCGAGGAAATACATGCGCAGGAAGGCGATGGCGCAATTGGGGCCAACCGTCAGCGTGCCATGGTTGCGTAGCATCAGCAGGCTTTTGTCGCCAATGTCGGCCACGATGCGCTCACGCTCATCCAGATCAAGGGCGATGCCTTCGTAGTCGTGATAAGCCAGATCGTTGCACACGGTCATGGCAAATTGGGTATAGCGGCGCAGCCCCTCATTCTGGACCGAGACCGCGACGCCGTAAGGTGTGTGCACATGGATAACACAGCCCGCATCATGGCGCGCGGCGTGAATCGCCGAATGAATAGTGAAGCCCGCCGGATTGATGAAATACGGCGTTTCGGAACAGATATTTCCGTCGAGGTCGATCTTGACCAGACAGGAGGCCGTCATCTCGTCAAACATCACACCGTAGGGATTGATAAGGAACCGCTCCTCCCCATCCTCATCAGGCAGGCGTAGTGAGATGTGGGTGAATACCAGATCAGTCCAACCGTGCAGCGCACAGAGCCTGTAGGTTGCGGCCAGTTGGCAGCGCAAGTCCCATTCTGCATCGCTCACCTTGCCTTGCAGGCTCGGCAGTGAGGCAGGATCTGGGATGTCGAAGCCGCCTGTTTTCAGGGCTGGTGCGGGGGACTGGCTGTTCATGATATTCTCCGGTCGTTGTAAAACGGTTGTCGGAGTGTCGCGCCGAGGTGCGCGCCCTGTCAACGCTGCTGGCGCAGCATGACGTCACGTTGCCGCCAGTGCGGTGCCGCGCCGGAGAGCCGCGCAGCACTGCACTGTGCCTAGTAGATATAGCGGATCTGGTCGGTCCAATACCGCTCTACCCGTTTGAGAGAGGCGGTAATATCCACAATGCCTTCTGGCCCCAAAACGCCGCGATCCTCAAGTCCGCCCGCATGGCGCGAGAAGAGCTCCGCCACCACATCGCGGATATAGCGGCCCTTTTCAGTCAGGCGCACACGCACCGAACGGCGGTCAATCTCACAGCGCTGGTGGTGCATGTACCCCATATCGACCAGCTTTTTCAGATTATAGCTGACGTTGCTGCCCTGATAGTATCCGCGGCTCTTCAGCTCCCCCGCAGTGACTTCATTGTCGCCGATGTTAAACAACAACAGCGCCTGAACGGCGTTGATTTCCAACACGCCAACACGCTCGAACTCGTCCTTGATCACATCGAGCAGCAGGCGGTGGAGCCGTTCCACCAGCGACAGCGCCTCCAGATATCCGGTCATAAACCCCTTTTCGGGCGGGGCAGTTGTGTCATTGGCTGGCAGGCCAATGGTGTCTTGTATGCTCATGCTACTCTCCGACTGTTCTAGCTCTGGGCGACAGACTGCATAAAAAGTCGGAAGATTTCGTTAAAAGGCTACGAGCCTGATTTACCCCATTATTTGAGCAAGTTAGCCTTTTGCAACATGGGCCTGAATGTCTTTGACCAGCGCGGCATATTGCGGCTTTGGTGCAAATTGACCCGTGACCCATTGATAGAGGTCGTGGTCATTTTCATCCAGCAAATCATCATAGAGCGTGAGCCCGTCCGCATCCATGCCATGCAGGCTATCCGTGGCGTAGGCTTGCAGGATCAGGTCCATCTCCTTGATCCCGCGCCGCATGGAGCGCATCCGCAAGCGTTTGATACGCACCTCGCGTGGCTCGTTCACGGGGCGGTCGGGGCGTGGCATTTCAAACATCGGTTTTCTCCAACAACATCGCGCGCAAGCGCTTTTCCAGCCGTGCAACGTGTTTGGCGCTTTGGGACATCTCCACCCGCAAGCTGCGCATTTCGGCCAAAAGCTCGGCCCCGTCGGCGGGCATAACGCCAACGCCGTCTGTCGCACCATCAAGCCCCTCCCCTTCGCCATTGATGAGCCACATCATCGAGACATTGAGCAAGCCCGCAAGGATCGACAAACGGTTGGCCCGAGGCTCCGACATGTCGTTCTCCCAGTTGCGCAACGTAGAGAGCTTTACGCCTAAGCGGCGTGCCAGCACGGCTTGGGTCATGCCGGCAGCCTCGCGGGCTGCGGCGGCACGATCGCCGAAAGTCGCCACGTCTGGCCCGTACCAGTCAGCTTGTGTGTCGGTCTCGTTGGTTTCGGTCATCATCTTCTCCTGCTTGGGCCTGCAATTCGTGCGGTGCACCGGCAAAGGCGCTTGCAACTCACGGCGGCCACCGCCTATGTGTTATCTGTCTTTTATATACCGCTTTGAGGTCGAAATGGAACTGCTCTCCCGTACACTTGCCCGCGTCAAACCATCCCCCACAATTGCCGTGACGACCAAGGCGCAGGAGTTGAAAGCTGCAGGCCGCGATGTGATCGGTCTGGGCGCGGGTGAGCCCGATTTCGATACGCCACAGAACATCAAGGATGCAGCCGTGGCCGCGATTGCCGCAGGCAAAACAAAGTACACCCCTGTGGACGGCATTCCCGAACTCAAGCAAGCCATCTGCGCCAAGCTCAAGCGCGACAACGGGCTGGAGTACACCCCCGCGCAAGTAAGCGTTGGCACAGGCGGCAAGCAAACGCTCTACAACGCGTTCATGGCCACACTGAACGAGGGCGAGGAGGTCATCATCCCTGCGCCTTATTGGGTGAGCTATCCCGACATGGTGCTGCTGGCGGGTGGAACACCTGTGGCAGTGGAATGCCAGATCGAGCAGAACTTCAAAATGACAGCGGAGCAGCTTGAGGCGGCGATCACGCCGAATACCAAGTGGTTCATCTTTAACTCCCCCTCCAACCCGACGGGTGCAGGATATACGTGGGACGAACTCAAGGCGCTGACCGATGTATTGCTGCGCCACCCGCATGTGCTGATCATGACCGACGATATGTACGAGCATCTGGCCTATGACGGATTCGAGTTCTGCACCCCCGCGCAGGTGGAGCCGAAGCTCTATGACCGCACGCTCACATGCAATGGCGTCTCCAAGGCCTATGCTATGACGGGCTGGCGGATCGGCTATGCGGCTGGGCCGGAAAAACTCATCGCAGCGATGCGTAAGGTGCAGTCGCAATCCACGTCCAACCCTTGCTCCGTATCCCAGTGGGCGGCTGTCGAGGCGCTGAATGGCGCCCAAGACTACATCGCGCCCAACAACGAGATGTTCGTGCGCCGCCGTAATCTGGTGGTCGAGGCGCTGAGCGCCATCGACGGCATCACCTGTCCTGTGCCCGAAGGCGCGTTTTATGTGTATCCCTCCATCGCAGGGCTGATCGGGAAGACGTCAGGAGCCGGGACGGTGATCGAGAACGACGAAGTGTTTGCGACGGCGTTGCTGGAAGAAACGGGCGTGGCTGTAGTGTTTGGCGCGGCCTTCGGCCTGAGCCCGAACTTTCGGGTGAGCTATGCTACGTCGGACGAGAATTTGGTGGAAGCGTGCAAGCGGATTACGGATTTTTGTGCGGCGCTGACGTAAGCTCCGCAAGAGTCTGTTCGGCCGCTTCCAGCGCGCCCTCAAGATAGCCGCCAAATGTGGCTGCCGTTTCTGTACCCGAGCATATCAATTGCCCGTCCCACAGCCCTGCCATCGCGTGCGGCAGCCCGTAGTCGGGGTGGGCATAGAGTGGTGCTGCATCTGCGGGTGTGGCGGTAAACGGGTTTTGCGCCCAATCTTTGACAAAGACCTCTCGTGGTGATGCGGCCTGCGGACCGAACAGCCTCACCAGTTGCGCCACGATGTCCCTGCGCAACTCATCCGCAATCAGGCGGGCCTGCGGCGGTATGCCGATAAAGCCGAACAATGCGTAAGGTCCGCCTGCGGCGGGGGAGGCATCGTGTATTTCAACCATTGGGCCACGGCGGCTGGTTGCATCGCCTGACAGGCCTGCCTCGCGCCAGAACGGTGTGTCATAGACTGCCACCGCCTTAGCCTGCCCCGCCATCCATGTGGCGACGTTTCGCATCTTCTGAACGCTGGCGACAGGCAGCGCGGGTGTAAACGCGATCTGTGCTGCGACACGGGGTGGCAATGCCAGCACGACACGCTCTGCTTCGATCTTGGAGCCGTCTTGCAAGGTTGCCGTGTAAATCCCAGCTGACCTCTCAACCGCAGTCACCTGTGCATTAAGGCGTTTGCGGTGATCGGGAACACCCGATGCAAGCGCATCCGTCAGCCCCGCCAATCCGCCAGCCAAACGCCATGACCCCCGCATCGAGGCAAAGCCCCTGCCCCGCTGAACGGTGCCCTGCGCATCTTCAAAGCTCAACGCGCCTGTGCTGAACTGCTCGAACTTCTGCAACCCGAAGCGCGCGATCAGCGCAGCAATGCGCGGCTGTCCGTCCCAGAACCACGCAGGCCCAAGATCAAAACCTTTATCGTCTACCTGTCGGGTCTCAATCCTGCCACCAAAGCGCGTGCGTGCCTCCAGCAGCAGATAGTCTTCGCCTTGCGCTTCAAGCGCGTCGGCAAGGGCAAGCCCTGACAGGCCGCCGCCCACAATCAGTGTTCTCATGCCTAAGCCGATGGTGCTTTGGCGAAGGGGAGATGGCCTGTTTTCATCCAGATTTTCGCGCCCTCTTCACCAGCCGTAGCGTGTAATGGGACGCCTTGTGGCAACCGCAGCCATGCACCCTTTGGCAGAGTCTCGCCGCTCTCCACGACTGAGCCTTCCAGTATGAGCAGCTCGATCCCACCTGCCTGCGCGCTCTCCAGCGCGGCATTTGGCGAAAGCTTACTATAGGTCACGCGCTCAAAGGCGTCCTCATGCAGCGTGGCCGTGGCGACACCGTTAGTGGGTGCGCCCAATTCCTCTGCCATGTTTTTGCGAAACTGTGTGCGGTCGGCCATGTCGAACTGCCACAGCTTGACGAAGATGGTACAGCCCGCGTCGGAGCGGGGCGTGTGGGCGGTGGTCGGCGGATTGCGCACATATGTACCAGCGGGATAGTCGCCATGCTCGTCCTGAAATACGCCCTCGAGAACGATGAATTCCTCACCGCCCGTGTGGGTGTGGGCAGAGAAGGCAGAGCCGGGCGCGTAGCGCACGATGCTGGTGGCGCGCGCTACTTCGCCGCCGATCCGGTCCAGCATTCGGCGGTCGACACCTGCCATCGGCGAGGACTGCCAATCGAGCGTTTCAGACTGCACGAGTGCGCGCGTGTCGAAATCGGCATTCAACTCCATTTTATTTTCCTTCTAATGTGAGTTGCATCACGGCTTTGGTATCGGCACATTCTACGCTATAAGCCAAGGCAAGCCGCAGATTGCGCCCGCTTTTTTTCTGGGTCAACACACAATTACGAGATGTACAATGTCCGATACCTTGCCCCCCTATTACTTCCGCGTGCGCGAGAACGGGGCGTTCGTTTTTCGGCTCGATACCGAGAACCGACAGCGGCGCATCGAGATGGACCAGATCGCCGTAGTGAACATGCGCAACGGCGAGATCAAGGCGCAGGGGGATCGCAAGCTCTCGGACAGCGACATCGCCGCCATCAAGGAGTGGATGGAGGAGCGCGCCAAGACGCTGGCCTACCGCGAGATTGACGACATTCTGCGCGCTGTCGACTACCTCAATACGACTGCCCATTGGGCGCAATCCAAGGCGACGGACGCGCAGCTGGAAGCGGTGACGGACCATCTGCTGCTGGCGATGCATGACTTACGCAGCACGCTGGTGCGCAAAAAGGCCGACCGTTTGACAAAGGGTTAGGCCGCTGTCTGTTTGCCCACAATTGCGGGCAGGACAGTGCGCCAGAACCGCCAGTTAAGCAGCACGGATGCTACTGCGAGGCCCAGCGCCAGACCGCCCCAAACGCCGATCCCGCCCCAGCCCAGCACAAAGCACATCACATAGGCCGCAGGCACACCGATGCCCCAATAGCTCAGCGCGGCATAGACCATGGGCAGGCGCGTGTCCTGTACACCGCGCAGTGTGCCAAGGGCGATGGCTTGGGTCCCGTCGACCAGTTGGAAAAGGCCGGCCATGAGAAGCAATCCGACGCCGATCTGTAGTATTTCGGCGCGGGCGGGCTCGTCCTTCAGAATGAAAATGTCGATGAAGAATTCGGGCGTCAGCACGAAAAGCGCAACAGTGGCCAGCGCAAAGCTGAGCGACATCACTGTCACCACCAGCGCGCCGCGCGCCAGATGCGGCACGTCTTCACGCCCGTAAGCGTTGCCCGCCCGCACAGTGGCCGCATTGCTGAGGCCCAGATGAACCATGAACGTAAGCGAGGTAAGCTGCATCGCGATGCCGTGCGCGGCCAGTGGGACGGTGCCCAGCCAGCCCATCATCACCGCAGCAGCGGCGAACAGGCCGACTTCGCTGAGGGATGTAATGGAGATGGGCCAACCAAGTCGAAACACACGGGCCAGCATGTCGCGGTCTACGGCCCACATGCGGCGGAACAGATCGTGTTGGGGCAGAATCAAGCGCACATAGACTACGACGCCAACCAGCGAGACGACTTGCGTGCTCAGCGAGGCGATGGCAGCACCTGCCACGCCCATCTCCGGCGCGCCCCAATTGCCGAAGATCAGCGCGTAGTTAACCAGTGCATTGACCACGGCGGCCAGCACGGTGATCCACAACACCACCTGCGTGCGCTCAAGCGCGGCGAGATAGCTTTTGAGGACCATAACGAAAAGCGCGGGCAGGATGCCCCACCCTGCAATCGAGAGGTATTCCGAGCCGAGGGTAACCACGGCTCCTTCCTGCCCCATCAGCCTCAGGATCGGGGATGCAAAGATCATCAGCGGCAGGGCGAGCAGCGCGAAGCCGAAGCTCAGCCAAAGCCCCATGCGGGTGGCGCGGCGGATCGACGTCTCGTCCCCTTCGGCCTGAAAGCTGGCGACCATAGGCATCACGGCCCATGCGTAGCCAGACCCGAAGATGAAGAGGACAAAGAAATAGGTGGAGGCCAGCGTCACAGCCGCCAGCCCTTCGACACCGTACCAGCCCATCATCACGGTATCGGTCACGCCAATGGCCATCTGTGCCAGATGCCCACCAATCAGGGGCAAGCCCAGAACGGCGATGGCGCGGATGTGCGCGGGCGTGGACATGGTGTGTTGCATGCTCTCTGTCTAGGCTCAAAAGACCCCGTGCGAAAGCTGCGAAATGCGTGTCGTGATGTTGCGTCATTTTCCCGCGCGGCGATTGCGCGGGCGGGACGCCGTAGCCTAGGCTGGTGCAGACGGGAGGGCACGGTATGGCAAAGCATTGGACTGAGACGGTTAATCTGAACGGGCAGAATTTCTTTGTGCGTCATTGGGGCGACAGGGGCGCGCCCAAAATCCTGATGCTGCATGGGTTTCCTGAATATTCCGGCGCGTGGAACGATCTGGCACCGCTGTTGGCCGAGCGGTTTCATTGCATCGCGCCAGACCAACGCGGATACGGGCAAAGCTGGCGACCCGCCGACCCTGCGCTCTACAAAACAGCGCTTCTGGTCAGTGATCTGGTAGCATTGATTGGCGATGAGCCGATTATTGTGCTGGGACACGACTGGGGCGCCTCTTTGGCCTATGCGCTGACGATCGGGCGGCCTGATCTGGTGTCCAAGCTTATCATCATGAACGGTGTCCACCCTGCCCCGTTCCAGCGCGAATTGGCCAAGGGCGGCGCACAGACTGACGCTTCGCAATACATCCACTTCCTGCGGCGTGAGGGGTCGGAGGACATTCTCGCAGCGGATGATTTTGCCAAGCTGATGGGGCTGTTTTCAGCCAATATGGATATGGACTGGCTGCGCGGTGAGACGCTGGCGGGCTATAAGGCTGCGTGGCGCGATGCGTCCGGCCTGCGCGGGATGGTGAACTGGTACCGCGCATCGCCGCTCAAGATTGGCGCTGCAGGGGAAGCGACAGAGGGATTGGAGTTTGACCCTGCGCGCTTGCAGGTGCGCTGCCCGCATCTGCTGGTTTGGGGAACAGCGGATACTGCCTTGCTGCCCGAGACGACAGCGGGCTTGGAGGATTTTGCGCCTAATCTGACGCGGGTGGAGATCGCGGGCGTGGATCATTGGCTGCACCATCAGAAACCACGTGAGGTGGCTGATGCGGTACTGGAGTGGTTGCAGTAGCGGCGAAGGTCGGCTTTGAACGCGAGCGGCTGTAGCGCAGCACGGTTTGCCAAAATACCCTCGCTCCTTATCCCAAATAAATTTGGCCAGCCGGATATTTCACACGTGGGATACTGCGGGTTGCCAGAAAGAAACCGATGGCGAGCGGGCCGACACGGCCCAGAAACATCACGAAGATAATGACGGCACGGCCAAATCCGTCCAGCTCACCTGTCGCACCACGGGACAGGCCCACAGTGCCAAATGCCGACGTCACCTCGAAAGCCAGATCCATGAAATCACCATCATGGCTGATCGAAACGATAAAAATGCCTGTCAGCACGAGCAACATGGAGATTGTGGTGAGCGCCATCACTTTCATGACTTCATCCAGACCGATTGAACGACCGAAGGCATGAAGAACTGTTCGTCTGCGAAAGAAAGCCACCGTCGCCAGCAGCAGAACCGCGAGCGTGGTCACTTTAATTCCGCCAGCGGTAGACGTGCTGCCGCCTCCCACGACCATCAGGGTCATCGTCAGCAAGGTAGAGCTGTCGTGCATACCGCCCGTGTTGATCGTGTTGAAACCGGCTGTGCGAGGTGTGACACCCTGAAACCAGCTGGCCCATAGCTTTTCGGTAGTGGTGAGCTGGCCAAGCGTGTCGGGGTTCGACCATTCCAGCAAGCCAAATGCGATGCTGCCCCAGAGGATCAGGACGATCGTGCCCACCAGCATTAGTTTTGTGTGCAAGGTAAGCCGTGTCCAGTTTCGTTTTTGATAGATATCGCCCAGCACAATGAATCCGATGCCGCCGAATATGAACAGCAGCGGGATCACGATGTTGATCACCGGATTGCCCACCCATTGGGACAGGCTGTCCGGATGCAGCGCAAAACCCGCGTTGTTGAAGGCAGAGACCGAATGAAACACCGCTTGCCAAATGCCATTCCAACCGTATTGCGGGACGAATACGAAAGCGAGAAAGATTGCGCCCATGGTTTGGCAGACCAATGCGATGATAAGGATGATCCGCACCAGAACTGTGAGATTGGATAAGGACGTCTGGTTCACTTCCTCTCGCAGAACCATGCGCTGCGGCATACCAACCTGAATACCCAATGCGCCCAGAACCAGCACAGCAGTCGTCATTAACCCCAGCCCACCGAGCTGGATGAGGATCGCGATGACAGCCTGACCAAATCCGGTAAAGGCCGATCCGGTATCGGCGAGCACCAACCCCGTCACAGTCACAGCAGAGGTTGATGTGAAGATCGCCTCACTGAAACCAATGTCGCCTGTGTGTGAAACCGGCAGCCACAGAACCAGCCCGCCAAGAAAGATAAATACGGTATAAACCAACACCAGAATAGCAGGTGGTGACAAGTTAATGGACCTGCCGAACCGCAGTTTGCGCGTGAAGCGGCGCCGCAGTTTCACAGGCTACCAGCGAAATTGCGCAGGTTCGTGCGCTGGCCCAACAGTAACAGAAGGTCAGCATGCTCAAGTACGCAATCACTGCCATCCTGCCCCAGAAATTCGGTCCCCCGCATCACGCCGATGCATCTGAGACCATAGTCGGATTGGTGTTTCAAACTAGAAAGGGATTTGCCCTCAAGGCTCTCTGGAATGCGGAAATTCACAACATGGTAGCCATTGCCCAGACTCACATAGTCCCGCACAAGCGGGTTGTGCAAAACCTGCGCAATATGCTGACCTACCTCAACTTCGGGATGCACGATGCGGTCTACGCCGATTTTGCTCAGGATGCGGTGGTGTGTTTTTGTCGTGGCCTTTGCCCAGACCACGGGAACACCGATCAGCTTGAGATTGATTGCCGCAAGGATGCTTGCCTCAAGGTCGGAGCCCATCGCAACCAGACCGATTTCACAATCGGCCAAACCTGCTTCGCGCAACGCCGTATCATCACGTGCGTCCACGATCATGGCCTGAGACATATTTTCGGCATTCTTCGCAACCCTGACCTCATCAATGTCGATGCCGATCACATGATTGCCAAAACGCTGCAATTCCGTCGCAACAGTGCTGCCAAAATTTCCCAGACCAATGATGCCGAATGTCCGGCTACTCTTCTTTGCCATGATATTACGCAAGCTGCCTATGTGGTTTCGTCTTGTGTGAAGACCCTACGCATAGCCTGCCACTATTGAAAGCCAGCGAACAGCTTTAGTTCCAAACCAGCAGCAGTTGCCTAATGGTCTGTCATACGCGGTTCTAACGCCGCTTACCGATGGTTCCAGTCATCAGGATCTGCGTTGTTATTCGGGCTGAGCCCGATCACATCGCCCTCGGTCGAGCACCCGAGCCCCAGTACGGTGCGGTTGGCGTAGCAGAAATAGGAGGTGACCTGATTGATCTCGAGTATCTCGCCGTCTTTCCAGCCTGCCATGCGCAGAGCCTCCACGTCGATTTGCACCATATCTGCAGGGGATAGGGTCAGCCGCTCGGCATAGCGCATGGCCGCCTGTTCGCGCGCATCCAGCGGCATGGCGGGGATGTCGTTTGACGCGATTGCCGCGCGCAGGGCGTCCGAGCGCACGTCATCGGCCATCAGGCGTTTCATACCTGCAAAATGGTGCTGCACGTAGTAGTCACAGCCGTTGAGATGCGAGACCCAGACGCCGAGCGCTTCCAGAAACCATTTGGGTATTGTGTTGGCGCTGTGGTGCAGGATGTACTTGTACACCGCCATATGCGCCTCCATCGTGTGGGGGCGAAGGGAGTGCATCATCATGATGTTGTCGACGTTATTGTCGGGGCCAGTGACGCGCTCGTAAAGCTGTTTGAGCTTGCCCGTAGCGGCGTCAAAGGGGATGGTTTTGATCCAGGCCATGGGCGCTCTCTTTTTGCTTGGGTAAGCCGAGCCTAGCAGTAATCCACGACAGCTTACAAATAGTCTGCCAACAGTTTCGCCTCGCGAGCTTTGAGCGCCATGCGAGCCGTGTGGCCGTAGCCGCCCAGATTGCTGCGCAGTTCAGGGAAGAGGGAGAAGAGCTCGTCTCGGGTCTGCTCTCCCAGACCGCCCACGCCGAAGGAATTGGGATGATAGCTCTCGGTGGCGATGCCGTTGGCAAAGATGATCTCATGCTGCTGGAACATGATGTGGATGTAGGTGACTTCGTCGCTGGGTGCGCGGGTCACGTTTTTGCCGTCGATCATGTGCAACGCAGGCACCAACACTTCGGATTGGCCAAACAAAAGCTCGGCACGGTAGCCTTTGATCAGCATACGGTGCTGGGGCGAGACGATAAGCTCTTCCTCGCCGCCCGCAAAGGTGTTGGGGGCAAAGCGCACAGGCGCAAAGCGGTCGCGCGCCGCGACGGTGGTTTTGCCGATCCAGCCGATGCGCTGCAGGCCATTGTCCTGTGTCATCACAGGATCACCGACACGCAGGTCTTCGATAGCGCGCAGCCCTGCTTGGGTCGCGATCATAGTGCCGGGGACAAAGCAGATAATGTTTTCGATGTTGGAGAAGTTCACAACCGTACCGTCGAGCATTTCGACAGTGCCAGAGATACCACCCGCCACGTTTGCGGGGGTTGTGATGTTGATCGTTGTGCGGTCGACTTGTCCGTTCAGATCAAGCGTATCGCCGTTGGTCTCGTCGCCCTCGCCGCCCTGAATGGTGATTGCATCATCGCCCGCCTCGCCCAGATCGACCAGCGTAAAGGTGTCGTCGCCGTCGCCACCCGTGACGGTGTCGCCTTGGGCCGTCTCGATGACATCATTGCCGTCGCCGCCAGTGACACTATCGCTGCCCGCGCCGCCCTGCACGCTGTCATCGCCGCTGCCGCCCACAATCGTGTCGTCGCCGCTGCCGCCGACGATGCTGTCATCGCCGCCAAGCCCGTCAACATTGATGCCGCCTGTGGTCACCGATCCATCGACGGTGTCGTTCTCATTGGCGAGGCTGATCTGCTCGATCTCCGAGAACTCGGCCGAATTGGCACCCGCGGTGAGCGTGCCCGCCTCGTCGCTGGAATAGACGAGGTTGACGGGGTCGGTCACAGAGGCGGTGTCGAGAAGGATGACGTCGTTATCGACACCGCTGGTGACAGCTTCGCCGCCCACGATCGTGTCGGTGCCGAAACCGCCCTCTAGCTCGAATGTATCCTCGTCCGCGCCGCCATCCTGCAGGTCGTCACCCGTACCGCCAAGAAGCGTGTCAGAACCTGTGCCACCTTCCAGCGTATCGTTATCCGAGCCACCGCTAAGCTCGTCATTGCCCGCGCCGCCGGTGAGGCTGTCGAAACCGCCGCCGCCCGTGACAACATCGTTGCCGGTGCCACCGTCGATAGTGTCGCCACCCGAACCGGTGAAGCCGCCACCGTTGAGCGTGTCGTTGCCCGCACCGCCATCTATGACATCGGAGCCGATAGACGATCCTACAAAATCGTCGCCGTCGCCAGCAAAGACAGTGTCATTGCCGCTTTCTGCATAAATCGTATCGCTGCCGATGCCGCCGTAGATGAGGTCATTACCCGAACCGGTTTGCAGAACGTCATCGCCCTCTTCGCCAAGAACGGTGTCGTCACCCGCACCTGAGAAGACACTGTCATTGCCTGCACCTGCGACAACGCTGTCATCATCCGAGCCGTCGAGCGCATCATTGGCGTCGATCATATCGCCTTCGGGATCGCCTGCGTAGCTAGCGTTTATGACATCGTTGCCCGAGGTGCCTTCAACGATGTAATTCGGAGCCGGTGCCGGCAGGAGAAGGTTCTCGATTTCGGCGAAGGTTACAGTAATCCAGTTGCCAGCGGCGTCCTGCACCTCGATGCTGCCCGAGGTGCTGTTGGCGTCGGGGTCCGCTGTCTCGGTAAGATTGCGGTAGAATGCAAAATCGGTCAGATCCAGCGTATCGTTGTCCGTGCCGCCATCCCCGCCATCCACGTCGAGCGCAGCGCCATCGATGAAATCGCCAGCAATGACATTTATGTTGTCCGAGCCGTCCCCGCCAAGAATTGTGTCGTTGCCCTCGGTGAGCTGAATATAATCGTCGCCAGCGCCGCCATCGACACTATCGTTGCCAACACCACCATAAAGGGCATCATCCCCGGTGCCGCCAGAGATCGTATCGTTGCCGTCATCCCCCCAGATGCTGTCAGCATCAAGGCCGCCCGAGAGGCTGTCATCCCCGACGCCACCATTGATGTTGTCATTATCGGCGCCGCCTTCGATGGTGTCGTTGCCAGCACCGCCGTTGAGGTTATCGCTGCCATCGTTGCCCGAAAGAGAGTCCGCGCCATCCCCCCCGCTGAGGAAATCCGACCCCGTGCCGCCCGCAACGGTGTCCGCACCGTCGCCGCCGTATAGCAGATCATCGCCGGCACCACCGTCGAGATTGTCGTTGCCGATATCGCCCTGAACCGTATCTGCGCCCGCCCCTGCGAGCACAGTATCATCACCAGCACCCGCCACGATGCTGTCGGCGTTGGTGCCAGTGGCGTTGTCGTTGGCGTCAACCATGTCGCCTTCGGGGTCGCCCGTATAGCTGGCGTCGATCAAATCTGCGCCGACTGTGCCTTCGACGATATAATTGGGCCCGGGGATACCAATGGCCTCAAGGGCCGCGGGATCATCGAATGTGCTGGCAGGTACGCCCGTGAGCGTCAGGCTTTCACCATTCGGGAAGGTCAGGATTGCGTCGCCTGTGCCGTCGCCGTTCGTGTCGTTGACGGTGACATCGTCGGTGTTGACCTGCGCACCATTGGCGTCCGTGAGGTTTGTGACATCAAGCACGTCGGTGCCTGTCCAATTGCCCGACCCGTCATTGGTGGGGGCGGTGAACCCCTGCACGCTATCAGCGCCGGAGCCATCGCCCAGCACCAGCGTATCGGCACCGCCTCCCAGCACGATGTTTTCGATATCAATGAAGGTGGCCGTATCCGTGCCATCGCTCACCGTGCCGTTTTCGGGATTGGCATCCGTCAAATCGACAGTCACACCCAAGGTTGTTGCGCTCAGGTCAAGCGTGTCACCCGTAACTTCGGCGGTTTGGCCGCCATCAATGGAATCATTGCCAAAACCGTCCTCGAGCACGATGACATCATCACCCTCGGCACCGTCAATGGTGTCGGCACCTGTGCCGCCCGACAGTGTATCGTCACCGATCTCGCCATCAAGAAAGTCATTGCCAGCGCCGCCGTTGATCACATCATCGCCGACATTGCCCTGAATGCTGTCATCGCCTGTGCCGCCGCTCAGGCTGTCATTGCCGTCCCCCCCAAGAAGCGTGTCGCGGTCCGCGCCGCCGTCGAGCGTGTCATTGCCGCTGCCACCGACAAGGCTGTCGTTGTCGTCGCCACCGTCGATAAGGTCGGCACCAGCACCCCCACTCAGCGTGTCAGAGCCGGCATCGCCCGCGATTGTGTCCGCCTGATCGCCCGCAAACACCAGATCATTGCCGTCGCCACCCTCGATCTGGTTGGCACCTGTGGAGACATAGATCTCGTCATTGCCGTCACCGCCCAAGAGCGTGTCATTGCCGGCGTCCCCGATCAGCGTGTCGGCGCCCGCGCCGCCTTCGATGCTGTCGTCGCCGTCGTCACCATCAAGTTGGTCGTTACCCAACCCACCCAAAAGTGTATCATCACCGCCTTGGCCGAAGACGGTGTCAGCGCCGTCGCCTGCAATCACGCTGTCGTTGCCAAGCCCTGCGAGGACACGGTCATTGCCTGTTCCAGCATCCACTGTATCGTTGCCGTCGCCAGAAGTGACAATATCATCGCCGCCGTAAGCTTCGATCAAATCATCGTTGGAGCCGTCGAGCGCATCGCCACCGTCGACCACGTCACCTTCGGGATCAAGCGTGTAGAGCGCGTCGATCGTGTCGGCGCTGCCTGTGCCCTCGACGATATAGTCGAGCGGGATCGCCGCTTCGGTATTGATCGTCACAAAGCCGACATCGACGTTACCAGCAGTATCCTCAACGGTATAGGTAAAGGGCTCCGACCCGATGTCGCCGTCGGCAAGGATGGTAAGTGTGCCGTCAGGGTTGAGGGTGATCTGCTCCCCCGTGGGCAGAGTGATTGTCTGGCCCGCGACGATATCATTGCCGTTAATCTGGGTGATCGTGAGGCCACCGCCTGTGTTGTCCACATCATTGGCCAGCATATCGACCGAAATGGCCTTGTTCTGCTGCAGCGTGACTTCATCATCAAAGGCCAGCGCAACGGTTTGCACACTGTCTGCAGCAATCAGAACATTGGTGTCGTAGACGCCGTCGCCGCCGTCGCCCAAAGCGATGCGCAGAGTGTTGGGCTGGCCCGCATTTACGGGCGCCTTGATCGAGAGCACCTGCGTGGTGCCATCCATCTCGGTGTTGAGAGCGTCTGTGGCGACGGGGTTGTCGATATAGAGGTTGGACGAAACGGTGCTGTTAACCGTATCAATCGAGACGATGTCATTCGGAGCAGGCGAGAAAGGAACATACGTCCCGTTCACCCAAACGCCAAAAGCATCGTTCACGCCGCCGTTCACATACTCCAGATATTCCTCCGAGGAGAAGGTGAAGAGCATGGTGATAAAGTCACCTGTGGGGGTGAACGTCGCCTCAAGAACGACCGCGTCGAATGTTGTCTGACCCGTTTGGGCATCAAGGGCCGCATCACCTGCGGTCCCATTGTTCGTGCTGGCGCCTGCTTCGGATACGTTGGTGTTGGCTGTACCGTCGGAATTTGTGAAATCAGCGGCTTGGCCTGTGGACAGGATGATCCCGCTATCGGCAGGAGCAATCCCCTCCAATGTGGCATCCGCACCCGAATAGGTCGCTGTAGCCCCCGCAGCCCCGGTAAGCGTCGCGCTGGTGACAGTGGTGCCAGAGCCAAAGATGGTCTGGGCAAGTGTGGTCGCGTCGGCGGTGGTATCGATCGCGAGCTCGTTTGCAATGGGCATTGTAGTCAATTCCTGTCGCGGCGCACTGCATCAGGCAGCGCCCTTGTTGCAGCATTTGTGACAGGCCAATGTGGGGCCGTAGCGACGACAATTTGATATTAATTGGACAAAGCCGCTGAGCCGCGACGCGAAAATGCAATCCCGAGTAAGCGAAACGCACAGATTATGGCGATACCAACACTATTGGCGCTCTATTGAGACACAATTCTTTACGCGCTTGATTCCATGACGGATTACCGCAGGCGGCATTTTACCGTCTTGGATTTTCGGGGAATTTTGAAGCAAACGCCTCATTTTCAAGGCTTTGCCACTGTTGTTAAGACCGCAACCACCGCGGACTTAACCCTTGATTGTTTCCAAATCGGGGGTGCCTCAAATTCGGCGGCGCGCGTCAAACGACACGCAAGACTTGGGCACAATTCAGGCGAGAACCTTCGCTACCTACGGGTGCGGGTGAAGACCATTTTCTGCGCATGCAAGTCTGCTTTGTCGCCGATCCACGCATAGGCCAGAAGCGCGGGCTCGCGGTCGCCTACGGTGATGCGATGCAGATGGTCAGGCGGATTGAAGATCATGGAGCCAGGTACGTAAACGCCCTGATGGTTCTCACTCACCGCGCCCGACAGGCAGACATAGCTTTCGGTGATGCCCTTATGCGCATGGGCAGGATAGGTGCAGCCCGGCGCAAACAAGACCACCCCAAGGATGATTTCGTCACTCACGATAGGACCGTTGAGCCCTGCAAGCTCCGCGTAAGCATATGAATTGGCCAAACCTTTCGGTACTTTCTCATAGCCGTACTGCCAGCTCAGCTGTGAATCGAGCGCATCGAACGCGCGCACCACGGGGGCCAGCACCCCTTGCCGCCCCTCATCCAATGCGCGGCGCAGATGCGCTGTCACAGGCTTCTCGGCGCGTTCTTGCAAGCGGATGGTGGCATTCTTCTTGAGCAGACGGCTGATCGCCTCGCGCACCTTGCGCTGGTGGCCGCGAATACGGTCCGACCCGCCTGCAGGCAAGTAGCGGTAGAGCTCGTCATATTCCTGCAGCAGGTAGCGCCAGTCGGGCAAGTCGCGCAGTGTGGGATCAGGCGTTTGGTCCATGGGTGGCTCCGTCGGTTTAAACGCCTCCTAGCGCGGGATAGCCCCTCGGAAAAGAGGAATTGCGCAGCGCGGATCACTTTAGCGGTGGATAAACCGCGCATGACGATTGCCCCGCCCGTTACAGCCTGTCAAAATGGCACTTAACGAAAAACAACAGCAGCAGGCCCGTCCCCATGTCCGATCTTCTCTCCGGCAATACGCCCAAAGCCTCCGACTATGACGCCTCGTCCATTCAGGTGCTGGAGGATATGGAGCATGTGCGCCTGCGTCCCGGCATGTACATTGGCGGCAAGGATGACCGCGCGCTACACCACATGGTGGCGGAGATCATCGACAACTCGATGGACGAAGCCGTCGCAGGCCACGCCACATGGATCGAGCTTGAGCTGCACGAGAATGGCCATGTCACCGTGCGCGACAACGGGCGCGGCATCCCGATCGATCCGCACCCCAAGGACCCTTCAAAGTCTGCGTTGGAGATCATCTTTTGCACGCTCAACGCGGGCGGCAAGTTTTCGGGCGATAACTACGAGACCTCGGGCGGTTTGAACGGGGTCGGCTCCTCGGTTGTGAACGCGCTGTCTGATCACCTGCGCGTGGAAGTAGCCAAGAACCGTGAACTCTTCGCGATGGAGTTCTCTCGCGGTGTGCCGCAGGGCAGCCTTGAGAAGATCGGGGCAGCACCGAACCGCCGCGGCACGGCGGTGACTTTCCATCCTGATCCCGAAATTTTCGGCAACCTGCAACTGCGGCCCTCGCGGCTGTTTTCTATGGCGCGCTCCAAGGCGTTCCTGTTCTCGGGCGTTGAGATCCGCTGGAAATCCGCCTTGCCCGACGGCGACATGCCACAAGAAGCGACGTTCCACTTCCCCAATGGCCTGACTGACTACCTCAACGAAGTGCTGGCGAAGTCGACCAACTATGCCGAAGTGCCATTCGGTGGATCGGTCGATTTCAAAGAGAAATTCGGCCAGCCCGGCAAAGTCGAATGGGCCGTAAACTGGACCCCGTCGCGCGACGGGTTCATTCAGTCCTACTGTAACACCGTGCCCACACCCGAGGGCGGCACCCATGAGGCAGGGTTCTGGTCCGCGATCCTCAAGGGAATCAAAGCCTACGGCGAATTGGTCGGCAACAGGAAGGCCAGCACCATCACCCGCGAAGACCTGATCACGGGCGGCTGTGCGCTGGTCTCGATCTTTATCCGCGAGCCTGAATTTGTGGGCCAGACCAAGGACCGTCTGGCCACCGTCGACGCCCAGCGCATGGTCGAGAACGCCGTGCGCGACCACTTCGACAACTGGCTGGCGGCGGATACGAAATCTGCGGGTGCTATCCTCGATTTCCTTGTTCTGCGCGCCGAAGAACGTCTGCGCCGCCGTCAGGAAAAGGAGACGGCGCGCAAGTCCGCCACCAAGAAGCTGCGCCTGCCTGGAAAGCTCACCGATTGTACGTCCAAGGACCGCGCAGGCACGGAGCTGTTTATCGTGGAGGGCGATTCCGCTGGCGGCTCTGGCAAGGGCGCGCGCAACCGCGTGAACCAAGCGCTGCTGCCGCTAAAGGGTAAAATCCTAAACGTGCTGGGTGCTGCGTCAGGCAAGCTCAACACCAACGCCGAGATCAACGATCTGTGCGAGGCGCTGGGTGTCGGGATGGGGACGAAATTCAACCTCGACGATCTGCGCTATGACAAGATCATCATCATGACGGACGCGGACGTGGATGGCGCGCATATCGCGGCGCTGTTGATGACGTTCTTCTACACCCAGATGCGCCCGCTGATTGATCACGGGCATCTCTATCTCGCCTGCCCGCCTTTGTACCGTCTGACGCAGGGGGCCAAGCGGGTCTATGTGGCTGACGATGCGGAGAAGGACGCGCTGCTCGAGAAGGGCCTTGGCGGGAAGGGCAAGATTGACCTGCAACGCTTCAAGGGTTTGGGCGAGATGGATGCGAAGGACCTCAAAGAGACCACGATGGACCCTGCGACGCGCAAGTTGATTAGGGTCACCGTACAGGAGGATGTGGCAGGACAGACCGGCGATCTGGTGGAGCGGTTGATGGGCAAGAAGCCCGAGCTGCGGTTCCAGTACATTCAGGAGAACGCGCGGTTTGTGGAGGAGTTGGATGTTTGAGGGGGAAGGTGAGATCACCGAGAAAGCGCTTATCCGAGTTTCTAAATTAATAGAAGAACTTAGCGATGATTATCAATCACTGAGAGTTGAAATAGATGAGCTCGCTCATCTCGTGGATATCTGTTCAGACCGTCTTCCTAAGCGTTTTGTCTCACTAGTTAAAGAAGCTGATAATGGCACTCCTGCCAGCGATAGCGGTATGTACTTGTTAAAAAACCGCCTCAAAGCCAGTTTGGAAGTCGGTAAACAGTATCCTACCGAAAAAAATAACGAACATGATCAAAATACTTTCGAGCTAATCCCTAGATTCCACCTAGGAGAAAAAGACAAAGCACGTGTTTATGAGTTGTGCACAGATATGCGAAAAATAATTTTTGCTTCTGAGGTATTTGATGAGCCGCACAAAGTCAGACTTTTAAATCGAATTGCGGCCATTGAGAAAGAGGTTCATCGAGAACTAGGTAAGCTTGATACAGTGCTTGCGGGAGTTGTTGATATAGGTGATGCCCTTGGCAAATTCGGACGCAAGGTAGAGCCACTTACTAAACGGATGAAAGAAGTTGCTGACATAACGCGTGGCGGCTCAAAGCAATATGAGCAGATTCCAGCTTCTGAGGAACCTCTGGGCTTGCCTGCACCAGATGAAGAATAGAGTGGTTTCACCAAAGGCCACCCCAATCTGAGACGGGATACCGCTAAGCGCGCACTGATACCATCCATTGCATTGCGGGTAAAACGAACGCAAGCGTTATTGATTGGGCAGACGCTTAGATACACCCCCCAAGTTTTCTGCTTGCGCATCAAAGGCCCCTTTGCCCTTATACGCCCATGCGTAACGCCGTGCTCCTCGTTTTACTCCTCGCCTCTTGCGCGCCCTCCCGCCCGCTTACCCCGACCGAGCGGGTGTTTGCGGCGACTATTCATGGCCCTGCGCTCGACGTCTCCAAAGTCCGCTTGCATGACGGGGCGCCGACGCGGGCGGTTACGTTTCGGCGCAAGCCGCGGCCTCGCACGACGTGTCGGGAGTTGATCTTTCCGCCCAATACGGAAGAGAAGATCGTGACCTCCAAACCCGCTGCGGTGGCGCTGTATAATCGTGTGCTGTTTGACAAGGACTGGTATCTCGACGACTACCTGCCCGACTATCCCGACCGCATCGGGCTGGTTGCCGCGATGCTGCTGGCGCATGAGTTGACGCATGTGTGGCAGTGGCAGAACCGCAAGCTGACGGGCTATTCCCCGCTGCGCGCGGCGCGGGAGCATCGGGTGAGCAGCGACCCCTATTTGTTCGACGTGGACGATCGAAAGTTCCTCGATTTCGGGTTCGAGCAGCAAGGCTCGATCGTGGAGGAGATGGTCTGTTGCACAGCGCTCCAGCCACAAGGCGAGCGGACCAAGCGGCTGCATGCGCTCGTGTCTCAGGTGATGCCTGTCGCTGCCCTGCCCCAAACCCCTGCGCATGATGTGGGGCTGCCGTGGGACGGGATTGATCTGGAGCGGATTTGCACATGAAGCGGTGTTGGAAATGAGGGCGTCTATGGCACATTATGCAGTTATTATGGTGCTGGCAGGGGTTGGCATCCCTGTGCTGGCCGCGCTCAACGCGCAATTGGGCGGGCGGATCGGCTCGCCTGCGGCGGCGGCCACGGTGATGTTTGTCGTGGCGTGTCTTACCTCCTTGGTGGTGGCGCTCATGGTCGGGCCGCAAGGGTTTGCCAAGCTGGGGGCCGCCCCGAAACATCTGTTTCTCGCGGGGCTACTGATCGCGTTTTATCTGCTGAGCATTACCTTCATCGCGCCGCATTTCGGGATCGGAAATGCAGTGTTCTTTGTGCTGTTGGGGCAGTTGATCTCGGCCGCGCTCATTGACCACTACGGGCTGTTCGGCGCGCAAATCTCCCCCGTGAGCCTGACACGCGCGGCGGGGATTGCGACCATGGCGGTCGGCGTGTGGATCACGCAACAGGCCTAGGCATTGGCAAGCCCTGTGATCTGTTTCCAAGTGTCATCGCCGACGTCGACAGGGTCCATCGCCACCTTGTTCTGACCCGGCATGCGCGCGCCCTCGTCTTGAGCGATATGCGCGGCGAGGGTCTGGATTTTCTCACCGAAATCCGATTGTGCCGAGGGGTCGATGATCAGGTAGTATTGCCCGAGATCATGCGGTGCACCCTCGGACGCTTTAAGCGGTTTGACATCGCGTGACAGCGCCGAGCCTGTCATGGCCGCGGCGAGGATTTCAGCCATCAGACCAAAGCCCCAGCCTTTGTAGCCGCCCATAGAGACAAGCGACCCTTTGATCGCGGCGTCAGGGTCAGTGGTCGGGTTGCCGTTTGCGTCAAGCGCCCAGCCTTCGGGGATGCTTTGCCCTGCTGCTTTGGCCATCGTGATCTTGCCCAGCGCCACGGTAGTTGTGGATTGGTCGAACTGCATCGCGATCCCCCCCTGCCCGTCAGGCACGGAAAAGGCGATCGGGTTGGTACCGATGGCCCGCGTCTTGCCGCCTGGGGCTGCGACGATGGGAGAGGCATTGGTAAAGCCCACGCCAATCATGCCAGCAGCAGCGATTTGTTCGGTGAAATACCCCAATGACGTGCAGGTGTGGGCGTGGGCCACTGCGAGGCTTGCCACGCCGTTCGTGCGCGCCGCGTCCAGCGCCACGGGGAGGCCATGGGCAAAGGCGGGCTGGGCAAAGCCGAAAACTGCATCAACCACCACGGTCCCGCTGCGCGGCGTGCTGACCTGTGGTGTCACCGTGCCTGACACGCGGCCAGAGCGAAGCTGCTGGCAGTAGCTTTCGACATAATAGAGGCCACAGATCTTGTTGCCCACGCTTTCGGCCTTGCGCACGGCGCGGGCGACTTCTGCGGCAGCGAACGGGGCAGCACCATGGGCGGTCAATGCCTGTCGGACGGTTTGTTCAATCTCGTCGAGGGAAATCTGAGGCATTGGGGCGGCTCCGTTGGGTGGAATTAATCGTTGCGCAATTGGCCTTGGTCCAGCTTGATCTGGCGGTCCATGCGGGCGGCAAGGTCGAGGTTGTGGGTGGCGATGAGCGCACTCAGCCCAGTACCTCGCACCAGCGCCATGAGCGCGGCAAAGACTGTCTCGGAGGTGTCGGGGTCAAGGTTGCCTGTCGGCTCATCCGCGAGCAGAAGCTTGGGCGCATTGGCCAGCGCGCGGCAGAAGGCGACGCGCTGCTGCTCTCCGCCCGAAAGTTCGGCAGGGCGGTGGGCGGCGCGGTGGGCGACGCCGACTTGGTCCAGAAGTTCCATCGCGCGGGAATGGGCCTTGGCATGGCTGGTGCCATTCGCGCGCTGGGGCAGGATGATGTTCTCGGCCGCCGTAAATTCAGGCAGCAGGTGGTGGAATTGATAGATGAAGCCCACATCATTGCGGCGCACAGCGGTGCGTGCACTGTCGCGCTTGCCGCTCATATCCGTGCCATTAATCTCGACCGTGCCTGCATCTGGCGTATCGAGCAGGCCAGCGATGTGCAGCAGCGTCGATTTACCCGCGCCAGAGGGAGCCACGAGAGCCACGACTTCACCGCGCCCCACCTCAAGGTCGATACCGCGCAGGACCTGCACCTCATTCGGTTTGCCGTGATTGTAGGCTTTGGAAATGCCTGTCAGGCGGAGCACAGGATCACTCATAGCGCAGCGCCTCGACGGGGTTCATCCGCGCGGCACGACGCGCAGGGAAGATGGTGACGATGAAGGATAGACCCAGCGACAAGCTAATGGCGAAGAGGACATCGCCCAGCTCCAACTTGGCTGGCAGGAAGTAGATGCCCCTGATGGACGCATCCCAAGCGTTGCCACCCGAAAGCCAGTTCACCAGCCCGAAAATCTGGTTCACATAAAGCACAAAGAGGCAGCCAAAGATCACCCCCAGCACAGTGCCGATGATCCCTGTAAACGCGCCACAGATAAAAAAGACGCGCAGGATGGAGGCCTCGGACAGGCCCATAGTGCGCAGGATGCCGATGTCGCGGCCCTTGTTTTTGACCAACATGATGAGGCCCGAGATGATGTTCATGGTCGCCACCAGCACAAGGATCGACATAATCACCGACATCACGTTATCCTCGATATCGAGCGTGTCGAGGAAGCCTGCAAACTGCTGTTTCCACGTCCAGATATAGGCGCGGTCGCCTGCTGCCTCCAGAATGCCTGTGGCGTAGTCGTCGATGTCGTCGGCATTTTCTACCATCACCTCAAGCTCGTGTACGGCGCCCTCGGAATTGAAAAAAGGCTGCGCCTCGGCCATGGGCAGGTAAGCGCGGGTTTTGTCGATGTCATAGCGGCCCGCGGTAAAGATATAGGTCACTTCAAACGCGCTCACCCGCGGGCTGGTCCCCATAGGGGTGCGCACGCCGTTGGCTGACAGAAGGCGGATGCGGTCGCCGACTTGCACATTCAAGCTGCGCGCGATGCCAGAGCCAATGGCGATCCCTTCGCCAAAGCGCTCAAGATCACCAATGGCTGTTTCGGGGTTGGCCACGCGGGGGATGGTGGCGAAGTCTTCGGGTGCGATGCCATAGACCTCCATCCCTGCGGATTCTCCGAGATAATTGGCCATGACCTGTCCGCGCACCAGCGGGGCGACGCGGATCACGCCCGGTGCCTCGGCCACTTGGGCGGCCAGCGCATCATAATCGCGGATCGCCCGATCTACAGAACCATTCGCCTGCACCTGCCCGATCTCGTAGATCGTGACATGGGCGTTGGCGCCCACGATGGTATCGACAAATTCGGCGCGAAACCCTGCGCGCACGGCCAGCGTGGCGATAAGAGCAAAGACAGCCAGCGTGATCCCGATGAGGCTGATCCACGTCATCGTGCTCACCCCGCCCTCGGCGCGACGCGCACGCAGGTAGCGCCATGCGATCATCCACTCGAACGGGGCAAAGGGGGCGGTGCTGGCCATGGGGGTCCTAACTGGAGCGGGTTCGGCGCAAATTGGGGCTTTGCGCCCTTGCGGTCAAGGGGCTGTAAGGGACGCTAGGGGCTGTCTTGCACGCTCCTAGGCACGGCGCCGCCGAAACGGCACCCGCAGCAGCCCCACGAGCGCACTGATTGCGCCACCACCAAGCACGAACCCTACCCCCGCGAAGACCAACCCTGCGAAATTTACGGGCACTGCGGGCTGGTAGGCTTTCCATGCGGCGCGTGCGATCTCCGTGTCGGTAAGGCGGGCAGCATTGTAGGCGCGCATGAACGGACCTTGGTATTGCAATGCTTCCAGATCAGCGCTCAGCCGCTCGTAGCGCGCAATAGAGCGGGTCATATCGGCGCGGCGCCGCTCGAGGAAAGGGGTGCCTTGCATCTGCACCAGTGCCGCGTCGCGGGTAAGATCAGAAGCGGCGGCGGACGCGTCGAAATCGGCCACGACCTGCCCCAGCGCATCGACTGCCCCGCCCAGACGCTGGGTGTACTGCTGTGAAAATTCGGGAAATTGCGATGTGGTCACCGCCCCGGCAAGCCCGCCCGCCAACGTCAGAGTGCGCATGATCATTGTCCGTAAATCACCTTACTGAGTGCATGATCGAGGGCCGCATGTTCTTCCGCACCGATGCATATGTCATAAGATGCAACCACGCTCCATTCGCCCTCCCAAATGACGGCATATGTGCCGGCGTTCACCCTGAACGGCATGCACCATGACCCAAAGTGCCACAGATTGTGGCCACGGCGTGTGGCACGCTCGAATATTCCCAATCCATAAGCTGCGCCTCCGCCGATATCAACGCGCAAAGCCGCAGGTGATCCTGCGCTGTAAGGACCGTCTGGGCCGAACCAATGATACTGGAACCGCGCATAATCGCGCAATGACATCGCCCAACCGCCCCATGGCAACGTGCCGCCCATCGTGGCAGATGCCTGTGCCGTCGTGACCCCCGCAGGGTCCAGCGCACGCGGTGTGCAAGCTGCGGCATAGGACACACCAAGCACCTTTTCGATCATCTGCCCCAGAATGGCGTAATTCTCGTTGTTGTAGAAATAGCTGCCCTGTGTACCGAGATTACGATCCAAGGCGGCGCTGGCGATTTCCTCGATGAGCGGTGCATTCATGTCGCGTAGCACCCAGCGCATGCCTTGGGTTTTATCAGGTGCCACCCTGCCTGTGTGCGTGACGAGTTGCGTGAGAGTGAGGCCAGGAGGCCCTTTGCCCAACACCTGCGCAGCGGTGGTCTGATGGCTCCAGATACCTTCTGCGATCAGCTCGGCCACACAAACGGCGGTGATTGCCTTGCTCAAGCTGGCCAGTTCCACCGTGCGGTCGGGACTAAGCGGTCGGCCGACCTCCACGCCACGGAAGAGCGTGACAAAGCTGGCCTCATCCACGCCTTGATCCTGCATCCACTGCTCGAACACATAGCGCAACGCGCCCGCCTTGAGCCGCTGCTCTTGCGCCATTGCCGTTGCCGCGCTCAACACGACGGCCACAGCCCAGATCAACAGCAGGCGCATGGGTTACTCAGGTGTCAGGCGCAGCAAGCGCCCTTGGGTATTGTCGAGGATCAGGATCGCGCCGTCGCGATCAATCTCCACGTCGCGCACGCGGATTTCTCCGTTCAGAAACCGCTCTTCACCCACGACACGGTCCCCCTCCAGCACCAATCGCACCAGACCACCCGGATTGAGCGAGGCGGCCAGCACATCGCCTTCCCAGCCTTTGAACATCGCGCCCTCGTAAAAGGCGAAACCACCCGGTGCGATGACGGGATCCCAGTAATATTGCGGCTCGGTAAAACCTTCGCCGCGCGCTTGCCCGCTACCAATAGAGGAGCCGTTATAGTTGACGCCGTAGCTCACGACAGGCCAACCATAGTTCGCCCCTGCGGTAATCTTGTTCAGCTCGTCCCCGCCAGCCGCGCCATGCTCCAGCGTCCAGAGCGTGCCATCCGCGGGACGGATATCCGCGCCCTGCACATTGCGGTGACCAAGGGTCCAAACCTCGTTGTCAAACGGATTGCCTGCTGCCCCACCGCCCGCAAGATTGACGCGCACGACCTTGCCATAGGTCTTGTCCACATCCTGAGAGAACTCCCGCTCACGTGTCGAAAAATGCTCCCCAGTGGTGACAAAAAGAAAGTCGCCTTGCGGCACAGCGCGGGAACCGAAATGCATGGCGTTGGGTGAAGGCGGGTCTTGGACAAAGACATCGCGCAGCTCTGTCAGCGCAATACCATCTGCGCTGAGCACCCCGCGTGCTGCCGCTGTCGCCGACATGCCGCCCGCCATCGGCTTGGCATACGTGAGGAAGATCACGCGGCTGGTGGCGAAATCCTCTGCCAAAGCCACATCCAGCAAGCCACCCTGCCGTTGGGCCAGCACTTGTGGCGTGCCGTCAATGGGCGCGCTGACTTGGCCGTCGCGCACCAGACGCAAAGCGCCCGACCGCTCGGTCACGAGATATCCACCCTCAGGCAGCACCTCGACGCCCCAAGGTGTGTCCAGCCCCTCGGCCAGCACGTCGATCTGCATCGAAACGCCGCTATCTTGTGCATCGGCGCGCGTCTGGTTCGACCATGCAGGGGTGAACTGCGGCGCGTTCTTGCGGCCTTGATCAACGCCCTGCGCACAGGCACTGGTGGCCATCGCGGCGGCAATTACAAAGGTGAATATCTGTTTCATATCAATCCTCCTGTCTTGGACATAAGGATGACGCAAAACGGTGCGAGGTCCAGCCCGCACCGTTCTTTTAGGTCAAATGCCGAGCACGGTCAGACCTTTATAAATCTGTGCAATCCGCTCGACGGCCTGCTCTGGGGGCATTTCCTCGCTCTCGCCCGTGCGGCGCGATGTGAGTTCGACGACCCCGTTCTTGAGACCACGTGGCCCTACGGTGATGCGCCATGGCAGACCAATAAGGTCCATGGTCGCGAACTTGCCGCCTGCCCGCTCGTTGCGGTCGTCATAGAGCGGCTCAAGACCGAGCGCTGTCAGGCTGTCATAAAGCGCCTGACACGCCCCGTCGGCCTCCTCGTCGCCCTGCTTGAGGTTCACAATTCCGCAATGGAACGGCGTGACACCCTCGGGCCAGATGATGCCCTTGTCGTCATGGCTCGCCTCGATGATCGCGCCGAGCAGACGGCTCACCCCGATGCCGTGGCTGCCCATATGCACAGGCACGACCTTGCCATCAGGGCCTTGCACGGTGGCTCCCATCGCTTCGGAATACTTGGTCCCGAAGTAGAAAATCTGGCCGACTTCAATGCCCCGCGCCACGCGGCGGCGCTCCTCGGGGATCGCGTTAAACAGCTCTTCGTCATGCGTCTCGTCGGTGCGGGCGTATTTGGTGGTGAACTCTTCCATCACAGCGGCACATGCCGCATGGCTGTCATAGTCGATCTCGCGGTCGCCAAACTTCAGGTCCGTCACGGCGCTGTCATAAAACACCTCAGATTCGCCCGTCTCGGCCAGCACAAGAAACTCATGCGTGTCATCCCCACCAATCGGGCCACTGTCCGCGCGCATCGGGATCGCCTGCAATCCCATCCGCTCGTAGGTCCGCAAATAGCTGACCAAATGACGGTTGTATGCATGCAGCGCATCCTCTTTGGTCAGGTCAAAATTGTAACCATCCTTCATGAAGAATTCACGCCCGCGCATCACCCCAAAGCGCGGACGCATCTCGTCGCGAAACTTCCACTGGATGTGATAAAGGGTGAGCGGCAAATCTTTGTACGACCCGACATGGGAGCGGAATATATCCGTGACCAGCTCTTCATTGGTGGGACCATAGAGCATGTCGCGCCCCTGACGGTCGGTGATGCGCAACATCTCCTCGCCGTAATCATCATAGCGACCGCTCTCGCGCCACAAATCCGCCGACTGCAACGTCGGCATCAGCATCGGCACATGGCCCGCGCGCATCTGCTCTTCATGCACAATATTCTCGAGCTTGCGCAGCACTTTGAACCCCAGCGGCAACCACGAATAGATCCCCGCCGCGTTCTGCTTAATCATGCCGGCACGCAGCATGTAGCGGTGGCTGACGATCTGCGCCTCCGCAGGTGTCTCTTTCAAAACGGGCAGGAAATATCGGCTCAAACGCATGGCGGCGCTCCTTTGCAAAACTCCCCGTTTGCCTAAGCCAAAGCCCCGCCCGACACAATCACCAACCGCGCCCCTTTCTTTTGGTCAAAAATATCCCGGGGAGCACGAGGGGCAGCGCCCCTCGCTAGGACGCCTGCCGCACAGCACGCTGCACTAGATTGAGCGCGACCTGAACGGATTTCCCCATATCCTGCACAGATATCCACTCCAACGGGCCATGTATTTCCTGCATGCCCGTAAAAATATTGGGACAAGGCAATCCCATTTCTGTCAAGCGCGAGCCATCTGTGCCGCCGCGAATAGGCACCGACACAACCTCGAGCCCCGCATCGCGCACGGCGGCATGTGCCAGATGCACAGGCGTCATGTCTTTCTCCAGCCAATAGCGCATGTTGCGGTACTGCGGCGTGATCTCGCATATGATTTCGGCACGCGGCTCTGACAAGCCCACCAGTTCACACACAGCGCGCAGAATTTCACCCTGTTTCTCCAGCCCTTCGCGCTCGAAATCACGCAGGATAAAACCCATGCGCACTTCAGCTGCATCACCGCTGATGTCGGTCGCGTGGATAAAGCCCTGGGTGCCGCTAGTCGTCTCGGGGGTCATGTTCTTTTGCGGCAGTGTCTCGATGATGCGGGCGGCCAGATGCATGGCGTTGACCAGCTTGTTCTTGGCCCAGCCGGGATGGATGGAGACACCTTTGACTGTCACAATGCCGCGGTCTGCGGAAAAGGTCTCATGCTCCACCTCACCGGGTTTGGATCCGTCAAAAGTATAGGCAAAATCGCAGGCCATGTCGTCTGGCAAACGCGGATCAACGCCGCGGCCAATCTCTTCGTCGGGGGTGAATGCAAGGCGCAACTCACCATGCGGGAATTCAGGATGCTCCAGCAGATACCGTGCCGCAGTCATAATGATCGCAACCCCTGCTTTGTCATCTCCGCCCAGCAGCGTTGTACCAGAGGCTGTGATCAGGTCATGGCCCACACAATCCTTAAGATGCGCCGAGATATCAGGCCCTAAACGCAGATCGGGCGCATCCGGAAACGAGATATCCCCGCCATTATACCCTTGGATCACACGAGGTTTGACTCCCGTGGCATTGAATTGCGGCGCTGTATCCACATGTGCGCACAAACCAATCACAGGTCCTTCGACAGTGGCAGGTACCGTCGCCAACACCACACCATACTCGGTGAGGCGCACATCTTTTGCACCCATATCTTCAAGCTCCTCCACAAGCAGGCGGCTCATGTCGAGCTGGCAGGCTGTCGAAGGCTGGCTGGTGCTGCTCTCATCGGATTGGCTGTCGATCGCGGCATAGCGCATGAGGCGGGATTGAAGTTCGGTATCGAAGGGGGTGCGCATGCAATTCTCCTGATTTGACTGCGTTCAATCTGCGCGTATCCCGCAAACCGTCAAGTGAATAGGTCTGCACTAATCACAGTCAAATGGCCAAATTGGGGCTCCCGGAGATCAGCTCGACCGATAAATCGAAAAGCCTGCTTAGCGCTCAAATCTCCTAAAACAAACAAACTAAACGTTATCAAACGTCATTGAACTTCTGCGTGAGCAGACGCGTACAGCCTGCAACATGCATGGTGCATGGGGTAAAACTGTAAGGAATTCGAGATGAAGAAGATGACATTTGCTGCCGCTGCACTCGCCGCAACGCTCGGGGCTGCGTCCACCGCCTCTGCCGACAACATTGTCGAAATCGCCTCCGCTGATGCGCGTTTCTCCACACTTGTAGCTGCGGTGTCAGCTGCGGGTCTGGCCGAGACGCTTCAGGGACCAGGTCCATTTACCGTGTTCGCACCTGTGAATGATGCCTTTGCCGCCCTGCCCGAAGGCACGGTTGAGACACTGCTCAAACCCGAGAACAAAGGCCAGCTTACAGATGTCTTGCTCTACCACGTAGATGACCGCAAACTGACCGCCGAGGCCATTCCCGCAGGCTCCAACTATTTCAAGCCGATCCTCGCCTCAGAGCGGATCTGCATCACCAAGGGCGCATCAGGTGTCAGCATTGCGGATGGGACGGGCAACTCCGCCAATGTCGTGATCGCAAATATCATGGCCGATAACGGCGTGATCCATGTGATCGACAAGGTCCTGCTGCCCGGCACCCGCCCTGCCTGCCACTAAGTCGGTCGTCCGAGCCCGATTTGCCACGCGGCCCCGCTTCGCGACGCGGGGCCGTTTGTTTGCCGATAACGCCCGCAACCCTTGAAAAACCCAAGGGCATGGGCGATGTGTTTTCTGACACTCAGGAGCACGCACCATGGCATTGCCGATCAAAGACCAGTTGACCTATTGGGGCGTGGCCGCCGTGGCCATGTTGGCCATCCTTTGGTTCATGGGTGATGTTCTGCTGCCTTTTGTGCTGGGCAGTGCGATTGCCTACTTCCTCGATCCTGTTGCAGACCGCCTTGAGCGGATGGGCCTGAGCCGTGCCCTGTCAACCGCGACGATCACAGTTATCGCCATCCTGGTGTTCATCATCATGGCGCTGCTGGTTGTCCCGACGCTCGTTTCGCAGGCGGTAAACCTGTTCGAGATCGCGCCCGATCTGACCCGCCGCCTTGGCGCTGTCGTGACGGAGCGTTTCCCCTCGATCCTCGAGGAAGGTTCCACGCTGCAAACCTCGATCACCTCGCTGGGCACTGTGGTGCAGGAACGCGGGGGCGAGCTTTTGAATACCGCACTCAGCTCGGCTGCGGGGATTATCAACGTCATCATGCTCTTTGTGATCGTACCCGTCGTGGCCGTTTACATGCTGCTTGATTGGGACCGAATGATTGCGCAGGTAGACGCGCTTTTGCCGCGCGACCACGCGCCCGTCGTGCGCCGGCTGGCCCGCGACATTGACCGCACGCTGGCCTCGTTTATCCGTGGCATGGGCACCGTCTGTGTAATCCTCGGCACCTATTACGCGATTGCGCTGATGCTGGTCGGATTGCAGTTCGGCCTTGTGGTCGGGTTTGTTGCGGGGCTGGTCACGTTTATCCCTTATCTAGGAGCGCTGATTGGCGGGGCGTTGGCGATTGGTCTGGCGCTGTTCCAGTTCTGGGGCGACTGGGTCTCCATTGGAATGGTGGGCGGTATTTTCGTGATCGGTCAGGTCATCGAAGGCAATGTCCTCACACCCAAACTTGTAGGCGATTCGGTCGGGCTGCACCCTGTATGGTTGATCCTTGCCCTATCGGTGTTCGGCACACTGTTCGGCTTTGTCGGCATGTTGGTGGCTGTGCCTGTGGCCGCCGCTTTGGGCGTTGTGGCGCGTTTTGCGGTTGAGAAGTACCAGCACAGCCTGCTCTACCGCGGCACCGAAAGCGCCGCCCCGACTGGCGACGAGGCAGAGTAATGGCAACGCAGCTCGGCTTTGACCTGCCCGTGCGCACGGCGCGGGGACGGGATGATTTTCTGGTCGCCCATAGCAACGCTATGGCCGTGGCAATGATCGAGAACTGGCGCAACTGGAGCGGCGCCAAAATGGTGCTCAGCGGACCAGAAGGCGCCGGCAAGACCCACCTCACCCATGTCTGGGCTGACGCGGCAGGTGCACAGATCATAGCAGCCCGCGATCTGTCCGAGGATGATGTGCCTAAACTGGCGCGCACCCATATCGCTGTTGAGGATGTGCACGCGATCGCAGACATGCCGGAGGCGCAGACCGCTCTGTTCCATCTGCACAATATGGTGTTGGCCGAGGGCCATACCCTGCTGCTTACGGGGACGGGCAATGTCGCCCATTGGGGTCTGACGCTTCCCGATCTGGTGAGCCGCTTGCGCGGGGCGCTGGAGGCTACGATTGATGCGCCCGATGATGCGCTTTTGTCGGCGGTACTGGTCAAGCTGCTGGCAGACCGCCAGTTGATGCCGCCCCCTGATCTGATTCCCTATCTGCTCAAGCGCATGGACCGTTCGTTTGCGGCGGCCAACCGCATCGTGCGCGCGCTCGACCGCGAAAGCATCGCACGTAAACGGCCCATTACCCGCGCGCTGGCTGCACAAGTAATGGACAGCGCCAAAAGCTAACGACGAAAACTGCGCGACACGTCTTATTCCTGTTATAGTTCTGGTATATATACAGTCCTATGTCTGATGCTGATTTCCTTACCGCGCCTTATGACGCGCCCGCCGACCTTCCCGATCTCGATCTGAGCGGACCCGCGCGCTTCCAGAACCGCGAGCTTAGCTGGCTTGGTTTTAACTGGCGCGTCGTCGAAGAGGCCGAGAACCCTCGCGTACCGCTGTTGGAGCGGCTGCGGTTCCTGTCAATCAGCGCTGACAATCTGGACGAATTCTATACCGTCCGCGTGGCAGGTCTGCGCGAGTTGGCGCAGGCGGGCAACACCACCCCCGCCGCTGACGGGCTGACCCCCGCCGAGCAACTCCAACTTATCAACCAGAACGCCCGTGCCTTGATGCAGCGCCAACAAGAGATACTGGCCAACCTGCTGTGCGAGATGGATGCTCAGAACATCATGCTGGAGACGCTTGATGATCTGACAGACGCAGATCGCGCAGCACTGGACGACATTTTTCTGGCCCAAGTGTTCGCGGTACTCTCGCCGCTGGCAATTGATCCCGCGCACCCTTTCCCGTTTCTGCCCAACACGGGCTTTGCGCTGGCCGTCCAGCTGGAGCGGACCAAGGATAAAAAGCCGCTTCAGGCGCTGCTGCCCATCCCTGCGCAAATTGACCGTTTCGTTACCCTGCCAGCGGAAGAGGGCTGCAAACGCTACCTGCCGCTCGAAGAGCTGCTTGTGCTGAAAATTCCCGACTTGTTCCCGGGCTACCGCCTCAAGGCGCATTTCGAATTCCGCGTGCTGCGCGACAGCGATCTCGAGGTCGAGGACGAGGCCGAAGACCTTGTCCGCGAATTCGAGGTTGCGCTGAAACGCCGCCGCCGTGGCGAAGTCGTACGCATGACCCATTCTGCAGGCGCGCCGCCCAAACTGCTCGCCACGATCATGCACGAGTTGGGTGCAAAGCCGCAGGATGTGATCGAGATTGACGGCATGATCGGCATCGACGATTTGTCAGGGCTGGTGACGGACGACCGCCCTGATCTGCTGTGGCCGCAGTTCACGCCGCGTGTGCCCGAGCGTGTGACCGACCATGACGGCGATATGTTCAAATCTATCCGCTCCAAGGACATGCTACTGCACCACCCCTATGAGACGTTCGACATGGTGGTGCGTTTCCTGCAACAGGCCGCGCGCGATCCCAATGTGGTGGCGATCAAGCAGACGCTCTACCGCACCTCACGCGACAGCCCGATTGTCGAGGCGCTGTGCGAGGCGGCGGAGGACGGCAAGTCCGTCACTGCGCTTGTGGAGCTCAAAGCCCGCTTTGACGAGGCTGCCAATATCCGCCAGTCGCGGCGGCTGGAACGGGCGGGAGCGCATGTGGTCTACGGTTTCATCGACCTGAAAACACACGCCAAAATCAGCACCGTCGTGCGCCGCGAGGGCAGTGAGCTGGTGACCTACACCCATTATGGCACAGGCAACTACCACCCCATCACGGCGCGGGTGTATACGGACCTCAGCCTGTTTACTTGCGACAAATCACTGGGGCGCGATGCGACCAAAGTGTTCAACTATTTGTCGGGATATGCGCAGCCTGCGCATCTGGACAATCTCGCTATTTCGCCGACCACGCTCAAGCCGCGCCTGCTGGAGATGATTGCCGCAGAGGCCGCACATGCACAGGCAGGCAAGCCCGCCGTGATCTGGGCCAAAATGAACAGCCTTGTGGACGACGAGGTCATCGACGCGCTTTATGCGGCCTCGAATGCGGGCGTGCAGATCAGCCTTGTTATCCGCGGCATTTGCGCGCTGCGCCCCGGCATCAAGGGGCTGTCGGAGAACATCCGCGTGAAATCCATCGTGGGCCGCTTCCTTGAGCACAGCCGCATCGTGTGTTTCGGCAATGGCTACGGCTTGCCACACAAAAAGGCGCGTGTGTTTATCTCGAGTGCCGATTGGATGGGCCGCAACCTCAACCGCCGTGTCGAGACTTTGGTCGAGATCAACAACGCCACCGTCAAAGCCCAGATCACCAGCCAGATCATGGCCGCGAATCTGGCCGACATCGCGCAGAGCTGGGTCATGGCTCCTGACGGCAGCTTTACCCGCCCGCCTCTCCCTGAGGGAGAGTTTGCCTTTAACTGTCACCGCTTCTTTATGGAAAATCCGTCGTTGTCGGGGCGCGGATCGGCGGGGGCATCGGATGTGCCCAAGCTGACCCACACCAAGGATTGATCCTGCGGCAGCCAAGACTGTTAGCGATTGACGCAGAAGGGTTGATGGGCGAACCTGCCACAACTTTTCGCCCCACCGAGCGGAGCGCGCATGCCTGAATCCAAGACCACGTCCCCCTCCGTTCCCGAAACCGGCGTGGCCGATCTGGGGCTATTTGGCAAACCCCTCTTCCAAGATCCGGGCGCTCGGGCGCTGCGGCGTGTGGGTGTGGTCGATGTAGGTTCCAACTCCGTCCGGATGGTGGTGTTTGACGGGGCTGCACGCAGTCCTGCGTATTTCTACAACGAGAAAATTATGTGCGCCTTGGGCGCTGGCATGGCCGACACAGGCCATCTGTCGCCCGAGGGCCGCGTGCGCGCCCTGTCCGCGATGCACCGTTTTGCCAAGCTGGCGGAGGGGATGGGCCTGTCGGAGCTGACCGCCGTGGCCACGGCCGCCGTGCGCGATGCCACGGACGGACGCGACTTCTGCGATGAGGTTCGCGCCCAAACAGGCATCAAAATCTGGGTCATCGACGGTAAAGAAGAGGCGCGCCTTTCGGCGCAAGGGGTGCTTTTGGGCTGGCCCGGCGCTTATGGTCTGGTCTGTGACATCGGGGGCTCCTCGCTTGAGCTGGCCGAGATCAGCGGCGGGCGCGTGGGCAAACGGGTGACCTCCTCGCTCGGGCCGCTAAAGCTGCGCGATATCAAGGGCGGTGCCAAGGCGCGTAATGCCCATATCAAGGAGACGATGCAGGGGCTTGCCGAAAAGATGGGCGACCAGCGCGACCGCTTGTTCCTTGTGGGCGGCTCGTGGCGGGCGATTGCACGGATCGACATGATCCGCCGCGGCTACCCGCTACACGTGCTGCATGAATACCGCATGACCCGCAAATCGGTGCGCGAAACGATCCAATTCATTCATGACGCCAATATGGAAGAGCTAAGGGCAGAGGCGGGAGTGTCTTCGGCGCGGGCCAGTCTGGTGCCCTATGCCTGCGAAGTCCTGAGCCGTCTGGTCAAGACGTTCAAACCCAAAGACATCGCTATCTCCAGTTACGGTATCCGCGAGGGGATGCTGTACGAGCAAATGCCACAGCGCCTGCGTGACCGTGATCCGCTGATCGAGGCGTGCCGCTTTGTTGAGGATAAGGATGCGCGCAGTCCGGGTTTTGGCAAGATGCTCTATAACTTCATCTTGCCGCTCTATAAATCCGCGCCAGAGCCGCGCAAACGGCTTGTTAAGGCCGCGTGCCTGCTGCACGATGTAAGCTGGCGTGCGCATCCCGATTACCGCGCCGAAGTCTGTTTCGACAATGCCACCCGCGCCAACCTTGGCGGGCTGAAACACTCGGAGCGGATATTTGTGGGGCTGGCGCTGATGAACCGCTATTCCAGCAAACGCAGCCCGCGATTTGGCGATCTCATCGAGATGCTTGATGAACAGTCCAGCAGCGAGGCCGAAATTCTGGGCAAGGCCATGCGCTTTGGCGCGATGCTTTGGATGGATAAGGTGGCAGAGCTGGGAGAGATGCGATGGCACCCGAAGAAGAAGGAACTGCATCTGCGGCTCAGCGCCGAGATGATGCCGCTCTTTGGTGAAGTGGCGCAAGCGCGCTTTACCTCACTTGCCACCGCCTTGGGGGCCGAAGCGATTGTGAAAGCCACCAAAGGCTAAAGCTCGATCTGCGGCATTTCTTCTTCTGGTGTGAGCTCGGGTGCGTCAGGTTTGCGGCGGATGATGATATCACCATTAGGCTGCACCTCTGGTGCTTCATACTGGCTCCAATCCTCAACCTCTTCGAGAACCGCGCTCAGCTTTGGCCCCATCTCGGCCATGAACTCCTGTAAGGCGGGGCCTGCGTCCTCCATCAACTGCGTCAGCTCGTCCAGCGCGGGGGCCATTTCCTGCATGAGCCCTTCAAAGAACTGCTTTGCACCGCGTTCCATCAAGGAGGGTTCGTCCTGCCCGAGCGCGGGCGTGGCAAGCATGAGGGCGAAAAGCGGAGCGGTGATGATCTGTTTCATAAACCCAATATAGGGGCAATTAGGCCGATCACCAAATCTTACAGATCGATATCAAGGCTTACGGGGAAATGATCCGAGGCTGTCACCAATGCATCGCGCAAAACGGGATCAGCCCAGCAGGCTGGATCATCCAGCGGGTGCCAGATGCGCCATGACGGGCTCTTCGCTCGCAGCGCGGGACAGACCATGATGTAATCCAGCAGTGCTTGCAGAAACCGTTTCTCGGGCCTGATCCAGAAGCGTGACGTAGTCGGCATCGCACCGATGCGCTGCCCTAAAGCCCGCGCTGCATGGGGGTCAAACAGCGGATAATCGCCTCGATTGCCAAGGATGACCTCCACGGAAGAGCGCCCGAAGAGGTCTTCGAAAACGTCCAGACCGGGACCATCATTAAGATCGCCCATCACCATCAGCGGCGTGCCTGCCCCGACGACAGCATCAATGCGACGGCGCATCCAGACGGCTTGGGCCAGTTGCTTGCGCCGATTGGCGATGGAGATTTGAAGCGCATGCGCGTCGTCACGCGCCCCATGCGGCGCCTTCGATTTCAGATGCGCACCGATCATGCGGAAATCAAACCCCGAGGCGGTTTGCAGCGCCAGCTCAAGCGGCGGTTTGGAGAAAACGACCTTGTCCTCGGTCGCATCAATATCGAGATCAATGCGGAGCGTACCGTCAAAGCGCGGAGCGCCCCCAGCCCCGTCGGCATCCGTGGCCTGCCCTTGGGGATCATGGTGCACGGTGAGAACGTCGGGATCATAAAGAAGCGCAATCTCCTGTCGTGTGTCATTGGCAAAGCCCAACACAGCACGCCGTGCGCGTAGATCAAAGCGGGCGGCAAAAATCTCGAGTGCTTTTTCGCCGTTATGGGTGCGGCCCGCGTCAGGGGCTTCGATCACCATGACTGCATCCGCATCAAGGGCTGTAAACACCTGACCCAGCGCCGAGATCTGGTCCGCGCGGGTCACATTCCAGCGGCCCGACCACCCCTCATCGGGCAACAGTTCATCCTCGTCATCAAAGAGATTGGCGAACCATTCGACGTTATAGGTAGCCAGCCGCATTAGATGCTCTTCCCCGAGATCGTCTCCCACGCGCGATTGATGTCAATCATGCGCTTTTCGGCAAGCTTCACGGCCTCTTCGGGCAGACCGCGTGCGGTCAGCGCATCTGGGTGATTGGCGCGCACCAACTTGCGCCAAGCGCTGCGCGCCTCCTCGACACTGGCATCTGGGGCAATGCCCAGAACGCTGTGCGGCAGGGGCGAGCTGTTGGGCACAAACCGCGCTCGCAGCGCCTCGAATTCGCCATGGGGGAGACTGAAAATCTTGGCTACTTCCTCCAGAAACGCATTCTCGTTGGGGTGATAGATGCCGTCGGCCATGGCGATGTGAAAGAGCCCCTCCATCAGATCGCTGAGCAAAGGCATGTCATCGCCAAACATCCCCTTGATCCGCCGCGCATACTCGTCGAAGCCCGCCACATCGGTGCGCGCAAGATTGAATACCTTTGCCGCCCCTGCCGCATCCCCATCCGCGATCTGGAAGACCTCACGAAAGGCCGTGACCTCGTCGCGGGTGACCTGCCCGTCTGCCTTCGCCATCTTGGCCCCGAGTGCGATGACAGCGATGGTAAAGCCCACGGAGCGCTCGGGCGCGCTGCGTAGTTTGTCGAATACCGATGCGAGCCCTTCGCCAGAGGCAAGGGCCGAGATCGCCTCGGTTATGCGGGTCCAGATTGACATAGGGCTACCTTAACGGGCACGCGGGCATTTGTCAGGACGAAGACGTGGGCCTGCTCATCAAGATAAGGTCATGCCAGCGATCCAACTTGCGCCCTACCTGTGGCAATTGGCCTGCCATTGCAAACCCTAACCTGCGGTGAAAGGCTGTCGCAGCGTGATTTTCGCCGCCGATGCAGGCGACGAGCGTGTGAACGCCCTGCGCATGTGCCTTTGCGAGAGCGTCCTGCATCAATGCTTTACCGATGCCTTGCCCGCTGCGCGCAGTGATGATGCTGTGCTCCGCGGTATGGATATAGCCATCACCATTGCGGAACGGCCCCCATGTGATGAAGCCTGCGACAGTACCCTCGATCTGCGCCACCAGAAAAGCGTCACTACGTACCTCAAGCAGTTCAAGCAGATCGTCCTCTGTCTTGAGAACGCTGGTAAACGTCGCGGTGGTATCGCGGATCATCGCGTTCCAAAGTGATGCAATCACGGGCACATCCGCAGGGATCGCTGCGCGGATCAGCACAAGGTTGCGGGGCCGTTCGGTGTCTTGAACGCGGCCTTCAGCGCCGCAGCCCCTGGGTGAAAGCTAATGCGTGCATCGGTGAGCACGGGGGCAAGCAGGGCGCCCAAGGCAGCAGCCTGCGGGTGATGGACCTCAAGCGTTGTCAAAGCGCACCCCTGTTGCGTCAGACGCGGCGCGGGATGGGCATCGCCGATCCATTCGATCAGCGCAGGCGCGCAATTGTCATAGGGCAACACGCCTGAGTGCGGCACCGCCATACGCCAGCGCAGATCGCCACGCTGCAGATCGACAGGCGTGCCAAATCCCTCAGGCAGTGCGGCCAGCGTTGCGTCCAGATCGTCACAGCGGCATATCCAGTTGGTCAGGCGTGGTTTACCTGCGAAATTATCCAGATCAAACCAGCGCGCTCGCTCGGGCTTCGGTGCGTCAGGATTGATCGCAATCGCCTCCAGATAGAGGCCATCCTCCAGACCCAACAGTGTGTTGTGGGTATGAAACACCGCGTGTTCGCCGCCCTCTTGTAGCGTGACACCGAGCGCAGCCTCCGCGTGGGCCGTTGCAGCGGCGAGGGTCTGCCCCGCCACCGCGACATGATCAAAGGTGATCATGCGTTTGCTGCACGGATGAGTTTCAGGATGTCTTGGGCCGCATCGGGGATGTTCGTGCCCGGTCCGAAGATTGCCTTTACCCCTGCATCATAGAGGTATTGGTAATCCTGCTGCGGAATGACGCCGCCACAAATGACCAGAATATCCTCGGCGCCCGCATCTTTGAGCGCTTTGACCAATTGCGGCGCCAGCGTCTTGTGGCCTGCCGCTTGCGAGCTGATGCCGATGACGTGAACATCGTTGTCCACGGCGTCCTGCGCTGCTTCGGCGGGTGTTTGGAACAGTGGCCCTACATCCACGTCAAAGCCGATATCGGCAAAGGCAGTGGCGATAACCTTGGCTCCGCGGTCGTGGCCGTCCTGACCCATTTTGACCACCAGCATGCGCGGGCGTCGGCCCTCGGCCTCGGCAAATTCCTCTACTGATTTCTGGATCGCGGCAAAACCTTCGTCGCCTTCATAGGCCGCACCGTAGACACCCGCGAGCGTTTTGACTTCCGCACGGTGGCGGCCGAATTCTTCTTCCATGGCCATGCTGATCTCTCCTACGGTGGCGCGGGCGCGGGCGGCTTCAACGGCGGCTTCCAGCAGGTTGCCACCCTCACGGGCGCGGCGGGTAAGCTCATGCAGCGCGTGCTCGACATCTGCGGTGTTGCGGCTGGCACGAATGCTCTCGAGGCGCTTGATCTGGCTGTCGCGCACGGCGACGTTGTCGACGTCGAGAATATCGATCTCGTCCTCTTTCTCGCGGCGGTATTTGTTCACGCCAACAATCACATCGGTACCACGGTCTTGTCCCGCCTGCCGCTGGGCCGCGGCCTCCTCGATGCGCAGTTTCGGCATGCCGCTGGCCACGGCCTTGGTCATGCCGCCCATTTCCTCGACTTCCTCGATCAGCTTCCACGCGGCCTCTGCCATATCATGGGTCAGCTTTTCGACATAATAGCTGCCCGCGAGTGGGTCGACGACATTGGTGACGCCCGTTTCTTCCTGAAGGATCAGCTGCGTGTTGCGCGCGATGCGGCTGGAGTTTTCGGTAGGCAGAGCAATCGCCTCATCCAGCGCGTTGGTGTGCAGCGATTGGGTACCGCCAAGGACCGCTGACATCGCCTCATAAGCGGTGCGGATCACGTTGTTATAGGGATCCTGCTCTTGCAGGCTGACGCCACTGGTTTGGCAATGGGTGCGCAGCATGGAGGACTTGGGGTTCTTCGGCTCGAACTCCGCCATGATGCGGGACCAGAGCAGACGTGCTGCGCGCAGCTTGGCCGCCTCCATGAAAAAGTTCATGCCGATGCAGAAGAAAAAGCTTAGGCGCGGGGCGAATTTATCCACGTCCATGCCCGCAGCGATTGCTGTGCGCACGTATTCGCGTCCATCGGCGAGGGTAAAGGCCAGCTCTTGCACGAGGTTCGCGCCAGCTTCCTGCATGTGATAGCCCGAGATCGAAATGGAATTGAATTTCGGCATTTCGTTGGCGGTATATTCGATAATATCCGCGATGATCTTCATCGAAGGCTCTGGCGGGTAGATGTAGGTGTTGCGCACCATGAATTCTTTGAGAATGTCGTTCTGGATGGTGCCTGCGAGAACGGAACGGCTGTGCCCCTGCTCTTCGCCTGCAACGATAAAATTGGCGAGGATCGGGATAACGGCGCCGTTCATGGTCATGGAAACGCTGACTTTATCCAGCGGGATACCGTCGAAAAGGATTTTCATGTCCTCGACGCTGTCAATCGCTACGCCTGCTTTACCCACATCCCCTTCGACACGGGGGTGGTCACTGTCGTAGCCACGGTGGGTGGCCAGATCGAAGGCTACGGAAACACCCTGCTGCCCCGCATCGAGCGCGCGGCGATAGAAGGCGTTGGATTCCTCAGCCGTTGAGAAGCCCGCGTATTGGCGGATGGTCCACGGGCGGCCTGCGTACATCGTGGCCTTTACGCCGCGAGTATAGGGCGCCTGCCCCGGGATGCCGCCCAAATGGTCCACACCGACCAAATCTTCGGCCGTGTAAAGCGGGGCCACATCCAGCCCCTCCAGCGTGTTCCACGTAAGATCATCCAGTGGGCGGCCGCGCAGCTCGCTCTCAGCCAGTTTGCGCCAGTCGTCCTTGGAGCCGGGGGTCGGTTTGTTGGTCATTTGACTGTCCTTTTGTCAGTGCGCCCGCTGGCAGGCTTGGGCCTGCTCTTGTGCGGGAGCGATCCTCTGTCAGTGTTGCAAGCCCGTCCGCACCAGCGGTGAGCCACATCATATCGTCGGCGTAGGCTTCGCGAAGCGCTGCCGATTGCGCTGGCGTAAACGGTTTCCACCGTCCCTCGCCACGCGCGAGATGGTCGGGCAAATCGCCGGCAGGCATGCCGTTCTCTGCCATCTTGTCGCGCAACATCCCGAGATTGGGTGAGCGGTTGAGCCAGCTTTCCGCGTGCGTCAACGGCGCGGGATGGTCCGTTGCTTCCTCCAGCACCTTGTCCGATCGCCCCGCAAATTGCTCGAACGGGAGCACTTTGATCTGGGTGTCGGGCAAAGCGCAGGCCATATCAGTGATCACATCACGCCATGTACGCGGCGCATCCGCAAGCGCTGCAAGCCGCGCGGCATCAGGCATCGGATGCCCCCGCCCAACCCCGTAAGCAGCGATCGAGGACCACCATAATTCCTGCGAACGGATCACCATGACCACGCGGGCAATCGTCCCCTCGAATGCGGCATCAAGTCTTGCCATACGCTCCCCGATCGCGGGGTACAGCGTGGCGGCGCGCAGGCATGCACGCGGCGCGCCGATCATGTTTTCTTCTGTTACCAGCAATTGCTGCGCCCCTGCGCGCCGCGCCTGTGCGGCATGAAGGCGCACACGACCCATCGCACGACGTTGCAGGTTGCGTCCGTTGCGCATCCGCGGCTTGGCGAAAAGCCCGTCAAACACACCCTTGCGCAGCTGATGCGGCTCCCAAAGGGCGGTGCCCTGCGCCATCAAATGTGCACGGTTTCCGCGCACATAGTGCTGAAAACTGGTTGAGCCGGTGCGGTGGCACCCCACATGCAGAATAATGTCCATAAGCCGATCAATGCCTTTACGCCAAGAGGCTGCACATCGCAGCCGGGGAAGGGAAACTGCCACACTCATGCGACAAAACCCCTTGCGGCGGACTTAATGCTAAAAATGGCGCGATCTGGCGTCGCAATCGACAAGACACCCCCTATATTAGGCATAGAGGGAGAGCTTATGAAATCGTTGTTCGGTGCTGTAATTGTTACTTTTTTAGCGGCTGGCGCGCAGGCCCAAACCCTGTTTTCGCCCGACTTTCCGCTGGTGGTTCGCAATGCCGTTGATACGGATTTGAGCGAATTTAAGTGGAAACAACGCCCCGTTGTCGTCTTTGCCGACAGCTTGGATGATCCTGCGTTTATCGAACAGATCGAGCGGTTGGCAAACGGTGCCGAGGACCTGACAGAGCGCGACGTTGTCGTCATCGTGGATACCGATCCAGACGCGCGCAGCGACATCCGCCTTAAAATGCGCCCCCGTGGCTTCATGCTCACGCTGGTGGGCAAGGATGGCAACATCAAACTACGCAAGCCCTTCCCGTGGAGCGTGCGCGAAATCACCCGCAGCATAGATAAGATGCCCATGCGCCAACGCGAAATCCGCGAGGCGAAAGAGGCCGCAGCGGAGTAGCGTGCAGGGGCGCTAACGCCCCTACTTGTTAATATGAGGAGCTCGGGGCTCACTCAAACTCCATGATTACGTCATCCACGGCAAGGCTATCGCCTGCGCCTGCGTTGATCTTGGTCACGGTGCCTTTCTTCTCGGCGCGCAGGATATTTTCCATCTTCATCGCCTCGATGGTGCAGAGCGCTTGGCCCTCCTGAACCTCATCGCCGACTTCAACATCGAGCTTAACGATCAGACCTGGCATCGGGCAGAGCAGCAGCTTGGATGTGTCTGGCGGTACCTTCACGGGCATCTTACGCGCCATTTCGGCCTGAAGCGGCGTGCGCACGTGGACTTTTATATCTGCGCCGCGTGTACGGATGCGGAAACCGCCCGAGACTTTGCCGACCTTGAGGATCAGCGGCGCATCATTCACGGTCATGGAGGCAAGCTGGTCCCCTGGGGTCCAGTCACCAGAGACGCGCAGGACGTCGCCGCCCTCGAAGGTCACCGAAGCGCCGTCCTTATCCGCCGTGATTGTCACATCAAAGCTGTGGTCCTGCAGGGCGACATTCCAGTCGGTGCCGACCTTGCGCTCGTGGTTGTCCATGCGGCCCGATACGCGCGCGCGGCGGATCTCGGCCACGCGGTGCATGGCGGCAGTGGCGGCGGCGATGCGCTTCAATTCAGCCTCTGGCAGTGTTACGCCCTCAAACCCTTCGGGGTACTCGTTCTCGATAAACGCAGTCGTCATCTCACCCGCAACAAAGATCGGATGATCCATTACGGCACTGAGGAACGGCAGGTTGTGACCGATGCCTTCGACTTCGAAGCTGTCGAGCGCCACGCGCATGGCCTCAACGGCCTCCTCGCGGGTGGGCGCCCATGTACAGAGCTTGGCGATCATCGGATCGTAATACATGCTGATCTCGCCGCCTTCATAGACGCCAGTATCATTGCGCACCGCGGTGGTTCCGGTGGGTGCCTCGCCGTGCCACTTGTCATTATCCAGAAGCGGTCCCGCTGCAATCTCGGCTGGTGGGCGGTAGCGGGTCAAACGGCCAATCGAAGGCAGGAAGCCGCGATAGGGATCTTCGGCGTAAAGACGGTTCTCGATGGCCCAGCCGTTGATCTGTACGTCTTCCTGTTTGATCGTCAGCGCCTCACCATTGGCGACACGGATCATCTGCTCCACGAGGTCGACGCCTGTGATCATCTCGGTGATCGGGTGCTCCACCTGCAAACGCGTGTTCATCTCGAGGAAGTAGAAATTTTTGTCCCCGTCCACGATGAATTCGACAGTGCCTGCGGAGGTATAGCCAACGGCTTGGGCCAGTGCGACAGACTGCTCACCCATGGCTTTGCGCGTGGCCTCATCCAAGAACGGGCTGGGTGCTTCTTCGACAACTTTCTGGTTGCGGCGCTGGATCGAGCATTCACGCTCGTTGAGGTAAATACCGTTGCCATGCGCATCGCAAAGCACCTGAATTTCAATGTGGCGTGGGTTGGTTACGAATTTCTCGATGAAGATACGGTCGTCACCGAATGAATTGGCCGCTTCGTTGCGGCTTGACTGGAAACCCTCGCGCGCTTCCTCGTCGTTCCACGCGATGCGCATACCCTTGCCGCCGCCGCCTGCGGTGGCTTTGAGCATGACAGGATAACCGATCTCGGAGGAGATCTTCACCGCCTCATCCGCGTCCTCGATGATCCCCATATAACCAGGCACTGTGCTGACGCCCGCTTCCTTGGCGATCTTCTTGGAAGTGATTTTGTCGCCCATCTTTTCGATGGCACCTACAGGCGGCCCTACAAACGCCACGCCTGCTTCAGCCAGCGCTTCGGCGAATTTCGAGTTTTCGGAGAGAAAGCCATAGCCCGGATGCACGGCCTGCGCGCCCGAGGACTTGATCGCCTCCATCACCTTGTCGATGACGATGTAGGACTGGTTGGCAGGGGGCGGGCCGATGTGCACGGCCTCGTCGGCCATCTGTACATGCAGCGCCTGTTTGTCCGCGTCCGAATAGACCGCCACGGTCTGGATGCCCATTTTCTTGGCCGTTTTCATGACGCGACAGGCAATCTCGCCTCGGTTGGCGATGAGTATCTTATTGAACATATGCGGGGCCCTTATTTGAACTGGTGTTGAAATCGCACGCGAAACGGCCCGCATCGGCGCAGTGCCGGTGCGAAACATATGGTGCGGTATGGGGGGGATGCGCACGGAGCGCGTAGTAAACAGGTGACGGCGCAGAACCAAAAGTGACGGGCAGCAAGGCGGAGGGACTTGCCAGCTGCCCGTCAAAGGAAGGGTCGTTGTTCTGAGGTAGACGCTGCGCGATGGTGGAACTTGCGCGCAACGCCTGCGTCACATTGAAACGGATGTGATCTGAGTCCAAGCGGCGTATCGTGGCGCTCGATTTATCGGCCAAGCCTTGCTCAAATTTGTTTGCATTGCGCGACATCATGCCGATCACTCCCCGACAACTTCGGGGAAGGTCTGGCGCGCGATGCGCAAATCAATCTGCAACATGGCTTCATAATCGGCGGGATCAAACGGGTCTGTGGCGGGTATAACTTCGCGGCCAAAGAACCACGACAAACGGCCTGCATCCAGATTTCCGCGCTCGAAAGGCTCCTCGCCAAAATATTCCCAAAGTGCTTTGAAAAACGCCTCATCCGCGCGGCGGTCCGGCGCGCGGCGGTCATGGCGGCGTTCGCGGCGGGTGATCTCCGTCGCACCTTTGGGATTGGCGCGGCGCAGGGTAAATTGGAAATCCGTGCCCGCAAGACGTCCCGGGAAGCCGCGGTGTTTGAGCATGTAATCTAGTGCCATGCTGCGCCCTCCGCGGTGAGGGTCAGAGTGGGCGCGGACGCCCACCCTGTCATTGGTTTATTTGTATTTGCCCGTGTACGTGGGCTCGTGGCTGATCGGCTCTGGATCGACCACAACAAACTCTTCGACCTGCTGCTCGCGCGCACAGGCAGCAACGAGGACGATAAGTCCGAGTGTTGCCAAAAGCTTGATGTTCTTTGACATCTATTTCTCCTGTCACTTGTTGTACGGGACCGGTTGTTGAAACCTGCCATTTTTCCCGCAATGGATACGGGCTGCGCATATGCGCACCCCGCTCCTATCTTACCTGAGTGACAGGTGTGTGAATATGTGGATAAATCTGTGGGCAAATTCTGTGACGCATTAGCCGCAAAAACGCGGTTACATGAGGGTCCTGCCGCAAGATATTGTGTATGCATCAAAATTCGTCCCACATGCAGACGCCGCTTTCGGCGCGAAACTGCTCAAAATATTGTGTCGCATCGGGGTCTGGCACGCCAAACTCCGTGATGCGGTCCATGAAAGAGATCACTATCCTGTCCCCTTTCAGCGCGTATTCCGCGACATAGGGCAGTGCGAGCGAATTGCACAAATGCATCATATCAGTCCCTGCCACACCGAAGTCGATCTTGGTCGGTCCTGCCGCGATTTGCGGCGCGAGAAAGCGAAAGCGCAGATAGGTCGCCGTGTCTTGAGCGTCCACCAAAACCTCGTGAAGCTCCACCTCTTGGCCCGAGGGGACCTCGGCCGCGGAGAGAGGGCTGCCGATGAGCAGAAGGGCGGCAAGCATCCTCATGCGAGCGCCCCCTGCCAGCGACGCACGGCTAAGAGTTGCGCAACGCTTCTATCAACTCCGCCTTCGTCATGTCCGAACGCCCGTCGATATCCAGCTCTTGTGCACGGTCGTACAGAGCATCTTTGGTCCACTCTTCGTAGGGAGGCTGCTTGCCACCCTTTTTGGACGGCTCCTGGTCGTCGTTGGCCTGCGCATTGGCGATGGCCGCTGCCTTTTGCTTCGATGCGCCATCCTCGCGAAGCGCCTCGTAGGTAGAGTCGTCCTTGATCGAATTTCCGTGATCTTTTGTCATCATTGTCTCCTTTAAGAGACAACAACGCACCGTCTGCGACGGTTCCCGCCCCCCTGTTGGGAGCAACATAGATCACAGAAAAACATTCCATCCTTACAGCGGAATATTGTCGTGCTTTTTCCATGGCTTTTGCACCGACTTATTGCGCAGTGACGCAAAGGCGCGTGCAATCCGCTTGCGCGTGCTGTGCGGCTGGATCACCTCGTCGATAAACCCGCGTTCGGCGGCGACGAAGGGGTTGGCAAAGCGGTCCTCGTAGTCGGCAGCGTGCTGGGCAATCTTTTCGGGATCATTCAGGTCGGCGCGGTGGATGATCTCCGTTGCACCCTTGGCCCCCATGACCGCAATCTCGGAAGTGGGCCATGCGTAGTTAAAATCGGATTTCAGGTGCTTGGAGGACATCACAACATAGGCACCACCGTATGCTTTGCGGGTGATGACAGTAACCATGGGCACTGTGGCCTCGCCGTATGCATAAAGCAGTTTCGCGCCATGTTTGATCACGCCGCCGTATTCCTGCGTCACACCGGGCAGGAAGCCAGGTACATCGACAAGTGAGAGGATCGGGATTTCAAACGCATCGCAGAAACGCACAAAGCGTGCGGCCTTACGGGCGCTGTCGATATCCAGAACCCCCGCCAGCACCATTGGCTGGTTGGCGACCACGCCGACGGTGCGGCCTTCGATGCGGATGAACCCTGTAATGATATTCTTGGCGAATTCTTCCTGAATCTCGTAGAAATCACCCTCATCCGCCAGCTTGAGGATCAATTCCTTCATGTCATAGGGCGTATTGGCGTTTTCAGGTACCAGCGTATCCAGCGATGGCTCGATGCGGTCAGGCTCATCAAAGAAGGGGCGCACTGGGGGCTTTTCGCGGTTGTTGGAGGGCAGGAAATCGACCAAGCGACGTACTTCAGCCAGCGCCTCAACGTCATTCTCAAACGCCGCATCCGCGACGGAGGATTTGCGCGTGTGTGTCGTGGCCCCGCCCAGTTCTTCGGCTGTGACCTGCTCGTTTGTCACTGTCTTGACCACGTCAGGGCCAGTCACAAACATGTAAGAGCTGTCTTTGACCATAAAGATAAAGTCGGTCATCGCGGGGGAATAAACCGCGCCGCCCGCACATGGGCCCATAATCACGCTAATCTGCGGCACCACGCCAGAAGCTTCGATGTTGCGCTGGAAGACATCGCCATAGCCTGCAAGGCTGTCCACGCCTTCCTGAATGCGCGCGCCGCCTGAATCGTTGATGCCGATGATCGGCGCACCATTTTGTACGGCCATGTCCATGATCTTGCAGATCTTCTTGGCGTGGGTCGCAGAAACCGACCCGCCCAGAACGGTGAAATCCTGCGAGAACACATAGACGAGGCGCCCGTTGATTGTCCCCCAGCCTGTGACCACACCATCACCCGCGGGCTTTTGCGCATCCATCCCGAAGTCAGTGCAACGGTGGGTGACGAACATGTCGAATTCCTCGAACGAGCCTTCGTCGAGCAACAGATGCACCCGCTCGCGTGCGGTTAGCTTGCCGCGACCGTGCTGTGCGTCGATGCGTTTCTGACCTCCACCAAGGCGCGCGTCATCGCGGCGGTCGTCGAGCTGTTGCAGGATATCTTTCATGGCGGACCCTCCCAAGGAATATTTGCGCGAATGTAGCGGAACGGGAAGGGGAGACAAAGTGCGATTTGGCAAATTTGCAAATTATTTTCAGAAAGGCATTTGCAAATTGCAAATCAGCTAACTCAATCTAGGCAACGCGCGCTATCGACAATCCTGATGCAGCGGCCTAACTCTTTAACAATGCAACAGATCAGAGAAGACCTCCAACCGGTAAAACTCGGCGATCGGACGTCCCCGCCCCATATTCTTACCCTTATTCTGCTGGCTGGTATGTCCGCCTGCGTGATGAACATGTTCCTGCCCAGCCTGCCTGCCATGGCCGCGCATTTCGAGACCGAGTACGCAGTGATGCAATTGTCTGTCGCGATTTATCTCGGTTTTTCAGCGGTTTTGCAGCTTTTTGTCGGGCCGATCTCGGACAAATACGGGCGGCGTCCTGTAATTCTCTGGGGGCTGGGCCTGTTTCTGGTTGCCACATTGGGCTGTATTTACGCGCCCAACATCGAGACTTTCCTGACCTTCCGCATGGCGCAGGCGGCGATTGCCACCTCCATGGTACTCAGCCGTGCAGCCGTGCGTGACATGTATGCCCAAGATCAGGCCGCTTCGATTATGGGGTATGTAACGATGGGCATGGCTGTGGTGCCGATGATCAGCCCTGCAATTGGTGGCGTTCTGGACGAATGGTTCGGCTGGGAAGCCGTATTCTGGGCGTTGTTCGTGCTTGGGGCCGCCACGATGCTGCTTGCGTGGGGGGATATGGGCGAGACGGCGATACCTTCGGACAAATCGCTCACCGCGCAATTTGGCGAATACCCCGAAGTGATCCGCAGCTTTCGCTTCTGGGGCTATGCCCTTGCCGCGACGTTCAGTTCGGGCGCGTTCTTTGCGTATCTCGGCGGCGCGCCCTTTGTGGGCCAGGTCGTGTTTGGCATGTCGCCCGCCACGCTCGGGTTCTTCTTCGGCGCCCCTGCGGTGGGGTATTTCGTCGGCAACTTCCTCACAGGCCGCTACGCGGTGCGCCATGGCGTGAACCAGATGGTGCTGTGGGGCTGCGTGGCCAATGCAGTGGGCGGCACGATCTCGCTGCTGATATTCGAGGCAGGCTTTGGCTCGCCCATCAGCTTTTTCGGCATGATGACTCTCGTCGGGCTGGGCAACGGCCTTGTGATACCCAATGCGAACGCAGGTATGCTGTCGGTGCGGCCACATCTGGCGGGCACGGCATCCGGCTTGGGTGGTGCGATCATGATCGGCGGCGGCGCATTGCTCAGCGCATGGGTCGGCGTCCTGCTCACACCGCAAACAGGCGCCTTTCCACTGTTGTGGATGATGCTGATCACCGCCGTACTGGGGCTGGCCGCGATCAGCTTCGTGCTCCACCGCGAGCGCGTGATCGCGCGGCGCACACAGGGCAGCTTGTGATGCGGGGTTTGCAAAGCTAGACATTGGCATAGCAAACTTTGCAAAGGACAGGCTATGGCCACGCAAAAGCTCTATGCCGGTGCAAAACTGCGCGAACAGCGGCTCAAGATCGGACACACGCAAAAGGAGTTCGCCGCCCGCCTTGGCGTCTCGCTCCCCTATCTTAACCAGATGGAGAACAACAACCGTCCCGTCTCCACCGCGGTTGTACTGGCGCTGGCGTCGGAATTCGGGATGGATGTCACCGAGCTGAGTGCGGGCGATACCGAGCGGCTCACCAGCGACATGCAGGAAATCCTCGCCGATCCTCTTTTTGCTAATGAGACGCCCGCGCTCGCCGATGTGCGGCTCACCGCCTCTAACGCGCCAAGCCTTGCGCGCGCGTTTATCGCCTTGCATCAAGGATACCGTCAGGCGCACGAACGCCTTGCGCTGCTGGACGAGGCATTGGGCCGCGAAGATGCGCGCCCCACGCCAAGCCCGTGGGAGGAGGTGCGCGATTTTTTTCACTATTGCGACAATTACATCGACGCTGTGGACCACGCCGCCGAGCGGTTCGCCACCCGCGCAGGCCCCGACATCCGCAGTGCCGCAACACAAGCGCTGGAGGCGGCGGGCCTAACGATCACGCTGAGCGACATGGATGCCCTGCGCCTGCTGGATCGTCCAAACGGGGTCCTGCACATCTCCGCGCGCGCCCCTGTCGAGACGCAGACATTCCAACTGCTGCTGCAACTGGCGCTCGAGCAGAGCAATACGTTGCTAGAGGCCACGCTGGACCTCGCACGCTTCCATTCGCCTGCCGCCCGCGACATCGCCAAAATCGGGTTGGCCAATTACTTTGCCGGCGCGGCCCTGCTGCCCTATGGCGCGTTTCAGGCCCAAGCGCAGGCCTGCCGCCACGATCTCGAAGTGCTGGCCCAACATTTTGGCGCCAGCATCGAGCAGGTCACGCACCGCCTCTCCACCCTGCAAAGACCCGGTGCAAAGGGTGTGCCCTTCTTCTTTGTGCGGGTTGATCAGGCGGGGACGATTACCAAACGCCACTCCGCCACCCGCCTGCAGTTTGCACGCTTTGGCGGGGCATGCCCGCTGTGGAATGTGCACCGCGCCTTCGAGACACCAGGTCAGTTTTTGCGCCAACTGGCCGAAACACCCGATGGGGTGCGCTATATCTCGATCGCACGCGACATCTCGAAATCTGCGGGACGATTCGGCGCGCCCATGCGACGGTTCGCGCTAGCGCTGGGCTGTGAGGTGCGCCACGCGCCGCAACTGGTATACGCCGATGGCTTGGATCTCAGCAGGGACTCAGTCTTTGAACCCATCGGGATTTCATGTCGTATTTGCACGCGCAAGGACTGTCACCAACGCTCTGTTCCGCCGCTGGAGCGCAGCCTCGTAGTGGACCCGGATCGCCGCGATGTACTGCCGTACAGCGTCGACTAACGGCGCGCCGCGCGCCATCCTGCCGCTTGTGCAGCAGCGGCAGAGCAGAACCACCGCTCCCCCTTGCGTGTATTGATGCCCGTACGCTCGTAAAACGCCTGACCGGGAACGTGGAAGATGCGGGTGCCATTCGCGCTGATATTGCCTTTGATCTTACAGGCGTCATCGGGCGGAATGCGCCCTTTGGCGCGCTGCGCACGGTGCTGGGCGGGCGTCTGCAACCGCACCGCGTGCAGGCCGCGGTCCATCCCTGCCGCCTCCCGCTCGATTTGTGCATAATCGTCGCCGTACTTCACATAGGCAAAAGCAAATCCCTCACGCACCAGCCACGCGCCAACATCCTCGCCCAGCGCAAAACATCGTGCAACGGTGCGGCCGTATTTATCGGTATCAAGCGCCTCGCAACTGGCCGAGGCTCCAGAATATCGGTCGCTGACCACTTTAGTGATCCATCCTCCACATGCCCAATCACGCCCCTGTTCCGTCTGGCAAATCTGATCCGTCTCGGGCGCATCAATCGCATGCAGGCGGATTTTGACGCCCGCCACCTCGAAGCTATCACCATCAATGACACGAATTTTGCCCGTCACCGATCCACTGCTCTGATTGGCAGGCGCCGTGGTCGAAAAAAGCGCAAGGGCTGCAATGCCGATGGCAATGCACAGCATGATACGCCCCGAGCGGAGAGAAAGGTGCTTTGATTGATACATGGGGCGTGTGATGGAGCGGTACATGCCCCAACACTATCGCAAGTTGGCTCAAAGGTTAACAAATAGTTAACACATCCTCATGCTCACCCCATATTATTAACCATTAGCGCTGCGCTTTCTCCCATTCGGGATGTACCCAAGGCACGTCATTCGAAGGGGCGAGCGGCTCTTTGCCCAAGACATGATCCGCCATCTTTTCTCCCACCATGATCGAGGGGCCATTGAGGTTGCCATTGGTGATGCGCGGAAAGATCGAGCTGTCCACAACCCGCAGTCCCTGCACACCGATCACCCTGCCCTGTGCATCCACCACGGCGTCTTTGTCCTGTTCGCTGCCCATTTTGCATGTGCCGCAAGGGTGATACGCACTCTCGGCATGCTCGCGCACGAATGCGTCAATCTCGTCGTCGGATTGGACATCAGCACCGGGTTGGATTTCGTTTTTGACGAAGGGCTTGAACGCGTCCTGCGCGAAAATCTCGCGCGTCAAACGGATACAGCGGCGCCACTCCTCCCAATCCTCGGGATGGGACATATAGTTAAAATTAATCTTCGGATTGTCCGAAGGATCGCCCGAACGCAAACTGACGCGCCCCCGCGATTTGGACCGCATCGGGCCGACATGCGCCTGAAACCCGTGCCCCTCGGCAGCCGCCTGCCCGTCATAACGCACGGCGATTGGCAAGAAGTGGTACTGGATATCGGGGTACGGGACGCCCGCTCGGCTGCGGATGAACGCCGCACTCTCGAACTGGTTTGACGCCCCCATACCCGTCTTGGTGAAGAGCCATTGCGCACCGATCACGGCCTTGGAGACCAGGTTCCAATGCTTGTAGAGCGTGATGGGCTGGCTCGCGGCCATCTGCATGTAGACCTCAAGGTGATCTTGCAAATTGCCACCTACGCCAGGCCTGTCTGCGACGACCTCGATCCCGTTCTCCTTCAGATGTGCTGCAGGACCAATGCCAGAAAGCATCAGAATTTTGGGCGAGTTGATGGACGACGCCGCCAGAAGAACCTCCCGCCGCGCGCGGATCACCTCGATCTTGCCGCCCCGCTCGACCTCGACGCCTACGGCGCGGCCCTCTTCCATTACCACACGACGCGCGAGCGCGCGGGTGATTTCGACATTCTCACGCTTGAGCGCAGGGCGCAGATAGGCATTGGCCGCCGACCAGCGCCGACCGTCATGCACCGTCTGCTCCATCGGACCAAAGCCTTCCTGCTTCTCGCCGTTATAGTCGTCGGTGGCCTCATATCCCGCCTGCTTGCCTGCCTCGACAAAGGCCTTGAACAGCGGATTTTTACGCGGGCCTCGGCTCACGTGCAGCGGCCCGTCTTTACCGCGCCAATAGCTGTCGCCGCCATGACCGCCGTCACGCCATGTCTCCATACGTCTGAAATAGGGCAGCACATCGGCATAGCCCCAGCCAGCCGCACCCTGATCACGCCAGTGGTCAAAATCCATCGCGTGACCGCGCACATAGACCATCCCGTTGATCGAGGATGAGCCACCAATGACCTTGCCCCTCGGACAGACCAGTTTGCGGTTGTTCAGGTTCGGCTCGGGCTCGGACAGATAGCCCCAGTCATAGCGTTTCATGTTCATCGGATAGCTGAGCGCGGCTGGCATCTGGATGAACGGCCCCGCGTCCGTGCCGCCGTGCTCGATCACCAGCACCGATGCACCCGCCTCGCCCAAACGATACGCCATGGCGCAGCCCGCACTGCCCGCCCCTACGATTACAAAATCAGCTTCCATCAGTTCGCACTCAAATAGCCAGCGAGCAGCGAGACGAACGCGCCCACATGGACCACCATGATAGCGCGGTCCTGCCACATGACGCCCACCGCGAACCACAGTCCGATGCCTATAAAAAAGGCAAAGATGTTCCACGGCTCGAGCCCCATACCCGTCAGGCCATACCCAACAAGCTGGACCACAGTAGCGATCCATTTGACGAAATCGACGCGGCTGGTGCGCGGCTCGGGCGCTTGGGGCATATCGGTCATCAGAATGGTGCCTCCACATCGCCCATACGCACATAGACGGATTTGACCTGGCTATAATGCTCGATCGCCGCCTTGGAGTTCTCGCGCCCTACGCCCGAGGCTTTGACACCGCCAAAGGGTGCCTCGACCGGCGCATCATTATAGGTGTTGATATAGCAGGTCCCCGCCTCGAAGCCTGCCGCCACACGGTGCGCACGGGTGAGATCGCGGGTAAACACGCCCGCGGCCAGCCCGAACTCGGTGTCATTGGCCCGCGCCATGACGTCTGCTTCATCGGTGAAATCCAGAACGGCCATAACGGGGCCGAAAATTTCCTCTCGCGCGATGACCATATCATCTGTCACGTCGGCAAAGATCGTGGGCTGCATGTAGAAGCCATCGCCCTCAATCGCTTTGCCACCATAGACAAGGCGCGCACCCTCGGCCTCACCCTTGGCGATATAGTCCAGCGCGATCTCCATCTGGCGCTTCGACACCATCGGGCCAAAGCTGGTGTCGGGGTCCATTGGATCGCCAATCACTGCATCGCCCAGACGCTCGGACAGACGCGCCAGAAACGCCTCCTTGATATCCGTATGCACAAAAACCCGCGTCCCGTTGGAACACACCTGACCGGAGCTGTAGAAGTTGCCAAGGATGGCGCCCGAAACAGCATTCTCGATATCGGCATCCTCGAATACGATCATCGGGGATTTGCCGCCCAGCTCCATGGTCACATGCTTCATGCCCTCAGCAGCAGCAGCATAGACCTTGCGCCCCGTAGGCACTGACCCTGTAAGCGAGACTTTGTCCACGCGAGGGTCCGTCACGAGGCTTGCGCCCACATCGCCCAAGCCCTGCACCACATTATAGAGCCCCGCAGGTAGTCCCGCCTCAACCAGAATTTCCGCGACCTTGAGCGCACAAAGCGGCGTCGTCTCGGAAGGTTTGAAGATCACCGCATTACCGCAGGCCAGCGCAGGCGCGCCTTTCCAGCAGGCGATCTGTGTTGGGTAGTTCCACGCGCCGATGCCCACGCACACGCCCAAAGGCTCGCGGCGGGTATAGACCCAATCTTCACCCAACTGGATATGCTCGCCCGTGATGGTGGCGGCCATGCCGCCAAAATACTCCAGCGCATCTGCCCCGCTTGTCGCATCGACCACGCTGGTTTCCTGATAGGGTTTTCCAGTGTCATAGGTCTCGAGGATCGACAAATCGTGGTTGCGCTCCCGCATGATGTCAGCGGCACGGCGCAGGATGCGGCCGCGCTCCGTCCCGCTCATCGCGGCCCATTCCCGCTGGGCCCTCTTCGCTGCAGTCAGCGCTTGGTCAACAATCGCAGGGGTCGCTGCATGCACGGTGGCAATCACTTCGCCAGTGGCGGGATAGATCACCTCGATGGGTGCGCCTGCGGTATCCTCGACATATTGGCCGTCAATGAAATGGCTGGCGGTGGGTTGGGTATTGATGCTCATCTTCTATTCTCCTCGCGGGAAGCGTTTATTCTCTTCCAGTACGTTCAAATCCATGTGGTTGCGCATATAGGCCTCGGAAGCATCGCGCAGGGGCTGGTAATCCCATGGGTAGTAGCCGCCAGAGCGCAAGGCTTCGTAAACGATCCAGCGGCGGGCTTGGGACTTGCGCACATCGGCGTCATAGGAGTCGAGATCCCAGCGCGCCTCCGACTTGGCGCGCAACTGGTCCAGCGTGCCGCGATGCGCAGGCACCTCCGCCAGATTGGTCAATTCGTGCGGATCAGCCTCCAGATCAAACAGCTGGTCAGGGTCGAGCGCGCATCGGTTGTACTTCCACTTGCCATAGCGCAGCGAAACAAGCGGCGCGTACGAGGCCTCGGCGGCGTATTCCATTGCCACAGGCTCGGTCCGCTCAACCCCCTGCCCCATGGGCACGAGGCTTTGCCCAGTGGTCCACGGCATAATCTCGGACATATCCACGCCCGCCAGATCACACAGCGTGGGGCAGACGTCGATGTTGCTCACGGGGGTCTCGTGCAGACCCGCCTCCATCTGCGGGGCGGCAATCATCATCGGCACGCGGGCGGAGCCTTCAAGGAAGCTCATCTTGAACCACAGCCCTCGCTCCCCCAGCATATCGCCGTGGTCGGAGACAAAGAGGATGATCGCCTCTTGCCGCGTGTCCTCGAGCGTCTGCAAAATCTCGCCAATCTTGTCATCGAGATAGCTGATGTTGGCAAAATAGGCGCGGCGGGATCGGCGGATGTCATCCTCGGTGATATCGAACTCGCGCCAGTTGTTGGCGTCAAAGATGCGCTTGGAATGGGGGTCGTGGTCTTCGTAGTCCATCGCGGGCACCTCAGGGAGCAGATGCTCGCAGTCTTCATAAAGGTCCCAGTATTTCTTGCGCGCCACGTAAGGATCGTGTGGGTGGGTAAAGCTCGCCGTCAGGCACCAAGGGCGCTTGTCCAATCCGCGACTGAGCTCGTAAATCTTGCGCGTCGCCTCATAGGCGACGGCGTCATCATATTCCATCTGGTTGCTGATCTCGGCCACACCCGCGCCCGTGACGCTGCCCATGTTGTGATACCACCAGTCAATCCGTTCTCCGGGTTTGCGGTAATCAGGGGTCCAGCCGAAATCGGCGGGATAGATGTCGGTGGTCAGGCGGTCCTCGAAGCCGTGAAGCTGATCCGGCCCCACGAAATGCATCTTGCCCGAGAGGCAGGTGTAGTATCCTGCGCGGCGCAGGTGGTGGGCATACGTCGGGATGCTTGAGGTGAACTCTGCCGCGTTGTCATAAACGCCTGTGGCGCTTGGCAATTGGCCCGACATAAAGGCCGCACGACCTGGCGCACAAAGCGGCGACGCCGTGTAGGCATTCTTGAACCGCGTCGAGCGCGCAGCAAGCTTTTTAAGATTGGGCGCATGCAGCCAATCGGCAGGGCCATCAGGAAATAGCGTGCCGTTAAGCTGGTCCACCATCAGGATCAGGATGTTGGGCTGGGTCATGTCGGCTCCTTGAGAATCATCTGGAGGGTGCGCAATGCCGTGTGCTTCGCTGCTCCGCTTGACCCAGCATCCGACAGGGCCGCACGCAGATAGAGACCATCAATCAGGGCGGCGAGCGTCTCTGCATCCGCCTGTGGGGTCGGGGTCAGAGGGCGCAATGCATGGGTCAGGTTGGCGCGCAGCCGTGCGTGATAAATCGTCAACAGCTGTTTCATCTGCGGCTGCGTCGGCGCGGCAGCATAAAGCGTCATCCACGCCGCGACAGTCGCAGGGGCAAAACACGTCTCGTCAAAACTCGCGGTAATAATCGCCTCGGCGCGGGCCAACGGGGTTGGCGCAGCAGCCAGCGACGCGCGCACTACGGCGCCGTATTCGCTCAGGATGTGGCGCATGGCGGCGAGGAATATCTGATCCTTACCTCCGAAATAGTGATGCGCAAGCGCTGTGGACATGCCAGCCGTTTTTGCAATTTGTCCCACCGTCACATCCAGCGACTGCGCGCGGCCAATCTCCGCGATCGTGGCGCGCACGAGTGAAGCGCGGCGCACAGGTTCCATTCCGAGTTTGGGCATATGATTCCGCTCCGCTAGAGTTCGACGGGACTCTGCGGGTTTTTTATTGATCCGTCAATCAATAACAGATCAGCCCTTCGTGGCAGGAGCATCCGGCGTCACTTGGCGCTTGAGCATCGCCTCGCGCCACGTAATGAATGTGACCGACCCGAGGATGACCGCACCGCCCAGAACGACCCAGATATCAACCGCTTCATCGAACCACACCAACCCCAGCAGCGTAGCCCAGACCAGTTGCAGGAAGGTGACCGGCTGCGTCACGGTCACTGGAGCGGCGGCAAAGGCCAGCGTCATGGTGTAGTGGCCTGCTGTGGCAAATACAGCCACGCCTGCCAGAAACATCAACTCCCGCACATTTGGCGTGACCCAGTCAGCAGCAGCAAAGGGCGCGAGGCCAATGGTCACAAAGACCGACAATAGGGCAACCACCACGCCTGCATTCACCTCATCGGCAAGCACTTTGGCTGTCAGATAGCTACCGGCGAACACCACGGCGGCCAGTAGCATCGCCATATGGCCATCGCTGACCTCCCGAAATCCTGGGCGCAGAATGATCGCGGCCCCCACCAGCCCCAGCACCACCGCCACAATGCGACGTGCTGCCAGCCGTTCTCCCAGAAAGACCGCCGCACCTACCGTGACATAGATCGGTGCGAGGTAACCCATGGCCGTCACCTCGGCGATAGGGATGCGCACCATGGCATAGAACCACAAGATCACCCCGCCCGCATGACACAGGCCCCGCACGGAAAATAATGTCCACTGCCGACGCGTCAGATGCGCATCGCGCAGCGCACCCAGCGAGGGCAGTAGGAACACCAGTCCCATCGCATAGCGAATAAACGCCGCCTCTCCGGGGGGCAGGCGCGGCCCCATGGTTTTGACCAATGCGGTGACCATGATGAAACATACACCTGTCACAAGCATCCAGAAGATTCCTGCAATAGGGCGGTGAGGGAGTTGGGTGGTCATAGGGCGAGTTGACTGTAATCCCTTCGACAGTGCAAGGGGTTACTGGAACAAAAGGGCCAGCGCGATGCTCCACATCGTGACCGCGATCAGCGCATCCAGAATGCGCCAACTGACTGGCCGTGCAAAGACAGGCTGAAGCAGGCGCGCCCCGTAGCCCAGAATGAAAAAGAAGATCGCACTGGCGAGAATTGCACCTGCGGCAAAGGCTACCTTGTCAGGATACTGCGCCGAGACCGAGCCGACGAGCACCAAAGTATCGAGGTAGACATGCGGGTTGAGCAGTGTAATCGCCAGCAGTGTCACCAATGTGCTACGCAGTGACTGCCCGACTGCCCCCTCCGCCTCCAGTGCTTCTCCGCCCCGCCATGCGCTCAGGGCAGCTTGCGTGCCGTAGACCAATAAGAAGGCAGCACCGCCGTATCGCATCGCCGTTTCGAACCACGGCGCCGCATCGGCCAGTGCGCCGAATCCTGCCACCCCTGCGGCAATCAGAACGGCATCACAAAGGGTGCAGGTGGCACAGACCCAAAACACATGTTCGCGCCGCAACCCCTGCCGCAGCACAAAAGCGTTCTGAGCCCCGATGGCAAGGATCAGCGTCAGGCTCAGTAAGAAACCCGGAAGAAAGGAAGACATTATGCGCAGCACTCCGACTGTTCCGCGCTTTGGTAGGCGGAGACTTTTGTGATGTCCAGCCGATCACAAGACAATCACGGACATGCGTTTTGTGCGTCATCCCGCAAAACGCTAATCTGAGCCCAGAAAAGATGCCCAACCTTTTGCCTTAATTTCAATGTCTTGCTGCCACGGTGCCAGAATACACGATTATTTCATCATATCACGTGAAACTGAACCGCTGCCTCTGGCGTATATCCGTACCAACACCTATCTGCACATTTCAGATAAAGGAAAAGAAGATGACCGATAAAACAAAGAAGCTGGAAATCAGCCAGAGCGAGTTGGACCTCATTGCGAATGCACTCGAGACCCAGACGAAGATCCTCAACATGCAGGCCAGTGCAGGCGGGCATGGGGCATTGGCAAAACTGAACGAAGTAAAGCGTCTGCTTGCCACAGTCTCAAGTCAGGCAGACAAACCGCGCGCACGCCGCCCGGAAACCAACGGTTTGTGGGGATTGCTCCGCTCGATCGGTGAGGCAACCTAAAGCGAGCCACCTTACCCCAACGCTACGTCCAAGCCGCCACTACAGGGCGGCTTTTTTATGGGCTGATGACAAAACAGAAAAGCCGCCACATTTCTGGGGCGGCTTTCTTTAAAAGGCTTGGAGTAACGCGTTACTCCAGCGCTTCCATGACTTCATCGGACGCCTCGAAATTGGCTGTCACGCGCTGCACGTCGTCGTCGTCTTCAAGCGCATCAATCAACCGCATCAGCTTTTGCATACCTTCAAGGTCCAACTCGGTAGTTGTGGTAGGACGCCAGACCAGCTTTGTGCTGGTGCTCTCGCCCAGTTCGGCTTCGAGTGCGGTGGAGACATCATTGAGGTCGGTATCCGCGCAATAGATCACGTGACCATCTTCGGAGCTGTCCACATCCTCGGCGCCCGCCTCGATCGCGGCCATCATCACCGTGTCGGCGTCGCCCACCTCGGCGGGGTACACAACCTCGCCCTTGCGGTCGAACATAAAGCCAACGCTGCCCGTCTCGCCCAGATTGCCGCCGTATTTGGTGAAGGTCGAACGCACAGTCGAGGCCGTGCGGTTGCGGTTGTCCGTCATCGTCTCGACAATCACGGCAACGCCGTTGGTGCCATAGCCCTCATAGCGGATTTCTTCGTAATCCTCCGCATCGCCCCCTGTCGCCTTTTTGATGGCGCGGTCGATGTTGTCCTTCGGCATCGAGGCCTGCTTGGCCTCCTTCACCGCCAGACGCAGGCGCGGGTTCTTGTCAGGATCAGGATCGCCCATTTTGGCCGCCACCGTGATCTCCTTGGAGAACTTGGAGAACATTTTAGAGCGCAGCTTGTCCTGCCGCCCTTTGCGATGCTGGATATTTGCCCATTTCGAATGGCCTGCCATGATGTCTCTCCGTCCTGTGTACCTATCGTGTCAGGCGCGCTTATAGGTCAGGCCTCCCCCCGAGAGCAAGGCTCTGCACCGCCCCTTTGCCGCAGGCCTCACATATACGGAATCATTGCGCGCGGGTGGGCGGCGCGGTGTGCGGTGCCGTGCGCATAGCGACCAGCACATAGCGCCGCACATTGTTTCATCTGCATGCAACCATCACATCGCAGTTCACGAATTACTCCTACTTCGGCGCCTTCCAAGTGCCAGACGGAACGCGGCCCGCTCGGGTGTGACGCGTCTCAATCCACCCTCACAGCGGCTTTGCGCTCTTTATCCCAATCTGTTCCAGATCAGGCTGTTGCACCGCCCCATTCCCCTTGCTCTCGGGCCCAGCCTGCAACATGGTGCGCGGATGACAAATGACCAGATTATCCTCTTTGCGCTCTTTGGCGCTGTGTTCGGCCTCCTGCTCTGGGGCCGTTTTCGCTATGACATCGTGGCCTTTTCCGCGCTTATGGCGGGAGTCGTGCTGGGCGTGGTCGATAGTAAAGACGCCTTTGACGGCTTCGGCCATCCTGCGACTTTGGTAGTGGCGCTGGTGCTGGTTGTCTCCGCAGGGCTGGTCCGCTCGGGCGCAGTACTGCTGATCACCCGCACGCTTGTAGATGCCTCCCGCTCACTTGGTGCGCACATCACCCTTATGGGAGCCGTCGGCGGCATTCTGTCCGCATTTATGAACAACGTTGCCGCCCTTGCCCTCCTGATGCCCGTCGATATCCAGACTGCACGCAAGGCAGGCCGCGCACCGGGTTTGTCGCTGATGCCGCTCTCCTTCGCCACCATTCTGGGCGGTATGGCGACCCTCATTGGCACCCCTCCCAACATAATCATCGCCGCCATCCGCGAAGAAAGCCTCGGCGAACCTTTCAAGATGTTCGACTTCGCACCTGTGGGCGGTGTCGCAGCCATCGCAGGTCTGATCTTTGTCGCCCTTGTCGGCTGGCGCCTCATTCCCGCCCGCGACGATGGCGCTTTAACGGCAGAAGACCTCGACGCATATATCGCCGAACTGGTCGTGCCCGAAGAGAGCAAACAGATCGGCAAACGCTTGTCTGAACTGGAAGAAACCGCCGAGAAATCGGATGTCACCATCATCGGCCTGATGCGCGACGGCAAGCGCCGCTATGGCCGTGCCCAGAACGCGGAGCTGCGCGCAGGCGATGCCATCGTGCTGGAAGCCACACCTGACGCGCTGGACGAATTCCGCTCGACCCTCGATCTGGCCGTGGCGGACCAACAGCGCGAAGAACGTTTGCGTGCCGATGGCGATGGCGTCGAGATCATCGAAGTCGTCATCACCGCCGAAAGCCGCCTCGCAGGACGCACTGCCCAAGCCGTGGGCCTTGCTTGGCGCCAGCGCACCGTGCTCTTGGGCATCTCGCGCCGTGGTCGCAAAATTACTGAACAACTGCGAAAGACCGAGCTGGAGGCAGGCGATATCCTCTTGCTGCTCGTACCCCGTGACACGGGCGATGATGTGACAGAATGGCTTGGCGTACTCCCTCTGGCCGATCGCGGCCTCGCGGTAACAGAAAACAGCAAAGTCTGGCTTGCCATCGCCCTTTTTGCCGGTGCCGTCGTAGCTGCGTCCCTTGGCTTGATCTACCTGCCTATCGCCCTTGGAATCGTCGTCGTAGCATATGTGCTGGTCAAAATCGTGCCCCTATCGGAACTTTATACGCATATCGAATGGCCCGTTGTTGTGCTCTTGGGCTCTATGATCCCGCTCGGCGCGGCACTCGAGAAGTCAGGCGGCACAGAATTCATCGCAGGATCGCTCGTCAGCCTGACCGCAGGCATGCCCGCATGGGCGGTCCTCACCGTGCTGATGGTCGTCACCATGACCCTGTCAGATGTGCTCAACAACACGGCAACCACAATCGTCGCAGCCCCCGTAGGCATCCAGATGGCACAAAGCATGGGCGTAAACCCCGACCCCTTCCTGATGGCCGTTGCAATCGCCGCGTCCTCTGCCTTCCTCACGCCCATCGGTCACAAGAACAATACGCTCATCCTGGGCCCCGGCGGCTACAGCTTCGGAGACTACTGGCGCATTGGCCTGCCGCTGGAGATCATCATCGTCGCCGTCTCTATCCCCGCCATTCTCGTCTTTTGGCCTCTCTGACGCCAATTTCTTTTGGTCAAAAATATCCCGGGGTCCGGGGCAGCGCCCCGCTGGACGCAACGCTAAAAGAAGAGAGGTATCGCCAAACTGGCAATCACCGACATCGACAGGTTCAGGGGGATCCCCACCCGCATAAAGTCGGTGAACTTATACCCGCCAGGCCCATAGACCAGCGTATTGGTCTGGTAGCCAATCGGCGTAGCAAAGGCGCAAGAGGCCGCGATCATCACCGCCACCACCAAAGCTCGCGCATCCATTCCCAGCGCATCCGCCAGAGAGATCGCAATCGGCGTCATAATGACAGCCACCGCATTGTTCGACACAATCTCGGTAAATATCGTGGTGAGCAGAAATACACAGAAAATCACCACTGCAGGCGATACAGCCCCAAGGGCGGGCGAGATCGCATCCACAATCAATTGCACCGCGCCAGTATGCTGCAACGCAGCCCCCACACACAACATCGAGAAGATCAGCGCCAACAGGCGCCCGTCGATGAAGGAGAAAGCCTCATCCGCGTCGATACACCCTGTCACAAGCACCACTGCAACAGCAATCACCGCCAGCATCAGGATCGGCGCTACATTCAGCGCCGCCAGCACCACAATCGCCACCAGCGCACCAATCGCAATCGGCGCATGGCCCCGGCGGTAGGCGCGCTCGGACGGCGTGCTCACATCGACCATATCCATATCCACCGACAGGCGTTGAATATCCTCTGCTGCCCCTTCCAGCAGTAAGGTGTCCCCCACACGCACCACCAAGTCATCGAGCTGGCGTCCGATGTTCTGGTTGCGACGGTGCACGGCCAGCGGATAAACCCCGTAGCGCCGCCGCAAACGCAACGCGCCAAGAGAACGCCCGATCATTTTGCAGCCCGGCGTGATCAGCACCTCCACCGTGGTCGTCTCCACAGCCGAGACCTGATCCACCCGCTTCAACTCGGGCGTGGCCTGAAGGCTCAACAGTTCTGCCATCTGCGTGCGCAGCACCACACGGTCACCCGTTTGCAGCACCACATCCTTGAGGTTTCGCCGCAAAGAGGCATCTCCCCGCACCACGTCAATCAATCGCACGCCTTCGCGCTTGAACAATTGCACATCCAGCACTTCGCGCCCGATAAGGTTGCTCTCGTGCGGGATCACGGCTTCGGAGAAAAACTTCATCTTCGAGCGATCGCCCAGCATCCCCGCCATGCTGTCGCGCTCGGGCAGCAGATGCCGCCCGATGGTGCCCATATACAAAAGCCCCCACGCACAGACGACCAGCCCGATGGGCAGAATCTCGAATATGCCGAACGGCTCCAGTCCCTGCGCGCGCGCCACCCCGTCCACCAGCAGGTTGGTCGAGGTCCCGAGCAGCGTGAGCGAGCCGCCCATGATCGCGGCATAGCTCAGCGGGATCAGTAGCTTGGAAGCTTTCGTGCCGAGCGTCTTGCTGAGCTGCACCACCACGGGGATCATCACCACCACCACGGGCGTGTTGTTCATAATCGCACTCGCCCCCATCACTGTGAGGATTACGCCGACCACGGCCATCTTTGGATTGGTGCGGGCGTAGCGTTCTGCCATTTGCGTGAGCACCGCCAGCGCGCCAGTGCGCACCAGCGCACCCATCACAATAAACATCGCGGCAATGGTCCAAGGCGCGGAATTGCTCAGCACCATCTGCGCGTCCTCATAGGGCAACAGCCCCATCGCCAGCAGAGCAGCCGCGCCAGAGAGCGCCACGACCTCTGTCGGCAATGTCTCGCGCAAAAAGAGGATGAACATCACCGCTACAACCGTGAGCGCGAGGATCGCCTGCGAGAATTGGGTAAGTTCAAAAAGCATGAGGCATCCCCTTAAGACCGCTCAAGTGTCGCCCATCGCAGGAGCCTCTTCAAGCACTGCTTTGGGGCGCGGCTGCACCAGATACATGCCCGCAAACATCGCCGCCAGCGCCAGCCAGATCATGTTCGAAAACGCCTCCCCCAAAACGAGCCACGCCCAGAACAGGCCAAACCCTGTCACCATGTAGCTCACCTGCACGGCAAACACGGCCCCTGCCCGACCGACCAGCCAGACATAGCTGGCATATACCAGCACGTGAACGACGGACGCCACGATCAGGGCGACTTGCGGCACCGGCATCGGCCAAAGCGGCGCAATAGTCTGGCCTGTGGCCAGCATCACGGGCGCCACAATCACAAACCCCAGTAGTGACGCCCCGAGCATGAGCTGAAATGGATCAAGCCCCGCGACGCCCCAACGTGCCACATAATTGCCCTCGAACGCATAGAACATCGCCGTCACCAGATAGAGCGCGGCCCAACCCACAGGCACGGCCTCACCCAGATCAACGGCAGGCAGAATAATGATCAGCACACCGATCAGGCCAAAACAAAGGCCGCCCAAGCGCCGCCATGCAAAGCTGTCATTGCCCAGCGCCAGCGCAATACCGAAGGCAAACATCGGAATGATGCTCAGCAGCAGCGACATGATCCCCGCAGGCAGATGCACCGCCGCCGTATACGAGATTGAATTGGGCAACACCGCTCCGACAAGTGCGATTACCAGATAGGCACGCATTGCAGCACGGTTCAGAGGCAACGGCTTGCGGCGCGCGGCACAGATCAGCGCCATAAGCACCGCGCCCAACACCTGCTGCCAGACCAGAAGGCCGAACGCGCCGTACCCTGTGCTCACCGCGATCTTGGTCAGGGGCTGCGTCGCCCCCCAGCCTGCGCCCATGAGCACCAGAAACCCGCTGAACCACAACACCTCGCGGCGGCTCAGCACCGCTGCGTTCAAGGTGCGCTCTGTTGCAACAGCCCGCCCTCACGCACAGGTACAATGCGTGTGGCACGGCCGGTCTTGTCGTCGGTCTCGAGGTAGACACCCGACAGGGTCGCCTCCCCGTTCGCAGGGGTAAAGCGGTCCTTTGGCATCCCCGTGATAAAACGGTTCAACGGTTCGGTCTTCTCCATCCCGATGACGGAGTTGTAATCACCGCACATCCCCGCATCGGTGAGGTAGCCCGTGCCGCCACGCAGGATCATCGCATCAGATGTCGGCACATGGGTGTGGGTCCCCACGACCAGCGAGGCACGCCCGTCACACCAATGCCCCATGGCCATCTTCTCCGAGGTGGCTTCACAGTGCATGTCCACGATGATGGCATTCGCCAGCCCGCCCAGCGGATGTTTCTTGAGCACCGCATCCAGCGCCGAGAACGGATCATCAAACGGGCGCTTCATAAACACCTGCCCCAAGGCTTGAGTCACGAGGACCTGCTTGCCAGTACGCGTCTTGAACAAGCCTGCGCCCTTGCCAGGTGCATTTTTGGAGAAGTTGAGCGGACGAATGATGCGCGGCTCCTGTGCTGCAAACGCGAGCATGTCCTTTTGGTCAAACGCATGATCGCCCAGCGTTAGACAATCGGCCCCTGCCGCAAGCAGATCCTTGGCATGAGCGCCTGACAGCCCCATGCCCGAGGTTGCATTCTCACCGTTCACCACGATGAAATCGAGCTTCCATTCGGTCCGCAAACGGCCCAGATTTTCCGTAATCGCCCGACGCCCCGCGCGGCCCATCACATCGCCAAGAAATAGTATTTTCATGGGATTGGGGTACGCTTATCGGATTTTGGGTGCAAGAGGAGAGGTGGAAAGTTCTGTCGCGCTGCGAATGTGGCCGTTGAGCCCGAAGTGACCAATCCTGCGTGCTGCACGTATGCCTGCTTACCCTCAAAGCAAAAGGGGGCATCGGAACGACCGAGACCCCTTGGGACTATCAGGCACGCTGATATAAAGGCTTCAAAATGATTTGCGTAGTTTACGAAAGGTAAGCAGCTCAGCTTTTGCGGCGCTTGAAGGCAGCAAATCCTGCTACACCCGTCAGCAAAAGTAATCCACCTGCAGGCAGAGGGACTGATGGCATTGGCCCGACAGGTGAAAACGACGTCGAAGTCTGACTAAACTCGGTTAAGTTCAAAACATTAAATAACCGCAATGCGGTTTCATCATAAGTCCCGTCTTGGTTCAAATCAACGCTGAGTGAAAAGCGATTTGCACTATCAACAAAGCCGGTCAGAATTGATTTACCGCTGGCACCTTGGGCGCTTTCCTCGAAACCAAATCTACCCCCGCTCCCTATCAGGCCATTGTATCCAAAGGTCTCAATCGTCTCATTCAATGCAAAATTGCGGTAAGCCCCGAATGTCATGTTGCTGTTGTCCAAAGCCGTGCTGTCGAGCAAACCCGTCCCTGCAAAGCCGTTGCGACCCTTTACAACGCCTTCAGTCCCCAAAGCATCGGTATCCGTCCATTGGCGAGCGACTAGTTCATTGCCAGTAAAGCCGTTGCGCGCCCCAGTGGTGTCGTCGTTTGCGAACCACAACGTCAGACGTGTTTTAAGATCACCGCGTGGACCCGTGACATCGTTGCTTGGGGTATGCTCAAAGACAACCTTCAAAGTTGCTGCGTGACCAGCGGACGGGAAAAAGCTGGCGGCAGACAGAGCGATTGCAGCTCCTAATAGTGCAAATTTCATACTCGAAAATCCATTTATTAAGATCGACACATCGACGTTATCGATTAATTTTTTTCTGTCTAGTGGCTTCTTTTCAGGAAATCCATTTGCACGGCATTAGATAATCACCCCATAACTTGCATATGAATTGAAGACCTAAAGAGGACTTTGGGACATTGCCGGCAAACCGCAGCAAAGTCCCACATAGCGGACTACTTCTAGTATTTGCCCAAGCCAAATGGGCAAACTATCTCACCCCACCTCGATCACCCCAGCCTCTGTCACAATCAGGTCAAGCGGCTGGTCCGTGGCCTCCAGTGGTGCGGCTGCCACCTCCTGACCCGCAAAGGCAAAGCCGATCGCCAGCGTCGCACGCTTTGTGCGCAGCATTTCCAGCGTGCGGTCGTAGAAGCCACCCCCATAGCCCAAGCGCCCGCCGCGTCTGTCGAACGAGAGAAGCGGAACGATTAGGATCTCAGGCTCGAAATACTCAAGCACCGCAGGCACGGCGGCACCGAATGGCCCCGAAACCATCGCCGTTTCGGGCGTCCAGCGGGCGAATTTCAGAGGCTGCGCTTCGGCCTCGATCACGGGAACTCCAACGGGGCCGTGCGCACTCGCCTCGGCCATTGCCGGGCGCGGATCGATCTCCGTGCGGATAGGCATGAAGCCTGATACAGGCACGCCGCGATAGCCCGCCAGAACCTCGCTCAGATATCCCGACTGCGCGCCATTTGCGGCCTCGAACAGCGGCTTACGCGCGGCAAAGGCGGCTTTGCGGGCGGCGGCTTTTGTCTCGGCAAGGCTCACAGCAGCACATAGGCGGCAAGCCCGAGGAAGGCGAAGAAGCCCACCACATCCGTGACCGTGGTGACAAAGGCACCGGAGGCCAGCGCAGGGTCCACGCCCAACCGCTCAAGAATGATCGGGATGCCCGTCCCTGCCAGACCAGCTACCACCATATTGATCACCATCGCCACCGCGATCACCCCGCCCAGCGCTGGGGAGCCGAACCAGATCAGGCCCACAACGCCCATGACCACGGCGAAGATCGTGCCATTGATCAACCCCACCAGACATTCGCGACGGATCACCCGCCACACGTTGGAGCCTGTGAGGTCCTTCGTCGCCAACGCGCGCACGGCGACTGTCAGGCTTTGAGTGCCCGCGTTCCCGCCCATGCTGGCCACGATCGGCATCAGCACGGCAAGCGCCACGATCTGGCTCAGCGCCATCTCGAATTGCGCAATCACAAGGCTGGCGGCGATCGAGGTCACAAGGTTCACGGCCAGCCACGGAAAGCGGCGTTTGGTGGTGTTGATTACACGGTCCGACAGCGAGCCTTCGCCCACGCCCGCAAGACGCAGGATGTCCTCTTCGTGCTCCTCGTCCAGCACGGCCATCGCGTCGTCGATGGTGATCACCCCGATAAGGCGGCCATCGTCATCCACAACAGGGGCAGAGATCAGGTGGTACTGGTTGAACGCATAGGCCACATCGCCCTCGTCTTGGGTGGCCGAGAAAATCTTGAATGTCTCTTCCAGCAGGTCCGCCAGCTTTGTCTCACGTTTGGAGCGCATGATCTTGCCCAGCGTCACATTCCCCACGGGGTGCAAGCGGGGATCGACAACGATCATGTGATAGAACTGGTCGGGCAATTCCGCCTCTGGCGTTTTGCGCAAATTATCAATGGCTTGACCTACCGTCCAATGCTGCGGGGCCATCACCACCTCGCGCTGCATGAGGCGACCTGCGGAATATTCAGGGAAGGTCAGCGCCTGCTCGACTGCGGCGCGGTCGCCCTCGTCGAGCGCATCAAGAATGGTGGCCTGTTGCGCGTCCTCAAGGTCTTCGATGATGTCGACCACATCATCACTATCGAGCTCGCGCATCGCCTCTTGCAGGACGCGGGGGCTCAGAACGGCGATGACCTCATCGCGAACGGCCTCGTCCAGCTCGGACAGGATTTCACCGTCGAACTCGCGGTCATACAGGCGGATCAGGCGGGCGCGATCAAAGGAGCTGATCTGCTCAAGAAGGTCGGCAATGTCCGCAGCATGCAGCGGCTCCATCAGCGCGATCAGCTTGTCGCGCTCATCAATCTCGACGGCGTACAGGATCGCGGCGACATCGCGTTTGCCCAGCACATAAGCCTCCGGCTCGTCGTTCTCGGGCGTCACATCCAACATCTGATCTGCCATGCGCTATGCCCTCCTGTGCGGTGCCCGTAACATAGTCGGCGCGACCACGGATCACAATGGGAAGCAACAGCTTTGCCCATTGTCTGAGCAGGGAATTCACGTACAACGTGGGACATGGAAAAACAGACCCTCCTTACTGGCCAGACCCTCGTTTTTCAGGGCGATCCGCTGCATCACGCGTGGGAAGATTGTGTGGAAATCAACAGCACGGGCGGCGTCCTGATTGACGGTGCAAGGATCGTGTCGGTCGGGGATGCCGCTACGCTCAAGGCTGCCCATCCGCAGGCGGAGGTGTTTTCTTATGGCGATGACCTCATCTGCCCCGGGTTTGTTGATGCGCACACGCACTACCCTCAAACCGCCATGATCGCGAGCTGGGGCAAGCGGCTGATTGACTGGCTGAACACCTATACCTTCCCCGAAGAGGCGCGGTTCGCCGATCCTGCCTATGCCGCCGAGATTGCAGAGCGCTATCTTGATCTCACCGCAGCCAATGGCACGACGACCATGGCCTCTTTTGCGACCATCCACGCAGGCAGTGTTGACGCGCTGTTCGAGGCGGCCGCCGCGCGGGGGCAATGCGTGGTCACAGGCAAAACCTGCATGGATCGCAACGCACCCGATGATCTGCGCGACACGGCACAAAGCGCCTATGACGACAGTAAGGCACTGCTAGAGCACTGGCACGGCAAAGACCGCGCGCGCTATGCCATCACGCCGCGCTTCTCGCCCACCTCCACGCCCGAACAACTCTCCGCACTGGGCGCGCTCTGGGCCGAGCACCCTGATTGTATGATGCAAACCCACCTGAGCGAGCAGCCCGACGAGGTCGCATGGGTGCGCAGCCTTTACCCCGATGCCCGCGACTATCTTGATACCTATGAGACGCACGGCCTGCTGGGCGCACGCGGTTTGTACGGCCACGCGATCCACCTCGAGCAGCGCGAAATTGATCGTCTGGCCGAGGTGCAGGGTCGCGTGATCCACTGTCCGACCTCCAACGCTTTCATCGGCTCGGGCGCGCTCGACCTGCCCGCCTTGACCAAAGCGAATGTGCCGCTGGGGCTGGCCACAGACACGGGCGGTGGCTCGTCATTTTCGATGCTGCGTACGATGGCTGCTGCTTATGAAGCGGCGCAGCATCACGGCCATCCCCTGCATGCCGCACAACTCTTGTGGCTGGCGACCCAAGGGTCGGCGCGGGCGTTGCACCTTGGGGAGGAAATCGGCAGCCTTGCGGCAGGTTACTATGCAGATATCGCGGTGCTTGATCTGAAGTCCACCGAAGCGATTGCCCAACGCGCCAACCGCTCGGGCAGTGTGTGGGAAGATGTCTTTGCCACCATCATGCTCGGCGATGATCGTGCTGTGCGCGCCACGTGGATCGCGGGATCGCGGGTCTAGTCTCAGCAGCTTCTAGACGCGAGCACCATGACCCAAACATCGCCCACATTCGCAAAACCGAACTCACTAGCTTTACGGTTGACCATGTTGCGGTAGTGACCCGAAGAGTTCGCCCACCCCTGCATCACAGCAGTTTGAGTGCGCTGCCCCTTGGAGATGTTCTCGGCCACGATGCAATAGCGGTAGCCCAGCGCGCGCACACGTTTGCCCACCGTGGAGCCGTTGCTGCCTGTGTGACTGAAAAAGTCGCGCTGAACCATATCATTTGCATGCGCCCGCGCCGCCGCTTCTAGGGCCGCATTGCGCGTCACGCCGCCCTGACCTGCCTGCGCCCTGATCGCGTTAAGCTGGGCATTGGCCCCGCCCGCGGTCGAGGTTTGCACGACCTGTGCTGCGCCCGATGCCGTACCGCCACCGCCAGTGCTGCTGCAAGCCATGAGTGCAGCACCCAAAGCGGCGCTGATGATGAGTTTCTTCATAGCGTTTCCTTCAATGTGTTGGCCATCACCTGCTGACGCCGCAGCACAGCTTGCAGATCAAGCGTTGTGATCTGGCCGTCTTGGACGACAACGCGCCCGTTCACGAAAAGATCCCGCACAGTTGTCGGCCCCGCCAACAAAAGTGCCGCGTGGTCCCATGAGCCAGACGCCTGCACACCCGACATATCCCAAACCGCGATGTCGGCGCGTTTGCCAACGGCCAAGCGCCCGCAGTCGGGCCGCCCCAGCACATCCGCGCCACCGCGTGTGGCGATCTCCAGCGCCTCACGCGCGCTCATCGCGTCTGCGCCGAGCGCTACGCGTTGCAGCAGCATGGCCTGACGCGCCTCGGCGACAAGATTTCCCGCATCATTGCTGGCCGATCCGTCCACGCCGAGGCCTACAGGCACCCCCGCATCACGCATGGCACGAAGCGGCGCGATACCACTGCCCAGACGGCAATTGGAGCACGGGCAATGGGCAACCCCCGTCCCCGTGGCCGCAAACAGTGCGATCTCTGACGGGTCCAGCTTGACGCAATGGGCGTGCCAGACATCCGCGCCTACCCAGCCCAAGCTCTCCGCGTATTGACCGGGTCGACAGCCGAAGGTTTCCAGCGAATAGGCAATATCTTCGTCATTTTCCGCCAAATGGGTGTGCAGCATCACCCCTTTATCGCGCGCCAGAAGGGCGGCGTTGCGCATCAAATCCGTACTGACCGAGAAGGGCGAGCACGGCGCAATACCCACGCGGCACATCGCGCCTTCCGCAGGGTCGTGGAAAGCGTCGATTACACGGATACAGTCCTCAAGGATCGAGGCTTCATCCTCCACCAGCGCATCGGGCGGCAGACCGCCATCACTCTCGCCAATGCTCATCGCGCCGCGCGTAGGATGGAACCGCAGGCCCACCTCGGCTGCGGCATGGATCGTATCCTCCAACCGCGCACCATTGGGATAGAGGTACAGGTGATCCGAACTGAGCGTGCAGCCCGAAAGCGCCAGCTCCGCCAGCCCGACCTGAGCCGACACGTGCATATGATCGGGCGTGAACCGTGACCAGATGGGGTAAAGCGTGCGCAGCCAGCCAAAAAGCAACGCGTCCTGCCCCCCCGGTACGGCGCGGGTCAGGCTTTGGTACAGATGATGGTGCGTGTTGACCAAACCGGGAGTCAGCAGGCAGCCAGAGACATCAAGAACGTCTGCCCCCTCGGGCACTGCCAGCCCTTGGCCGATTTCGGCAATCACTCCGTCGCGGATCAGAATATCCGCGTTCGTCAATTCCCGCCGCGCATCATCCATGGTCAGGATGGTGCCAGCACCGCGCAGCAGGCTCACGCTCATACTGGTGCGCCTCGCAGAATCGCCAGCGCCTCGGCGTGGATCTCTGCGTTGGCCGCCGCGATCACACGCCCGCCGTCCTGCGCAGGGCCACCTTGCCAATCCGTCACAACGCCGCCCGCAGCCTCGATCAAAGCCAGCGGCCCTTGAATATCATAGGCGTTCAACCCCGCCTCGATCACCAGATCAATCTGGCCACAGGCCACCAACGCATAGGCATAACAATCCATACCATAGCGCGTGAGCTGCGCGCGCGACGCAACCGCTTTGAACGCCGCTTGCTCCACCGCGCTGCCCACTTCGGGAAATGTTGTGAAGACAACAGCCTCTGGCAAAGGCCGCGGGGCACGGGTATGGATGCTCTGCTGGTTCTCGCCACGGATCAGATGCGCGCCCTGCGGCGAACCGATGAACCGCTCGCCGATATAGGGCTGATCGACGATGCCCAGAAACGGACCATCCGCGCCGCCCACAGCAATCAATACCCCCCATGTGGGCGTGCCAGAGACAAACGCACGGGTGCCGTCAATCGGATCGAGCACCCACTTCAGCCCGCTCGTCCCCGTTTTGGTCCCCATTTCTTCGCCAAAGATCGCATCCTTGGGGCGGTGCTGCGCCAGAATATCACGCATCGCGGCCTCGGCCTCGCGGTCGGCGATGGTGACAGGATCATAGCCGACCGCCTCCTTGTTTTCCTGCGCAAGGCCAGCGCTGCGAAAATAGGGCAGGATCACGTCGCGCGCCGCGTCAGCCATCAAATGGGCAACACGGGTAAGCTCGGCAACAAGCTGGGGATCAGGCGTTTGGCGGGTGGGGTGCGATGGAGTGCTCATAGCGCTTTCGTCTCACTCTGCCGCGCGCCATGCAAGGGTCGCTTGACAAAAATGCGCCCGACCGTGCCGCTACTTCTGACCCATCTGCGCGGTCAGGATCGCGGCCAACGCTGCGGCGGGCTCACTCAGCTGTCCCTGCGCGGTGTAAATATTGATCAGCTGATCCGGCAAATCAGGCAGCTCCCCCCCGTGGTCAATCTGCGTCAATTGCTGAGGCGCGGTCCCCTCAATGGCGGTGTGTACGGCCATATCAGCGCTGACCGTCGCATGAATGGCGCTGTCATTGTCCGTCTCCAGCAGCATCTGCCATGCGATCCCTGCACCGTCGAGTGCGGCCACGACCAAAGGCCGAAATGTGCACAATCGCCCGTATGCGATGCTCAGCGGGCGCTGTCGCCACGCCGCCCCTCCCTGCGCCCCGATCCAATGCAGCGGACGGCGTGCGATGGTTTGCCCACCTGCGCCTACTTCTGTCTCGGTGGTCAGGATCATGTCGCATTCGCCTTTGGCAAACATCTCCTTGAGCGTGTGCGTGTGCGACGATTCGAGCGTAATGCGCGTCGCAGGAAAGCGCGCATTGAATTGTTTAAGCACCTGTGGAATGGCTGGATATACGATGTCATGCGGCACACCGAGACGCAACGTGCCTGCATATTGCTCCGCAGTCATCCGCATCACCGCCTCGTCATTCATTGCCACCATGCGTCGCGCGTAGGTCAGCAACTGGTCCCCGTGGGCCGTAAAGGCAATCGTGCGCCCCGTTCGGTCCAATAGCTGCACATCCAGCAATTCCTCTAACCGCTTGAGCTGCATCGATACGGCAGATTGCGTCAGATGAAGGAATCCAGCCGCGCGCGTCACACCGCCCGCATCCGCCACAGCGACCAATGCGCGCAGCGTTCCAAGATCAAGATTTCTCATACATCACCAATTCCAATGGAAACCATCATTAACATTCATTTTCATAATGCGTTCACTCGTGCCACATATCAAGCATTGAAATAAACATGCTCCAACACATCACATCAAGGAATAGATAGATGACCCTTGCCCATTCAACAAACTTCCAGCCGAAGCGCCTTCCAAAATTGTCTTTTCGACGCGCAATCAACCTTTTGCGCAGCAGACGACAGCTCAACACCCTTTCAGATGCACAGCTCTGCGATATCGGCATCACGCGCGCGCAGGCCGAAGCAGAGGCCGCCCGACCCGTTTGGGACGCCCCTGCGTCATGGAAGCGTTAACTACAGAGTTATCGCGCGCAGAAACCCGACCGAAAAACCTTGAAATGGCGGTGCTTAGCCCCGATATTAGTGCCATGATCGCGACCGCCACGGTCGCACACCATCTTTAGGGAGTTTTACATGGCAGACGTGAATACAATCCGGACAAGTGCCGGGGTCCGCACAGCCGCGATTGATGAAGGCCTGCGCGCACACATGAACAAAGTCTACGGCACAATGTCCGTAGGCATGCTGATCACATTCGCCGCCGCTTGGGCCATTTCAGGCCTCGCGGTGACATCCGATCCATCCCAAGCCGCCGCGCAGATGCGCGAAGGCCAGTATCTGACGGATTTGGGCTACGCGCTCTACGCCTCCCCGCTTAAATGGGTGATCATGTTCGCCCCTCTGGCGTTCGTTTTCGGGCTGAGTGCCGCAATCAACAAGATGTCTGCTGCCACAGCGCAGCTGGTGTTTTATGTGTTTGCCTTCGTCATGGGTCTGTCGATCAGCTCGATCTTCCTGATCTACACAGGCGCGTCCATCGTGCAGGTGTTCCTTGCGACCTCCATCGCCTTCGCCGGTCTGTCCCTTTGGGGCTACACCACGAAAAAGGACATCTCCGGCTGGGGTAGCTTCCTCATCATGGGCGTCATCGGCCTGATCGTTGTATCGATCATCAACATCTTCTTGGGCAGCCCCGCGCTGGCCTTCGCGATCTCCGCGATTGGTGTTCTGATCTTTGCGGGTCTCACCGCCTATGACACACAGCGCATCAAGACCGACTATATCGCACACGCCAGCCACGGCGACACGGAGTGGATGGGAAAATCAGCCATCATGGGCTCACTCAGCCTGTATCTGAACTTTATCAACATGTTCATGATGCTGCTGCAGCTCTTCGGCAGCCGCGAATAAGAACCACTCACTTGTGAGTGTCACCAGCCGCTCCCACATCGGGGGCGGCTTTTTTCGTGGGGTGACATGGGCGTGCAGCCCCAGAGCCGCTAAACCTGCGCGAAGCTGTGCTGAAACGTCGCGACCTCAGCGGAACTGCGCAGATGGTGCACCTCAAGATGCGCAGGCGGCTCTGCCAAATTCTCCAAAATCCGCCCCCGCCCCTTTTCGCGATCATCCCAAATCCACTTCAAAAACGCGAAAGTCTCACGATCAAACCGCTCTACACACCCTTCGGGCAGGTCTGCCCGACCACCATCGCGATACCGCCACGAGCGGCGCAATACCCGCCTCAACCGCTGACCCACAGGCAAGTCGAGCCAGATCACCATCTGCGCCCGCGCCAGCCGCGTGGGATAGGTGTCCGATATCCCCCCTTCGATAATCCAACACGCCTCCTGCTCAAAGGCACGCACCATCGCCAGCCGCTCCTCTTGTGGCCGCGGCGTCCAATGGGGCATCCAATGCACATGATCCAGATGCCGCACAGGCAATCCGGTCTGCGCACCCAGCCACCGCGCCAGCGTCGATTTGCCCGATCCCGCACCACCCACAATCATAATGCGATCCATGCCACCCCTACCCTTCTTTATTTTGCCCTTTAAACTCAATCCAACACAAGCCACAGCCACCACACCCGCAAAACGCAAAAGGCCGCGCATCTCTGCGCGGCCTTTCATGCATCAAAGAATGGCGATCTTACTTGATCTTGCCTTCTTTGTATTCCACGTGCTTGCGCGCAACGGGGTCATACTTCTTCATAACCATCTTTTCGGTCATGGTGCGCGCGTTCTTTTTGGTGACGTAGAAATGGCCTGTGCCCGCGGACGAGTTCAGACGGATCTTGATCGTGGTTGGCTTCGCCATTTGGTATCTCCTTCAACAGCGCTACCGACCGATCTGCCGCGCGCGTAAATCCTTGAATTTTGGCTTCTACCCGCACCACGCCCCGAGTCAAGCCCGTATCGCCCTGATCGACACGACAGACACAAAATAAACGCCAAACCGACGATACCAGTTGACCGATGCCCCCCTGAAGCAGTAATCGGGACTCGACGGGAGAGCTACGTCAGTAGCGCCGAAGGAGCAACCGCCCCGGAAACTCTCAGGCACCAGGACCGTCAAAAACAGAACTCTGAAAAGTGGGGTCCGCAGACCTCCGCCGACGGTGTAAATGATCAGAGCCATGAGGGCTCGGCATGAAACTCTCAGGCCAATGACAGAGGGGGCACTTGGCCCGCCCGATGGCGCGGCAGAAAGAGTGCCTGCTATGACAACATCCAAACCCCAAACAATTGCCGTGATCGGCGCTGGTATCACTGGTGTGACCACGGCCTATATGCTGGCGCGCAAAGGCGCCGATGTGACCCTATTCGAGGCCAGCCCCTACCCCGCGATGGAGACGAGCTATGCCAATGGCGGCCAGCTGTCTGCCTCGAATGCCGAGGTCTGGAACTCCGCCACAACCGTGCTCAAGGGCATGAAATGGATGTTCAAATCGGGCGCGCCCCTGCTCCTGAACCCCAAGCCGTCGTGGCACAAATACTCGTGGCTGGCCGAATTCGTCGCCGCGATCCCCAAGTACCGTGAAAACACGATCCAGACGGTTCAATGGGCGCTTGAGGCCCGCGCCCACCTGCGCAGCATCGCCGCCGAGGAGGGAATCAATTTTGACCGCGAGGAGCGCGGCATCCTCCATTTCTATGGCACAAAGGCCGAATTCGACACTGCCGCCAAAGTCACAGACCTGCTCGCCCAAGGCGGGTTGGAACGCCGTGCTGTGACACCTGCGGAGATCACCGAGATCGAGCCGACGCTCAAGGGCGATATCTACGGCGGCTTCTTTACCGACAGTGACTTTACAGGCGACATCCACAAATTTACCTCAGAGCTGGCAAAGGCCTGCGTGCGGCGCGGTGTGACCCTGCGCATGTCGACGTTCGTGAGCAAGGTCGACACCGTGCAAGGCCGCGTCGCCATCTCCAGCCATCCTGCTGATGAAGCACGCGGCGCGCGGCGCAAGAAAGATGCGATTCTCACAGAGGAATTCGACAAAGTCGTGATCTGCTCCGGTGTGCGCTCACGCGATTTCGCAGCCCATTTGGGCGACCGTCTGAACGTCTATCCCGTTAAAGGTTATTCCCTGACGATCAACCTCGAGGATGAAGCAAACCAAGCCGCCGCTCCCATGGTCAGCCTGCTCGATGACAATGCCAAGATCGTCACCAGCCGTTTGGGCAAGTCGCGCTTCCGCGTGGCGGGCACAGCGGAATTCAACGGCTATAACAAGGACATCGTCTGGAACCGCGTAGCGCCCATGCTTGACTGGTGCCACACGCATTTCCCCGAGATGAGCACCGAGAGCTACCAGTCATGGGCAGGCCTGCGCCCCATGATGCCTAACATGCTACCCCGCGTGGCGCAGGGGCGGCACCCTGCGGTCTTCTACAACACAGGTCACGGGCATCTGGGCTGGACCCTGTCGGCAGCTACAGCCGACATCATCTCGGAACTGGCCACGGCACAGGCCGCCTGAACGGACTGGGGCGCTCGCTGCTCGGGTGGGCGTCCCTCAGAATAAATGCGCGGAAGGCCTATAAGCCGGATTCTGTCTTGAGAGTTGCCCCTCATGGATGACCATTCCTCTGACCGCGCCGTTACCGACACGGCTACAGCCGCCAACCCGGACCTGCTGGAGCATAAGAGGCTCCGCCGGTTGCCCGGCACGCGGTCCCTATTTGGCGTTGCTCCTGGTGGGGCTTGCCATGCCGCCACTGTTGCCAGCAGCGCGGTGGGCTCTTACCCCACCGTTTCACCCTTACCCGTCGACAATCCACAGCCAAGCTGCGCAATGACGGGCGGTCTAATTTCTGTGGCGCTTTCCGTCGGGTTGCCCCGCCCGGGCGTTACCCGGCACCATTCCTTATCGGAGTCCGGACTTTCCTCCCCGTGCATCGTGCCAAGGCGCGATGTCACGAAGCGGCCATCCAGCCTTCCGCGCACCCCGCGCTCTACGCGCAACGGGGGGACACGGTCAATGACTATCGCAACCGCGATCTGCTAGAGCATGAAATCCGCCGCCTGCAACGGCCCCTTGCGCCACGGTGCTCGGCGCAGGCGTGTGCTGTGCAAAAGCGCGTCAAAATCGGCGGGCGCAGTAAATCCGGCAGCCTGTGCAGCACTCACAAAAGCCTCTTGGTCCTGCTCGTCCGTCTCGTAGCTTTGCGGCCCCTCGGCCAGACCCTGCCGCTCCAGTCGTGCCCAGTCAAAACGCGGACCCGGATCAAACTTGCGTCCAGGTGCCATGCACGAATGGCCAATGACGCCTGAGGCAGGAATATCCCACCGCGCCATGATCCCCCGCATCAATGTCTCCAGCGCCACCATCTGCGGCTCGGGAAAGGGGTGATTGCCACGATTGTCCAGCTCGATCCCGATAGAACGTGAGTTGATATCGTCATAGCCCTGCCATTCCCCCGCACCTGCGTGCCAAGCGCGCTGTGCTTCCTCGACCAGTTGGGTCACATCCCCGCCCAGATCAATCAGGTAATGCGCAGAGACCTCCGCTTCAGGCGCGCACAGTCGCTCCAGAGCGGCCTGTGCGCTTTGCATGGCCGTGTAATGGATCACAATGAGGCTCGGCGTCAGGCCGTTCCTCCGCTCCCCGCAATTGGGCGAGGCATTGAACCGCGCCACCCGCGCCTAACCGCTTATGTTGCGGAAAACAGCAGGGTTCCAGCGACAGGCGAAACCGTCGCCATCGGGGTCCATTCCCGCGCGGTCACGTGTGGGTCCGCCCGCCTCGAGAAAGGCGATCTGCGCCTGATCCTGACTGCTGAACTTACCACAACTGCGCTCGAATTTTCTCTGCGCGTTAAAGCCGGAGCGGTTGTACTTCCGTGTGCCTACCGCGTGGTTCTGCGACAGTGCATAGGCCACAATATTGGGGCCGGTCGCCGTGCGTTGGGGCAGCGCTGTGGGCTGGATCACCTGATACTGCGCACGGGCCGCGGCAAGGCGCGCCGCATCGCTCTCGATGCTCCGCTGGCCCGACACAGCGTCAAAGTTATTCTCTTGGCTAATCCCTGTCGCGCTGTTGATTACCGCAGGGGGCGGGTTGGACGGGCTCGCCTCAAGCGGGGGCACGCCGGAGTTATTTGCTGCCGCTTCAAGACGTGCCGCATCCGCTACCGTCAAGGCACCACCGTTCTGGACCACGTTCGAGGTCTGCGCCAACAATGCAGAAGTTTGCGCGGCCGTTTCCTCGGCAGAACCGGGGGCAGGCAGGGGCTGAGATTGCACCAATGGCGCGGCAGGCACGCTGCGCCCTGCCAATGCGGCATCGCGGCTGGCCTGTTGTGCGGCAAATGTCTCGTCAAAGCCTACGCCAAAACGGCTGTCTTCAGGGGCTGCGGGCTGGCACGCGGCCAAAGCAGCGGCGGCACAGGCCGCCAAAGCAAATCGAACACTGATCATCTCAAAAGCCTGCATTTTGTTACGCATTTAAGCGGTTCTTACCACCATTTGGCAGGTTTGGCTACAAAACCCGCAGCCTGCTCAAGCGCATAGGCGGAAGACAGCAAACCTGCCTCCTCCCACGGACGCCCGATCAGCTGCAGACCCATTGGCAGACCCTGCGCATCGGTCCCTGTGGGCACCGCAATGCCCGGAAGGCCGGCAAGGTTCACGGTCACGGTGAACACATCATTGAGATACATCTGGATCGGATCCGCATCAATCATCTCGCCCAGCCCGAAAGCAGCAGACGGCGTTGCAGGCGTCAGAATGCAATCAATGCCAGCGGCAAAGGCATCGTCGAAGTCTTTCTTGATCAGCGTGCGCACACGGCGCGCGCGGTTGTAATAGGCGTCGTAAAAGCCTGCGGACAGCACATAGGTCCCGACCATCACGCGGCGCTGCACCTCGGGGCCAAAGCCTTCGGCGCGGGTCTTCTCGTACATCTCGGTGATGCCATCACCTGCGTCCAGCGTGGCACGGTGGCCGTAGCGCACCCCGTCATAGCGCGCGAGGTTCGAGGAGGCCTCCGCAGGCGCGATCACATAGTAGGCGGGCAGCGCGTATTTCGTGTGCGGCAGGGAGATGTCGACAATCTCGGCGCCCGCGTCCTTCATCATCGCAATGCCGTCCTGCCACAGCGCCTCAATGGCGTCGGGCATGCCGTCCATGCGGTACTCTTTTGGAATGCCGATCTTCTTACCACGAATATCACCTGTCAGCGCTGCTTCGAAATTCGGCACGGCCAGATCGGCGGAGGTGCTATCTTTTGGATCAAAGCTGCACATTGCTTCCAGCATGATCGCCGCATCGCGTACGGATTTGGTCATCGGACCTGCTTGATCCAGCGACGACGCGAATGCCACCACGCCCCAGCGGGAGCAGCGCCCGTAAGTGGGCTTGATCCCAACTGTGCCCGTAAAGGCCGCAGGCTGGCGGATGGAGCCGCCCGTGTCGGTGCCCGTCGCCGCCAGACACAAATCAGCCGCGACCGCCGCAGCCGAGCCACCCGAAGAGCCACCAGGCGTCAGCGCTGTCTCTTCATTGCCACGGCGCCACGGGTTCACCGCGTTGCCATAGACAGAGGTCTCGTTGGACGAGCCCATAGCGAATTCATCCATGTTGAGCTTACCCAACATCACCGCACCCGCATCCGCGAGGTTTTGGGAGACGGTCGATTCGTACTCGGGCTTGAACCCCTCAAGGATGCGCGAGGCCGCCTGTGACGGCACGCCCTTGGTGCAGAACAAATCCTTGATCCCGATGGGCAGACCGCACATTGCGGGAGCTTCCTCGGAACCTTTCAAGCGCTCATCGGCTGCTGCTGCACGGTCCAACGCAATCTCGGGCGTGTGGTGCACAAACGCGTTAAGCGCGCCCGCGCCCTCGATGGCCTTGAGGCAGGCTTCGGTCAATTCTTTGGACGTCGTCTCACCCTTGCGCAGCGCATCGCGGGCCTGCGCCAAGCCCATTTTATTCAGATCAGACATTATTCAACCACCTTCGGCACAGCAAAAAAGCCCTCGCGCGCATCGGGCGCATTCTTCAAGATCGCGTCCTGCATGTCGCCATCGGTCACTACGTCTGCGCGCTGGCGCAGGTTCTGCGGGGTCACAGAGGTCATCGGCTCGACGCCTTCAATGTCAACTTCGCTCAGTTGCTCGATGAATCCCAAAATCGTGTTGAACTCCTGCGCAAGCGCGGGCAGCGCTTCGGGTTCAACCTTGATACGGGCCAGTTTGGCGACGCGTGCGGCGGTGCTCTCATCAATGGACATAGTGCTTCCTCATCTGCTTATCGCGGGTCTAGCGCCCTCACGCCGCTGCTGCAAGCGCCTGCACGCGCCAGCACGCGGCGATCCAACAAATTTGATCAACTCCCCTAGCTGTTGCACCGAAATTCGCTAAGCTGTGGTACTATAATCAGGAGGAGGAACGGCATGAATATCATCTGGCTTGGGCACGGTAGTTTTCGCATCGAGATCGAAGATCAGGTTCTCCTGCTGGACCCGTGGCTGACGGGGAACCCGATGCTGGCCGAAGATCAGCACGCCACCGCTACCGCAGGGGCCACACATATTCTGGTCACGCACGCACATTTCGATCACATCGCCGATGTTGTGCAAATCTCCAAAGACACCGGCGCGCCCATCTCCGGCATGTATGAGCTGGCAGGGCATCTTCATGCGCAAGGGGCTGTCGAGGGCCATGCCTTTAACATCGGCGGCACGATCGGCTTGGGCGATGCAGTCACGGCCAGCATGGTGCCAGCCTCGCATTCCTCCACAACCGAGGTCGACGGCAAACATCTCTATATGGGCACGGAAACGGGCTTTATCATACGGGGCGAAGAGCGCTGCATCTACGTTTCGGGCGACACGGGTCTGATGGCGGATATGGCGTGGATCGGGGACTATTATAAACCCGACATCGGCATTTTGTCAGCAGGTGGGCATTTCACAATGGATATGGACATGGCCGCCTATGCCGCGCGGACCTATTTCAATTTCAAAACGGTCATTCCATGTCACTACCGCACCATGCCGATCCTTGAACAATCGGCAGAGGCGCTGATTAATGGCGTTCCGTCAGGGACATCCGTGATCGAGCCTGAAGTGATGAAGGCGATAAAGCTTTAGCACCGCCTGGCAGCGAAGAAATCCCGCAGCAGGGCCGCGGCCTCAATCTCGGCGATGCCGTCAAATATCTCGGGCGCGTGGTGGCATTGCGGATGCGCAAAGACCCGCGCCCCTTGGGCGACGCCGCCTGATTTGGGATCGGACGCGCCATAGTAAAGCCGCGCAATCCGCGCCGCAGCAATCGCACCCGCGCACATCGGGCACGGCTCCAACGTCACATAGAGCGCACAGCCCGACAGCCGCTCCGCGCCCAGATGCGCGCAGGCCGCACGGATCGCCAGCACCTCGGCGTGGGCCGTTGGGTCATTGTCCTCACGCGTGCGATTGCCCGCCCGCCCGATCACTTCACCGCTGGCCGAGACAACGACCGCACCGACAGGAACTTCGCCCCGCGCAGCAGCGTTGCGCGCTTCCTCAAGCGCGGTTTCCATGAAGGACTTAAATTCCATCCCCTTTGATGGCGTTAAAACCCTCCCTTTCGCAAGGGGGGCGGTTGCGCTATGGCACACCCATGACAGAAAAAACCCCAAATACGCCCCAAGGCGACCGCATCGCAAAAACCCTCTCCCGCGCAGGCATCGCCAGCAGGCGCGAGGCCGAGCGCATGATCGAGGCGGGCCGCGTGAGCGTGAACGGCAAGGTGATCGACAGCCCTGCCCTAAACGTCACGCCTGCCGACCGCATCGTGGTCGACGGCAAACCCGTTGGCGCGCCCGACCCCGCACGCGTCTGGCTCTATCACAAACCAACGGGCCTTGTGACCACGGACAGCGATGAGAAAGGGCGCGAGACGATCTATGACGCCCTCCCCGCTGATATGCCGCGGGTGATGAGCATCGGGCGGCTCGATCTCAACTCCGAAGGGCTGCTGCTGCTCACCAATGATGGCGGCGTCAAACGCCTGCTCGAGCTGCCTTCGACGGGCTGGCTGCGCCGCTACCGTGTGCGCGTCAACGGGCGGCCCACCGATGAGGTGCTCGAGCCTTTGCGCAAAGGTATCATCGCAGATGGTGAGCCGTTTCAGCCGATGGAAGTCGTCCTTGACCGTCAGAAAGGGGCCAATGCATGGCTCACCGTGGGGCTTCGCGAGGGCAAGAACCGCGAAATTCGCCGCGCCATGGACGAAATCGGGCTCAGCGTGAACCGCCTGATCCGCATCAGCTACGGCCCGTTCCAGTTGGGCGACATCAAGCCCGGTGCAGTAGAGGAGGTCCGCCGCAAAATCCTGCGCGATCAATTGGGCGCACAGGCGGAGGAGCTGTTGGGAGAGCCGCCCGCACCACCGACCGAGGTAAAACGCGGCTTCAAAAAGCGTGTTGTGCAAAAACGCGGGCAGATGGGCGGACGTGGCCAGCCAGGATTGCCAAAACCCGCCGAAGAGCTGGAGCCGCCGCGCCCCAAACGCGGCAAAGGCTACAAGCCGTCGCGCCCCGACAAAGCGACCCGCGATGCGGCCAAACGCGCCAGCGGCGCACCCGCCAAGCCGCGCAAATTTTCAAGCGGCGGCGCGAAATCAGGGACCGCCAAACCAACTAAACGAAGGTAGTACCCTTTAGAACCTCATGAGCACCACAGCGCCGATCGCCAGCGCCAACAGTGCGTAAACCGTGCGCAGCCGCTTGCGATTGTTCTGTGTGCGGCTTTTGAAATGCGCAGGGCGATGAGACTGTACAAGATAGCGCTGTTGCATGGGGCTGGCCTTTCATTAAATCATACTGTTACTCAGTAATGACAATTTTACCTACCCGCTGTGCAGGGCCAAATCCCGTGATCTTTCCCCGCGCACCCGCAATTCACATCCTGACACTGTTGGGATATGCCGCTTTGAGACACGTTTAAGGAATGACAATGGCCGACCTGCTGACACTCGAAAATCTGGGCAACCTCATCATGCTATGCTTTTTGCAGGCGGTGCTGGGGTTCGACAACCTCCTGTATATCTCGATCGAGAGCCAGCGCGCGCCCGTGGCGCAGCAGGCCGCCGTGCGCAAATGGGGCATCCTGCTGGCCGTCGCCCTGCGGGTCGTGCTTTTGTTTGTGATGATCCGCGCGATTGATGCGATGGCCGAGCCGTTCTTTATCATGAACTGGGAAGGCGTGATCACTGGCGGCGTCAACTTTGCCACGCTGGTGTTTATCATCGGCGGTATCTTTATCATGTACACCGCGGTCAAAGAGATCACCCACATGTTGTCGGTCCATGATCTGGGCACGGACGTCGAGGGCAAATCAGGCAAATCGGCAGCCAAGGTCGTGGGGCTTATCGTGTTGATGAACCTCATTTTCTCGTTTGATTCTGTACTCTCGGCGCTGGCCATCACGGATGTCTTCCCGATCCTTGCCTTTGCGATCATTCTGTCGGGCGTCGCCATGCTGGTGCTGGCCGAGAGCGTAACCAAATTCCTTGAGGCCAACCGCATGTACGAAGTGCTGGGCCTTTTCATCCTGCTCATCGTCGGCATTGTTTTGCTGGGCGAAGCTGGCCAAGCCGCCTCGCACGCAATGCATGATCCAGAGCTTGCGCTGCGCTTCTTCGGCTACGAAGTCATCCCGATGTCCAAAACCACCTTCTACTTCAGCGTCTTGGTGCTGGTTGCAGTGGAAGTCATCCAGTCTGGCTATACCCGCAAGCTCAACGCCCAGCGGCGCACGGGGCAGACGGGTAGCATCGCAAGCGCACAGCGCAACACGTCGGGACACTAGAAACCCCGCGTCAGCACGCTTATGATAGGATAACGGCGGCGCAAAGGGCGCCGCAAACGGGGGACCGATGGGACCGAAACCGCTTCAGAAAACTGCTTATGTCGCCCTGATCGTGCTGCTGTTCGGCGTCAGCTCAGGCTGGCTCGGAGGGCTGTAGGCATGGCAAAACGGTTCGGCGGAAAATACAGCCCCGACGGGCGCAGTGAACTGGACACGCCCGAGGCCACCCGCGCCCGACGCGTCCAAGTGGACCCTGCGGGCGGACGCTCCAATGTCCTTTTTGTGCCTGCTATCGTTTTGGTCGCCACCTCCATCGGCGGCGGCGCGCTCACACTTTTGCCCGCCC